>NZ_JASVWB010000002.1:0-1292794 GCF_030287445.1 Streptomyces sp. ALI-76-A | reverse complement strand
GGGCCACATCGAGCAGTACGTGTTTCAGCGCCATGCGGGGTCCTGGGCCAGCTTTTCGGCGATCCGATCGTGAAAGGACTTGCGATCGAGGGCCTGCTCGATATCGGCGACGACCTGGCTGAGCGGGTAAGGGATCTCTGCCTCGATCTCCGCGAGGGCTGCCTCGGTGGCGCGCCACTCCGCCCCCAAGCGGTCGACGATCGCGAGGGCCCGCTCAGTGAGCGTCACCTTCTTGCTGCGAGCGTCGTCACCCGCGACGGTTCGGACCCAGCCAGCCGCGCGCATGGCGGCCACCTTCTGGCTGAGCGCCGAGTGCGTCCGGTCGACCGACTCGGCCAGCTCCGTGATGGTCATTGGCCCGGAGGCATGGAGGCGAAGCACCTCCAGCACGAAGCTCGGCTTGAGTCCTTCGATCCGCCTTTCCGAGTAGATCTGGAAGATGTCCGCATCCATCGAGGCCTGGAGCAGGCGCAGGGGACGCCACAGGCTTTGCTGGGTGGGGTCGAGTGCATGGTTTTCGCCCATGGGAGAATTGTAACAGCGGTTGTATAAGTGCTGTTACATGGATGGTCGTGTGGTCATGACGTGGGGGGACGCGGTGCTCGCGTCGGTCCGATGGGCCCTGGCCCAGCGAGAGTTGGGGGGCATCGACAGCGCGACCACCGTCTGGTAGAGACGGTGCATGACCATCGTGCTCAGGGCCGCAGGACTGTTCGACGTCTTCACTCGCGACATCGTCAGGCCGGGCTGCCTGGTGGTCGAGGGGTCCCGGATCATCGCGACAGGGCCTGACGTACCGAACGCCGCTCGGGGTGCGACCGAGATCGAGCTGCCGGATCACTTTCTCGTCCCCGGGCTCGTGGACAGCCACGTGCACCTGTGTTTCGATCCGGAGCAACCCGATTGCGTCAGCCACCTACTCGCGCAGGACGACGCGCAGCTCCTCGCAGGAATGACGCGGCGTGCCAGGCTGGCGAGTTCCCGAGGCGTCACCACCATCCGCGATCTCGGCGACCGGAACTACCTCGCGCGGCGGCTCGCACAGAGCGGTACAGCTGATCTGCCTACGATCGTCTCGTCCGGGCCGCCGCTGACTTCTCCCTCCGGGCACTGCCATTACCTCGGTGGGGAGGTCCGTGACACGGAAGCCGCCGTGGCGGCGGTGAAGCGGCACTGCGCGCATGGAGTGGACCTGATCAAGGTGATGGTGACCGGGGGCATTCTCACGGGGAGTTCCGATCCCGGACAGCTTCAGTTCTCCGCCGAAACAGTGGAGGCCGTGGTAGCGGCCGCCCATTCCCAGGGGCGGCGCGTTGCCGCGCATGCCCACTCGACGCAGGGAATACGCCTGGCGCTGCACGCGGGGGTGGACACGATCGAGCACTGCACCTTCGCGAGTGAAACCGTCTTCGACAGGGACGATTCCCTCATCGAAGAGCTGGCCCAGTCGAAGCGTTGGGTTTCGCCCACCTATGTGGTCCGACCAGGGGTCGAATGGGACCCGCCGCATTTCTCCTGGCGTTCCTCGATCGTCGCCGGTTTACACGAAGCCGGAGTCCGCATCGCCGCGGGAACCGATGCGGGTGTGAAACAGGGCCTGCGCCACGACAGCCACGCCTGGAGCGTCGTCTCTCTGGTGGCGGCGGGACTCCCAGCGGCCGACGCGCTGGTGGCGGCGACGCTGGAAGCAGCCAGGGCATGCGGAGTCGGGCAGCGTAAGGGCCACTTGTTCCCAGGCGCGGACGCCGACGTCATCGCGGTTCCGGGCAACCCCTTGGTCGAACCAGTGCTGCTGACAGATCCGTCGTTGGTGATGGTCAGGGGGTTGGTCGTGCGAACGCCGGGCTAGGGAGATGAAACCGGCAGGAGTGAGGTCAGCGGGTGTCCAGTCGCATGAACTCCTCGGCGAGCCGCCCTCGCGGCAGTCCGTGCCGTGCCGCCACTCCGGCTCCCCACTCGCGGAAGAACTCCTCCGGCGAGTCCCCGACGGCGGCCTTCTGGGACGCGTGGCAGTTCACGGCCCGCATTTTGCTGTCAAATGTGGTGGTGATGTCGACAGTGAAGTCCGGCGTGTCGGTGCCGTGAAGCCAGACCTCTGGCACCGTATGGGGTGCGAGCCCTTGCTCCAGAAGGCGGGGATGGGCCAGACCGTTGCGTGCGTCGGGGTAAACGGCTTCGAGAGTGGCCTGACCTACCGCCAGGTGGTCGCGGTGGCTCGACCGCACGCTGCGTAGATTGCGCGTCGGCGTGTGAGTGATGACCAGGCCGGGTCGGCACAAACGGATGGCGGAGGTCAGTCGGCGGCGCAGCTGGCGTGTCGGCTCGACGTCGCCATCGGGAAGGCGCAGGAACCGCACGGCCTCGATGCCCAGGATCTTTGCAGCGGCTTCCTGTTCCCTTTCCCGCAGGGACGCCCCCTCTGCCCCGTCCGGCACACCGGCGTCCCCGCTCGTCGCCACGACGAGGGTGATGGCGGCTCCGCCGTTCGCCAGAGAGCGGACCGTGCCGCCGCAGGAGAAATCAACGTCGTCCGGGTGTGCCGCTGTGATCAGTACATGCATCGGCTGAACGCTCCCTGAGTGATCGTCTGTCGACTTTCCCATTGCTGGTCAATGGCAGGTCGTCGAGAAAGTTCACGGTCTTGGGCAGCATCGCCGCGGGCAACAGGGCCCGCAGTCGTGCGCGCAGGAGCCGACCCATCTCCGGAGTGTCCAGCGGGCCGACGACATACAGCCGCAGTTCGGGGCCGGACGCCCCATCACAGAGAACCGCTGCCGCCTCTCGCACGCCCTCACAGGCCACGGCCGCGGTCTCGATCTCGCCGAGTTCGATCCGGTGCCCGTTGACTTTGACCTGCGTGTCACGGCGCCGGAGCCACTGCAGCGCACCGTCGACGCGGCGCACCATGTCCCCCGTCGCGTACATGCGTAGGCCCGCGTCCTCGCCGTATGGGTCAGGGAGGAAGCGGTCCGCTGTCAGGCGAGGCTGTCCGTGGTACCCCCGCGCCACGGCCGGGCCTGCGATATAAGCTTCGCCCTCCTGCCCCTCGGGCACCGGGACTAGGTTGTCGTCCAGTACGTGGACGCGGGCATGGCCGAGCGCGGCGCCGACCTTGACGGGGGGGCCGGTGATGCGCCAGGCCGTGGCCCAGATTGAGGCTTCGGTGGGGCCGTAGACGTTGAAGGCGTCGCCGGGCAGGCCGGCCAGTCGCTCGGCGAGTGCGGGCGGCAGTGCGTCGCCTCCGCACAGGACGGTTTGCTCCTGAGTGAGGGAGACGCCAGCGTCGAGGAGCAACCGCCACCCTGAAGGGGTCGCCTGGACGAGAGAAGGCGCAGAGGAGTTGATCAACGAGGCGATGGAGCGCGCGTTGAACAGCCAGGTGTAGGGCGCCACGACGCAGGTGCCGCCATGGACCAGCGGGAGGTAGATCTCAAGTCCCGCTATATCAAATGACAGTTGGGTACTGAACAGCACTCGCCGGGGGGCGCCGGCCGGAAGTAGCTCGCTCATCGCGGAAAGGAAGGTCAGCACGTTGCGGTGGGTGACCTCGACGCCTTTGGGGTGCCCTGTGGAGCCGGAGGTGTACATCACGTAAGCGAGATCGTCCGGACTGCTCGCACCAGACCGCCACTGGGCCGGTACGTCCGGGAAATCGGCGGTCGTTACCGTGCGCACACCCGTACACGAGAGAGCCTCGACGTACTTGGTATCCGCCACTACAAGCGTCATGCGGACGTCGCGAGCCATGAACCGCAGCCGGGAGCTCGGCAGTTGACTGCCGAGCGGCACATACGCCGCGCCCGCCGAGAGGATGGCCAGCAGGACCGCCGGTACCTCGGTGCCCCGGTCCAGGCAGACGCCGACGAACGCGCCCCGGCCCACCCCCATCTGCTCCAAGCTGGCGCGTATCTGTTGTGCGCGGAGGGCGAGTTGCCGGTAGGAGAGGCCCCCCGCTGAGCTCAGCACCGCGGTGTGCGCGGGAGTCTCCCCGGCCTGCCGGAAGAATGCGGAGTCGACGGTCCCGTCGCCGCCCCCGACGGATCGCGAGGGTGGTGAACTGTCCGATCCCTCCGGTGAACCGTGGTAACGCACGGCCGCGTCGAGAGCGTCCTCGCGGTCGGTGGCACCGCCTACTGCCCTCCATCCCACGGGGAGTGTCCGACCGCTGGGCCAGATGGAGCGATGTCCGTGGCAGCTTGCCACGGGAACCCATGCGGACTTGCCGATTGTCAGAGGTTGCTGCATCTCATGACCCTCCGGAACGGAAACGCCTCGGATGAAAAATTAGCAGACCAACGTGCCCCGAGTGATGGGAAATTTGTCCTGACGAGGCTCGCGCATCCTCCTGTTCCGCGGATATGCTGTGGGGATGATCGAGCATGTCAATGGCGTGGACTTGGCTTTCGACGAATGGGGCATAAACGGATCGACTCCGCCGCTGCTCCTGCTGCATGGATTCCTGAGCAGTCGGAGTGACTGGGCGAGCACCGCCGACGAACTCTCCGCGATCCAACACGTGATTGCTTTCGACCACAGAGGCCACGGCCAGAGCACCCACATCGGCAGCCAGAGCGCCTACACCATCGGTCATCTCGTGGCCGATGTAGAAGGTTTTGTCGCGGCCCGCGGATTCGACACGGTGGATCTGCTCGGGCACTCTCTCGGTGGAATCGTAGCCATGCATTATGCCCTCGCTCGCCCCGAGCGGGTCCGGTCTATGGTGCTGTTGAACACCACGGCGGAACCGACGGATCCGACTCCCCCGCATGTTATCGGTCGCCTCGCCGAGTTGGGCCGAAGCCGGGGGATGCCCGGCCTCGGCAGACTTCTTGAGCAGATCGGCGACCCCTCGCGTGCCGTACGCGATGAGGAGCAGCGTGCGCGCTACCGGTTCGACGTCGGACGATGCGATGTGGAAGCCTTCGCCGCTCTCGGTGTGGAAATCGGCACACATGCTTCCATGTTGCAGGATCTCGGGAGCCTGAGAATTCCGGTCACGGTGATGGTAGGCGAAAACGATACTCCTGTACGTGAGGGATGCGCCGCTGTGGCCGCCTCAATTCCGAGGTCCCGGCTCGTGGTTATTCCGGGCGCCGCCCACCTGCCTCATCTGCAAAGCCGCGACCAATGGCTGAAGTCGATGAGCGAGCACCAATTGTGGGTGGCCGAGTAGCACGGGGACACGTCGGCCTCCTATCCAGGGTGCGGGGATGACCGGCGCTCCGCGTGTCGACCTGGACATGGTTCCCTTATTGCGGCTCCCATCGCGGTGACGATCTCAGTCAAAACTCGGCGGGACGTGGCGAAGTTGAGTCGTACGAAACCTTGGCCCACGGTGCCGAACGCCGCGCCGTCGCTAAGGGCGACCTGGGCACGGTCGAGGAAGAACGACGCCGGTTCGGCAATCCCGAGTGCACGGCAGTCCAGCCACGCCAGATACGTGGCCTCGGGAATCCGGAACCCTGCCTCCGGCAGCTCCGTTGCCAGGAGCTTCGCCAAGTGGTGCCGGTTGCCGTCGAGATAGGCGACTACGTCGCGTAGCCAGCGCCGCCCCGCCGAGTAAGCAGCCTGGCTCGCGGCAATGGCCAAGGGGCTGATACCACCGATCGCGAAGACGGGGAGCCGCTGCCAGCGTTCCCGGTCGGCCTCGTGCGTGAGGATGACTTGCGCGCATTTGAGCCCGGCGATGTTCCAAGCCTTGGAAGCTGAGGTGAGGGTGACCGAGTGCGCGGCGGCCCCTGCCGAGACCTGAGCATACGGGAAGTGACGGCTGCCGGGGTAGGAAAGAGGGGCGTATACCTCGTCCGCGATGACGCGTGCGCCGTGGCGCGCCACGATGTGTGACAATTCCTCGAGTTCATCGGGGCTTGCGGGGCGGCCCGTCGGATTATGGGGGTTGCAGAGCAGCACGGTGTCAGCTCCGGAGGCTAAAGCGCGGTCGATACCCGCCATGTCGAGCGCCGGCTTTGTCTCCTGGTCGATCATCGGGACCTGGACCGGGGTGCGTCCGGTCAAAGCAATGATCTCGAAGAAGGGAGGAAACGCCGGGGTCGGGACGATGACGCCGCCACTCGGTCGACTGAAAAGATCGAGCGCTTTGGACACTCCCTCCAGAACATCCGGTACGAGGAATATCTGGTCGATTCCGAGGTGCCATCCGTAACTTTCGGCGATGAACGCTGCACAGGACTCGCGCAGACCAGTGATTTGATGGGGCGAATATCCGAACTCGCCGCGATCCATGGCCTCCGTCAGTGCGTCACGAATTGGCGCCGCGATATCGAAGTCCATCTCCGCTATCTGGGCCGCGAGAACCGTGTCGCCGAACTCGGTCCACTTCGCAGTGCGTCTCCGGTGCAGCGATTCGACGCTGACAGATTCAAACGGGGTTGCCATGTCAGTCCCTCCTGTCACTGCAGCTGCTGTGTTCGAGGTTCGGAGGCAGCCTCGCTCGCAACTTGTGTCTGGCGCGAGATCGCGAACCGCGGACCAAAACTGCTCCGAAGGCCGTCCTTTCTCCCTAAAAGTCAGGCTGCCGCTTGCGGTGCCGTGCGGTTCATGGATGCCGTGGTGCCGTAAATACGCGAACGCCTGTAGTCGGACTCCTAGCGCTCTTGCCTGGTATCTGTACCGGTGCCGGTTCTTCACTTACAATCGGCGCATGACGTTGAGGGATGAAGCGGCCGAAGCCTCCCACAACCCTGTGACCTTCCCTGTGCGGAGAAGTCACCCGCTGGATCCCCCCGATGATCTCGCTCGTCTGCGCCAGGAATCCCCGGTATGCCGGATGGTCTATCCGGACGGCCACACAGGCTGGCTCGTGACGGGATACGAGATGGTGCGGGCGGCACTCAGCGATGCCCGGTTGAGTTCCCGGGCGGAAGTCATTCACCTTCCGGTGAGCAGACCTGGCGCCGAGCTGTTCTTCGGGCGGTCGGCGCAGCCAGGATGGTTCGTGGACATGGACCCCCCGGAACACACACTCTTCCGCAGGCTGCTGGCCGGCCGGTTCACCGAGCAGCGCATGGAGGCACTCCGCCCCAGAGTCGAGCAGATCGTCTGCGAGCGCTTGGACGCCCTCGCAGCTGCGGGGCCCCCCGCTGACCTGGTGCAGCATCTCGCCATCCCCATACCGTCCCTGGTCATCTGCGAGTTGTTGGGAGTCCCGGACACGGAGCGGGCACGGTTCCAGCGTGACAGCGCGATGCTCCTGAGCCTGCGGGCCACCGCCGAGGAAGGGGCCGCCGCGCTGCGATCGCTGACGGAACTGATCCGTGAACTGGTCACGTACCGGCGCAGCCACCACCGGGACGACCTGCTGGGTGACCTCGCCGCGAGGACGGAGCTGAGCGATGAGCAACTCGCGGGAGCGGGCGTCCTCTTGCTCACGGCAGGACACGACTCGGTCGCCGGCATGCTGGGACTCGGGGTCTACGCCCTTCTCACCCACCCAAGGCAGCTCGCTGCCCTGCGCGCGGGGGCGGCGGGCATCGAGAACACGGTTGAGGAACTTCTCCGGTATCTGACGGTGTTCCACTTTGGCCTTCCTCGTACGGCACGAGAGAACCTTGAGCTCGGGGGACGGCAGATCCGTGCGGGGGAGGCGGTGACCTTGGTGCTCTCCACGGCGAACCGCGACCCCCACTACTTCGAGGACCCTGACCAGCTCGACATCGCGCGGGCCGCCAGCAGGCATCTCGCGCTCGGGCACGGCATCCACAAATGCCTCGGCCAACACCTGGCGCGCCTGGAGATGAGGATCGCCTATGCGGAACTGTTCCGGCGATTCCCGCAGCTGGAGCTCGCCGTGGACCCGCACGAGCTTTCCTTCGCCGGCGACTCCGGACGGTATGCCTTGGCCGGTCTTCCGGTCAGGTGGTAGACGGACACCCGGCAGCGGTGGGCACAGCTACTTCGTGCCCACTGTGAGTCCGTGCTCGTACGGCAGACCTACGTACGACCGGACCTCACCGCACCCCACTTCGCGCAGCCATTTCTCGTAGTCCGCGGCGGGATAGGCCATGCCCTGCCCCGTGGCCAGGACGTTCAGGTATAGAGAGAGCCGCGCGGCAAGCACGCCGCCTTGCTCCTCCTCGGTCGCGTTGAAACCGTAGAGCAGCATTTTGCCGCCGGGTGGCAGAGCGTCATACGCCTTGCGGAGGATGGTGAGGATCTCCTCGGGAGAGAAGACCTCCAGGAAGTGGCTGAAGAGGACGGCGTCGGCATCGCCGGGCAGCTCGTCGCTGAAGATGTCGCCGGCCTTGAGGCGCACCCGGTCCGACAGGTGCGCGGGGATGCCGTCCTGAGCGAGCCGAGTCACGCTGGGCATGTCGAAGATGGTGACCGCGGTCTGCGGATAACGGGTCGCGATCTCGACGGCCGTCACTCCGGCGCCGCCGCCCACGTCGATCAGATGCCGCACCGTGGCCACTTCGGGATTGTCCAACAGCGCGGGAAGGGATTGGAGTGTGAAAGCTGACATGGAACTGTGCAGGATCGCTTCAAGGTCCGGCTGTTGGGACAGGCGCTGGTACAGAGTGCTTTCGGACCCGGGGTAGGTGGAGAGTGCGGTGTTCGTGCCGGACCGCAGTGCGTCCGTGGTGTGGGGAAAGGCTGGATAGTAGATCCTCTGCCAGCCGATGAGGATGTGCCGCCAGCTGTCGGCACGGTCCGAGGCCAGCAATTCATTTGCCAGCGGTGAGTTCGCGTACGTGCTGTTTGCCCGTTCAACAAGTTCGGTGGAACAGAGTGCGAGGAGCAGCACTCTCAGCTTGTGGCCTGTGACACCGGTGCTCTTCTCAAGGTCTTCGAAGGCGGCGTGCGGATGGCGGGCAAGGTATCCGAAGATGTCCAACTCCAGACCGGTAACCACGGCATTGAAGAGTGCTGGGCCGTTGGCGATGAGTTGGAAGCGTTCCAGAGCACGTGCGGTATCCGATGCGTTCGCCGGCATGTGTTTCCTCTCCCGTTGGGACCACATTTGGGATCCGGAACCCGCAATTCCGCGCTGTGTAGGCGGGGTTAGTGCGCCCCAAGGCACCGCCGAGGGCCTGCGGGCCTTAGGGTTCGGCCTCACGCTGAACCGTCGGACCGTGGTCCGAGTGTGCTGGCCTTGCCAGCATGCCTTTCCTTACCATGGCAGAGAACATCCGTGCGATCAATACGCCGTACGTCATGTCCCCGCGGCGCGACTGAGGTGGTGCTCCTGAGGCCATGTAGTGCCCCAGGGCCGTGTGCTTAGGGCTTGCAGGGAATCAAGGTGTTGCTTCCCGTCCTGAAGCTCGTTGGTGTGGTAAGCGCATCCCGGACGAGACTCGTGCCCAACTAGCTGTGAAGTTTGCTGTGTTGTTTCCGCATCTCGACGAGCGGCAGCGACGCTTGCTGATGGCAGCGGAGGCCCGGCTGCTGGGACGCGGCGGCGTCCGGGCCGTCGCACGGGCGGCCGGGGTGAGCGAGACGACGATCCGCAAGGGTGTGTTCGAGCTGGAGGCTGGCGAGGCCCCGCTGGGGAGGGTCCGGCGGCCAGGTGGAGGACGTAAACGGGGTCGCGGACCTCGACCCCGGGCTGCGGCCCGCACTGCTGGCACTGGTCGAGCCGGACGAGCGGGGTGACCCGATGTCGCCGCTGCGGTGGACGGTGAAGTCCACCCGCACGCTTGCGCAGGAGCTGACCCGGGCCGGACACCGCGTCAGTGCCGACACCGTCGCCGGCCTGCTGCGAGAGGAAGGGTTCAGCCTGCAGGCCAACGCCAAGACGATCGAGGGCAGCCAGCACCCGGACCGGGATGCCCAGTTCCGCTATCTCAATGAGCAGGCCCGCGAGCACCGGGAGACCGGCCAGCCGGTGATCAGCGTGGACACCAAGAAGAAGGAGCTCGTTGGCGAGTTCAAGAACAACGGCCGTCAGTGGCGGCCGACCGGTGAGCCGGTGCTGGTGAGCGTGCATGACTTCGCCGACCCGCAGCTGGGCAAGGCCGTCCCCTACGGCATCTACGATCTGGCGGCGGACACCGGCTGGATCAACATGAACTGGCGCGGCCGCCCGCTGACCAGCCACGAAGTCATCGTCCAGTCCAGTCCATCGCCGCGACCACCACCCGCACCGGACTGCACGTGAGTGCCGCACTCGACACCAATGCCTATCCCACCGGAGTCCGAATCGATGACGCCGAGATGGCTGCATTGCCACTGACCCGACACGCATCCACGGCGACTGGAACTATGCCCTGCATCCGCAGCCCCGCCCAGCCGTTCCGGCGGCCGGGTCTCCGCAGGCGCCGGCCCCGCGGTGGGACCAGGCCCTGCTGTCCGATCCCGCCCTGACCGGGATGTCCCGGCAACAACTGGATGCCCTCACAGGAGCTTTGGCCCTCGACGGCGAAACCCGGCGCGGCCGCCCGCCGCGGCTTGCCTCGCCGAACTGCTGTTCCTGGCGGTCGCCCAGGTCCTGCTCGGCTTCCCCTCCGCCCGGCACTGGATCCGCTTCGCCCACGCCCGGCTCGGCCACCTCTTCCGCTACCTGCCCCAGCAGTCGGCCTACAACAAGCGCCTCAACGCCGCAGGACCATTGATCAGCCACGTGATCGAGATGCTCGCCCGGCAGGTGCCGACCTGGCACGCCAGCCGCCGGCTGATCGACTCCACCCCCCTGCCCTGCGCCGCCTCCCGCGAGACCGTCAAACGCTCCGACCTGGCCGGGCACGCCGGATACGGCTACTGCCGCAGCCACTCCCGCTACTTCTGGGGCTTTCGCCTGTACCTGGTCACCACCGCCGAGGGAATGCCCGTCACCTGGTGCCTGGCCAATCCCGAACTCGGGGAACGAGAGGTGATGGCTGCTCTGCTGGAACGCGACCACCACCTGACCCGGGCCGGGCAGGTGATCCTGGCCGACAAGGGCTTCGCCGGCCGGGAGTTCGAAGCCTTCGTCACCGACCGGCTCGGCGCTCACCTGGTGCGGCCGGACCGCAAGGACGAACCGGCCCGCTTCGGCAAGATCGCTCGTGTCCGCCAGTGAATCGAGGCCGTCATCGACACCCTCAAGGGCCAGCTCAGCCTGGAACAGCACGGAGGCAGAACCCCGGCCGGAGTCTTCGCCCGCACCGCCCAACGCCTGCTCGCCCTGGCCACCGCGATCTGGCACAACTGGCACACCGGAGCAACGGTCAAACGCTCGCTGATCGCGTACGACCACTGAGCGACTCTGTCGGGGATCTTGAGCGTGACCTCATTTTCCTTGTCGCCACCAGCATTCCCAGGTCAGGCCACGGGTGTTGAGGTACTGCTGGAAGGTCGTGGGGGAGCGAGGGCGGTGGGGGTGTTGAGTTGTGCGTGAGGCGAGGCGTTCGATGTTGATCGCGATGCCGGTCAGGACGCGCTGCACGTGTGTCTTGCGATGCCGTGGTAGCGGCTGCGTCGGGCCTGGTGTCCGTTGATGAACTCGCAGATGGAGCCTTCGACGCCGGACCGGGTGGCGTAGAGCCGTTTCCACTGGGGGTCTTGCTGGTCTGTGCGGTTTCGAGCCTGGAGCTCGTGGAGGGGGCGGGGGAGGAAGTTCACGGTGCGGGCGGCGGTGCCGCGGGTGCAGGCAGACCGGTCGGGGCACGGGTTGCACTGGTGTGGGTGGAACCGGGCCACGGTGCAGGGCGCCATGGCCGGTGGCTCGAGCCAGATGTGGCTGGTCTCGCCGTTGGGCGTGGATGCCAGGGAGGGCCTCGGTGTCCCGGGTCGGCTTGGTGGTGGCGATGTCCGTGATCAGGTTGGCCTGGGCGCCGGTATCGCAGGTCTCGGTGACATGGACCAGATAGCCGCTCCAGCGGGTATTGCCCCGGATGGCTCGGCGGGCTTCGCAGTCGTAGGGAGTGACGATCCGCAAGGCCCCTTTGGGCTGTCCGTCCTTCTCGGTGCGCGGGCGTAACCTGCCACGGGCGTCGAGGAGGAAGTTCTGCACCACGATTTGCCGTAGTGCTTCCGCGCGAGGACCGCGCTGGTGGGGCGTCAAGCGTTCCGGGAGTCGGCGGGCGTCCGCGCCGGCCTGTTTGAGCCGGGTGACGGGGTGAGTCGGCTGGCTGGGAAGGCGCACCGGACGCCCGTAGCGGGTGGCCCACTCAGCATCCACCAGCCCGTCCAGGACCTCAGGTGCCCGCTGAGCGGCTTCCTCCAACGCCGCGCGTACTGCTTCGAGGACCAGCTCCAGGCGGGTGAGGTCCCGTGCGGCAGCGAGGACCTGGGTGGAGTCACTGCGCTGTCTCCCGCGCTCAGTGACCAGGCCGGCCGCCCGCATCCGCTCCAGCGACAGGGACAGCAGCTGGTCCGCGCGATCGTCCTCGCACAGACGATCACGGAAGTCGGTCAGCACGCTGTGGTGGAACCCCGGGTCGTCCAGTTCCAGGGCCAGGGCGTACTTGAAGTCGATGCGGCATCGCACCGCCTCGGCCGCCTGCCGGTCGGAGAGGTTGAGTAAGAACTGAAGGACACAGACCGTGGCGAGTTGGGCCGGCGAGAGTCCGGGGCGGCCGTCGCGCGGGTACCAGGAGGCGAAGTCCCTGTGGTCCCAGAGCCCGTCGAGGTGATCACGTACCCACATTGCCGTGGCGCCGCGGGGGTTGCTGGCCCGCGCCATCCGGGCTGTGAGCTCGGGAACTACTGCACCGGACCGGGGACGAACGGACACTGATCACCTCAGGAGGACGGAACCACGCAGGACCGTCCGAAGCGTTTCCAACCACCGAAAGCCCCTGTCCTGAGAACTCCAAGATCCCCGACAGAGTCGCTCAATGAAGACATCGGACTCATTCATCTAGTAGGGTGTTGGCGGCGTCACGCTGTATGGTACAAAGATTCCCGTGACGCCTGGACTGGTTCTCACCGAAGCGTACGGTCGAATCAACAAGCTCGTTCACGATGCCGCAGAAGGGCTAGATGCTAGTGCCCTGGCCTTTCGGATCAGTGCGGCTACGAACTCTATTGCCTGGCTCGTCTGGCATCTGACGCGTATTCAAGATAACCATGTCGCCGATATCTTGGCGGCTCCGGAAATCTGGTCCGATCCGACGTGGAAAACCCGTACTGGCATCGAGAGGGATGTGACCGATCGCGGGCAAGGGGATGGGCCCGCTGAAGTCGCGGCGATTCAACCCCCGTCTCCGGACGGCCTTCTCGCCTATCACGACACTGTCATGACGCGGACCTTTGGCTATCTCGCCGAACTCGAATCCGCCGAACTCGACCGGCTCCTCGACTACTCCTATACGCCCGCGGTCAGCGTGGGCGTCCGTCTCGTGAGTGTTTTGAGCGACAACCTCCAGCACGCCGGACAGGCTCTCTTCGTGCGAGGAATCCACGAGCGCGCACAGCATTGACCGGCCGAGCCGGGCCCAGACCCGTGTCAAGGGGAAAGGTATATCTGCGTGCCAAGACTGCTGATCGGCAATGAGTTCAACGAGGACAGCGCCGCCCTGGCTGATGCGAGGCAGAAGAAGACCGCCTGGTGGACCCAGCGACTGATCTGGTTCGCTCGGGACCATGACGTTCTGGTCATGGCGGTTGCCCCGGATGAGGAATACCTGCGCTATGTAACCTCGTTGACAGGAGCGCGGCCCGAAGCGCTGACGATCGTGGTGCCGCCCCCGGGCTCCATGGGCGTGGCGGTGCTCAGCGCAGATCGCTTGGTGGCCCCCTCCTTTCTCGCCGAGCTGCGGACCGTACTCGGCGAACGGCCGGTCGACGAGGTGTTCTTCCTGCACCCGGACGCCTCCGTCGCTCGGCTGGCACGGGCACTCGGAGTGGAGTCGGCGCTGCCCGGTTACGGCTTCCTCGCACAGGGTGGTGGCCGACTGGTGAACAGCAAGCCCGCCTTCCGTGCCATCGCGGGCGGCACGGGTATCCCGTTGCCCGAGGGCGGGGTGTGTACGAACGTGCCGGAGGCCGACGCGTTGATCGGGCACCTGCTTTTCCAAGGCAAATCCGTCATTCTGAAGCACGAGTTCCGAGCGGGGGGACGGGGAAACGAGATCCTGAGCCCAGTCGAAGGCGTCCTGCCCGTAGGCGCGCACCGCACCGTCGTGGTGCCCGAGCCCTCGGCGCTGCGGGCCTACTTGGGCACGCGGTGGGACTGGCTGAGCAGTCAGGGAAAGAACCCGGTCGTGGTCGAGGAGTACATCCCCGACAGCCGCGCGGTCTTCGCCGAGTTCGCGTTGTCGGACGACGGCGTCGAGTTCGCCGCGCAAGGCGAGATGATATCGGCGCCACTGGCCGCCGCTGAGATCATCCCGGCGCCCGACCTCACGGAACGGGTGCTGGACGGACTGCTGGAGGGGGGACGCAAGCTCTGCGCCCCGCTCCAAGCTTTCGGCTACCGCGGGCTGCTCAGTGCCGACGCCGTCGTGACCCCGGACGAACGGCTCCTGTTCACCGAGTACAACGCCCGCGTGACCGGCTCCACGCATGTGTACGGCATCATCGGGGCCCAGCTCGTAGGCAAGGACTACGCCCGGGAACGCATCCTCCTGGAGCGCGAGGGCTGGCCTGTGCCGTCCTTCCGGTCCGCCATCGACGCTCTCTCCGGCAAGGGACTGCTGTATGACCCGGACACGCGCTGCGGCGTCGTATTAATCATGCCCTACAACCCCACGAACAGCTCCATCCGCTACTGCATCGTCGCCCGGAGCGTCGAGGCCGGCAGGGCCCAGCAGGACGTCGTCGAAGCACTGTTCTGACGGGGAAGCCCGAGTCCCCGACCGCCCATGAGAGATGGAGAGTGAGCCGGATGCATCTGAACAGCTTCGATGAATGGTCGCCGCTCAAAGAGGCCGTCGTGGGATCGGCACTCAACTACACGTCCCACGAACGCGAGCTGTCCTTTGACCTGTTCTTCCACGACAACATCACCCGCTCCGAGTGGTACTACCCGCGGTTATCCGTACCCGGCGGGACCGGATCGGGCGGGCAGAAGAGTGGCCGTGTCCCGATCAAGCAACGTTACGTGGACGAACTCAACGAGGACCTGGAGGGGATGGTGCAGGCGCTGGAGGCGCTGGGCGTCAAGGTGCTGCGCCCGATGGCCCTCGCCCCGGAGAGCACCGAGGTACGGACTCCAGCCTGGTCCGCCGCGGTGGTGCCGCCTCTGAACATCCGTGACAACACGCTGATCCTCGGAGACGAGATCATCGAGACGCCCCCCATGATCCGGTCGAGGTACTTCGAGACCCAGTTGCTCACCAAGGTCTTTGCAGAATACTTCCGGCAGGGCGCACGGTGGAGCGTCATGCCGCGGCCCCTGATGACCGACGCCTCGTTCGACCTCTCCTACGCGGAATCCGCCACGGCCGGCGGCCCGATGGAACCCATCAAGGACCCGCAGCTTTCGCCGTACGACGTCGGTTTCGAGATGATGTTCGACGGAGCGCAGTGTTTGCGCCTGGGACGGGACCTGATCGTCAACGTTTCGACCGACAACCACGCACTGGCCTGTGACTGGCTGGAGCGGCACCTCGAAGGACGGTTCCGTATCCACCGTGTCCACCGACTCAGCGACAGCCACATCGACAGCATGGTCCTCGCCCTGCGTCCGGGAACCCTGCTGGTGCGCTCCAAGGAGGTCGCGGACTTCCTTCCCGAGGCGCTGCGATCCTGGGACATGATCGTCCCGCCAGCCCCCGGTGAGAACCAGTTCCCTCGGTACGAGGACGACGACCTCATCCTCACCAGCCCCTTCATCGACCTCAACGTGCTGTCGGTCAGCCCCGACACTGTGTTGGTGAACGACGCGTGCCCAGAGCTGATACGCACCCTCGAACAGCACAAGTTCACGGTCGTACCTGTCCGGCACCGGCACCGGCGCCTGTTCGGCGGAGGCTTTCACTGCTTCACGCTCGACACGGTCAGGGAAGGCGGTCCGGAGGAATACCTGCGATGACGCGCCGGCGGTGACGACGTGGACGGATTAGTTCCGCGGATTTCGGGGGTGGGGACCGGCGTGCCTCCGTCCTCCTACACGCAGGAGGAGGTACTGGAACGCATCGAGGTCCCGGACGAGCGCATCAGGTCGGTGTTCCTCAACAGCGGTATAGCGCGCCGTCATCTGGTCCTCCCCGGTGCGGGACCGGACGGCTGGATCGAGGAGACACAGAAGGACCTCCTTGCCAAGCACTCCGCGTACGGCCTCGACATCGGACGCACGGCGATCGAGGCCGCCCTGAAAAGGGCCAACGCTGGCCTGGACGACGTGGGCTACCTGTGCTGCGTCTCCTCGACGGGCTTCATGACGCCGGGGTTCAGCGCGCTGCTGATCAAGGAGCTCGGCATGCGCAGGGACTGCGCCCGCGTCGACGTGGTGGGAATGGGCTGCAACGCCGGACTCAACGCGCTCAACGCGGTGGCGGGATGGGTCAGTGCGCACCCCGGGGAGCTGGCCTTGATGGTGTGCATCGAGGTCTGCTCGGCCGCATACGCCTTCGACGGGACGATGCGCACGTCAGTGGTGAACAGCCTGTTCGGCGACGGCGCGGCGGCGTTGGCACTAACAGCGCGCCGCGACGGTTCGGGGCCGGGGCCAGCCATCGAGAACTTCGCCAGCTGGATCGTCCCGGACGCCGTTGACGCGATGCGCTACGACTGGGACGACGAGAAGGGACGGTTCAGCTTCTATTTGGACCGGGACGTGCCGTACGTGGTGGGAGCGAACGTTGAGGAGCCCCTCGCCAGGCTCCTTGAGGGCAAGGGCCTGCGGCCCTCGGACATCGCGCACTGGATCATTCATTCCGGTGGCAAGAAGGTGATCGACTCGGTGCGCGTCAACCTCGGTCTGACCCGCCACGACGTACGCCACACGACCGGCGTGCTGCGGGACTACGGAAACCTGTCGAGCGGTTCCTTCCTGTTTTCGTACGAGCGCCTGCTGGACGAACGCGTCGCGGCGGCCGGTGACTACGGAGTGATGATGACCATGGGGCCCGGATCGACGGTGGAGCTGGCCCTGATTCATTGGTGACGGATGACATAGCGCGGGGAGCGTGGCATGCACGGCGGAGACGGTATGGAAGAGCTGACCAGCGGCATCGGCTTCTGTCTGGACGTGGGCGACGAGGGCCCGCCCGGCGGATGCGTCCAGGCGCTCAATGACCTCTGCGACCAGGCAGAGGCGAAACCTGGCGTGGCCGTGGTCGTCCTGCGCATCGGCGGGGACAAGCCCAGAACCGGGGCCTGGCCCGGAACGGCAGGTACCCATGACATGAACCGGTGGGAGCGCGCGGTACGACGCCTAGAACGGCTATCTGCCGTCAGCGTCGCCGTCGCCCGCGGCACCAGCTGCGGACCCGCCCTGGATCTCCTGCTCGCCGCCGACTACCGCATCGCGACAGCGGATCTGCGGATCGTCCTGCCTGTGAACAATGGACAGTTCTGGCCAGGCATGGTGATGCACCGGCTCGTCCATCAGGTAGGAGGCGCCCACGCCCGGCAGCTGGTGCTCTGGGGCCATGACATTCCGGGAAAGCGGGCCCTGGAACTGGGTCTCGTCGACGAAATCACCACCGACGTGGACCAGGCGGTGTCGGCGGCGGCCGTGATGCTGGGCCGGGAAGCAGGCCATGACAAAGCGATGCGGCGCCAATTGCTGCTCGAAGCCTCCCATACGAGCTTCGAGGAGGCCCTGGGTGTCCATTTAGCCGCCTGTGACCGTGAGTTGCGCCGCTTAGCCGCCGCTGCGCCGTCGCTTGACGAAATGGCCGACGCGTCCGACGGGGCTTCCGCACAGGAGGTCAGGTGACCAGCGACGTACCACTGCTGGAGCAGGTGGAGCTGTGGCGGGCCATTCCGCCTCCCTCCGGCACGGAACTGCTGGACAGCGCCGAAGAACTCACCACGTATCTGGCCTCCGGAGACCACCTGCTGGCCGGGCTGCCGCCGAAGCCGAAACGCACCCAAGCAGAGCAGTCAGTGGCCGCCAGCGTCCTGGGCGCCCAGCGCAGCGCCCGTACCCGCTTCGTAAGCCAACACGCCGAGCGCATCTACGACATGCTGACCGAAGACCGCACACTCCACCGCCGCCTGCCCGACCTCGTCCACGCCGCGGCGGAGAGGTTTCCCGGGCTCGCGCCGGCACGCGACCAAATCGCGGCGGAACGCGCACGTCCGCAGTCGGACAAGGACGGCCTGGAAATAGACCAAGGCATCTTCCTGCGCGGCATTCTCGCCTCGCCGGTGGCCGGCACGCACCTGATGGATGCTATGCGGATGGCGACGCCACGGGCCATGGAGCTGCTGGACACCTTCCGCCAGGACGGAGTCCTGGAATTCGACGCGCTCAAGCTCGAACGGCACGGCAACATCGCCGACCTCACCTTCCAGAACGACCACTGCCTCAACGCAGAGGACGACCAGCTGATCCACGACATGGAGACGGCGATCGATCTCGTGCTGCTAGACGATCACGTCCATGTGGGGGTGATGCGCGGAGGCATCATGAGCCATCCGCGATACCGCGGCAAACGGGTCTTCAGCGCCGGGATCAACCTGCGCGAGCTCCACGCGGGCCGCATCAGCTTCGTGGACTTCCTGATGGGCCGGGAGCTCGGCTACATCAGCAAGATGATCCACGGTCTGCTTATCGACCCTGACGCGCCGTTCAACGAAGGGAGCCTGCACAAGCCCTGGGTGGCGGCCGTGGACTCTTTCGCGATCGGCGGCGGGATGCAGTTGGTCCTCGCCGCGGACTGGGTGGTGGCGGCGGACGACGCCTACTTCAGCCTGCCCGCAGCCCAGGAAGGGATCGTCCCCGGTCTGGGGAACCTGCGGCTCGGGCGGCTCACCGGCAGCCGCCTGGCACGCCGGATCATCCTTGGTGGGCACCGGATCCGGAGTGCCGCACCGGAGGCGCACCTGGTGTGCGACGAGGTAGTTCCCGCGGGGAACGTCGGCGACGTTGCCCGGGCCGCGGCGCTGCGCCTGGACAACCCGGCCGTGGTGGCCAACCGGCGGATGCTCAGCCTGGCCGAGGAACCCAGGTACGCGCTGCGGACGTACCTGGCGGAGTTCGCCTACGAGCAGGCCGTACGGCTCTATGCGGACGACGTGCTCGACAAGGTCGGCCGCTCCTGGTCCCGCCCGGCCCACGGGCAGGAAGGGAGGCCGTAGATGGAGTTGCCACTAGAGAGCCTGCACCCGTCGCTGGCGAGCCCGGTGCTGGGGGCTATCCCCTTCCTCAACGAGGTGATGTCCCGCTACCCGGACGCCATTTCGTTCGCGCCCGGGGCGCCTCACACAAGGTACGTCGCGGAGACCGACCTCGAACGCAGCGTAGTGCGCTGGCTTACGCATGCGCGGGGCGCATGGGGGCTCAGTGAGGACGGCGCCCGCCAACTGCTCTACGAATACGGGCCGACCGCCGGCCTGATCAATGACCTGATCGCTGACGCCCTGTGTGCAGCCCTCGGAACAAAGACGACTCCGGACGACGTGGTTGTGACCGTCGGGGCGCAGGAGGCGTTCCTGATCACCTTGCGTGCCCTGTTCCGTTCGCCCGGCGACCTGCTCGCCGTGGTCAATCCATCGTTCGTCGGCATCATGGGCGCGGCAGAGCTGCTGGGCATCGAGATGGTCCCGGTGGACGAAGGGGAGTCGGGGGTCGACGTGGACCGGCTCGACGCTGAGTGCGACGCAGCAGAGGCCACCGGCCGGCGGATCAGGGCGCTTTATGTCGCGCCGGACCACTCGAACCCCTCGGGGACAGTGATGCCGCGGGAGGCCCGGCACCGTCTCGTTGACCTCGCGGCCCGCCGGGAGTTGCTGCTCATCGAGGACAACGCCTATGGATTCACCACGGCACCAGGAGCCGAGCTGCCCACGCTAAAGTCGCTCGCCCCCCAGCGAGTGCTCTTCATCGGCACGTTCGCGAAGCTGTGTTTGCCGGGCACGCGGGTGGGCTTCGTGGTGGCCGGTCAGCGGGTGCGCTCGGACGACGGTGCCGAGCACCGGCTGGCGGCCGACCTCGCGGCGGTTAAGAGCATGGTCACGGTGAATACCTCGCCGATCTGCCAAGCGGTTGTCGGGGGGATGCTGCTGGAACACGGCGGTTCGTTCGCGGCCCTGGGACAGCGGAAGTCCGAGCTCTACCGGCAGAACCTCCAGCTCTTGCTGGGCGCGCTCGACGAGCATCTGTCCCATGGACCGGGACATTCGCCGAAGGTGGTGTGGAACCGTCCGCAAGGAGGCTTCTTCGTCAGAATGCGATTGCCGGTGTCGGCAAATGAATCATTGCTCAAAGAATCCGCTTCACGTTATGGGGTCTTGTGGACACCGATGTCTCCCTTCTACCTGGGCGGCAGAGGGAGGAATGAGATTAGGCTCTCCTGCAGCTATCTCGACGCCGAGGAAATCGAGGAGGGAACGCACAGACTGGCAAGATTCATCGGCAGCATCTGACGGCCGGGCCGAAACGCGCCGCGGCCGCCCAGTTGCCCCTCCTCGCTTGACTACTGCGCCTGCCGACCGAGGACTTCACTAAGTGCTTCCCACAACGAGCCGACCGACTCGAATGTCTCGGCCGTCATCGCATCGTCGGGCATGCTAATGCGGAAGGCGTCTTCGAGCTGGACGACTAGCTGAATGAGGAGCAAGGAGTTCATGCCCAGGTCGACCAGCTTTTCAGTCTTGTTCAGCCGGGCGGGAGGAGCTTCAGGAAGGGTGTCCTTCAGTATTTGTTCGAACTGGTCAAAGCGGCTTTCGACGTGCATTCCTCACACCTAACTATCCGAGTCGACAGGGAATCCGATAGCCTCATGATACTCTTTAACAGCCCTTCGCGCAGGGGTAGTTGTTGAAGTCGGACGGTGCGCGCGGGTCCTCCACGAAGCCGGTTGAAGAAGGCAGGTTGTACCCATGGGTGAGCTCTATCGCACTACCCTCGAACTGCCCGTCTCCGAGGTGGGGCGAGAGAATCCGCTGCCGTCCCTTGCCGGCCTGGGCCAGCCCTATGAGCTCGATGTATCGAGCATGCCGGAGCAGATCGCCGCGGGGGCCGCATACGGGCGGGTCGGTTCCATCCTCCCGTATCTGCCCCTGGACAACTACCGGCGCGACCCCCGGCCGTCGTCGATCGAGGCGGTGGCGATAGAGAATGCTGCGCTACGTGCCGTATTCCTTCCCGGGCTGGGCGGGAGGCTCTGGTCGTTGACGGACCGTGCCACCGGCCGCGAGCTGCTCCACACGCCGAAAGTTCTGCAGCCGACGAACTTCGGCCTGCGAAATGCCTGGTTCGCCGGGGGAGTAGAGTGGAACATTTCCACTCGCGGACACTCGCCCACCACTTGCGCGCCGCTGCACGCCGCGATCGTCACCGGTCCCGGCGGGACACCCGTACTGCGCATGTGGGAATGGGAGCGAATGCGCCGAGTCATCTTCCAGATCGACGCCTGGATTCCCGATGACTCGAATACGCTCAATATGGGCGTACGGATCCGCAATCCCCAGCGGCACGACGTCCCCATGTACTGGTGGTCCAACGCAGCGGTCCGGCAGACCGAGGGACTGCGTGTGATCGCGCCCGCTGACCGGGCGTTCTTCGCCTCCTACAGCGGACGTCTCGACACGGTGGGCGTCCCGGTCCACGGCGGCCTGGACGCCAGCTATCCCGCCGCGATCCCACATGCCAGCGACTACTTCTACGACTTGCCGCCCGAACTCGACCGGCCCTGGATCGCCGCGTTGGACTCCGAGGGATACGGTCTGCTGCATACATCGAGCCAAGCGCTGGGCGGACGGAAGATGTTCTCCTGGGGAGCGTCTGCCGGAGGGCAGCGCTGGCAGGAGTGGATCAGCGGGGGCTCCGCGGATTCGGGCGGTTCTGGCGAGGATTTCGCCTCGTACTGCGAGATACAGGCGGGACTGACGGCCACGCAGTACGAGCACCTCCGTATGCCCGCGCAGTCGATGCTGTCTTGGGTGGAAACCTACGGGCCGGTCCAGGCGGACAGATGCGCCGTGCACGGAAGCAACTGGAGCCACGCGGTGGGCGCGGTGTCTGACCGCATTCCCTCTGTCTGCCCCCCGGAGCGGATGAAGCGGGTCCTCACCGAGTACGACGAGCTCGCCGAGCGGCCACCAGAACGACACGTAGCCATCGGCAGCGGGTGGGGAGCACTGGAGTGCCTACGGCGAACGGCCGCCGGGGACCTGGAGATCAACTTTCCCGCCACACCGTTCAACGCGTCCGCTATGCGCGAACTTCAGGAGATTTGGCGGGAGTTGGCCGTCACCGGAGCACTTCCGGCGGTGGAGCCCAGCCTGCCGCCCTTGTCGGTCCTCGGCGAGGAATGGACCGGGTTGCTGGAGTCCGCCCCCGCTCATTGGCAGCGCTCCTACCAACTGGGCGTCATCGCCCATGCGCGCGGTGACTTGGTACGGGCACGCGAGCTGTATGAAGAGTCGCTGCAGCAAGCCGAATCCCCCTGGGCACGCAGGGCGTTGGCCTGGGTGAGCAGTGCCGAAGGCAAGTCCGCGGAGGCGGCGGAGGACCTAGTGCTCGCCCACGAACACAAAGCCGGTGCCGCCATCTGGCAGCTCGGAGCGGAGGCGGCCCAAGCACTCCTCTCGGCGGGGGACGGGCGCCGGGCGCTCCGTCTCCTGGAAGAGGTACCCGAGGAGCATCGCGAGCGAGGGCGCATGAGGCTTCTTGAGGTACGGGCCGCCTTGGTCGCGGGCGAGAACGACCGTGCAGCGCGACTGCTTCAGGATGGGATCGAGGTCGAGGACCTGCGGGAAGGCGAAGACAGCCTCACCCGGATATGGGCCGACGTCTTCCCGGGGAAGCCGCTGCCGCAGCGGTACGACTTCCGGATGCACGTGATGGACCGGGCTGCCCTGATTATGAGTCAGCTCCGTGCTCAGCGTTCATGAGACGGATGGCCGGTGTGGCGTGTGCCACGGACAAGGAGGGGCGTCATGGTGCGGCATGTGATCGCCGTAGATGTAGGCGGCACCCTGATGAAAGCGGGCCTGATCACCGAGGACGGCACGTTGCTGTATGAGGAACGGCGCCCCACGGGCCGGAAGAACGGTCCGGAGTCCGTGCTAGGGACCGTGGTCGACTTTGTTGGTGAACTGCGTTCGGTCGGCAACCGCGTGTTCGGTTCCGAGCCGGCCGGTGTGGGCATAGGCGTACCCGGAGTGGTCTGCGAGCAACAGGGCGAGGTCATCCTCTCGGCGAATCTCGGTTGGCGCGACACTCCGATCGGCAGCATCATCGGTGACCGCCTCGGCGGAGTACCTGTGGCGATCGGGCACGACATGCGTGTTGGTGGCCTGGCCGAGGGGAGGCTGGGCGCGGCGAGGGGGCTGGAACGTTTCCTCTTCATGGCGATCGGGACGGGGATCGCGGCAGCCATCGCCCTCAACGGCCGATTCGAGAGAGGAGCCCACGGCTACGCCGGGGAAGTCGGCCATGTCGTCGTACGGCCCGGCGGGCGCGCCTGTGGCTGCGGCCAGTCCGGCTGCCTGGAGACGATCTCCTCAGCTGCCGCGCTGGCCCACGCCTGGGCGCAGGCCACCGGCGACCCGAACGCCTCGGCCCGGGACCTGACGCGTGCCGTGGAGGCAGGGGACACCAGGGCTGCTGCCATATGGGACGATGGGTTGAGCGCGCTCGCGGATGCCCTGATCATGTGCGCGAATCTCCTTGACCCGGAAGCGTTGATCATCGGTGGGGGACTCGCCGAGGCGGGCGACACCCTTTTCGTTCCATTGCGGCAGGCCGTGGCGGACAGAGGCGGCCTCCAGAACCGCCCACCGTTGATCGCCGCCGCGCTGGGAGACAACGCTGGCTGCCTCGGGGCGGGGCTGCTGGCCTGGGACCTCGTGGGAAAGAGAGAGCCCGGTTCAGGGCCCTTCTGCGATTCCTCGAAGGGGTAGTGCTTCCTGGGGTTCCGACCGTGCCTGCCCGACCACGACGGGCAAGGCCGTGCGAGTGGCGAGGAATCCCCCTTGGCAAGCTGCGGAGCACCTCTTGGCCCGAGGAAGGAATGACCGATGGCACTACAGATCATGCACGTGCTCAGTCGTGATGCCCCGGGTGAACTCAGCGGGGTGGATACCCATGTACTGGAACTGATGGTCTGCCAAGAGGCTGCCGGCCATCGGCCGTCCGTGATCGCTTGCAGGAATTCGGAGTTCTTCGTCCGTGCCCGCGCGAGGGGACTGGTTGTGCATCCTCACGGAGCTCCGGATCCGTATGGAGCCGCGCGCACGCTGATGCGCGCGGCTGACTACAACCGACCGAACGTCGTCCACGCTCACGGCGGCTTGGCCTCGGTGGCGGCATCGGTCGCGTGCATGCTGAGCAGTCAACTCCGCACCGAGGCCCTCGTGTTCACCCACCACGGCACATCCGAGGACACGTGGGTCGGGAGGCTGCGCGTACGGGCGGAGTCATTGGCAGCGCGCCGGGCGGACGGACTCATCGCCTGCGCCGACGGGTTGGTGCCCCGGATGCGGCACTGGAACAAGCGGGCTCGGCTCGGTTATATACCAAATGGAGTAGAGGTGCCGGACCTGCCCGAGCGGCCCCTGGCACGGCAGGCACTGAGGCAGCGCTTCGGCGTGCCCAGCTCTCCTCCGCTTCTCTGCTACGTCGGCAGGCTCGCTCCTGAGAAGGCCCCTTCGCGTGTCCTGCGGGTGGCAGCGGTGCTGGGGAGCAGGCAGATCCCCGTGCACACCTTGTTCGTCGGCTGCGGACCGCAACTGGGCAGCCTGCGTGAGGAAGCCGCCCGCCGCGGACTGAGCGGGCGCGTCACCTTCACAGGTCTGGTGCGGGATATGGGTACGGTCTACGCCGCCGCGGACGCCCTCGTCCTGTTGTCCCGTACGGAGGCGACGCCGCGGGTGGTGCTCGAAGCTATGTCGTGCGGGGTGCCGGTAGTGGCATCCGCCGTCGGCGGGGTCCCGGACCTGCTCGGATACGGCAAGTACGGGACGCTGACCGCCGGGGACGACGAGGAGAGTGCGGTCGCCGGGGTCCTTCGGGCATTGCGCCTGCGAGGTTCCGAGCAGACTGTGCTCGCGCGAAGACACGCGCACAGTGAGTACGGGGTGGAGAGGATGAGCTCCCGGATCGAAGACTTCTACCTGACCGCCCTCGCGTAGTGCTCAGCCGAAGTGCGCTCCGCCGTTGACGTGTACGGTCTGCCCGTCGATAAACAAGGCCGTGCTGTTCAGCAGGAACAGCACGGCTGCCGCCACCTCAAGCTTGTCCCGTAACTGATCTTCGAGTCGTCGTGGGCGAGGCCGGTCGCTGACCGGCCCGTTTGCCTATCCGGCAAGTGCGAGGTTGTGCAGTCGAGCGACGCCGAGCATGGCCCGGTGTACGCCGTTTCCTTTCAATCGGCAGTCGCGCAGGATCTTCCAGCTCTTCATGGGGCAAAGGCGTGCTCGACGCGGGCGCGGACTTGATCTGGGCATCCTCCAACAGCTTCTCCACCCGCTGCCGGGTCCGCGTCCGCTCCCGGGTGAACACCGTGCTCAGGCGGGTCAGGTCCCGCAGGTTGCGGATAGGCTTGGGTGGCACGAACGAGGCTCGGAGCATGCCGCGTTCGGTGAGCTTGGCGAGCCAGACGGCATCCAGTTTGTCGGTCTTCGGCCGCCCCGGGACGTTCTTCACATCGCGGGCGTTGACCAGCCAGCAATCCAGGCCACAGGACTCCAGCAGATAGAACCAGGACCTCCAGTACGTGCCGGTCGCCTCCATCACGACGCGGGTGATGCCTTCCCGGACCAGATGGTCACCCAACTCCAGGATTGCGTCGTCGTCGCTCCGACATTCCACACCCGCTGCACACGCCGCCCCGCCACGCTCGCGTGGGGCACCCGCGTGCACACCATCCCGGTCGCCTTCGCCACATCGATCGCCGCGACACGAGCCAGGGGCTCCTCGTTGTGCTCGCTCTCCTCCATGCACCGCGGATCCTCCACGGATCCTCCCTCCCAGCGCCGAACTTGCTCCAGGCAGGGCCGCCCGAGGAGCTGAGGGACAGGTAAGAGTCTGAACGGCGTGCTCAAGGCGACAGTGCGTAGGCCTCGGAACGGCTCCCAACGCCAGACTCAGGTACGGGCTCTGTGTCCAAGAAGTGACCGGCGTCGAGCGGACGGCCCCGCCCCATTTTCACGCCTGGCCAGGCGTCACCGCAGGGATATGGGGACTGAAGGTGAAGAAGAGTAGCGGGGCGTACCCGCGTGTCCGCGTCGGGGGCGGTGGCCGCGGGGCAGTCTCGCAGGCCGGGGCGGTGCTGCTGGTCGAGACGGTCCGAAAGTCCGGCCTGGACACCGCGATATCGGCGGCGCTGGCGCCGTGGCACAAGCCGCGGGCGGTGCACGACCCGGGGAAGATCCTGCTGGATGTCGCGCTCGCGACGGCCCTGGGCGGGGACTGCCTCGCCGATGTCTCCATGCTGCGGGCCGAGCCTGAGGTGTTCGGCCCGGTGGCGTCCGACCCGATGGTCTCCCGTCTGATCACACCCTTGCCACAGCCGGGCCCAAGGCACTGGCCGCGGTCCGGACGGCACGGGCCGAAGTGCGGACGCGAGTCTGGGAGTTGGCCGGTGCGCAAAGTCCGGCCGCCGACGGATCGGTGATCGTGGACATCGACGGCGTGCTGGTGCTCGCGCACTCCGAGAAACAGGACGCCACCGCGACCTGGAAGAAGACCTTCGGCCATCACCCGCTCGTCGCGTTCGTCGACCACGGCGAGGCCGGGTCCGGGGAACCGGTGGCCGCGCTGCTCCGGCCCGGCAACGCCGGCTCCAACACCGCCACCGACCACATCGAAACCGCCCAACTCGCCCTGGCCCAGCTGCCCAGACACCTGCGGCGGGGACGTCGGACACTGATCCGCACCGACTCCGCCGGCGGCACCCACGCCTTCCTTGACTGGCTCTCCAGGCCGGGCCGGTGGCTGTCGTATTCCGTCGGCATGACCATCACCGACGCCATCCACCAGGACGTCCTGAAGATCCCGAAGAAAGCATGGACACCGGCCTACGACTCCGGCGGCACCGAGCGGCCCGGCGCCTGGGTCGCGGAGATCACCAACGTGCCCGACCTCTCCTCTGCCGGTGGGCATGCGGCTGATCGTCCGCAAGGAACGACCGGTGCGCCGTGAGGCGCTGTTGATTCGAACGGAGGTGGGAGACCTTCGTCGCTGATCCTGTCGCAGCAGGACGGTGGAGCTGAGGGCAGTCCGATCCGGGTGGTGCCGGTGAGGGCGGGAAGCGGCCCTGACAAAGCCGGGACGTGTCAGCACTGCCAGATGGTGCGGGTCCGGCGAGCGGGACGGAAAGGAGTACGAGAGGAACCGGCGTTTACGTCCCTTCATCTTGCACCGGCTCAAATCTGGCGGATATGGGCCGGGGCGGTGCGCACCCACCGGATATCGGCGGGTAACTCCTGGGCCGGATAGGACGGCTGGTCGGGAGACCACGGCGAAATGCTGCGGGGTAGCCGTGGTGATGCCGCAGGGGCAGAGTCGGGCTCCTCCTCCGTCGAGCGAATCACAGTGAACACGGGGAACCATCCGGGTCTTCCCACCCGGCCGGGCCGCCAGCCCGGAGGGGTGGCTGAGCGCACCGACCGCTGACCGGGCCGGGATGGGGCGGAGCCGTCGTAGTACTCCGAGCCGGGGAAAGCCCGGCGCATGGAGAAGGACGGCAGCGGTTTCGAGAAGGGAAGGAGGCTGCAATGTCGAAAGACGCGCCGGTGAACATCGGCGCCGCGAACGCGACGGACCCGGTGGGGCCGCGCGCCCGGGTATCGAGGATGCAGGCCAAGCTTCACCGTTTGGCGGTGGCCGATCCCGGCCGCAGGTTCGACGACCTGTTCAACCTCGTGCACGATCCGGCGACGCTGTTGGTGGCGTTCGATCGGGTCGCGGGCAACACCGGCGCGAAAACTCCCGGAATCGACGGCCTGACCGTCGCCGATATTGAGGAGATCGCCGGGATGTCCGGGTTCCTGGACGACCTGCGAACCCAGTTGAAGGACGGATCGTTTCGTCCGATTCCGGTGCGGGAACGCAAGATCCCCAAGCCGGGTGGCAGCGGAAAAGTCCGGAAGCTGGGAATTCCGACCATTGCGGATCGGGTGGTTCAGGCGGCGCTGAAGCTGGTGCTGGAGCCGATCTTCGAGGCCGGCTTCCTGCCGGTCTCATACGGTTTCCGGCCGAAGCGACGGGCACACGATGCAGTCGCGGAGATTCAGTACTTCGGCACCAAAGGCTACCGCTGGGTGCTGGATGCGGATATCGAAGCCTGCTTCGACTCGATCGACCACACGGCCCTCATGGACCGGGTGCGGACTCGGGTGAAGGACAAGCATGTGCTGCTGCTGGTCAAGGCGTTCCTCAAGGCCGGGGTGATGACCGAAACCGGTCACTTCGAGGACAACCCGACCGGCACGCCGCAAGGAGGCGTCCTGTCCCCGCTGCTGGCCAACATCGCCCTGAGCGCGCTCGATGAGCACGCCCACGGGCCGTGGCAGCCGGGCGGGGCGATGGGCAGCCCCGTAAGTCGCGCCCTCCGCCGCCGGAGGGAATTGCCGAACTGGCGGATCGTCCGCTACGCGGACGATTTCGTCGTGCTCGTGTTCGGCAGCTGCGACGATGCGAAAGCCCTGCGCGAGGAAATCGCTGATGTGCTCGCGCCGCTGGGACTTCGGTTCTCCGAAGCCAAGACCCGCATCGTGCACATGAGTGAAGGGTTCGACTTCCTTGGCTTCCGCCTCCAGTGGAAACGCAAGCGAGGTACGGACAAGTGGTACATCTACACCTTCATCGCCGACCGGCCCATCCGGTCCCTGAAGGACAAGATTCGTGCCCTGACACCCAGGTTGTCGCAACAGCCACCCAGGGACGTGCTGAGACGGCTCAACCGAGTCATGCGCGGCTGGTCCAACTACTTCAGATACGCAGTCGCCAAGAGCACCATGCAAACCCTCGCCATTTTCGTCTGGCGGCGGGTTGCCCGGTGGTGGATGCGGCTGCACCGCTGGAGCTGGACCGATCTTCGAAGGCACCTCACCGACCACACCGGCCAGTGGCGAATGCCTTCATCAGACGGGGTCGAACTGTTCAACCTCGGCCGGGTGCCAACCGAGCGATACCGGTACCGCGGCAACAAGATCCCAAATCCCTGGACCCTGGCCAACCACGCTCTGACGGCAGAGACCGTGGAGAGCCCGGTGCGTGGAAACGCGCACGCCGGGTTCGGCGAGCGGCCCGCAGAAACGGACCGGTGGCAACACCGGCACCTGTCGGCGTACAAGTGCACGTGCACCACCTCGTACGGAGGAATGTGCGCCGTTTGTGGTGCGGGGGTGGGGTGGAGACCGTGAGTCTGCTGCTGTCGGTTCGGGGCGGCAGGGAGGCGACTGACGGTGGTCCTGGATCCACATCGGTGGCTGGAGTTGAGGCGGTTTCGTCCGCTGTATGAGTCCGGTGCGATGAGCCTGCGGGAGATCGCTAAGGAGACGGGGCTGAACCGCCGGACGGTCAGCAAGTACCTGAAGAATCCGGCGTCGGCCGCGCCGCCGAAGCGGGAAACAGCCGGTCGCCGGCATCGCCGGGTGGTGGACGAGGTCGCGCCGCTGATCGACTCGATGCTCAGGTCCGAGGTCCTGCTCAAGGCGTCGGTGATCCATGAACGTCTGATCCAGGACTACGCGGTCACCATCAACTACCAACGGGTGAAGCTTTACGTGCAAGAAGCCCGGCCACGGATCGCGGAGGAACTGGGCATCAGTCCCGGCGAGCTGGCGGGTCTGCACCGGCGGTTCGAGGTCGTTCCGGGTGCTCAGGCCCAGGTGGACTGGGGCGACGAAGGAAAGATCCTCGCCCATGTCGGCATCCCGAAGGTCTACTCGTTCCACATGACGTTGTCGTACTCGCGCGATCCGTTCTGCTGTTTCACCACCAGCCAGGACCTGGCGACGTTCTTCGACTGCCACCGGCAGGCGTTCGCGCACTTCGGCGGAGTGCCGATGAGCATCGTCTACGACCGCACCAAGACAGTCGTGCGCCGGCACGTCGCCCCGGGCGAGGCAGTTCCGCTGCACCCGGAAGCGGTCGCCTTCGCCGGGCACTACGACTTCGACATCGACGTGCTGGCCGCCTACCGGCCCCAGGGCAAAGGCCGGGTCGAGCGCCAGGTCGGCATCGTCCGGGACCACGTGCTCGCCGGGCGGGCCTTCTCCTCCATCGAGGAGATGAACGCCGCCTTCGCCTCCTGGGTGCCACTGCGGCGAGCGAAGGTCCATGGCACCCACGGCGAGATCATCGGACACCGGGCCGTGCGCGATCACACGGCTCTCCGGCCGCTGCCGACGACTCCGTATGTGGTCACACAGCGGCATCTGCGGCATGTCGGCAAGGACTGCCTGGTTGCGTTCGACGCGAACCTCTACTCGGTTCCCGCTCGCAAGGTCCGCCCTCGCCAGCTGGTCGAGATCCGGGCCACGAAGTCCCAGATCACACTGCATTCCACCGTCGCCGACGCGAACGGTCAGACGTTGTTGGCCGCCCATCCCAGGGCAGTCGGCCGAGGTGCCCGCATCGTGGATGAGACCCACTGGGACGGTCTGCCCACCGGCGCCGGCCGCCATGACCCGGCCTGGGAGCCCAAACGGCTTCGCCTGCGCCTGTTCTCTGCCGCCGCCCAACTGGTCACCACCGGCCGCCGCCGCTGGCTCCGCCTCGCCCGCCACTGGCCCTGGACCCGGGAGATCACAGACGCCCTCGCACGGCTCGCACTCCTGCCGAACCCGGGCTGACCAGCAGCTTCCCTACCCCTGCGAGTAGCACCACCCCACCCGGAGCAGTGGAACCCGGCGCCCACCCGACGCGACACTCGGGCCCACAGCCTGCCCGGCATCAGCCACCGAAAGCGAAACGGCCCACCGACTCCGTCGGCGGACCGTCACGAAAGATCGAGGCTAGTCCAGGTCATCGAAGGCGATGTCGTGAATGTGGTTGGCCACCGAGGTGGTCACGTACCGGCTAGTGCTGTGACCGGATTGGTTCACCGGGTTGGCGGTACTGTCCGCGCATGAATCAGCTCCCCTGCACTTTGGAAGCCCTCGTTGTGCGCACCGACTTCTCGGCAGACGGTGCGTGGGACGCTCTGCGGGCGTCGCTGTTCTCGCCCAGCAAGGACGGTTTCTTGGCCAACGTCGCAGTCGTCGATGACCGGAGGTACGAGGGGTTGACATCCGACCAGGCCCTCGACCTGATCCCCGTGGAGTACCAGCATCCGCTTCTTGTCCTAGCGGACTCTGTAGCCCTCGCCTCGACTGAACGGCCGCTCCTCGTGCTGGGCCTGCAGGGTGAGCGTGGGCGTAGTGTCCGCGTTGTGGCAGCCCAGCTGTGGAGCATTGAGAACAACCTCTCGGGCGCGAACATGGACTTCGAGGAGTTCGCCGGCGCCGTCGACGAGGACGGCGTCTTCCGAGGCTTCTGAGTCACTGGCCGTTGGGCGGTGTCAGGCTGCGGATGCGCTGAGGCGTCCGCCCCAGCGGATGCCCTTCTCGCTGCGGACGCGGGCGCGTTCTTTGCGTTCTGCGGCCAGGACGTCGCGGTGGCGGGCGTTGGCGTTGCGCCACCGCAGGTAGGCGTGCAATGCCCGTGTCTGCACGGTGTGGTTGGGGTGGTGGGAGTTGGCGATGGTGAACTGCCGCAGTGGTCCGAAGTGGGCTTCGATCGGGTTGGCCCAGGAGGCGTAGGTCGGGGTGAAGCACAGTTCGACCTTGTGTTTCCTGGCCCAACGGCGGATGTCGGCGCCTTTGTGGGCGGACAGGTTGTCCAGGATCACGTAGATCGGGGCGCCGTCGGGTCGGGCGGCGCGGATCGACTTCAGTGCGGCCAGCGTGTTGGCGGCGCCCTTCCTGCGGCGGTTGACGCCCCACAGGGTGTCGTCGCCGACCGAGTAGCAGCCGTGGAAGTACCGCACTCCGTGGGTGCGGTGGTAGGTGGCCGGCACCCGGTCGGACCTGGTCTGCGCGGCCCAGCAGCTGCCGCCGGTGGGTCGGATCCCGAGGGGGCCGAACTCGTCGAAGGCGAAGACCCGGTCCGGGAAGCGGTCAAGGACTTTCTCGATCCGGTCCAGCTTCGCCTCGCGCTCGGGGTCCGGGGATTCCTTCCAAGTCTTGGTGCGCTGAAAGGTGACACCGCGGCGGGCGAGCAGGCCGCGTAACACCTCGCGGCCGATGCGAATCAGCCGGCCGTGGATTTTCCGTAGGTAGGCGACGAGTTTGCGCAGTGACCAGCGGGTGAAGGGCTGGCCGAGTTTGGTGGGGCGGGTGGTGGCCGTCTGGATGACGAAGTCCTCGTCGTCAGGGCCGAGTTGGCGGGGACGGCCTCCCGCCCACCGAGACATCTCACGATGCCAACTCGTCAAGCTGCTGCGGCCAGTTCGGAGGGAAAGGCGATGTGTTCGTCGAACAGTTCGCCTGCCTGAAGACAGTGGTAGAGCTGGCCGATCATGCGGTTGAACAGGTGACGTTGGGCTGCCGCGTGCCAATCCCCTTGCTCGCGTCGGCGCCGGTAGTGGGCATCCGCTCCGGGAGAGGACCGCAGAGCGGAGAAGGCCCACAGGTAGCCGGCATGGTTAAGCCGGTCGTTCTTGACCATGCGACGTCCGACGTGGTGTTTCTTGCCGGATGCGCGGGTGACGGGGGCAGACCCTGCATAGGCCTTCATGCCACGTGCGTCGACGAACCGCTGGCGGTCATCGCCGATCTCGGCCAGCACCCGGGCGCTGAGCTGGACCCCGAGACCGGGGAAACTCAAGATGACTTTGGCGTCCGGGTGTTGGACGAAAGACTCCTCGACCGCCTCAGCGAGCTCGTCAGCAGCAAGGCAGGCGGCTTCCAACTGCCGGAGGAGGGCGAAAGCCTGCTTGCCGAGCGCGTCTTCGACCAGCTTCGGCTGGCTCGCGTAGTCACCCCGGAAGACCTCGCGGAGCCGGTCGGCCTCGGCTTCGATGCCGCGGCTGCGCCCGGAGCGTTTGAGGGCGGACCGGAGCTGGGCGCGGGTGAGCCGGGCGGCCTGGCTCGGGGTGGGGCGAGCTTCAGCAGTTCGCGTGCTTCGGAACGGCACAGCCCGTTGGTCCATCCGGCGAAGGCGTCCAGGGCGGCGGGGTAATACTCGCGCAGCAGCGAGCGCAGCTGGTTGGCGATCTGCTGCCGGTTCCAGGTCGCGTCCTGCTGGGCGCGTGCGAGGACGGCAATGGCGCGTGCAAGGTCGGTGTCGGCCGGCAGCGGCCGGTGAATAGGCATATCGGTGCGCAGGATGTTGGCCAGCACCAGAGCGTCGCCAGGGTCGGACTTCTTGCGGGATACGCCGTGCCGGTCGCGGTAGCGGGCAGCGGCCATCGGATTGATCGCGAAGACCTTCCGATTGCTCTGCCGCAGAGCCGCGACCAGGAGGCCACGGCTGGTTTCGATGGCGATCGGGATCGGGTCGTCCATCGCGTCGCCGTACTCGGCGAGCAGGTCCAGCAGCAGCCGGTAGCCAGCCATATCGTCGGTGATGCGGCGCTTGGCCAGCAGCTGCCCGGTGTCGTCAATCAGGGCGACGTCGTGATGCTTCTCAGCCCAGTCAATCCCGCAGTAGATCAAGTTGCTTCTCCCCTTCGGCGCCGGCATCTGCGCTGGTCACGAGCGCAAGCGGGCCACGCGGCTCCCTAATTCCAGGACTCCTCGGTCCGACATCTCACAAGCCGTTCGCGGCACCAGCGCATCCCACGGGCCTCGGTCTTGTCCAGAGCTCGAGGGCTCGGGACTGGTAAGAGGTCACCGTGAAACGGGCTCGCACCACCAACTCCAACGAGTGAATGCGCCGCGGGTGATGGCGGCCGTGAAGACGACGAACGTCACCGCTCTACCTAGAGGCCTCGCAGGCCGGGACTTGTATAGGTTGTCCACCTCGTCCACGCGACCGCCATTCACCTCGAGCACTCGGACCGTGCGCCGCTCTCAGTGAAGGCCTCAATCAGCCTGGGTCCAGAAAGGCGTCACAGTCCCGTACTCGAACAGTCCGGCACTGCTCCAAGAGCCGCGCCGGTGCCGCTACCAACGAATTAGGGTCCAGGCAGGCCAGGCCGATCTCGTTGAACCGGTGGATCACGTCCCGGACGGTGTCCTCGTCAGCCTGCACCAGCTGGGCGATCACCGGCACCCGGTTCCCGCCGGCCGAGGCCAGCAGCATCATCGCGCGCCGATAGCGCACCGAGTTGGTACTTCCCCGGCGCACGATCTGCTGCAGCTTCTGCCCCTCCTGGTCGGTCAGTCTGCGCACACGGACAGGCTCGGCCACCGCGCCTCCAGCGGTCGGATCGGACGTCACCCCACATCCAACCGCCACGACCACCGACCCGGCGAACCTATGCGGTCAGAGCACTAGAGTCGGCGTAGAGCAGGTCGAGCACGGGCAGCGCTACGCCGACGCTCAGTGGGACGCGGTCTGGATATGCGGTCCCTTTCGGTGGCGTGGGCGGCGCTGCGACCACGGACATCAGATTCACTGAGAGTTGCTGATGGCGATATCTGAATCTGGTTCTGGCCGCAGTTCCGTGAATGACCAGGTCAGAGGCGGCATGCAGGAACGTTCCTCTATGGGACATCCTGTGCATGGGGGTCGAATCGCTCGCTGATGTTCTGTTCTCCGGTTTCGATGTGCGGTTGACGCGCGTCACCGAGGTCGCCGAGGGGCTGGTCGTCGAGGCGGTCGCGTGCGGGCCGCCACCACGTTGTCCGGGGTGTAACTCGCAGGCATCGAGAGTGCATTCGTCGTACGAGCGGGGCCTGCCCGGGCTGCCGATGAACGGGCGCAGCCTGACCGTGCGGTTACGGGTCCGGCGGTTTTTCTGCGACCGCGGCCGGTGTCCGAGGCGGACGTTCGTCGAGCAGGTCGCCAAGCTCAGCGAGCGGTACCGCCGCTCCAGCCTCGGACTGAAGCAGTGGCAGCATGCGGTTGCGGTCGAGCTGGGTGGTCGCCCCGGTCAACGGCTCTGTCGGCGGCTGCGGTTGAGGGCGGGCCGGACGCGGCTGCTGGGCCTGCTCACGGAGCCGGCCGTGCCCGAGCAGGCGCCGCGCGTGCTCGGTGTCGACGATTTCGCCTTCCGCAAGGGGAAGCGGTACGGCACCTTGCTGGTCGACGTGGAATCCGGACGTGTGGTTGATGTCCTGCCCGACCGCGAGTCCGACACCTTCGCCGCCTGGCTCACCGCGCATCCCGGCGCCGAGATCATTGCAGGGACCGTGCCACCGCTTACAGCAAAGCGATCAAGGAAGCCGCGCCGGACGCCCTGGAGGTCGCAGACCGCTGGCATCTGCTGCAGAACCTCGGCGCGGCCGTGGAGAAGACCTGTCATCAACACCGCTCCTGCCTGCGGAAACATGCCGAGGAGGAGACTGCGGTGCCCCTGGCAGCGGCCGTCACGATCACCGAGTTGCCGCCCGCCGAGCTGCCCCGAACCCAGATCATCGAGCGGACCCGGCAGCGTCACGCCGACGTCCACCGGCTCGTGGACGCCGGCTGGACCATCAGTGCCATCGCCCGCCGTCTCCACCTAGACCGCAAGACCGTGCGCCGCTTCCGCGACACGGGCCTCGACATCCTCCTGGCCTCTGCCCGCGACCGCCGCCCCACCGGCGTCCTCGCCCCGTTCAAGGCATACACCACCGCACGCTTCACCGACACCGGCGGCAGCGTCACCGCACCCCAGGTCCTCGCCGAGATCCGTACACAGGGCTATCGCGGCAGCGTCCAGGCCATCCGCAAACACTTCGCATCCCTCCGCGACGGCACCGCCGAACCCGTACGCGCCGACATCCCCAGCCCCCGGAAGATCACCTCGTGGATCATGTGCCGCCGGGAAGACCTCAGCACGAAAGACGACGAACGACTCCTCCAAGTCCGGCTCGCCTGCCCGGACATCACCCGCGCCTGCGACCTCGCCCGCACCTTCCACGACCTGGTCACATACCGCCGCGGACACCTGCTGATGGACTGGATCCGCCAGGCCGAACAGGATGCTCCCGCACCCGTTCGCGGCTTCGGCGGCTTCCTCCGCCAGGACCTCGCTGCCGTCACCGCCGGCCTCACCCTGGAATGGAGCTCCGGCGTCGTCGAGGGCAACGTGAACAGAGTCAAAACGATCAAGAGGAGCATGTACAACCGGGCATCCTTCCGGCTCCTCCGGATCCGCATCCTCACCCGACCATGAGCTTCACGGAACTGCGGCCAGAACCGTTTTCAAGAATCGCCATCATTGCCAACTCCGACGAGGCGCTGTAACACGTGGCACACGTGGGGCACGGGTCTGGCGCCCTACTCCCGCTCAGACCGCCGAACGGATTGGGTTGTGGTGGAGGCGGATACAGACGTGGACCGGCAAGTGGTCAGACAGGTCGGTCAAAATGAGATCTGTGCCGGAGACATCAGGGGTAGGGATGTTCGGTGCGAACCAGTAGGGTGCGCCTAGGGTGCGGTAGTCGACCACTTCGATCCGCTGGCCGGTGACGAGAGCCTGGTCGAGGTGGAGGGGAACCTTCTCGTTCTCGTACCAGTAGCCGACTGTGGGCTTCCTCCGAATCGTCACGTCGGCCTGTGGGTCACGCCAGCCGGCCTCCATTAGCATCCGCAGAACCTGGGTGTCCCATCCGCCGTACGATCCATCGGGCAGCCGCTCCCGGTAGCGGTGCCAGAGGTTCCGCGGCACCTCTGACCAGTCCTCTGGCTCCGGATCGTGTAGGTCGGGGCCGTTCGAGTCCATGATCAGAACACTGTCTTCTGGCCAGTCCCCAAACTTCCTCCCGTAATCAGCCAGGTGCGGCACTTCCAGAACTCGGGCATCGGGGCTGCTGTACGTCAGATGCGCTCCCAACACCAGCAGGCGGACGCCGTTCACCTCGAACTCCGCGCGCGCGACCCCGTGGTGGAAGGCGCCCCGGGCCAGCACGCCGGAACGGGACGCAAGCCGGAGCTTGTCGGCTCGGTAGTACAGGCAGCTGTGGTTGCGGCCGTCGCCGTTGTGCGAGGTCACGTACGGGAGCGCGGTCAGCCCTGTGGCGTCGGCGAGGTCGGTGAAGCGGTTCCTCTTCTCCCAGTCCGTGGCCTCCGTGATCCACAAGAGGTCAAGCCCAGAGAGGGACGCGAGGAAGTCAATTTGCCGCTCGCGGCGGTACTCCTCCTCCCCGTCGATTCCCCCGTTCAGTAGGTTCCAGCCCAACAGGTCAAGGTCGGTCGCGTCATTACGTGCCGTCATGGTTGTCTCCTTCAAAGGCCGGCTGCTTGAACGGGCGAGCGTCTTTGTGAACGGTCTCCGCGGGCTACTGGTGGGTGTGTCGCTGGCCGCTGGGCCGGCGTCGGGAAGTGGCGGTGGTTCACAGGAAGTCCCGAGGAACCTGGGTGAAGCGACAAATTGTGGCCAAGGCATCGTGCCGATTTCGGCAGAAGCGGCACCGCCAGTCGCGCAGGTGTACCGGGACAAGATTGGTCATTTCGAACATGTGCATCGTTCTCCGGAGGGAGGGCAGCAGCCCTTCTACCATTTGACGGCCACGCCTCCGTAGACGCCCGTCGGCGCCGGGGAGGTGCCCGGGGCAGGGCGCCACAGCGGGCAGGAGACGAAGCCCGGCTCCAGCAGGTCGAGCCCTTCGTAGAAGACCGCGAGCTGTTCGGGGCTGCGCAGGACGTACGGGACGGCACCGGTGTCGTCGTAACCGGCCTGCGCTTTCACGAGGTCGACGTCGGTGTTGGTGCCGTCGTAGTGCACGAAGTAGCTGCCCGCGGGCAGGGACGCAAGAAGGTGGTGGACGATCGCCGTCGCCGTGGTGTAATCCTCGATGTGGCCGAGGATGCCCATCAGCATCAGGGCGACGGGCTGGCTGAAGTCGAGTGTTCGCGCGGCCTGGCCCAGGATCTCCTCCGGGTCGTGCAGGTCGGCGTCGATGTAGTCAGTGACTCCCGTGGGCGCGCTGAAGAGCAGGGCGTTGGCGTGAGCCAGGACGATCGGGTCGTTGTCGACGTAGACGACCTTGGCGGCCGGGGCGATCCGCTGGGCGACCTGGTGGGTGTTGTCGTACGTCGGCAGGCCGGTGCCTATGTCGAGGAACTGGCGGGCGCCGCACTCGCGGGTGAGGTGAGTGACCGCGCGGATCAGGTAATGGCGGGACGCGATGGCCATGGTCTTGACCTGGGGGGCGATCTCGGCGTAATCGTCGCCGGCCTGCTGGTCGACGGGGTAGTTGTCCTTGCCGCCCATCCAGTAGTTCCAGATTCGGGCCGAGTGGGGGACGGACGTGTCGATCTTGGTGTTCACGGGGTCTCCTTCGGAAGCGTTATGCCCGGTCAAGGGTCGGATCGGGGCTCGGCAGGACGAGGGTGGTGAAGATGGGGCACAGCACGAAGGGCGCCGTCAGGAGCTGTCCGGTCGGCTCGCCGCGAGTGATCCACCGCAGGTTGAGGCCGTCGCTGCGGGCGGGGCGCGGTGGGATGCGGACCGTGGGCCCGCTGAGGTACGTGACCCAGGTAGGCCAGGGGAGACTGCCGGAGTCCGGCGGGACGAAGAAGGTCCAGAGACCGCTGTCGGAGGGCACCGCGCCGCGGCGCGCGCCGCAGCGACGCAGAACCTCCAGGGCCGCGGCGGCGTACGACTGCGGCACCCGGACCGCGTCGAACCCGTCCCCGGTGCGCACGAGTCGGGCGGTGGAGCTCCGCCAGGCCGCGCCCAGCAGCATGTACGCCTCCTGGCCCGGATCGTTATCGCCCAGGACGGGGATCTCCCAGGCGAGCGCCGGGTCATCAGGTCGGGACCGACCGGAGAGGCTGGTCGGCCGCAGGCGGGTGCGGGAAAGGAGGGTCACGGAGGAGCCGTTCGGTGCGGGGTGGGCGGGGCCTGCGCGGAGGATTGTGGTAGGCGAGGAGCCTGTAGACGGATTTGCCCTGCGCGCCGGCGTTGGGTCCGTCCTCGTTGTCCGCCGCCGTCGGCGGACAACGAGGACGGGGTCTGTGTCGACGGCGTCGAGGCCGCCGCACGGTTGAGGCGTCATCCGGGCAGGCGGCTGATTCAGTCCTCAGGACATCGGAGTTTGCCAAGGGTGGGGGCCAGGCCGGAAATGCTCCACACTTGGTTGAAGGCGTCCAGGCCTACGGCGTTCACGGCCTTGTCGACAAGGGCGGTAGCGCGGGCCCGCCGCCTGCCCGCTCCAGCGGCTGCGATACGGAGGAACGCGCGGCGCATCAGGAAGGTTCTGGGCCGGCGGCGCTGGGTGTAGTCGACGGGTCTGCCGAGTATCTGCGAGGTCGCTTGGTCGCGCGTCCACTGCGCATGGCCGTCGCTGAGCTGGGTGATGGCATCCTGGGCGGGCCGGTCTATAGGCCATTCCGGGGCCGGTATGCGGGTGCCCCCGCAGGCGGCGACCTGGGCCTGCCGGGCGAGCGCGCGGACCAAGGCGTCGCACAGCAGATCCGGGGCACCGGTCAGCCCCAGGTGTTCCAGGGCTTCGGGGACGATCAGGGTCGACGGCTGGCCGACGCTGGTCGCGATGAGGATGGACTCCTCGACCATCCATATCGTGCGGGCAGACATGCGGGCGGTTAGCGGCAGGGCGGCCGCCTTCTTGTGCTCTTGCTCGGTGAGATCCAGGCCCTCGGTGTCGCGCTCGACCTGGCGGCGGACGAAGGCCGCGTACGCCGTCGCCAGTCCTTCTACTCCGACGAGTTCGATCCTGACGGTCGGCAGGAGCAGGCCGCTGGTCGTCTCCACCCATGGGGTCGCCTGTGTGAGTAACTGGTGTATCTGCTCGGCCAGTTCCTCGGTTTGAGGCGTTTCGTTCTGGACGTACATGCTGATCATGAAGGTCTTTCGGCCATGGGCGGATGAGGGACGGAGCAGTAGGGTCAGGCGGCGCGTACCTCGGCTGACCTCGTGCGGCGGATGAAGTCTTCGGACCACTGGGTGCGGTCGGCTCCGAGTGCCTTTTCGGTTAGCCGGTGGCGCTGGATATCGTCAGGGCCTGCCGGCGCGCCGACGAGCTGGATGTCACGCATCAGTCGAGTGATGGGGCGGTCGGTGCGGGCGGCGTAGCCGCCGTGGAGCGAGCTCGCATCCCGCAGGGACTCGCTTGCCGCCACGCTGTTGTACAGCTTGGACTGGACGAGTTCCGCATCGCACGCTCGTCCCTCGTCCAGCAGCTGCACGGCGTCGTACGCCAGCCGTTCAGCGGTCATCAGCCGGGACTGCATGTCCGCGAGGCGGTATCTGACGATGGGGTTTTCGGAGAGCTTCCGCGTCTCGCGGTGGTGCCGGCCTGTCTTGCGGCGGCGTGTCTGGAGGAAGGCAAGGGCCTCGTCCATGACCCTGCGGTGAAGGCCCAGAGCGGCCGCGGCAAGGTTGGGGCGGCCGCAGACGACGGAGGCGGTGTAGGCGGCGGCGAGGCCATCGCCGACCTCCCCAAGGAGGTGGGTCTCGGGCACCCGGACGTCGCGCAGTTGCACATTGCCGCAGGTGAAGCCGTGCATTCCGACCAAATCCGGCTGGCTCACCTCGATTCCGTTCCGGTCGGCTTCGACGAGGAAGGCCGACAGGCTCCGTGGATCGCCGGGCCGACCGGTTCGCACAACGACGACGTGCAGGCCCGCTATGGCTGAGTTGCCGATGAAGCACTTGCGGGCGTTGATGATCCAGTGCTTTCCCTTGCGGCGGGCCGTGCCGTCCATGCCGAGAACGTGGCTGCCGCTGTCGGGCTCGGTGACCAGGATGGCCGTCCACAGCCCTTCGGCGATCTGCGGCAGCCAACGCCGCTTCTGCTCCTCGCTGCCGAGGTAGAGGATCGCGGCGGTCGGGATGAGAGAGGCTTGCAGGATGCCGCCGGCGGCACCGCTGAAGTAGCTGGCCTCGGAGATCAGGAGCGTCTTGGAGAGATGGTCCAGGCCCATGCCGCCGTACTCGGTGCCGATGATCACGCCGCACCAGCCCTGTGCGCCCATCAGGCGGGGCAGTTCAAGGTCGGTGTGTGTTCCTTGTGCTTCCATGTGCGGAACGTGGGGGGCGATCACTTCGCGGCCGAAGTCCTGCGCCTGGTCGCGCAGGCGCAGGTGGTCGTCCGTCAAGTACGTGTACGTGGACATCGGTCCGTCCCCTCCCTCTGGTCTTACGGGCGCTGTGCTGGACGACGGGCGGTAGCGCTAGTGCTCCGAGGGGGGCTGGGTGTTGTCGGGCAGTTCGTCGATGTGCTCCAGGGCTTGGGCGGCGTAGTGCTTGATCAGGGCGACTTCCTGGCGGCCCCAGCTCGTCGTCTCCCGGCCCACGAAGCACAACGTGCCCAGCGCGATGCCGGTGGGCTGGTGGATCAGGGGTGTGCCCAGGTAGGTGCGGGCGCCGAGCTGGTGGATGGCCTTGTTTAGCCAGCGTGGATAGTCGAAGACGTTGTTGAGCGGCAGGGCCTTGCGGCGGTCCATGGTGTGGACGCACCACCCGCTCGTGCGCTCCATGAACCGCTCCTCCGGCGGCGTATCGGCCGATGTGGCCTGGCTCTCGCCGCCGCTGATGCCGGCGGGCGCCCACATGCCGGCGAAGTATTGGTAGCCGTCCTTCATGAGGTTGACCATGGCGAGGAACCCGTCCGGCTTTTTGACCAGGTCAGCCGCCTCTTGTGCAGCGTCATGCGCGAGGCTGTCGAACCACGGAACGGGACGGTCTGCGAGCAGGTCCTTACGCTGCAACAGCTCCAAGCGCAGGATCCGTTCTTCGTCCGCGGGTACCCGGTCGTGGAGGCCGGTGGCAAGGTCAAAGGTGGGCATCGTGGACTCCATAAGCGAAGCAGCAGGAAGGGACGGGCTAGGCGGAAGGGACGAGCTGGGCACGGTCACGCGCATGCGCGACCAGATCGACCAGGACGCCGCGGGACGAGGCGCCGTCACGTGCGTCGCACCAGACGAGGGGAACCTCGGGGCTCACTCCCAGGGCGTCTCGCACTTCCTGCTCGGTGCGGGGGCGTACGTCGGGGAACTGGTTGAGCGCGACCAGGAACGGCATCCGGCGGCGCTCGAAGTACTCGACGGCGGCGAAGCAGTCCTCCAGCCGTCGGGTGTCGGCGAGGACGACCGCGCCAACCGCGCCCTCCGAAAGGTTGTCCCACATGAACCAGAAGCGCTCCTGGCCGGGCGTGCCGAACAGCAGTAGCTGCACCTCATGGGGCAGCTGCATCAGCTGGTCCCTGTGGAGCGTGATGCGGCCGAAGTCCATGGCGACGGTGGTGGCCGCCTTCTGTTCGATGCCCGTCAGGTTGTCGGTGCCGCGGCCGGCCTCGGTGAGCGTCTCCTCCGTCCGCAAGGGCTCAATCTCGCTCACCGCACCGACGAAGGTCGTCTTCCCGACCCCGAAGCCGCCCGCTACGACGATCTTCAGTGAGAGCGTCAGCTCAGATTCGGCGTAGGCCAGCAAGGACTTCTCCCAAGATCCGTGGGTCGGTGGCTGCTCCGCCGCTGTTGTCGGGCATCGCATTGATCAGGTAACCGTCGTCAAGAAGGTCCGAAAGCCAGATCTTGACGATCTGCAAGGGATGCCCGAGCCTCGCCGTGATCTCCGCGACGGAGACCGCCCCGGCCCGGCAGTGCTCGAACGCCTGCGCGTAGTGCGACTGCAAGGGCTTGGACGGCAGTTCGATTCTGGCCTTGACCAGGGATGCCCGGTCCAGGTCCTGTGAGGGCGTAACCCGTCCGTGGACCAGCGCGTAGGGTCGCACCGGCCCGTACCCGTCGTCGACCAGGGCGTCGTCACCGGCCACCTCACTGGACCGCCGTGTCCGCCTCGGCGGGCACGGACCGTGGCGCGACGGTCAGGTGGTCGTAAACCCGTTTGACCAGCAGTGTCATCTCGTAGGAGACCTGTCCGACGTCCCCATCAGCATTGACCAGGACGGTCAGGAGCGCGCCCGCCCCCGCCGCCATGACAAACAGGTGGCCTCCGTCGAGTTCCACGACGACCTGGCGCACGCCACCGGCGCCGTTAAGCAGCCGACCAGCGCCGTCGGCCAGGGAGTGCAGGCCGCTGGTGATGGCGCTCAGCGTGTCAGCCTCCCCCTTCGCATCGTGGTTCAGGCTCGCGACCTTCATGCCGTCGCGGGAGGTCACCAGGGCGCTGACCGCGCCCTTCGTCCTGTCGACGAAGTCGGTCAGCAGCCAGGTCAGGTCATTCTGTTGCGTGGTCACGGGGGACCTCCAAGGGATGTGGGGGGTCAGTTGGTTCGGGGGACTGGGAGGCATCCGGCACGGCGTCCTGCTCGGCGCGACGCCGTGCCTCGGCGAGCTGGGACATCAGGCCCGCGCTGGGCGGCGCGGACGGCTCTATGTGTCCACGGGGCGCAGGGGCTGTGTCTTGCAACTCGGGAGCCAGGTAGGAGCGTGAAAGGTCCCGCTTCGGCAGCGCAGCGCCGTCACCGGACGCGGATGTGTCCGGCGCTCCGCTCGCGGCGAGCTTTATAGCGGGGTGGGGCACGGCGTTCGCTCGACGTGAGGGCAGAGGCGCAACCCCGCCGCCCGGGGCGGCTGCCTCGCTGGAGCTTGGCTCTGCCGTCAGGGATGCCGCCGGGCCGCGTGCCACCGGAATCTCCGCACGGTCGCCGGCGCGGGTCCCTGCCGCAGGTGCTCCCCGGTCGAGGGCGTGAACCGGTTCGGGCGACGGGAGGTCAGGCCGTGGGGTCCGCTCCTGGCTATCCGGTGCCGTGCTGAAGAGGTCGAAGGGGACCAGGACTTCGGCCTGGTTGGAACCGTAGATGTTGCCATGGAGCCTGACGTGGAACCCGAGTCGGCGGGCGTACTCCGCTACCACCCACACCCCCATGCGTCCGTCCCGCAGGTAGTCGCCGGCCCGGTGCCGGGACGGCTCGGACAGCAGGTCGTTCAGCTGTTTCAGGGTGTCCTGCGACATGAGCTTTCCGCGGTCGTCGATCTGGATGACCACTCCCGAGGCGACCTTCTCAACCCGGACCAGCACGTCTGCTGGGGGCTTGGAGAAGTTGGCAGCGTTGTCGAGGAGCTCAGCCATCGCGTGGACGAGTCCAGGCGCTGCCCGTCCGTCGACCATGCCTTCGACGGGGGACACCAGCTTGACGCGCCCGTACTGCTCGATCTCAGAGATCGCGTGGCCGATCACGTCGGAGAGCAGCATCGGTTTGCTGGAGCGCCGGGGAAGCGCGCCGCCCGCCAACGTCAAGCTCTCCGCCAGGCGACGCAGCCGCGTGACCGCGTGATCCAGTTTGAACAAGGGTTGGAGGACCTCGGGGTCCTCCATCTCGCGTTCAAGCCCGTCGAACGCGTTCAACGTGTGATTGATCGAGGTCAGGATGCGCCGGGCGATGCTAAGGACAGCAGCTTTCTCCTGCCGGGCTGAGCTGTCGGTGAGAGCCGTCTGCACGCCGTACACGAATTCGAGCAGTTCCCGTTCCAGCGTGGCGAACGCGTGCGGGGCAACGGGTTCCGGCGGCAGCTCGCGCACCTGGGGCTGCTCACCGCGCTGCAGCTGGCCCAGCGTCGCATCAACCTCTTTGAGGCCATCGGCCATCACGGACCGCAGACGGGCAATCCACTGGGATACGGCCTGGCGGTCAGTCATTTGCTGTTGTTCCAGGGCCTGGAGGTGAGCCGCCCCTTGTTGTTGTACCGCCTCAACACCAGCGATGCGGTGCCTTTGCACCGCATCGGCGGTCGTACGGGACACCCGCCAGGCGACAACCAGCACCGCTGCGCAAGCCACGGCAACCGCCGACCACACCAACCATCGCGTACTAGATCCGGCGTGCTCGATCCGCAGGAGGTATGCGGGCAGGACTATCAGCAACAGCACAGTGGCCGGCGGAAGAAGGACTAGCTGGCTCAGCCGTGCGCGCAGCCCTTCAGAGGTATTCACCCTGCGCGCCCACGACTTGCCGTGCCGTCGGCGCTCGGAGCGTGTAGCCGGTGGAGAATCAGACATCAAGAGACCTCAGAGGACGTGGACGCAGAACGCGAGCTCGGTCCGGTTGCAGGGAAACGCGCGGGAGAAGGGTCGCCGGGGCAGGCTGGTCGATGCGGGGGAACAACGGCCACCCCCGCCCGGCAACCGGCTACAGGGGTGGTCGGACGGCGAGGGCGGACGGCGGCGGCAACGGCCGAACCACGGTGGTACCTCCAGTCACGGGGAAGGGGTCCTCGGGGAGTGACACCGGGGCTTCGGAGGCAGGCGGTGAGGCCAGGTCACCACGGGGTGCCTGACGTCCGAAGTCCCGGCGGCTAGGGGTGAACGGGGAACAGGGGCGAAAGAGTGCTCTGTGCTATTGACACGCGGCCACTCTGACAACGCCGGTATGTCTCGAACTGCCGGTGCGTCTTGACCACTTGGGTCTGATCACCAGCCTGCCCTGCCCGTCATCTGTCGGGCCAGACGCACCGAGGCTCATATCGAGGGTCATTCAGATACGCCTTCGACCACACGGCACGCAATCCCAAATCTGAGCAATTCGGGTCCAATTACACGAGAGAGCAGTCATCTCTCCTTGGGAATGACCCCCGGTATGAGTCGCTGGGCACCTGGACTTCCCGTTCGGACAAATGCGACGGTGGGAGCGGGGCTGACCAGAGCCGCGCTCCGCCCCTCTTTCCTACAGATTCCCCGGGCTCAACGCCTCGCTGCTGTGCCGCACTACGGCGAGCCGAGCCGGCGCCCTGTCCTTCGCGATGAGAGCGAGCCCCGTCGTGACCGCTTCACACTTGCCCCGGCGACGCCTGGTCGCCGGATGGGACGAGCATCCTCTCGGCGTTGGTTGCAGGCCTATCGGGGGACCGGCAACCAACCTGGGCCACGCCGCAGGATGGGCACCCGTGGACGACGACAGCGCGGTCGATGCCCTCCTGCGCTCCTGCGCGGAGGGGGCAACAGTCTTCGACACCTCGGACGTATACGGTCTCGGCCACTCCCAGAGGTTGCTGGGCCGCATGCTTGCCCAAGTGCCGCGCGAAAACGTCCGCATCACCTGCACGGTCGGGGCCTTCAAGGGTACTGGCGTCAACGCATACAGCTCCCTCAACCTGCACGGACAGGTAGAGCAGAGCCTGGAGAACCTCGGCGTCAAATGGCTAGACGTCCTGACTCTGCATCACACCGACTTCGGCCCGCGCGACCAGTACCTCCAGGAGGCGCGGGAGACCCTGGAGGCCCTGCGTGACCTCGGCATTGTCAAGGCGCTCGGAATGCGGGCACCCAACCGGCTGGGAGCCGGCACCGCAACCTCGGACGATCACAACCAGGTAGGCGCGGCTCGGTTCGCCTTCCTCGTCCAACAGCTCGGTCCCAAGGTCATCACCACCCCCTTCAACGCCCTCAGCCAGCCACCCGAATCCGAGGCCACCGACAGCGAAGAGGACGAGGACATCTTCAGCTTCGCCCGTCGCCACGGCGTCGCAACCATGATCTACAAGCCTCTGGGCCAGGGACTGCTCACCGGCAAATACCTTCCGGGCACGGCCTTCGGTTCTGGGGACGTCCGCTCCCGCATCACCGCGCCGATGCTGGACGCCGTCCAGCGAGGCCTGCAGCCCTTGCGGGACCGGTTCGAATCCACCCCGCAAGACCTGGCCCGGGTCGCCCTTCACTACTGCCTCAAGCGCTGCCCGGACTCGATCGTTCTGACCGGATTCACCAGTTCACAACAGGTGGCCGCGAACTACCAGGGCTTCACGACCGAACTGAGCGAACCGGACTACGAATTCGTCGGCGCCGCGTACGCGGCCCTGCGAGCCGAGCTGGTAGAGCTCGGCCAGCTCCGCTCAAGGGATGCGGCGTCCGTGACATGAATCCCCGGACCGAGCCGAGTCGGCCTGCCCACATCCCCGAGGAGCGATGACACCCCCCCCGTGCCGCGCAAGGTGACACAGAGGCCCACATGAGCCCAGACAGTACCCATTGGATGAAATACGCCATTAGCCTCGCACAAAGGGCGCCACAATCAGGCCGGCGAGTCGGCGTTGCGCTCGTGTCTAAACACAACGAGTTGATTTGCTCAGCCTTCGAGGGCGAAGTGCGCGGCGCGTCCTGGTACCGCACTCTGCGGTACAGGATGCAAGAAATCGGAACATCCAGCGCACACAGCGCATATCTTACGATCAATACCCTGTCTGCGGACCGGTCGTTTGAGCTCGCCGAGCTCTTGAAGGAAGTGCGCATCGACAGGGTCTACATCGGTCTGCCAGACCCCGCGCTGACGAATTACCTCGATGACGATCCCGTCACTGCACGAGGTCATGTACACCGCTTCCCCGACGATTTGCAGCGCGAGATCCTCGAGCAGAACCGAGACCTCTACGCAGTGAGCGAGCAAAATATCGAGTGCAACCCCCACTACTCCACACATCGCATCAGTGAAGCCGTCTCCACCGGGCTAAAGTCGAGGGGGTTCGCGCTTTCCAGGAGTGATGTCAATGCGAACAGGGGGAGGTTAGCGCTCGCTTCGCTGATCTGTCAGAGATATGGGATCGGGTACAAAGAAGCTGATCGCGCCGTAAACGACGTGCTGTCCGAAGCGTTTGACGCGAAGTACGGCACCTATGACTACGCGTACGACGCTCGTGCCGCCAACTTGAGGTGGACCGAAGACTTCATGTCGGTTTACACGAGGTCGTCCACAAGGTCTCTGTCTACCGTCAGCATCCTCAACGTCGGCGTCGGAGCCGGCTACGAGGCAGCAGCTTTGTTTTCAGATTGCCCGCAGATCACCTTTGTCGACATCGCGGAACGTGGCCTTGCGAATATAAACGGACGCATTCCCTCGTCGAGAACCGTCGTCTCCAGCGCCGAAGACCTGTCTGCCCTACCGGAAAACAGTTACGATCTGTATGTCTCTTTGAGAACGTACAACTCGTCGTTCTTCGATACGTCCGCAGCGGCCTCAGAGGCGCACCGAGTACTGAAACCCGGCGCGGTGATCATCGTCTCCGTAGCCAACGGATTTCTGTATACTCAGCGAGGCTGCGTCGTGCCAGGACTGATCATCCCCGGCACTGAATTCGTCGACCTCTATCGCGGGATGGACACAGCCAATCTGATTGGCGCAGAGCTCGACTGTGCCGGATTCAAAGATATCCGAATGTTCCCAACAAGTACCGAGATTTACCTGTCCGCTGTCACCGCCTAACGCTTCCACCGTCCCCTCCAGCCGGCCACGTTCGCGACGTCCCATCAGTTCCGCGGGAAGGCCGAATCGTAGGCGGCCGGGTGCGACCGGACTGTTCGGAGTGACCAGCGCGAAGGAAGGACTTCTGCAATGAACGGGCGAACGACTGTTGCCCATCGGATCCTGCAGTTCAACGAGGAACTTGCGGAAACGACGCTGGAACTGCCTCCCGGATTCACGGTCATCAACCCGTTCAGCGGCCCCCAGAAGGAGCGTGTCCGGGAGGTGACGACTGCGTTCTACCACAAGTACTACGACGACGATAAGCCGCGCCGACTGGTACTGGGGAGCTCGCCCGCCCGCCGCGGCACGGCCGTGACTGGGGTCCCGTTCGAAGACGCCAAGCTCCTCGAAAGCGAAACGGGAGTCGATGTCGACGGCTATGCGGTGAACCGGCCTTCCTCCGGGTTTCTGCACGACGTCATCAGGCGCTACGGGGGCCGCGACAAGTTCTATGCCGACTTCGTTATGAGTTTTGTGTGTCCCCTTGGCCTGGTGAGAACGAAACCCAACGGAAAAGAGGTCAACTGTAACTACTACGAGAACAAGAAGCTGCTGGAGCTCCTGCATTCTTTCCTCGTGGACACCCTGGAACACCAGCTGGCATTCGGAACTGACACCACGGTGTGCTACTGCATCGGCAGTGGCGAGAACTTCGCGTTCCTCTCGAAGGTAAACGAGGGTCAGCGTTTCTTCCAAAGGATCGTCCCCTTGGAGCACCCGCGCTTCATCACTCAATACAACCGGGACAGAGAGGAAGAATTCGCCGAAAAGTACCTCAGCGCCTTCCGTGGACAAGGCGATTAGTCGCGGCCTCCTCCGGAACGTTTGCCGACCTCTCAGCCGATTCGACGAAGACCGTAGGCTCCCAACGCGCCGGAACGAGAAGGAGAACAGTACATTGGCGATAGAAGGCAGGGTCCTGGTCCACTTCGACTCGGAACGCGCGAGCGTATACCGCTCCCAGAGCGGCGAGTTAAAACTACTCAAATGGGAGCGGCTCGCGTTCGAAGACAGCCTCGCCGCCGAGGTGCTGGCAGACAGAGTCGGCGAGTTCTGCGCCGGGCTCAAGGAGTTCAACGAGGTCGTTGACAACAAGAGAACGCGATTGTATGCCACCGGGGTATTTCAGCAGCTCCTGCAGCCGGATGCGTCCGCACTGGTCAACAGCGTCTATGTCGACACCGGTCTCTATTTCAACATAGTCGGGCCTGAGCTGGAGCAGTTCTACCTGGAAACGGGCATGTCCGCGTGCGGATCGAACGACATGATGGAAGGCCTGATCCGGCGGGAATTCCGGAATGCTGTTGTCTGTGGCAGCTTCCAGCAATCCCTGGGATACATCGAGGACACCATCGCCCGTCTGCGCGAGATCGGCACCGTAGTGCTGAGCCCGCGGTCCACAAGGATCAAGCCGGAGACCGCGGGCACCGACTTCATCCTCTTCGACTACCAGGATCTCCTGAAGAACGAACGCGACACGTGGCGGCACAAGTACGTGCACATGGACGCGTTCAGACAAGCCGACGCTGTTGTCGTATGCAACCCCGGCGGTCGCGTCGGAAGCGGCACGATCTTCGAGCTCGGCTTCATGTCCGCGCTTGCCAAGAGGGTCATCTTCACGGAGGAGCCCCAGGGCGTGTCGGTCTCCTTCCCCTGCGAGGTGGGCCTGGGCACCTGAGCCCAACCCTCTGAGGACTGCCGCACCCCACCCCGTTCCCGAATCTTCGCCCGGATCAGGTTTCGGTGAACGGTGCAGTTCCCGGAACAGGTCGCCCGCTCGTCCTCTCTGTCCAACCCGACCCCGCTTCTCGGCTACGAAGATACGGAAAGGACTCCCGCCGGTGGAACACATCGACATAGCGCGCGACAGGCTGCGAGAGATCGTGGCGTCTGTCCTTGAGGTGGACAAGGAAGCCATCGAGCCTGGTGCCCAGTTCTACGAGGAACTCGGCATGAGCTCCTTGGAGAAGACCGAGGTCCTGGTCGCGGTCGAGCGCGAGTTCGGGGCCCTGTCCGCGCAGGAAGCGGCAGCCTTCACCAGCCTAGACGCCGCGGTGGCCGTGCTCGGCAAGCGGGCGAGGAGCCGCCAGGGTGTCGATGTCGACTTGATCGACCGCCTGGTGGCGCGCCATGTCGGCGCCGGCCGGGGTGACCGGGCCAGCTACCTCGACCCCCAGGCCGGGGCGATCACCTACGCGGGCCTCCTGGAGGCAGCCCGTGGGTACGCGGGCGCCCTGCGGGCCGCAGGAGTACCCGAAGGCGCCCGCGGCCTCCTGGTCGCCGACGACTCCGTGGCGACCGTGGCCGCCGTCCTCGGCCTGTGGTGGCACGGCTGCATCCCCGTGGTGATCAGCCCGGTGCTCACGGACGACGAAGTCCGCTACATCGCCGCCGACTGCGCCGCCGCGATGGTGCACCTGGACGCAGCTCCCGCGCGCCAGCGCGCCCTGGAGGAGTTGTTCACCACGACCACCCGCTTCGCCGGCGCTGACGTCCGCGCTGCTCTGGCGACGGCCTCGGCCGGCCCCGCGCACCGCCCGCAGGAGGCCGGGCTCCCCGCCGCGTGGAGTGCGGGGAGCGAGGCGCTCGTGCAGTACACCTCCGGCAGCACTGGCATGCCCAAGGGGGTGCGGCACTCGGCGGGCGCGATCGCGGCCATGGCCGACGGCGTCGGCATGGTCCTGACGCTGACGCCCGATGACACCGTGCTGTCCAGCGCCCGCATGTCCTTCGGCTACGGCTTCGGCAGCTCCGTGCTGTGCCCCCTGGCGGCCGGCGCCCGCGTCGCGCTCCTCCGCGGCACGGTCGACGTACACTCCCTCGCCGCCGCGCTGCAGCACCACCGGCCCACCGTGCTGTTCTCCGTTCCACGGCTGTACGCGGCGCTGCTGAACGCCTCCGGGACGGAGCTCGCCCCCGGCAGTGTCGACTCCGTGCGGCTGTGCGTGGCGGCGGGCGAGAACCTGCCCGGTCCGCTCAGCGAGCGGATCGGCGCCGCATTCCAGGCCGAGCTGCTCAACGGCCTCGGCGCGACCGAGGTCCTCTACATCGTCGTCGGCACCCCACCGAAGGAGGACCGGCCGGGGACCTTCGGGGTCCCGGTGCCCGGGATCACCGCGACCGTCCGCGCGGCGGACGGCACGCCCGTCGCCGACGGGGAGCGGGGCCGGCTGCACATCGCCGGCCCCACCGTCGCCCTGGGCTACATCGGCTGGCCGGAGGCCGCGGCGGTCACCTTCGCTGACGGCGGCGCCTACACCGGCGACGTGGTGCGCCGTGCGCCGGACGGTACGTTCACCCATCTGTGCCGCGCCGATGACATGCTCAACCTGGGCGGCTACAAGGTCGTGCCGAGTGAGATCGAGAGCGTCGTCCGCGGTGTCGACGGGGTCCAGGACTGCGTGGTGGTCGGTGGCCGCGACGCCGACGGCCTGGAGCAGGCCGTGGCGTACCTGGTGGCCCGGCCGGGATCCGACGAGGCCGTGGTGCGGCGCGCGGTGATCGCCGCGATCCGTGGCGGGCTCGCCGCCTTCAAGCGCCCCGCCCGTCTGGAGTTCCTCGACGAGCTCCCGACCACGTCGACCGGCAAGGTGGCCGCCTTCGAGCTGAGGAAGGCGGCAGCCCGATCGTGACCTGGGACATCACGGGCATGGCGGCCGTCGCCAACGTCGGCGCCACCCCCGGGGAGATCTTCGCCGCGCTGTGCACGGGTCGGGAGAGCCGCAGGCCCCTGATGGCGTTCGACCCGGACAAGTACCGGGCGGCGTACGCCTACGAGATCGACGACCGGCCCGAGGGCGGCGGCGACCTGCCGCGGCGTGCCACCCGCTGGCTGACCACCGTCGTGCGCCAAGCGGCCGACGACGCGGGCCTGGGCGAGGACCTGGCCCAGGTGCCCGTGCTGGTCGGGACGACCATGCGCGAGCAGCGCAGCCTCGAACTGTGGTGGCGCGACGGCGCGGACGTCGCTCTTGAGGAGCTGCACTTCGGCACCGCGCTGAAGGCGGCCTTCGGGGCGTCCACCACGTACACCTTCGCCAACGCCTGCTCCGCGTCGCTGTACGCGCTCGGCATGGCCACCGACATGATCGAGGGCGGCCTGGCCGACACGGTCGTCGTCGCGGGCACCGACGCCGCTACCGAGGGCGGCTTCGGCACGCTCGACCGGGTGCAGAACGACCTCCCCGACGCGCTGCGCCCCTTCGACGCCACACACAAGGGCATGCTGATGGGTGAGGGCGCGGCGGCCGTCGTCCTCCAGCGCGCCGGTACCGGGAGCGGGCCCGTGCACGCCCGGGTGCGCGGTGTGTCCATGGGCTGCGACGCCCACCACGCCACCGCGCCCGACCCCCACGGCATCACCCGCGCGGTGCTGGACGCCTACCGCAGAGCAGGGGTGCGGGCGAGCGACATCGACCTGGTGATGCTGCACGGCAGCGGCACCCCCCGCAACGACACGACGGAGGCGAGCGTCCTTCGCCAGATATTCCAGGGCGCGGGTGCGGGTCCGCGGATGACCGCCATCAAGGCGATGACCGGACACACCCTGGGCGGCTCGGGACTGCTCAGCCTCGTGATGGCGGTGCTCGCCATGAAGAACGGGACGGTCCCCCCGATCCTGGGCCTGGCAGATCCGATCCCCGAGGCCGCCGGGCTGGGCCTGGTGCAGGGCAGCCCAGCCGCCGGTGACCTGGCCATCGCTCAGATCGACGCGTTCGGCTTCGGAGGGATCAACGCCGTCGCGATCGTGGAGGCAGCCAGATGAACGCGACGAGCACCACGCACACGAGGAACCCGAACGCCCGGGAGGTCGTCGTCACGGGCATCGGCCTGGCGCTGCCCGGTGTCGCGACGTACGGCGACCTCCTCGGACCGCTGCCGGGTGAGGGCGGCTTCGACCCGGCCACCGGACTGATTGGACGCGAGCTGCGCCACAAGGACCGCGCGTCCCGGCTCGCCCTGCGCGCGGCCGAGTTCGCCCTCCACGACGCCGGTCTGACCGACGCCGACGACACGTTCACCGGCTCGACCGCCGTCGTGGTCAGCACCAACCTGGGCAACGCGGACAGCGTCTGCGAAGCCACCGACACCATCGCCCGAGCAGGCGTCATGGGCCTCAGCCCCTTGGGCCTGCCCCAGACGTCAAGCAACGTCATCGCCGGCTGGGTGGCCATCCGCTACCGTCTGCGCGGCCCCAACCTCACCGTCTGCAACGGCGTCACGAGCGGTCTGGATGCCCTGGCCTGGGCCCGGAACCTCATCGTGGCCGGGCGTGCCGACGCAGCCGTCGTCGTCGGCGTCGAACCCGCCAACGACGTGGTGACGAAGGTCCTGGGCGAGCAGTCCACCGACGCGGCGGTCGCGGTCGTACTGGAACCTGCGGATGCCGCCGCCTCCCGCGGCGCACGGTCACGCGCCACGATCACCGGCTACGCACGGGCCCGGAACCTCGCCGCGGCGCTGGCCTCCACCGGCGTGACCGAGGAGGCGCCCGTCGGACTGTGGCTCGCGGACGAGGCGGGTGCCGCGGGGGCCGGGGCGGGACATCTGCTCGCAGGCCCGCGCCGGATCGACCTGGAATCCCAGCTGGGCCCGCTGTCCGGGGCGCTCGGCGTCCTGCAGTGCGCTGCTGCGGCCGCCTACCTGGAGGGCGGCGCCACCGGCAACGTTCTGGCCACGGCCGGAGGCCCCCGCCACGACGCGACGGCCGCCCTGCTGCTGACCCCGCCGCCGGCCCTTCGCCCATCCACGCAGGAACGAGGACAACACCCATGACCCCGACGAGCGTGACCATCGAGGAGCTCCGCACCCTGATAGCCGGCGTACTGGAGACCGAGCCCGAGGAGGTCACCGACGACGCGCACTTCGCCCACGAGCTCGACATCGACTCGCTGCTGATGCTGGAGATCTCCACCCGCATGGAGAGCGCGTTCGGTGTCCCGGAGAACGCCGTGGCCGCCAGTGGCGCCACCACCCTCGCCGAGCTGCACGCCTTCCTCACCTCGCAGCTAACCCCCGAGCCGCCGACTTCCCCGCTCATCCGCCCCAGGCCGGTGAGGGACCCAGCGGTGCGCCTATTTCTGCTCCACCACGCCGGCGGCTCACACCTGCTCTACCGGGGCTGGGCGGAGCACTTCCCCGAGGACTGGGAACTGTGCCTCCTGGAGGCCCCCGGCCGAGGCACCCTGCAGGCCCTGCCGCTGATCGACGACTGCGACCGGCTGGTCGACTACTTCCACGCCGCCATCGCACCGTTGCTCGACCGGCCCTTCGGGTTCTTCGGCCACAGCATGGGCGCACTGATCGCCTACCAGCTCACCCGCCGACTCCTGCGCCAGGGGGAACCGCTCCCCACCTGGCTGGGGGTGTCTGCCTACGGCGCCCCGCGAGGCGACGCCGACGCCGACAGCAGCCCTCATCTGATGGCCGACGACGAACTGCGCGCCTGGCTGCGGAGCGGCAACGGCAGCCCACCGCAGCTCCTCGGCAACGACGACGTCTGGCGCAAGTTCGCCCCGTTGTTCCGCAGCGACTTCAAACTCGTGGACACCTGGACTCCGCCCCGCAGCCCCGAGCCGCTGCCCGTACCGCTCACGGCATTCACGGGCCTGCACGACAAGATGATCGGTGAGAACCGACTCGTCGCCTGGCGGAGGCTCACGACGGACTTCCGCGGACTCGAGAGGTACGACGGCGGCCACTTCTACCTGATGGACCACCAGCAGCGCATCGCGGCAGCCATCATGGCCGCGATGCGTTCCGCAGCTCCTTGAGCCCGCTCGCATCGCCACGCGACCCGCCAGACGATCAACTCCAGCGGGGTGCCGGCGGGGTGCGGGGCGAGTCCTCGGGTCAGGCGTCGGGGTCGACCTCGGGGTGGGTGAACCGCACGGGCCGGCCCAGCGACCGGGCGTATGCGATTTCGGCTCGGGTGCTGTCTCCGATGTAGTCACCGACTACGAGCACCTCATCAGCGAGCAAGATCTTCGACCGGTGCAGTTCGTCGAGTCGGGCCTTCAGCGCCTTGGCCTCGACAGGATCGGACCAAAGTTCGTGCGGCGACTTCAGGTCGCAACCCGGCTTGACGACAATCCTCCCGACTTTGGTCTCCCGCAGATCGGCCTCGGCCATCTCGGCCATGAAACGAGTGGAGCCGCAAATCACAACAATACGCGGGAAACGCAGCTGCTTCTTCGCCTCGGCGAGTTTCTCCGCGGGGGTGATCACTTGCGGGGATGACACTGGTTCCTCCTGGTGGTGCGGCCCGAGGGGTGCCTGCGGAGACGAGAACGAAGGCGTTCAAGATCATCTTTTGGTGAACGATGCGGACACCCGTGCGCCCGCACTTTATGCGACGAGCATCCCTACCTGGTGCCGGCACCCGCCGGTCGGCCCTACGCCCCGCCTGTGCGATGCCAGCCTGGTCACTCTTGCCACGAAAAGCCGGTGTCGGCTACCGCGTTCATCGCCTCGATCAGCCGAGTCGCGCAGCAGAGGGGCCGCGGTGTCGGCTTGGTCAGCCGGTCCTTGCCGGTCCCCTGCCGGCAGCTGGTGGCGGTGCCGGGCCGGGCTCGAATACTGCGACAACCCGAACGAGGGAGGCGAAAGCAGATGGCCGCATTGACGGAGCGTTGTCTGTCGGCGATCTTGCGGCCCCGCTACACCCGCCGCAGCTCGCTGAGCACCTGACGGCCACGGTCCGTGCCCGCATCCTGATCGACCCGACCACCTGCCTCATCATCTGACCACTATCGCCGTGCGCTTCGACGAGGAGACCATGTCCACCGCATCTCACCAGCCCGCCACCAGGCCTGTCGCCACGCCTTACACACCTGGCCGCACCGCAGAGGGGGAGCAGATCATGGCGGTGGCCGACACGCTGGTGCTCGCGTACGGGCTGCACCCGGCAGAGATCGCGCGAATCCCGGAGGGCACCGCGACGGACAATTACGCGATCGCGGATCAAACGGGCCAGCGGCACTTCGCCAAGGTCTACCGCACTCGAGAACACTTGGATCTGGAGCGGGCGTCGGTCGAACTGTCCGAGTACGCCGCCGACGGAGGTGTCGCGACCGCGCGGGCAACCCGCACACGCGAGCACGAACTCCTCGAGACCCACGGCCGCCTGGCAATGTCGCTGTGGTCGTACGTGCCGCACACCGAGACTGCCGAGGGCGGCCTGACGGGTGCACGGTGGGCAGCGGTCGGCACAGCGATGGGCCGCCTCCACAGCCGGCTCGCCGCTCACCCCGCCGCCGCACCCACCCAGAATCCTGGTGCTGCGGTATGCGACGTGGCCGCCTCACGGTACCGCTTCGAGCGCCTGATCCATGCGTACCAGCACAAGCCCAGGCTCGGGGAATTCGAGACGTGGGCGCTGCAGGCGGCGCGTGAGCGAGAAGCCATCTTGGGGGACGTCGAGCGCACCCTCGCCTCGCTTCCACAGCTGACCGTCCAGGTCCTGCACGGCGACATGGCCGGCCCCAACGTTCTGTTCAAGAACAACGAGGTAGCCGCGATCGTGGACTTCCGACCGCCCACACCCGGGTACCTCGCCTGGGAGATTGGCCGTCTTGGCTGCGACCCCAAGAGCGTGCTGGACAACAGTGCGGACAGCTGGCTCACCGGATACACCGGCCTCACCTTGGCCTACCGGGACGCCAACCCGAAGGCGTCCGCGGACGACCTCTTGTCCTCGCTTCGTGTCGGCTGTGCAGCCATGCTCTGCTCGGCCTTTCCGCTGTCGGTACCAGTGGAACGACCGCACATCGTCGACGCCGCACTTGAGGCCTACGGGCGGGTGCGGCACGAGGCAGCTCTGATGCTGCTGGACCGGCTACCTGTCTTGGAGGAGGCCCTGCGTGACGCTCTTCGCTGAGTTCATGACCCTCGTGACTCCTCCGCCCCGTGAACGGGGTGGCTTCTGGCTATGCCGGTGCGGCTTCGCGACGGACCAGCCCGGCCCGTAGAACGTTCAGGGCGCCCACCGTGTCGGCGTGCGCGGTGTGGCCGCACGAGACGCAGTGGAACCTTTTTTGGGTAGGCCGGTTCTCCTTGACGGTGTGCCCGCATGCGGGGCACCGTCCGGGCCGCCGCGCCCAGAGAGCGGGGGCGGCGGCCGCGATGGGTCAGGAGGACGGGGCGGCGATCATCTGCTGAGTTGGTCCACCCGAAGCAGGTCGTCGGGGCTGATGTGGATCGCGGCGATGTTGGCGAGCCACTGCATCCACACCGGCTCGATGCCGGGCGCAGCCTCGAACTCGGCGTCTGTGATGCGTCCCTGGGCGTAGGCGACCGTCCGGTCTGCCAACTCCTGTAGGGCGTCGGGAGTGATCCAGCGGACGTTCTTCGTCTCGCGGGCGCTCGGGGTGAGGTCGTCGGTGACGGTGGCCTGGTAGATGGTCCAGTCGTGGCCGGTGCCGCGTGCGCCGGGGAGGCGGCGGCATGGGTTGTCCCGCCAGCAGCCGGTGACGTGGGTGAGGCCGGTGACGGTGAGGCCGAGTTCTTCCTCGACCTCGGCGCGGCCCGCGTCCTCGGCGGTCCCGTGGTTGTCGATGTGGCCGGCGGCGGATGCCGTGCCGGGCGGGAGGGTGGCGCGGTCGAACATCAGGTAGCGGCCCTGGTGATCGGTGATGACGATGCCGACCGAGGTGTTGTCGCAGGTCTTCATGGTCTCGTTCCTGGTGGGTGCTGGAGGTCCGGCGGCTGGTCGGGCGGGGCGGACGATGCGGGCGCCCTCGGCGCGTCTGCGCTCGCAGTCGCAGAACACGCGTCGCTCGGGGTGGACGGTGCATCCGTGGTGGTAGCGCTGGACTGCGGTGACGAGGGTGGGGTGCGCGGGCCGGGTGAGGCGGACGCTGTCGGTGGCGGCGTGGAGCCCGTTCCAGGTGGTTCGGACTGGCAGGCCTCGGCGCTGCAACTCGGCGACCATGTAGTCCAGTTCGCGGCGCGAAGCCCTCCATGCCCAAAACCCGCGGGGTCGCTGCCGGTGGAAGCGGCAAGCGCATCAAGTGGAACAGCACGCTGTGCAGGAGTTGCTGGAGAGGCCGGTGTGCTGCTCACCGACCGTGGTGGCGCCCGGCTGCTGCAGATCTTGAAGCAAACTGGCACGCTGGAGGGCTCACACTGATCACATCGGGGGAGAGGTTCGCTGGCGAGTGACGGGCGTTGGCGGGTTGGGGAACGTCGTGTGCGTCCCGAGTGGGGAGCTCCATGACGCTCGCGGAAGCCGCAGCTGCCCCTGCTCCAACGCACCCATCGGGACCGCTCATTCCACCGGGGCTGAAGATCACTTGGACGGCCGGCCGAGGAAAAAGCGGTGCAGGACTTCCCACTGGTAGGAGCGCTCGGGAAGGTCCGTGCGGTAGAGCTCGACAAGGTCCACAGAGGTGATGTCGAGAGGCACGGGCGGAAGGCAACGCAGCTGCGCAACACCCTCGATCACAGGAGCGGCGAGCTGATCGCGGTTGCTGTACTGGATTCCCAGGTGAGGCCGGAAGGCTGCCGTGGGCATGCCTCCGGGCACGCCGGCCTGGCGGGTAAGGGCACTGAGTTCCGCATGGAGACGCACCAGAGGCGTCCAGGGCGTGAGAGTGAAGCGGACCGCCCCCCGTGACCCTGCGAGAGGATGGGCGAGTACGGAAAAGGACTTGAGGGCCAGGCGTTCGGCCAAAGCCACCAAGTGGTGGATCCTGGCGGCCGGGACGTGGGCTGTATCGCCGATCCGTGCCATCGTCACGTGCAGGCCGTCGGCCGGGATCGGGTCCATGCCCAGATGTGCCAGTGCATGCTGGCACTGTTGTGCCCGGCTGACCAGAGCGGCGCAATCAGGAAAGGTGAGCATCCAGTAGTACACGCGGCCGCCGTCGGGCCATCCCTGCCGGGCCCAGTGGTCGGTCATCCGGGAGACGGCGGCGAAGGCCTCCCAGTCGTGTCCGACGATCACTTCAGGGTCGTCAAGGTCAGACGGGGGTGCCGACGGGAATGCCCGTTCGTCGACCATCAGCCGAGGCGCCACGGATCTCCTCACTGCCCAAAGGCGAGATGACACGACGAAACGGCACTGGCCCGCCTCTTCGGGAGCCACGCAACCGGCGCGGATGCCGTCGCGCCGAGCTCGGGGCGGAGCCGGGCGGGGTCACAGGGGCTGGGCTTCCTGGTGCGGGGCGAAGGTCAGGGTCGGGACAGCGTGTGGTCCGCACAGTGGCCGCAGCATCCCGGGGGAGAGGACCTCCTGGAGAAACATCTCCTGGATGAACTGCACCTCCGCCCGCAGCAGATGCGACACGCTCCCCGCGGCGGCGAGATCCTTGCGTCCGACCGCGACATGGATGTGCGGGGCGAGGGCGTCGTTCTCCGGGCTCCAGGCGAGCGTGGCGGAGCCGACGGCTTCCACCGCGTGCAGGACGGTCTCGTCCCACACGGGAGCTTCCGGGTCCTCCAGCGTGCCGTTCGTTCCCACCAGGCTCACCTCCCGGAACCCTCCGAGGAACATCGGGATGATGGCCTGCCGAATTCCCATCTCTGCGCAGAAGCCGGTCAGTTCCGCGACGAAGTCGTCGCCGTCATCGAAAGCCAGCGCGAAGGTGCGCCCCATCCTCAGTTCGGTGTGCCGCATCAGCCCCGCCCTTCCGCGGTCGTCCCGGCGGGCGCGAAGGTGGCGAGGATCGTGTCGCGGTGGGCGCCGCTGCGCAGCAGGACTGTCAGCAGATGGCGGGCTTTGTACGGGTCGAGGTGCCCGGCCCCGATCAGGCCCCGGTCCAGCAGATCTTTTTCCGAGCCGGGGAATCCGTACGCGCGTGTGAGGGTGGTGCCGCCACCGGTGCGGGAGGCGAGGACGATCGGGATCCGCTGAGCGGCCTCCTGGAGGATGGGGACCCAGGTCGCGGGCACGTGCCCGACTCCGAAGCCGGCGATGACCATGCCGTCGACCTGTTCGAGGAGCGGCGCCAGCAGCGTGCCGCCGTCGCCGAGGGACGCGGTGTACACGCCGACGCGGGCCGGGCGGGTCATCGCCGCGGCGAGCGGGAGGGGCTTGTGTGCGGGGATCGCCAGGAGCCGCAGGCGGCCTTCGGTCACGGTGCCCAGGGGTCCGGTGTCGGGTGCGGTGAACGCGTTCGTGCTGGTGCTGTGGGTCTTGCGGACCCGCGCGGCGTCGAAGACCTGGTCGTTGAAGACGACCAGGACGCCCAGGCCGCGGGCCTGGGGGCTGGCCGCGACGGTGACCGAGGCGAGCAGGTTGGCCGGTCCGTCGGCCCCGGCCAGGTAGGGGGCGCGCATCGCGCCCGTGATGATCAGAGGCGTCTCGCCCGCGTACAGCAGGCTCAGCAGGTAGGACGTCTCCTCCAAGGTGTCGGTCCCCTGGGCCACGACGAAGCCGTCGAAGGTGCTCTGACCGTCCATGGCCCGCAGTTGGCCGGCGAGCTCCTCGATCTCGTCGAAGGTCAGGGAGGCGCCCGGCTTGGTCGTGAAGGACTGCGTCTTGACGACGATGCCGGTGCCGGCCAGCTGCGGTACGGCCGCGAGCAGGTCCTCCGCACTCAGCGTGGGGTGCGCCGCGCCCTCCGTGGTGGTGGGGGTCATCGTGATGGTGCCGCCGAGGCTGATCACGAGCACCGTGGGAGGAGGGGAGCTTGGCTTCGTCAACGCACATTCCTCGGATCGCGGCTGGAGCAGGGCGAGTTGAGTTTATCGGCCGTCATTTGGGCTGCCCAGGCTGCCGATAAAGCGCAGCGTCTGGTCGAGTGCCTTGAGCGTGAGAAGGCGGCTGCGGGGGCGCAGCATGCTGGTGAGCCCCTCCTCGGCGAGGCCATGGCTCCGGCCGGTCAGCCAGTTCCAGTCCAGTTCGAGGTAGTCGGCCAGGGCCTGCAGCCGGGCCGTCGGCGTCGGCCCGTCGACCAGACTGTGGGCCCGCACGTGGCCAATCACTTCCTGGTAGGGGGCTACCTCGCGTCGCGCGCTGGTGGTCGCGACCCGCCAGACGGATTCCTCGCGTACCCAGTTCGCCAGGATGGCCTGGTTGCGTGCCAGGACGAACCCCTCGACCTCTTGGTACTCCTGCTCGGTGGTCAGCCACACCTTGATCCCGTACATCTCCATCATGGCGACCGTGAGAAACAGAAGGGTTCGCTCATAACTCTCACTTGAGTGTACGGCGGACTCTGGGACGCAAAAGGCGCGACCAAGGGCACTTCCCGGTCCCGCGAAGCGATCGGCAACATTCTGCAAGTAGTCGTGTTTGTGGCGGAATAGTAGCCATGGTGCGCATTCCTCCCCAGTTGCCTCGCGGGTCCAGAACGCCGGCACCTCGGGGAGGTCACCGAGGTGCCGGACGATGTACTGGGCGCAGAGACTGGAGCCCAGCCACGCGGCACCGATGGGGGAGAGATCGGGCATGTCGGATCGCGGCGGCGCCGAGTTGCTGATCTTGACATAGTGCCGAAGCTCCTCAGCACGGTCAGAGAGGGGATTGTCATCCGCCAGCAGACCGTCGTCCACAACGTGCAGCGCCCAGAGGATGGCGTAGATCAGGTCGTCCAGCTGGTACGCCAGCGGCACACGGAGGTCTTGGCCCACGAAGAGGTTCTGGCGGGCGAGCGCGGCGTCCAGCACATACAGGCCCAACCCGCCAGCAGCACCGGGAGAGGCCAGAATCACGCCCCTGCGTGAGGAGCGGACGAAGGTCTCCAGGTGGGGGAGGTCCGCGGAGCTGATCTCCATCACGTCGCCGCGAGGCTCAGCCTCATAGATCTGCACGCCGATCGAGGTGCCGTCGAAGTGCCGGCCGCCGGCGAGCTCCCAGCTGCCGAAGATTCCCGCGTCCGGCTCGCCGGGGACATGCCGGGACGTCGGCCAGGTGTAGTCCAGGCTTCGTACCGCAGTGCGCGTCCTTCGGTCCAGCGGGCGCGGACGGACGATGTCGCGTACAGGGACGAGCTGGAAGAGGGCCTCGACGCTCTTGCCAAAGTAGAACTCAAGGACGGTGCGCAGGTCTCCGCGGGGGATGTGGGTACCGGCCAGCCACCGTTTGTAGGTTGCCGTGGAGGGCCGGATCTTGGCGAGTCGTGGCTCTTGTAACGCCTTCGCGGCATCTTCGGCCATGATCGGCCAGAGGACCCGGAACTTGTTCGGTGAAGCGCAGTTGAGCTCCGCAGCATCCAGAAGGTGGTACAGGAGCGGTACGACAGTCCGGGCCCGTGTCTCGTCCAGCTGCGTCATGCCGTCCTCCTTGATGTCCACAGAGCCGCAAGGTGGTTCGCGGGGTGTTCGTACGCCGCTTCGGCTCGATCGAGGCGCGGCTCACCGAGCGGACCGCGCCGGAAGGCTGATCGGAATCCCCCTCGACTTGGGAGGCGGGAGGCCACGGTCACAGCGCTGGTTCCGGACGTACCAGCCACAGAGCCGCCCGGTGCCGGGCAAGCCAGTGGAGCTCGAGTTCGTACTGCTGATCGCTTCCACCGACGGCGGTGCAGGACGAGGCGACGATGCCGTGCGCGTGGCCTTCGGCGATTGCGCGCTGAGCCTTCGCCCAGCCGGACCGGATGCCGTCGGCGATGTCGCAGAACCGCGCACGGACCAGATAACCGTGGGCGAGCGCGAGGCCTTGGGGTTCGGCCAGGTGCTCGCGCGGGCTCACTCCCGGATCCGTCAGCGCATACAGCACGACGTAGACGGTGGGAACGTCGGTCGCGGCCGAGTCGGCGTTGATCCGTCGGCGCAGCGCATACAGGCGGGAGGCGCTCGCCAGCGCCTGCTCCTCCCGCGCGTTCAGGACCGCAGGGTGCGACATGACTGCCGCCGGCGTTAGCGGAGGCGCTGTGAGCACCGGACCTCCTCTGTGAAGGCGCTGGCGTCCAGGAACTCGGTAGTAGATGTTTGTGGCAACTTGAATTGGCCCCACTCCGGCACTGAAGTTGGCCCCACTCGCTGGCAGAGTCCGGTCGCGTGGGGGCGTCAACCTCGCTCCGACAAGTTGTTTTGGCCCCACCCCGAACGAGTGGGTTCCCTGGCCGGGGGGAGGGGGCGGAGCGGTAGCGTGAAACGCATCGGATCCGGACTGGACGACGGGCCCCGACAGCCCGCCGGACCACAGGATCTCGACCCGTGTTCGATCCGGGACCGACGGATTCTCCGATCTGCGGTGGACGACGAGGACGGGCATTGGCACGACCGGCGGAGAACGGCTTGTGCCTAACCGGGCCGAGGCCGGCGCCCCGCAAGGGGCGCCGGCCTCGGTTCTTGAAGCGGGCCGGGCGGGTCAGAAACCGTGTCCCGAGGGGCAGCGGAGGGGTTGTCGGGCGCCGACCGGAACGGTTGCCGGGGGCTGAGAGGCGCCGCCGGTAGCCTTGCGACGCCTTGGCGGGGAAACGGCTTCAAAGCGCTGTGCCAGGCGCCTCCGGACCGCCGAGGATGGTCACATGACGATCACTTCGCAGGCCCGTTCCTTCGACAAGGCCGCCGCCAGCTATGCCGCAAACCGTCCTTCGTATCCGCCCGCCCTGCTCGATGCGGTTGAGGAACTCGCCGGCCAGTCCTTGAAAGGTGCCCGGGTCGCGGACATTGGTGCCGGCACCGGACTGGCGACTGCCCTCCTTCATGCCCGGGGTGCCCGCGTCATCGCGGTGGAACCCGGTTTTGGAATGGCCTCTCAGTTCCGCCTCAGGCTGCCCGAGGTCCCTCTCGTGCTCGGGGACGGCAACAACCTGCCGCTTGCCTCCGAGTCCATCGACGTCATTACCTATGCCCAAGCCTGGCACTGGACCGACCAGCGCAAGTCCGTCCCAGAGGCCCTCCGAGTACTGCGCCCCGGCGGTGCACTCGCCCTCTGGTGGAACGACTCAGACAGCACTGTGCCCTGGATAGCCGACCAGGACTCCCGCCTGCGCCACCTCTTCGGTGCCGAAGACAACGAACCCGACCCGATGGCCCGATTCCGCGGCCTGCCACCCCAACTCAGCATCGTCACCCGCCAGATGGTGTGGACCAGGAGCGTCCCGCTCGATACCCATCTCGCGAACCTAGCCAGCTATTCCGACTTTCTTGTTCTCGGCGAGAACGGCACCAGGACGTTCCTGGCTGCTGAGCGCGATCTTCTGACCGAAATCTTCCCGAACGGCACAGTCGAGGAGCACTACGTGGTCAGTTTGGCCGTTGCTGTCCGTTGACACCATGGCAGTCCAGCGGGCGGATCTTCCCAGAGAAACAATGGCCTGACCTGCGTTGATGCCCCGCGTAACTTGTCATGCGGGGCTCAGACGCCTGTGCTCAGGACCTGCGGTGCTTCTCTTGGGTCTTCTTGAAGCGGAAGCTGTCGGTGCCGGTCTCGACGATGTGCGCGTTGAAGGTCACCCGGTCCACGATCGCCGCGCAGAGCCGGGGATCGGTGAACGTCTGCTTCCACTCCGAGAACGGGGCGTTCGAGGCGATGGCGATCGCGCGCCGTTCCTCGCGTTCGGTGAACACCTGGAACAGCAGCTTCGCCCCGGCCTTGTCCAGGTCGAGGTAACCGAACTCGTCCAGGCAGAGCAGGTCAACGCGTCCGTAGCGGGCGAGGGTGCGGCCGAGTTTCTTCTCGTCGGCAGCCTCGGCGAGCTCGTTGACCAGGTTCGCCGTGGTCGTGTAGCGGACCCGCATCCCGGCCTCGGCGATCGCGGTCCCGATGCCGATCAGCAGGTGCGACTTGCCGGTGCCGGAGTCCCCGATCAGGCAGAGCGGCAGGCCGGCCTTCACCCAGGCCGGGTCGGCCAGGGTGCTGACCTGCTCGGGGGTCACGTTCGGATTCTTCTCGAACTCGAAGTCCTCCAGCCGCTTGGGGCGGGGGAAGTTCGCCTCCCTGACCAGCCTGGTCTTCTTCCGCTCCTCGCGCTGGAGACACTCGGCTTCCAGCAGGTCGGCCAGGAAGTCCTTGTAGCTGGCTCGCTCCTTCAGCGCCGTGTCCGCGATCTCCTCCCAGCGTGAGCGGATCGTGGGCAGGTGCAGGGCCCGGCAGGCTTCGTCGATCACGGTCTCGACGGCGCCGGCGGCGGAAGCGTCCTTGCGAGGCCCAGGGACTCGCTCACCGACGTCGAAGAGGGCGGTGTTGTCGTTCATGCGGAACCTTTCGGATGGCGGGTCAGGAGCTGGTCATAGACGTCCACCGACGGCGGGGGACGGTTGTCCTCGGGCAGTTCGGGTCGGCGGGTGGGAAGCGTCAGCAGCTGCCCGCCGGGGATGTCCGCCCAGGGCGGAGGATCGTTCTCGTCGTCCTCCGGCTCCGGGTCGCGGGCGGCGGACTCGGCCTTGCGGGCCTCGATGGCCACCACGTCCGGGCTGATCGACCCGGCCTTGATCGCGGCCGACATTCCGACCTGGACCGCCTCGGCGGGCATGCGGCGGTGCAGCAGCAGGACCTCGATCAGGGCCCGGGTGCCGGCCGCGTCCCCGTGGGTCTTCAGGGCGGCGGCCCAGAACGCCTCATGGATGGCCGTGAAGGAGCCCTCGGCCCGTGCGGCGGCCAGCGCGGTCGACCCGGCCATGGCACCCGGTTTGACCAGGAGGATCTCCAGGTAGTGGTCCAGCACGTCGCGATATCCGTAGCGTTTGGTCAGCCGCGGATGCCGGGCGACGATGTTCCGGCGCTCGAAGACCAGCAGCTCGTTGCCCCGCAGCAGAACGCGTACCCGTTCTCCGATGAAGCGAGCGGGCACCGAGTAGTGGGACTGGCGGACGGTGATCCGGCTGGTCCGGTCGACCTTCGGAGTCAGCGTGATGCCGCACTCGAAGTCCTCGGTCGGCAGCGGCGCGAGTTCCTCGGCCTCAATGCGGAAGTTGAAGCCGATCGAGGTCAGCTTCCCGCGCAGGATCCGCTCGTCCTCCGCCTCGTCGATCGTGGCGATGCGGGCGTTCAGCTCCTCCAGCGACGGGACGTCGGGGACCGGGACCAGGTGGGCCCGGCGGAAGCGTCCGCCTTCCTGTTCGACCCCGCCCTTCTCGTGGGCGCCTTCCTCACCGGGAATGCAGTAGAAGGCATCGAACCCATAGTGCGAACGGAAGGTGGTCCACCGCTCCGATTCCACCCGGTTGCGGCCGGTGCAGACCTGCCGGACCGCGGGCTTGAGGTTGTCGTAACGGATGTGCTTGGTCGGGACACCGCCCAGCACCCGAAATGCCTCCGCATGGCCTTCCAGGAACGACTCCTGGGCCTGCGAGGCGAACACCCGGTGGACGGCCTTGCCCGAATGCGACAGCCGCAGCGTGAACAGGTGGCACTTGACCACCTCACCGGCCACCCGCACCCACACGTCCGCGAAGTCGACCTCGGCTTCCTCGCCGGGCAGGTGTGCTTGGGGCACCATTCCCTCCAGACGCTGGCGGCCCTCACGGTCCTCTGCCACGATCTCCGGCCGCCGTTTGCGGACGTAGTTGCGCAGAGTGGAATACGACGCCAGGTCGAAGTCATGCTCCTCGGCCAGACGCTTCTGGATCCGCTCGACGGTGTGCTTCTGCTTCCTCGGCGCCTTCAAATCGGCCCGCAACATCGCGTCGATCCACCCGGTGGCCGGATCCAAGATGCGGAACTGCCGTTGGCTGGACTTGCGCGGCGGCGGGATCGCGGAGGCCATGGCCTGCCGGACGGTTCGGCGGTGAACGCCGTATTTCGCCGCCAGCGCCCGCTGCGAGATCGACGGATCGAGACGGACGTCTCGACGGATGTTTTCGAACAGCTCGATACGCGATAGACGCAACCCGGCCTCCCGACACGGCCATGACCAAGGACACGGCCTCCGACATGACCGTGAACGACGGACACACCCTGTCGGGATCGGGCAGACAGCGCAGACCATTCACTCGGACGAGGGCATGTCGCCTCAGAGCGGCATCAGTGGGGCCAAATCAAATGTCGATCAAATGGGGCCAGATCGCCGTGCCGGAGTGGGGCCAACGGAACCTGTCACAAACAGTAGTAGAGGAAGGCGCGCTGTCCGTCGTGAACGACGCGTAGCCCTCCGCGGCCCACGACTGTTCCAGGGTTATGAGCCGCGCTATGGGCTGCAGAGGACTGCTCCCGTAGCAGCCGGCCAGGAGGAGGGTGCGCAGGAGGGATGCCGCAAGGCGTGTTCCCGCCAGCAGCAGATCCAGGAGCGGGATCGTCATCACAACTCCCCGCCATGCGAACCCAGGGCTTCGATCTTGAGGGCCGTGTCAATGAGCGAAACATGGCTGAACGCCTGTGGGACGTTGCCGACTTGGCGTTGCCGCCGGGAGTCCCACTCCTCGGCGAGGAGGCCGAGGTCGTTCCTCAGGTCGAGGAGCTTCTCGAAGAGGGTGCGGGCCTCGTCGATGCGGCCGATCATGGTGAGGGCGTCGGCGAGCCAGAAGGAACACGCAAGGAAGGCACCCTCGTCACCCTGCAGACCGTCGACACCCTCGTCGGACCCGGAGGTGAGGTAGCGCAGGATGAAGCCGTCTGGGGTGGACAACTCGCGCTGGATCGCCTCAATGGTGCCTATGACGCGCTTGTCGTCGGGCGGCAGGAAGCCCATCTGGGGGATGAGCAGCAGCGACGCGTCGAGTTCACGGGAACCGTAGGACTGGGTGAAGGTGTTGCGTTCCTTGTCGTAACCCTTGTCGCAGACGTCGCGGTGGACGGTGTCGCGCAGATCCCGCCACCGGTCCACGGGGCCCTCGGCCTCGCCGGACTCGATGAGTTTGATGGTGCGGTCGACGGCGACCCAGGCCATGACCTTGGAGTGGACGAAGTGGCGGCGCGGCCCGCGGACTTCCCAGATGCCCTCGTCGGGCTCCGCCCAGTGCTGCTCCAGGTGTTCGATGAGCCGCAGTTGGAGCGCGGAGGCGTGGTCGTTGCGGGCGAGGCCGGTCGTACGGGCGATGTGGAGGGTCTCGGTGACCTCGCCGTAGACATCGAGCTGGAGCTGGTGGGCGGCGTCGTTGCCCACTCGGACGGGGGTGGAGTCCTCGTAGCCGGGGAGCCAGTCCAGCTCGCTCTCGCTGAGTTTCCGCTCGCCGGCGATTCCGTACATGATCTGGAGGTGTTCGGGGTCGCCGGCGACCGCTCGCAGCAGCCACTCGCGCCAGGCGCGGGCTTCCTCGCGGTAGCCGGTGCGCAGCAGCGAGGACAGGGTGATCGCGGCGTCGCGCAGCCACGTGTAGCGGTAGTCCCAGTTGCGGGCACCGCCGATCTCCTCGGGTAGGGATGTGGTGGGTGCGGCGACGATCCCTCCGGTGGGGGCGTAGGTGAGGGCCTTGAGGGTGATCAGCGAGCGGATGACGGCTTCGCGGTAGGGGCCGTGGTAGGCGCACCGCTCGGCCCACTCGCGCCAGAACGTCCCGGCGGCCTCCAGTGCCTGCTCCGGGTCGGGCAGCTCCGGCTGCTGCTGGTGCGAGGGCTGCCAGCTGATTGTGAACGCGACTCGTTCTCCTGCCGAGACACTGAAGTCCGAGCAGACGGTGTGGTCGGTGACGTAGGTCTGGACGGTGGTGTCCAGCCAGACGGAGTCCGGTCCAGCAACGGCGACCGTACGGTCGCCGAGTTGGTGCACCCAGGGCCGCGTGCGTCCGTAGCCGAAGCGCGGGCAGAACACCGAGCGCATCCGGACCCGGCCGGTCAGGCCCTCCACCGTCCTGGTCAGCTGCGGGGTGCCGCCGTTGCGGGTCATCACGTCGATCACACGGACGGCTCCGTGGGCTGTCGTCCACTCCGACTCAAGGATGAGGGAATCCCCGCGGTATCGGCGGGCGTCGGCGGCCGGCGGCCGGGTGCCGCCGGGGTGCGCGGGTCCGATCCGCCAGAAGCCGTGCTCCTCGGTTCCCAGGAGCGAGGCGAAGAGAGCCTCGGAGTCGAACCGAGGGAGGCACAGCCAGTCGATCGCGCCATCCCGGCCGACCAGGGCAGCGCTGTGCAGGTCGCCGACGAGGGCGTAGTCCTCGATAGGTGCGGACATAGATGGCGAATCCATTCGATGTTGGTGTGGTGTGTGGTGGTTGGTCGCTGTGCTCGGGCGGGTGGTCAGCGGTGGGGGTGGGTGGCGGCCAGGGCAACGGAGCGTGCCAGGCGCCACGACGTGCCGCCGGGACTCTGTCCGGCGAGACGGAGGTGTGCGGTCAACAACGCGTGCAGGACCAGGTCGGGGTCCGGATGCGGGGTGTGGTCGACAGCGGTGCGGTAGTCGCCCAGAGCGATATGCCGTGGTGCCCATCGGTCTGTGACGAGGGGGGTGCCGCCTGGAGTACCGCGCAGCATCTGCCATCCGGCGGCAGGGTCGGCCAGTGTCCGGGTCTGCTGCACCAGCTCCCGAGGTAATGGCGCGGCGGTGGCCGACTTGGGCTGGTTGGCGAGCCACTGCAGGCCGAGCTCCGTGTCCTGGTGGAAGCCGGCTGCGATGGCGACGAGATTGGCCGCCGCCAGCACCTGCGGGGAGAGGGCGCGGACGTGCGTGATCTGGTGGGCGAATGCGGCCGAGTCGGCGGCCAGGACGTCTTCCGCAGCCATGAGTGTCTCGTTCTCGCCCCACAGCCCGGTGTGCGGCCGGTAGGGAACGAGGTCGAATCCGCTCAGGAGCCCGGTGTCCGCCAGGTGGCTGCCCCAGTGGCCAAGGATGCCCAGCGCGCTGGCGGTGTCGGACGCGTGGTCCAGTCGGAGGTTGAGCATGCTGTGTGGCTGGTCGTCCTGGTCGTGCGGCGTGATCCACCATGTGGGGTGGTCGAGGTCGTAGAGAAGGACCGGCAGATGGTCGACCAGCACGGCGGGCCGGACGTGGGGCTGGCAGTACAGGCGGACGGAGAGATAGCGCGAGGAACCGGGAAGGTGGACATCAGCGCGGTGTGCGGTCGGCGCACCGTGGATGGCCGGGGCGGGCCGGGTTGCCGCAGCCGAGCCCAGGAGAATGACGAGTTCGTGGGGGCGGCCGCCACACCAGCCGTAGGCACTCTCGGGCTCTGCCTCGACGAGCGTCAGCTCGCCGAGCCGCCGGGACCGTTCGAGCTGCGCACGCAGAAGCGCGCGGTGGGTGCCGGTGTCCAGGTCCAGCCGGAGCCGAGTATCGAAATACTCCAGATACACCGTGTCGGGCAGCCGCCACTTTTCACGCAGCGCGGCGAAGGCGTCTTCCCACTGCGCGGCTGATGCCTTCTGCCCGGGCAGTCCGGAGTGGGCGAGGCGCCAGGTGGCGGAGCTGAGGATGCTGTGACCGGCGCGTACGCGTGGCCGGACGGCCAGGTACCGTGCGGCGCCCCAGTCCCAGGCGGCGAGATTGCCGAAGTTGCCCATGATCCTGCTGCTCTGCCCGCGCTGCAGTTCGTCCAGGAACCGGGCGATGGCCGGGGTCTGGCATTCGAGCTGGAGCGGGTGGGGGATCGCCGCTTCCAGAACCTGGCCCCGCGACCGCGAGACCAAGATCAGCCGGCCGTCGTGGTGGGTCACCGCGAGATCGCTGAGCGGGATGACGTCCGGGTCTGGTGTGCGGTACTCGGACAAGGAGATGAGTGGGGCGCTCAGACGCGGGGTGCGCGTGATGGGCGCCGCTCGCAGTGACAGCGGCGGGAACGACAACTGCACAGGCAGGGCGCCCTCGAAGACGGTGGGCCGTCTGGCCAGGGTCCCCAGGAGATCGCTGGGGGAGCTCTGTTCGGCGAGCAGCGCGGCGAACCGTCCGCCGCTGAGATGGCCCCAGCCGCGGCCTACGCGCCGCACCTCGATGGCAAAGGCGCCCGACTCCAGATCCTGCACGCTCGGCGCGTGCACCACGGCAGCCAATTCCACATGCGCAGGCGCGTCTTCCGCCGCCGGAGGCCGGCCTTCGGCGAGCCTTTGGATGGTCTCCTCGTCGAGGAGGAGTTCCCGGCCGTCGGCGACGGCCTGCTGCGCGAGAGCGACCAGCACCTTGTCGCGGTGCACGGTGGCGGGCTGCGGGGCCCGCCGCGTGCCGTGGAAGTCCTCGGGGAACCCGAGTTCGTCGAGCAGGTCCTGGAGCGGGACCAGCGTGCTGTCGCCGTACGTCTGCCGGAACCGCTCCCGGTAGCGGGCCCAGGCCAGCGTCCCCCGGGGCTCGGGGCTGACCCGGGCCAGGACGCCAGCGGCTCGCTCCGCCTCCCACGCCACCGCCCGGGGCACAACCACGTCAGCGTCTAGGCGCACGTCCAGGGTCAACGGGGACGGTTGGTCGGCGAGCTGCCGCATCCGCGTGACCAATGCTGTTCGGCGGCGTCCGGCGTCCGGCGGCGCGGCCTGTTGCCGGTTGAGTGCGCGCATCTCCTCGTCGATCTCCCGCAGGGCACAGGCCAGCTCGGCAGCTTGACCGGCTTGGGCAGCGCCCGAACTGAAGAGTTCGCGCACCACGTAACCGAGCGGATCCGTCTCGGTGCCGGCGGGCTGGAGACTGGTCAGGAGCATGCGTCGGGAGATCATGAGGTCCAGCAGCGCCTCGGCCTCGCCTGCCGTGAGGTCCGGGTGGTCGGCGACGAGCTTGTCCGCTACCTCCCTGTAGGGCACGGCGGCCCTCGCCATCTGCACTGCCGTACGCACAACGGTGATCTGCCGGATCGAGACCTCTCGCACAGCCGTCCCGGCCGTGTCCAGAGAGCGGGGCTGCCAGGGAAGCACCAGCCGCTCCCCGCGGACCCGCAGGCCGTTATTGGCCATCAACCGCAGCCGCTGGCGTACCTCAGGGATCGCCTCCAGATGCTGCACGATCACCGTCATCCAGACGCCGTCGGCTCGACTCACCGCGTGGTGGGACTGGCCCCATCGCGCAACGGTGGTACGGCCGAACCGGCCCTCAGCCACTCCGGCGAACAGACCGAACGGCGTGGCCCGGTGTCTGATGCGCAGGACGTAGCTGAGCAGTGCCAGCCCAAGACGTTCGATGGACTCGGGGCCGAGGAGGCGGTCGTCGAGGTCGTCGATCTCACGGGCAAGGTCCGGGCTGGCGTAGCGGACAGCGTCCGCGATCTGCGGAATGCTCCAGGTCTCGCGTACCCAGGGGAGCCAGGACGGGGGAGTGCGCGGGGTGATGTCGAATTCGGCCGGCACTGGAGGGATCGGCAGACCGTCATGCGGCACGGAGCGCACCAGGATGCCGCGCTGGGCGCGGTAGAAAGCTCGTCCCATCTCGTCTCGGCCTTCCTGCTAGACAATCAACAGCGGTCGTTGGGTCCTGTGGGGTGTTGGCTCAGAGGTCACTGAAGAAGTGCGCCAACGCGTCAGCTGTCCTCGGGACTTCGACTTCCTGCACGTCGAGCTCCCGGAGGAGGCGTTGGGCGTCGGATGCCCGATCCGTGCGTGCACTGTCAACGGAATGGGTTTTGGACCGACACCCGTTGACCGCGGGAACTGGTGACATGCCTTCAGACATGGCACGCCTCGCGAGCGCGCATCCTGAACGGCTGACCTGCTGCACCACGCAGCCGCGCACGCATGAGGCTCAACGTGTCGTGGAGCACTGCCGGGGCGGTGGTCGAGGCGGCCAGCGGCCTGGGGGGAGTGAGCCAGATACGGTTGCGGCAGATCGGCTGGTATCCATGCATCCCGCACCGGAGAGCCGGACCGCGGCTGCTCGCGGAGTGCGCGGCACGCCACCGGTCGGCCGTCCCGGACTCCACCGGGATGAGGAGCAACCGGTGGGCGATGCAGCACAGCAGCGGCCCGACCCGGTGACCAGTATCGATCATGGTATCGATCGCGCACATACCGAGGCCCGTGCCGACGCGGACGACATCGAAGTCGCCCGGCAGCTCGGGCGGGAGAGTCTCGCCGAAGCCAAGCAGCCAGTGGTGGCGAGTGGTCAGTAGGGGAGTCATCAGCTCTCCGGTCAGGACGGGGGGCCGTCGGGCGGATCCGTTCAGCGAGGCAGCTGAGCAGCGAGGATGATCGTCGTCAGGGCAACGGCGAACGTGGCGATACGCAAGGCGTTCTCCGGCTTAGCTCGTCGTCTCCGGACTTGTGCGAGGGCGGTTCAGGTGCCGGACCGAGCAAGACGGGCTGCTTCCGGCGAAAGAAGGACACCGGGGTAGCCCGACGGCACCTGCGGTGACGGCGGAATCACGAATTCACCTCCTCATGACCGTCTTTGACGGGGGAGAGGAAAGGGACCGAGGTGGGGAGAACGACGCGGCCGTTCGGCATGACGCATCCTGTGTCTTCGAAAGGTAAGGATCCCGTTGCACAGAAGGCTGTATCTCAGTACTGGGCAGTCCGCTGCATCCGCGGGCGGACACTCGGGCTGGTGCATACATGGCAGTCCGACCCTGCTCATCTCGGTGAGCACGGACTGAACGGCGATCGCCAACTGCCGCAGATGCACGCGAGATTCATGAAGTTGTTGGGGTGCATCCTGCGCCGCCAGCAGGGGGGCAGTTTCGAGTGCATCGGCCAGAGAGGCACATCTCAGCGACGTGTCAGCCGCAGGACCGAGCCGCATCAGGTGACCGCGAAGCCGAAGAACCAGGAAGTTCACGTCCTGGTCGTCCTCGGGGACAGGAGATTCCTCATCCAGCACCGGAGCGATGGTCTCCCTGGCGGCGACGACCACCGACCGAACAACGGGCTGGTCCTTGCGGTGGGCACCGGAATCAACACCCGTCAGCGCGCGGACACTCATGAAGCCTGCTCCCCTCGGACGAAGGGCGCATCGAACTCAAGCCAGACGGACTTCCCGGCCCCGGCGCGGTCCATCTTGACGCCCCACCGGTCGGCGAGGACACCTACGATGCTCAGTCCCCGACCGCTTTCCCGCTCCCCCGACTCCGGGCGCTCTTGCGGTCGTTCGTCGGACGGGTCGTGCACGTCCACACGCACCTGCTCGTCGCGGTACACGGCCTTGACGGTGACTGTGGTCTTCGGCGGACGACAGCGACATCCGTGCTCGACCGCGTTCGCCATGAGCTCCTGCGCCGCCTGGACGACCTCGTCGGCAACCTGTTCGAGCCCCAACTCCGAGAGTACGGCATGCAGTTGCCTTCGAACGGGCCTGATTGCCGCAGGATCTGCCGCGAACGAGACCTCCAGAAGCACCAGAGGACGCAACCCCTCCGGCCTGTCCGGGCGCACTGCTCCGAGGTCTGCGTCATCGTTGGAGACCTTCATACACGCTCCTTGGGCCGGTACCGCCGCAGCATCGCCAGCGGTGCCACGCCGTACGGCGGCAGGCGGAAGCGTCGGTCGTTCGGTGTGGCTTCGCGTCAGGTAGTGCACGTTCATCGGCTGCGCCGCCTTGCTGTCATCGATCGGACCGAGCCGGTCTCCGCACGGGCCCATGTGAAGGAGGTCGTCGATTCCCCTACGTCCCAGAAGCGTTGGAGGAATATCGTCTTCCTGAGACAACCGCTTTCGGCGCCCGGCCGGTATCCCGCGGGGCGCGCGGATCCAATGCACCTTATGCAAGATCGTTTCGGGGACAGGGGCGCACCATGGGGCGCACACGCAACACCAAGCTGGAAGCCGTGATCCAGGAACTCGGCCTGCCTCAGGCCCGTTTGACAGCTCGTTTCCGAGCTGTTGCCGCCGAGAACGGTGCCCACGAGCTGGACAGCACGAACCAGTCGAGCATCGCCCGCTGGGTGGCCGGCGCGCGGCCGAGCGGCCGCGCGCCGTCTATCTTGGCCGAGACGCTCTCGCGTGGCCTTGGCCGCATCGTCACGCTCGCCGATATCGGGCTCGCCCCAGAAGGGGGCACGGTTCCGCTGTCGCCGGAGTGGAGCGTCGACACGCTGACGACGCTCGTGAACCTCGGGGGCACTGACATGGACATGGACCGCCGCCGGATACTGGCCGGCTCCGCCTACTCCGTCGCGGGCCTGGCGCTGCCCACCGACTTGTGGTGGGAAGAGGCCGCCGAACGTGCCCGGGCCCGCGAAGCGTTGTCCACCCACACCGTCACCCCTCAGGACGTGGACAGCGTCCGCGAGATGACCGTCTTCTTCTCGCGCCGCGACCAGCAGCGCGGCGGTCGGGGCGTTGGCCGAACGGCGCTCGTGGCCTACCTGCGCACCGAGGTCGCCGCATACCTCGCCGGGCACTTCCCCTCCGAAGAAGTGCGGCGCGCCATGACCTCGGCTGCGGGAGAGTTGGCCTACCTCGCAGGGTGGACCGCATTCGACGCGGGCGAGCATCCAGTGGCCCTGCATTGGTTCACCGTCGCCACACAGCTGGCCGAGGAAGCCAGGGACGCCCCTCTGGCCGGCCACGTCCTGCGCGCGATGGCCCACCAGGCCGTCGACCTCAAGCAGCCCGCGCAAGCCGTACGCCTGTCCACAGACTCGCTCGCAGGAAAGCGGTACACCAACGCCAGCTGGCGAGAGAAAGCACTGATCGGGGTGGTCCACGCGCGCGGCCTGGCCGCCGACAACCGCCGCAAGGAAGCCCTGGCTACTCTGCTCCAGGCGGAAAACGACCTCAGCAGAGCCGAGGAAGGAGACGACGAACCGAGCCGCGTGTGGTTCTTCGGCCAAGCCAGCCTCGCCCACGAAACCGCCGCCGCCCTGCGCGACCTCGGCGACCTGAAGGGCGCTGAGAAGCAGTTCCGCCACAGTGTGCGCACCCGACGCAGCCAGTTCCAGCGGACCCACTCGGTGACCCTCGGATACCTGGGCGCCGTTCAGGTCCAGCAGGGCCAGCTCGAGGCCGCCTGCGACACATGGGGACAGGCCCTCGACGCCATGACCGGAGTGCAGTCGGGCCGGGCCCGGGAGACGGTTGTCCAGATGCGTCGCGCCCTCAGCCCGTTCTTCGGACGAGGAGGCAGCCCGGTCGCCGAGCTCGATGCCAAGGCGCGGTCGGTGCTCGGCGTAGGCTGACGCGGCCACTACACGAATCGCGGTAGCCGGCCAGGCCACCACCCAGATCAGAATGAAGAGGCCCTTGTGTCCGACGAGTTCATCGAAGTGCCGGTCATCGGCAGGGTCGTAGGAGGCCACACCGGGCGCCTCGACGACTACAAGGGGGGCGTCGAGTCGATCATCCGTCTGAACCCTGACTTCCCTGAAGAGACGCTGCAGGGCATCACCGAGTTCAGCCACCTCCAAGTGGTGTGGCAATTCAGCGAGCGGTCCCCTGACGATGTCGCCCTGCACGCGCGGAGCCCCCGCGACAACTCTGCCTGGCCCGCGACCGGAACGTTCGCCCACCACAATCACAGGCGCCCGGCAGGCCTCGGTGTGTCCTTCCCGAAGGTTCTGCGGGTCAACGGTCTCGACGTACACGTGACCGACCTGGATGCCGATGACGGTACGCCGGTCATCGATCTGGTGGTCGTGTTCCAGGAGTTCCTGCCTCGCGGCGAGGTCACGCAGCCGTCGTGGCCCGGCGAGATGCTCAAGGACTACTGGACCGACGCCGGAGAGCGGCCGTAACAGCAAGCTGCTCAACCCAGGCTTTGTGAAAAGGATCCGCGCGGGTCGCGCGACCTCGTGCGCCCCGGCGGTATTCAGGCGTGGACTGGAGCGGAGTCCGAGGTTGGAGCCCACCCGCTCAACGAGCCCGCGCATCATGAGGCCCTTCCACTGACCGGCTCAAGGTTGCCGCAGGGAGCCAGCCAGCCAGTCGGTCGACCGTCCAACGGCCGGACACATGCGGCATCCCTGTCGTAAACGCCAGGCCCTACGACGACCAGCACAGCGCAGTCCTTCACGATGTCGTGTGCGATCGCGTCGGCTTTGGGGAGCCAGCCAGCGCGGAGACTATCCGCGACACATAACGCCTCCTCGGGCGTCACGCTGGCCTCTGGTCGCTTCGGCCGAGGCTGCTCGACAGATGTCGTCATGGACTTGCCTCTCGAACGTGTGGGGCCGCTGCGGGTGAGCTGTGGACTCGCCGACGCGACGGTTGGGTTCGCAGGGGTCGCACTTTCGCGGCAGCAAGCAGGTGCGTACCTGCTCAACAGCCATGCAGAGCTGGAAGTTGGGATCTGCCACCCGCGAGCGGTAGCTCCTCGCAGTGACCTGACTACGATGAACCTAACTAGGGCCTCTCCGCAACCTCTTGAGCTACATATTGCGGAACTAGACTCGCACGAAGGACAGGCGCCCCCCTCGTAGCCGTGCGGCCTCCCCGTCCGCCACACTTGGGCCCGAGGGACACGCCATAGGAGGACACGTGGGACAGCCAGCGCGACGTACCGCTCGCCGGCGCAGGTTGGGAGCCGAGATCAAAGAGGCTCGCGTGGCAGCCGGTGTCACCCCGGAGCAGGCGGCCAGAGCCATCCACGGCGACAAGTCGAAGATCTCCCGGATCGAGACGGGTCGACACCGGGTCAGCCGCCTCGAGCTCGAAACGCTCATGGACCTGTGCCGCATCCACGACCCGCAGAAGAGGGAGTGGCTGGTCGCTCTCTCAACGGAGGGACATCGCAGGAGCTGGTGGAGGCGCCATGGCGATGTTCTGCAACCGGACTTCAAGGAGCTGTTGACCCTAGAAGAGGACGCAGAGCGCATCTCCGCCTTCCAGACCCAGGTGCTCCCGGGCCTCGTTCAGACGAAGAACTACGCAACGTCCGTCATTCGCTCGAGTGACCCCACGCTGAGCGACGACCATCTGGAGTTCTTCGCCGACTTCCGAGTGCAGCGCCAAGCAGTCCTCGATAGGGAGAACCCTCCCAGCTATCTCTGCATCGTCACTGAAGGAGTCCTGCGCCAACAGGTCGGTGGCCCAGAGGTCATGGCCGAACAGCTGGGCTATCTGGTGAAGAGCAGCCAGCGGCCGAACGTGACAATTCGTGTCATCCCATTCGAGCAGCCGGGCTATACGGGGACGAGCGGCTCCTTCGTCCTGTACAGCTATCCCGACCCGTTGGACCTCGACGTGGTCCAGGTCGAGTACTTGGACGGGGCTCTCTACCTGGAGGAGGACGAGTCGGTGAAGAAGTACCGGCACTCACTGGACCTGCTGCGGGAGTCGGCGCTGCCGGCACCGGAGTCGATCGACCTGATCTCGAAAATCGCTCGGGATCTTGTTCCGCAACGAAAATGAAGAGGTAAAGCAGCCGTGATGCGGCATGACCTACCCGTACACCGGTGGCGCAAGGCGTCCCACAGTGGAGCGCAGTCTGGAGACTGTCTGGAGGTACAGGAAACGGAGGATGGCCTGGTGGCCGTCGGCCACAGCAAGGCACGAGAACTGGGGGCGTTCACGTTCCCGCACGGAACATGGCATACCTTCGTCGAGAGCGTGAAAGACGGAGAGTTCGGATAGCCGCTTGCTCGCTGTGTTGATCGGGAGCGAGTTGCCACTCAGCCCGTTCTGACAGCGAAGCCGAAGCGTCCCCCCCTCAAAGCTGGTGAGGGGGGACGCTTCGGCTTTCTACTTTCCTCTCATGAAGCGACAAGAGCAACTGCCCCACAGCACTCCGTCACTGATCCTCACGGTGCGACCTGCCACGAGGGGCTACACCGAGAAGGCTGGGGGCCGAACCGGGCTGGGCAACCTGTTTGCGAGCTGCTTCGCAGCCTCGAGGACGGTGCGGTCAACGAGGTAAGGGCCGATGATCTGGACACTGAGCGGCAGCCCCGCATCGGTCCTGCCAGCGGGGAGCACCAGGGAGGGGAGCCCGACAGGGCTGGTGAGATTGAGCCAGCCGGTCTGGTCGTAGAACGAGCGCTTCTGCCCATCGACGGTGATATGCCGCTGCGGGGGCGGCGTACTCGTTTTGATCGGGGACAGCCACAGTGGGCGTGGCCGGCGTGATGATGATGTCGTGCTCCGAGAAGTACGCCTCCCACGCGCCTCGGAGCTTCTGGCGGGCCTCGTCGGCGACACACCAGTCGCAGTGCCGCATGGCCGGGAGTGGAGGAACGGCCCGCTCGGGTCGGCGACCGGGATCTTCTGCGCCGCTTCGACGTCTGCGGCGAAGGCCGCATCCGTCGCCGTAGCGGACGACGTTGCGTACATGAGTCGCTGGAAGAGCTTGTCGCTCTCGGCGAAGTCGACGGGCTCGGTGGAGTCGTCGATGTCGGCGCCGGCGGTGCGGAGGAGTCCGGTGACGTGCTGCAGGAGAGCGCGGGTGTCGGCATCGACGTGGCAGTACAGGTGGTCGGCCCAGATGCCGACGCGGAACTCGCTCAGCTTGCTCTTGGTCGGAGCAGACAGGTCGATCTTCCAGCCCGCCCGGTCTTGGGAGCGGCTGGCCGCGAGTGCGTAGTCAAGGCGGGCGGCGGGCCGGGTGCTCATGTCGCCCTCCCGTCGTACAGCCCGGCGGCCTCCACGGCGCGGATGGTGTTGTAGTCCTCATCGATCGCGCGGGGGTTCTCGGCGGCGAGCGTCAGCCGTCCGGGAGAGGTCAACAGGTCGATGGTGCGGTGCACTGGTATGCCGGGGACCAGCGTGCCGACGTACCCCTGCACTGTCGGGAGAGTCAGCAGGGTGCGCAGGAGGTCCTCGTCGAGCACGCCATCGTGCGGCGCGATCAGCGACACCTTGGAGACACTGAAGCGTGGACGATCCGAGGCCAGGCTCTTGGGCGCACCAGTGACCACCGCGTGCACCGCGTCGCGGATATGGTCGCTGCCGACCGCCTCCCGCATGGCCGCCGGGTCGTACGAACCTTCGGGTCGTGCGCCGCTCTCGATCAGAACGGGCCCTCGCCTGGGCACGTAGATCAGCTCGGTGTGCGCGGGGCCTGCGGCGATCCCCAGGGCGTCGAGGACTCGTACTGTGTAGTGCGCGAGGGTACGCGGGATCAGCTTCGCGCGGTTGAGCAGGTCGAGGCGGTCGTACACGTGCGTGGTGCCGGTACGGTGGTCGGCCCAGAACTCGGTGATCGTATGCCGGGCCGTGCCGTCGGCGTCGGGGGCGGAGACGCTGTTGACGACGTACTGCGAACCCTGGAGCCGTTCCTGGATGAGGAGGTGGTCGTTGCTTCCGCCCATGGCATTGGGGACCCCGTGCAGCTGAATCCAGGCCGATCGGATCTCGTCGGGGCTGGAGCAGAAGATCACGCCGTCTGATCCGGCGGAGTCGGCCGGCTTGAGTACGAGGTCCGGCGTGTCCAGCGAGTGCGCCCAGGACAGGGCGTCCCGGAGGCGGTCAGTGCTCAGGCTCCGTGGAGCGTCGATGCCCGCACTCGTCAGCGCGGCCGCCATGGCGCCCTTGTCGCGGCGGCGGTTTGAGGTCTGCGGGTCGTTGCCAGGCAGGCCCAGGCGGTACGCCAGTTGCTCGGCGAGGGGTACGCCGATTTCCGTCCCGGCGACCACGGCGCTCACCCGGAGTGCGCGCAGTGCCCGGGCGGTCTCGTCGACGTTGCCGTCGTGCACGACGACGCGCCGGTACCCGGTGGGGTCGAGACTGCCGCGGTACAGGGGAGGCAACGCGTCGTCCGCGGGGGTGACCGCGACGCAGTCCCATCCCCGGTCGGCGAACTCGCTCTGGTAGTGCTTGCCCGAGCCGTACGGGGCGACGACAGCGGCGGGCCCCTGGAGAACCGACGAAAGGGAGCCACCAGCAGGGGTCCGGTCAGGACTGATCAAAGGCAAGGCCATGGGGCCACTCCGAAACGCTCGAGAAGCATGGACAGGGGGCGGAGGGCTGCCGGGATCAGCGGACACAGGCGGTGCTGTGGCTCGTTGACGCGTCCTGGACTGCTGCGTGTTCCCTGGGGATGGCGAGCGCCAGGCCGTAGGCATGATTCGGGGAGGTCAGGAGCCGCCCCAATGCCATCCCGGCGGACGCGAGTTCGCCAGCCAGGCCGGCGGGCCGGAACTTCGCCGAGATCTCGGTACGCAGGTCCTCACCCGCCGCGAAGTCGACGGCGAGTTGGAGGGCGGGGATCCTCACGGTCTGCTCGATGCGCGAGCGCAGCCGCATCTCGATCCACTCGTGCTCGACGGCAGCGTCCCAGAGGGCCACGTGCTCGAAGGCGTCGAGACCGAAGTCGGCGCCGAGTTCCCGATTGATGACCGTGAGGACGTTCTTGTTGAAAGCGCCGGTCGTCGAGTCGGCGTAGGCGGCGATGAGGAGCGAGGGGTCCTTCACCAGGTCGGCACCGAGCAGCAGGGCGTCGCCGGGCGCGAGGAGGGCGCGGATGGCGGCGAGGAACACGGCGCGTTCGGCGGGCAGGAAATTGCCGATGGTGCTGCCGAGGAACGCAACGAGTCGCGGGCCGGGGGTATCCGGCAAGATGAGCGCGTTGGTGAAGTCGGCGATCAATGCGTGCACGGTGAGGTCCGGGCGTTCGACGATCAGAGCCTGCCCGGCCTGCCGCAAGGCGCTCTCGCTGACGTCGACCGGTATGTACGTGTGCAATCTGGGCAGTGCATCGAGCAGGTGTTGCGTCTTCTCGGACGAACCGCTACCGAGTTCCACCAGGGTGCGTGCGCCGCACACCGCAGCGATCTCGCTGGCGTGGGCCGCCAGCAGCTCACGCTCCGAGCGTGCGATGTGGTACCCGGGCAACTCGGTGATCTTCTCGAAGAGTTCGCTGCCGTACGCGTCGTAGAACCACTTCGGCGGCAGCGACTTGGGAGTACTGGTGAGGCCATGGCGGACGTCGGCACGCAGCGCGGCGTCCGTTGCATTCTTGGGCAGGGTGCGGGTGAGACGGAACGAGTGCACGACAAAGCTCCCTTGAGACGGGGTCAGGACACGGGCAGGGGCGGACGGCGACCGGTCACGCTCAGACGGCGGCGGGCGGCGACGAGGATGAGGGCTGCGCCCGCGGCGCCGGCCGGCAGCAGCCCTGCGGTCGGTGCCAGGCCCGCCGCCGCGGCGCCCGCGGCGCACCCCACATCCAGCGCGGCCACCAAGAGCGCTTGCGCCTCCGTCGCGGTGCCGGCCGGGGCCAGATCGCCCGTGACCGCGAAGGCGACGCCCAGGAGCGGCGCTATCACCAGGCCCGGGACGACCGTGCCGGCCAGCGCCGTTGTGGGGCTGGCCGCCAGAGTGATCAGCAGCCAGCCCCCTGCAAAAGCCGAGCACAGGACGATCAGGTGCTGAACTGCTGTGCCCGGCCACAGCCGCGCCCCGTACAGGAGTCCGCCGACGACGGCACCGAGGGACAGCACGGCCGGGAGGGCTCCGGACAGCCACGGTGTGCCGTACTCGGCGGCGGCCGATACCGCGAGGGGAGTGAGGGCGCCGAGGGGGATACCGACGCCCACCATGGCCAGGTACAACCCGCGCAACTGCGGGGACCTGAGCGGACCCCGCCAGTCGGACCTGTGGAGGCGGACGGTGGTCCACGTCCGGGAGGCCGGCGTCGTCACGACCAGAGCGGTGCCGACGGCACCGAGAGCGGCCGTCGCCACCAGCGCGTCGAATGCCGAGGACACCATGACGATCCCCGCCACCAGCAGCGGCCCCACGACGTAGATCATTTCTTGAGCCGCTGCCTCCAGCGACAGCGCCGTTCGCTGGTGGGCGCGGCTCGGCATGAAGGACCCCGTTCCGAACAACGCCCTCAACCCTGCCTCAAGCGGAGCTTTGGCCGCCCCGGCGACCGCAACGCCGGCTATCGCCCACCACGGGTGCTGAGACCCAACTGCCACGCCGACGAGGGCGGCTGTGCTCAGCACGGTGGCTGCGGAGAACGGGAGCGTCTGTCCGTACCGGTCGGCCAGACGGCCGATCAGCGGACCGCCGACCGCGCTGGCCACCAGGTACAAGGCGGCCAGAGCCGCGCTGACCGCCGCACCAGAGCTGCGAGCTCCGATCACTATCGCGAGCGGGGCCATCCCGTTGGGAAGGCGTCCGATGAGCGTCCCGGCCAGCAGACGCGCCGCGCAGGGCACCCGCAGGACATCGCGGTACCCGACAGGCACCGGACGCCTCGGCGGCTCAACCGTGGAACCGAGGACGGCCACAGCAGGTCCGGACGAGGCGCCGGTGACCGGCCGTGAAGTGGGCTGCTGCACAGGTGAACTCCCGAGCGGGCCAGGAAGAAGGAATGGTGGTCCGGCGGATCCGAACGGAACGGAAACGGTGAGACGAGGACCCGGCCCGGGCCGGGAGCAGAGGGGTCAGCCGATGGACCCACAGGTCAGTCGACGTACCAGCGGGTCATCGCGCCGCACTTCGTGGGCGCGTGACCGGTCTTGTAAACGCACGCCCGGATCCTGTGATAACCCTCGAAAAGGACAGGTGTCTTCCCGCTGATCCCGTTATTGGCCCCGGAGTCCTGGACGCTGACGAGGAGGCGACGGCTGTCGTCGGCGAAGACCTGGGTGACAGACGCAAAACCGTCGGCCTTGATGTCGTTCGCATAGACCCGGCCGTTGCCGTAGTAGTACCAGCCCTCGGCACCGCGGCCGCTGGAGTAGACGTAGCCGGAGCTCGCCGCGGAGGCCGGGGTGGTGGCGCGATGGTGGCGAGCGCACCGCCCAGAGCGACGGGCACCGTGTGTTTGACGAAGCGTGAGACGGACACAGAGTTCCTTCCAAGGATTGACTTCACGTGAAAAGAGGCGCCTGTTTCGGTGCGCGGGCCCGGCGAAGGAGCAGGCCGAGCGGCAGGCACACCGCGGCGCCCAGGACGCCGCAGGACATGGTGGAGAGGCCCACGAGCGGGTGTGGAAGGGGGTGGCGGCGTGCCGCTCGGCGGGGAGTCCGACCACCGAGGAGTGCCACGTGCACGTCACGGCACGAAAGTTGGGGTGCAGGGCGGTCATGGTCATGGTCGGATCTCTGGTTCGGTGATCGGGATGCAGCAGGTGCCGGGCTGGCGGGAGGGTGTCGCGAGGGGGGTCATGCGCTCGTGGTGAGGTCGGCTGCCGGGTGTGTGATGGCGGGCGGCCGGGGAAGCCGGCGGGCGAGTGCGGCCGGGTCGCCGGTGTAGTGCAGGGTTTGCAGGCCGAGTTGCTCGGCGGCTTCGACGTTGTCCAGCCGGTCGTCGACGAACAGGGTCTTTGAGGGCTGGGGCATTCCGGCGGCCTCGAGCGCTGCCTCGTAGGCCCGCTTGTGGGGCTTGTTCACTCCGATGCGGGCGGAGTAGACGGTCCGGCTGAACAAGGTGGCGCACCATTCGGCGTCGTCGAGGGCATTTGCCAGCGGTTTGGGCGCGTTGGACAGGAGTACGAGGCGCAGCCCGGTGGCGTGGGCTGTGCGCAGGAGGTCCAGCACGGCGGGGTCCGTGGCGGTCCACATGTCGAGGTCGGCGCTTGCGAGGGCGGCCAGGAGGGTGCTGCCCGCAGGCGCGGTGCGCCCGTTGCGCAGCAGTCCGCTCCAGAACGTGTGGGTGGTGGCGATGCCCTGGTCGTAGGGCTCCCGCCGCTGCCAGAAGGCCTGTTGGAAGGCGGGGGTCTCCTGGGGGTGCCAGCCCGCGAGTTCGGCGAGCCGGGCCCACTGGGGCGGGCCGGGCTGGCGGCCGATGACCCCGTTGTAGTCGAGGATCACGGCCTCGAGGCCGGCGCCGCTGGGGGTGGTGGGCTGGGAAGAGGTCAACGGGACTCCAGGGCTCGGTGGGAGACGAAAGCGACGGTCGCGGTCAGGACGACGAGCAGGGCCAGCGCGGTGGTCAGGCTGGTGAGCGAGGCGATCGCCCCGATGGCGGCCGGTCCGGCGAGCAGGCCGAGGTAGCCGATGGTGGCGACGGTGCCCACGGCGCGTGGTCCTCCCCGTCCGGCGGCTGTGATGAGGGCCGGCATGGCCGTGGACAGGCCGGCTCCGAGGGCCATCCAGCCGAGCAGGGCGGCCGGGGCGCTGCCGGCGATCAGTGCAGCGCCGAGTCCGGCGGCGGCGAGGGTGGCGCCGGCGCGTACCAGGGCGGGTGCTCCGTAGCGGCCGGTCAGCCGGTCGCCCACGAGCCGGCCTACGGCCATGGCGGCGCTGTAGAGGGCGTAGGCGGCCGCCGCTGTTGCCTCGGAGCTGTTGAGGGAGTGCAGGTGCACTGCCGACCAGTCGGCGGCGGCGCCCTCGGCTAGCAGGCACGCAGCGGCCAGGGCACCGAGCAGCCACACCTTGGTGTGGGAGGTCTGCGCCGGCTTTGCCTCGTCCGGAACCGCTTCGGGACGCTCGGGTGCGTGGTCGAGGGAGGTGGCCGTTCGTACGGCCGGAACGGCGGTGGCAGCGGCGAGCACCGTGAAGGCACCGACCATCGCGAACAGCACCTCGTGGGACATCCAGGTGGTCACGGCTGCGAGCGCGGCCCCGCACAGAGCACCGATCGAGTAGGCGGCGTGCAGCCCGGACATGATCGACCGCTGGAAGGCGATCTCGCAGTGAACGGCAGATACGTTGCAGCCGACGTCAAGCAGCCCGTGTGCGAAGCCGAAGACGACGGCAGCCGCGATCAGGGTCGGCAGCGTGCGGCACTGGCCGAGGAGAGCCAGGGCGAGGCCGAAGATGACGGCGGGGACGACCAGCAGTCGGGAGGGACCGTGCCGGTCGGCCAGGCGCCCGCCGAGCTGGAGCCCGGCGACCATGCCGGCTGCGGCGCCGAGAAGAACGAGTGACAGATGGCCCGTCCCAAGGTTGGCCACCCTCTGCACTGAGGGCATCCTCGTGCCCCAGACCGCCATGACGAGGCCCATCACGGCGAAGACTCCGAGCAGCAGCCGTCGGTCGCCCGTCGGCGGTGCGGACTGCTCGGCCGGAGCGATCGCAGTCATCGGCCTGCCCCCGGCGCGGGCGTGGGCCGGGCTGTCGAAACAGGTGGCCATCTGTGCGGTGCTGCCCAGGAGTTGGGGCATGTGGTGCTGTGTCTCATGGTCCGGTTCTCCGGTTCGGCGGTCAGGTAGCGGCGGGGACAGGGACGGCGGTCACACGGGAGGCGGTGCGGCGCTGGGTGAGGCCCGCGAGCGGCAGGCACAGGGCTGCGCCCATGGCACCGGCGGCAAGGGTGGTAAGCGCGGCGAGAACCCCACCGCCCGAGGTCAGGGACACGGCCGCGAGAACCGGGGCGATGATCACGGCGACGGCGAGGGTTGAACCCCAGATCCCGGCGTACAGACCACGGGCGTGTACGGGCGAGATCTTGGTGACGATGTCGTTGGCGGCGATGAAGAAGACGATCTCCCCGGGGACGGCCGCCGCCACGGCGAGGCTGTAGCCCGCCGTGGTGTCGGCGAGGCCTGCGCTGCCCATGCCCGCGCCCAGCAGGAGCGATCCGACGGCGAGCAGGCCGGTGACCGGCTGGGAACCGTCGCAGCGGCGCCGCAGCCACGGGTTGAGCAGCGGGGTGAGCACGACGACGGCGCCGGCGTTGGCGACCTGTGTCCATCCGTAGGCGTCGGCGGCGAGCCCGTCGTCCTCCATCAGCAGCGGCAGCACGGTGAACATGCCGGCAGCGCAGGTCAGGGCGGCCACACTAGCCATCCACAGCAGCCACAGGCGGGCGTCGCGCACGGCCGAGCGCAGCGGGGTGCGCGCGGCGGGCTCGCTGGGGCGGGCCGAGGCGGCCGGGGTGTCGTCGTCGAGGTAGCGATGGGCGAGCAGGGCACAGGCCGCGCAGGTGGCGGCGTTGAACCAGAACAGCACCGGGAAGCCAAGCTGTCCGGCCAGCAGGCCGCCTACCGCGCCGGTGATCGCCGCGCCGATGTTCACGGCCCCGTGGCGCCAGCCGTTGACGGCGGCGCGCTGTCCGTCGTCGGCGATGAGGTCGGCGATGGCCGCGGAGACAACCGGCCTCGGCGCGTCGTACACGATGCCCGCGATCAGGGCTCCGGTGCACACGGCGGCGAACGCGTGTGCCTGGGACATCACGGGCAGGCAGACGGCGGCTGTGAGCATGGCGGCCACGAGGGTGCGGCGCCGGCCGAGCCGGTCGGCGGCCCAGCCGGTGAGCAGCTGGCCGACGAGCCATCCGATGCCGAAGACCGCGAGGGCATGGCCGACAGCGGCGGTGGTGTAGCCCAGGTCCTTGAGGTGATAGCTGAGGAAGGGATAGGCGAAGCCGAAGCCGCGCGCCACCAGGGTGATGACGAGCAGTGCCCAGATCGTCGGCGGCCAGGGCCGCGGTCGGGACGGTTCGGCGTCCTTGGCGGTGGAGACGGGCATGGTGGTGGCTGACACGGACGCTCCGGGGAAAGCAGGGGCGAGACGTTTCCTGGTGGGGGCGGCCGGCGTCAGCTGGTTCGGGCGCCGGACGGGAAGGGCGGAGCGTGGGGGCGTCGCCGTGGGCGGACGACGCCCCCACTGAGCAGCCGGGCCAGCGCCCGCTCCGGAAGGACGCGGGGATGTCGCCCCAGGGGATGGAAGCGAGGGGCCGGGCCGGTCAGCCGGCCAGCTGGTAGAGGCCGTCGTCGCGCACCCAGCCTCGGGTCCCCTTGGGGATGCCGGACTTGGAGCGCTGGGTGAGCTGGCTGTAGTCCCAGTTGCCGCGGCTGCACAGCACGGTCAACTTGTCGCCCCGGTACAGGAGGCCGCGGCTGGCGTAAGCGGTGGATGGGCCTGTGCGGTAGTTCCAGCCGGCCTTGGCCACGGTGGCGCCGTAGTTCGGCCAGTTGACGGTGCACTTGCTGTTCTCACCGACGGCGTGCGCGGCGGGAGCGGAGGCCACGGTCAGGGTGGCAGCGGCCGCGAGTGCGAGGGCGGCGGGCGCAACCGAGCGGAGGGCGAGATTGCGGATCATCGGGAAACAACCTTCCGAAAGGGAGGAGGGGGCACGGCGTCGCCCCGTCCCCGGCCAGGGCGTAGCCACTGGCCGGGGCCCCTGCGTCAGAAGTGCGGCGTGAGGCCGCCCTGTCGGGCATGGGAAGAGGCGCGTCCTGTGCTGGGCGCTGTGTGGGGGTGCGGAGTGGTGCGTTGGTGAGTGATGCGGGGCGTATGTCTGCCTGATGACGCCTTGAGTTGCCCGGCGTGGATCGACTGAGCCGCGGCCGGCTCAGTCGAGCTGCATGGGGACGCAGTCGTAGGCGTACTTCTTGGCGACCCAGCCGGTGGTGTTCTTGGCCAGCCCGGTCCTGGACTTCTGGCCGAGCTTGAGCTTGATCCAGGAGCCCTTGGTGGCGACCTTCTTGCCCCAGTCGCCCTTGTAGAGCAGGCCCTTGGACTTGTAGGCGGTCGACGGCCCGGTCCTGAAGTTCACCGCGTTGGTGTTGATTTCGTAGTAGACGCGCGGCTTGCACGGCATCTCGGCCGCAGTGGCGGCCGGGGCGGTGGTCGCGGCCAGGCCGGCGGTCACCGACAGGGCAAGCATGGCCGTGGCGGCAAGTCGAGCGGGAGCACGAAGTCGCATGGGATCCCTTCAATTCATGGGGTGGGGACATGGGTGACGGGGCGAGACGCCCCACCGGCCGCACGGTGATGCGGGCGGGCTGCGCATCGGGTCGCACGGGCCGCTGCCAGTGCACGGACGGTGGGCATGGCTGTCCGAGTCGCTGGCGGTTCTATGCGGCCTTCCTCCGGCGTGCGACCGAGGCCTGGGTTGTCGTCATGGCATCGCGCCGCAAGGCGATGGATGCAGCGGCAGTGGCTCCGACCTGAATGGCCTCCATGGGAATGGGACGAAGCGAGACTGCGCGAGACGCGGCGGTGGAGACTCGCACTCGACTCAGCGAGGAGGCATGCTCGGTCACGACTGCGCCGCAATCAGCGGAAGAGTCGCGCCCGAACATGTTGCCCGCCTTGTCTAGAGTGAACCGAACGCCTATTGCGATCCTATCGAATCACGAGTCCGATTGTTATTCAATAGGCAGTCGACTATGACTCAATGGGCATCGCTGTGCGGGACAGTGCGGAGCTGGCTGCGACTACAAGACCGACCTGAGCTTCTTTCGCCAAGCTGTGCCTCTTGTCGCACCCGCCCTCGGCCTGAGGGAACGCGGAGGCTACGACTCCCGGAATCTGTCGTGCGCCTATGTGGCGACGGCTCAGGACTATGTGACAACCCACCCGGGGGTCGCGCCGAGCACGCCTATGATCGACGCATGCCGTCGTCCCTTCCCACGTCCCTTGCTGTGTCCGACGCCATCACCCACTACCGCCAGCTGCGCGAGCTGACCATCGACGAGCTGGCCTATGTGTTGTGGATGCTCGATCACCCGATCTCAGTCGACGCCCTTGCGGAGATGGAGCGATGCGCTCGCCCCGTGACCGTCGACGACCTCGTCGCGATCGCCTACGCGCTCGACACGACCCCCTCGGTGCTGCTGTCGCACATTCCCATCGACATGCCGGAACCCGAGGGGCCCCTGGCCACCGGGCTCCCCGGCGACGTCGACCAGTCCGAGCTCCGCGCCTGGCTTGAGGGGAAGACCACGCTCGACCGTGAGTCGCGGGTGGGCTGGTGGAAAGAGCGGGTTGCCCGCCTCAGGGTCCGGTCGGCGCACCACGAGGAACAGCTGCAGGGCGCGTACGCGGAGCTGCGCGAGCTCGGTGACCTGGCGCTCCAGGAAGCAGACGCCCCGCCGGTGCAGCGTCTTCAGTGGCTCATCCAGGACGGCGAGCACGCGCTCAGCCAGTCCGAAGTCGCACTGGCGCTGACTGAGCATCGGCTCGACAACCTCCGAGAAGGCGCCTGACAGCCATGAGTCATGGCCAGTCAAAGTCACCTAACCATAGGCGACTTCGACTAACCTTCTGTCGTTAGGTGGTACATCCGGTACGTCAATCTGCAATACTGACAGTGCGCTTGTGAATGCCTTCGCAAGTGCTGATGTACGAGAAGAAAGCTCGGAAGTCGGTCAGGTGGTCCTCAAGGGGGCCGGCTTCGGCTCCCGGGCGTGGTCGGGATCGGGGTCTCGGGGATGCAGTGTGGAACTGCGGAGTCGAGACGCTGGTCCCTGTGAAGATGGCACCGCCTGGACGCGCAGGACTGAACGAGGGAAAGCGGGGGCGATCATGACTGAGGATCAGCCTCAGTTACCCGAGCGGCCGACACAGGGCCATGCAACAGCTTCACAGGCCGTGCCGCCGCGACCGCAGGTTCCGCCCGTTGTCACGGCCGAGCAGTGGGGCGCAGGGTTCCAGCAGACGCATCACCGCGAGCCGACGATGTCCGAGTATCTGGCCGCCGTTCATGCCGGACTGATCGCTCCCGAGTGCCGGCCTCGTGATCCGTCGATGCAGCAGAGCACCTCGCGCCCGGTACTGGCCAAGCTGAGGGGGCTGGCCACCTTTATCCTTCCCGCCGCGGCGTTCCTGGCGATCATCTCGCTGTTCCTGCCGGTCGCTTCAGCCATGGGCTTCTCGGTCAACTACTTCAGCGACGAGGCCGGCGGCGAGGGCGGCTTCCTGCTCTTCATCATGCTCGCGGCCATCGCTGCCTCTGTCGTGGCAGTCATCCGCAAGGCGAACTGGTCCCGCATCACCGCCGGAGTCGTGGCATCGTCGTCGGCATGATCGACGGCTTCGGGACCATGGGCTCCGTCAGCGGCACCCGTTACGCCTCCGTCGGAGCAGGCGTGGTGCTCCTGGCGCTGCTGTCGGTCGTGATGCTGGCTGCTGCCGTCCTCATCCGGCTGCCGTCGCGTCAGGCGTCTACGATCCCGCAGATGCCACCGACCCAGCCTCCGCAGAGCTGACCCCGATCGACCATCCAGAACGAACGAAGGAAGAACGCCATGAAGACCACCAGGACCGCGCATGCGACGCGGACCAGGATCGCCGTGTTCGCCGTGGCCCTGGCCGGGGGCGCGCTCATACTCACCGCCTGCGGCGGGAGCAGCGATGCTGCTTCCTCGCAGAGCCCCAGCAGCAACCAGGCTTCCAGCTTCGACGGTGCCTACATCTCCATCACCGACGGGGCGCGCGGCGGCATCGCAGCCGTCGAAGGCCACAAGATCACGTACATCAACGTCACCGCTGGCGACCAGCAGTGCCAGCTGACCACGAAGGCCCTCGACGACATCAAGCACGGCTCGATCGTCAAGGACGGCAAGACCGACAAGGGGCAGTACCAGGTTCTCTCGACCGGCACGATCAACGACAGCCGGACCAGCGTGCTCTGGGACGACGTCAACGGCTCCGACCAGACAGGCGCTGACCCGGGATCCGGCTCGATCTCGATGTCGAACAGCATGATCACGCTCGGGTACACCTTCGCCTATTCGATCGACCAGGTACAGCTCATCCCCGCCGACAGCGACCAGGCGAAGGCCTTGATGGCCAAGGACTGCAACCAGCACAGCTGATTGCCGCACCACCCAGGCAGCACAGAACCCCGTGGACATCATGTCCACGGGGTTCTGTCTTTTCTCTGACACCTACTCCTGGAGCTGCTGCGCCTGGTACTCCGCAATCGTCTCCGCTGGCCGGCCGTACTTCGGCGCGTGCTGCTCGACGAAATCCAGCTCAGCCCACGCTGCCGGCTGCCGGATCCTCGACCGGGCCGCCACGACGAACACCGTGGCACTGATGGCGATGTTGAGCAGACACCACCCGGCCAGCAACGCGGTCAGCACCACAGGCAGACTGTCCTCGATCGCCAGGGTGGCCAGAACGACCAAGCCTGCGCTGTTGGCCAAGAGGCTGGCCACGTACCCCTCGAACGTGCCGGACAGGCGCGCCAGAGTCCGCGGCTCGTCGCGATGCCGCACGGCGCGCACCATCTCGCCGACGAACACCACGATGGCCACGGCCGCCGCAGTGCTCAATGCCAGGTCGCGGATCCCGGTGATCCACCATCGCGCCGAGCGCCACCAGCCGCTCGGGAACTCACCGCGAAGCCTCGATCCAAGCCTCATGCCCTTCCCCTTCTCCTCCCGCCACGCAAAAGACGACGTACCCGGTGAGGACGACCTCCATCATCCTCACCGGGTGCGTCAGCCCTCCACGCTCGCCCGATCAGTCCCGCGGCTTCTCGCGCCGGCCCTGGCGAAGACCACCGGCCGGCCGCTGCTGCGGCTCCGGAGTCTCCACGTTCCGAGGAGCCGGATCGGCAACCCGGCGCGGACGGGGACGAGAGCGCGGAACCGGAGCCTGCCGCGGCGAAGGGGCCGGTGCAGGAGCCGACGTCCGCGGAGTCTGAGCCCGCGGGGCGGGCCCCTGGCGCGGCGTCGACGCCGCCGCCTGGATCGCACCCGGCTGACGCGCTGCCTGCGTCCGAGCCGGAGTCGGCGCACCAGGCGCAGCCGGAGTCTGACCCGAAACCGGAGCGGCCACGGGACGAGGAGCCGACGTTCCGGCTCCCAGCTGCCTCGGAGCCGGGGTGCCCTGAGCGGAGCGCGTCGGACGCGTGCTCGGCGAGGCCGGCTGCTCGGAAGCAGGGACAGGCACAAGACCAGGAGCAGCTCCGCCGCTGAAGCGCTGCGGTGCAGCCTGCTGGTTGCTGCCCTGCTGGCTCTGCGCACCCTGGGCACCCATGCCGAACTGCGCCGGGCCCGTCTGACCGGCGACGGCCTTACGGCCTCCGCTGGTCGGAACAGAACCAGCGCTGCTCTGCCCCTGAGCACCACCGCGAGAACTCGACGGCTCCGTCGACGAGGCCAGAACCTCGCCGGGGATGACCTTGTTGCCGTCCGAGGTGTACCCGAGGTTCGACAGGCCGCCCTGGTTGCTCAGGCCCAGCGCCGTCTGCTTGTCAGAGTGCGAGCTGCCCGCTCCACCACTCGTCAGCTGCAGCGGGCCACCCTTGTCGTCGGGGCCGTCACTCTGGCCGGACGCGCCCGGGGCACCAGCAGGACCGCTGCCGCCCGGCAGAGCCTTGGCGTCACCGCCGCCGCCACCGCTGCCAGGACCACCGTCCAGTGCCGGGCTGTTCGGATCGCCCGGGCCACCCTCGCCGCCGCCCTCCAGGGCCAGCGGCGGTTTGCCGGCAGGCAGAGCCGTGGCGTCGCCGTTCGTGCCGCCGGCGTTCGTCGACGCCGTCTTGCCCGCGGGCTTGCCCGTGCTCGGAGACGCCGGGCCGCTGGTCTTGCTGTTGAACCCGTTGGCGAGCTTGTTGCCCATGGCCATACCCGCGCCGGCCCCTGCACCTGAGGCCAGAGCAGGCATCAGCCCGCCCTTGTCCGGCTTCGGCGCGGTGTTGGTCTCCAGGAACTTGTCCACGAGCTTGGTGACCACCTCGTCCATCGCCTGCAGCACCGTCTTGCGGACCCGCAGCAGAGCGAAGGTGATGCCCATGATCATCAGCGACGAGATGAGCGTCAGGATCACCACGATGGTCCCGCCGAGTGCGGCGCTGCCCCACAGGCCGCCCGGGCTCATGAAGCTCGAAACGGGCCCGGCAATGATGTCCGGGACCGAGATCAGGAACTCTCCGACGAACTGGTAGATGAACAGCGTGACGAGGACTTCCAGGATCAGCGCCATGGAGTAGACGATTACCTTGGCGATCGCGGCCATCGCGCCCAGCGTTGCGAACGGCACGGCTGCCACGAGGCCGAAGGTCCTCTTGATCGCGCCGGCCAGCATGCCGATGGCGTACCAGAAGCCGAGCAGGACGATGGAGCCCAGGATCGTGGCTGCGTTGGACCAGTACATAAACTTCGCCGGCCCCGTGCCCACCTGACTGACGGCCATGTGGTTCTCGCGGGTGAACCCGCTGGTGGCGTTGCTCGAGCTGTACATGTTCAGCGAGCTGGGGCTGAACCCGGTGTTGAGGTAGTTGTACGCCGCCAGAGGAGACAGGTTGCACGAGGAGGGCGTCTTGCCCACCGTGAAACCGCAGTTGCTCTTCGTCCCGGTCGTCGTGAAGACCGTCGAGTCCTTGCCGGGACGAGAGGAGGTCAGGCCCGTGCCGTCGGTCGAGATCACCGGGTGATCGACCGGCTTCGGCTCCTCCTCCTCACCGAAGTCCTCCACGTCGCCGTAGCTGTCCTTGTCGACGAACCAGCTCTTCTTGACATCCGCGCTCTCGTCCAGCTGCGTGATCGAGCTCTTGATCCCCGACTCGAAGTCGGAAGCTGCGATCTCGTTGCCGCCGATGTACTTGCCGATGATCCCGAAGGTCGAGAACACCGCCTTGAAGTCATCCGACGCACCGGTGCCGACGGAGACCGTGCCGTCCTTCCAGGCCGACTCGGCGTCGTTGGCCTTCGTGCCGATGCTGATGCCGTTGAACGTCGCTCCGTGGGACTGCTTGTTGATCGCCAGCGCGCTCGTGCGCACCGACATCATCGCGTCAGAGCTCGCCTGGTCGCCGTTCCAGGAGACAGTGGCCTGGTCCGGGATCCCGAGGCGGTCGTTCATCATCCACGCCTCGAAGTCGACGTACGTGCTCAGCACGACGCGCGTCGGACCGGCATGCTGACCAAGAACGGAGTCGTCGAACTTGTCGAGCACGCTGGTGTACATCGACCCGATGAGTGGCAGGCCGACGCCGATGAAGACGACGCGCACGATGAGCTTCTTGATCGCCGAACCCCGGTCCATCTTCTTGAACATGACCAGGCCGATGAGCAGGAAGCCGATGAAGATCGGCACCAGCACTTGCCACGAGATATCGACAAGCAGGCCATACCAGCCACTGATCCAGTGCTGCAGGCCCGAGAGCGCGCCGCCTCCGGTGTCACCTCCCGTCATCCCGTCGGCGAAGGTCGGATTGACCGCCCTGACCGCCTGGTAGAACCACATGAAGGGGTTGATGAGCTTCAGGAACTGGAGGACGACGTAGAACAGCGTGCCGACCGCCAGCGCCAGGGCGTAGAGGACCCAGATGATGGAGCCTCCGATCACGCTGACGATCTGGCCGCCGATGCCCGAGGACATCGTGTCCAGGCCGAGGTCGTTGTTCGCGGCCCCGAAGTGCGCGTAGTCGAGCATGCCCGAGTACTTCGCGTTGCCCTTGTCGTCTTTCGCGGCCAGGGTCTCGTACGTGACGGTCTGGGAGGACCCCGAGACCTCGGCGAAGAACCAGCCCACGATGTTGCCCAGGCTGAAATCCGGGTCGGCGTAGCCGAGCATGGAGCCGCCCGAGGCCGGGCTGCCTACGACCGGCTTCCAGTTGTCGTGCATGCCCTTGTCGTTCGACGGCGAGTTCTCCTCGCTGAAGTACGAGCTCGCATTCGAAGCCAGCTGGTAGAGGCTGTAGTTGTCGCGCTCCTTCTGGTCGTCCGCGGACGCCGGCGAAGAGGCAGCCATCATGAGGACCGGCACGAACAGCGCGGCCAGGAGCACGAGGGCGAGCCCACGCGCGAGCCTGCCCTGGCGGACTCCGCCACGGCCGGGGCAGGCCCAGGCACGCATCCGCGCCACCGCCGTGATCGTCCCGTTCATCGTCTCTCCCCTGCTCCTCGCCTTCGTATCAGCGCTGACCTCGTTCATGCCTTGACCAGCTTCTTCGGCTTTGGCTTCCTCGCTGGCCGCCTTGCGCCGTCCTCGGGCTCCTGCAGGCTCTTCTTGCCGTCGCGGCGCTTGCCCCCGTCGCTCTGGCCCGCGTCAGCCTCGCTGTCGCCGCCCTCGCTGTGCTTCCGGATGCTGGTGAGGTTCGCGCCCGGTGCAGGCTTGTCGTGCATGATCGCGTCCATCCGCGCCGCCTCTTCGGCCCTGGCCGCCTCCAGGCGGACCTGCCTGCGCTGGGCCTCGCGGTAGGGGTTGATCCCCAGTGCCAGGTCCAGGTGGAAGACCACGTTGGAGACGCCCCGGCGCAGATACGTGAGGTTCTCGCCCTTGGTCGTGATGAGCTGGGCGAGATCCGGCGGAATCCGCTGGTGCAGCTGCTTCTGGTACTCCGTCACCGTGCCGTCGCGCATCGGGCCGAAGAGCGTGTAGTCCGCGGCGTCGAACTTGTTGAAGTCGCTGTCGGCCAGCATCGTGTCGACGTCGTTGTAGCTGTAGACCACCCGGCCGCCACGCTCGTACATATGGTCGAACTGGTCCTTGATGTACTTCTTCACCCGGTCGTCGATGTGCTCGGTGCCGTGGATGATCACCGTGTCGCCGAGCCCCAGCTTGCCAACGGCGAAGCCGACGATGTTCACCAGTTGCGCCATCGCCACGCCCTTGCCGCGGCGCATGAGCCGCGAGAAGTCGTAGACCACGCGCCGCGAATCCCGGACCCCGTCCACGGCCGAGGCCGTGTGGTTGTTGAACAGGTCGCCGTTGGTGCTCAGCATCGCGTTGGCGATGCCCCTGAGCACGTTGTAGGCGCGCAGCTGGTCCGGGTCGGTCTTGGTGGAGTTCAGCAGTTCCTTGTGCGCGGTTGCCAAGTAGGAGACGAACATCTGAAGACGCGGCACCTGGGTGTGTGGGATGTTCACCACGCGCAGGCGGTGACGCTGCTCCTTGGCGTTGTGCCGCCACATGCCCTGCTCGATGTAGAAGTCGGTCGCGGTGTCTTCGAGGGCGCTGCGGATGATCGAGCCGATCGCTCCGTCGCTGGTCTCGTAGAGCTGCTCGAACATCAGCTTGAGCTTCTCCATCTGGGCGGAGAAGACCATCAGCTCGTCCTCCTCCTCGCCGAACATCTCGAACATGTTCACATCACCCTGATTCAGGTCCACGCGCGAGGTGAGCCGCTCGAATTTCGGGCCGAGCTTGTCGAGGTTCGCTCCGTCGAGGATGAGGTGGACGACCTGGCCGTTGTTCAGCAGCGCCGCCTGAGAGATCTTCGAGCACCACATGTTGGCCACCCGCTGGCGGTCGAGGTACTCGCTGAGCGTGGCATCGGCGACGATCGCGTGGTGGTCGTAGGCGTTGACGTCCATGAGCACGGCGCTGTTGTTGACGTCGCCGACCATGTAGCCGACGTACTCGCCGCCCTTGTCGTTCAGGCCGTTGGTCACCAGCGAGTACGAGCCGGCCAGCTCGGTCGAGGTGAAGTGGAAGCCCTTGCCCTTCTTCTTCTCGTTGTTCTTCCACAGGCCCGAGAGCTCCTGACGCTGCTCGCCAGCGTAGGGCGCAGCCTTCAGCGTGCCGAATCGGTCGATGTACAGACGCGTGACCCGGTCGATCGTGTCGTCCAGGGTCGCCAGATCGGGGGCCTTGAGGAAGAGCCGGTTGTGCACCGAGAGGTAGCTCGCACCGTCCTGGATCTCGCCGATCGTGATCCCGAGGTCACCGGAGATCTTCGCGGCCTTGCGCTTGGAGGAGGTCGTGCCCGTCTCCTCCTGCTCGTTCGCATCCAGCCGGTCCAGCTTCTCCGACTGCTTGGTGTACGAGTCGATCCACTTCTCATCCATCCGCTTGACCTGCTCAAGCACGACGGCGGTGACCCGCTCGTCCAGGCCGTCCGGGATCCGATCGATACCCCAGAAGGCGGCGAAGTTGTCGTGCGCGGCGTCGTCGTGGAAGTACGCCAGGATGCAGGCGACCGAGCCGTCGACCTCGAAGTAGTCGGAGCGGAAGAGGTACTTCTCCTTCGGCTTCAGCGCGAGCAGGTGAGGGTAGGCGTCGAACGTACCCTGGAGGTGCTTCACCTCCCGGCGGCGCTGCCACCAGTTCTTCTTCGGCTCGGCGGCCTCATCGGCTGCGCCGTCCGCCGGCGCAGCGTCCTGCACGCCCTCAGCCTGAGCAGCACCGTCCGCGCGCAGATCATCGACCACAAGCTCCGCGGTCTCATTCGTCTCGTCAGGCTTCTTTCCCGGAATGCCGAGCTGTGCCCGGACTTTCGTCATCAGCGCCATGGTGTCCTTCGTTCGTTCCTCGTCGGGGTGGCCGGCCTGGCGCTGGTCAGTTCAGCGACGCCTTGAGATCGAGCAGCTCGTCGTCGATGCCCTGGTAGAAGACCCGGAGCATCGGCAGGGCCTCCTCGCGGTCGAGCATCGTGGCTTCTTTGATCATCAGAGTCGAGCCGCCGACCTCGGCCTGGAGGACCTGGTGCCCCCTGCGCAGTGCGTCGGCGTTCTTGCCCTTGAGCAGCAGGTACTGGTGGATCGAGGTGAACTTCCCGCCCACGTGCTGCGTGAGAATGTCGTATTGCTCGTTCTGCAGCTCGATCAGATCGGGATCGCGGACCTGCAGGGCCTGGTTGCGCCGTTCCAGGTGCGCCACCTGGTGGTAGACCCGCTGCGGCTCCTTCGTCGTGATGAAGCTGTGCTCGCAGGCCGTCTCGACCTTGCGCCAGAAGGAGTCCACCCGATCGAGGATCCCGACCCGGTCCTCGTCGAAGAGCAGGTAGCTAGCCGAGCCGACGACCAGGTAGACCCGACCTTCGCCGCCGTCGGAGAAGCGGATCAGCCCGTCCTCGTCGATCCCGTCGATGCCGACGATCGAGTAGAAGTCCGTGGGGTTCGAGCCACGACGGGTGAAGACATGGCGGGCCTTCAGCGGCAGGTAAGCCAGGAAGGCTGGCACGCGCATGATGCGCAGCTCCTTCGTCTTCATCAGCCCGCCGAAGTAGGCGATCGCCGCCAGTCCCCAAAGAACGAAGAACGTGATGGCCACCGGTCCCGAACTCGCGACGAACGTCGACGTGCTGAACCACAACAGGGCGAGGATGCCGCCGCCGAAGAAGAGCAGCTGCTTGATCGGGGAGGGCTTGGCCGCCCACCCTCCCTTGCTCAGCGTGATCTCGTGGTCGAGGAAGCTCCTGTTCAGCGAACTCGGCACCTTATAGGACAGTTTCGCCATGAATCTCTCATCTCCCCCCCTGTAACCCCAATGGCCATTGCTCGTCCTATCGAAAAGCCCTCATACGTGAGGTGTGTAGATGACATCCTATCTTAGATAGGTCATTTGAATCGAGGGAGAAAGGGGCTTGAATGGCGACGTCCGATGGCTCGGACTGGCGAGTCCGGGTTATCGGGTGTCGTCTGAGCGGCTGACAGGGCAGTCACGCCGCGGGAGCAGAGGCGCTCGGCCCATCGCTACCGCCTCGAAGCGCGGAACGTCGTTGCCCAGGTCGAGCACGGCCAGCGCATCGGCTGAGCCGTCCCGGTCGAAGATCTTGACGGACCGGCATCCCATCGAGCACTGCCTGCTCCAGGTGCCGGAAGTGGTAGTGCCCGGTGACGCACAGCGTCTCCTTGGCCGGATCGAGCACCGAGAGCACCCGCGCGGTGTGCACCTGCTGCGCCTCGCGCGCGTACGCCAGATCGTCGGGGCGCCAGCCGTGGCTGTCGCCGAGCCGCTGGATCAACCCCGGGACCGCCAGCGCCTCGTGGGCGAGCACCACATCAGGGCTTGCCCCGGCGTCCAGAAGACCCGCTGCCTGCTCGTCCGTGGGCAGCTCAGTCTCCCGCCACGTCAGGCCCGGCATCCGCACGCACCGGTCGATACTCGCTGCCCCTGCCAGCCGGTCGACGGAGTGCTGGTCGGCGCGCACGAGACTGGAGCGGGGAGGAGCGCCAGGTGCGGTCCCATCCAGAAGACCCGGAGCCGTTGCGCGACAGCGTGTCGATTACGTCGTAGTTCTCGTGGTTGCCCAACACGACGTGCAGGCGCACGCCCAGCAGGGCGAGCTGCTCGTTCAAAGCCTCCAGAGCCCGGATTGGATCTCGCTGCGCGTGCCGCGCCAGATCATCCCGAAGTCGCCCAGCTGCACCAGCGAAGTGCAGCCTCTCGACGTCGGCGTCACCACTGCGTCGTGCAAGAACCGGGCGTCGCCATGGACATCGCCGATCAGGCCCACCTGATCTCGCAGCTGCACGATGTCGTTCATCGTCCTCATCACATCCTTCTATTGTCGCTGTCGTGAAAAGGCTGCAGCGGGCCCCGAGGTCCGGGACCCGCTGCTGCTCGTCAGTGCTCGTTCGGGCGTCAGCTGAACGACGGCACGATCTTCTTCTTGCCGCCCTCTTCCTTCCAGGAGACGGCGGCATCGAACGTCTTACCCTTGACCGAGACGAAGCCCTTGCCCTGGATGGTCTTGCCGGCCGCCAGGTCACGCCTTTGCGCATCGGTAAAAGTCACCTGGCACCAGGACCGCGGCGGCTCGTCGCCAGAGCCGAAATCGGGGACGATCTTCTTCGCCTTCGCGTCCCAGCTGACCTTGCAGCCGAAGGTCTTGCCGGTCCTCGCGCTGACAAAGCCGTCGATCTCCAGCGCCTGGCCCGCCAGGAGCGCCGTGACCTCCGCCAGCGTGAACGTCCGGCCGGACCACTTCGTCGGCTTGTCGGGCACCTCCAGCTGGAACCCGACGAACTTGCGGCCCTTGTAGTCGCCGACGTCGAGCGTTCCGGTGGCCGTGTAGGGCTTGCCCGCCTTGTTCGTGGCCTCGAACGAGATCGTCTCGCCCGCGAGCAGCTTCGCCACCTCGTCATCGCTGAACTCGTGGCCCGACCAGATCTTCTTGAAGGTGACCTTCTTCGGCCCGCCCGGAGCGGCCTGCCACACACCCTCGGCGCGCGCAGCGACCACCTGCTCCTTCAGGCCCAGCTCGGCGCGCATGGACGCAGCGTTCTTCGTCATCGTGACGATGTCCTCGCGCACCCAGTCGGCGACGACGGCCAGGCGCTCCTCGGCCGTCGCCGTCCCGGCGGCGATGTCGCGCATGTCGGCGTAGACCTTCTCGGTGAGCCCGAGGTCTCCGATGCGCGTGCCAGGCAGGAGCCGCCAGCTCATCTCGCCGGCCTGCGCGAGCCTGAGCTTCCGGCCTTTCTCCGTCAGCAGCGGGTGCTTCGCCTTGCCATTGGTGACCTCCGAATACGTCGAGGTGCGGGTCGCGCCCGTGCCCACGTCACGCTTCTCCAGCTGCTTCATCAGCCACTTCATCGTGGGATGCTCGGGGCGCTTGTTCGCGCCCTCGAAGATGAACGGCTCCGCGGTCTGACCCAGTCCCTTGCTGGACTCGTTCTCGTCGCCCTCGGCCGTGTCGTCGCCGGCGTCCGGATCGAACACGGCCCGCCAGCCGGGGCTCTTGGGCACATTGGCGATGCCGACGAAGTTCGGGTACTTCTCCACGTGGCCCTTCTGCTGCTCATAGAGATAGTCCTCGGCGAGCATGGCGAGGTAGTTCTTCGCGAGCATCTCGTAGATGAGCCGCCCGGCCTTGCCGTACTTGTGCTCGACCTCGTCCAACGAGGAGGGCACCTTCAGGCCCGGACGGTTCGCACCGTGCGCACCCTGGGGCTTCACGTGTGTGGACCGGGGCTGGCGACGCGTCAGAAGGCCAGTGTCGACGCCGACCACGGCGGCGATCTTGTCGACCAGCGGGGCGAGGTCCTTGAACTGCTCGGGCGTGATCGTCTTGTCCTCGGTGCGCGGGTACGAGACGACCTGGTCCTCGTACATCTTCTGGTAGGTCGAGAGCGTGAGGTTCGCCTTCACGCCCTTGCCGACGAGCATCGAGGACATCGAAGCAAGGTCGAGCAACTTCGGCGGCGCGGTCTTCTTGTCCGCCTTGCCGTCCAGGACGACAGCGGAGGGGCCGTACGGCTGCGGCACCTGGCCCTTCTGATCGAACCGCGGCTCGTCCGGGTTGGTGTACATGACGTCGTTCTCGTCGCGGAAGCGGTTCTGGAAGAACGGCTTCTTGACGTACGCGTCGTAGGCCCTCTGCTGGTCGCCGACGAGAGAGACCATCGCCGACTTCAGCCGGCCCTGGCGCAGCACCAGGTCCTGGCCGGACTGGCAGCCCATCGCCGTGGCGATACGGGTGAACTGCATCGAGAGGAAGTCCCACTGCGAGCGGTACATCGCCTTGCGGTAATCGCCCTCGTCCTGCATGGACTTCACCGGCCGGCGCTGTTCGAACGCCTTCTGGATCGACGCCTTCGACTCATCGGTGAACTCCATGCGGCTGAACTTCTTGCTGTGGAAGCCGAGTTCGTCGATCGCCTCCCAGAAGAGCAGGTCGCCCTCGCCGGACGGATCCAGGTCCGTGGCGATGACGATCTCGGCACCGCGCCCGAGCGCCGCACGCAGAGCCTTGATGACGTCTGCGGCGTTCTTCTGCGGCTCGCGCTTCCACGTCAGGTCCTCCGGATTCCACGGCAGGTTGCCCAGGTCCCACTTCTGATAGCCATCCGCGAGTGAGGAGTCCACCATCGCGTGCGGCTGGGCGAACTCATAGAGATGACCCCGCAAGCTCGCCACCTCGTAGGCCGTGCCCTTGTAACTGCCCTTCGTCCCGCCGAGGGCGCTGGCCATGTTCCTCGCTGCACTCGGCTTCTCTGCGACCACGATCGCGACCATGTCGACTCCTTCTCGCCATTGACTCGGAAGCGAGTGTGAGTCTACTCGAAAAAGGTGGTCAAATAGGAGTCGAGAGGTGCCTGAAAAGGCTTTGAATGGCGCGAGAGTCATGCAGAAAAGGCCGGCGCCGGCACGCTGTTCGAGCAATCACCGCTCGAGAAGACCCCGAGAAGCTGTGCTTCTCGGGGTCGTCGTCTGTTTAGCGCTATTACCGAGTCGGCATCGCCACGCTGAGCCGGACGCGGTACACCCGCAGCACCTTGCCGAGCATCTCGAGTCCCTCAGGGTGCTTCAGGCCTTCCTCCAGCTCCTTCAGTCGGACGGGCCGCACGCCGGCCATCTCGGCGACCTGCTTGCGCGTGGCCTGACCCCTGAGCTTGATCAGCAGATCCGGCAGGTCCGCGGTCAGGTCCTCGAACATCCGGAACTTCTCCCCCTCGCCCATGCGCGTGTGGCCGACGTGGATCGCGCCACAGGGGACCTGCCCCAAGGCCGGGTAGTTAGCGTTTTCGCAGGTCACGCAAGTGGGGCTGGGGACAATGGTGTTGCGGCGTAGAGACCAGGGCCGAGCTTGTGGATGAGTCGACTGACGGCCCACCGATTCAGTTGTCTATACATGGTCTCCAGGGTGATGTCGCCGAAGTGGGCGGCGATCTCACGGGGCTGCCAAAGACGCGTGGGGTCTTCCTGGAGCAGGGCCAGGATGCGGTGTCGGCGCCGCGTCGCAGGGGTAGCGTGCCGGTCATTCCGGGAGGCCGTGGGCAGCGCGGGTGACAGATCCACGGGTTCGAGGACAGTGACGTCGAGGCGGGTCACGGTGCGGCTGGTGCCGGGGCGGCCGTCGGCTTGGCGCTCGCTGTAGCGGGACATCGGCGACTTGATGTCGGCGTACACGTGAACGTGGCTCTGGCAAGATTTTCGTAGGCGGAGATCATCTCGATACGGCGGTCGGTCCGCCCGCGTAGCGGTGGCGTAGGTGGGCGATCAGGATGACTCGGTGACGCAGGAGCGGGACGCCGGCGCGGCCTCCCATGATGCGTTTCTGGAGCTTCACGTCCGTGATGCGGCCTTCGTTGACCCCCGAGTTGTAGTGGGTGGTGATCCCCTGGGCGACCGCGTGCTGGTCTTCGCGTAGAGCTGTGGCGGCACCAGCCAGTGGAGCCAGCCCACTGGCACGGAGCTGGTCGAGCCAGTCCGGCAGCGGTGCGGCATCCCGGGCATCGAGCATGGCGTCGAACTGACGGACAAGGTTGTGGGTGCGGCGGAGCTCCGGGCAGTGCTCGAGTAATCGTTGTAGACGTTGCGCGGTGTCCGGGCCGTGCCGGTCGGGATCGGTGATGATCCAGCGTGCGGCTTGGCGTGGTGAGGGTGGTCGCTCGCACGGCTCGTCCAGGGGCAGACCGCGCCGTAGTGGTGCGACGGCCATCTTCACGCACTGGTAGTGGCCCAGGTAGCCCTTGATGAGGAGTTCCTGGTGCAAGATCTTGGCGCTGTGCTCGCCCTCGTCCCAGCGTTGCTGCAGATAGTCGAGATACGGATCGAGGGTGGAGGGGCGGCGCGGAGGGCGGCGGACCACCTCGTGCCAGGTTCGGGCCCGGGCGTACTTGCGCACGGTGCGGCGGTCCAGCCCGAGCTGGCGGGCTGCAGAGCTGAAGGAGCGGCCGGTATCGGTCAGCGCGTGTACTGCCTCGAAGAGCCGTCGAGCATGCCGGGCGGCCGGAGTGTCCGCCGACTCGGGTTGCGTCGCCGCGACGTTCACGAGCTCGGACTCGGTTGCCTCGGGGGCAGGAAGAGCGTGGGCAGGCAGCCGCGGTGAGTGGCGGCGATTTCCTGAACGCGCCGGGACAGGCCCTGCCACAGATGGAAGCGGTCACTGACCTGGACGGCTTCTGGGGCGCCGTCGGCGGTGCCCTGCCGATAGGTGAGCGAGCCGTCGCGGCAGGCGATCTCCACACCGGGATGTCCGCGCAGCCATCGGCTGAGCTGTTCGGCGTCTCTGCCTTCCCACAGGGTCAGCGGGAGTCTGGTGTCGGCGTCGACCAGGAGGGTGCCGTAGGTATCGGCGTACAGCGCGAAGTCGTCCACGCCGAGCACCCGGGGTGTGACCAGCGGCGGCAGCGGCACCCGCATCAGCTGCGCGAGCACGGTGCACCGCGACAGGCTGATGTTGAGTATGCGCAGCATCCTCGCCCCACCCCGGCCGGCCAGCACCACGCCGACCGCCTCGACCAAGTGCTGCAGCAGCGGGGTGCGCCGCTGATAGCGCACGGTCAGTCCCGGCACCTGCTCGGCGAAGGTCATCTTCGGACAGGCCGAGTTCTCGCAGTACAGACGGCGCACGCTCAAGTCGATGCGGACCGGCCTGCCTCCAAGCGCGGCATCGGCGAGGTGCCGTACGTAGCGGCTGTGCATCCACTCGCTCAGCGTGCCGCATCCCGTACACCCTGCCGGAGCACCGGATCTGGTACGAGCCTGGATCACAACGGCAGGACCAGAAGCATCGACCGAGACCACCAGCACAGCCGCCAACTGCGGTAACAGCTTGGTTACTGTAGTCCATGCCGCCGACGAGCGCCTACGCTGGATCGTCACCAGGACGAACGTTGCCTGACACGACAATAGCTAGTCACGGTTGCAGAAGCGCATCGGGTCGTACCCGCGTGTCCGCGTTGAGGGCAGCGGTCGTGGGGTGGTCTCGCAGGCCGGGTCGTGCTGCACGACCGTGGCGGCGGGCTCAGCCCATTTTGCGTCGGATCGCTGTGCCCCGGGCGGGGTTGGCCGCTGACTCCTCGGCCGACGACAACTCCCGGCGCCGGAAAGTGCCCGCGGCCAGAGTCAGCGGGGCGATCAACAACACGAGCACCGCGACAGCGCCGAGCGCGACCGGCAAACTGGTCAGCTCGGCGATGCCGCCCACCATCGGGGGGCCGAGCAAGAACCCGCTGTAGGCAATGGTTGTCGCGAACGCGACCTCGCGCTCACCACCGCCCCCATCGGCCCGTCGCCCGGCCGCGCCGCTCAGCTCCATGACGACGGGGGACGCGTACGCCAGACCGACACCGGCGACAGCGAAGCCGGCGAAGGTGAGCGTCGGCGACGGCGTCATGACCGCGGTGGCCAGCCCCAGCCCACCGATCGCCGCACCCCCGATGAGTATCCGTGGTGCGCTCCAACGACGCTGGATCGCCTCACCGCACAAGCGGGTGCACGCCATGGTGATCGAGAAGCACGAGTAGATCAGGGCGCCGGTGGCCTCGCTGAGACCGCGCTCCTGCACACCGAACAGCGCTGACCAGTCCGCGGTCGCTCCTTCGGCTATCGAGGCGCACAGTGCCACGCCGCCGAGCAGCCACAGCGCCGGTCGCCTGAACGGTGCCCGCCCGGCGCGTCCGCTCTTGGCCGGCACTCTCAGTAGGTCCTCGACAGGAATCCAGCGGGCGATGCCGACGGTGACGCCGCCGCAGATCACCGCGACGATGACGAAATGACGGCTCGGTGCCAACTCTTGTCCGGCCGCGACCGCGGCGCCGAGCGAACCGGCAAGCGTGCCGAAACTGAAGGCCGCGTGGAACAGCGGCATGATCGCCCGGCCGGTCCGCCGGATCGCTGTCACGCCGGCCACGTTCATCGCCACGTCCATCACGCCGACCATCGCGCCGAGCAGGATCAGCAGCAGGCCGAGCGTGGCGGGCGACCTCGCCAGTCCCAGAGCCGGCAGCATCGCGGACCCGGCAACACCGGACACCGTCATCACGACGCGAGCGCCGAACACCGCGCACAGCCGACCGGCGACAAGCGAAGCGGCGATCATACCTACGCTGGCACCGAGCAGGGACAGCCCCAGCGCACCCTCGTCCGCACCGATCTGCGCGGCCAGCGCCGGCACCCGAGGGGCCCACGAGCCAAGCAGCGCGCCGTTGAGAACGAACGCACCGAGTACCGCGATGACTCCCGAGTCCCGGCTGCCGGCTCGATCCGGATGGGTACCGGTCATTGTCAGCTCCGTCCCGGCCCCGTCTTGGTCGAGCCACGATCGGCCCGGCCCGTGGCACACCTGCGGAGATCTGAGTGGATCCCGCCGATGGAACCGAGCGTAGGTGGGCCGGAACACCCGCCGACCGCGATAGCAGGCTCGCGCCAACAGATGGCTGGTTCACGCCAAGCGGGTGCGGCGTCAGGCCTCGGGCTTTCACGAGGTGGTCTGTCCGAAGCTTGATCACAAACGCGAGACGTGCTCCTGCCCGGAACGATAGAGAGGCCCGGCTACCTGGGCAGCTTCGCGGTTCGCTCCGGGTAGGCGGTGCCGACATAACGCATGGCGGTCTGTTCGGTGATGCCGAAGAGCCTCACGAGTTTGAGCGGGTCGCCGGTGGCGAAAGCCTCGTCGAGGAAACTCGGGGCAGCTCAGTGCACAGAGTCACCCTCGGCCAGGTCGTCCTACCCAACGGACCCGCCCTCGACAGGCTGCGCCAAGACCGATGGAGGCCGGACCCTCTGACCGAAGGTGTGCTGTGAACCGCGGCACGTACGTCATCCCCCCGCCCGACGAAGTCAGGCGAGCTTCTTCAGCTGCGCGTCGACGATGTCCTGGGGGATGGTCGGGGGTTGGAAGGGGTTGAGGGACAGGAAGGTGGCGATGGTGGAGTCCTGGCGGACGACCAGGATGGTGATGGGGATGCTGGGTCCCCCGCTGTTGATGATCTGGGTGGCATCGAAGGCGAGGGTCTCGTCGCCGTAACCGGAAACGGACCGGGACTGGGTACCGGAATACCCCAGCCCAGCACCCGGGTAGGCAGCGGACGGGCGTATCTCGGCGGTGGTGCACTTCGGAAGCGCTGCGCGTAGTTCGGTCATCACCGTGCGGGCGTCGGCAAGGGTGTAGGACGACAGGCCGACACTCGCGTGCTGCCCGAGATCGTCGGAGGCGGCCACGATGTCCTGGCTGACATGGGCCGTGAAGTCGTGCAGGCTGCCCAGCTGTGCCGCCGCGAAGACGGGTCGGCAAGGTGCGGGTGTGACGGCGCGGTAGGTTGTGAGGTCGTCGGGGTTCACCGGGCTGCCCTTGCCCGTGACGGTGTTGACGGTATAGCCGGGGACGTCGTGCGCGGTCAGCGCCAGGCGGTCGAGGCCCTTCTGGTTGAGGCCCTTCCCGGCCGCGGAGGCGGGCGATCCGGATGCCTGCTGCGACGCCGAGCTCGCAGACGAGGCGGCCCCGGCGGTCGCAGACTGCTTACGTCCCCCCGCATCGTCCCCGCTGTCCGCACCGCACGCGCCGGTCAGCGCCAGCACCGACACGACACCCGCCGCCGCAACGACCCGTCTTCCGACCGTAGAAGCATTCATCATTCGCCCACTCCCCGGCGCCCCGACTCGGAGCACCCGCACAAGAAGCCCCGGCGTGTGCCGAGGCTGAAGTTCACAGGGAGCCTAGCGGGAACAGCCGGTGGGTTCACGGTGAGTGAGGGGACTGTAAATCGTTCGGTGTAACTCCCGATCATGGAAGATGCATCGATGACCAGCAACAACATGCCTGAGGCCGAGTCCGCGCCGAGGGCCACGACATCAAGGACGAGGACGTGGCCCGGCTCTCCCCGCTCAAGGACCGGCACATCAACTTCCTGGGCCGCTACCTGTTCAACATCCAGGACAGCGGTCCCGGCCAGGGCCTGCGCCCCTTCCGGGACCCGGACGCCGGCGAGGACATCGACGACGAAGACTGATTCCGGACGGTGTATCAGGTCAGTTCGACGGTGTCCCCGAGTTGTACACATCCCGGCTGTGCGACCGTGGCCAGGGCGTCCAGCCGCATGTCGTGTGCCTGCGCAATGACTCGCAGGATCAGCGGGGAGTGCGGCAGGTCCTGCTGGGCCTCGTTGATCATCACGCATCGCTCGCTGGAGCGCTGGAACCGTATGCACAGAACATCGCCGATCCGGGCGGTCCTGCCGAACCACTCGTCTTCCACGAACGGAGGCGTGCCCGGAGGTGTCCGCACCAGGAGGTTCGGCCGAAACCGGCGCTCGTCGACGGGCACGCCGGGTACGGCCGCGCGGACCCAGTCGAGGGTGGCGGTGGTCAGGACGCTGAGGGGGAGCTGGTCGAAGTGTGAGATCGCGCCTTCGCGGGCCACTTCTACGTCGTTCCGGTCGAGGTAGTGCCGCACGTAGGAGGTCGGGTCCGGTACCGGCTCGCCGTCCGGGGCCAGCAGTTCGGGCACCTCCGTGGCTGTTCCCCCTGGGTATCGGGACTGCAGCTGCAACAGTCCGGGCATGCGCCGGAACCGGCGCGTGTTCTTGCCCGAGCCAAACTTGCCTTGGGCGTCCCGCACAGCGTAGAGCCGGTCGCCGGCGAGGCCCCGGGCATCCACGGCGACCTCGTCCAACAGCTCACCGCCGATGGACTTGATGGGGTACCGCCAGATCCGTTCGATCGTGCCTACCATCGTGCCCACGTCTGTCCCTCCCGCGAGTTGCTTGTCAGTTGGCTTCTGCGGCTACCCGCACCCCGAAGCCGATGAGCACCACACCCGTCACGCGGTCCAAAAGGCGCCGGACGCACGGTCGTTCGAAGACCGAGCGCACCCTGGAGACGAGGTAGGCATAAGACCCGAGCCAGGTCAGAGTCAGCGCCGCGTGCAGCAGGACCAGCAGGCCCATGCCGACCGCCGAGGGCAGACCGTGCGGGGCCAGGGTCGGGAGCAGACCGGTGTAGAAGACGGCAATCTTTGGGTTGAGGACGTTGGTGGTCAGGCCCGTCAGGTATGCGCGCCCCGAGCCGGTGGCCTTCAACTCGGCGGTCCGCGGCGCGGAGCGGCGGCTCTGCCAGAGGTCCTGCACTCCCAGGAAGACCAGGTATGAAGCGCCCAGGATTTTGACGACGAAGTACGCCTCCGCCGAGGCTGCGAGGATCGCCGCGAGCCCGACGACGGTAAACACGCCCCACACGAGTAGCCCGGTGGTGATTCCGGCAGCGGTGCGCAGGGCCTCCGCCCTGCCGGAGGCGATCGCGCGCTTGGTGACCACGGCCATGTCCGGCCCCGGTATCACGGTCAACAAGGCCAGCACCCCGGCCGCCATGGCTGTCTGTGTCCACATGCGGTCAGTCTGCTTCGCAACGATCACACCTGAGATGTGACAACAGTCACGGTCGAACACGTCCTCGACTTGGGGTTCTTCAGGCTGATAGCACACCTGCGAAGGGACAACCCCTGCACACCGGCGAGCCGTGAACGCACCCCACCTCGTCGCTCTCGTCCGCGCCGGCGCCCGTTTCGAGCGCGGCCACCTGGTCGAACGCCCCGAGACCCTGGCGGCCTGAACAGCTTCGCCTCGTCCGCAGAAGGCGAGTGGACCTCAGGAATCCGTGCGCCGTATGTGCAGATGGCCATCGAGAGGGAAGGCGGGTGGCGCTGCGGGCAGGACTCTGTCGAACCCGTAACCGCTCTTCTGCGCAACGCGGCACGATGCCGGATTGTCTTCCTGGTGAAGGAGTTCGAGACGTTCCAGCCCGTCCGCGCCGAAGGTGTCGAAGGCCCAACCGGTGAGAACCTCAAGAGCGCGCGGGGCCACACTCCGCCCCCGCGCATTCAGCGAGCCGAAGGCCCGCTCGACCGCGTACTTGTCCGTGGCCCGCAGCGTGCGGGCGGGCAGAATGTTGCAGCCGATCTCGTCCTGGGTCTGGACGATCTGGTGGTTCTTGTAGGGGGCGCCATGGTCGGTGGTGACCGTCTCCGGGGCGAAGAACGGAAGACCTGCGACCTTGTGGCCTGCGAAGTCGGCGACGATGTCGGCGGGGACCCCGGGGTAGGGCCACTCCATCTCCTCGCCCCAGCCCTCGCGCATGGGCAGCGGCATCATCACGTCCCGCAGCAGCATCGCGATGTCCACCGAGGTGTCCGAGACCATGGTCAGACGGAAAGCGCAGCACGAGTGCGTGTAGAGGTCCAAGGCCAGCGTGAGCATCACCGAGACCGGCTCGCCGAAGACGCTCTCGCGGAGCTTGACCGGCAGGGGCGTCGAGTCCAGCGCGACCACCTGGCCCGGGCGGTGCACCACCACCCGGGGCCCGGTGTCGTCCAGCATCTCCGCCGTCCCCAGATAGCGCTGGCGGGCGCCGCCCGGACCGAACCACTCCCGCCAGATCCGGGTCAGGGTGTCGCAGCTGGGGACGTCCTTGGTCGGGAAGTCGGGGAACCGCTCGGCCATGTACTGGTGCAGCAGGCGGTGCTTGCCCCGTATGGAGATCCGCGATCGCCGTACCGACTCCTGGCGAACGGCGAGGATCGCCTCGCGGATCTCCGGCAGGACGATCCGGCCGGTCCTACGTCGTGTCCAGCGGCCGTCCGCGCAGGCCAGCACCAGTTCGTCAACGTGCGGCGCCGACAGGCGGATCAACGTGCGTTCGCCCATGCGCTGCAGGCCGAGAAGTTCCGCCTCCAACGGGTCGAGGCCGGCCAGTTCCCGGGCCTTGGTCTTGCGGCGCTGCATCAGCGTCGTGCGAGCCGGGTCGTACTCGGCTCGCGTCTCGCCCGGCCGGGCCTTGGCCGGGTGACCCTCTCGGAACCCGGTGACCGCCTCGCGGACGTGCTCGGCCCGCAGGCGGGCGCGCTGCAGCTGGAGCGGTGTCAGGTCCGCCAGTGTCCGCGGCTGGGCTCGCCGTCCGTCCCAGCCGGACGCCTGCGCCGCCTTCACCAGAGGTTCAGGGCGGTGGTGCATGAGCCAGCTGACCGTACGGTCCTTCGTCTGGCCCTCCGTGCTGACCAGCACGACGCGACCGTGCTGGGGCTCCACCTCGTCGACGACGCAGTCGACGCCGTCGATCCGGAACCCGGCACCCGGCGCCAGGTCCAGCAGTCTCTGTGCGGCCGTCACTGGCACTCCGTCCAGCCCGCCGGCCAGACGAGGGACGAATCGTTCAGCGGGCGGCCCAGGTCGAAGCCGAGTTGGCGGTGCCAGAGCAGATGAACCGCGTGGGCCCGGCCCACCGCTGGCACCCGGGTCGCCTGTACCAGTTCCCCGAACGCAACCGGCCCGTCGGCTGAGGCCGCGAGAAGGGCGGGCTGGCAGCCAAGTTGGTCAGTCAGCGGTCGCCGTTGAGCCGACAGCGCGTCCAGACCCGCGAGCACGTGCGGGCGCCATCCGGTGATCACGGAGTAGCGCCAGCCGCAGGCGGCCGCCGCCTCCCGGGATGCGGCGAACTTCACCGCGTCCATCTCACCGATCAGGTCGGCAGGCCGGACATCCAGCAGCCAGTACCCGCCGTCGCCCATCACGGCCAGGAAGTCCGGGGTGTGTCCGGCGTGGCCGTCGACGTGATCGAAGCTGAGGGTGAAGGGCTGCGGGAGCACCTCGATCACCGTCAGGAAGTCCAGCGCCAGGAGAACCGCCCTCTCCTCCAGCGATTCGAAGCCGTGCTTCCGCCCCGTCGAGACCAGGAACTCCAGTCCGGGACGATGCCTCTGCTTCGTCCTCCACGTGAACCCGCGAACCGGCTGCGAAGTCAGCACCGGCACCGAACCCTGGTCCCGGACCGGCCAGACGACCTCCGACCCGTTGATCTGCCAGGCGGCCGTCCAGCGGCTCGCCCAGTTGTCCCGCATGACCAAGCGCGCCCGTGCCTCATCCGGACTCCCATACGGCGACATCAGCTCGTCCAGGACGCATGCGCGGAACGGACCTGGGCGGCACCCTTCGGATTCACCGCACCAGGTCACCACCTCGTACAGGGCCCCGCAGCAGATGATCAGAACTGATCGCTTCACAGAGTAACCATGGAGCGATATCGGGGTCGTTTGCCAACAAGCGTGCTGATTTGCCAACTACGTTGCGTCGTCTCAATCATACGCAGCGGCGTCCCAGTGGGCCAAAATCCTTATCCACAGGTCTTGACTATTACTCCGGTGCCCCTTGTACGACAGTGACGCGCTCCCCACGGACGACCCTTCTCAGGTTGATCAACCCTAAGATCATCCCACCGGTCAGCCAACGTGACAGTGCCGTCCGCAACGACGTGTCGCTGACGATCAAGCGCGAGCTCTACCGTAGTTCCGCGAGCCCGGTTTTGCGCCCGCCCCGCTGCTGGAGCACCTCGTCACCGCCGGCTACCTCGGCCGCAAGACCGGCCGCGGCTTGCGCGACTACAGCTGAGCTGCGTCAGTCTAGGCAAAACTGGTTGCCCTCGGGGTCGGCATCGGGGTTCTGCCCCGGCGGGTCGTCCAGCAGCGCAGCAGTGCGGCGGACCAGGAAGCGCGCTTCTCGGTGACGGCCACCGTGTAGATGGCGCTGTTCGTCGAGGAGCCCGCAATGACGGCTGATGAGCCGATGGACCTCGTCCGCAGCGCTGATGCCATGCTGTTGAACACAGCCTCGATGCCGCCCGCAAGAAGCTCGGCTCGCTGGACAGGCTGGCCCGCAACAACGCCGCCACCGGCCCGATCAACACCGGTATGACGATCGTCCGACGCTGACGCAACTCGATCCGTGGGTTCGTCCTATTCGGGGATGATCGCTACTGCGTCGATCTCCACGAGCGCGCCTGGGCGAGCGTGTCCTGCGGTGGAAACGACTGTGATGGCTGTGCGGTGATTGCCCCACACTGATCGCGACGCCGCGTACCCCACCTGTGCGTCGACTCCATTGACGAGGTAGATATTGAGTTTGGCGACATGCTCGGGGCCGGTACCCGCGGCAGCAAGCACAGTCAGCACGTTGCGCATTGCCTGAGTGGTCTGCGCCTCAATACCGTCGAGCAGGTTTCCGGTGCTATCGGTGCCGAGCTGGCCACCAACATGGAGCGTCCGGGCAGCGGGTGCGATCACGCCCTGCGTGAAGGCAGGGTTGCTGTGGAGTTCTTCCGGGTCGAGGTGTGTCGTCTTTGCGGTCATGAGTCTCTCGCTGGAGGTGCCAGGTTTCGTGTGCAGGTAGAGGTCGCGCAGCAGGCAGACCTCGGACAGGTGGTGGATCAGTTCGCGGTGGATGTGCAGGACCAGGTCAGCCATGGGCATCTCGGGGAAGGGCTCCTTCGCGCCGACCGGGACCCGGAGCCCGGCGTCGCCGAGGCCGCGCACCCCGGCCAGCCAGACGTCGAGCTGGGCCTCTAGCTGGTCGAGTGCGGTGGCCGCGCTGCCGGCGTACTCCCAGGTCTCGTACGACGCCGCTGGCGCGCCGAAGTGCGCCGCGTTGCGCGCGGCGAGCACGCCGACGATGACGTGACCGAGTCGCCAGGCGATCGTGGTGAAGGCCGACGGGACCGGCTGGGGGGAGGCGTAGTCCATCGTGAAGTCCCCGGCGCCGAGCTGCGCAGGCGCCGTCGATCTGCCGTGCGGCCGTACACTCCAGGCGTCCAGCACCGGCGACCAGAAGTATTCGTCGTCGGTGAGGCCCTCAAGCCGGGCTCGGAGCTGGTGGTTCCAGTGGAACTCCAACTGCTCGCGCAGCGTCCGGTTCAAGTCGATTTCGTTCGCGTCCATGGAGTCACCCTGACACCTCTAGCGGACAGGATCGGTCCGCTATTTCTGGCAGGGTGGGCGACGTGGATGTGGCAAGCGGTGACGAGCGGGGTACTACGGAGCGGGTGCTCACGCTGCTCGGGCTGCTGCAGCAGCGCCGGGTCTGGACCGGCCCCGAGCTCGCCGACCGGCTCGGGGTCACGCCGCGCACGGTACGGCGTGATGTCGAGCGGCTGCGCACGCTCGGCTATCCGGTGCATGCCAGCCAGGGTGTCGGCGGCGGCTACCAGCTCGGGCCGGGGCAAGACCTGCCGCCGCTGCTTCTCGACGACCAGGAGGCGATCGCCACCGCGGTCTCGCTGCTCGCCGGCGCGGGTGGCGCGGTCGCCGGCGCCGGCGACGCCGCACTGCGGGCGCTGACCAAGCTCGACCAGGTGCTGCCCACCCGGCTGCGGCACGAGGTGCGCGCGCTCTCCGGCTCGGTGGAGTCCTTTCACGGAGGCCGCACGCCGGTCGACCCCGAGGTGCTCATGACGCTGGCCAGAGCCTGCCGCGACGAGGTCGAGGCCGGCTTTGACTACCCGTCCGGGAGCGAGGTGCGACGGCGGCGGGTCGAGCCCTACCGCCTGGTCGCTTCCGACCGGCGCTGGTACCTCCTCGCCTACGACCTCGATCGCGACGACTGGCGCAGCTTCCGCGTCGACCGGATGACCGACGCGTCCGCACGGGCCTGGCGCTTCTGTCCGCGCGCGGCGCCCGATGCGGCGACGTATGTGCAGGAGGGCGTGGCGAGCGGGGTCTACCCGCACCAGGCGCGCTTCCTCGTGCACGCGTCGGCCGATACGGTGCGCGCGCAGATTTCGGCGTCGGCGGCTGTCGTACGACGGCGCGGGAGCGAGCTCTGCGAGGTGCTCAGTGGCGCCGCCAGCCTGGACGCCGTGCTCATGCACGTACTCCTGCTGGGGCACGACTTCGAGATACTCGACCCTCCGGAGCTCGGGAAGCGTTGTCGCGCGCTGGCGCAGAGACTGCTGTCGGCCGGTGCGTCGATCTCACCGGTGCCGGACATGGATGATTCATGACCGCAATCAGGCCAGCGCCGAGGAGCGCCTCCGCGGCCTTTATGCCGAGCACGTCGCCCCGGTCCTCGGCTTCGCCATACCGCCGGGCCGACCAGGCCGACGACGCCGCAGACATTGTCGGGGAGACATTCGTGGTGGCCGGGCGACGGATCGATGAGGTGCCGTGACGTGCCGATCGCGTCCGGCGTCGGCCCGGGGACCGCGCCCATGACGACGATCGCGACCAGGAACTGGACGAGGAAGAGCAGTTCGCGCGGACGGGCGTCGTGACGGTGTCCGCGTCCGCCGCTGGTGGGGTCCCGGTGAACATCCGCTGGTACGTCCACAGCACGTACAGCGCCGAGAGGATCAGGGCGCTGACCGCCACGACCGCATACCGCTGAAAGGTGCCGACCACCAGCATCAGCTCGGAGACGAACGCGCCGAGGCCGGGCAGCGACAGCGTGGCCTGGCCCACGAGCAGGAACGCCGCGCCCCAACCTGGGTGCGCAGGCTCAGACTCCGCCGAAGATGTTCCCGCGCTTCGGCGGGGCCGCCTCCCCAGGCTGGCCTGCTGGGCGGTTTCTTGGTGTCGCCGTGTCCCGTGCTGTCGTGGGTTGAGGCGAAGGAGCCGAGGCGCGGACAGCACCGTAGAGAGAGTCTGCTCCGGTTCGTGCCATTCCGTGGGGGCGACTGTTTCCGAGGCGGCCGGGAGAAGGGGTCAGGGTGTCCGGCTCGGGTGTGACTGGGGCGGGAGTACTCTGACGGGGGAAACGGGGTGCGACAGCGCATTGCGCAGTTGGCGGTTCTCTGCTGTCAGTTGGTTGACGGCGCGGGTGCGGTGGTGGGCGTCGGCGAGACCTCGCAGGCGGTCGGCATTGCTGTTTCTGCGGGCGGATGTGCGGGCTCTGGCCGGCCTCGCCCGAGGAGTGACCTGTGCTGCTTTCTAGGTGATACCTGTCAAATGGGTTCAATCCGGCTGTCCTGACGTGCGCATGCTCGAGGAGTGGGGTCGGCGACCGGGGGACAAGGCCGCGCAGGTGCATGCTGGCCCGCTACCACGAGGTGACCCAAGAGGCAGGCGTCGGCCCTCGGGCGGCCGTCGCGTGCATGGTGGCGTGTGTCGCGTGCGGCGGCCCCTTATTTTGGCGTGGGGCCCACCCAGGACGCTACGGGCCGGTGCGCTGGTAAGCCCGGTCGCTCACCGGCTTGTTTTGGCCCTTGTCTTCATCCCTTGTCACAGGACGCTCCCCGCATCCGGGGGGCGCCCCTCGTACGGAGGTCGCCGCCATGGCCCAGGATGCGAAATCCCCGAAGAAGCTGCAGCGTAACCGCTCTACCTTCACCCACAGGGTCGGCTACGCCCTGACCCACCCCGGTCGCGTCGCCCCGTACCTCCGCCGCGCCACCCGCGACACCTGGCTGCGCCTGAAGCACCCCGACCACGTCAGCTACTACCGGGCGGTAATGGCCTGCGACGCCCGCCGCAACCCGGAGGCCGCGGTCGGCAGCCAGACCCATGAGCGCTGGCTGGCACTCGGGCAGCTGCAGTTCGACTACCTGGTCGAGCACGGGCTACGCCCCGAGCACCGGATGCTCGACATCGGCTGCGGCAACCTGCGCGGCGGCTGGCGCTTCATCGACTACCTCGACACCGGCAACTACTACGGCATCGATATCTCGCCGGACATCCTGGTCGCCGCCAAGAAAACCCTCGTCGAACGCGGGCTCCAGGACAAATTGCCGCACCTGACCATCACTGGCGACCTCACCCTGGACTTCCTGCCCGGCGACCACTTCGACGTCGTGCACGCGCACAGCTTCTTCTCCCACTCGCCGCTGGAGGTGATCGAGGAGTGCCTCGCAAACGTCGGAAGAGTCCTGACCGAGAAGGGATTCTTCGACTTCACCTTCGACCGCACCGAAGGCACCGAACACCAGGTGCTGTGCGAGGACTTCTACTACCGCGCCGCGACCCTCCTGGCCCTGGCTCGTAAACACGGCCTTCACGGGAGTTTCATGGACGACTGGGAGAAGCGGCCCCACGGCCAGTCGAAGATCCGGGTGAGCCGCTCCCCGGTGCCGGACGCCGACCAATACGACGAACTGACCCGACGCTAGTGCCGCATCAGGCAACGTTCGCCCTGGGCGGTCTGCGACGATGGCGCCATGGACGAGGAAGTCATTCCCATTCTTCGCGTCGAGGACGCTGCGGCGGCTGTCGCGTGGTACCAGCGACTGGGCTTCGCTAAGCAGTGGGAACACCGCTTCGAGCCGGGACTTCCCGCGTTCGTCGAGGTCGCCCGGGGCGGGGTGCGGTTGTTCTTGTCGGAGCACACGGGCGACGCCCGCCCCAACACGTTGGTCTACCTCCGCTTCGGTGATGTCGAGGCCATCGCCTCCGAGTTCGGTGTGCAGGCGAAGGACGCTCCGTGGGCGCGTGAGATTGAGCTGCGCGACCCTGACGGCAATCGGCTTCGGATCGGCACGCCGACGGAATGAGACTCGCCGGCGGCGCGCGGCAGGGAAGCTGTGCGGGTGGCTGAGCGAGTACGTGTCCGTGAGATCGAGGACGACGAAGGCAGACGGCTTCTGCGGATCATCCGCAGGGGCACAGGGTCGGTGGTGACCTGGCGGCGGGCTCAGATGGTCCTGCTGTCCGCGCAGGGCATGCCAGTGGCGAAGATCGCCGAGGTCACGTTCACCAGTGACGACAGGGTCCGCGACGTGATCCACAACTTCAACGCCGACGGCTTCGACTCGCTCTACCCGAAGTACAAGGGCGGACGGCCGAAGACGTTCACGCTGCCCGAACGCCGCGAAATCAAGAAGATTGCCAAGTCCCGGCCTGCCGAGCACCACCTGCCGTTCTCGACCTGGAGCCTGGCCAAGCTGGCCGACTTCCTGGTTGCTGAGGGGGTGGTCGACGACATCAGCCACGAGGGCCTGCGCATCCTGCTCCGCGAGGACGGCGTCTCCTTTCAACGCCTGAAGACCTGGAAGACCTCCCGCGACCCGGAATACGCGGCGAAGAAGGCGCGGGTCGAGCATCTCTACGCGATCGCCGACGGCGAGGTCATGCCCGAAGAGGGAGAGCCGGAAATTATCTTCTGCGTGGATGAGTTCGGCCCGTTCAACCTGATGCCACACCCTGGCCGACAATGGGCCGAACGCGGTGGCAAGCACAAAGACCCCGACCGTGAACCCCGCCGCAGACGCCGGGCCACCTACAACCGCTACGGCGGGGTGCGGCATCTGTTCGCCGCCCTGGACCTGACGAAGAACAAGCTCTACGGGCATATCAAGCCCGTCAAGAAGCGCACACAGTTCCTGGAGTTCTGCCGCTACCTGCGGTCCCTCTATCCGCCCGGGATCCGCATCGCGATCGTCTGCGACAACTTCTCCCCGCATCTGACGACCAAGAAGTGTCAGCGGGTCGGCGCCTGGGCCGTGGCGAACAATGTCGAGATCGCCTACACCCCGACCAACAGCTCCTGGCTGAACCGGATCGAGGCCCAGTTCACCGCCCTGCGCTACTTCACCCTCGACGGCACCGACCACGTAGACCACAAGGAACAGGGCAGCATGATCCGCCGCTACATCATCTGGCGGAACCGTCATGCCAACGACCAACGCCTCCGCACCGTCATCGACAGGGCGAACGTTGCCTGATGCGGCACTAGCTAGCAGCCGGTACGGATCCTGCCAGCCTGATGTCGTCACCAGGCCGGTCTTGGGAAGGCCGTTGGTGAGCTGCGTCGCAGCACTGACCAGATGCTGCAAGGGCCTGATACGGCACGCCCGCAACGGCGCAGGCCCCGGCTTTTGCTCATCGGGAGCCGGGTCCTGCGCCGTTGTGGGTGATGTGGTGTGCGTGCGGTCCCGTTGGCGCGTGCCGTGCCGGTCAGCCGCCTGTCAGAGGTCGGGACGCCGAGGTCGTCCCGCACGGCATGCCGTCGGCGCTCGGTGGCCTGCGACTGTCGACGTGGATGATCGACGCGAGCTCCGAGCGGGCCGTGTGCGGGCCGGTCGCGGGTGCACCGGCGCACGGGGCGAGCGGCTCGCAGGCGATACCGTGTCGCGCGCCGGGGGCCTCCCTTCGGCCGGGGAACGCCGCACCAGCACCACGGGCGGACCTGCCGGAGCGGGCGCGGGCGCGCCGTGAACGTCCGGGGCCCGCCACCAAGTGCGCAACTGGTCACGCCGGTCGCGTATCCACACCTCGGTCCGGGCGATCAGCGGCTCGAACCACGGCAGAGCCAGCAGAATCAGCAGCCCCGTGGCCCAGCCGAGCAGGACGTCGCTCAGCCAGTGCGTACCGAGGTAGACGGTGGTGAGGCCGACGCCGAGCGCGGTCGCCGCCGACAGGGCGGACAGCCAGCGCCGCGCTCTCGGGGTGGATGCCAGGTATGCCAGGATGCCCCAAGTCACCACAGCGTTCGCGGTGTGGCCGCTGGGGAAAATATCGCCGCCAAGGCCCATCTCGTTCGAGCCGATCACGGTCGCGCGGTGCGGGCCGAGGCGGCCCAAGCCGATCTTGGCGACGCCGACGGTGATGTTCAGCAGAAGCAGCGAGACACCGAGCACCAGCAGCGGACGGACGACGTGCTGCCGCCACGAGCGCCAGCTCAGCCAAGCGGCGACCATCACCGCGGTCGGGCCGCGCTGGCCGAGCACCACGTAGTAGTCGGCGAAGGCGTGGAACTGGGGCCACTGCTGGTACGGACGGAAGAACATCAGCCGCCAGTCGAGCCGGACCAACCACGAGGTGATCACCACGGCCCAGACGATCGCCAGACCGAAGACCAGCGCCGCGGCGAGCAGCACGATGCGGTGTCGGCTCATCGTCGGCCTATCGATGTGTGCCGGCCGCTTCCGCTCACGGTCCAGCCTGGCGGACAGCCGGTCCAGACCTGTGAGTGCTCGCTCGGTACGCACCCTATCGACGTTACAGTCCGTGAGTGGATTCTCTCCCTCCGTGCCAGCCCCTTTGGGTGCGGGGGTTCGTGGACCTGGGCGACCGGCGGGCAGGCGCACTTAGCGATCTTGAGCCTTGCGGATGTTCACGAGACGACTCGTGAACAAAGCCAGGGCCTCCTTCTGGACCTCCGTGGTGTGGGGCTCGCTCCTGGAGAAAGAGCTCAGTTCCACGTCCGATACGGCGCCCGTGGGTACACCGACGACTTCGCCACCGGCTCAGACACCTCAGCGGACGGCACCGCCTCCCCAGCCGCGCGACGTCCCCACGACGCCACCGGCCACCAGCAACCCTCCGGCCTCGCCGACGACGGGCGCGGTGGTGCTGCGGATCATCGACGGAGACACCATCGATGGGCGCGGCGACGGCAGCATCGTGCCGAAGGACACGGTGGCCCGGGTACGGCTCCTGGAGATCGACGCGCCGGAGAGGGGCGAGTGCTTCGCCGGCGCCGCCACAGCTCGCGCTGCGGCGCTGCTGCCGACGCGCAGCAGCGTACGCACCAAGCGCGATGACGAACTCACCGACTGGTACGGCCGATCCTGCTGTACGTGTGGAACGAACAGGGCGTCTTCGTCAACGAGTCCCTCGTCCGCGGCGGCCAGGCCAAGGCGGCCCCTGAGGTAGCTGCCCTCAGCCTGTCCCGGCTGACCGACTCGTCGAAAGGCAGGCCGGAGGCCACCGCCCCCGGCTGGTCTTCCGGTCCCGGGAGCCGCAGCGGCGCCTGCCGCTGACGATATGTGGGTGGTGGTGTTCCGGATCGTGCTGGCATCCGGCACTGCGGTTTCAGTCCTCGTCCCTCCATCGAGGTACTGTCCAGGCCAGCACGTAGCCGAAGCCGTTGAGGGCCCAGTGCAGCGCCGCGGGCGCCAGCAGACTCCCGGATCGGCGCCGCAGCTCGCACAGGACGACCCCGGCTGCGGTCGTGGCGACAACGGCGGCCGCGACCGACAGCGCGGTGCCTGTCGGCCCGGTGCCGAGGACCGCTGCGGCCGCGTTGGCCCGGCTCAGCCCGCGCGAGGGAAGCACATGCCAGAGCCCGAACAGCAACGACGACACCGCGGTGGCCCACGCAGTACCGTGCCGACGCCGCACCATGGCCCACAGGACACCGCGGAAGGCGGTCTCCTCCAGCAGCACGGTGCCGACCGGCACCCGGATCAGCACCCGCCACAGCAGCTGTCCAAGGGTCAGGCCCGCGGCGCGCTCGTCCTCGAACGCCTCCCTCGTGGCCGGCAGAGCAAGCCCGACCAAGAGGACGGCAAGAACCGCACCCACCAGGACCGATGCCCACCGCAGGCCCCGGTACAGGGCAACCGTATCGAGCCCGAGATCGGCCCGGGTGAGACCGTCCCACCGGGCGATCAGCAGCAGCGCGGCAGCCGCGACCACGCAGGTGAGTACGTAGGTGCCGGGCGCGAGCCAATTGTTGAGCAGGTTCGCGCCCACCAGGACGGCGAGGACACAGAGCATCCGCATGGTGCCACCAGCATCCCGCGATTCCGCCTCACGAGCCGGGACGATGAGCGCTACGGCTGAGGAGTATTCCAGTCCAGGCGCTCGCGATGGAGGTGCACCATGGCCATCCACCCCAGTGCGAAAACACCGAGGGTGGCCGTCCCGGACGCTGCGAAGGCCGCGCTCTCGCTGTCCAAGAGCTGCGCCACGGTCTGAAAGGAGAGGTGACATCCGACGCCGGCCGTGATGTCGCCGGCGGCGACACGAAAAGACCCCCAGGAACGGCGGTGGTCCGCACGGCGCGCGCGGCCGCGTCGTCTGGCCCTCACCGGGCGGGCGGGCCTGCGCAGCGCGAACGGGCCAAGCCTCCAGGCGATCTTGCCCGAGGTCCCACAGGATGGTGCTGGTTGCCCGGCCGCGGGAATGGCCGCAGGCAGCCGTTTCCGCACGCGCGGCCCCTCTGGCCGGCCGCCTAACCCCCACCACCCCCAGGAGCACCCCCATGGCAGTGATGACGGACGCGCTCGTACCGGCATTGGAGGATGCCCGTGAGGCGCATGAGGCGGTCGTCGACCGGTTCAGGGCGGATGTGACGATCACGCCGCCCGGCCCCTACCGGCAGATGCTCGAGCGCCAGGTGGACGACGTCCAGGACAGCCTTCAGCGCATCGAGCACCACGTGCGCGAGCTGCGGCCCCGCAGCGGGCTGGTCGGGGACACCGTGAATATGGCGCGGTTCATCTCACGCAGCGCCGTGCGCACCGCCATGCTGCCGCTGACCATCGGATCCACGCTCGTGACGGAGATGCTGCGCGGCCGGTGGCCGAACGACGAGCGGCGGCTGCTGAGGAATGCTGAGGACGAGTACGCGGTCACAGCCCGGGCGCTGGCGGCCTGCCGGGCCGGCCAGAGCATCGCCGAAGAAGTGCACGACCAGGCCACCGCCGACCTGCTCGCCGCACTGCGCCGCCAGGACGAGGAACTGCTCGAACGGCTGGAGGACAGCGTCGCCCAGAACGCGCGGGCCGTGGCGGCCGCGGCCAACGGCTTCGTCCAGGAGAACGGCGGCGGCTGGACCGACGCGGCCGCGCGCGCCGTGCGGACCGCCGCCGACCGAGTGCAAGACGTCGCCCAGAGCGGCGGCCGGCGGGCCAGGGGTGCGGCCGAGGGCGCCGTGCGGGAGATGCCCGATGCGGCCCGCATGGCCGAAGAGGTCCAGGGTGCCGTGACCCGGGAGCAGGAGTTGCCGATCACCCGCTTCAGCCAGCTCAGCGTCGACGACATCAAGCAGCAGCTGCGCTCACTGTCCCAGTCGGACCTGACGGTCATCGAGGGATACGAACGCACCCACGCCAACCGGCCCGGAGTCCTGGACGCCATCGAGCAACTGCGCGGCAGCGAACCCTGGGACGGCTACGACACCATGAACCCCGACAAGATCACCGCCCAGCTGCAGAACGTCCCCTCCAGCGTCGCCCACCAGGTCCTGGACTACGAACGAAGCCACCGCCGGCGCCGGGAGGTCATCTCCGCCGCCGAAACACGCACCGCCCCGTGAGCCAAACGGGCGAGTGTGCCGACCCTGGCAGGTGAACGGAGGCAGGCACTCGCGCTGCAGGCACGCGGAGACGGACACAATGAGCAAGCCCTGGAGCGACCCTCACTCAGGCTCCAGGGCTACTCGCGACCCGGGTGTAAGTCTCCGGCTGTGATCTCGATGTGGCGCGGCTTGGCGGCTTCGGCCTTGGGCACCTTGACGCTGAGCACGGCCCTCGTTCAGCTTCGCGTCGACGCCTTCGGCGTTGATCTCGCCGGGCAGGACGGCCCGGTACTGAACCGGCCGGTCCGCCCGGAGGCGCCCCCCCCAACCGTGCCAGGCTGCCCCAGCCCCTCATCGTGTCCCCAACTGCCCGAGACGGCGCCGATTGCTTCGTGGCACCTGCCCTCAGGCCAGTTCGGAGCGGCCGAACAGCAGCGCGTAGCCGGGTGGGAGTTGGGTGAGGATGCGGTGCAGGAGGTCCGTGCCTGCAATGTCGGCCAGGGTGCTCAGGACGGCGCCGGTGTCCCAGCGGGCGGTCTCGGGGGTGGCGCCCTCGATGAGCAGGGCGACAGCTTCGACGAACTCGTGCGGGGTGAGCGGTTTGGTCGCCGACAGCGGTTCGAGCAGCAGCGGCTGACACTGAGCCGGAAGCTGGTCGGCGAGTTCCTCGCGTTCGGAGCCCGGCAGATGGGCACCCAGGGCGGCCAGCACCGACCGGGTGACCCGCTCGGCCTCCCGCGTGGTGGTGTACTCGCCGCGTTCTTGCACCTGGGCCAGGAACGGTTCCCATGCGATCGCCACGGTGGCCTCCCTCATCGACGTGCCGCATGTGCGCATTTTCAGGGTCGGCCTGCCCGCGGCCGGCCGCCCCGGGCGCAGCAATCACCGGGGGCGGTGGCGCGGACGTGACCCACCCGGCGGGGGCTTCGGTGGTCAGATGCTGATCTGCTGGCGGCCCTCACCCGGCGCTGACGACGGTCTTGCGGGGCTTGGCCTGCTCGACGACCAGGATCGTCAGGCGCAACACGACGACGTCGTAGAGGCTGCTTGTTCGGCAGCCGCTTCACGTCGAGTTGAGACGGTGATCTCACCTCGTACATGTCCAGGCGGTGGCCTTCCATCCGCACTGGCGGGGCGCTGTGGTCACGCCGGGCGGATGTTCTCCGCCTGCGGGCCCTTCTGGCCCTGCGTGACGTCGAACTCGACTTTCTGCCCCTCCTGCAGCTCGCGGAAGCCCTGAGCGGCAATGTTGGAGTAGTGGGCGAAGACGTCGGGTCCGCCGCCCTCCTGCTCGATGAAACCGAAACCCTTTTCGCTGTTGAACCACTTCACGGTGCCCTTGGCCATGACCTGCTCCTTCGAGGAAACCCGGGCTCGCACCGTGCAGGCCCGGGAGGTGATCGCCCTGGTCCGGAGAGGCGCTGAACAGCAAGAACGCCCATGATCGTGATCACGGGCGAACGGGACTTCGGAACCACGACTGCTGGATAACGACGCTACACCGCGCGGCCGGCAGCTGCTACGTAACGACGCGGCCGTGTGCCGCACCGCCGAACCGAACGGGCGCACGCCGTGTACAGAGTTCGAAGCCGTGACGGATCCGCGTTGCCCGCACTTGCCCGGTGGGCGGATAGCGGTGTCAGCCGCGCTCGATGGCGGTGAGGAGATCGCCCAGGCTCGGGTTCTGGCCCGGGCCTTTGACGGATCTGCGGGTCCAGCACGGATTACCGGTGTCTGACCGCGTGATGGGCATGGTGGAGCTGGTGGTGAGCACGTTCGTTTGAGGGTCGGCACGCCGCAGTGAAGCGTCGTGGGGGCTCCGCACCGTGCACAGGCCGGGGTCCGGTGTGCCTCGTCGCGTGGTTGGCCCAGCGATCGTGAATGATCTGGGTGTGACATCTGCAGCTTGGGGGGCGCTGTAGTAGGAGGCCGCGAGGGCGGCTGTGAGGCCCGCTTCGCCCCCCGTGAGCGGGTACTCGTGTTGGGGTAGGCAGGCGCTCCCCCGTCGCCTGTCTACCCCTGCACTCAGGCCGCACGGCTCGGCCCCCGCTCCGCCCGCGCAGTCGAACCGGCACCGGTGCCCGGCCAGCCGACGCCGGTTGTCTGCGCTTTTGTTCTTGGGCGTATTGCGCCTGTCCGACGACGTCCGGGTGGAGTTCGAGCTGACCTGGCTTGAATGAGCAGATCGGACTGAGTAGCCGCCGTGGGCCGATCCGGTGCGGACGGCCCCGAGCATCGTGGTGTCTTCCCTTGCGCCCGACACGGCGAGAGGGTTGAGGTCACGAAGGGGGACAACGCTCCCCGCATGCATGAACAGGGGCACCGTTCTCGGACGGCGGACCCGTGAACCGTCCGTTGGCAAGGGACATGATCGTGATCTCTGTGCTGCGGGAGTTGCGCCGGCTGGCCGAGCAGACCCCGGCGCACCGCGATCGCCATGTCGACCTGCTGCGCGCGATCGCGATCGTCACCGTGGTGGTCGGCCACTGGCTGGCCGTGCACGTGACCTACGACGGGACGCTGCGCGGCGACTCCGTCCTGGCGCTCGCGCCCTGGACGCGTCCGTCCACCTGGCTGTTCCAGGTCATGCCGGTCTTCTTCCTGGTCGGTGGTTTCGCCAACGCCGCCTCCCTGGCCTCCCACCGCGAGCGGGGCGGCAGCACTACCGGCTGGTTGCTGCGCCGTACCGACCGTCTTGTCCGCCCCGCCACGGCGCTGCTGGCCGTGCTGGCCTTGGCCGCGCTCCTGTCCAGGGCGCTCGGCGTCGATCCCGGCCTGATCGGCACCGCCGTATGGCTGGCCGCCATCCCGCTGTGGTTCCTGATGGCCTATCTGGCCGCGGTCGTGTTCACGCCTCCGATGCTCGCCCTGCACCGCCGGTACGGGCTGGCCGTACCGATCATGCTGACCCTCCTGGTGGGCTTGGGCGATGCGGCACGGCTGGGGCTGCGGATTCCTTACGTGGGAGAGGCCAACTTCCTGTTCGCCTGGCTGGCCGTGCACCAGCTCGGCTTCGCCTGGCAGGACGGGCGACTGCCCGACCGACGCGGCATCGCGATCCCCCTCACCCTGGCCGGACTCGGCGCCCTGGTGCTGCTGACGGTCCTCGGCCCATACCCGATCAGCATGGTCGCGGTGGCGGGGCAGGAGATCCACAACACCTCACCTCCCACGCTGGCGCTGATGGCGCTGGCCGCCACCCAGACGGGACTGGCTCTGCTGGTGCACGACCCGGCCCGCCGGTGGCTGCGCCGCCTGGGCCCGTGGACGGCCGTGGTGACGGTCAACTCGGTGATCATCACGCTGTTCCTGTGGCACATGACCGCCGCCGTGCTGGGCGTGCTGGCGTTGTATCCCACCGGGCTGCTGCCGCAACCCCCACCGGGGTCACCGGCCTGGCTGGCGCTGCGCATTCCCTGGCTCCTCGTGCTGGCCCTGATCCTCACGGTGCTCGTCGCCGTCTTCGGACGCATCGAGCGGCGCAGAGGTCCCCATCCCGGGCCGGGCCGAGCGACCGGCGTACTGCCGAACCTGCTCACTCTCACCGGTACGGCCGGTGTGCTGGCCGGGCTCCTCGGCATCGCCCTGGCCGAACCGGGAGATCACCATCCCGCCGGCCTGCCCACCCCGGCCCTCGCCGCCTACTTCGCAGGTGCCGCCGTGCTGCGGCTCGCCCGCCAAATGAGACGTCCGCACCAACGGTCGTCCGACTCCTGCTGCGCAGCAGTCCGGCCGGGGCGAGGCAACTGATGAAGCCGGTCATGGAGGTCTGCGACTTTACGGCACGGTGCCGTGGCAGCTGACGCAGCGGAAGTGGACGCTACTTTGCGGGGCCGGGCAAGCGCCGTAGCCGGTACGGTGGCGGACTGCCCTGGCGCGGCGCCGACGCTGAGGAGGGGGCATCTCACGCGTCCGGCTGGCCGGAAGGAAGGATGCGACTCCGGTGCTGGCCAGGGCAGCCGCGTTCGAGGGCCACCATCGATCAGGGTACGACGCACGCGAGTCGCCGGCAGCCTGACCTTTTTACGCCTGTGCACGCTCTGGTGCGGTGAGTCGGCAGCGGGTGCGTGGACGTCGGGGCGGACCGGCTTGCTAGCCGCTGCTGGTCATGCCGTCGATGATGTCGAGGATGGCTTTGCAGCGGGTGCAGTTGTCCTGGGCAAGTGCGCGCAGTTCCCGGACACGGGACTGCAGTTGCGCTTGGTGCTCGGGGTATTCGTCCCACAGCCGGTCCACTTCCGCCAGCAGCAGCCCGGCCTGTTCGCGCGCCACACCGACCAGTGCCGGGGCGCCGATCCGGCGGGCGAAGTCGAAGACCTTTCCGGCGTACGACAGCGGCAGCACCGGCAGGCCGGACATCGCGGCGAAGATCAGGAAGTGCAGGCGCATTCCGACGGCCAGGTCCAGGTGGCGCATGAAGCCGAGCACCTGTCCGGGGCTGTAGATGCTGTTGAGGATGCGCGCGCTCGGGTGCGGTCATGTGGGACAGCGCGGCGTGCGCGTGGCGTACGTCCTGCTGTTCCGGGGCGCCGGTGGCCATTCCGGCCCTGGCTGCCGCGGTGCCGCGCCCGGGTGCTCGGGCGGTGTGGTGGGTGAGCCAGCGGGCGAGTGGCACGCCCTCGCGCCGGGGCCCAAGACCCCGGGCGAGCCCTGGCACGTTGAGTTGTTCGGCGACGTGCCAGGGCCAGGCCTGCGGGTCGGCTCCCGGGCGGTGCCGGCGCTGCTCCCAGGCCCACATGGCCTCGGCGAGCGTCACGGTCTCGGGGTAGACGACCGCGGGAGCCGTCCGTCGCTGGCCCTTGGGCATGCCGAGGGCGTCTTCCCTGCGCCGCCACGTTTGGCCGCCGACCTGGCGGCGGTGGACCCACCACCACATCGCGACCTGGTGGGCGTCCGCGACGAGCGGGTCACTGCCGGGCCGAGCCGGTGTACGAAGGCCCGGTGCTGCAGAAGTGCGCGGGCCAGCTCGGGCAGCGGAGTGGTGTCGATGAGGTAGCCGCCGTGGTCGCCGACCAGCCAGCGGCGGCCGCACCCGCACGGTGTCCACAGGCGGTCGAAGGAGACCAGCCAGGCGCCTTCTTCCATGCACAGCGGGCAGCCGGGCAGCGGCCCTCGCCCGGCGCCGCGCGGCCACGCTGCACTGCGCACCTGGAGTGTGTCGTCTTCGAGGAGGTGCGTGGTACGCAGGTGGGGCAGGGCGCGGGCCAGCTGGTCGGCCGGGCGGTGGATCAGGTCCGCGAGCAGGTGCAGGCTCGGGGGCGACAGGTAGACCTCGGCGGCCGGCCGCAGGGCGGGTGTTCGGATGCGGCGGCGGGGCTGCAGGGCGCGCAGCAGTTCGCTGTGCTCCAGCGCGTTGGCGGCCGCCGTCCGTGCCAGGTAGGAGGCCGTGGTCTCCCCGGCGATCAGCGGCACCCGCAACGGGATGATCGAGGCGCCGGTGCGGGAGCGGGCTCGGGTGCTGCCCAGCCTTCCGTGGAAACGCCGTCGAGCTTGCTCCGGTGGAGCCTGTATGAGGCTCTCCGGGCTCGGCGGCGTTCGCGGCCGGGTGCGGTGGACAGCCGCTCCCGCCGTTGACAAGGCCAATCGGTGATCACGCGGTATGGGCGGATCGGCCAGGTCGTTTCGCGTGCGCGCCCGTAACCAGGAAGACCACGCGGCACGCGACCGAGACGGCGTGGTCGGCGAACCGCTCGCAATACCGGCTGGCCAACGTGACGGCGGTGTCCACACCGTGACGCTGCTGGAAGACGGTGCAGCCGTTCATCCGGTCGCCGTCCTTCTCCGGCGCCGCCCGCCGTATGCGCGATGAGGGCATCGGCGCGATGCTGAAAGAGAAGACGCACCCGGGACTGGGGCCTCATCCGGAGCAAGCAGGTATGCCGTCCACCCGCTGTCCGCAGAAAGGACGATCGCGCCATCCGGGTACGAACATCGGCCTTCGAAGAGCCGGAAGGAGCCACGATGGACCACGACACCTTCATCGGGTAGGTACAGTCCCGGGCCCATCTGGACAGCCGGGGTACCGCGGAGGCCGCCACCCGCGCCACTCTGGAAACTCTGGCCGAGCGCATCCCCGCCCCCCTGGCGGACAACCTCGCCGCCCAACTGCCACAGGAAATCGGTGAGCATCTGCACCGCGTCGCCACCGCCCCGGATCAGCCGGAAACCGGTGTGCGGATGGAGTACCAGGAATTCCTCAACCGCGTCGCTCAGCGCGCGAGCGCCGACATGGCCAAGGCCACCCACGAGGCCCGCTGCGTCGTGGAGGTCGTCGGCGAGGCCACCCAGGGTGGCCTGATGAGCAAAGTCCGCCAGTCGCTGGACGACGAACTCGCCAGCATTCTCTTCGCCGGGAGCACCGGCAGCGTCACCTGACGTCCCGGCAACAATCACGGGGCGGGCAAGCTGACCCTGCGCTGCAGAGGAGGCCGCGATGGAGGAGCGCTTCGTCTGGGTGACCACGCGCCGCCTTCGGCCAGGCACCCTGGAGCAATTCGAGGGAGCGTGGCAGCCAGACCCCTACCCCGAGGGTCTGCGCCGCGCCTTCGCGTACTGGTCCGAGGATGGACGGGAGATCACCGGCGTCTCCTTCTGGGACTCTAAGGAGGCGTGCGATTCCTGGCGGGCCTCCGAGTCCGAGGCGCAGCGGCGCGTCAGGATGGCCCCGTACGTCGTCGAGGAGCAGGAAGGCTTCTACCAGGGTCGTGAACTCGCCGCCCCCAGCGGTAGCCACGGCCGGTCCCGAGGTCGGCAGTCCTGAAGGTGGCGATACGAACAGTGGCGGTCAATGATCACGGCGGGGCCACCATGCAGCGTCAGTGCCTGCCGCGACGGAGGTCGGCCCGCATGGACCAGGGAGGCATTCCATGCGCATGCAGTGGGACGAGTTCCTGGCAGCGGTGCAGGAGCGGGGTGAGTACAGCACACCGCAGGAGGCTGAGCGGGCCGCCCGCGTTGTGCTCGCCCTCTTGGGCGCACACCTGGTGGGTGAGGCACGAGCCGAGCTGGCATCCCGGCTTCCCGAAACGTTCGCCATGGTGCTGCTCAACCCGCTCCAAGCCCACGAACCGCTCTCCCCGGAGCGGTTCATCCGGGCCACAGCGGCATGGATCGAGGGAGCCACCGAACAGACAGCGACCTGGGATGTGAGCGCGGTGCTCAGCGTTGCGGCCGATGCCGCGGGCGAAGACCTGATGGGGAGAGTCCTCCTGCAGCTCCCCCCCGGGCTACGATCTGCTCTTTGGCTGGCCGCGGCCAGCCACGCCCGGGAACGAGGAGCCGGAGCCCTCATGACCAGTGATCTCTCGGCACCAGTGCGCGGGCCGCGCCACCAGCCCCCTGCTTCACCCTGCGGATGATCATCTCACTGAGCGGTGCGCGAGCACGGTGAGGGCGGACGGCGTGCGCGACGAACGCGCTGATCGTGAGGGCGCGCAACTCGCGCACTTCGCCGCGCCAGTAGGTGTCACCCGCATGGCTGCCCCGGGGCGTCGGCCCCTGTGGGCCGTGCTGGTATGGGAGGGGCCTCCACTCCTGCGGAAGAGTCGATCATGCATGAAATGTGGTGCGGTGCAGACGCCTCGGGAGAGCCGGTGTGGCACGTGCTGACGACCGACAAGACCCTGACGCTGTGCGGCGTCGACAAGCGTGAGGAGCCCCGCAACCAGGCGGTGGACAAGCACTGTCTGCCGTGCATGAAGGCATTCCAAGCCGTGATGGCCTCCACGACGTCCTGATCAGTCGCAGGTGTCCCATTGTCCGGGCCAATACCGCTCGGCGGTCGCGGGTGCCACCCGGCTCGCCGGCACACGATGGGCAGGCCCGAATCGGGGCGCGCCGGCCGGTGTCAGCCCCAGCCACGGGGGAACGTCGCAAAACGGCGGTTCCCCGGCTGGACTGCGGACCCGCTCGCCGAGTTCAACGACCTCTTCGGCCGCCTGGGCAATCTGTGGAGTCCACCTTCGGCGGCGCCCTGGCACCGATAGCGGAGGGCGCGGCATGGGCGCCGCTGACCGACATCGAGGAAACCGATGACGCCTTCCTGATCGAGATCGATGTCCCCGGCGTCAAGCGGGACGACATCAACATCGAGTTGAACGACCGGGAGCTGTCCATCTCCGGCGAGTACAAGGAACGCGAACGTACTGGCGTCCTGCGCCGCGGCACGCGGCGGACCGGCCGTCCGGCCGGTTCGAGTACCGCACTCTGCTTCCCGGCGAGATCAACACGGAGAATGTGGACGCGGCCCTCAGCGAGGGGGTGCTGACCGTCAAGGTTCCCAAGGCGGAGGCCGCCAAGCCACGGCGCATCGAGATCACGGCCGGCGAATGACCGCACCCCGCACAGGCCCTACGCGTGCCGTGCGATCTGCCCGGCCCCACAGGCCGTAGCAAGCGCGATGCCGCCCCGGGACCCGCATGGTGCTCCCGGGGCGGCTTCCTCTTGTGCCCGGTCAGCTGCTGGGGATGCGCCTCTCAGCGGCTGAGATGACGTCCTGGCGCTGCCGGTGGTGCTGCTCGTACTCCATCACCTGGCGGACCACGCCGGAGGGAGCGTCCTGCAGCCGCGCGGTGATCTCGGCCGTGCCCATGGCGTCGTAGCCGTCCCACGGCTCACTGCCGCGCAGTCGCTGGATCGCCTGCAGCACGCCCTTGCGGCGGGCATGCGCGCGCTCGTAGCCCTCGATCACTGTCAGTTCCGACTGGGACAGTGTGCGCAGCTGCTGCTGGATCTTGTCGGTGCTGAGCTGGCTGAACCCGGCAATCGGCAGACCTCCTCCCGCGTGACCGCTCCCTGAACGTCCTCGGCCATGCGGCCAGGCTGCGCCGTCTCCCGCAGCGCGCCTTCGGCCGCACCCCTGGCCTGTCGGCCGCCGCGCCGGGTCACCTCACGCGCCCGCTCGAAGACAGCCCGCACCGTGTGGACTGCCGCGTCGGCCAGAGCTCCGCCGCCCTGGGCCGGCCGGGAGCCGTTGGTGGGCGTGCCTACGGCGCGGGCGTGCTCGGCGAGGCTGTGCTCCAGGGCCTGCAGCAGTTCCTCGTCCTGGCGGCGCACCGAGCCGAGCGCGTCGGCGGCGGCCTGGTCCTCGACGTGCTCGACGAGGGTCTCACCCGCCCGCGACGCCGCCAGCGCACGCGCGGCGGCCGCGTACTCGTCCTCCGTGTTCCTCAGCAGTTGCCGCGCATCGGCCGGGCCCGTGCCGTACAGCAGCCCCGTCACGATCTTTGATCCCGCCCGACAGCGGCAGCATCGCCGTGCCCGCCGCGCCCCGCGTGACGAACCGCGCCGTAGCAACCGCCGAGCCAACGACTCCCCGCCGCAGGCAGCCCCGTGCGGAAAGCGAACTGTCCGACCCTGCGGGTCCGTCGACGCAGGATGCCGCCGCGCTCCTTGTCCTTGACCTCACCGCGCACCGTGAGCTCGGTGTCGAGAACCTCGACCACGACCTCGTCCCTGCGCAGGCCAGGCACGTCCAGTTCAAGGACGTAGGCGTCGCCGGTCTCCTCCACCTCCGCCGGGGGCTCCCACGGCTCGTCGGGGACCAGGCCACCGCCACCGGGGACAGCCGACTGCCACAACTGCCCGCGCGTCCTCGGGCCGCGAGGCCGGCGCGGCCATACCCGCACACTGCGGAGTGCAGTACAGGCCGAGGTACACCGGGTCCTGGGCGCGGAGGCCCAGACCTTTGCCGCACGTCTTGCAGCGCTGCCGGGCGGGGAAGAGCTTCTCCTTGCTTGTCGTGGTCATCGAATCGGCCGTCCTTCCCGCTCGCGTTCAAGCTTCAACTGCTTCCTGGTCGCCTCCCGGGCCTTGTCCCGGAGGTAGATCGCCTCCTTGTGCGTGATCGGCGCGTCGTGGAGGTTGTGCGAGCCCCGCAAGAAGTTCTCCGTACGGTCGGCGATGGAGTACGCCAGCGCCTGCTCGACCACCGCGCTGGTCTGGCGCACCTCGCCCAACTCGTCGCGCAGTTTGCGCAGCAACCCGTCCCGCTCGCGTTCAGCGGCCTCGATGTTCGCCAGGCGTGCCACCACGCTGCCCAGCAGCGGGTCGCGGGAGCGGAACAGCTCGACGGCGCGCTCGGTGGCAGGATCGGCATCAAGGTGCAGGTCGAGCTGCGCCAGCAGGAACGCCGTCACCAGCGTGCCCTGGCTCAGCCGCTGGCTGAACTCCCGAGCAGCGCTGTCGCTCACGCCCAGCTCGCGGACTGCGGCTGTTCGCAGCTGCTCCCGCAGCGCGTTCATGATGCTCTCGGGCAGCGCCTTGATGTGCGGCTGGCTCTGCACGCCGGCGAGCCGGAAGCCCGACTGGGGGAGCGTGGCGGCTGCGTCGGTGGTGCTACCCGTGCCCCCCTTCGAGGCCGCACTCTGGACGGCGTCCTGATGGTCGGTGAGCTGCAGCGAGCCGGGCGTTACATGCTCGGGTTCATCCGGTGAGGCGACGACGTCATGAGCAGCGACTTCGGCTGCGGCGGCGTCCTCGACGTCCGGCTGTGCCCCGGGAGCCGGAACAGCATCGGCCGCAGGGCCCGCCGGCGCACCGCCCGGGAGCACCCCGGCAGTTCCTCCCTGTCCACCGCCGGCACCACCACCACGCTGGTTGGATCCCCCGGCCCGCTGTGAGTCGCCGGCGTCGGGCTCGTGGTCCGGCTCCAGCTCCAGGCGATCCTCTTCGGCGTCCACGTCGGGATCAGCCTGCGGGCCTTCAACCTCGAGTTGAGAGTCGCCGTCGACGGCCTCATCGAGCCGCACCTCCGGCTCGGGCGTTGCCACCTCAGGCTCAGGCTGTGCCGCCTGGGCCTGGACGCGCTTGAGCTCCTCGCTCCCGCCGCGCCGGTAGGCGTCGAGGAACGACGTGTCCACCTCCATCACCTCGGCGGTGGGTGTGGCCGCTTCCAGCATCTCTGCGAAGTCCCGGCTCATCCGAGCTCACCGTCCTCCTCGTCATCCAGGAGGTAGTTGTCGCCGCGGGTGAGCCCGATCAGCGAGTCGAAGCCCGTGGTGACGACGCGTTCGAGGTTCGCCGAGTTCTTCGCCAGCGCCGCGACCTGGTCGACGAGCTCGTTGAGCCGCGCGATCTCCAGGGTCGGCAGGTCGTAGTCGAGGTTCTCACGCCGGATCTTCTCGACCACCGCCTCGGCCACGTACTCGTTCACCGAGGAGAAACCGCGCTTGTCGGCCCAGTACTCCGCGCGCTGTTTGTCGTCCGGATCCAGCCGGACGAACATGCCCTGGCGGCCACTACTGCTGCTCTGCGTCGCGCCCGGCGGCTTCTTCTTCATGCCACGCACGGGCTGCGTCGTCTTCTCCAACTCCTGTGTGACGGTCATGCGCGGCTTCTCCCTGCCTTGTCTGACTGATCTATGAGGCCATCTTGTCAATGCTACTTGATACGTCAAATGCGCTCTTTGTGCTTCTGCTCAAATACCAGTAGAGTCGCAGCAGCGCCCAGTCAGTCCCCCCTGGCGGCGCATCGCCGCAGCAGGTGGCCCTGCTCGATTCCTTTCCTCTCGGACGGGGCCACCTGCTGCGGACCACACCACCTTCGCGTGACGGCGAGAAGAGAAAAGGGCCGGTGCGACACACATTGCACCGGCCCTTCGTCTGTCTGATGGACTCCCACTCAGGAGCCGGGCATGGGATCCGGCGGCGGGTTCGTCGTGCAGTCGGCAAGCCCCTGGGTGAACCTCGGCGACTGCCAGATCGCCTTGTCCTTGTCGCTGGGCAGATGCTCGACGATCGACCCAGTGCCAAGGCGTGCGCCGCCGGCGAAGAAGTGCAGCGCCTCCTGACTGAAGCCCGCGTCGTAGACCAGAGTCGACAGGCACTGGCCGGCCGCCGCGTAGGTCTTCTTCTGACTCTCGTCCCGGGCGTAGGAGGAGAACATCGAGACCAGGCCCTTGGTGAGCTCGATGGACGAGTTGACCGGCTGATCCGCGCGGACCGGGTATGCCGGCTTCAGGTTCGGTTTGCCAGCTACAGGCTTCGCGGCTGCCTTCGGCGGCACGTAGCTCTGAGTGTTGGGGCTGCTGCCGTTCGGAAGTAGAGCCTTGTCGATGCACGCGTCGAAGTCCTCGCGCAGCGACCGCGAGGCCAGGAGCGCAGCGTCGTCCTCGCTCACCTTGTTCAGTCCGTCGATGACTGCACCCATGTCGTCGCCGTCGGCCTTGATGATGTAGGCCAGCGCCTCCTCCGGCATTCCCGCCTTCCGCACTGCGCTGGCTAGGCAGGCCCCGCCGTCCTTGCTGGAACTCCCGGTGCCCTGGAAGGCGAGCTTGCCCAGCGCCTCGCCGAGGGCCATATCGGTGACCTTGACGGTGCTCACGGTCGCACTCGGCGCAGACGGCGCCTGGGTTGTGCTGCCGTCGCCACTGGAGCATCCGGCGAGTAGAACGCCCGCGGCCACCGCGAGTGCTGCAGCCGCGGGCGCAGCCTTCCTCGTCCTCCAGGTCTTCATCGCTTCTCACCTCGCCTCTCCTGTCGCCGACCAGTCCGATTGAATCGACTGGCCTTCGAGGGTATCTTATCCAAATGCTTATCGAGTGGCAGTCTGTGATGAGTCAGAATGCCGCGAGGTAAGGGGGTGCAGAGGGCGCGCCGAGCGGGGCTCGGGCGCGCAGGGTGCCTGCGGGTCTGTTTGGCGCTCGGGGATCAACGGAGTTGATCCGGAGGGCTCTGCGACACGTCGTGCGCGTGTCGGCTACGGGTGGCCCCCTGGCGGGCGGCTGTTCGTGGGCTTCTCACCTCCTCCTACGAAGGACTGCTCGCCATGACTGCTCTTGCTTCTGCTCGGGCCACCACCGGCGTCGATCCGCTGACGCTCACGCTGCTCGTGAGCAGTGACCAGAAGACCTGGCACCCGATCGTCTTCGAGGGTGAGAGCCCGGCCTACGTCGACACAGGCCGCGGCCTGGCTCAAGGAACGGCCGTACCTCTCCGTCGAGATGGACGACTCGACCTGCTACGGCCAGTTCCCGCGGACCTTCAATGCGTTGTTCGCGTCCATCACCCGCGACCAGCAGCTCGTGCAGGTGCACACGCTCTGACGCGCATGCGGCCCTCTAAACGAGAGATAGGACGGACCGTGACTCTGTCTGCTGTGCACGTCCCTGCACCCATGAAGTCCGGGCCGGTCGTCTACACCGACCAGCAGCTCCTGCACGTGCTCATCCACCTGGCGCAGGGAGAGAGCACCCTGGGACGTCGCACCTTCGAGCAGCGACGCAGGGGCACCGATCCATCAGCTCCGCTCTACGAGCGCCGCTTCGGCAGCTGGAACCGTGCGCTGGAGCTCGCGGGTCTCGCCGTGATCGAACAGCCCCAGCAGCTCCAGACTGCGACGACAAAGTGGACCCAGGAGCAGCTCATTGCCGCGATCCGGCAGTGCCTGCGGGAGACGGGATCCACGGCGCTAGCAACCTACGAGGCCTGGCGCACGGATCCGGCGGACCTGAAGGGTGATGTCCCGCCGGCCACCACCATCCGCTTCCGGATGGGCAGTTGGTCGCGGGCCACAGAGCTGGCTTGCGGCTGAAATTCATCGGTATGTGCGCAACCGTTCCTTTCGCGCTGCGCGCCGTTCAGCCCTGCGTAAATCCCACTATGACCGAGCCGAGGACCCCATGACCGTCATCGCCGCACCGATCGCTGACCTCCTCCTGGCCGACGCTGCGCCGGCCGAGATGACCCGTACGGTCACCGCGCCTGAACTGCTCGGCGTCGCCGCGCAGCTGCCCGAGCTGGAGTGGTGCCGCTTCTGCTCCTACGACGAGACCAGCGAGCCGGGCCTGCCCCGCGACATCGTCAAATGCACCGTCGAACCCGCCCTGCCGCCCGAGGACTGGGACCCGCGCTGGGGCCAGGGCCCGCTGTACGAGGTCACCTACCTCTCCTGCGGCCACACCCTCGCCGAGCTCTGCGAGTCGGCGGCTCCCACGCTCCACTCTCCGAAAGCACCTTCCCCTTGCACCCCCTGACGGCATTACAGAGCCTGGCGCTCCTCTTCATCGTGCTGGCCATCGTCGCCTGCATCCTCTGGATCGCCCGTGAGATCAGCGCCCAGACCCAGACGCCGACACCGGCCGCGCAGCGCCCGGAGACCGACGGGTCCACACCCATCGTGCGCATCGCGGTCCACCGGCCGAACGAGCCCTACGACCACGAGAAGCACGGTCTCTGAAGACCAGCACTCCATTCATCTGACCGCCCTCAACTCCCACGCCTGGGGCTGCCGTCCATCATCGAAGAGGAAGGAATCCGCACCGCATGACCAATTCCCGACGGAATCGGATCACCACAGTCGAGGGTCGGCAAGGAACCACGGCGCGCGGCCAGTCGCCGACCCGTCACGAGTCGCACCTGGCGCCCGTGAATCTGACCAAGCCGTACGTCTACGGGCAGAGCGATCCGGCATCCCGGCCGGTGGTGCGGGAGATCAAGCGGCGTAACCGGCGCAGCGCTCGGGACGTCGTCAAGTCCGTGCTGTCGCGGGCGACGCGCATGGCCGAGCGGCCCACCGAGCGCTCGGAGGGTGAGCCGACGGTCCGGGAGCAGCTGACGTACGCGCGCATCGTGATCGACGACATGCTCCTCGACCTGGACGCCGGTGACGTGAAGGAGCAAGACGCCCGGTCCCTGCTGCGGACGGTCGAGGACATCTACGCCCAGGTGTCGGGCGTCGAGGTGATCGAGGTCGAAGACGCGAGCGCGTCAGCAAAAGGGCGAGCCTCAGTTCCGAATGAAGGTCCGTGAGTACGAGGGGCGCAATTCCAGTCAGGCATTTGTTGTGCACGTCGATGGAACGCGCACGCCCATCAGCGGGGAGGAATGAACGTGACGAACAAGGAGACCGAGACGGACAACGAGCCAGAGACGTATGTCAGGTATTTGGCGTTCAGCAGGGAGGTCCGGCCGATCGGTGAGCCGATCACTCATGCCGAGGACTCAGCAGAAATGCTGGCGGAGAACGAGACGCTGGTGCGGGCCCGGCCGCATTACCACGTGCCGACCAGTCAAAGTTGCCTCACGGTGGTCCGGTCGCCGTTCTCCTTTGAGGCGTACGTAAAGCGTGTGATCTGCGACGACATGGTCCTGGTCGAATTCGCCTGGAAAACCGAAAGCGCACCGTGGCAGATGACGGGCGCGTTCAAGCCAAGCGAACTGCACAAGGTGCATTCCTGCGAGTGTGCCGCATGTAAGGGAAAGAACGGAATTCAGGAAAAGGACGGGGCGTAATTCAATGCCGAAGATTACCGAGCTGGGCATGGACGACGACCTTCCCGGTGCGCGATGGGCCCGCGAGACGAAGACGCAGATGATCACGGACGGTGCGGAGCCAGGCATCCACCGGCTCGAGCGGCTGCCGTCCTACGAGGGCTACGCCGGTATGTGCGCGTGCGGGTTCCGGACGCCGCAGCCCTCGTACGAGCACATGGGCGACCTGACCAGGCTCATCTGGGAGCACCTGGAACGGGACGTCTTCCCGCCGGTCGATGAGGCCCTGCTGCTGAAGGAAGCCCAGTTGATCAAACTCGGCGACCTGATCGGCTACCACCGCCTGGTCGAGGCGACCGAAGAGCACGGCATCCGGTACGTGGGCTGGCTCGTCGCCGGAACGCGCGGATCGATGCGCCTCAAGGACGGCGCGGAGTTCGGCGCCTTCCAGGGCTCGTGGATCAAGTTCAGCACCGAGAAGCAGGAGGGCTGAACATGGCAGTCGTCGGCTACACGTATGCACACGACAATCTCTGCCCCTCCTGCACAGTCGGACGGATGCGAGCGAACGACATCAAGGTCGCCCGCAGCAGTGAGCAGGACGAAGCCATCCGACGGGCCGCCGAGCGGGTCGGAGTCGACTACAGCGACGAGCGTTCCTACGACTCCGGCGACTTCCCGAAGACGATCACCAGCCAACAGACCCGCACGGAGCTGACCGAGCTGCCGGACGGAGAGCGCGGCGAGATCAAGGACGAGAAGTGCGACCGGTGCGGGAAGTGGATGAAGCTCGGGGAGAAGTCGCCGACCGAGACCGGTCTGACCCGCTGGGTCCGCGACGACTACGAGCTGCCGCAGGCCCTGGCCCGAGAGATCGCCAGGAAGTTGCGCGAGTGGGGCCTGTCGCACCCGGAATTCATCACGGAGGGCAACGTCCGCCAGGCCGCCGCGATGTTCCCGCATGACTACGCCACCGTGCACCTCTCCGGCGACGCGAGCCTCGGGCTGATGCCGGCGCCCGAATACGACGAGGACCCGTGCTTCTACTGCGAGCAGCCGTACGAGAAGCACACGTTCGTCTGTGAGACGTGCGGCACGAACGTTCCGGCCGACATCAAGCACTCCCACCAGGTCCCGGTCAAGGGACAGCTCAAGTTCCGCACGATCAACAAGTAAGGGAACCAAAAATGGACGATCTGGTATTCGAAGACCCCCCGGCTCCGCGGAAAACCAATCCCGCATACGAGGCTGTAGCCGAAGCGCTACGCAAGCGGCCCCGCGAATGAGCCAGGGTGGGCGCATTCCCGTCGGCACCCATGATGGCCAGCAACATCAAGCGCGGCAGGCCGAAGGCATTCGAGCCCGCCGGAGCATTCGATGCGGCATCGCGCAAGGTCGAGGACGAGACGGTTCTGTACGTGCAATACGTCGGTGAAGCGAAAGACTCGGAGGAACCGTCTTGATTCTGCTGATGGGTCGCTTTGATTCCGGCGGCAATCTCATCATCGAGTCGTCGGACCAATTCCCCGACGGCCACCCGAAAGCCGAAATCGACGCTCTGGTTGCCGAGAAGGTCGGTGACGACCCCAACGGGTGGGCGCATTCATACCTGGTGGACTCGCACAGCCGGGCTGTAAATGAGGCGTACCAAGAGGTCGTCAGAGACGTCGACGACGAGAATTCAACCGTCATCGACAATGTCTGGGGCGTCCGGGTCGACGACTGAAACCTGCCCGAACGACGAGCACGAATGCCGGACGGCATTCGGCGGGTTCGATTCCCGCGCCGGGCACCAACCCATTCACCGCTAGTACCTGGGAGGGAAAATGTTTTCCATCGGCGATTTGGTCCGCTTCGACCTCGAAACCGCGCAAGGTTTCACCGAGCAGCACTACGCGACCATCGAGCAGTTCCGGAAGCGGGACCGCAACAACTACCGGCGCCCGCCCACCAATCCGTACGCCGCCTTCCTGGCCCCCGAGCACGCCAGTACACAGGTGCTGCCGCTGGCGAAGTTGACCCCGGCGGTCGACGACTTCGAGATCGTCACCGACCCCACCGCGGTCCACGCGGGCGCAGGCGATTGGAACGACTACCACTACCGGTGCCTGCGCTGCGCGGGCTACAGCTACAAGAGCGCCCAGGTCATGGCGGTCCACAAGAAGTCCGGCCAGCGGGTGCGCCTGTGCGACGACTGCTTCGAACCCCGCGAGCTGGCCCTGCTCGGCCACGAGGTCTTGTGGTACCAGCGGAACAGCAAGGACAGCATTCTGGCCCTGCGCGCCAGCCCGGAGCTGATCACCGGCGCGGCCAGCAACTCCTTCTACGAGAAGTCCGACGGCGAGTCCTACCGGGAGTGGGCCGACGCCTTCCCCTGGCTCGTCCCCGGCCCCGCCGCCGAGCTGTACAAGAAGTGGAAGGAGGAGCAGCGTGCGTCAGCCACTGCCTGAACACCGGACCACCCTGTCCGTGCGAATCGTCCGGCAGGGCAAGCCCACGGGGAAGTACCTCGACTCCCGCATGAAAATCGAAGACCTGGAAGACCAGGACGCAGCAGAAATCCGCGCGGGCAAGGCGCTGCTGCTGGAGGTACAGCTCATTCGCAAGTCCAGAGCCACATCCTTGCCCATGGTGGTGGAAACGCTGTTCAACCGGGTCGCCCCGCCCGAATCCGTCGGTAGCTACAGCCATCCCGAGCAGATCATCGACCCGTACCTGCGAAGAGACGCCACGGACCTGTGGGCCTCCGAATTCCGCACGCTGGAGCTTCAGCACGTTCGTTTCCGGGGCCGTACGTACCTGGTGCTGAGCCTGGAAGACACCGACCGAGAGCACGCCGACGAGGGCTATCTGACCGGCTACGGGATCTGCCGACGAGTCGACTATGCACCCAGCGGAAATCCCTGCAACCCCAAACGACTTCCGCTGCACGAGCTGAAGCCAGTGACAAAGAGAATCACATGACCGGAAAGACCGTACAAGGCTGGACGATCGTCCACTCCAAGCGCGCGAAGTGGCGCGAGGAATACGACGGCGTATTCCTCGGTAAGCGTGACGGCATGTGGATTACGGGCCGGATGTTCCTCGGGAAGAGCATGCGCGACGGATTCACCGAGAGCGGCGAGTGGCGCGGCGCAACCCAGTTCACCGACCCGGCGATGCACGAGGCGTACCGGGCCCATCTGGCGCTCCAGGACTATATCCGGCAGGCAGAGGACGCCGGGGACTGCTGGGATGGGATGTTCAATCAGCAGGCACAGACGGCGATCGACCGGCACTGGGCCGGGCAGGTACCGCTGACCGGTGTCCACGACATGTCAGCCGGGTGGGTGCATCCAGGCCTGGGCGGAGACGTCCGCGGCCACACCTGCATGCTCCCGGCCGTGGACGCCAAGTACGAGCTGCTGGCCTACATGCGCCGCTCGTACGTGGTGAATGACGCCTTCCGCGAGTTCGTCCTGAGAGACGACCGCTCCCGTCTCAAGGAGGCGTACGAGACCGCAATCCAGGCCGCCGGCCCGGTCAAATTCTCGGTGGCCGGTGACCACTTCTCGCTCAGCTTCGACGGCTCCTACAACGACAACGACTCGCTGTGGCGCACCACTCGACGCAACCCGCACCCCAACCGAAAGGGCGACTGACCGTGCGCTGCTCCACCGATCCCCGCCTCGTCGCCCCCTCGGAGGACCCGTGTGAGGGCGACGCCACGCACATGCTGCTGGGCTCGATCCGCGACGCGGAGAGCGGCAAGCGAGAGCCTTTCATGGACCCGGTGTGCAAGCTGTGCGGAGAGTCCTACGTCCGACGGCCCGCCTTGAAGGCCCGCATCGTGCCGCTGCGCATCTACATCCCGACGCCCGAGTTCAAGGACATCGCCGGGGGACATCGACTGGTCGACCACCCGTTCCACGAGGCGGCCTGCCACGACTGCCTTCTGCTGGGAACGGTGGAGTACTTCCGACAGGGGCGGCAGAAGAGGCTGCATGGCTGCTGTGCCCGGCCCGAGTCAGTGAACAGCGACGTGCTGACCAACCGCGCCGCGTACCAAACACTCACGCTCGACGAGCTGGCCGGCCTCTGGTGGAGGTACACGACCCACGATCTCGGCATGGGCATTGAGGACTGGCGTCTGATCGCGAACCATCCCTGCCTGGCCGCCACGTTCACCTTCCGCGACCGCGAGTACGGTCTGCGGCACTCCCAGGACGGCACCTACATCTGGGCCGAGAAGCCGGAGAACCGGGGCCGCCTCCGGCCCGACCGGATCAACACCCAGTACGAGACCACCTACAAGCAGGTCGTCTTCCACATCCACGGCCTGGAGAACAAGTACGAGAACACGTACTTCATCACCTGGACCCCCGGCCGTCAGGACGTCATTCTCCACGCCGCCGAGGGGCAGATCAGAGCCGTGCTGCGCCTGACCGGCCTGACACGCCCCGGTGACCCGCTGGCCGAGGTGACCGACGCCGTGTGCGACACCTTCGGTGCCATTGCCGACATCACTTTCCAGACCCGCATCTACGAATAAGAGACAGCCATGTCCGAACCGCACTTCCACTACGAGGCCCTCAACCGGGACGGCACCCGTTTCGCGGTGCACGAAGGCGCCCCCGGCGCCGCCCGCGAGACCTGGCGCTACCTCGGCATCGTCTACGAGACCGCCGGGGCCGGATGGGTTGCCGACTGGGGCACCCGGGGCCACGTCGCCATGCCCGGATTCAAGGACAGCGACGACGCGGCCGGCGCCCTCTACTGGTTCGCCCCGCCGGCGCAATCCTTCGGCAGCCGGCCGGCCGGCAAGACCGCCTCCCGCATGGACGAGCAGCCCGACACGGAAGAGTCCTACCGGGTGCGGCCCTCTCTCATTCCTCACCCCGGCGTCCTCGTTTCCCTCATGCCCATGCGGGACAGCGGGGACTTCCTGGTCGACTGCAACACCTGGGGCGTGGGCAGCGGCATCGGCTACCTCCAGCACCACGAGGACAGGCAGTTCGACGTCCGGATCGACAACAAGGTGATCGGCGAGACGGAGGGCCCGGAGGCAGGCATGTGGGCCGTGCTCAAGGACTTCACCGGCAGCAGCTTCTACGAGCGGCTCTTGGCCGACTTCACGCCGTCCGGAAAGGGGAACCTTACGTCCGAACGCGACATCGTCGACGTCCACAAGCTTCCGCCCTACTACAAGGCCGACCTCAACCATCTGCTGCCGGTGGAGCAGTCGTTGCACGGTCGCCATGAGCTGATCATCGGCGACATCACCCGGTACCGCGCAGGCATTGAGTACTACGCACCGATTGCCCCCACCGAAGACGGCAGGCTCCGGGGCGGCACACTCACCCTGAGCGAGGCGCAGGCCCGCCATATCTACGCTCAGCTCGGCGAGCTGTTCAAGCGTTGGGACCTGGAGAACGAACGTGAGGCCGAATGGTCGAGCCGCCCACACTTCAGTGCCTGGATGACCTACGGCACCGGTCACCTCTCTCAGCCACACATGGATGTTTCGGTATGGCAGGACAAGCTGACCGGCGAGCACCCGGGGGACGAGCGGGCATGGTCGCCCGACTATGACACGCCTGCTGCGTTCAGCGAGCGCACCACGATCGCCGCCAAGGGCGGAGACCCCGAGGGCGGCAAGCGCGAGGCTGAGCGGCTTCTGAGCGATGCTGGGTGGCGAGTGATCGGCGAATGGCGAGACGCCGACGACATGGCGCTGATCGTTAGCGTCGCCCGCACAGAGGACTGAATCGCCGCTTCTATGGGCGTGTTACAGCACCGACTAACAACGGTTGCCCGCTGGCAGCGGCATCGTCTTCACATCCGACGTCCGTACTTCCGCCGGGGCCAGCTCAGGGACCTCCACCATCGAGCCGTCCCGCGTACGGACCGAGCGCAGACGCACCGGATTCACCGCGACGTATCGCCGTGCCGTCGCCCACTCGTATTAACGACACGGACATCGTGGTCGCCATGCCTCCACGGGACCGCTGACCTGCGGCTGACGCATGTCGTCGCCGGACGGCGGCCGCCCGCTACCGGCCGCCGATCGACCGGATCACCGCCGCCGCGTCCCGGTCGCCCCGCAGGGAGACGTCCGTAGCGAGGATCACCAGCTTTCCGGCCATCCCCATCAGCATGCTCGGCAGGATGCACTCCGGGTCCGAGCCCGCTGCGGCGATCCGGGCGAAGGACTTCTCCAGCCCGCTGGAGAAGTCCGCCTCCAGAGAGACACCCTGCTCCTCCGGGGAGCACGCCTCGGGGACGGTGAGGTGTTCCATGCTGCGGTCGGCCATGAGGCAGGCCAGGCGGGTGCACTCCTCATCGAGGGCGGTCATGTCGACATACACGCGGGTCTCCTTCTCCGGTAGGCCAGGTCTCCTGCATACCGGACGGCACCGTCAGCGAGTGAGGAACGCTATAGCGGGTCGCCGGGTTCGGTGACGACCTCCCGGTCGACAACCCACTTGCGGATGATCCGCTGGGCTCCGTCGTCCTCGACGGCGACGAACTGGACAACGACGGCGGGGTCGTGGGTGTAGAGCCCGACCCATCCCTTGTACGTGGTGCGGGCGACGGCGGGGTTGTCCCAGGAGCCGGTGACGGCCGGGCCGTCCTCCACGAACTGGAGGATCGCCCGGTACGCCGTCATCGCCCGTCTCCGCCGGCCGCGGCGCTCTCGTCGGCGAACGGGCTCGGCGAGTGGGCGACGACGTCCGGGTGCAGCGCGGGTGCGATCTCTTTGAGGTCGGGGTGGCCGGCGGCGACCTCGCGCAGCAGCCGGGTGAAGGTGACGTGATCGAGCCGGCGGCCGGTGCGGGAGACCAGTAGCGGGCCCTCGGTCTCGGTGGAGTGCGGGGCCTTGTGGGTGCGCACCGGCAGGTACTCGTCCAGTGCCCACACCAGCGGGCGGGGGATGGAGGTGAGCGGGCCGACGGCGGAGGCGCTGTTGTTCTTGACCGGCAGTCTCCAGGTGGGACCGGCCTGGTCGTCGCGCTGGACGTACTGCATGACGGCCGCGATGGACTGGCCCGGGCGCAGGCCCGCGAGGGTCATGTAGGTGGCGAGGCGGGCGCGTTCGGGGTGGGGGCCGCAGTAGCGGTCGGCGGCGGTGCGCAGCGCGTCGGTCTGGAACCGGGTGAGGGTCTCGCGCGCGGCCGGCGGGGTGGGCCCGGCGAGCGCACGCCGGGGCGGCAGGTTCCAGCGGGCGGCGCCGAGGTCATCCTCGCAGTGGGCGTAGAAGCTGCGGATGGCGGAGACGGCGCGGCCGCGGGAGGTGGCGGCGAGCGGGGCACCGTCGAAGGCGGTGAGGCGTGCGGCCCAGTCCTGGATGTGCAGGGGCTCGAAGTGCCAGACGAATTCGCCGATGTAGGTGAACCAGTCCTGCTTCCAGCCGGGCGGGGCGTCGATCCCGGCGAGGTAGAGGCCGTAACGGTACTTGGTGTCCTCGTCCCAGACGCGCCCGATGACCTGCTGGCCGTCGGGCCGGACGTACGAACCGGCGAGCCAGCCGTGCAGGATCGCGTAGGGGTCCGGGGCCTGGGTATGGGAGTCCATCCCGTCACTCTACGAATCGGGCGTGCTGTCCCGGTCCGGGAGTCCCGGCTGGTCCTGTTGCAGCAGCTGACCGTCAGGGAGCAGGTCACCCTGCCGCAGGAAGGCGGCCATCCACAGAACTCCCTCCACGAACCCGTCCCTGTGCTCGGGGGACGCGGCGGCCACGTTGCTCGCCTGGTACCGCTCGGCATAACCGTCGGCCCACCGGGCGACTGCCAGATGGTTGCGATAGATGTCCGCATGCGGGCCAGTAAGCGCCTCGGCTGCCCTTTCAGGGCGCCAGTCGATCTCTGTCTTGTCGAAGTCGAGGAGCTGCTCGTCGTTCTCGTCCATGCCTGAAAGCTAGCCGTCAGGCGGCCGGAAACAGCTCATCCTCCGGGCGCGGTTCGGGACTGCGCACGGCCGTATCCGTAGAAGCGCTGAACTTTAAGGAACAGACCGGTGCTCCTTTTGCTCCTACGACGAGACGCACGTCAAGAAGCAGTGGGCCGAGCTGACGCTGGCCGCGATCATCGAGTAGGAGGGCACCGGTGAGCGACGTGAAAGAGCACCTGGCGAAGATGCTGCGGATCGTCGGCATTGAGAAGATCACCGCGCGGGACATCGAGAAGGTGTGGGTCCGCATCCGGATGTGGGAGGACGCCGTACGGTGCTCCCGCTGGGACGCTGACGCCGACGAGCAGCGGTTCACAAGGCCTGAGGAAGTCCGCGAGAACGTCGGCGTGGCCGCAGCCGACGGTACGAAGAAGCTGACGGACGCCCAGTTCGACAGGCAGCTCGCCCACAACGTTCGGGTCGAGGCCGAGAAGTCGTACGCATCCCTCACCCGCTTCAACTGAACGGGCCACGATGAATGAGCTGTACGACGAGAAGGTCTGGCAAGACGCCTACCAGAGCGCGGAGGAGAGAGGTCTCGACGACATCGACGCCCGGGAGCAGAGCGGCGACGAACTAGCCGCCGCCGTTGCCGGGTTCTCTTCATCTTCAAGAGGAACCCCTGACCAATGAAGATCGCCGTTGTCAGCTCGACCGCGCTGCTCACCACGCCGTGGAGCAGCCTCCACCACATGCCGCTTCCCGCACCTAGCGACTTGGCCCAGGATCTTGTGCGGTCCTACCGCCTGATCGGACGACTACAGCAGGCGCACCAGGCAGAAGGCAGCGCAGAAGAGTGGCAGTCCGCAATGAGGATCATCACGGACGCAGCCGCAGCACGGGCCAGGACCAGCTCCAGCTATATCGAGAAGATCCGGCAGCTGGCTGCCGACAAAACGTACCTGATCGACAACGGGCTCTGTCACGAAGAACAGTAGACCCAAGGACGCCGCAACAACTCAGCGGCTCACCTGGGCGTCCATCACGCTGATGACCCGTCGTCTCACCCGGAAACCGGCGCGACGGTCACCACGAACAGCGTCGGCTGCCCTGCCGCTCGCCGCCTGACGACCAACATCAATCTCGCAACCGTCACGACCGTCACCCTGCACACCGACCCGCAACCCGCACGTTTGTCGACGGGCTGCGGCTCCATTCGCCACGCTATGCGTCGGGCAGGTAGTCCAGCCTCTGCAGGATGAACGGCTCCCCCTGCGAGCTGGGGGAACAGGTCCAATCGACCATGCGCACACGGTACTCCCGCTGCCGCTCGTACTCCTCGCCGTCCTCACCGGTCACCCAGTCGCACCACAAGATCTGCTCGTCGATCCGCGGCACGGCGGGCAGATCGACGTCTGGCTCGACCCCTTCCACCCGGCACCGACACCGCATACCTCGCCTTCGAGGACTTCGACAACGAGGGCAGCAACGACAACGTCGCCGTCGAGACCATGCACGGCGCACTGGCCGACGAGATCGAGGTGATGAACCGAGCCCGGGCCGCCTTCTACGACCTGATGGTCAAACGCAACATGGACCTCATCAGCGCCGGCTCTTCGGCCGCCCCACCTCCTGAAAATCTCAATGGCTACACCCTCGTCGAGCACGAGAACCTGGCCAACTTCGTGGTCGCCGTCGCGGTCACCCCGAAGCTGGAGGCCAGGGCCGAGCAGCATATGGGCGTGATCTTCGACGACTATGCGAAGGCCGACACCGCCGCGAACGAGATCAACGACTGGGCCTGCGTCCAAAACGAAGACGGCGAGCCGCTGTACCCGAACCGCGTCGCGCACCTGACCGGCTTCTCGAAGTGCCGGGTCGACGGACGCCGTCTCTACATTCCGACCACCACCCCCGACACCGCGATCAAGGAGAGCTGACCGTGCAGGAGCCGAAGTTCAACCCGCCCTACGGCGGCGCCATCAACCACGTCACCGATCCCGCCGAGCATCACGGCTACCTGCACATGGTCGCCTGGGCCGTAGAGATCGGGTCCCACGCCGAGTACATCAAGGATCGGTGTGCGAAGGGGAAGGCCGCAGGCGCCCCACTGGACACCCTGTACGAGCGTTCGGGTCCCTGCGGGGTCGGTACTCGAGAGTGGGTGCGGTTCAGCGACATCGACACCACCGGCCACGACGCGGCCCGCGGGTTCGTACGCATCGAGCACTACGTGCGGGAGCTGGTGCGCTACCAGCACGCCGTTGCTCAGTACCGTAAGTGGCACAGGACGGCGCCGCCGCTCAAGACGTTCACGGTCACGATCACAGCTCCGATCACCACGACCGTCCGTGCGCTGGACCAGGAGGACGCGCACCGGACGGCGATAGCTGGCTGGGTGCCGAGCCCGGATGGCACCGCAACGGCCCGCCTGAACGGACCGCCCGGAGCGTGGGTCGCGAAGTTCAACGGCACCCCGAGCGTCAAGGAGGTCCGGCGATGAGCCCGATCGAGCTGCGCACACTGATCCATACCGCGCTGAACAAGAAGGCCGGCACACAGTACGGCGACATCCTCACCGTCGAACCAATCCCGCCCGTGCCCGGCGAGCCGGTGCGCCTGCGGGTGCAGGCGCCGGACCCGATGGGCGCGATCCGCACCCACCTGATCGAGATCAGCGAGGAGAGCTGACGCCGCCTGCTTCCGTCGCCCCCGGCCGGGGGAACACGTCGACGTGCTCGTCGGCGATGCCGAGCCGGTCGGCCGCCTGTTCCGGTGTCAGCCGGGACACGCCGGCCAGTCCCCCTTGCGCGACGTGTAGTTCTCGACGAACCCGCCCTCGCCGACCGGTTCGTCTGTCCGCTCGCGGGTGCTCATGACGTACACGCCCGCCTCGTCGCCTGCCCGCTCGACAGCGCCCCGCAGCCGCCCGTACGTCGCGGCGTCGAGGGTGCCCTCGGCACGCAGCGCGTCGAGTACGCCGAGGGCGTTGTCTTCCAAGGTGCGGCCGGCGTCGTCAGACGCTTTGAGAACCATCGCGATCCCCTCGAGGTCGACGTCGCCGTCGGCGTACATGGCGGTCAGCTCGCCGAGCACGCGCCCCGCGTCGTTGGGCACGAGGTACGGCCGATAGCCGAAGGGGCGCCGTACGCGCGTCTCGCGGTCGTCCTGGTGGCTGGTCTGCTCGGTCACGGTGTCTCTCCGGTGTTCATCGGCGCGGGCCGTTCTGCGAGCGAAAGCCTGCCAGAAACCACGGTTGTTCGGGATGTGCCGCGGCGCCCTGCGGGACCCGCCCGGCGGGGTGCCGAGCGGGTCCCGCAGGGGCGGCCGGTCAGTCTTCCCAGTGCATCTCAGGTACTGCGGGCAGCCCGGCGTCTTCTCGGCGCTGCATCTCACGTCGTACGGCGTCGGCCGACTCCTCACTGAGCCCGCCGAAGTGCTGTCCAAGCAGCGTGTCGCGGTGCGCGTCCGGCTCGGCGTCCATGTCGTCGATCGTGGCTGCCTCTGTTGCTACTTCCGCCCAGAGCTTCCCGTTCACGTCTTCGATCACTCGGACATGCATCGCGGCATCGCCGGAACTGCCCAGGGATCCGTACCACTCTCCGTGTTCACGCGTAGCGGCCTTGACGTCTCCGGAGGCGAATGCCCGCTTCACGTACCTCGCATCGCGCACGAATGTGCTTGTCGCCTGATCGAGGCGACTGTCAATCGCCGCGATGGCTGCCTCGCCGGCCTTTTCGATCGTCGCGTGCTGCGTGAACGCCCCGTTGATCGACAGCAGATAAGCAGTCATGACCGCATTGTCGCGTTCCACGGCCATCGGCGCGGCCTATTCTGCGACTTCCAACCTGCCAGGAACCCGCGGTTGTTCGTGACGTATGTCGGGTCGACGCGCCCCCACGTCTGCCGCCCGCGGTCACCCATACGACGGCGACCACTGCGGCGGCGAGTAGCCGCACGAGGTTGTCGACGAGGATCTGCAGTGCGAAGCGATCACGGCGAGCCCCGAGGCGGGCGCGTCGATCTTCCACGTGCTAACGGGGTCGGCCCATGCGGCGATGACGGGAATCGCGATCAGCGCGCACACGCGGATCAGGTCGCCGAGGTTGAGAATCGCGACGGCGGCGATGTGGCAGACGGTGAGGCAGGCGAGGCGTCGGTTCATGAGGTGCTGTCTCCGTTCGAGGGGCGCACGGCGTACCGGCCGTACTTGGGTTGGTGTACGCGGGGGTCGGCGCCGACCTACTTGCCGATCGTTGCGGCGTGCGGCGGCGTGACGGTGGGGTGCAGGCGGGCGATGACGTCGCGGATCGCCTCGGGCCCGATGCCGTTCTCACCGGACTTGAGCACGATCTCGAAGACGATCTGCTTTCGCGGGTCGCCGCCTGTCTCGCGCAGGTCTTCGACCTCGACGGGCGGCGTGTGACCGAGCCCGCTCGCCTCGAAGATGCCGCGCACCTCGGCGTCGAGGTCGGGGTCGTTGCCTCGGGTACTGGCGTCGTCGATCTGCTCGTGACACCGGCGCATCGCGACCTCGGCGTCGGAGGAAGGCGCTGCGGACTGCCCACCGCCACCAGGCCCTGGACGCCGAGATCGGCCCGCTGGTCAAGCAGGCGGCCCCACGCTGCTGGAGCTGTTCGGCGTCGGCCCAGAGACATCCGGCCAGCGGCTGGCCTCGGCCGGGGACAACCCCAAACACATGCGGTTCGAGGGGGTGTTCACGCACATCGCCGGGGTCGCGCCGATCCCGGCTTCCTCCGGCCGCACCCACCGTCACCGCCTCAACCGCGACGGTACCCGGGCTGTCCAAGAAGGACATCATGCGCTGCCTCAAGCGACTCGTCGCCCGCGAGGTCTACCGCGCCCTGACCAGCACACCGGCCACGCACATCACTCAAAACGACCCCGCTCCAGCTGCTTGACAGCTCTAGGAGCATCCCGAGAACGGAAAATCCGATGAGCACCAAGCTGTACGACGGGCTGCGGCTGACCGCGCACGCGCCCGGCCTCTTCGAACTCACCCGCGTGATCTCCAAGCGCATGCGCGAGGTCTTCCGCGAGCTGGCTGTACCCGTCATCGCCAGGAACGTCGCCCGCGTCGTCGATGACACCGAGGTGCGCGAACGTGACATGGGCGGCCCCCTGCACAACTACACCGTCTACCGGGCCCGGAAGCTCTGGCTCGACGAGCAGGCCGGGCTCGATGACCGCATGACGTTCCACGACCCGCTGCGCTTCAGCATCGTCTTCGGCCAGGTCGACGACGACTACGGCACGCGCCGGCTGGCGTACCCCTTCGCCGGGAACCGCGCGTACACCGACGCGCTCCTGGCTCTCGAAGCCGACGGCCGGCCCTTCTTCGTCGACTACCACTACCAGAACCAGGCTGACCGACCGAAGGAGATCCGGAAGGACGAGTGGAAGCGCCGACGCGACGACTGGAACCGTCTGCTCGACGCCGACGACCGCGAGACGGACGGCACCTTAGGGCATCTCCCCGGCTGGCAGCTCCCGGACAGCATCGAGGTCGTCTTCGACGCGGTGCTGCTCGGATACAAGGACACCACCATCGATCTGAACGCGCACTGCACCATCGAGCACCGCATGCGCCGGGCACTCAACCGAGCAGTGACCCTCGACCTGGACCTCGACGAGGTCAACGGCATCAGCAGAGTGCTGACCCGCAACAGGCGTATCGAGCGCGCGATCGAGCTCTACCTGAGCACTACCGCCGGAGCAGCGATGCTCCGACCTGAACCGTTGCCGGATGCCCGAGACCTCGACATCGCAGTTAGCGAACTGCCGCCGGTCTATGAGCCTCCAGCTGAAGCCGTTGCCCGGATCAGCGAGCTGTATCGCGAACAGGTTCCGGTCGGTGACTGATCTGGATCGACGCAGTCGATCCGGAAGTAGGTCTGCAGAGGCTCGGCATCTCCCTCGCCCACGGGCGCGATCGCTTCGTGGGCGAATCCCACCGCTGTGCCGGAGCCCATGAGGTCGGTTGTCTTCCTGCCGCTACGAGTTCAACGCCGGCGCCGCCGCAGTCGCTCACCCCATCGGACAGATCACCTTCTGAACCAGGAGCACGTCATGTTCCGCATCATCCGCACCCGCACCAACCGGCAGCTCAACACCGCGATTTAGGTGCTGCACGACCGTGCCGAGTTCGAGCGACGCTGGCGCCTGACGACCGAGTAGCGCATCGAGCGGGCCCTGGTGCTGCTGGAGGGTCAGGACACCGACCTGGCCGCCCGGCTGCGCGCCGTACTCCAGGGGGACCAGCCGTGACCGCGAACCGCCACCAGCCTGCCGCCCCCGCCTTATCGCTCGTGCTTCAGGCCCACGGAGCATGCGAAAGCGGAGGAGGCATCAGCTGATCGCGCCCATCGGCGTCCACAATCCACATCACGAGAAGAGAGAGACCACCATGGCTGAGTCCACGACCACCGTGAAGCACGACGTCACCGTCAACTTCGGCTGCATCAAGCTGACCGGAGCGCTCGTGCACGACGACGAGAACCGTGTGCTGGAACTTGAACTCGACGAGGGTCCTGAGCCCATCTCGATCAGCCTGCAGGGTTACGGTCTCACTCCCGAGGCCGGGAACGTCTTCATCAAGGACTGGTCCGAGCACTCCGGCCTGACGGCGCGCCTGGCGCAGGCAGGTCTGGTGACGCCCGTGCACGCACTCACCGTCGGGCCGTACTGCTCGACGGCCTACGAAGTGCAGGTGACGCTGTGACATCACGCCGGGGGTCTGGTCGGGGAAGTGGCCGGTAAACCAGCGAGAAACACGAGTCTGATCGGCGAAGCCGATTCGGGACTCGGAATGACAAAGCATTCGATCAGCACAGCTGATTCGGATGAAGCGTTGAAAGAGAACATCATCTGATCAGCGAAGCTGATCCGGATGGTGGCATGACAGACAACTGAACATCTCAACAACCCACCCAACTGCGCGCGGACGACGATGTCGATCCGGGCGCTGCGCTGTATTCAAGGAGAATCCACCATGTCGAACCCGAACAGCACCGCATCCGTCATCGGCCGCCTGGCGAACGACCCGAAGGTCTTCGAGAACAAGGACGGCTCCAAGAAGGTCATGCTCACCGCCTTCGTCGACCGCGGCTACACCGACCGTCAGGGCAACCGCATCTCCGACGCGCTGCCCTTCGAGGCCTTCGTCCGTGCCGAGACACAGGGCACCGGGCCGTTCGCCCACGTGCACAAGGGTGACCTGGTGGGCCTCAGCTATGAGCCCCGCCTGAACCGCTACACCAAGAACGGTGCCGAGGTCTTCGAGGTCAAGCTCGAGATCCAGAACATCTCCTTTCTGGAGTCCCGCGCCACCACGCAGGCCCGCCTGGCCGAGCGCGTCACCAAGGCCGAGGCCCAGAACCAGAACCTGCAGGCCCAGGCTGCTCCCGTCGCAGCCGCCGCCCCGGCCGTCGCGCACGCCAGCGCCGTGCAGGACGAGCAGCTGCCCTTTCAGACCGCTTGACGATCTGTAGAACTCCACCCCCCCGGCGGGCCTGGCCGAGCTCACAGAACGGACCCCATCGCCTTCACCACACGAAGGAGCAGCACATGCCCAAGTCCCGAGTCCGTATCAACCTCACCGGCAAGACCCCCAAGCCGCAAGACAAGACCGCCGAGACCAAGCCGCAGTCCCGAGTCCGTATCAACCTCACAGGCAAGCGAGGGAAGTAACGCACCCCACGGGCCTGGCCGACGCCGACAACGGCTCAGCCCCTCACCGCTGCCGGGCGGGCCCTTGGCGGACCCGCCCGGCAGCGTTCACGCACAAGGAGAAACGACATGTCAGCACAACTTGCCGCGACCTGGGTCCGGATCGGCGACCAGTGGGTGCGGGCGGACCGGATCGTGGGCGTCCGACTTGAGCCGGCTGCCGGGACCGCGCTCGGCGGCCGGTGGGCCGAGGCCCCGAGCCAGCGGCTCCTGGTGTGCACGACGCTGCCCGCCGAGAAGAACAGCGGCAAGGGCATGTGGCAGGAGGCCGCCGTGTGCGTGCAGGAGCGCGGCGAGGTGGTCGCCGGGACGCTACTGGACGCCATGAACACCACCAAGTCGCCGGCGGGGAGCTCGCGGTACGTGTATCCGGCCCGCACGACGGAGGGGCGGGTCTCGCACTGGCAGGCCAGCACGACCCTGCCGCAGGGGCACGCCCTCACCGGCGGACCCAAGGCCGTGCCCACCATCAGCGGCACGCCCCTCGCGCCCCCCGGGGCGCTACGCGGTGCCTGAACAACCCTGTGGGGCCCGGTACCAGCAGTTCTGTCACCTTCGAGGAATTCCGAGCAGCTGCACGGCGATTGGCTGAGTAGGCCTGCTGCCATGGACTTCTGCACGGAGCGGTTCGAATCCGCAGTGCGCCGACTGATCCTCGGCGTGCGCCAGTGGGCACACCGTGCAGACCGACCGCGGAAAAGGTTCGATTCCTTCAGTGCTGAAGCTGATCCCTGTGGCGCGTCCCTGGAGATCTCCGCGGCTCCGGCTTCCCCAGCACCCCGGTGCGCGCTCTGCCTTCGGGCAGCAGCTGCGCCGGGGTGCTGTGTTTTTTCTTCTTCGTGGCTCGCCTTGCTCGTCCCGTGAAGGTAGTGAGCACAAGGGATCAGCGGAGCTGATCCGGATCTGGCGTTGAAGAACATCCTCGTCATGTCAGGAGCCGAGCCATGACCTGCCCGAACTGCGCCGTCGACATGGAGTCGAACGCCTACGGCGTCCGCGCCGGCAAGAAGACCAAGAAGGTCACGCACACGTGCTCCGAGTGCGGCTACAGCGAGACGCGCTGACCAGCGGCTTCTTCGCCCTGCCTTTCCTCTTCCCCTCCACTGCGGTCTCGAAGGAAACCACGTCGATGAACACGCTCCTGGCCATGCCCGGCCTGCCATCCTCCTCATCGTCTTCACCGCGGCCCTCGCGACGATCGGGGGCTCGCATTCCTCCTGCCGGACCTGATCAGACGGAGGCCGAAGCCCGAGGACCGCGGCGACAGGCCCGGCCAGCGCGTCCGGCCCGCCGTCGGCAGCTACGCGCTCCTCGCCGAGGCCAGCGAATACCTCGAGTACGAGTTCGGCGCGGTCCCCGGCAGCATCGGCATCATCGTCCGGCATTCCCTGAACGGCATCGACGACACCGGGGTGTTCGTCCACTGGCTGACGAAGCCGGACGACCTCGTGCACCAGGCCTCGCCGACCTGGAGGCCGCGCGCATCCACGGCCTGAGCTGCGAGCTCGACGAGCTCGCCTTCTTCGACCCCACGCCGGCGGTCCGGACCAAGCACTGATTCAGGAGCACTGAACACCATGAGTTTCCTCAGCCGCATCGGCTTCATCGAGACGAAAGAGCAGGAGCAGGCCCGGCTGGCCCAGGCCCCCGAGGGCTCGACGAACCACTACCTGTCCACCCTGCCCGTGACCATCGAAGAGTGGCCCAAGGACCTGGTCGTCGAGCTGCCGTGGGAGCCACCGCGCACCGATCAGTCGTACCGCGTCGTCGTGGTGCCGATCGAGTTCCGCAAGGATCTCCTGCCCGAGGGCGTCGAGGAGGAGCCGCTGCCGCGCAAGCGCCACTCCGGCTCCTGGACCTGCGCCGTGGTGTACTCCAACCACCCGAGCTACCCGGTCGACGGCTACCGCATCGTCGTCCCGGCCGCCGAGCTGGCCCGCGGCCGGAGGGTCGACCTCGCCGGGGTACCGGCCCAGGCCTGACCCCACGAGCGCAACGCATCCGCACCATCAGCCCCCGCAGGGATCACGCCGTGCGGGGGCTCCTCGTTCTCGCCCCCACTCGACTGAAGCAGAAAGCAGACGCCATGTCCCGCACCAGAACCTCTCCCGTCCTCCTCGTCCTCGTGGCGCTGCGCTCTGATCCCTGACCCCACGCCCCTCAACACCACCCAGCAGAAAGCGAGTTCCGCTATGTCCACCGTCAGTGAAGAGCAGAGGATCGACACCGTCCACCGGCTGGGCGTGATGTCCGAGCGGCACCCCGAGCTGAAGCGCCGCGTGGCGGACGCCCGGCTCGAACTCGCTGCCGTCATTCTCGCCATGGACGCCGTCGACGAGCGCATCCAGGCGGGGGAGAAGATCCACTCCCTCCAGGAGCAGGCCGCCGTCGAACAAGCGAAGAACGCCCATGCTCAGGCCTTGGCGGTCCTCCTGCGAGGCGAGCACTGAGCCGCACTGGCTCGTCCCCGCAACCATCACCGAACCGCACATAAGAGGCCCCGTCATGCCCGATGCACCCGAATACACGCCCCGCAGCGTCTACACGCTGGGACCGCACGCTGATCTTGTGACCGCCGAGAACGGATGCATTGCGATCGAGGCCATCGCCGAGCGCGTCTACGGCAAGCCGTACAGCTCGCTGCGCGGATGCCAGCGGGACGACGAGCACATCGGCAATGACAGCGTGAAGCTCTACGAGCTCACCTCCGACGGGGACTACCTGCAGGCACTCGGCGACCTCGACGACGCCGAGATTTACCTGGGCTGGGACTCCCGCACCGGCGAGAGCGCCTTCAAGACCGGCATGACGGAGCTGGACTACTGGTTGAGCATCCGCCTCGCCGACGAAAACACACCAGCCACCGTCGAGGCGAACCCGCCGGCGACGCAAGACCTTGAGAACGCCGTGTTCGAGGACCGGTTCTTCGCCGATCGCGCCTTCTCGCCGTCGCTGCGGCTGGTCCTGGCCGATCTGATCCGCCGCGGCGAACTGCCGTGCGGCGACTACCTGTTCCGGCACTGGTGGTGATCGAAGCGGAATGAAGGTTGGAACCATCGCTCAGTCTCAGACATCCGTCTTCGACGTCACCGAGTACATCCTGCAGAAGCACGCCGCGGCCGAGCCCGATCGGCCGGCGATGACCGCGATGAAGCTCCAGAAGCTCGTCTACTACTGCCAAGCCTGGCATCTCGCCTGGGAGGGCAGCGCCCTCTTCCCGGAAGCGATCCGGGCCTGGGCCTCCGGGCCCGTCTGCCCTGCGCTCTACGAGCTGCACCAGGGCCACTTCGAGATCGAGGCCGGCTTCTTCGCCAAGCGGCTGCGCGTGCGCAGCGACCTCGGAACCGCCTGAGCACCAGCAGAAAGAGAGAGACCACCACCATGTACAACATCCCCTTACGCAGGCGCTCACTCCTTCGCGGCTGGGCGATCGCGATCGCGGCCATCGCCGCCCTGGTCGCGAGCCTGGTCATCTGGGGCAACCAGATGAGAAGCCAGGAAGCTCAGGACCGCGCTGCCATGGCCAACACGAAGATCGTCTACGCCGCGGACCCCGTGCTGAGGCTCGCCCAGCGCGCCGACGGCAGCTACTACAGGGCCACGACCGCCTCGGAGTATTCGTCCGACATCAGCTTCGACTTCACGACGGTCCAGGACCAGGACGTCGTCGTGCCCGGCACGGTGACCACCCAGGAGCAGAGGCCGACGGGCTTCCTCTGGTACCAGAAGACCTTCGCCAACGACATCACGGTCCGGATCATCGATCCGCACGAGGCGGACCGGACGCCGCGGCTGGAGCGGCTGCGCTGCACGGTCCGGCCCATCGACCCTTCGAAGCCGAGCTACACCGGCGACCCGCACGACAGGAGTCGGCTGAAGATCGGGCCCGACCAGGAAGGCACGGACGCAGGAAGCCTGAGTGGTCTCTTCTCGAACGGCGGCCAGCAGCTGTGCCAGGACCGGATCACGATCCTCGTGCCGGACGGCAGCATTCAGCCGTAGCCGACTGGGGCTCACCTCTGGACGTCGGCAGGTGAAGTCCGCAAAGCCCCCGCCGGCTGAGCATGATGCTCGCCGGGCGGGGGTCTCACTTTTTCTGCCTGATCAGCGGAGCTGATCCGGTCTGGTCTTCAGGGCATGAGGGCCCGTGCACGGCCCGCGTCGCGGCGGTCGCCGAGCTGCACGACGGCAATGCCCCCCCCGGCCCCCGCTCCGGCCACGCAGCCCCCGAAGCCGCGCCGCGCGGTGCGCGCCCTGGCAGCCACCGCCGGACTGACCCCGGCTAGCGCCGCCGACAACGGCACACGCACCAATCCCGAGGAGAATCTCAATGACCGTGTCAAGCCGCCTGCGTGACGGGTGGGGCGGAGGTGAAGAGCCTTTTGTCACGCAGCATTGCCCACAGAACGTCGACCCGGCGGCGGGCAAGCGAGAGCAGAGCCTGCGTGTGCAGCAGACCCTCGGATCGCTTCTTGAGGTAGTAGTCCCGGGAGGGGCCGGGCCGCATCATGGAGGTCTGCGCCGACATGTAGAAGATGTGTCGAAGGCGGCGGTTGTAGCGTTTGGGCCGGTGGTAGTTGCCGGTGCGGCGGCCGGAGTCTCGGGCGACCGGAGCCAGGCCGGCATGGGAGGCGAGGCGGCCGGCGTCTTTGTGGCCGCCCAGGTCGCCGACGATGGCGACGAACTCGGCGCCCAGGATCGGTCCCATGCCGGGCATGGATTCGATGATTTCGGCGCGGTCGTCGGTGCGGAAGGTCTCGCGGATCTCCCGGTCGTTGTCTTTGATCCGCTCATCGAGGGCCAGGAGCTGGTGGGCGAGGTCGCAGACCAGTTTGGCGGCCTGCTTCTCGCCGGGCAGGGCGGTTTGCTGGGACTGGGCGGCCTCCACAGCCTTGGCCGCGACGTCCGAGGCCCCGCGGACCTTGCGCCGCTCCAGCCAGGTGGTCAGGCGCTTGACGCCGATCCGCCGCAGGGCGGCCGGGGTCTGGTACTCGGTCAGCATGACGACGGGGCCCTTGGCCGCGGAGTAGTCGAAGGCTCGTTCCAAGGCGGGACAGATCCCGACCAACATGTCGCGGAGCCGGTTGATCAGCCGGACACGGTCGGCGATCAGGTCGGCGCGGTGGTTCGTCAGCAGTTGAAGGGTGGAGACCAGCTCCGGGGGTGTTTCCAGCGGCGCGAAGTCCCGGCGCATGCGTGCCTGGTCGGCGATGACCTTCGCGTCCTTGGCGTCGGTCTTGGCCTCTCCGCGGTAGGCGCCGGACATGCGGTTCACGGTGCGTCCGGGTACGTAGACGACCCGCTGGCCGTTGGCGACGAGCAGGGCCAACAGCAGGGTGGAGGCCCGGCCGCTGATGTCCACTGCCCACCGCACCTCGTCGGCCCTCTCGCGAGCGGTCTCGATGAGCGTGAGGATCTGGGCTTCGTCGTTGATCACCTTCGTCGAGAACAGGGTCTCGCCGTCGGCATCCACGGCCACCGCCCAGTGATGCCCTTTGCCGGCATCGACGCCGACCCATATCCGCTTGTGAGACGTGCTCAATCCTGTCGTTCCGTTCCCTTCGGACCAGCATTTCCGTGGTCCGAAGAACACTCCGCCGACAGGTCCTTAAGCAGCGATGACCGCAGTTCTCAATCAGTGGTCGGAGCGTCCCGGAGGACCGGGCGGCCATTCTCCTTGAGCCATCAGCGGCAACCTCGCATCAGCCACACCCGGTCCTCCCGGACCGCCAACATTCTTAAGGAACCCCGCATGTCCACGCTCACCGCACGCCCCAGCCTCACCAAGACGCGCCCCGCGTACGACGGCCACACCGGCGCCATGCTCCGCGAGGCGCTCGAAGCGCTCGGGATCGTGCACCACGTGGACCAGCCGTGGCGCGGGCTGCCTACGGAGTACCTGGTGTGCAGCGTGCCGGGGCGTGCACGGGTGTGGATCCACTGTGTGGCCGACCCGTCCGCCCGCACCTCGGAGGGCCGCCGGTTCGCCGATCACTACGACCTGCCCACGGTCGCACTGTGGGCCGTGGCCGCCACGGTCACCGACGACGAGTCAACCCGGTTCGTGTTCAACGGGTTTGGCGACGAGCACAAGCCCACGGCGAGCGCGGGCATGCAGGCCGGGCAGTGTGCTGCCGCCGTGGCCGACCACTTCGGGCTGACGGTGCCGGAGCCTGAGTACACCTGTCTGCACTGCGTGCGCGTTATCGAGTGGATCGAGGCCGACGGGCAGGGCGCTTGGTACGACTCGTCCAGCTGGATCGGGTGCGTGGACGGCGAGAGCCTGCACGCCCCGGAGCCGCTGTGCGGCTGGTGCGAGGACTACGGGCTGATCGAGGTCTTCGACGACTCCACCGACGCCCTGAAGGGGCACACCACGTGCGACAACGCGCCGTGTGTTGCCCGGCGCATCATGCGCAGCGATCAGGCCGAGCGCGAGCGCCAGGCCGCGCAGGCGCAAGCCGCCGCGCACGAGTGCGCCGGCCCCCTGTGCTGCCCCCCGTTCTAGCCCACATGGCGCCCCCGACCCTGCGACGAGTGCGGGCGAGCCGGCCGGGTCGAGACCGGCCGGGGGCACTGAGCACACACCCGACCACGGCAGCAACCCGAGAGGAAACCCAGCATGACCACGCAGGCCCGCAGCATCGTCCGGGAGACCGTCGAGCCCGAATACACCCGGTACACGCCGACCAACGGCCGTGCGCCGGAGGGCACCGAGTACGGCGTCGACGGCTGGCTGTTCACGCTGCCCGGCGAGACGCTCAACGGGCGCCAGTTTCCACAGAGCACGTATGCCGCCTACCAGGTATCGGAACGCGGGATGCTGTTCTGGCAGGTGCGCGAAGTCGGCGGCGAGCGGCGGCAGGTCGGCAGCCACAGCACCACCCGTAAGGGCGCTCTCGCGCTCGCGGTCGGCGCGGTTGCCCACGAGAGGGAGAAGACGGCCGCCGTGACGGCCGCGCCGGCAACTCGCGACCAGGGCACCCGTGCACACGGCGCCGCGCGGCGTATGGCCGCCGAGGGCGGCGAGCGTACCCAGGTGGCGGCCACCATGGATGAGCGGCTAGAGCGGATGCGTGCGGGCCAACTCGCCGCCCTGCCGACCGTCGCGGAAATCCGGATGGCGTACCCGCTCGCCGGTGGGGGCGCCACGCTGCGGCTGATGACCGCCGAGGGCAGCACGGCGGAACGCCACATGATCCCGCTCACGGAGCGCGGCCCAGCCGGTCGGGAGAACGACCCGGCCGGGATCTACCTGGACGCCATCACCGACGGCGCGAACACGGAAGGACTGAAGATCGCCGCCGGGTGGCACCTGATGCGGCTTGGATTCAACTACGCGCGCGGCGCGGCCTGGGCGCCGTACACCGGCAGCGCGAGCAGCGAGGCGCAGTGGAAGGAGTGGGCGCCGATGCTGCTCGACGGGCACCGGTGGCCGCACACGGTGCGCGTCGCCATCGTGCCGACCGCCGAACACCTCGCCTACATAGACCGCGCGTACGGTCCCGCGCCGGAACTGCCGGACCTTCCGGCCGGTGTGAGCGCGCACCCGTCCGGCCCGCGCTCCTGGCAGATCTGCTACGCCAACCGGCGGTTCTGGCAACTCTCCTACCGGCCTCGGATGGGCGGCGACGTATGGGCCCTGTACGCCGACCCGGCCCGTACCAAGGCCCTCGCCAGGGCCGCGAGCCCCGGCGAACTCCTCGCCACCATCCCCGTCCGTGACGCCGAAGCGCAGGCCCGCGCGGCGGCCCTCAAGGGCTACTGAGACAAGGGCTACTGAGACGGGATCCGACACGATGACGGTAACGTCACCGCGGCGCGCGGCCGGTTGGTCCGGCGCCACAAGGCCAGCATGCGGCGCGCGGTCAGCGCCGCCCGCTTCACGCGCGCCACCCAGTACAGCGGGGGTCGGGGCCGGATCACCGGCTCCACCGAGGCAGAGGCGCTGGCCGTCAAGGAGGAGCGGTACGGCGACGCCGAGTTCCTCGATCAACTGCCCAACGAGCAGCAGATCACCCTTATCAATGCCCACCGCGACGCAGTTGGTGCCACCACCGAGAAGTGAGGACAACGACCATGAGCGACACAATCCGCAAGACCCGTCCCGATGCCACAGTCGAGAAGATTCTGACCTTCAACGGCGAGCCCGAGACCGTGCTCGTCCGCCCGATCCCCACCACCTGCCGGACCAACATGGCCGAGGACATTGTCGACCGCGATGGCTGCGGCGGCACCGGCTGGATCTGCCCCGTCTGCCACGAGGGCGACGACTGCCTCACCGTCGGGAGCGACGAATGCCAGCCCGGCACGTCGGGCGCCCAGTCGTGCGTGTGCATCGACGGACAGTCTGGCAACTGGGAGCCGTCCACCTGGGCCTGATGCCCCGGACGCGAGCTGCCCAGCGCCGCGTCCTCGCCGACATCATCAACCGCGGCAACGACAACAGTGACCGTGATCGCAGTACCGGAGACAGTTCGAGGCCGCGGCGAAGACACGCTGATCTGGCACAAGCCTGTGGGCCGCGTCGTCGAGGAGTTCCAGGCCATCGCCTGCCGCAGCGACGAAGGCATCATTATGCCGAGTCCGAAGCAGAACGTGTCGCTCAGCCTCGGCAAGCCGGGCGAGCGCTGGTGCCCCGACTGCCTGAATCGCACTGCACCTTGACCCCCTAGTGCGCCTGTACGCGAGCAGCCTCGCGCCGGGGGTGGCGATCACTGCCCCGACCATGGCGAGCGGAGACCGGGTCGGCAACAACATCGATGAGACCCGCGCTGAGCCCCCGATGTGGATGTCTCCCGCCGGCCTCCGGGTCATGGACGACCTCGTCGAGCCCTTCTGCCAGGCCGCGCTGAACGGCCGGGGTGCCGCGTACGAGAACAAGCGCCTGGACGCGGAGATGTGGAACGGCGGCCTCCGCCGCGTCACCGAGATGCACGGCAAGCCGTTCACTCCGGTCCCCGTGAGGCACCAACTGCGCTGCGACGCCCCGAACTGGAGGTGGGGCACCGATGAAAGAATGGCCTTTGCGCCGACGGAACGGTCCGCACGCTTCTCTAACCGCCATCATCCGACGCCGAGTTACTTGTCCAAGGAGAGCATGTGAGCGAAAACACCGGTTCTGAGTTTTTCCCGGAACTCACGCCCTCGCCGGACACGAGTGAACCGGCGTGCGGCTACACCGAGGCCGAGCCAGGCACGAGCGGCACTGAACCGTGCGGACAGAGCCCTGCGTGGCACATCGCCTGGCGGCTCGCGTCGCCAACCGGCGGGCGCAGGGCGCGTTCGTTTGCGACGACCACATGCGCGCCGTAGTCGATTCCTACGTCTACGCCGATCGGCACGCGGTCGGGCCGAACTGTGGCATGCCGGGAACCGTGTGGTGGAGGAGCTGGATGGGCAAGGCTGAGTGCGTCGTAGTAGCCGACGAAGCCAGTGCGAAGTAGGAAGTGCCGGACGCTGCGGGTACTCCCTTGCCACCGTCTCCCGGCAGCTCCACGGCTCGGTCTGACGAGCCCCTGAGCCCAGCAACGGATGCCAGCCAGGACCCGCGAGAGCGCGGGAATGATCTCCGTTGAGATGCGCGTCCCCCGAGGTCAAGCGGGTTACGTCGATGCCCCGAGGTACGGCAGTGACCCAGGCGCTCCCGCCGTCGGTGAGCGCTTGAGTACCGAGGTCACGCTCTCCATGGGTGAAGGCAAAGACCCCGCCCCGATCGCGTTCATCGGCAGGACCCGCGTCGACCCACAGCCGTCAAGCGAATACTCCGCGAGACGGCACCCGACTTCGTCTCCGTCGCCTTCTTCGACGAGGAACAGGAGCGTTGGCGGCACTGCTGCCGGAACCCGCGTGCTGGGGCCACCCCTGGCACGACCACCCGCACATCTGGTGCCCCGGACACCGCCTCGACGCGCCCGTGTCTGGGTGAGTCGTCTACCGCCCACCCACACCACACACGCTGGCCGCCCGTGCTGATGACACGGGCGGCCTGCTCCGACCGTACTCGCCCGATCTGGAGATGACATGACCCAGCCCGACTCGACTGAGACCGCCCGCCATCTCCCCGCCGACTGGCCTCCGGCCGTGCGCGACGCGTTCTGGACTGCCGTGAACGCGCCGACCTACGGCGAGTCGGCCGCCGCCACGCTGGCCTTCGCGCAGATGCTGGCCCCGCCGCCGGTCGTCTCGTCCGACATGGCCGCCGAGGCGCAGCCCACCACCAAGCCCGAGGCGTCGGCAGCCATCCGCAGGAAGCTCCGGCAGTGGGCCTACGCCGCAGGGCACATCGAGTCGGAGCTGGACGGCGCCGTCGACCGGATGTACGCGCTGATCGCTCAGGACATCCCCGCCTTGCGCCGGGCCGCGAAGTTCCTGCGCCGTACGGAACTGAACCTGCCGGCCACGGCCGACTCCAAGACCCACGACGCCATCCTCATCTCCGCTCTGCGGCTGGACGACCAGGCCGACGAGCTGGGCGGGCAGGCCCCGGATCCGACCGTGCGGGAGACCCGGCGCCCGATCTTCAACCAGCTCGTTGCCCCCGAGGCCGGCAGGCCCGTCTTCCACGAGGAGGCGAAGGCGCTCCTCGACGCCCACGAGGACGCGATCCGGGCAGCCGCCGCGGTGGGCGTGCTGCGCCTCCAGGGCGCGATGCTCGCCCTGCACCCGAAGACCGCCAGGCCCCGGCACGGGTGCTGCGCGACGCCGAAGGTCTGCAAGGGGACGCACGGGCCGGAGTGCCGCAGCAGCGAGCACACGATCGGTGGCCGCGACCCGTGGCCGTGCCAGTCGCTGCGCGCCGTCGGGATCCGCAGCGACGAGGACGCCGACGCCGTACGCCAGGCCCTGGCCGCCCTTGAGCGCCAGACCGACCCCTACGGCTATCCGAGCCGGAAGAAGACGAACCGCGGCCGCACCCTGCACGCCACCCGGCAGCTCGATGACGACATCGGCGACGCCGGCGCGTGCGGCATGTACTTCCCGCGGGACACGGTGAGCAGCCTCGAGGACCCCGGCACCGAAGTGTCGTGCCAAGCCTGCGTGAAGGCACTCCTCAGCAAGCGCGAGGAGGCCGAGGCCGCCGCAGAAGCCACGCACTGCTGCACCCTGCCGCCGAACCGGTTCCTGCCCTGCGGTTGCTGCCCGCACCAGGTCTGCGAGGACTGTGAGCGCTGTGCTCACACGTGCGAGTGCGGCACCGGCGGAACCCCCGCCCAGCTCGCCGGGGCCGCCGGTGAGTTGTGCCCCAACGGCCAGCCCCGCCCGGAGTGCTCCGAGAGCGACCCATGCGAACCCTGCTGGCAGGACGGGCAGGAGGAGGGCGACGCGATCGAGGCCAGCATGGGCCTGCGCTGAACCCCGCCCCCCACGGCCTGCGCCGACCGGCGGGGGCGGGGCCGTTGGCCTGCTCTCGCAGGACGGGCTCGGTGTCGCCGGGGCGCACCGAGCCGCAAGGACGGCGTCGTAACGCCCCCGCCTCCCGGGTGCAGGCTGACCCGAACGGCTGGCCGCCCGCCGGTTCCTTGAAGTCCGCAAAGCCCCCGTCGGCTGAGCATGATGCTCGCTGGGCGGGGGTCTCTCTTTTTCTGCCTGATCAACTGAGCTGATCCGGTCTGGTCTTCGAAAGATCACGTCCACGTGAGGAGTACAGCCATGAGCCAGCCCCTCGAACCCACTGATCCCCGACAGACGGAGCACATGCGCTGCGACTGGGTTCCGGACCTGGGGCCCGCGCACTGCCACCTGTGCTCCGAGATGACGGGGCGAGACGAGGTCTCCCCGGGACCGCACTGTCCGACGCGCGCCGTCGAGGCCGCCAGGGTCGCCTTCGAGGTGGCGGCGGGCTACGAGCACGCTGCGCCGGTGGTCCTGCACGCCAGCGAGTTCGCTGATGTTCATGGCGCAGTGAGTGCCGCGTTGCAGGCCCGCGCAGATCAGATGCCCGAGCTGCCGCGGCACACGGTGCCCATTGTGGCGAGCTACAGCATCCGTGGCGCACACGCGGAGCTCGACGGCGTGACGTGCCCGTCTGCTGCCGGCCTCACCACCGCCGTGATCACCATCCGCACGTCCTACCCGATCGACCGACTGACGCTGATCCCCGTGATCAGCCAGATCTCCCATGAGGTCGAGAGCGCAGCCGAGGAGCAGGACGACGCCTACGTCGCCGAGAAGATCTACATCGTCGAGGAAGGACCCAGCGCATGAACGCCACCACCAGCACCGCGGGTTCGACGTGGCGCGACCGCGCCGTCAAGACGATCGGCCGGGTGCTGCTCACCCTCATGATTGCGACGAACGTGATCGTCCTCGCGCCGGCTGCGGTCTTCTGCGTCATGACCGGCCAGTACACGCCGATCATCGTCAGCATCGCCTTCAGTGGCGTGTGCTGGTGGATCCTCCTGCGTACCCTTCGGGCTCTTGCCGACAAGCGCCTCGCGAGGAAGGCGCTCATGAGCGCGACCCAGAACTGAAACCGTAGTCCAGATTCGATCCGAAAGAAGCACAGCGCCATGAATGAGCACCAGCACCATCAGCACGAATGATCTTGCGAACCTTCAGGTCGGCGACAAGGTCGTCGTCAAGCCCGGCTGGGGAGGTCGGGAGGAAGAGACCTTGGTCCGGCTGGGCAGCGATTCCTGGTACGACCTGGTCACCGGGCTCCAGGACGGCTCCGGGGCCACGCGCATCGAGCGCGTCGCCTGACGAACAGCACAGCCAAGACCCCCGCAGGGACCGTTGGCGGGGGTCTTCCTTTTTCGCACGCTCAGCCCCAGCTTCTCACTCCGAGTCAGTCGGGCTGTGCAATCCTTGTCGAAAGGTCTTTCGAATGACATGGCCTCGAATCGACAGGCGATCCCGAATGGCCTGACAGGGGGGCGAGTTGGGGGAGAAGGAATCGGATGAGACGCGGGTAGTGCGCTGCAAGGCAGCGCCGGGGGTCTCACTGCCGAATCCATCGCATCTTCCCGGGGAGACCGCCATGCCCGAGCGCACCGAGCACGCCCTGCTCTACATCAAGTATGTCGACGACGCCCTTGCCGAGCAGGGTGTCGCCGCAGTCGAAGGGGCGATCTCCGGCATCAGCCTGAGGATCCTGGCGCGGGCTCTACCTGACGGCCGGACGTCCGTCGCCGTCTCGCTCTACAGGCGCGTGCACCGCATGCGCGCCTCGGGCAAGGCATTCCACTACTGGACATCCGAGAAGCTCACGTCGATGGCCCGCACGAAGAAGGACCTCGTCGTCCTGCGCGAGATCGACCGCCGCACCGGCAAATCCACCACCCGCCATGTCTTCTCCGAGACCGTGGTCGAGTCCTGGATCCACGGGCTGTCCAGGACACTGCAGCGGTGGATGCGCAGCAACCCGCAGGCCCGCAGGCTCGAAGGACCGGAGCCCGAGGGAGTCGACAACGCCGTGGGCCAGGCGATCGCCGCGATCCGCGAACACATCGGCGAGCTGCCGAACAGGAACGACCGCTTCCCGCTGCTCAAGGACGACCGGCAGGATCGTCCGGCCTCCGACTACCTGCCCTATCTCGATGCCCACGACCATGCGCAGGTCGCGAAGAACCTCTTCGGCGTGCGCGTCTACCGTCGGCCGCTGGCCCGCGAGGTGGAGCGTCTGGACATCAGCACCCTGAACTGGTTCGCCATGTTCCGCGGGCTGGTGCCCGTGGACTGGCTCATCGACACAATGCGCACCACGAAATCAGCCAGCGGCCGCAGCCTGATGCGCGAGCGCTCGCTCACATCCCTGCAGCGGCGAGGCATCCGCTCGATCCTGCGCCGGACTCCGCAGCCGGTGCTGCGACGGATCCTCAAGGAGCCCGTCCACCAGGCGCGGCGCACGCTGGCCGACGCAGCCAACTACACGGCTCACCGTTTGGCCGTCACCCGTGACCTCGACCTCCTTCCGGAGATCATCGCTGCCCGCGGGCAGCGCCGGGTCCGCGGCTCCCGTGACCTCGAGCACCTGGTCCGGGACCTGCCTGCAATCGAGCGCTGGCACGACCCCCGGGGCCGCACGGCCCAGTGCGTCATACAGGAGGAGATCTACGCCCTTCGCGAGATGGAGCACTACAACCGCGAGATCCGGCTGCTTCCCGGGGGCACGGCCCAGGTCGCTGACTGGGACCTCTGGAAGGACGAGGCGTTCCGCGTGCAGGCGCTGGGTCTGATCGAGGACCGTCGCCGCGAGCTGATGGCTGCCCGCGATCGTGAGCGCCACGAACGCGAGGAGGCCCGCCGTCTCGAGCGGATCGCGAAGCAGGCCCAGCGCCACCAATGGGCACTGCAGACGGCCGCACTGCTGGATGGTCGGGAAGCAGCCCCCGGTCTCAGCCTCATCGTCGCCCGTGATGCCGAGACGCTCTCCCGCTGGGGTGCGATGCTCAACAACTGCATCGGCGAGTACGCCGGCGAGCTGGAGCTGGACGTGTTCGCCGCGGTCTGCGAAGCGGACGGCCGCGTGCGTCTGAACCTGCAGATCACGCAGTCGCATGGCGTAGAGCAGATCCTCGGGAAGTACAACCGCGACGCCGTGCGCGAGCTCGGCGAAGCGGCCCAGCAAGTCGTCGACGGGCTGGTCGCCATGGAAGTCAGCTTCCACTCGGATGCTCTGGGCATGGACGGGCTGCGACTGCCCCAGAGGACTCACTGACGCCAAATCTCTACAAGGACCCCGACCTGGTGCTCCGGCATCAGGCCGGGGTTCTTCTCTTGCTACCCGGAATGCCGGAGGAGCACGTGGACTGCAGGGAATCTCTTTTCTGTGCTTCTACTGCTCTGTGATCAGCACAGCTGATCCGGGAGACGACTCGCAAGTATGAGCCCATGAGACGTCAGGAGTGACTACCGTGGCCCAATGCAGTCAGACGCCCATGTTCACTGATACCCTCGGATTCCTCTCGAACTTCGATGAGACGCCCTTCTTCGTCCCGCCGCTGGGACGCGAAGCTGCCTCCGGTGAACACGCATTCAACGCGCTGAAGACCCTCGATCCCGCTGAGCAGAACCACGTGCTCAGTGCTCCGACTCCCGGCGAAAGCAAGGGGCGGGGCCGCCGGGTGACGCTGCGCCCCGGCTGGAACACCGGAATGCGCGTCTGGGCCATGCAGCGTGTGCTCATGGCCAAGTTCGCTGTCCCCGGCCTGAGCCAGCGGCTCGTCGCCACCGGTGACCTGATGCTCGTCGAGACGAATCACTGGCATGACCAGTTCTGGGGCTCGTGCTTTTGTCCGAAGCACGAGCAGGTCCCAGGCGCGAACATGCTCGGCGAGTTGTTGATGGCCATTCGCGCACACCACAGCTGACGGTCAGTTGTCACACCGGAAGCCCTCCCCGGCAGAGCGTCATGCTCCGCTGCGGGGAGGGCTTCCTTTTTCACTTCCCGCTCTGATGCTGCAGACAGTGCAGCGAAGACCCCACCGCCCGGAGCACTTGCTCCGACGGTGGGGTCTCTTTTTCCGCGGCCCTGCGTGTGCCTACGGCCTGAACTCCTGGGCGTGGGTCGTGAATTGGATCGTGCCGGCGGTAGTTAGTCGGTGACGCGGTAGGGGTGGCCCACCTGCGGCCAGTCCCCGTCGGCGGTGACGTTGTGCGGCCACCGGCACGGGACGGTCTCGATATGCACGCCAGGATGCTCCTCACAGCGGACCCGGTTGTTCGGGGTGACCTCGGGGAGCGGGACCGAGATGACCACGGTCGGCACGGACATGCCGAGTTCGGCTTCGTCTTTCGCATGCTGCTCCAGGGCGGCGGAGAGCGCGGTGTCGCGGATGTTGAGGGTCTGGGTCTCGCCGTTGTGGTGGGTGACGAGGGCGGTGTCCTCGTAGCTGATCCAGCCCGAGTCGTCCCTGGTCGGTTCGACCATGACGGAGGTGACGGCTTTGCCGGTGGATTCACGGTGCTGGAGGACTTCAACGGCCGCGGATGTGAGCTTGCTGATTTCCATGCTCAGTTCTCTACCTTCTCCTCCGCATGGTTCTCGACCTGGGCGGCCCTGTCATGGCGCTCGGCCTCTTCGACCTGGTTGTCCTTGACGGGGTATACGCGCCCGTCAGCGGAGCGGTACAGCGTCCCGGACTCGATCAGCGGCAGCACCCGCGCGGGGCTGACCATGCGTCCGGCGTGCGCGAACCTGTCGCCGTCGCGCTGCCACAGCAGACCAGCGGCGGCAATCTCGATGATCTCGGCATCGGTGCCCGGGGTTGCGGTGGGTATGAACTCGCGGGACACATGGAGGGGTTCGCCGCCCTCGGCCTGGTCGTCGTCCTCCTCGGGGCTGACGTCGTCGCCCGCGAACGTCACAGCGTCGAGTACCCACGCGCGGGCCTCGGACATCGCCTTGAGTTCGGTTCGGTCCCCCTTTCCGTCGAGCGTGCCGCCCGTGGAGAACTCCCAGCCGTCCGGCGTCCACTCCCACAGCATCCGCACGACCCGGCCGCGCTCCTCGTTCACGTCATGGACTTGCACCACGGCCGCACTCGCAGGGTGGACCAGGGTGCGAGAGGTCCACCGGCCGGACTTCTCAGCCTGGGAGATCAGCGCGACCGCTTCCGCCGGGAGCCCCTTGGACTCCTCATCGAGGCGGGCCGCCTTCTCCTCGGCCGCCGCCTTCTCGGCCTTCTCGGCCTCCTCGTCCACCGGGGTTTCCCCCGGCCAGTACTGACGGGCGGACAGCAGCCGGTACTGCTGCCCCTTCACGTCGTCGTGGGCGGCGTCGGTCTCCGGCTCGGTGACAGCCTCGGCCTTCATCACCCGGAACCACAGGCGGTAAGCCCGCTCCCCATCCTCCGTGAGGCCGAAGGCGCGCACGCCCGGCGCCACGGCGAACACCTTCACGTACCCGGCCGACCACAGCGCCGGGACACGGTCCCGCTTGATACGGGCCGACACGTCGGCACGGTCCGGGCTGACGTCGTACGCCTTGAACCCCCCACGCGTCTCCCTGACCTTGCCTTCACGGATCCAGCCCAGCGCCCGCCACTGGCCGCGGGAGAAGCTCAGGGCGGCGGCCTGCTCGACCTCGGCCGGTGTGACCACGCCCTCATCACGGCGCGCGTGGTCGTCGGCGTGCAACTGGGCGGCGAGCTCGGCGTCGGCCCGGTTGTCGAACTGCATTGCCGCGCGCTCGTACTCGGTTCCGTCGCCGAACTTGTCCACCCACACAGTCACGGGGGCGTGCCGGGTGCACTCGACACCCCAACGGGTCTCCGCCAGGTCGAACGCGGCGGCTCGGGCGAACGCCTCACCGGTATACGCCGCACCAACGGCCATCGGCTCGGCCTTGTTGCCGTCGTCGGTCGCGGCCGGCTCGGAGGTGGAGGCAGTAACCGGGGCGGCCACCAGCTCACCGTCGGCGTGCCTGCGGACGATGTCCCGGACGTCTTCAACGACGAACTCGCTGTCGATCACGGACGGGCTGCCGATCCGGTCGCCGTTCGGGGAGGCGATCACCCACGGCCACACCTCGCGATCCTCATGAACCACCGTGTACACCTCGCCGCGCGTGATCGCGTGCCACAGGCCGTCAGCGATCCGCTTCACCGTGATCCGCCGCTTGCCCGCCATGCCCCCGAACCTTTCTGTGTCGCTGCTGTTCTGCTGTGTGTTCGTGCTGCCTGCCGGGAGAGCGGGGAAGTCCTCGATCCCCCGCGCTGCCAGTTCGCGGCACTCCCCGCACCGCCAGTCCATCGGCCACACCCCCCGGCAGCACCGGCGCGGCGCCCTGGCCTCAGCCTCCCGGGCCGCCTCACGGCGGGCCTCCCGGCGGTCCCGGATCCGCGCCCGCCTCATCAGCGCCTCGGTGCGCTTGCGTGTCTTCTCCGCCTCGACGGCCGCCCGCTCCGCGCCTTTTCGGGCGATGGCCAGGCGGCGGCGTTCCTCACCGCCCCCGGGGAGCACCTGCAAGGCGTGCGCGTCCTGCCCGGCGTGGCTGTCCCACTGGCGGGCGCGGCGGGCCTTGCGAACGGACGCCATGACGTCGGCCTCATCGCGCAGCACGCCCGGCCCGGCAGCCTCGGCGAGCCTGAGCGCCTCGTGTCCGTCCTCCGTCGCCACGACCAGACCCGAGGCATGACGCGCGAGGTATCCGCAGCGGGCGAGCAGCCGCACCCGCTCACCCTTGACCCGCCGCCCCGTACGGCCGTCCGCGTCCACCGCGCGGAACCCGGAACCGTCGGCCTTCAAGCCACCGGCTGCGGCCAGGCGGACCGTCGTCACGAACGCAGCGCACCAGCCGAGAGCGGCCATGGTGCGGGCCGCGTCGTACGGCGCCGCCACCTGCCCCCCAGCAGGCAGAGCCAGCCGGGCGCGGGCACCCGAATCCAGGGGCGCGTCGCTCTCCGCCACCCCCGAGCCGGCGAGTTCGGCGAGGGCAGCGACAGCCTTACGGACGGCCTCGTTCGCCCGCTCCGCCTGTCCGGCGGCGTCGGCGGCGGCCGGACGGTACCCGGCGGCGTCCGCCACGGTGGCGGCTTCGATGGCTGCCGCCGCGTGCTCGGACGCGAGGCCCGCGTATTCCTCGGCGGCCTGGCGGTCGCCGGCCTCGGCGCAGCGCTCCGCGTCCTTGGCGGCGGACTCGGCAGCGAGCCGGGCGGAGAACGCGATCCGGCTCGACCGGACTGAGGCAACCAGGGTGGCCCGGTCGGCGCGCATGTCGGCGGCCAGGGCAGCGGCCCCGTCCTGCGCCCTCTTGTCGCCACCCCGCTCGCGCACAGCCGCACGGGCTTCCCGCTTCGCACGGTCGTCACCGTCGGCCGCGCCCTGGACCATGAGCGCATCGGCCAGCGCCTCGGACGGCCACGGCGCCCGCTCGCCCTCCTCCAGAGCCTCCGTGAGCAGTTGCCCGCACAGCTCCGCCGCACGGTCGCCCCACTGCCGCCAGTGCAGAGCGCACGTCTTGGGGTCGCCCTTGGCCAAGTCGCGGGCGAGGCCGACCACCTCCCGCCAGGAGAACCGGCCACCCCCATGGGCGTCGTGCAGGATCCGGCCGGAAAGACAGCGGGCACAGGCGACGAACCGGCCGAGTTCACAGCCCTGATCGGTGACCACAGACACCCAGCAGCGGGCACCGGAGCGCTTCGCGCTGCACTTGCCGACGTAGGGCGCGGACATCGCACAGTACGCGTCAGGGTCGGCCGCCGTGTCGTCGTCGGCACACACGGAGACCACGCGCAGACGGGAGTTCGCCACGCCTTCCAGGGCGAGACTCCACACCTTCCACTCGGCGACGTACCGCCGGTTGTCGGGCCCCTTGCGCGCCCAGTCCTCACCCGTGCGGCCCTGGCGGCCGTCGGCGGCGGTCAGGTGCTCGAACCCCCAACGGCATTCGGCGACCAGGCCCACGGCGCCGAAGCGGCGGACCAGGAACACGCCGGGCTCAAGCTCCACACGGTCCGGCGAGCACTCGAACGCCGGGGCCTGCGCCGTGTACTGCCCGTACTTCTCCCACAGGGCGGCGAACCGGGTACGGGTGGCGGAGTCCTCACGGATCCGGGCGAGCACGTTGGTAAGGGGGCGGTTCTCAATGTTGGCGGGCCACCAGTACGAGCCGTCAGCGTCGTGTCCGGCCTCCCAATGGCCCTCTTCCGGACGGCAGTGGGTGACGGGCCGGATCCGGAACGCGTGCCCGGCCGCCGTCGTCAGCACCCAACCGGCGGCGGGCTCCCGCCCGTCCAGGAACGACACGGCCGCGATCGACTCGCCCTCTTCCAGCGCGGCCGAGAGCTGGGCGGCGACGTCGTCACCGGCCGCCGCCTCCGGCTGCCCGGCGGCGACGTCGGTGTAGCGGGACACGGCCGCCTGCTCCCGCTGTTCCTCGGCCAGCTCACGCCCCGACAGGGAAGCGATCCGCTCGCACTCCGCGACGCGCGCCGCCTCGGCCGTCTCCTGCTCGGCGGGCAGGGCGGCCGCCTCGCGCGCATAGCGCCGAATCAGCTTCCGGCCGTCGGCCGTGCCGTGGGCGTGCCCGATGATCGGCGCGGAGACCGCCGACCCGCGCCAGGCCGGAGCGTCGTCGCTGTCGACGTCAGAGAGATCGGTTCGTTCTTGCGTGATCGTCATCGCTGCACCTCCAGAGCAGCAGCGGGTTTTTCGGTGGTCTCCTGAGGTGACACGATGATCAGCCGCCGTGATCCATTGACCGCCCGGGCCAGCCTGAGCTTCCGGCCCCAACCGCCCAAGACATGAGCGAGAGCGGGCCACGACTCGAAAGTCTCCAGCGTGAGGACGTTGCGACGGCGCACCACCGCGGGGATGTGCAGCAGCGTCAGATGCACGTAGATCATGTGCATGGCCTGCGGTGCTATGTCCTCTGCCATCACATGCAGTTGCGTCTGTGGGTTCAGGCCGTGCTCGAGCATCGCCTGCGACAGAGCAACCATGAACGCGCCCGCGCCGCAGCTGGGTTCATACACATTGGCGAAGCCGTCCCTCTGCACCTGCTCGACCACCGAGTCGATCTGCATCTCGGCCATCAACTGGGCGATGTCGTAGGGTGTGTAGTACTGGCCGAGCCGCTCGTTGCCGAGCTCCAACTCCATGTAGAGGCGGCCGAGTACGTCGCAGGGCTCGCGCTCCATCTCCGTGGTCACCAGCGCCAGGGCGTGCGCGAAGCGGTCCAGCTCTGTTCTGCTGTAGCGGCCGGCGATCTTGAGGTACTGCCCTTCGCGCGCTTCCCAGGACTCGCTCCCGCGGACGTCCACGGCGTTGCGCAGAGCCAACGCCGCCATCTCGACGAAGTTGTCGAAGACTTCGCTCATCCGCTTCGCGCCGGTGTTCGTCGCCAGCAGCTTCACGATCTCGCGGTAGCCGCTCATACGCTCGGCTCGATGGTGCTCTTCGAGCCGAGCGTGAGGACCGCGGCGGAGCCCGGGAGCTCCTCATCCGACCCGAGCAGCTTCCGCCGGGCCTGCTCGTGAAGCAGAACCAGCGGAGACGCAGCGTCGCAGTGCTCGCGCAGCAGGGCGTAGCAGCGCTCGAACGACTGGCGGATCGCCTCGTCCCAGATCGACGCACCCGTCGCATCGAGGTAGACCATCCCGCCCAGGCGCAGCGACTCGGAGCGGCAGTCCGCGTCCTTGACCCCGTCGCGGATGAACGCAGCACGATCTCGTCCGACAACTCGATGCGGCTGCTGATCTCTTCGACCTCGGCCTTCGAGGTCGCATCCAGTGCCTCACACATCAGACCACCTCCTTACTGCGCTTGCCCGCGGGCTTCGCGGCAAGGGACTGCTGCTCGACGTGGCGCGCCGCGATGTACAGGCCTTCGCGGTTCAGGTGCCGTGAGTAGCTGGAGTCGAGGTAAAGCACGGGCACGTCGCCGGCGGCCTTCAGCAGCGCCGGGTGCAGCAGGTGCTTGATCGGACCCGAGCCGCCGCCGTAGACGTAGACGACCTCGGTCGTCGCGCCGGCCTGGGAGAGGACGTCGCCGAAGGAGGAGGCGATCTCGGCGACCAGGTAGCTGGCCTCGTCCTCGACGAAGCCGGCGGCGCGCTGGTGACGGTTCTTCACCAGCACGGACGGCTCCGCGTGGAGGAAGTCGGCCAGCTGCTTGCGCGAGGAGAACAGCAGCGTGGCGTCCGACTCGCTCATGCGCTCCATGGCGTTCATCAGCGCGGTGCCGTAGCCCTCGTCGAGGGTGTCGGCCGCCTCCGGGTTGAACCGGCCATCGGTGAAGACCGGGAAGTTCACGGTGCCCTCGCCGACGTCGACGCCGATGGTGTTCTGCACCGCCACCAGATCGGAGGCGGAGACACCTTCCACGATGGACGCGTCACGGGCGCGCAGATCATCGAGAAGAGCCTGGGCCAGCGGCTCGCCCTTGTCGGTGATGGCGAACTGCGCGGAGGCACCCTCGGCCATCACCTGGACGTCGACGAACTGCAGACGCACCGAGACGGGAGTGCTGAAGTTCTTGATCGTCACCAGGTGCACCGTCGAATCCGCACTGCCCAGCAGACCGATGAACTCGGCGGCGTAGGCGTGGCGGCGCGCGACGAACTCGGAGATGGGCAGCGCCAGGCCGGCGCGCACCTGCACGCGCAGCTCGTGATCGGGCAGCGCGCCGTTCTCGCGGACGTAGTCGCGCAGAGCCTTCGCGGCGAAGACACCCAGCACCAGGACCTTGCTCAGCTCCTGATCGGCCTTGGAGTGCTTACCCAGCACCTCGAACTCGGTGAACTTCGAGCCACGCACAGACAGCGCTGCGCGTCCGAAGATCCGGCGGTCGGACGCCGCCACCAGGGGAGTGGTGAGCGAGCAGTCGATCTGGTTGTAGAAGTCGCCGGCCAGCACGGAGGCCGCATCCGAGTCGGGGAGTGGCACCTTCGGCGAGGTGCGGGAAGTCGAGACGACCGCGCTGGGCAGATCGATCTCGTCGAAAATCCCCTGCTTCGTGTTCTGGATGACGCCCTTGACGTAGCCGTTGCCGACGTCGATGCCGCCGGTAAGAGTGATGGTGTCGTTGCTGTTGGCGCTCATGAATTCGATCCCTCGGTGTCTGTGTTGTCTGCCTGGGAAATGAAAGTGACCGCGTCACTCAGCGCCGAGTACTCGCCATGATTTCGTCGATGGATGCCTGCTTCGGCGGCTCCGGCGGTGCGCTGGGGGCGCGTGCCGCGGGGTCCTCGGCCGTCTCAACCGGTGCGGGAACCGGCTCGGGCTGGGCTACCGGCGCTGGTGCTGTCTTCTCGACGACAGCGTCGGCCTGGCCGGCCACGGGCTGCGGCTGCGGCTGAACCAGCCGGGCGGCCGGACGGCGATCAGTTGTGGCCTCGTCGTCCTCGTGCTGCTCGGTGCTCTCCAGCGGCGGCCGGCCGCGACGCGGCAGCTGATCGACGGGCTTGTAGAAGACGTCGATGTACCCGTCGCGCTGAATGGACTCCCGAATGAGCAGTCGAATCGATTGCGAGATGTCCGCCTGCTCATTGAGCCACTCGATCACCGAGGTATCGGCAGCGGGAACGGTCCAGCGGACCTTGCGAGATTCACCCGACTGATTCGCCATTGCACTCACCTCGCCCTGCCACTCGCTCCCGCACTTCATCCGGTCGTTCGCCGGATGTCTCTTGCTCTGCCATATGGACTCACCGCCTTTCTTGTCTCCCTCGAATGCGAATCGACGCGAGTCCACTCTAGTGTCCCTATTGAGTCCTGTGCAAGTCCCATTCGATACACGAGTGGAGTACCGTTGGTGTCCCTATCGAGTACCGGCAGGGACGCCTACGAGACACCGCAGTGCCCCAGCCTGGGACGACCGCGCGCAAGCCGCCGGCGTCATGCGTCTATGAGCCCCACCTGCGACGCAGCAAGTGCGCACCCGGGGCACCTGCGAGACACCTGCGGTACCGACACTGATCCAGAAGAGGCGCGGCGAAGTACGAACGGCGTCCCCGTGGTGTCCCGGTTGTGCCTCCTGGGAGACGCCATCCGGCATCCCCGCACAGGTGAGTCCTCTGAAGGCTCTGTGTGCGACGCCAGTGCGGCACTGTTGGGGCGTGCGCAAGACACCGTGAGGTCGTGCGCAGAACTCCAAGAGGTACACCGGCATCAGTCGGCGTCTTATCGGTGTCCCCATCGAGTCTCGTACGTGTCCCGATGAGTCACCTCGGAGACGCGAGGGGACGCTGTTTCATTGCTGTTTCATGGAGGGCGAAAAGCCTGTCTGTGCCCCCCGCCGAAGCCCGTCGGCGGGCACGGCAGCGCAGCCACGGAACGCCGGCGGAGCGAGATCAGCACAGCCGCCGGCGAGCCGTCGGCACGGTGATGGCACTGCGCTGGTGCGACGGTCGGTACGGAGATGTCATGGTCGCGCAGAGGAGAGCAGAGGGAGAAGGAGCGAAGGGGGAGTAGGTCCCCGCACGCAGCGAGCGTGCGAGGAACGACTTGCTTCCGCGGCAAAGGCCTCTGCTCTTCTACCCCCACGGGCCTTTGCCGCGGAAGCAGCCCCTGGAGGAAGACGACAACGGCCCGATGACGCTGGAGCTGCTCGCTGTGCCCGATGGGCAGCTGGTCGCAGCAGCCGGGCCTTTCTTCTTCTGATGCGTCCACGAAGAACCACCCCGGGCTCGCCGCGCAGGCGCGAAAGGGAACACAGCCCGGGGCCGGAACGTGCGTCGTCGACACGGTGCAGAACGCCCGCCTCGGACGCGGTGCGTGAGGTGCTGGCACGCTGCCGCGGCAGCATCGGAGCAACGACCGGAGCGAGGTGAATCCACGTCGGTGCAGCCAGCACAACACGATGGTGCGAGGCCGGCTGCGCCGCCGCAGCGAGCGGTGGAGCAGAGCGTTATCCACAGCCGAAGCGACGGTGTCGCAAGAGGACGGATCCGCTGCGCGGCGAAGGCTGTGCCGCCGACGGCGGCAGGGTGATGAACCGGGGCTGCGCCCCGTCAGGAGCAGACCCGTACCCCCGCCTCGCTCGTGCCTCACGAGGACGGATCAGCGTGGGGGTACGGCCGTATCGCGGACGTCGAAACAGCAGTACAGCCAAAAGGTGCGATGACCAGGCGAAACAGCCAGACCCGTACCCCCGCTGCGCGGAAAAGGGGGAGGGGTACGGGTCAAGAGGGTACGGACCGTTTCCCCTGATATTCCAGGCCTCCGCTAACGCTCCAGCCGTGGAACAGCGAGGACGACGACAAGGAAGCAAAAGGGCATAAGGGAACCTGATAACACGTGTCCTGCGGACCCTCGCTTCGCTCGGCCTCTCCGCTGTGCTCCGAGGACGTGTTAGTCGGCATAGCCGACGGGTTCCACCGCTTGCTTCGCTCGCCGGTCCGTTGGTCGCTGGCGCTCCCTCCCCGGCTATGCCCAGCGCTGCGCTTGAGAGAGGAAGCCCCACCACTGCCCCGCTGCAGTTGTCCACAGAAGTGGACAGCAGCAAAGGGTGCAGCAGTGGTGGATCGCCTGGTGCTGCGTGCCTGGCTCCGGCGGGAAGCGACGACCCGTGCGACGGCTCGCCACGCGATCCGTCCGGGAGCGGATCACGCCAGCAAGATCTTCCGAGTCGTCAGCCAGCAAAGCTGGCACGGGAGCTGGGTCGAACATCGAGATCACACGGACCCAACAGGGGTCCGCACTCGATGGTCGCCACCCGCACCCGAGACCACGAAGAGACGCCACCATGACGCAGTCCCAGCCCGAAATCTCGCCCTACGACACCGGAGCCCGCTACCAGCCGAAGTTGTGGCAACCGAACAGCGAAGCCGTCGCCGAGGTGATGCGCTCCAGCGAAGCCGGGGACACCGGCAACGTCGACTTCACCAACGGCGAGAACAGCACGGTCGTCACCGTGAACGTCTCCCGCAGCGATGACGGGATGTACACCGTCCACCTCATGCCGATGTGTGATGACGATCAGATCCGCGTCGAGCTCCACCGGGAAAAGGACCTGGCCGTCATCGAGCCCAGTACCAGCCGGCCGGTATGAGCCAGCGACATGCAGGCCGCCGCGCCTGTCCAGACATCGTGGCCCCAGCTCTCGACTCCAGCTGTGGAGACCGCCGAGTCACATGGAGAGGAGACTCGAATGATTGCTGAAATGATTCCAGAATCGTTCTCGCATGTCGTCCTCGTCACCGGTTCCCCAGCTGGAACGACGAGCAGAGCATGCGCTCGGCGTTCAACGACGCCTGGCGCGACTGGGGAGCGGAGAACGTCATCCGGCCGGTACTCATCTCGGGGCACTGCCCCGAAGGTGCCGACGCCATGGCCGAGCGCCTGTGGCGGGCCGCCGGCTTCGAGATCCGCACCTTCCCCGCCGCCTGGTCGGCTCATGGGAAGCGGGCCGGCTTCCAGCGCAACCAGGAGATGGTCGACGCCGCCCAGGTCTTCCGCGAGGCCGGGGCTCAGGTGCTGTGCACAGCCTTCCTCGCCCTCTGCCGGAAGCCCGGATGCCCGCAGCGAGACCAGGAGCAACTCATGCCGCATACGCCGGGGCACTTCTCGCACGGCACCATCCACTGCAGGTCTCGCGCGCGAGCCGCGGGGATCGAGACGGCCACCGTGATCCATCCGTCGCTGCCGCCATTCTGATGACGCACGAAGGGCCCTGCAACGTGCTGCAGGGCCCCTCAAGGACGGATGGGAGGAGTCGGCCGGGAGGCGAACACCAGGCTCAGCGCTACTTGCTCCGATCGATGCCGTGCGCCTCGTCATAGGCCTTCATGACTGCCTTCGGGATGCGTCCCCGTTCCGCGAACTCATAGCCCTCCTTCTTGGCCCACTCGCGGATCCTGTCGCGCTCCTCGGCAGTCGTCTCGGGTACGACTCGCTTCTTGACCGGCGTTGTCTTCCCGGCTTTCCGGCCGGCCTTCAGATACGGCTTCAGCGCTTCCTCAAGCTTCTTCTGCTCCTCAGGTGTGAGATCGATTTCGTACCAGGTGTCACCCAAGCCGAACATCTGTGTAGCCGCATCCGGCTTACCGCTGAGATCCGACTCGACAATGCTTCGAATGGCCATACCAGCGAGAGTAGCCGATACGTAAGGACCTTGGAAAGTCTGTCGCGGTCATTCGAGATAAGTGTGCCATTGAGGGCCCGAATAAGACCCAGAATTACTGCGAAAAGAGCAGAAGATGTGAATGTCACTGCTAAAATCACAGTGCCGCAAGGGGGTCTCGTACCCCGTTCCCCACCGACCAAGACCCGAGAGGCCTCCACCATGTCCACGCTCCACACCGTCGACGACCATTCGCTCACCGACGAGGACACCGACCTCTTCGAGCTGCTGTGCCAGCGCAGGGGATGGTCGGATCAGTACCTGAAGGAGATCGAGTCCACCGAGCACGACGAGCTCCTGGACCTGGCCGAGATGGTTGAGGCCCTTCATGACGCCCGGGCAACGGGAAAGAAGATCACCATCGCCCCCGACTTCGACATGGACGGCATCTCCTCCGGTGTCCTCGGCTACGCCGGCCTGTCCGAGCTCGGCTTCGACGTCGAGCTGCACCTGCCCGACTACCGCCGCGGCCACGAACTCGCGCCCGAGGACATCACCGAGATTCACGAGAAGTGGCCCGACACCCGGGTCCTGCTCACCTGCGACGGGGGAGTGAACTCCCACCGCGGTATCGCCACCGCGCGTGCCCTTGGCTGGACGACGCTGGTGACCGATCACCACGAGGAGCTCGTGCCGGGCTCGACCGCGGACATCACCGTCGACCCGTGCCGGATCGACGAGACCTACGCCCACACCAGGATCTGCGGTGCCCACGTGCTCTACCAGGTGATCGAGGCCTACACCCGCGTGCACCGGCCCGAGAAGCTCTGGGAAATCCACCTGCTGCGCCTGTTCGCCGGCCTCGGCACTGTCTCCGACGTCATGCCCGTGCTGTACGAGAACCGTCAGCTGGTGCGCGATGCGATCTCGATCGCCCGTCTGCTGCGCGTCGCCGCGCCGAAGACGATCCCCAATCCCTGGGGTGGGTTCGACGCTGACCCGGATGCCATCGACGTCGAGCAGTCGATCCTGATGCAGCTGCTGCGCACCGAGCCACATCACCCGGTCTTCCTCCGGGCCTTCGAGGGCTTCGCGATCGTGCTCAAGGCCTTCGCGCAGATCGGCAAGATCCGAGACGTCGACGACCTCGACGAGGGCTTCTTCGGCTTCTACCTCGCCCCGGCGATGAACAGCCCGCGCCGCACGGGGGCCTCGCTTGAGCCGTGCTTCGCGGTGTTCACGGCCGCCGGTGCTGACGTCAAGCTCAAGGTCGCCCACCAGGTGATCGAGAGCAACGAGCTGCGCAAGCAGCTGGTCATCGAGCACATGGAAGAACTCACCACTGGGGACCAGCCGTTGGCCCCGTGGGTGTACTTCTCGGACGCCTACCCGGGCATGTACGGGCTGCTGGCCAACCGGATGATGGAGCTCAACGGCCACCCGGTCGTCGTCGTCAACCGGCCCGCCGGCCCCGACGATTTCGTCAGCGGCTCCGGTCGCGCGCCGGAGTGGTTCGACATCATCACCAGCCTGGAGCCGCACGACGGTCTCAGCGCCATCGGACACCAGCAGGCCTGCGGCGTCCGCATCGCGAAGGCCGAGAAGCTCGGTGACCTCGTCGCCGTGCTGCAGGAGGCCACCCAGGTCGCCCTGCTCGCCGTCAGCGCCGACGGACCGAGCGGTGATCTGGTACTCGGCCCGGACGCCGACTGCGACGCCGGCCTCGAGGATCTGCAGCCGCTGTTCGAGCTGGTGCGCCGGACCGAGGGGCTCAAGCCCTTCGGGCACGGCTTCACCGCTCCGGTCGTCGAGATCGCGATCGAGCCCCTGGGGCTGCGCGTGGACCGGATCGGATCCGAATCGCAGCACCTGCGTCTGGTCACCCGGTCCGGCCTGTCCTGCCTGTGGTGGAACGTCGCCGAGGAGAAGTTCGACGTGCTCCGGGGCTTCGTGCAGCGCGCCAGCCGCACCGAGCTCGGGACGCTGCGCTTCACGGCGACGCTGCAGCTGAACACCTTCCGCGGCGACACCCGCGTGCAGGCCGTCATCAACGAACAGATCACCACGGCTGCTTGAGCCCCGTAGAGGAGGAGACCTTGACGACTTCACCGATCACCTCGCGTCTGATCGGCATCGGGTGGTGCGTCCTCGTGCCGTTCGTCGCCGTCGCGGTCTACCTCGTCCTCGGCACCGTCGCAGTCCTCCTCATCGGAGAGCCGATCGTTGCGACCGCCGTCCTGTGCATGCTTGTTGTCGTCCTGGTCGGTTCGGTGAGGATCCAGCGGCCCCGGTGGCTCGCGCATGCGTCGGCCCCGCGGCCGAGGCCGGAGATCCCACGCTTCGGGTGGCCCGTCCTCGGCTGCGCGGTCCTGGCCTTCCTCGCCGGCCAGTCGCTGGCCTTGTGGATCTACGTCATGGCCGGGTCCGCCGGCTTCGACGCATCGAACCAGACGAGGCACGCGGCCGGGGCTGTGGCAACTCTTCTGCTCACCCTGGTCGCGGCTCCCGCGGGGGAGGAGGCCCTGTTCCGAGGGCTGATCTACCCGTTGCTGCGCAAGCGGGTGGGCATCCTCGCCTCCACGCTGGTCACCGCTGTGGTGTTCGGCCTGCTGCACGGCAACGCCGTGCAGTTCGCCTCAGTCCTGCCACTGGCGGTGCTCCTGGCCCTGGTCTACGAACGCACGCGCGTGCTGTGGCCCTGCGTGCTCCTGCACCTGGGCTTCAACCTCGCTGCCGCCCTTGTCCCGGCACAGGCGCTCGGCGCTCTGGCGAACCCCGTCTCCGCGGTGTTCCTGTGCCTGGCCTTCGCTGGTTGTGCCTTGGGGCTCTACCGGCGGGTCGTCGGCGGGACTGCGACTGGCGCAGTCCGGGGCGCGGGAGGCGAGTCCGCGATGCAGTGAGCGGGGTACTCAGCCTCTCTTCTGAAACACGATGGTGCCCTCCGTGCGGACCTGGCGGCCTTTCAGCCGCCGGTCCTTCGTGCGGAGGGCATGCTCGTGGTGACCGGGGTGATCCGGTCACCGGGGGTGTGACTGAAAGTATCTATTCAGTCATACTCATCAGGAGAGGAGAGGATCTCGTCATGGCTATCGTCAGCACCTGTACGTACGACTCACGAGGAAAGCTCGTCCGTCCCGACGCGCTCGACATCAGCCGTGCGAAGATCCGTCTGGACCTCGACACTGGTGAGAAGCCCACCTTCGAGCGCGGTCACACACATGTCTTCGTCGTCTCCGACATGGGCGTCACGGCCGAACAGGCCCGTGAGCGCGTGAACTCTAGGCTGCGCCGGTTCTTCGATCGCGCTGAGGCCGTTCGCGGCTTCCGCAAGATCACGATGGAGAAGAGCCAGAGCAAGAACCGGCTCAACCTCAACACCACGATTTCCTACGAGATCCTCTACGTCGTCGAAGCAGACGAGCGATCCCGTAGCCGCAGTCCCGAGTCCTCCAATGCGGGATACCAGCGAGGCTGAAGGCTGGTCACCCCTGGGAGATTCGCGCCATCCACGCCTCGCACTCATCAGCACATGCAAAGAGGCCGGAGAGCTCCCTTCCCACGGGGATGCTCTCCGGCCTCTCTGTTTCCACGTTCCAGTGCAACATTGATCACCTGGCGTCAACGATAGCAGCTGTCGTGTATCACTCGCAATGAGCAGCGAATGCCAGTCAAATGCTCCCTCGCTTCCAGTGGGGCCTCATGGATGAACGGCTCGGACAGAGTTCTGACTCGCGCTCGCAGGACGCGTAAGGAGCCTTTTGCGAGCCTCAGGACGCCGAGGATGTCCAGTCCCGCTGAGGCTCGGCCGCGCCGCCTGGGAGCCGCACGGCGGCTCGGCGTGGAAGTCCGCCTCGACTTGGTCGCCAGGGGGCTGGGCGCATCGAGCTGCGAGCTGTACCACGAGACGTGGTACACACCCGAAAACAGCGTCTGACCTGGGAAAACACCTGGACCGTAAGGCTCATTCCCGCAGCGGGTGTACCACATAGGAGCGCCGACGTGGTACGACGTTTTACCTGGTCGCCCAGCATTTCCCGTCGATGTACCACGAGTACCACGCTTTTTTGACCGTTTACATAGGGGGCGCGTTCGGGAGCGGTCCAGGCGGCTCCAGCCCCAGCTCGCCAGTCTGCTCTCTTATCCCCCCTGCGCGTGTATCTAGTCTCCATTTCCTGGTACAAGTGGTACCGGGGGTATTTAAACACCGCCTGACCTGGGCAAACACCTGTACCACGTAGAAAGTGCCACGTGGTACACCTTGCTCTTGAACTCCCGGAATTCTCGCTCTGACCTGGGGGAACAGGTGTACCACGTCAAGTGGTACACGCTCGTTTACCCCTAGAGGGTATGCGGGCATGCGGCTCTCGGGATCCTCCTGGAGAGCGTCCGGTCGATGCTCTGGTGGCAGCTGGCTCGACCGGTCAGAAGAACTCCTCCGAACCTCGACCGCGGGCCGGGCGGCTCACGCCGCCCGCGGGTGCGTGGTCGAGCACGAGAAGCCAGAGCCTCCGTGGGGCATGCGCCCGACGAGTCGCTGGTTCTCATGTCCCACCCAGGCGCGCGACGCGTGTGGCGTGGCCGTGGCGGTCGCGCGCTCTCTCCAGTCCCTGTCGGTGGCCCTTTGGGCCTCCATTGGCAACCATTCGTGTCATCAGTCGACTCTCTTATTGAATGGCGGCTCAATCGTTGAAAAAGGGCATTCGGATGACGTAGGGTCAAGATCACGTTCCGTTCGATTACGAGTCCAATCGGCTTCCCACTCATCGCCGGCAGGAACTCGATCGTGATCGAGAAAGCAGCAACATGACGCCTCCCGATGCCCTCATGTCCGTACCTGCCGCCGGTTCCAACGCTGGACCGCGCACCAACCCCGTCGCCGACGTCCTGGCCAGCGTCATGGGGTACTTCTCGAGCCGCGACGACATGGCTCCGCAGAACGAGATCGTCACCTACGTCACCGCCGCCTACCTCGACCAGATCGACCCGACCGATCCTCCGACGCCTCGCGTGCTGGAGAAGGAGCTGCTGGCGATCGTGGGCGGGGTCGTCAAGGCCGAGAATTTCAAGGCGGCCGTGGCCGCCGAGAAGTACCCCCTGCCGAGATATCTGACGTACTGGCAGGTCGCGCAGATCCTCCTGCGTCTGCACCACGTCATCCGCATCGCGCCCAACGCCAAGGACACCGACCGTGAGTACGACCTGCTGGCGATGTACCAGGCCGCGGGCCGCGCGCGTGGGACGTACACCACCAGCGAGGACGACATCCGCACCACGGCGCGCATGTACAACACCCAGCTGACCCTCAAGGAGTTCGCCGAGGTCCTGGCCGTTTTGCGCGAGGACAGCCCGCGTCGGCACCAGAGCACGAACCGCGACTTCATCGCCGCGCGCAACGGCATCGTCTTCTACGGCACCGAGCCGCTGGACGTCACGATCTTCGGCAAGGACTTCCACTTCGAGCCCAAGCAGGTCCACCCCTTCGACCCCGCCATCGTGCTGCTGACCAAGAACGACGTCGACTACGTGGACGACGCCCCGCAGCAGGTCATCACGCACCCTGAGGACGGAGATTGGGAAGTCGGCGCCTGGATCGAAGAGCTCTTCGACCAGCCCGGTGACGAGGGTCTTGCCGACCTGATCTGGGAGATCATCGGTGCGATCATCCGGCCGCACGTGCGCTGGGGTAAGACCGCCTGGTTCTACTCCGAGCAGGGCAACAACGGTAAGGGCACGCTTTGCGCGCTCATGCGCAACCTCGTCGGCAGCGGCGCGCACACCTCGATTCCGCTCTCGGACTTCGGCAAGGACTTCGCGCTCGAACCGCTGGTGCGCGCCAACGCGATCATCGTCGACGAGAACGATGTCGGCACCTTCATCGACAAGGCGGCCAATCTGAAGGCGATCGTGACCAACGACGTCATCCAGATCAACCGCAAGTACCGGATGCCGATCGCCTACCAGTTCTTCGGCTTCATGGTCCAGTGCCTGAACGAGTTCCCGCGCGTGAAGGACAAGTCCGAGTCGTTCTACCGCCGGCAGCTCTTTGTGCCCTTTACCAAGAGCTTCACCGGAGCCGAGAAGAAGTACATCAAGGACGCCTACCTCCAGCGCCGCGAGGTCCTGGAGTACGTCTTCTGGTACGCGGTCAACCGCGCCGGCGCGTCATCTCCGGGTGACTACTACCAGCTCTCAGAGCCGGTGGCCACCAAGGAAGTCCTGGCCGAGTACAAGGAGGTCAACGACCCCGTGCGCGCCTTCTGGGAAGAGTTCCGCGGGCGGCTGGTCTGGGACCTGGCACCGTTCACGTTCCTCTACGACCTGTACAAGGCATGGTTCGCCGACGTCTCGCCGTCGGGCTCCCCGGTGAGCAACAAGCAGTTCATCACCGACCTCGTGGCGATCGTCCGGCCGGATGCCCTGTGGCACTGCCCGGACAAGAACCGCAAGATCCGGCCCGGCCAGATGATGAGCAACCCCGAGACGCTTATCGCCGACTACGAGCTGAAGAAGTGGATGCACACGAGCTACACCGGCAGCGACCCGAAGAAGAAATCCCAGCCGACGCTGCAGGCCAACTACCGCGGACTGCTCCGGCACACGGGCGCATCCGCCCCGACCGACGACACCACTGACGAACAGGACTGATGCACCCATGGCTAAAACTGCTGGCGCGCTCGGCGAACTTACCCAGGCCGTACTCGACTCGCCCGCAGCCAGGGCCGCCTGATCACGGCGATGTCCGACGTCGCGCGCGAGCAGCGGATCACCAACCTCATCGTCCGCTCGCAGATCACGGCAGACCCGCGGAGAAGGCCCGGCTCATGAGTGAGGCGTCCCGGCGCATGGATACCCCGCGCCGGCGCTCTCCTCACGACTCCCTATGAGGCCACGCGCGCCTCCTCCCCAGACACCGGCCGTGATGGTCGGACCGACGAAAAGAGATCTCCATCATGACCACACAGCGAACACCCGTCACGGCCTCGAAGGCGCGCTTCACCTTCTACGACATCGAGTCGCTGTCGGACGTCTTCACTTTGTGCGCCTACACCCCGCGGCCCGGCAGAGCCGTCGACGACCTGGAGATCTTCTTCCTCGCCGACGACCAGCAGCTCTCCGACACCGTGGACCCGCAGGCACTCTATGAAGCCGTGGGGCGCTCCAACCCGGGCCTGCCCGCGGTGAGCGTCCAGCTGTGGAACCTGCGCGGCGAGCGGGGCAACCTCCGCCTCGCCGAGCTGATGGGCCTCTCGAACGCCGACCAGGTCAACGACCGCAGCGAGGTCTCGTCCTATCCGGCGAGCCTGCGCCCGGTCTGCGACACGGATCCCGAGTACGACCCGCTGAAGCACCCGTTCCTGGCCGGGTACAACTCGCTGAACTACGACACGACCATGCTCGCGCTGTACCTGATGGAGACCTTCCCGGCTCCACACTCCGGTTGTCTTGTCCAGCCGACCACCGCGCGCGAGATGCGCGAGCACAACGACAAGCTGTTCAACGGGCACATCGAGTACATGCCTGGCTACCTCGGCTGGGACGGCCCGGCCGCCAAGATCCGCCGAGCCATGATGCACTCGGGCCGGCACCTGGACGTCGCCCGTCTCAACGAGCTGCAGACCAAGGTGAGCCTCAAGCGCCTGCTCGGGATGCTCGGCCGCCAGATCAAGGAGTCCGAAAAGCTCAGCCACGACACCTCGATCACTGCGATCGAGGATCTCTACGAGCTGCTGGCCTACAACGTCTCCGACTGCCTGGGCCTGGCCCAGCTCTTCCAGCACCCGGCCTACGCCAGCAACTTCGACCTCAAGGCCGGCCTGCTGGCGCAGTACTCCGAGACCGTCTACGCCAAGAATGGCTCGGTGCGCCGGGACCGCCTGACCATCGACTCGTCCTCGGCGAAGTTCGTCGGCCGCATCCTCGCGCCGTACACCTCGCTGAACGACATCGAGGCCGTGTCGTTCCTCTATCCGGCCAAGGAGGCGGCCGAGCAGCAGGGCATCTCCCAGATCAACGTGCTCGACGAGTGCGTGCGCTTCTTCGAGGAGAACGTGGCCCCCGACCCCGCCAAGGACCCAGCCACGACGCCGGCACAGGCGAAGGCACACCGCCAGTTCATGCAGGTCGTCAACTACTACCGCTCGATCGAGGGGCAGAACTTCAACGACTCCGAGGAGTACCGCGACCTGTTCGACCTCCCGGCCAAGTCCTTGCGCGAGCTGCCGAAGACGCCGAACAACGTGCCCTACTTCCACCGTGACGCCTCCGCGTCGTCGTGCTTCGCCACGTTCAGCACAGGCGGCATCCACGGCGCGGAAGCGGACATGACAGTCTTCGACGCCGACTCCTTCGAGCACCGAGAACAGGCGGCCATGATCGGCCTCGCCAAGCTCTTCTACCCGGACGCGAAGGACTTTGTCGCCGAGGCCAAGCGCCAACACAACCTGCTCACGCTGCCCGACGGCACGGTTGTTGACAAGCGGCTCGTGCTGCTGGGCTCGGACCTGAATAAGGTGAAGTACCGCAAGCCGAAGAAGGACGACCCGGACCAGGCCGAGCAGCTCGCGCGTGCGCAGGCCCAAGTGCCGGATCCGGTCCAGCTGCTGGACACTCAGCGCCCGCACAGCGAGGCGATGCACGTGCGCCTGGCCGACGGGAGCGTGCTCGACGGCAAGGTAGTCCTGGCCGTCACCTCGGCGGTCAAGGCCGTCTACCGCGATGAGCCGGCGAGGAAGGCACCTGCGCTGTTCACTGCGAAGGCCGACAAATCCACGAAGCTGCACCCGAAGTTCGCACGGACCTCGGCAGGCCTCGTCATCCACGAGGACTTCACGAGCTACTACCCGAACCTGCTGCGCAACATGAGGGCGTTCTACAATCCCGAGCTGGGCGAGGACCGCTACACGACAATCTTCTTCGAGAAGGAGCGCCTGGGCTTCGAAATGAAGAAGCCGGGGATCTCCGCCGAGGAGAAGGCCCGGCTCACGACCTTGCGCAACGGCACGAAGCTGATCCTCAACTCGGCCTCTGGAGCTGCTGACGCTGCGCACCGGACTCCGATCAGGATGAACAACCGCACCATCTCGATGCGGATCATCGGCCAGCTGTTCAGCTGGCGGATCGGGCAGGCCCAGACGCTGGCCGGTGCGCGGATCATCTCGACAAACACCGACGGCCTCTACTCCGTCATCGGCGGCGAGAACGGCTTCGATGAGACCACCAACAACCGGGTGCTCGCCGAGCAGCAGGCCGCCATCGGCATCGACATCGAACCGGAGCTGATGTTCCTCATCAGCAAGGACTCGAACAACCGGCTCGAGCTGGAGTCGCCCAGTGAGGACCGGAGCGTCGCCGACAGCCCGATCATCACCGCCTCCGGCGGGACGCTGGCCTGCTACGCGGGTCCTACCCCGACGAAGTCGCTGGCCCACCCGGCCGTGATCGACTTCGCCCTGGCCCGCTATCTGCAGACCGTCGCCAACAGGGGAGAGGAGGCTCTCGCCGAGCCGTTCGATCCCGTGCTGGGCCGGAAGATGATCGAGGAGGCGATCGACCCGGTTGATCCCGTGCGGACGCTGCTGCTGTTCCAGAACGTCCTCGCCGCCTCGCGTGGATCAATCACCTACCCGTTCGCCGCCGACCCGGTCAGCGCCGGGCCCGACCGTGACGACAGCGAGGACTCCGATGCGCAGCTGGTGAACCCGCGCGCCCTGCAGATGGTCAACCGGGTCTTCATCGTCCACGACGGCACTGATGGTGCCGTGAGCCTGCACAACGCCGGCGCATGGAAGGTGAGCCCGGCCAGCCAGAGCAAGCGGCGCGAGTCCGGCAGCGCGGGGGTGCGACGTGACCCGATCGCGCTGGAGATCCTGCGCCACCACGGGTGGGCGAAGAACCGCAGCGAGGCCAGCACTTCCGACGGCCTCACGCTGCTGCCCGATGACCAGGACGTCGTGATCCGCCGGATCAACGGCATCGACCCGCACTGGTCGGTGATCGTCGTTAACGACGACCTCCGCACGCTGCCGGCCGCCCGAGTCGAGCAGCTCATCCGGGCGCTCGATCTCGACATCTACACCCGGATGCTCGACGAGACGTTCACCAAGAACTGGCGAAACGCCGCCTGATCAGCGCCTGCATCACCACCGGACCACAGGGTGCCGGGCTCCGTCGTGTCGGCACGGCCCGGCACCCTGTGGCTTTCCGTAGCTATTGACAAATAGGCCCGCATGGGTCATTTGCTGCAAGTCGTGATTGGACTGAAAGGCTAGTCCGACTTGTCGCTACAAGTGAGTTGAGAGGCATCATGTCCCAGACCACACACTCCCTCATGACCCGCCAGACCATCCGCCCGCTCGAGTATCACAACCTGCGTACCTCAGATCGCTCGCCCCGCGAGATCGCGACGAGCTTCCGCCACATCTTCGGACTCGAACTCGATCCGGACTACCAGCGAGGTGATGTGTGGATCAGTGACCAGCGCATCGCGCTCATCCGGTCGTGGCTGACGGGGACCCCGACCGGGGTGGTGATCCTCAACGACCGGACCACGCCCGAATGGAAGCAGGCCTCCGGCTACGACCCGACGGACCGCGACGAGGCTATGTACGCGTGCATCGACGGGAAGCAGCGCATCACCACGGCGTACCTCTGGTACGACGATGAACTGGCCGTTCCCGCAAGCTGGTTCCCCCAGGACGACGTGACCGCCACTGAGAAGACCGACGACGGCCCGTACGTGCGCCTCTCGGGCCTCACCAAGGCCGCCCGGCTGAAGTTCGCCAACCGCGCCCACCTCTCGGTAGCGATGGCCAAGGTTGCCACCGCGGCCGAGGAGGCCGAGATCTACCTCTTGGTCAACGGCGGCGGAACCCCGCAGAGCAAGGCCGACATGGACAACGCGGCCCGCATCGCGGCAACGACCTCGCCCCGGGCCGAGCTGTGAGTGCCGCCACCGGAGGAACCGGGAGCACAGGCCAGACGGTCCAGCCCGGCCAGCGCTGGCGGCGCAAAAGCGACAGGATCCTGACCACGGTCATTTACGTGGATACGCCCTTGCGGTTCCGGCGCTCGGTCCAGCACCGGGCGCGGCGTCGAACGGTCGCCGAGCTCGACTCGTTCCTGAGGAAGTACGAGCTCGTGTCCGATGCCGTGCCGACCGACACCTCCGCCCAGGACGACGACGCCCAGGCCCAGCAGGAGAAGAACACAACCCGCGAGGGCATCCTGGTCCGCCGGGGCCAGATCTGGGAGGACCTCGACACCCGGCAGAACCAGCGCCGCGTCGTCGTCGAGTTCGTCAAAAACGGCAGGGCCCGAGTCCGGGCCCACTACGGCACGAGGCGCTCGACCATCAGCGTCTCTCGGATGCACAAGCACTCCACGGGCTTCCGCCTCGTCGAGCCCGGTGAGCTGAAGTACGGCGTGCCGACGGTCTCCTTGAACGAGACGGCACAGCGCTGATGGCTCGCACGCGCGAGAGCACCATCGAGGACTACCTCCTCAGCCAGTGCCGGGCGCACGGCTTCCTGTGCCTGAAATTCGTCTCACCAGCCCGCGGGGGAGTGCCCGACCGGATCGTCGTCGCTCCCCGCGGCACCGTGTTCGTTGAGGTCAAACGCCCCGGCGGCCAGCTGCGGAAGCTGCAACAGCTCACGCACGCCAAGCTGCGCCGCCACGGGGCCGAGGTTCACGTCGTCGGCGACAAGCCGAGCGTCGACGTCTTCATCGCGAACCTCCTCAAGACCTCATCCGACCAACAGGGAGCAGCACCATGACCCACACATACATAGCCGCGGCCCAGCAGCCGCAGTATGAGACCAAAGACTCCGGTCAGCGTGACGAGTTCTTCTCCGGGATGCTGCGCGAGCCCGGCACCGGCCAGCCCTGGTTCGACCTGCTCGTCTCGGAGACCGTCCCCTTCGACGAGCAGCTGCTCACCCGCTGCGCCGCCCTCATGGAGCGAGGAGCGCAGAAATACAGCTCCCGTAAATGGGAGAAGCGAGGGTCGGCGAGCCGGAGACCGAGGTCGCGCAGCAAAAACAGAGAGCCGACGAGGCCCATGCCCGACTCGCCCTCATCCAGAAGGTATTCCATGCCTGACCATGTGCTCGAAGAGAAGGGTTGACCAGCGACATGACCACGGCTACTGCTCCGTCCCCGATCTCGCTGATGCCGCATCAGCAGCAGATCCACGACTTCCTGGTCGACCGCCCCTTCGCGGGCGCATGGGTCCCTGTGGGTGGCATGAAGACGCTGAGCACCCTCGCGGTGCTGCAGACGGTGCGCCCGATCGGGCACATCCTCGTCATCGCGCCCGTGGCGATCGCCCGCTCCACCTGGATCGACGAGATCGAGAAGTGGGGCTTCCCTATCCGCACGAAGTCGCTCATCGTCGACGAGAACGACAGGAAGCTGCCCAAGGCCAAGCGTCTCCAGCGTTTTCAGGAGGTCTTCACCGACCCGCCGACGATGTACTTCATCAACCAGGAGCTGCTGACTCAGCCGTCCCAGGAGACGAAGCTGATCACGCCGGTACCGGGCGCAGTGCCTGCCCCGACCGTCTCACCGGAGGCGATGGCGATGCTGGGTCTGCTCCAGACACGGGGGCCACTGGGCCGAGACGAGCTGATCGACGAGTACCGTGCTCTGGTCGCCGGCAACACCAACAACCGGGTCCCCACCAAGGCCAAGATCCGCGCCTGGATTCAGGAGTTGCTCAAGCCGGCCCTGGTGACGTGGGAAGCCTATGACTGCCGAACCTGTTCCGGCGCAGGCTGCGCTCAGTGCCGCTTCGGTTTGGTCGACCAGATGCCGGTCCAGAGCATCAACGGCCAGAACACCATCATCTGGCCCTTCCAGACGGTCATCATCGACGAGTCCCAGGGTTTCAAGGCGCACGACTCGCAGCGCTTCCTGGCCCTGGCGACGGTGCGGCCGGCCATGAACCGACTCATCGAGCTGACGGGGACGCCTGCTCCCAACGGCCTGCACGACCTGTGGAGCCAGATCTACCTGCTCGACCAGGGCCAGGCGCTCGGCCAGAACATCACCGAGTTCCGCAACCGGTGGTTCGTTCCGAAGATCGTGCCGGGCACGAACACGCCGGCCAAGTGGATCCCGACGGTGAATGCCGAGGCGGAGATCCACGGTGCAATCGCGCACCTGGTGATGAGCGCGCAGAACACGACGCTGGTCCTGCCTTCGTTGACCATCCAGGACGCGAACGTCACGCTCCCGCCGGACCTGCTCCAGGCCTACAAGGACTTCAAGCGCGACCTGGTCCTGGACATCGTGCAGACCTACACCGACGACGACGGGAAGCTGACGCAGAGCGTCGAATCGATCGTTGCCGCGAACCAGGCGGTGCTGACGAGCAAGCTGATGCAGTTCGCCTCGGGCACGCTCTACACCGCAGATCCTGACGACCCGACCACGAAGGGCCGGTACGAGGTCATCCACGACAAGAAGATCGAGATGACCGAGTACCTGGTGCGGAACAACGGCAGCGAGCCCGTACTCATCGCCTATCACTTCAAGTCCGACAAGGAGCAACTGCTCACGCGGCTCCGGAAGGCCGGCACCGACGCGCAGGCCTTCGACGGCTCGCGCGACATGATCCGCCGGTGGAATGCCAAGCAGATCCCGGTGATGCTGCTCCACCCTGCCGCCGCGGGTCACGGCCTGAACCTGCAGCACGGCGGCTCGACGATGATCTGGTACACCCTGCCGTTCTCGCTCGAGCACTATATGCAGACCAACGGTCGGCTGCACCGCCCCGGCCAGACGAAGCCGGTGACCATCCACCGGCTGATCGCCAAGGGCACGCAGGACGAGCGGATGCCCTCGGTGCTCGCCGGCAAGCAGCAGGTCCAGGACGACCTCATCGAGGCCGTCTCCGGAGACTTCAACGCCGAGCAGGCGCTTCTCGCCGCTCTGGAGGAAGAGATCCGCGAGGATCTCAACGACCTCTGGGCGTCCGAGCGGGTCTGACCTGCACTCACTCAACGACGGCCCCGCTGGGATCCCGCGGCCGAGCCGTCACCACCGCGCACGATCGGAGCCGATCACCGTGATCGTCTTCGCGCCCGCTCCCTTCGCCCGCGACGGTGACGAGATCACCGGGACCGAGGAACAGATGCTCGACGAGCTCCACCTGCGCAAGATCGTTGGGCCTTGGGGCAGGTCCCGATCTCGCTGACGAAGTGCTGGTCGTCGCCCCAGGCGGATACGTCGGGGAGTTGACAAGCCGCGAGGTCGCCTACGCCGAGGAGCGCGCCAAACCCGTGACATTCATCAGCAGGCGCGAACAGCGCTGACGGAAGGATCCCCGCATGTCGTTCGAGATCTACCACCCAACCCGAACAAGGGCCGTCGTACTAGTGTCCTGCACCGGAAATTGCAGGCTTAAGTCTGTAGCCTGTTTTCATGTCGCATCGGGGTCCGCGTGCTGTCGAGGTTGTGCTGTCCGAGGAGGAGCGCGCCGAGTTGTCGCGTTGGGCGGGTGGTGGGGCGGGATCTCGTTCGGCCGAGCGCGCTCGGATCGTCCTGTCCTGTGCGGATGGTGCGTCAAGTTCCCAGGTGGCGACCGACTTGGGCGTGAACGTGGCGACGGTGCGCAAGTGGCGCTCGCGGTTCGCAGCTCACCGGCTGGCAGGTCTGGCTGACGAGCCACGGCCGGGCCGGCGCAAGCCGGACCTGGTCCTCACCGAGGCTGAGCGTGCGGAGTTGACGCGCTGGGCGCGGCGGGCGAAGACCGCGCAGTTTTTGGCGCTGCGGGCGAGGATCGTGCTGCGGTGCGCGGAAGGCGGGACGAACAAGGAGATCGCCGCCGAACTCGGCGTATCGCACGGAACGGTGAACCGCTGGCGGTCGAGGTTCATCCGCTTGCGGCTGGACGGGCTGAGTGATGAGCCGCGTCCCGGCAGGCCGCCCTCGATCCTTCTGGACCAGGTCGAGGACGTTGTCGTCGCGACGCTGGAATCCACCCCTGGTCAGGACACGCACTGGTCGCGGGCCTCCATGGCCGCCCGCACCGGGCTGTCGAAGTCCACCATCGGGCGGATCTGGAAGAAGTTCGACCTCAAGCCGCACCTGCAGGACGCGTTCAAGCTCTCCACCGACCCGCAGTTCGTCGCGAAGGTCGTCGACGTCGTCGGCCTGTACCACCATCCGCCCGAGAAGGCGGTGGTGTTGTGCGTGGATGAGAAGAGCCAAATCCAGGCGCTGGACCGCTCGCAGCCGGTGCTGCCGATGATGCCGGGCATGCCCGAGCGACGCACCCATGACTACTACCGGCACGGCATAACCAGCCTGTTCGCCGCCTTCAACATCGCCGACGGCAGCGTCATATCGCAGCTGCACCGCCGCCACCGGGCCATCGAGTTCAAGAAGTTCCTGATCCGGATCGACAAGGCGGTGCCCGCCGGCCTCGACGTCCATCTGGTCTGTGACAATTACGCCACCCACAACACCGCCGAGATCAGGACGTGGCTGGGAAAACACCCCCGCTTCCACGTCCACTTCACCCCCACCGGCTCCTCGTGGATGAACCAGGTCGAGCGTTGGTTCGGCCTGTTGACGGACAAGCTCATCCGCCGCGGTGTGCACACCTCCGTGAAGGCCCTGGAGCAAGACATCAGAGCTTGGATCGACGGATGGAACGAGAACCCCAAGCCCTTCACCTGGACCAAGACCGCCGACGAGATCCTCAACTCCCTCGCCGACTACCTCACCAAAATCAACCCACCGATCACCGAAACCTGATAAAGACTTAAGCCTGCAATTCCCGACTCAGGACACTAGGGGTCCCGCCAAGATCACCGTCACGCACGCTGAGAATGGGCGTTCGCAGATCGCACTGTCCGCCGCGGCACGCGACTGGTTGCGGCCGACCCCCGGTCGCAGCGAGGCACGGTGGCCCGCAAACCAGCCGACGATGAAGCTCGTCATCCTGATCGACCGCGACGCGAGGAAGACCAAGCTGCAGCGCACTGAGGACACCGATACCGGAGACTACGTCCACGATGTCAAGGGCCTGAGCCACACCAGCACCGCTTACATCACCGGTTGGCGACTTGATGAGCAGCTGGGCCTCGACGAAGGCCACTTCCTGGCCGAGCTACTACCCGACCCGGACGACGACGCCGATACCGCAGTGCGCGCCATAGTCGTCGACGCCGCCGCCAGCACGCCGATCAAGAGGCGTCAGCCGACTGCAAAGACTGATTCAGTGACGCGGCCCTGATCCCGACGCCCGTAACCGCCGACGGGCAAGCCCACATCGAAGAGATGCGCCAGATGATCGATGAGAGCGTCACCCTCGTCGAGCCATGAGCCCCTCTTAGGCATCGACATCGCGGGATGGCGCCCATCGCGCGCGCAGGAGCAGTACCTGCGTCGCTTCACCGAACTGACTCAGGATACGAGGCCGTCGCATGACCAGCACCAACAACGACACTGCCGCCGTCGTCACCAGTGCCGCCTCTGCACCCCTGCCTCGGTCCGGCGGTGCCTGGGCCCGCGACCTCGGCGATCAGTACAGCAAGCTCGCCCGGACCTCGACAGACCCGCAGCAGGCCGAAGCCAATGCCGCCGAGGCGCGCACGTACTACGACATCGCGGACCGTATGGACCGCGCCATATCCGACACCAGCCAGCCCGGAGAGGAGCACAAGCCGTGACTGTCACCAACCACGAGAAGTACCGCCCGCCGGCCGAGGAACGCTGGACCGACGGCATGCGCACTGAGCCCGTTCGGATCGCCGCGCGCACTGAGTGGCTGTACAGCGAGTACGACCCCAGAGTGATCGTCCCGGAGGGACGCACGCGCCACGCGTTCTCGCGCAGCGCCAAGGTCACCGCGTCCGATGTGCACAGCCCTTACGAGTCCATGCAAGACCTGACCAGCCATCTGCACCGCGCTGTCGCCGCCTTCGGCGACGACAAGGAACTGGTCATCGAGGTTCGGCTCGCCGATGACGACAACACCCGGGTCCTCAAAGAGGTCTTCTTGTAGGAGCTCCCCATCAGCGTCGATCCGACGCGAAGCGTCACTCAGTTGGGGCAGGAGCGGACCGATCGCTGAGAACACTCCTGCTCCCGCCACCGAGCCGCCCAGCTCGGAGATCATCCCTCGGGGTACTGCAGCCGATCTGCTACCGCGAGTCCTTCGTGTTCGGCATCGCGGGTCTGGGTCGGCATGGCCGACCCGGGAGCGGGATCGATACCAGAACAGGCCGGTTGCCCGTGCACCCGGCCTGTTCCCCGTCGATCCGTCGGCGTCTCGTCAGGGGCATCCCCGGGTTCCGGTGGTGTCCCTGACGAAACGCTTTGCTGCCACCGGTTGGACGCGAAAACGACGCTGATCGCCGAAGCCCCGAGCAAGACATCGATGAGACCCGTCAATGCGCCAGCCTGGACACGCATCGGCCTCCAACCAGACCCCTGGCGGCCTCTCACGAGCGCGCCCCGACGACGGGTGTGGCCATGGATACGAAGGAATAGAGGCCTCCATCCTCTGTGTCACGGGCAGCGCCCTTCCTCTACGTCATGAGAGGGAGGGCAACCGGGGCGGGACGCCCCTGCCCCGGTTCCCGAGCAGGACCCGATCTTCAAGGACCAGAAGTGATGAAGCACAAGATCGCAGAGATCGTCGACGCCACGATCCAGATGTACGCCGACCTCCAGGAGATCGCCGGACTCACCTCGCGCGTGCTCGCGAAGTTTCCGCACGAGACGGTGCCTCAGCAGCTCAGAGCGTTCCTCGGCTCGCCAAGAGTCGCGTTCGCGCGACCGTCCATGACAGGCGACGGCAAAATCACCCTCCGACTTGAGCGCGGGCTGTCCCAGATGCAGGCCCAGATCCCCGACACGTGGCTGATGATGCACCAATCAGAACTGACGGCCGCCGTACGCGAGATCTATTGGGGCGAGCAAGAGCACCGCGCCCGCCACGAGCTGATCCGGCTCGGGAAGGTCATCGAGGAGCACAACCGCGAGGCGCAGCGTCACCGGCGTAAAGCGAGCGAGGCACGTCGAGAATACGACCGTCTCGCCGCCGGCATCCGCCGGCGCTCGGCCCGCAAGCGCAGCGCCGTCGAGAGAGACTCCGATGGCTGACCCGACGGACCCCAGCAAGATGTCCCAGCGGGAGTTGGAGGAGTACCTCGACGCCCTGGTCCACACAGAAAAAGAGGACTCTCACGAGTTCCGGCGTGCCCTCAGGATCCCGGAAAGAGCAAGTAACTGCCGGCAACCTGATGCAGACCCGTGTCATCGCCGACGTGCTCGCGCTGGGCCAGGTCGTACGGCACGTCATCCAACCCACATCACGCCCTTCGAGGAGGGACTGGCTCATGGCCCGCAAGCAGAAGATCACGAAGTACCAGGTCGACCACTGGAAGAACGCGCTGGAACAGATGCTCGAAGAGGGCAACTTCAGGCAGGACGGTCGGCCGCTGAGCCCCGCCGGCATCGCGGAGCGCAAACAGGAGATCGCAATGCTCCGAGGGCTGAACACCCTTCGCGTGGGCCAGGTCGTCGACCTGGACACCGTGCAGCCCATCCACGAAGACACCAACAACGCCGGAAGCTAGACCCAGGGCGCCTTCAATCCGAACAACGACGTGCAGTTCACCTCGGAGATGTCTCTGACCGCCGCCCAGGCAGTCGGCATGTTCCAGGGCATTGGAGAAGCAGACCCGCTGCGCCCAGACCCTTGAACGCTCCGACCTCCAAGCCAGCATCCGTGCCGCCCTGGCGAACCGTGAGCGCCAGGTCATCGTTTTCCTGGGTCCCAACGAGGTGGCCGTCGGATCCACTGGCCACTTCTCGCCCAGTGGCCACAGTGCTACCCGACGGCCCTACGACTGGATCCCCCACGACGTCAGCTTCACGCCGCGCGACGGCGAGGTCTTCACCTCGCACCACGGGCCGGCCAACGACGAGAAGCTCGTCGAAGTGCTCGTCGCGGCGCTCGTCACCGAGTGCAGCACACCGGGGGAGAGCGACCTCCCGCACGGACTGTGCGGGGACAAAGCCGATCATCAGCCGAACTCGTACATCAGCGGATCGCTGGGTGAGTTCCAGCTACCGTACGCGCCCGAGATCCAGCAGAGACCACACCCCGACACGAAGGAGCAGGCTCGACCATGAGCATCTGCAGAGCAATGCTCGATACCTGTGGATCAGTCCCGGGTGGCACGCGGAGGGCGTACCTTCCCGAATGATCCTGTGATGGTCACTGAGTAGGCCCGCGTTGGCGCGCGGGTCGGGAAGGTACGTCCGTGCTCAGCGTAGTCACCGAGGATGGCTCCACTCAGTCCGGTTCCCTGATCGACGAGATCGTCCGTGAGGGCGCCAGGCGGATGCTCGCCGCGGCACTGGAGGCAGAAGTCAACTAGTACATAGCCGAGTTGGCTGCCGAGACCGATGAGGCAGGCCGACGGCTGGTGGTCCGCAACGGCCATCACCGGCCCAGGACCGTCGTCACTGCCGCTGGCCCGGTCGAGGTGCGGGCACCGCGGGTGAACGACCGCCGCGTGGACGAGGCCACCGGCGAGCGCAAGCGGTTCTCCTCCAAGATCCTGCCGCCGTGGTGCCGCAAGTCGCCGAAGATCTCCGAGGTGCTGCCGCTGCTCTACCTGCACGGACTGTCGTCCGGGGACTTCGTGCCCGCGCTGGAGCAGTTCCTCGGCTCGACGGCCGGTCTGTCGTCGGCGACGGTGACCCGGCTGACGCGGCAGTGGGGCGATGACCATGCCGCCTTCCAGGCCAGGGACCTGTCAGACCGCGATTTCGTCTACGTGTGGGCCGACGGCGTGCACCCCAAGGTGAGGCTCGGGCAGACGCACTCGTGCGTACTGGTCCTGCTCGGCGTCCGCCTGGACGGCACCAAGGAACTGATCGCGCTGGCGGAGGGCCTGCGCGAGTCGACCGAGTCGTGGGCGGACCTGCTGCGTGACTGCCGCAGGCGTGGCATGCGCGACCCCGAGCTGGTGGTCGGCGATGGCGCGATGGGCCTGTGGAAGGCGCTGGCCGAGGTCTTTCCGGCCGCCCGTCATCAGCGGTGCTGGGTTCACAAAGCCCGCAATGTCACGAACTGCCTGCCGAAGTCCGCACAGCCGGGCGCGACGAAGGCGATGCAGGAGATCTACAACGCCGAGGACCGCGCCCACGCCGAGAAGGCGATCGATGTGTTCGCCCGCACCTACGGCACCAAGTGGCCCAAGGCCGTCGCGAAGATCACCGACGACCGGGAGGAACTGCTGGCGTTCTACGACTTCCCTGCCGAGCACTGGATCCACCTGCGGACCACGAACCCCATTGAGTCGACATTCTCCACGGTCAAGCTCCGCACCAAGGTCACCCGCGGGGCCGGCAGCCCCGCCGCCGCACTCGCGATGGTGTTCAAGCTCGTCGAGTCCGCCCAGGCCCGCTGGCGCGCGATCACCGGCGCCCACCTGGTGCCCCTTGTCCGTGCGGGAGCCAAATTCGAAAGCGGTGTGCTGGTCGAACGTGGCACGGTGGCGGCATGAACCCGCCGCCCCTGTCTCGGACGTCCCCTCACCGCGGTCAGGTAATTGTCCTGACCGGGCCGCCCGGAGCCGGCAAGAGCACCGTGGCGCAGCTGCTGGCAGATCACCTGACTCCAAGCGTCCACCTGCACAGCGACGATTTTTGGCGCTATATCAAGCAGGGCTGGATCGCGCCTTACCTGCCCGAAGCACACGAGCAGAACCAAGTAGTCCTGCAGGTACTGGTCTCAGCAGCGTTCGGCTACGCCGAGGGCGGATACCACGTGATCTGCGACGGCATCGTCGGACCCTGGTTCATCGACCTCTTCCGCGTGACGGCACGGGAGCGGGCCCTGCCGCTGAGCTACGTCATCCTTCGGCCGGACCAACACACCACACTGGAACGGGCAACGAGCCGGGCCGACGACGCTCTGACCGACCCCGAACCGATTCGCTCACTGCACAGCCAGTTCAGCAACCTGGGCCTCTATGAGGCCCACGTCCTGGATTCCACCACCCTGACCGCTGAGGCAACCGCCGACAGCATCCTGCAAGGCGTCGCGAGGGGCTCCTACCTCCTCAACCCGAGCGACAGCACCACCGATGCGAACGACTCGATCCACAACTCTTGACAATGGCTCACGGTGCAGCGACAACCGGCATTACGACCGTGTGCGTAGGCGGCACGCGGAGATCGAGGCTAAGGCGGCGGCCGAGGGCTGGGCGTACGAGTACATCAGCACCTCTGACGAGGTGTACTGCCGTAGCAGGGAACTGATCGGCAAGCTGGTCTGCCGTGCGTACCGGCGCCACGACCCGCACGGGGTGGACGAGGCCCGAGGCGTCCTCCAGCCCGCGCATACGTACAACTTCGCCTTCAAGCGGCTCGCCACAGTAGTGCCGAACTCGCCAGTGACCGGCTACGCGCTCGTCTTCGAGGACGGCAGCCGAGACCCGCTCTGCTACGACAAGATGTGTGTGGTCACCCGTGAGCCGGCTGGCCTCGACAGGTGAGCTGTTGAGCCGGTTTACTTCTTTATGCTCCGACGGTATGAGGCCGTGGACAGAGCGCGCTCCAGCAGGGCTTCGGCGCTCGGCTCCTGATCGGGCTGCTTTCCGCGCTTCGCGTTCGCTGAGGCCCAGGAGCAGGGCATGCGAGAAGCGCGATCGGCTGCACGGAAGTCTTGACTGAGCCAGGATTCAGCCCGCCGACACGCCTTGAAGTGACCCCTCCCGCTTGACCTGCCAGGTCAAGCGGGAGGGGTCACTTCACACCGCCTCGAGCGGCTGTCGGCGCCACTGCTGGTCACTCACTACAAACGTCGTCGCCACAGTCGGGGCAGGTCCACCGCCGGTTGAGTTACAGCTGCTCGTCCAGGCCCGCGAGGAGGGCACGTTCCGCAGGGGTGAACTGAGGGCTGTCCAGTTGCTGACGCAAGGGGCCGCCGATAGCCGCAAGCAACACGCTGGGCCGAACTAGGGACGAGGGTGGGGCTTGCAGAGCCAGCACGTCGGTCAGGGCTGTGGCGGCGTGGAATGATCCGGTTGCTGTGTGGGAGAGACGGCTGACGTAACGCTGAAGGAGACGGTCGGCGATGTTCGGGCTCTTCCCTGTGGTGTTGGGGAGGTGGATGTCCTGCCCGACCGCAAGGGCCCAGGCAACGTTGACGGGGCGGGCGATGGCACGTTGGGCGCGCCGGGCCAGTCCCGGAGTCAGACCGTTGGAGAGCAGGGCGCGCAAGGCGAGCGCGCCCTGCGCGACGACGGACATACCGTGTCCGTACATGGGGTTGAAGGCAGCGACGGAATCTCCAAGCGCTACCAGGCCTTCTGGCCAGGTCCTAAGTCGTTCGTAGTAGTAGCGGCGGTTCGTGGTGCTATGCGTGACGCTGACGTCGGTGAGCGGTTCTGCCTTCTTGAGGAGGTCAGCCACAATGGGGTGACGCAAGCCGCGGGCGAAGGGTTCGAAAGCGTCCGGGCTGCGGGACGGCTGCCTGCCTGGGGCACCCATCAAGCTGACGTGCCAGCGGCCGCCTTCGATCGGCAAAATACCTCCCGCACTGGCGGGATGGGGCAGACGCGGGTCACCCTGGACGCTGATCATGGGCCAATCGTGAGTGGGTACGGGGGCTCGGTACATCCGACTGGCGTAGGCCAGACCCGAATCGATGGTGTCTTCGGTAAGACCTTGGATGCCGAGCTCGGAGAGCCACTTTGGTGTGCGTGTGGAGCGTCCGGATGCGTCGATGACTAGATCCGCTTCCCACGTTTCCTGTTGCCCGGAGGTGCTGATGCGCACACCGGTGACGCGACTGCGACTTCCTACCAGTCCGATGGCCTTGGTGTGTGTGCGGACCGTCACCCGGGGGTCTTTGCAGACCTGCTCCCGGACTACGTAGTCGGTCAGGTCCCGGCTCGCGGCAATCAAGTAGTGAGTGGCCGCGTTCCAGCGGCGGTACCAGCCCTCGGGTGAGTAGATGACCATGTTGGTGGTCATCGGTATACGGTGAGCGCCTGCGGCCAGCAACTGGTCGATGGTGCCGGGTAGAAGGCGGGCGATCGCCTCGGCGCCTCCGGTGTGCAGGAGATGGATGTGCACCGCCTGCGGGACGCCGAGGCGCGGCTCAGGTCCTTCGGGCAGGTCATGGCCTTCGATGATGTCGATGGAGTCGAAGTGGTCCCAGATGGCGGCCGCGGCTAGCATCCCCGCGATGCTGCCTCCGACGATGACCGCGCGGCGGGAAGGCCGGGAGATTATTTGACTCATGACGGGCCGCTTTCTACGTGGAGATGGTGGTGCTCGTGGAGGTTCCGGACGGCAGGCGAAGCAAGCGCCAGCGACAAGGGAACGAGGTCCTGCGAGCGCCATGCCATGAGATGGGCACGGTCGTGGTTCTCGACACCGGTGAGCTGCCGCTTACGAGCGACGAGGATCATGGCTGCGTCTGCGGTGACTGCGGCGGACGCTTCGTTCTCGCCGGCATGCAGCAGTGTCTGGTAGGCCGCCTCGCGGACGACGGAGTCACAGTGGGGAGACAGTGCCAGGATGGCGTCGTACAACGCTGTCTTGCGGCTAGTCAGGAGCACGGCGGGGGGAGTTCGCCACCACGGCAGATTGGTGCGCACAGCTCCGGGAGTGGGCACGTGCTGTAGAGCTCGCCAAAGGGGGTTGAGCTGCTGCAGTTGGCGTACGACCCGGACGGTCTCGGTTGCGCGCGGTCCGACGAGCGGAAGCGTGAACCCGATCGCGACGCAAGCGGCGGAGAGTGCTGCGAATCGGGGGGTGACTTGATCGATGAGAAAGTCCAGGTCGTGGCCTGTCCACCGGGCCGCCACCGCGATCAGTCTGGCGACGTCATAGGACACGTGGAGAAGATAGGCGCAGGAGAGCAGGCGGAGGCCTATTCGGAGCGACCCACGGATGAGCTGTCCTGACCATCTCCAGCACAGGATGAGACTGGCGGTCGAAGACGCGCCATGTGCCACGAGGTAGGTGACGATCATCTCCCGGATATAGGGCGTGTTGGCGTAGTAGGCGTCGAATAGCGTGAGCTGTTCTACAGGAGCGCTCCCGGCCCAGAAGAGCAAGAAGATGATCAAAATGGCGGCGGCGTAGCAGGCCACGCACCAGCGCGAGATGCGGCGGGTCTGCTCTGGGGGCGCTTGCCGCCAGTTGATGATCAGCAGAAGGTTTGCGGCGGAGAATCCGGTCAGCGTCGCGTAAACCACGGGGGCGGAGAAGTTAGTGATCCCGGTGAGCCGGTTGAGCGCGCGGATGACGTCCGGGGCAGCGAGGAACATTATACAGCCGCCGGCGAAGATCAGCCTGATGGCCGCACTGAGCAGTGCGTTGTTTCGCTGCCGGATGAGCGCGGGGATCTTCAGCGCGCAGACGAGGAAGAGAATGCTCCCGCTGATGTAGTAGACAAGGTCACTCGGCCCGGATGTCACCTTGAAGCTTCTCTCCTCGACTGCGGGTGCGGTGTGGCCGGAGGGCCGTGTCGGATGGGTCAGCTCTGACTGAGGCGGTGCGCCATGGAGGCTTGGATGCGGCCAGCAAGGTCGAGCGGGCCCGCTGGGGCGCGGGCTTCTTGTAGGGCGGTCTGCACATCAGTGGCAAACCGGAACCCAAAGTGCTCCGCATCAAGTTCTTCGTGGGCCTCGCGTGTGTCGGTGCGTGTGGCAAAGTGCAGAGCCGCGTCCATGTGCTCAGGAAGTGGGCGATCGGCGTCATCCTCCTCGCACAGCGCGGTCACGATTTCCGCGAGTGCGGCCGCTGACTCGCTCTGAGCGGAGCGGGAGGCGAAGGGGCCATGATGGGGTGCGCAGTGGCCCTGAAACATGTGCCACGCCTCGTGCCCGATGATCACGAGTTGATGCTCAGGGTCAGTGTTTTCTTCGTAGACGATCAGATCGTGGCCGGTGCGGTCCACCCACAGGCCGCTAGCCGTTACGGGCGGAAACGCAGCCTGACGTAGGCGAACAGGTCGACCGCGTGTCTGGGTCAGGGCCTCGCCTATCAGAGGGATGACGCCTTCGTCGTCGCTGGGCGGCCGTAAGTTTCTGACGATCCGGGTGCTGAGCGTGCGCATCGCCTTCGTTGTGGTGCTCACGGGCGGCCTTCCTTATCGTCGATTTCCAGCAACGCTTCCAAGGTCGCGTTAAGCACCTTCCAGCGTTCCTCTGGTAGGTCGTGGGCCTGTCGAAGGGCGATGCCGCGGATGTCGTCGCGGTGTGGGAAGACCGAGACCAGGTGATCAGCTGTCCGCTCATGGGCGGCGAGGGTGGCCAGCAAGGCGCGGTTGAGTCCTTCCTCGGCCGGAACCGTGAAGAACGACTCGCCGTCGACGCCGAAGAATCCCACCAGGTGATGCAGGAGCTGGATGTTGGGCGTCTTCTTTCCGTCACAGACGGAGCGTGCCCAGACATCGGAGACCCCCGTGCGCGCGGAGATCTCGGCGGCAAGGTCGGCCATGCGCTTGCCGGTGCGGGCCAAATAGGCGTTGCTGAGCGCCTTCATGCGTGCACATACTCGCTCGTTGACCGTGTCGGCCGGCGGCGTTGAGCCCTCGAGCAGGTGGCGGACGGTGCTCTCTGGCAGAGCTGTCTTGGCTGCCAGCACCTGCGGATCGAAGATTGCCGATCGATCCAAGCCGTGCTCACGGATGAGCTCTTCCAGGCGCTGCAGTGTCTCAGGAAGTGGCATGTGTGGGTCCAACGGAATTCTCCCCGGGGCCTGGGCGGAGCTCCTGCGTCGAACAGCAGCGTACGCCCATCACCACCAGATGCTCAACGATCGTTTACCGGCCATGAGCGATCGTGAACTTCTTCCCTTACGTGGGCGCGGGCAGACCTCCCACGCCGGCGGCTGCCGGGAAGCCAGTCGCCCCCATCGCCGAAATAAATGATCGTTGGGTACTTAGAAACTATCGTTGACAGAGGCTGTTCGCGCGTAGCAGTATCGCCGACGAGCGGCGCTGCGGCGCTGGTTCTGCTTGGCAGACGTCCCCTGGAGGCCTACCGCCGTCACCCGCCGCCCCGCTGTCCGGTGTTGCTCGGTTCGTGGACGGGCATGTTGCACCGGTGGTAGTGCGCGCGTCTGCCGAACCTGAGGCATGCCTCGCATCCCCCCACAGGAGCCCCCGTGATTCGTCCCGCAGTCGCCGCCCAGGCGCCGCCCAGGCGCCGACCGCGCACTTCCCCCCGCCGCCGCGTGGCCTCCCGCCAGGTATGGGCGGCCCGCGCCCGTGGGGGGTGCCGGGTCGAGCTCCTCGCGCGCAGCGCGGCACCTCCGGTGACCCGTCTCGAGAGTGGGGCAACGTCCCACCCCCAACTTCTTCTTGCCAGCAGACAGGTGGGCCGGGGCGCCCCTCCGGGTCCAGCGTTGCCGGCCGACCGGAGTGGAGCCATGAGGTCGTGATCAGCGTGTGCTTATGCCGGCCTGGCGCCGTCAGGGGCACTCCACGACCTCGTCCCAACTCCCGAGGAGCACGCCATGCCGACCCTGGGCTCACTGCCCACTGACAAGCCTGAACTCGAACTGGCATTCTTAGCAAGCGGTTCCCAGCGCGCCCAGGTGACGGAGATCGCCGGCGTGGTTACGGTGACGCCGGAGCAGCTGCTGGAAAACGGGCCCCCATCGGCTCTGCCCGATGGGTCCCTCGTCCTGATAACTGACGCGTCGGCCTTCCGCCTCCGCGGCCGCATCACCACGGTGCTCGAGCTGTTGCTCCAGCGGATGAGCCGGGACGGCAGTGCTGGCTTGGCCGTCACTGCCGCTCCAGGGGCGCGTCAGCCGTTCCCCCCGACCGTCGTGGACCGGGCCGCCCGGCTGGGCATCGCCCTGCTGATCACGTCCGCGCCCGCCGAGCGCTGGGAAGGCATGCATGAGCAGATTCAGCTGGACCGCCTGATGTTCGCCGAGCGCCGTGCTGCCCAACTCAGCTCACTTGTACAGGAGTTGCCAGCTCGGCTGGCCGACTCCCGGGCTATGCAGCGCATCGCGGACTGGCTCGCCCGGGTCCTCGACTGCCAGGTTCTGGTCAGCGAACCAGAGCGCGTCCTCGCGGCCTCACCGGCCACGGCCGCAGAGCAGTTGGCCCGGGCCATCATCCGCCAGTCCGTCGACGGAGTTCTCCCCGATACGCTGTCCGGACCTCACACTCAGCTCATCTCGCTGGCCCCGGCCTCGGCTGCGGACACCGTACTCGCGGTGGCCCGCAAAACCCCTTTCGATGAGGCGGACCTGCGGTTGCTGCGTCATGCGGCGAAACTCCTGGGCCTCGTGGACCAGGCGCACCGCGAGTACCGGGCAGCCTCCGGTGCCTCCCATGCGGCGCGCAGCGCAGCGTTCGAGCTTCTACTGGACGGTGAGGTCGAAAAGGCGCGGCGCGTCATGGCCAATCTGGCGCCCGGGCTTCTGGAACCCGAGAGCGCCCGCGTCTTCGTTGTGGAGACCGCTCAGGCACGCCGGGGCCTGGCTGCGCGCAGCTGCACCTCATCCGTCGGACAGCAGGCCCTAGTCGTGCCCGACCCGAGGGACGACCGGCGGATACTCATCGTGCATCCGATCCGCTCCGACGACGACACCGGAGCGGAAGTCTCCGCCGAACTCACCCGCCTGGTGGGTGCCCTGGGACCCCCCTCGTCCCTGGGCGGCAGCGGCGTCTACTCCATGACGCTGCTCGCCGACGCGCTCAACGAAGCCATCACCGCGCAGAGGTTCGCCGCCTTCCAGCCGGACTCCGTGGCCCTGTCCGTGCACGGCTCCGACCTCGTCAGCCTCCTGCCACAGGCAGAAGCCCAGCAGTGGGCTCGCCGACTGCTGAACCCGCTGATGCACGACGAGACACAGTGGGAGTCCATGCGGGAGACCCTTCCGGCCGCCCTCGCCTACCCGTACACGGTGGCCGCCCGCCGGCTGCGCCTGCACCGCAACACCGTCATGCGCCGCGCCTCACGAGCTGCCGAACTCCTGCGCATGGACTTCACCTCCATCAGTGACCGCATCGCCGTCGCCCTGGCCATGGAACTAGTCACGCAGCGGGAGGTGTCCGCTTCGCCGCGGCTGACGGGTTCGGAACCGCCTTCCCTGGCACGGCTGTTGGGCACTCCACAGGTGCGCGCCTGGGCACAGACCCTGATCCGGCCGGTCCAGGCGGACAGACGCGACCTGGTGTCCACGGCACTCGCCTGGCTCACCTTCGACACCCGCGTCGAGCCCGCGGCCCGCGCGCTCGGCCTCTCCGAGGTCACGGTCCGTTCCCACCTGCGCGCCCTGGAAGGCCACATGCAGCGGGACCTGGCCACCCTTGTCGGCGTACGCGATCTCCAGTTCTCGTTGCACGTTGTCACGGGCCAGCCTGACCTCCGCTCAGACCGTCCAGGCATGTCCGTAGTCGCCTGATGACCGTCGCCGGGCGCCCGGCGCGGGCCCCGGTCTTCATCTCCCTCTCCCCTCCGGCCTGCCGGCCTCGAAGGGCGGCACGTCGGCGACGGCCATGTCCGCTCGTACCCGCACGAACCGAACAGGGTGGCGCAGACGGCCTCCAGCGTTCCGGGAGTTATCCGCGCAGACCTCCACGACCGTCTCCGGAACGACCAGCGACACCTTCAGCTTCTCCCGTGATCCCCAACCGTTAGAGAAGGACCGCCTGGCCCACGAGTGATCCGTCTGCACCGGGCGTAGGAAGCCCGCCCGCACTTCGGACCTGGGCGGCAGGCAAGGCGCTTGTACGTTCCAGATATCCGCAGTCGTCCCTACGAGTCGTGCCGGCCGAGCAGCAGGATCCCGGGCCGGCGCGGCGCTCCGGTGACCGCGCCGACGACCATCTCGAGGGCGTCGCGCACATACTGGTGAAGAGGCATTACTGACCTTGTCGTTATAGCGTCTGGGTCTTCGTCGGACCGATGACAGGGTCGGCCTTGGTCTGGTAGCCCGGAAGTATGCGGTATCCGGACGGGGGCGGGCTGACCGCCGAGCAGCGCAAGCGCCGTGAAGAACGCGGGCCGCTGACCTCTTTGAGGACGACATGAAAGTCCCGTGTATCGCCCGGGAGTTACGGGTGAGCGAGAAGTCGGTCTACCAGTGGCGCCGTGCCTGGGCGTTGGGTGGGCGGGAAGCGTTGCGATCCCAGGGGGCCCCGGGCTACAACTGCCGACTCGGCCCCGATCTGCAGGCCAAGCTCGCCGTCTGGCTGGAAGAAGGGCCGGCCGCGCACGGCTGGAGCGACGACCAGGTGTGGACCGCCGCAAGGGTGCGCACGCTGATCGGGCGGAAGTTCCACCTCTCCTACAGCGTCTCCGGTGTGACCCGGCTGCTGCACCGGATGGGCTTCAGCGTGCAGATGCCCGCCCGTCCCGCCGCCGAACGTGACGAGGAAGCGATCACTGCATGGCGGGAGGTGACCTGGCAGTTCGGCAAACCAATTCAACGGGAGGGCAAACGTCTCGACGGGTGTCGCCAGCGTCGGCTCGGCGGGGGAAGCTCGATCACATCGGAGGCGCTATCACAAATCCCTCACCGACCCAAGGAGGGCACGAGGAAAGTGGCTCGTCGAGAGGGGGTGAAATCACCCTGCCAAGATCGCAAAGGTCCACCGGCGAAATGGCGCCTTGTCGACCAACTGGCCGGTCGAGGTGTGGTGTTGTGAGTGTGGTGCAAATTTTACCAAGTGGCGGATGAGCCATGCCGGGAACCGGAATGTGTGCACCCCCGACACAACCGTCATGAGGAAGGTGCACTTCCACGCTGGCATGCGGCCGACTGGTGCAAGGCCAACAGGTGTCAATGGTCAGTTTGTGCACCGGCGCAATGGCATCGCCCGCAGCATATGCCTAGCGTTGCCGATGCAAGCCCGGCCCCACCACCGGACGAGTGAGGCGCAAGCCGAACTCGCCCGCGGGGGAGCCGAACAGGCCAGCGGCGGGCTGGCCCGGTGAGCGGCAACGAACGCGCCGCATGCACCAGGTGGCGGGCACCAGAGGGCGGCTCCAACTACCGTCCCGACACCCGCTCTCGCCAGCGCAAAACCAGGCCCCTGCCAGGGTCTGTGCATAACGACTCTCAGCAGAGTCACCACTAGCAGATCTGAGGAGCCACTGGGGTCTTCCACCGGCGTGTTCGAGCACGCCGGCGGTGCTCTGGATAGACCAGTGCGCGGCGTGAGAACAGCGCGGCCGCTGGACTTTCATGAGGCAAGGCCCCCCGAGCCAGACGGGGCGAACTGCATGACCTCCAAGCACGCGACGGACCAGCCGGCACCGCGCACCACAGTGACGGCTCACCGCCGATGCTCCTGGGCCCAGCCGGACCGTACGAAGGACCTCGGCGCAGCCGGGCTGAGCGGCTAGCACCCGACCACGCCCGACGGCGCGTCCGAGCCGGTCGCGGATTTACCAGATCCATGCCGGCCCTTCCGCCCTGGGAAGATCTGCTTCCCTCGAGCGAGCGGCGCGCAGCAGGAGCGAGGCAAGCTCCCAGCAGCTGCTCCTGCTGCGCCGCAGTGAAGAACAATTGAGGCTCGCTGCTTCGAGGCATGTGTCGTAGCCAATACGCCCCTGGCATCGCAAACCTCCCGGATCTCGCATATGAAGGAGCGCACCGATGATCCACCCCCACCCAGAAGAGTCCAACTTTGACGAGTTCAAAGGCTTCAACGAAGCCCGGCTCATCATGTGGTGCCATGACGCTCGTGCCCGCGTGTACGAGCGGTTCGAGCAGACGAGCTTCATCGGTGACACGAACGTTGCAGCGGTCCACGTCGACAACACCACCAGGGCAGACCGTGTGTTCCTCGTGGCATTCGACAAGGCTGGCCAGCAGATCGGCGTCGACACGCTCTACATCGACGAGCCAAATCAACACCTCGACATCGCGCCCGAGTTCGACCACGACTTAACCGGCATGGACGTCGTGCCGAACTCTCAGCTTGACCAAGCCATCTCTCGCGAGAACGGCTGGGTCGTCAACCTGAAGGTACTGCGCGAGTACGACTCCTTGGCCGATCGCCGGGCCACGCAGCGCGCCGTGTTCCTGGCGCATCTGCAGGACATGCTGAAGAACGGTGACGTCCGCGGATTCCTGTTTGGCCGGGGTGAGTCCGACGACACTGATGCGGCGTGAGAGACCACGACCTCGTACCTCAGACAACCCCGCCGGCAGCCTGGACGGCCGGGGTTTCTGATCTCTGACGCTGTTACAGTGCTGCATTTTCGCAACAAGGGAGGGGATCAGCGCAGGTGATCCGGATGTCGAACCCAGGTCGAGTGCTTTGCGGGGAGACATGCCGTGGACCGGCTCACGCCGGTCCCGGGTGACGCCTCGCGGTGAGCCCTACGAGACCACGCAGTTCGTCTTCGCCACCTTCGACGTCCAGGAGCAGCAACCATGAGCAAACCGCTGAGCATGAAGGACCTCACGGTCAAGTTCCACAGCAGCCGCGCCGGCGTCTACCGCGGCGAGACCACGATCTGGCAGGCCCCTGAGGGAAGTCTCTACCGCGTCGTCCAGCGTCTGGACCCGGCCGAGTTCGAGATCGCGACCCTCGTCCCCACCGGGTGGATCACGCTTCTGGCCCTGCACAAAGAAGCAGACGGCGTCGCCGACCAGGATGAAGCGATGAACCGCTGGCTGGACATCCAGAACCTTCCCCCGACCTCGAGCGGCGACTGGGTGGCAGAGCCCAGGACCGAAGCGTGACCGCCTCCGCCGATTCCGGGCTCACGCTGGACGACGTCCTCGATCTGAGCGCAGCGCTCGATCTCGTCGATGCGAAGATCGAGCCGCTCAGCCACTACAAGCTCGAATACCCGCAGGACTACGCTCCGGATGACGTCCGGTCCATGAACGACGAGGTTGAGCAGCTGCGCACGGGACTGCTGGACCTGCAAGCCCGCCGGGAAGCAGAGTCCTCCGCCTGAGAAGACGACGATGGCCTGACCGCCTCGTGGCGATCAGGGCATCGAATCAGGCTCGGCATGCGGCAGTGCCGCCCTGCCGGGTCGTCACACCGGCGGGATGAGCAGCGAGGCCCCCGCGTAGATGAGATCCGGATTCTGGATCTTGTTCGTCTCGCCCAGGATGCCGATCGGCACCCCCGTCGTCCCCGAGATCGCGGTGAGCGTATCGCCGGGCTTGATGGTGTATGGCTTCGCCTTCGGCACGGGCTTCGCCTCGGCCGGTGCACCTGATCCGTTGGGCTTGTCCTCGTCGCCGCGACCCGGCGTCGGATCCTGACTTGCCCCGTTCTCGTCCTGCTTCCCTGTGCCGCCCCCGCTCGGCTGCTGGGCGCTGCCGCTTCCGGCGCTCTTCTCGCCGGGATTCACCGGTGCCCCGACCGGGGCGTGATTGCCCTGCAGTGCCTGGATGATGCCGCCGTCGGACGTCGCGAGCTGCGTCAGGCCCCATCCGGCGAAGAGCGTCGCTCCGCCCACCATGATGCTGGCGGCGATGACGGGTCCGTTGCCGAAGCCCATCGGGCCGGCGTGACTCCCGGCAGCTGCTCTCGTCTGCGCCGACGGCTTCAACGCCGTCCCCACTGGCCTCTGAATCGTAGCCATCATCCCTGTCCCAACTCCTCTGCGAATAGCGTACACAGCCATTCATGTCTTACATCGACATTCTACTGATAGCCGAACAGAAGTTGATATAATAAGAGATGGGATGGCAGTCCGAATCCTGTCCGATAGCCCCCAATGGACCCCTGAGTCACCGACCGCCAGACCGAACGAAGGAACCGCATCACCATGGCAAACTACTCCATCTCCGCCAGCCAGATCACCGAGGGCAAGAACGTCTTCATCCGCGGGAAGCTCGGCTTCGCCGTACTCGCCCGCCTCATCGAAGGCGCGGAGCTCGTTGCCAGCGACCAGCGCAAGACGAAGAACGGGATGAGCCCCGTCGGCAAGCCGCACACCACCGCGACGATCATTCACGCCGAGGTCCAGTTCGCCGATCCGAACAACCCCACCCTCGAAGAGCAGTTCGTCTCCGAGCGCCGCTACGACTCCTCGAAGCGGCCCGAAACCGGACCCAACTACTCCATCGACTCCAAGGGCAGCACCCTGCCGGTCATCGCGATCCCTTCTCCGAAGGGCGACGGCACCTACGACCAGGACGAGTCCGGCCAGGAGCTCGCGCAGGGCCTCGACGTCACGCTCGTGCTGCGCACCTACAAGCCGAAGAACTTCAACAACCGAGGCCTGGCCCTCGAGCAGGTGATCGTCCACGAGGCGCCGCGATACTACAAGGCCGGCGGCATCGACCAGGCTGAGCTGGCTGCGCGTGGCATCGTGCTCAACGGCACGCCACGTCCCGTTCAGGCCACTCCTGCCAGTGCTGCCCCTGCCGCCGCTGTCCCGGTGGCGAGAGAGGTTGAGGACGGCCTGTCCTTCCCGGCCCCGCAGCCGGCGTCCGTACCGGTGGCCGTGGCCGCGCAGGCTCCCGTTCAGGCTCAGGCCCCGGTGACCGCCGTGGCTGCGCCCGTCGCTGCTGCTCCTGCTCCGGTTGCTGTTCCGGTCGCAGCTCCCGCTCCGGCTCCTGCCCAGCAGGAGACCCTGGAGGAGAAGCTCGCGCGTCTTGAGGCCGAGAACGCCTCCCTCAAGGACGCCGGTTCGGCGGTGGGCTCGCCCGTGGCCACCGGCCCCTGGAACGGCTCCGGTCAGGCCCAGCAGGCGGGGATCACCTACCAGGGCTGATCCATGCTGACCATCGATGAGACCCCCGTACTCGCATCCGTGCAGTACGGGGGTTCGGTCTTTCTCTTCCCCTCCTGACGCCTCCGATCGAAAGCGTGCGTCCCACGATGACTCCAGCCGACCCCCATGCCTGGTTCCCGCAGTTTTACGGCAACCCCGCGATCCGCACTCTCGCCAGTGCCTGTCGGTGGACCATCTCCGGACAGATCGGGGAAGAGACCCCTGACGATCCCACCAAGCCGCCGAAGCGCAAGGCCCCGATCGACGTACGGCACCTGCTCGCCGGCTGCACCTCCAGCTGTCAGCACGCCGGCCCACTACGCGGAGCCTTCGCCCTGGACGAGACCTGTCTGCTCACTCTCGACGAACTCACCGCGGCGATACCGAAGGCCGCGAACACCGCCTTCTACCTCCAAGCCCAGACTGACGGGCTGCTCGTCCTCGACATCGAGGCCGACTGCCCCTCAGGTGTGGCCACAGACCTGCTGCGGCTGCCGGGCATCCGCTACTCGGAGCTGTCGATGTCCGGCCAGGGCTTCCATCTCGTCATGCCGCTGCCGAAGAACTTCCACGACTTCCCCGTAGCCGCCGGCAAGCGTGTCCTGCGTGAGGAACACGGCTGGTACGAGCTGCTCCTGGACCACTGGTCGACCTTCACCCGCCAGCCGGTGCCCGATCGCATCGTCGCTCACGTCAACACAGCAACTAATGTGCCCGCCTTCGCCTCCATCGAGGACCTCTACGCGCAACTGGCCGTGAACGCCAGCGAGAGCTCCGGTGCTTCAGCATCAGCTGTCGACACCACCGAGGACATGCCCGACATCCCGTACTCGCAGGCGATCGTCGAGCAGGCCCTGGCCAGTGCACGCCATCAGCTCCGGGATCCCGGCGACTTCAACCACGACATGTCCCGCTGGGAATTCTCGGTTCTCGCCTCGCTCTACGGCTGGATGCGGACGCAACTGCGCGCCTACAGCGCCCTCGGCGTCGAGTACTCGACGGGCGACACCGCGTGGTTGCTCTACAAGGCGGCGGTCGATGTCATCCCTGCGCGCCCCAAGCACCGCGAGCGGCGCAACGGCCGGCCCTTCCTCCTCGACCGGGCGGCTGCGCTCGTGGCCGACCGCGAGGCCCGTTCCTCGTCGACCAACTGACGCTCTGTGCCTGTTCCTGCTGCTGCTTCTGCTCCTGGTTCATCTGCTGCCTCCGGCAACGGGTGGGGTGGGTGACGGGTGCTGCGGCGGGGCCGAGCACAGGTGGAGGACAGTGCTGGATCGCGCGGAGCGCGATCGGGTGGCGATGTGCAGCGGGGCTCCATCGCTACCAATGGTGGGAGTGCAGGTCGCCGCCAGGCTCCGACGGCGCGGCCCGCGCCACAGGACCCTTCACGGCCTATGCAGCCTCGGCGACGCCGAGAGCAGCAGCGCCGTCCTCCGACATTTCTTGTCTTTCTCTCTTCCTCGCCCACGCACAGAAAAGACGTCGACATGAAGTTCAACGACACCCTGACGACCCTCATCAAGCAGTCCCTTGAGGTCGGCGCGACGCCCGCTCTCATGGGCGAACCCGGCATCGGCAAGTCCAGCTTCGTCGAGGACCTGGCCTACTCCATGGGCACGCAGGCCTTCACGCTGCCGTGCAACCAGCTCGCCGACAAAGCAGACCTCACCGGTGCGCGCCTGGTGCCGTACACCAAGGACGACGGCACGCAGAGCTACAAGCAGGTCTTTTACCCGCACCAGGTGATCCAGGAGTGCATCGACTACGCCGAGAAGAACCCGCGCGAGTGGCCGATCCTCTTCCTCGACGAGATCAACCGCACCACCTCCGACGTCACCTCCGGCGCACTGACCCTGGTCACGCTGCGCCGCATGGGGTACGTCGACCTGCCCAAGAACGTCCGCATCGTCGTGGCCGGCAACGACAGGGGCAACGTCACCTCGCTCGACGAGGCAAGCCTGTCCCGCTTCGCGATCTTTCACGTCGAGCCCGATGCCGCCACCCTCATGTCCGTCCTCGGCGACAACATGAACCCCTGGGTGAAGACGGTGCTCACGCAAGCCCCCGGGCTCGTCTTCCAGAAGTCGACGCCCGAGGCCATCGTCGCCGACGGCCAGGACGACGACGACAACGGCAACGTCACGATGGCCGATCTGTTCGACGGCGGCGAGGAGATGAACCAGCTCACCACGCCGCGCACCATCGACAACCTGTCGAAGTGGCTCAACGCGGCCGACCCGCAGCAGCTGGCGCAGTATCTGGCCACCCCGATCCAGATCGGCGACCGCGAGACCTCGCTGCTGAACGAGGCCATCGAGGCCTACGTCGGGGACACCATGTTCACCACGCAGCTCGTGGCCACCATCGCCCAGGACCTGGCGAGCAACGTCGGCGGCGTGCAGCAGAACCGGGTGAACGTCCCGAAGCCGAACTGCTACCAGAGCTTGAAGGCCTCAGCGACCATGACCGACATGGCCGCGGTCATCGCGACGCTGACCGACAACGAGAAGTCCGGGTCGCTGCTGTACGCGCTCAAGGAGAGCAAGGACAACGCGCGCCTCATCGAGCAGCTGGCCCAGGCCATCACCCAGATCGAGCCGGAGCACACCCGCACGCTCATCGAGATGGTGACCAGCCAGCAGATCGACCGCCAGAACCTCGAGGCCTTCATGGAGATCGACGCTCCGATCGTCAACCAGGCCAAGCCGGTCCTCTCGGCCTTCCTCTGATCGCTCGCTCACCGGTGGTGGGGACTACTGCGGTGCAGTCCTTGCTGCAACTCCCCACCACCGGCGGCGTTCTGCCGCTGCCTTGTCCTCAGAAGGAGACCACGACCCATGACGATCACCGTCACGAACCAGAAGCCGGCCGTACTCGACGCACTGCACACCATCTCGTGCACCGGTGATTACGACCCGATGCCGGCGATCCAGCAGACCCTCATCGACCCGCTGCTGGAGCCGTTGAACCCCAACGCCCCGGCGAGCATCATCGACGCCCAGGGCGCTGATCTGACGGGGAACATCCCGGATCTGGTCCTGAGCTGCCTCGGCGACACGCTGAACGTGGCCAGCGAGCAGACCGTCAAGGAGCTGCTCGGGCAGACCCTGATCAACTTCGACCAGGGCACACCGCTGCCGGTCGCCGAGCTCTTCGCCGTCCAGGCCGGACAGCAGAACAAGATGCCCGCGCCCTCCCCGCGGGTGCTCTACACCGCGCAGGCTGATGTCCTCCCGGCCGCGAAGGCTCTGCTGGCGGGGACCGGCGACGAGAGCGCCTTCTTCGCCTCGATCGCCTACACCTTCCACCCCGACACCCTCGGGTTCTGGTTCCAGTCCTCCGCGGCCTTCGACGACTTCAAGATCTGGCTGTCCCAGCAGACACAGACGATGGCCAGTGCGTTGCCGCTGGTCACCACCAAGCTGCTCAACGACTTCACGGCCCTGTCCCTGAAGGGGCTCACCGAGTCGCTGCTGGTGCGCAAGGACGACTCTGACGCCAACGATGAGCACTCCTTCGCCCGCGTGCTCGTGCACATGCTCATGAACTACATCGAGCAGCAGCGGGTCCAGGCCAGCCAGCAGAACACCGCCCTGGACACAGGCGTCCTGCCGTTCACGATCGGGGAGTTGTTCTGCCCGCGCTCCCTCGTCCTGGTCAACGTCGAGGCCCATGCCCGGGCCACCGCGGCGAAGATCACGGGGGAGTGGAACCTCATCAACCAGTCGCTGGCCTCGCCGGTGAAGGTCGTCTCGAACACGTCGCTGTCCAAGCTCACGTCGCTGCCACGGGCCGCCGCCCGGGCCGCCGCCCTGGGAGCCACGCAGCAACCGGGCCAGCCTGGCAGCCGTAGCGCCCAGGTGGCGTTCCGCAAGCAGCCGCCGAGCAAGCTCGACCTGCTCAAGGACATCACCCGGGTGCTGCGCCGGATGGGCAAGGTCAACAAGTCACAGAACATCTTCCGCACAACGAAGGCGACCTTCCTCAAGGCCAACCGCCGGGACCCGGACGACTGCAACAAGCCCGGCCGGATCACCTCGGTGCAGTACATGCCCGACCTGCACATCTACATCGACACCTCCGGTTCGATCTCCGAGGAGAACTACCAGGAGGCGGTCATGATGCTCATCCGGATCGCCAAGAAGCTCAACATCAACCTGTACTTCAACTCGTTCAGCCACTTCCTGTCCCAGGAGGTGATGCTGCGCACGGAGAACAAGTCGACGACTCAGATCTGGAAGGAGTTCCGCAGGATCCCGAAGGTGTCGGGCGGAACGGAGTACACCCAGATCTGGCGGTACATCAACGCCAGCCGCGTGCGCCAGCGCAGGCTCTCGCTCGTGGTCACCGACTTCGACTGGCTGCCGCCGTCCACGCGCCAGGACCACCCGAAGAACCTGTACTACGCACCGTGCTCCGCCATGGACTGGTCGTTCATGGTTGACCTGGCAAAACGCTACGCCGACTCGATGCAGCACATCGATCCGAGCATCCGGCAGAAGCTCCTCGGCATGGTCGTCTGACCCTGCTGCCCCAAGAACCGCCAAGAGCGGTGCCGTGCAACCAACTCCCCTGGCCCGCAACGCTCTTGGCGACCCCTGACTTTCCCTCTCACTCATCCATATCCCTGCTCGGGACACCGTGGCGCATCCACCCAGCGCGCCACCACGCCGAGCGACCCGCACCGAAGGAGGACCCGATGGGTCTCAGCAACTTCACACCCGGCGGCTCCGACGACGACAAGGGCAACGGCGGTGGCGGTGGCTTCCCTCCGCAGTTCCCGTCCGCGGCCTTGCCGTCCAGCGGTGGCAGCGCCGATGACGTCAAGGAGCTCCTCGTCGACTACAACGAGAAGTTCAAGAACGCCGATCCGACCATGTTCCGTGACACGCTCATCGGGCAGGTCCTCTCGGTCATCATCAGCAAGACCAAGCCCAACGCTCTGCTGGTCGGTTCCGCCGGCGTCGGCAAGACGAAGATCGTCGAGGACATTGCACGGCGCATCGCGCTCGGCGACGCCCTCATTCCCGACCAGCTCAAGGACTACACGATCTACGAGCTGCCCATCACCAACATCATCGCCGGGACCGGCATAGTCGGCTCGCTGGAGGAGAAGGTCAAGGCGATCGTCGAGTTCGCCTCGGACCCCAAGAACAAGGCCATCCTGTTCATGGACGAGATCCACCAGATCACCGGAGGGTCCGGCAGCCATGGCGACGCCGTCGGCCGCAAGATCTCGCAGATCCTCAAGCCGGCCCTGGCCCGCGGCGACATGTCCGTCATCGGTGCGACCACCAGCACGGAGTCTCGTGCCTTCGATGAGGACCCGGCCTTCGCCCGTCGCTTCACCCGGCTCATCGTCGACGAGCTGAGCGTGGAGCAGACGCTGGCCGTGATGACCACGGTCCGGCCCGGCCTGATGGCGCACTACCGTCACCAGATCGGGGTCTCCGACGACGTCCTGGCCTCGGTGGTGCAGATCGCCGAAGCGAACTCCCGGGCTGGCCAGCACCGTCCGGACAACGCCATCACGCTGCTCGACCGGGCGATGGCTGACCGGGTCCTGGAGCAGAAGAAGCTCATCGTCCAGGCCGAGGTCGCCGGCGACACGGCGCTCGCGCAGACCTTGCGGTCCATCCCGCAGGTGCCGCTGACGAGCACCCGTGTGCTCGATGTGGCCAAGCGCCTGATGACCGGAAACGCCCAGCGCAAGGACCTCGACGTTGCCGCGCTGAGCGCCACGCTCACCAGCCGCCTGCAGGGCCAGGACGACGTGCTCGCCAAGCTCACGGACCGTCTGGCCCGCGAAGAGCTCGACCTGTTCCCGACGAAGACGCCCACGACGTGGCTGTTCGCCGGGGCCTCGGGTGTGGGTAAGACCGAGGCGGTCAAGATCATCGCTGAGGAGACGACCGGCACCGAGCCGATCATCCTCAACCTGACCGAATTCCACAGCGAGTGGTCGACGTCGAAGATCATCGGCGCACCTCCCGGCTATGTCGGATCGGACTCCAACCAGGAGCTCCCGTTCGACACGCTGGAGTCCAACCCCCACCGGGTGATCCTGCTCGACGAGTTCGAGAAGGCCGACAAGGCCGTGCAGCGCCTGTTCCTCTCGGCATTCGACGAAGGCTACATCCGCAATGCCCATGGCAAGATGCTGGACTTCTCCAAGGCCCTGGTCATCTGCACGACCAACGCCGCCCGTGATTCGCTCGACGGCAAGATGATCGGCTTCGGCAACAACCCGAAGACCATCTCGAACCAGAGCCTCAACAAGGCACTGGAGCAGTTCTTCGACGCCGAGCTGCTGGGCCGGTTCTCACTGGTCGTGGGGTTCAACCCCATCGACCGGCAGACCTACCGACAGATCATGGCCGCCGACTACGAGCGGCAGCGTGAACGGATCGTCGAGGCCAAGCCGCGGCTGGCCCAGGCGCTTCCCGCGTCGATGCCCGACGACGAGCTGCGCGCCATCGAAGAGACCACCTACGTGGACTCCCAGGGTGCGCGGCCGGCGCGCAAGGCAGTTCGCACCTGGATCGAGGACTACCTGCTCGCTGCCCAGACCGGCGGCACAGCCTCGGCATCCCCCTCGGATGACTGAGCAGCCGTCCACATCGCACCGAGCGCTCCCGTTCCGGATGTTCCGGAACGGGAGCGCTCGGCGTCAAGTCCGTCGACGACATCACAGCGGCGCTGGCCCGGCCCTGACCAGCATCGCGGGGGCGAACACGCTCCCGCGTCGGGCGGCCGGGCCTGGATCAGACAGCGGCCGCCGCCGGCCCGGCTCCGAGGGGCCGGGCCGGTGCCACCCCACCGAACAGGAAGTGACATGACCGAGGAGATCCGGAGCACCGCAGGGCGCCCGATCGGGGCACGCGGTCTGAAGACTCGCAGCCAACTGCTGCTCTGTCTCCAGGAGTTGCTGGCCGAGCACGGCTATCACGCGACGAGAGTGATCGATGTCGCCCGTCGCGCGCGTACCTCGCCCGCGACCTTCTATCAGTACTTCGCAGACGTCGACGCGGCCGCCCTGGAGCTGGCCCGGCCCGTGGCGCAGGAGGGAAGCGACGGACTGATCTACGCGGAGATCGACAGTTGGTGGGGCGGCGGGCGTCACGCGGCCGGGAGCACGGTGGACGCCTTCTTCGCGTTCTGGCGGGAGCACGAGGTGGTCCTGCGGGTGGTCGACCTGCGGGCGGCCGAGGACGACAGCCGGTTCGCCGAGATCCGCCGCCGCATACTCTCCGGTCTCCTGGGGCACCTGGAGTACGCGATCACCGCTCGTCCGTCATCACCCGGCGCGACGGACGACTCCTTCGCCGCGGCCGAGGCGCTGACGGTGCTGCTTGCCGCGGCCGCCGGGCACCAAAACCCCGAGACAGCGGACTCACAGGTGGTTCGCCAGATGCTGGTCGAACTCATCGCCCGGGCCGTGTCCGGCGGAACCGTCGCCGTCCAGCTGCCGACTGCGTGACCCGTCAGGGACGCGAGTCGAGCACGCGATGTCCGACCGGCGACACGCTCGCGGTAGTGACGTGGTGCGCTAACCCCGGCCCAGACGGGCCGGGTACCCGCCACAACCCTCTCGGGAGTGCCGCGTTGGCCGTGATCGCCAATGTGATCGACACGCTGATCGGGCGGCCACGGGCCAGCGACGGCTCGGGCCAGCCCGCACCTGGCCGGACCGCCCTTCCCCACCAGACGACTTCGGCGCCTCGCCTCCCGGCCGGGCACCACTGATTCCACTGCCCATGGGCCGTGCAAAGGACGTCCGTCATGCCACTGTCGCTCTCTCAGCTCGAGAGGCACCTGCTGGGCGCCGCCGAGGTGCTGCGCGGCCCGCTGAGCCCGCACCAATATCGAGGACTATCTGCTGCCGTTCGTCTTCCTGAAGCACGCCAGCGACGTACCTCGCCCCCACGCCCTCATTGCTCAGAAAGGGGGACAGCCATGTCCACCATGCTCCCCAAACCTCTGCTCCAAGAGCACCGAAAGCGAGCCATGGAGCTCTCCGCCGCGGCCCGAACGAACCTCACCGCCCATGTCGGGAGCACCGATGAACTCCGCGAACTGGGCCTCATGCTTGGCCTGATCGAGGTCGATCCCGCAGGATCCCTCGTCACGGCCTGTCCCTGGGATCTCGATGCCGACGATGCTGCCGTCGATGGAACCGACCGGCGCCGCTCGGAGTCGACCTCGACGTGAGGTGAGTTGCCGCTGATGAACGACCGCGCGCCTGGGTAGCGCGCGGTGTCCGGGGCGTGGCTTCGCCACATACCCCGGACTCAGGGGCCTAACGGCCCCTGACGGGTGGGTTGAGAGGAACACGGGCGGGGCTCGCCGGCTGACGAGAGCCCCGCCCGTGTTCGTACGTGCGCCCCCATGGCCCAGCCCTGTCGCTGTGCTCTTCGCTCACCTTCGAGCATTCGACTTGCTGTTAACCTCTTGTAGGAATTGCTATGCGGCGTGATTCATGCCTTCTATCAATCCGCCTCTCAATCCACTCAAGAAAGGCAGCGACATGCCTGTCCTGCTTGATGACCTCGACCTCTCGGCCAATGCCGTTGCTCAGAAGGCCGTCGACCCGAAGTTCTTCTCCTCGAAGCTCACCGGCAACGGCAAGAAGATCGGCCTGCTCAACGAGTCCTTGGTGCCGATCAACACTGCCACCAACACCGCCTACGCCATGGCCACCGATATCGAGGTCAAGCAGAGCTCGACGCAGCATGACATCACCACGACGTCGATCCCGCTCGCGCCGATCACGCGGCGCGCTCTGAACGCCGGCGGGTCCTTCACCTTGCCGAGCCCGAACGCCGACGACCGCTTCGCTGTCGACACCGCGTCCAGCCGATTCGACGACTGGGACGTCGCCTTCGACATGACCCCGCAGGCGCTCGTGTTCTACGAGGACAAGTCCGGCGGCAAGTCCACGCGCGACCTCGTCATCCAGTACCGGATGGAGCTGTACTTCTTCAAGAATGGGCTGCCCGACCCGGAGTACGCGACCGCTGTCTCGCGCTCGGCCGGCTACGGCAACCACGACGCCGCCGTCTTCCTGCAGTGGGACACCAGCCCGCTGGAGAACGCCCGTGACTACGTCCAGGACGTGCTCACATTCGCCGGCCTGACGGCCTCCAACCTCGGCGATGAGTTTGACGAGTGGATGCGCCAGTACTCGATCTACGAGCGCATCACGCGCCTGGCCCAGATCTGGGACTCCGAGGTGATTGCCGACGAGGTCTGCCGCTACATCCAGGACATGCCCGCGGGCCCGACGGAGCAGCAGCTGAATATGCTCGCCGTCCAGCTACGCTACCTGGAGAACTACAACGTCCCGCTGGAGGCCTACCGCCAGATCCACAAGCAGCTGGATGCGACCTTCTCCGACCGGATCGCCACGAAGCTGTCGAAGCAGAACCTCAGCCTGCTGATGAACCGCACGCTCGACCACCTGGAGCAGATGAAGCCTCAGCTGATCGTGCCTGCGCAGCCGGCCACGCCTCCGAATCTGCCGCCCCACCTGTCCAAGCAGCAGCTCGACGCGCTCACCACGCACGAGCCGCTGGTGATGACGCAGGCGGGAGCCGGCACCGGCAAGTCGACCGTGATCCTCGAACGGATCAAGTACCTCGAAGCCTGCGGCGTCCCCGCCTCGGACATCACGGTGCTCTCGTTCACCAACGCCGCAGCCGACAACATCACGGAGAAGAACCCGGACGTCGGCTCGATGACGATCGCCAAGATGATCATCGACATCTACTCGATGAACCACCCGAGGCACAAGGTCTCGGCCATCGACACCATCATCAACTCGATCGACATCTTCTACCCGAACAGCCAGTTCGCGGCGACGTTCCGCCACCGCCTGCTGGAGGTCGACCAGAACAGGACCGGTGCCTTCACGGCCCTGAACACCTTCGTCGAGAGCCACTTCGACGAGGTGATCGCCCTGCTCGACCGCATCGAGCAGACGTCGCTGGAGCTGCAGATCATCATCTGCTACCAGAAGATCGACGACATGGCCGAGCCGGCCCACGTGCAGTCGAAGTACCTCATCATCGACGAGGTGCAGGACAACAGCGTGTTTGAGTTCATCTACGTGCTGAAGTACATCACCAAGCACGCTCAGTCCCTGTTCATCGTCGGCGATGCCTCGCAGACGCTGTACGAGTTCCGCTCAGCGAACCCGCGCGCGCTCAACACGCTGGAGGGCTCGGGGGTCTTCGCGACTTTCAAGCTCACGACGAACTACCGAAGCAACCAGGAGATCCTGGACTTCGCGAACGTCGTGCTCGGCGGCCTGGAGACCAACCAGTTCGCCAACATCCAGCTGCAGGCGAACTCGCTCGCCATGCCTACGGCCGACTCGTTCCGGGAGAAGGTCACCCTGGAGTACCGCGAGGTGGCCAGACTCACCGGGTTCGTCACCCAGGACCTGCAGGCGATCGTGCGTAACACGGTCATCCCCGACTACGTGGGCAAGTGCCTGGACCGGGGCGAGCAGGTGGCCTTCCTGGCCTACTCGCGCCGCGAGGTGTCCTTGATCCAGGATGTGCTCGAAAAGCGCTACCCGGACCGCCACGTCGCCTCTCTGGTCAGCGATCGGGTCTACGCCACGGACATCTTCTCGAAGTACATCAAGTTCTTCTGGAACGACGTCCTGCAGGCACCGCCGGCCAACGCCGCGTTCGTGGTCTCCCAGGGGATCAAGGACAACATGGGCAAGCTGACGAAGAACGCTGCCAACGCCAACGTTGAGAAGGCGATCCTGCGCACGATCTCCGAGTGGTGGATCGAGAACAGCGCGACCATCAACGGCTGGGTCACGCTCTGCCACCAGGGCGCGCTCACGCACGTGGCGTTCTTCGATCGGCTGCGCGACAACCTGCTCTCCTTCGAGATTCAGCGGAACCAGCAGAAGCTGAACATCAACAAGCAGAAGAACCAGGAGCGGAAGCGGAAGAACCTCGAGTCCAAGGCCGACCTGGTCGTTTCGACGATCCACGGTGCCAAGGGTCTCGAATTCGACAACGCTGTCGTCCTCTACAGGGAGGACACGAAGATGACCCAGGACGTCAAGCGGATGTTCTACGTCGCCTTCACCCGTGCCATGAAGAGCCAGTACGTACTCGGCTACGGCACCGTGAAGAACCCGCCGATCCAGAGCAGTTACGAGCAGATCGTGACGGCTCTGACCGAGCGCGACAAGAGGAACGCCGCTCGCGCCCTCGGTATCGATCCGGACCTCCTGGACGACAACGACAGTGCTGCTCCCGGCAACACCGACGATCGCTCTGCGGTCACTGCGGCCGTCTGACCAACCGCCGCCACCACTCCATGCCGCAGGGGCAGGTGTTCTCGATTGTCGAGAACACCCGCCCCTACGGGCTTCCGCACTTCACATCCCTGAATGAAGCAGCCCGACGGGGCACGCCGTGATCACGTTTGGCACACGGGGCTACTCCGACGAGCTCGCCCCCGGCCCGCCGGCCACCTACGCCCGGATCATCTGCCACCAGGACCAGGATCGTCTTCCACGACCACTACGAGTCGCCCGAGCAGCGGCTGCGCTGCCCGCGATAGCTGCCAGCACGACGGCCGGAAGGCCCCATGTCCGACAGATGGAGGCGCTCCAGCCCCGAGAAATCCGCAGGCGCCAAGCGCCGACTCACGTGGACGATCGGTCATTCCGCCCCAGCTCAGGAGAGGCAATGCATTCCCACATAGATGACCTGCTCGACCCCGCTCTTCTCGCCCGCAGCCTCGACGCCGGCTACGTCCGTGAGCAGACCCACCCCACCCTGCCGCTGCGCATCTTCAACTACGCGGAGAAGGCCGTGTTCGAGCGAGAGTGGAACGAGGTCACCCGGCAGTGCCGGGGGTTGATCACCGACCGTCAGGGGCGGATCCTCGCCGGTCCGTACGCGAAGTTCTTCAACTACTCCGAGCACCCCGAGGGCACCTTCGACCTGGACGACAAGGTCCTGGTTACCGACAAGCTCGACGGCTCGCTCGGTATTCTCTACCCGCTGCCCGACGGCGGCCATGCCATCGCGCCCCGTGGCTCGTTCGCCTCCGAGCAGGCGCTGCACGCAACGCAGATCTGGCAAGAGCGCTACGCCGACACCGCGTCGATCAAGCCCGGCGTTACCTACCTCTTCGAGATCATCTTCCCGGAAAACCGGATCGTCTGCGACTACGGCACCCTGGACGACCTTGTCCTCCTCGGCGGCGTCGACATCGCCACCGGCACGCCGCTGCCCGCTGATGAGCTGCCGTGGGACGGCCCTCGCGTCGACACCTTCGCCTTCAACACACTCGCCGATGCCCTGGCCGCGTCGCCGCGCCCCGGCGCCGAGGGCTTCGTGCTGCGCTTCCCCGGCCACGACAACACCATGATCAAGATCAAGCAGGACGACTACGTGGCACTGCACCGGATCATCACCGGGCTCAACGCCCGCGCGGTCTGGGAGCGGCTCGGCGCGGGTGACACCGTGGCCGAGATCTGCGACGGCCTGCCCGACGAGTTCCACGACTGGGTTAGGGACGTCGCCGCAGAACTGGCGGAGCAGTGCAACGAGATCCTCGCTGAGGCCCTCGAAGAGCATCAGCGCATCGTGGAGGCGCTGCCGGAGGGGCGGACACGCAAGGAGTACGCCGTGCTCGCCAGCCGCTCGCCGATGCGGGCCTGGCTGTTCATGCTCCTGGACGGCCGCGACCCGTCGGCCCGGATCTTCCACACCCTGCGGCCTGAAGCCGACATCCGGCCCGTCAACGCCACCGAGGACAACTCCTGATGCCCACACTGCACTTCACTCGAGGCCTGCCCGCCAGCGGCAAGACCACCTGGGCGCGCACCTGGACCGCCGAGAACCGCGCGGGCCGGGTACGCGTCAACCGGGACGACCTGCGCGCCATGCTCGACTCCAGCGAGCACATCAAGGGCATCACCGAGAAGCGCGTGATGGCAGTCCGGGACGCGACGATCCTCAAGCTGCTCCGCCAGGGCTACGACGTGATCTGCGACGACACCAACCTGCCGCAGCGCGTCGCCCGCGACCTGGCCCGCCTCGCGAACCGCGCCGGCGCCGCGCTCGACGTACACGACTTCACCCACGTACCGCTGGACACGTGCCTGGAGCGCGACGCGGCCCGTGAGGCGTCCGTTGGAGAGGACACCATCCGAGGCCTTCACCAGCGCTTCCTGGCGGGGAAGTCGTCGCCGCTTCCCCTGCCGGAGGAAAGCCGCGCGGCCGCTCGGATGAGGCTGCAGTACGAGCCGAAGCCCGATAGCCCCAAGGCCGTCCTGGTGGACATCGACGGGACCGTCGCCCTGATGGACGGCCGCAGCCCCTTCGATGAAACCCGGGTGCACCAGGACCTCCCCAACGCTCCGGTGATCAGCGTCGTGCAGGCCCTGCACTCGGCAGGCCAGCGCATCGTGTTCCTCTCCGGCCGCACCGACAGCTGCCGGACCGCCACCGAGGCATGGCTGAACTTGCACGTCGGCGTCCCGTACGACGGGCCCTTCATGCGGCCCACCGGTGACTCCCGCAAGGACTCGATCGTGAAGGTCGAGCTCTTCGACGCCCACGTACGCGACACCTACAACGTCACCTGCGTACTCGACGACCGCACTCAGGTCGTCCAGGCGTGGAGGGCCATCGGGCTGACCGTCCTTCAGGTCGACGACGGCGACTTCTGACGTCGCGGCCACCAGGGCGGAAGCGTGCAGCGAGTTCGGACACCGTGGCTACACCGGGACGTTCGCCGAGAAGGACGACTTCGTCCTGGTGGCGGACAGCCCTCTGACCCCGGACGCCGCCGAGGAGTACTTGGTGCACCTTCTGAACACCGACGACGAGGGGATCCGCGACAAGCGGGGGCCGACTGGTGCAATCCCGGTCAGCCGACGGCACCTGGCTGTTCGTGGGCTACGCCACCTCCTGACCCCCGGCCTGCTGCCGCGGCGAACCGCCCCGGCAGCACCCCGCCCAGACCGCCCCTTGTGATGGAGAGGAAGCAAGACGTGAAGCAGACGACCGACATCCCCTGCGCGCCCGCGCCGTTCACGCCCTCGCTGCGTGCGGAGCGGTGCGACGAGGTGGTCCAGTACGACGACGTGGGGACGGCCAAGCCTCCGCAGCGGACCTACGAGAAGGTGTGGCAGGGCCGGTGCGGCCCGGACTTGACCATCGAGGACGGAGAGGACAGCCACCGCGTCCGGCCCGCCCGCCTGCGTATCCGCTGGTTTCAGGACGGCGCCGCCGCGCCCCGCTGGCACAGCATCGAGGTGACGGGTCACGTGGTCCTGCCTAACGAGCTCCTGGGCCGCCTTCCCGTCCGGGAGATCTGGACCCGCTACAACGCCGAGCTGGGCCAGGTGCCCGACTGGTTCCTCCAGTTCGTCAGCGCCAACTCCCCGACGCCGCAGACCGCGACGGAGAGCTGATGCACAACCCGCCCCCGCCCGCCCGCCACGGTGACACCAACGACGTCTTAAGTTCGTCTCAGGTCGAGACCCTGGAGCGCGCGCGGCCCTTGCTCGACGTCGACGAGTAGGGATGGGTCCGGGGCGGCTGGTGCCTCACGGCACGCGGCCGGGAACTTGGACCCGCGCACGACTTCGGCCCCTGCAACGTTGCAGGGGCCGAAGTTTCCGTAGCGGGGGCGGGCTTTGAACCACGAGACCTCGCGGTCGACAGCTTGGTCCGCGTGGCCCTGCCGTCCGCCGTCCCCCGCCGTGCCGCGCCTCCGTCCCTGTGTCCCCGGCCCGCCGCGCCGCCGTACGCCGCCCGCGCTCTGATCGACGCCGGCGAGGTGGCCGGCGCATGTGCGTCGGCATCCTCACGGACTCCGATGTCCTGGCCGACATCATCACGGCCACCAGGGCCGCCCAGATCTGCGATCTCCACAACGCCTACATCACACAGCGGCAGAGCAACATTCAGGATCTCTGCGTCACCCCGGACGAGGTCGTCAACGCCCTTGCCAAGCTCTGCCGCGGGTGGGGCGTCCAGCTCTATGCGAGCGCCACCGCGAAGAAGAGCGCGGCCCCCCAAGACGCTCTACTCGGTCATCACCAAGTACGAACCCGGTCAGACGGTCGCCGAGCACTTCCCCGACCGCGCCTCCCGCACGGCCAGCCTGATCGAGCGCGCCGAGCACTTCTTCACTGTGCCGGGCCGTCACCGAGATCGTGCTCGCCGACGAGCAGCGCCTGGCCGCGCTCGTCGCGACGCTCCTGATGCCGGCCACCGTCACCCTCACCGAGTCCGTGCTCGATGAGAACGAGGGCGTCTACCGCCCGGACAGCAGTGTGCTGCCCATCCGTTGAGCACCGCTGTGCTGCCACCACCACCCACATACTCCCGCGAAAGCGAGAAGTCTTCATGCCCGCATCCACGATCGTCGCCTCCGGCGGGGAGTTCCGCCTCTACGGGGACTCCGTGCAGACCTTCGCTGATCTGCCCGTGGCCACCTACACGATCGCCTTCTCTCAGATGACCGGCTACAGCCTGCGCCAGACGGAGCCGCTGGCATCCGCCGAGGAGACCGTCTACGGCAGCCACGCCTCTCGCGTGCAGCGGATCGTCACCGGCTACTCGGCCATGGACCGCTCGCTCGGCGTCATCCTCTCCGGCGACAAGGGCATGGGTAAGAGCCTCATGCTCCGCCTGCTCGCCGAGCGGATGCGCGAAGAGCACAAGCTGCCCACCGTGCTCGTGCAGCACGACACGCCGGGGCTGGCCGCCTTCCTCGACGAGCTGGGCGAAGTTGTCGTCGTCTTCGACGAGTTCGAGAAGATCTTCTCAAACGAGGACGACGAGTCGCAGAACCAGTTCCTGAGCCTGTTCGACGGGCTGAGCACGACGAAGCGCCTCTACGTTCTGTCGGTCAACGAGCTGCAGCGCGTCAACGACTACATGCTCAACCGCCCCGGACGCTTCCACTACCACATGCGCTTCGCCTACCCCGAGCCCGAGACGGTTGCCACCTACCTGCGCGACCAGGTGCCCGGAGTGGCCGAGAAGCAGGTAGCCGAGATCGTCGACTTCTCCCGGAAGTACGACATCAACTTCGACCACCTGCGCGCGATCGCCTTCGAGCTGCGCCTGGGCGAATCGTTCGCCGAGGTGATCGGGGACCTGAACATCAAGCGCAGCGAGCACGCAAGCTCGCGGGTCGAGGCTCACATCGTCTGGGATGACGGCAACACCGACGTCTTCGACGGTCGTGTCGATCTGTTCGACAGCGACAGCCTGCAGACCATCAACGACTGGGACACCGATACCGGGCTGCAGTTCCGCATGCGCGACGCCGTCCCGTCCGAGGACGGCTACCTGCTCCTGGCGCGTGCCTTCACGCTCACCGACCTCCGCGACGAGGACGACAAGTCGCCCGACGGCAAGAAGGACTTGAGCGCCGCCTCGGTGACCCTGCGCCGTCCCCCGAAGTACTCCATCGACTTCTGAGGACCGAGCTGATCGAGCGCGGCGGCAAGACGCCGTTCCTCTGGCGCTCCTCCGGAATTGCCCACGTCGACGCACTGGAGAAGTGGGCCCGCGAGGAAGTCCGCCGAAATTGCCCGGCCCTGAGCGCCTCCAACTGACCCATCCGCTCGCCACCCCAGGCCGGCGCATCCAACCCACGCCGGTCCGGCGGCCACCACCCGAGGAGATACATGAACAGCCAGGTCCTCCAGGCGTTCCCGGAGTTCCGGCTGCGCCCGCCCGCCGACGACTCCGCGCCGGCCGACGTCGTCGACGCCCACGACCTGGTCGTAGGCCATGTCGCTACCGCCGGCGGCGGATACCGCGGCCACGCCGGTGCCGACACCGGCCCCCGGCGCACGGACGCGCTGCGGGCGGCGGAGGACGTTGCGGTGTTCCACTTCGCCCTGCACGGCCCGGCTGGCACGGAGCCGCATCCGTACGCCGGCGCCGCCGAGGCCCGGGCCGCGATCGCCCGTCTCCCTCGCCAGCGCCAGGAGATCGTCGACTCGGCCGCCCGCGCCTACTTCTTCCACGCCTTGCGCCAGGAGTACGTGGCCGCGATCCTCGACGGCCTGGAGGCCATTGTGCGGGAGCACTTCGCCATTGGGACCCGCAGCGGATGCCTGCGCGTCCTCCGCCTCCTGGACCAGATCCGTGAACCCGCCCGAGCCCTGCTTTCCCAGGCCACCGGTGACGAGCGCGAATGGATGGCCTTCCCCCTCGCTCGCCTGCTGGCCTTCACCGAACTGGCCGCAGCCCGCCTCCGCGCCACCGCTACGGCGCCCCCCGCCAACCTCGGTGGCCCCTTCCCCGACCCCCATGCCGCCGACCAGGCCCTCGCCACCGCCTTTCGCACCTACCGCGACCTCCAGGCCAGCCTCCACGCTCTTCCCTCCCTCCCGGACGCCGCCCTCCGCGCGCTCGACGATGGGGCAGCCCAGCTGCCGAGCGGTCCCTGCGCGAAGAACCGGTCCGTCTGCCGTACTACCGCCTCCGCCCTGGACGAACTGGCCACCGCGGCCCGCAGCGTCGACGGCGCCGTCCCCGACACGGCGGCCGAAGTCCACGCCCTGGCGCAGGAACTGTCCAACATTGCGACCGACACGAGCGCGCGCCTGGAAGCCACCGCCCTCCTGCTCGAGGACGCCGGCCGCCACGGCAGCGTCCGCACGATCCTCCACATTCTTCAGGACGCCGATCTGGGCGCCGAGTCCGACGCCGGCACCCGCTCGGTCCGCGTCGGCGACAGCGAGACCGGCCCTATCCAGCGCACGGTGGACGGCCGCTGGACCGGCCCCGGCATCACCGAGTCCTACCGTTCCCCCGAAGGTGCCGCAGCCGCAGTCATCGACCACTTCCACGACCGGCAGGCCGCTCCCCGCCACTCCTGACCCCACCCCCGACCGACCCACGGAGCCAACGTGCTTGACGCCGACCCGACTTCTGAGGACGTCCCATCCGAACCGCCGAGGAGCCACTCCGGTCTCCTCGGAAGTTCGCTGTCCGGCTCGCCCAATGCAGAAAGCAACCTTCGACCATGCCCAAGTGTCCCATCGTCTCCCAGCTCGACATAAGCGCAGAGCACCGTAAGCCCCACGAGGAGATCACCCGGGCCCTGAAGAGAGCAGCTCTCGCAGCCATTCCGCTGATCGATCCCGATGGTTTCGAAGACGGCACCACACCGTTCTGTGACTCGGAGCATTTCAACGCCACCGTCCATCTGGTCGCGATGGCCCTGCGTGAATCCGGACTCGTCCCTGGGCTGGACACCTCCGTCCTCGCTAACGAGAACGACGAGCCCTACGTCATGGTCGAGGTCCACGATGGAGCCCGCAGCGTGAACCTCTCGCGGGGCACTGAAGTCCGGCGGCTCACCGACGACTGTGAAGCAGCTGGCTGGGCCGGCGTCCTGGTCGTAGCCCGTGAACTGATCTCCTTCAGCAACGACCTGCACTGAGCGCCATGCTGCCTGCCCGACTGTGCTGCTCGCCTGCCTAGCCGTTGCCGCGCTCGGCATCCTGTGCCTCGCCGCCGGCGTTGGCCGTAAGCGGCGCTGGCGTGATCCCACCCGGCTCTTCAGCTGGCCCCAGAAGCAGCAACTCATCCGCCAGGCCAACGGCCGGTGCGAGCACAAACCGCCCCTCTGGTTCCGGTGCCCGGCACCGGGAACCGAGGCCGATCACATACACCCCTGGAGCCGCGGCGGGGCGACTGAGCTGTGGAACGGCCAGATGCTCTGCCGCCGGCACAACCGGCGGAAGTCCAACCGCGTGCCGACCTCCCTCTACCGCTGGCGTCTCGCGCGCCGGCGCAAGAAGTATTGACCACCCCGACACACATCAGGAGCAAACTCATGGATAGCGCTCTGTGGACGACCCGCACGCAGGGAAGCACCAGGTGAGCCGCGCGGAAACCTCACGGCGAGGCAGCCGGCCGGGACGAGCGGGCATCAGAGACGTCGCCGCCGCCGGAGTCTCCATCACGACCGTCTCCGACGCCCTCAACGGGAAGGGCCGGCTCCCGGACGCCACCCGACGACATGTCCGCGAGGTCGCCGACCGACTGGGGCACCGCCCCTCGGCCGCGGCCCGCACGCTCCGTACCGGCAAGTCGGGACTGATCGGTCTGACCGTGACGACGTACGGGGATGAACCTTTCACCTTCACGGAGTTCGCGTATTTCGCGGAGATGGCGCGGGCCGCCACCTCCGCCGCGCTCGCCCGCGGCTACGCCCTCGTCATCCTCCCGGCGACCTCCCGCCATGACGTCTGGTCGAACGTCGCCCTCGACGGCACCGTGGTCATCGACCCGTCCGACCAGGACCCGGTCGTCAGCGAACTGGTCCGCCAGGGTTTACCGGTCGTCTCCGACGGCCGCCCGGCCGGCACGCTCCCGGTCACCGCCTGGGTCGACAACGACCACGAAGCCGCCGTCCTCGGCATCCTCGACCACCTGGCCGACGCCGGAGCCCGCCGCATCGGCCTGCTGACCGGGACCACCACGGACACCTACACCCATCTGTCGACCACCGCCTACCTGCACTGGTGCGAGCGCGTGGGCCAGGATCCGGTGTACGAGGCCTACCCGGCGCACGACCCGTGCGCGGGCGCCGTCGCCGCCGACCGGCTGCTGGCCCGGTCCGACCGTCCCGACGTCGTCTACGGCCTGTTCGATCCCAACGGCACCGACCTGCTCGCCGCCGCCCGCCGCTACGGGCTGCGGGTGCCGGACGACCTGCTTCTGGTCTGCTGCAGCGAATCCACCGTCTACGCCAGCACCGAACCGCCCATCACCACACTGTCCCTCAAGCCGCGCCGCATCGGCACGACGGTGGTCCAGCTCCTCATCGACACCATCGAAGGGGTGGACTCTGATCACCCGGTCGAGCAGGTGATACCGACCGAGCTGATCGTGCGTACCTCGTCCCAGCGCCGCGCGCCGCGCACGACAGTCAGCCCGCCGCGGTGGCCGGAGGAGGGGTAGGGTACGGGCGGTCACCGACGGGCCCAAGGCCCGCGCGAGCGCCTGGGGCCCTAAGGGCGAGCCCGGTCGGGTCGAGGGCGGCCCGCGCGGACAACTCGACTTCGACGCCCTCGGGAAGATCAAGACCGCCGAGGTGAGCGAGCCGTACGACGCCTGGACGGCGCTCGTCGACGGCCTGCCAGACGCCCAGCCCTGGTCCCACTTCCTTGAGCGCCACCTCGGTGACACGGACGGCTACACCATCGACCGGGCCCGTCAGGACTACGGGTCTCAGCCCCGCGTGCTCAAGGCCCGCCAGTCCGAGGAGTTCCGCTGGCACAACGCCGTGATCGGCGAGTTCTCCATCGACCGCGAGACATACGTGCGCCACGTCTCGGAGGCCGCCGTCCCCGGCTCCGCACTGCTCGACCTGGAAGGCCGCTGGCTGGAGCCAGGCCGGATGGGCTGGTTCGGCATGAGCAGCGACACCGAGGACGACCGGATCGTCTACAACGCCCGCGCGAACGCCTACCTCGACGAACTGCCCGAGGACGCCTGGGTCGTCGTCGTGGACTGCCACATCTGACCTCCCGACAGCCCGGCGGCCGGACACGCGACCCAACCGACTCGCTTCCGCGGAGCCGGGCCCCACCCATCCACCGGAGCCCGCCATGGCCGACACCGTCACCATCCCGGCCGACGTCGCGCACGCCTTCACCGACACCTGGTGCTGTCGGCTCACCTCCGACGTGGCCGCCGCCCTCAACTGTGCCGAGGTCGAGACGCTCGCCGAGCTGCTGCGCGCCTTCGGTGCCGAGCAGGCCGCCGATGAGTGGATCGACGCCCACGCCGACGGCGACGAGCCCGGTGAAGAGCACTTCCAGGGCCCGGTGCCCGACGAGGTGTCCTTCGCCGCCGATGGCTACCGCTGCACCCCCGACGACCTCACCGGCACCAAGGAATAACGACCATGACCGAACCCGCCTACAGCCTTTCCCAGGCGGCCAAGAACGTCCGCCAGTTCAACCACGCCTCCCGCGCCACCGGCACGGGCTGGGCGTACCCCAGCGCCTCATACACCGCCCTCGGCGCCCTCTCGCACCTGGTGAGCATGCTGCCCCAGGCCCTCGAACAGGCCATCAACCCCGTCATGCGTACGTACGTGCACGGCCGCGTGGCCATCGACGGCGGCGGCGACGCCGACGAGGCCGTGAAACACATGCGTGCCGCCCTGGCCAACGCCAAGGAGGCCGCGGAACTCCTCAACGAGGCCATGCCCACCTGCACTCCACTACGTCCGCCATGGGCCTGGACACCCGCGGCCTGCCCGGATTCGAGGACTGAGCGCGGTGGCCGACCCGAAGCGCGAGCGTGCCGTCACCGCGGCGGCGAACTCGGCCGCCGCGAAGTGGCGGCGGGTCCGCTTCCGCGACAACCGCGAACCGTCCGCCCACGAGGCGCCGCCTTTCGACCGGGAGACGCGCCGCTGCTGGTGTGGCGTGCCATGGCCCCACGACTGGCCCGGCAAGGAGGGCGACGCACCCCACCCACGTGACGCGCAAGGAGACGACCGGTGACCGCAGAGCTGCCTGTGCCGATACGGTGCGCGGGCCGTCCAACCCTGGGCGGCCTGGTCGTCCCGTGGATCACGCTGCACGCCGGCGGCCGGTACCTGTTTGGGGCGCTCGACAAAGACCGGCGCGACCGGGCACTGGCCGAACGGCGCTGCCAGGTCTGCGGGCAGAGCTTCAATGAGCGGATCTGTCTCGCGGTGCGGCCTGCTGATGTGCGCGTCGGGTACACCGGCGAGCCCGGCATGCACCCGGAATGCCTCGCGTACAGCGTGCGCGCCTGTCCGATGTTGTCGGGGGAGGCCACCCGCTACCGGGCCACGCCCGCGTCGTTGGGCCTGCCCGGGGTCGCCGAAGCGGGCCACGGACCGCGTGCCGGACGTCCCGCCGACGCCTTCGACGCCTGGTGGATCACACCCGGCTCGTACCGCGTGAAGACCGACCCGGAGCACCCCGGCCAACTGCTGGGCGTCGATCTGGACGTGCCCGTGCTGCGCAAGCGGCCCATCCGCCCGGCAGCGGGCCCGGACCTGGACAGCCTGCTCGCCCTCGCCCGCCAGGCTCTCGGACTCGAAGACGCCACGTCCAGCTGCCCACATCAGCCCGACGGCGCACCCCAGCCGCGCAACACCGCAAAGGAGAACGACTGATGGCCACAGGCCCCGAGAACTACCACCGCGCTGAAGAACTGGTGCGCTCCGTCAGGGACGGCCGCCAGATCGGCGACGACGTTGCCCAGATCCTCGCTGCCGCGACCGCGCTGAACGACCACAGCGCTGACGAGGGCGGTATGCCGCTCGCCGACTACGATGAGTGGGTCAAGGTGGCCAGCGTCTGGAAGCCCAGGCAGAAGGGCGGCGACGCCTGATGGACCTGACCCCGAACGACTGGCAGCGTGAGAACCTGCCGCCGCTCGCCGTCGCCTGCCCGGACTGCGGCTCGGCGGCCGGCGAACTGTGCACGAGCCACGGCGGCACCCGCGCCCGCAACTCCCAGGTGCACCGAGGACGTACCGCCGCATGGAACCAGGCCCAAATCGACGGCAACCCAGCCGTCCGCCTCATCCTCGACGCCACCAAGACCCGGCGGGGTATGCACGGCACGCACGCCGCCGAGCTGCTCGACGCCCACGGCCACACGGCCGAGGCCGAGCGGATCCGCCGCGCCGTGTCCGAGCGGAACGGGTTGCTGTCCGCCAAGCAGGCCGCCGCGCTCATCCTCGACGAAGCCGAGGGAGGTAAGACCCAGTGACCGCCCGCGACACACTCATCGGGATCCTCCGACAGTGGGCCGAGCGGCACGACGCCGCCCCCCAGACGCCCGAAGCACTGGTGGCGGCTTCCGACGCAGAGTTGCTGCGCGAGTGGTCCGTGAAGATCCGCGAGGTCGGCACCGCGAAGGGCTGGTCGGTGTGGGCTGCCGCCTACATGGACCCCGATGTTGAGTTCGTCGACACCGGCATGCCGTCGACCGAGACTATCGTTGCCGCGCTGCGCCGCCTCGATCGCGTCTCGGTCCTGCGCGAGGTCGACGAGCAGTTCGCCGCGATGAAGCTGCCCGACGAGTTGAAGGGCATGTTCAACGCCGGTTCCTATGCCGACACGGTGCGCCGTTGCCGGGCGATCGTCCAGGCCATGGCCAAGGAGAAGGGAAGCCGCCCAGAGCCCGAACCGCTGGTCGTGTCGCGGTACGACGTCGCCATGGAGCCAGCCTCGGAGGAAGAGCCGGTCTTCACGGTCGGCGCGGTCACCGAGGACGGGCGGCCCGTGGCGCTGCGCTTCGACCCAGAGACGCGCCGGAAGGTCGCGGCCTGGCTCGCACCGAGCGAGATCGCCGAGCTGGAGCGGCTGCGGGCTCGACTCAGTCGAGGCCCGGCACAGAGTCAGGACCTCACCCAGCGAGTCGCCGCGCTGAAGACGGCCAACGCCCAGTGCCGGGCGGCAACGTTCGTTGCTCTCGCCCTGGCGCTGCGTGAGGAGCCGTCGTATGACCTGGTGACCAAGCTGGAGGACCTCGGAGAACTCGCGTTGACGGGTGAGCCGGATGAGATTGGAACGCTGGTAGAGCAGATCAGTAAACTGGCTTCGGTGGATGAAGTCGCCACTCGGCTCGGCGGAGAGATCCCGTATGCGCCGGTCGGCGCCAGCACGCCCCTCACTGACGCCGACGTGGTCGACGCGATCGCGCTCGGCCTGGGCACCTCGCCGGAGTGGCCCGGCACGGACACCCCCAAGTGGATCGCCGAGGCTATCGGCAAGGTGCGTGACGAACCCGGCAACGCTGAGCCCGTCGAGTACCTCAAGCGCTGGTTAGGGCGGTACAGCTTCGACCCGCTGTCGAGCAAGTTCCTCTCGGCGTACATCGACGAAGAGATCGGCAGGGCCAGCGAAGAGGAGAACGAGGACTGACAGTGCTCGCACGACCCATAACCTGCAGCACTTGGTCAACCAGCTCAAGCACCACCTCGAAGAGGCCGGATACGAGACCACCCAGGCCGCCGTTGGAGGAGTTCGGCTACCTGAGCGGACCAGGGAGCGCACCGACAAGGGCACCTTCCGGCACGAGCAGGTCGTGTGTGATGACGCGGAGCTGCTTCAGGGCGAGCAACCAGCGCCTGATAATCCGGCGCCAGAGAATCCGCCGGAATCGGGGCCATGAGGGACGGGAAATCAGGCGCCGGTAAACCAGGCGCTCATAGACAGAGACGGTAACCACATAGAGAACCCTTCGGGTTCTGCCGCCCCAGGCGGCAGCGTGCCGACCGTGAGCCAGCGCGCCATGAAGGTCGCCAAAGGCTTCTGCGACTAGTACCCGCTGCACAGCTTCCACGGCGTTCGCTCGATGGCCACACGCGCCATTCAGGTGGGCTACGACGAACCGCGCATCACCCGCCCCCCTCAAGGCCCTCGCCGAGGCGGGCAAGCCCGTGACGCTCGGCACCTTGCGGTGAGCTGGAAGGGCCGCCGACGTTCGAGCGGCAGCCGCGCACGGTCGACGATCCCGGCACCTCGGTCAACGACCGCGGAGTGGACGAGTGCTGTGGTGAGCGACGTCCCTGACTACGTCCGCGGCCCCGGCCTCCAGCGGCCCCGCCGCCCGCAGAGCGCCACTTCGGCTGGCCGGGCACCGTGCCCGTGGGCCGAGTGCAGGTGCACGCACGAGCCTCCGTGCGTGGCGGGCTGATCGACACCGATGAGCAGGACCCGAGCGGGGCGCCGACGGCCGACCCCGTTCCCGGGACGACGCGCCCGTCACCCACCAGACGACGCGCCCGTCTCCCAACTGCCGCCCCGAGGCGGGCCAAGCCCTGGCCGAACCGATGCTCCGCGCGGCCAGCAATTCTTGAAGTTCCGTAAGCGCAAGGAGCGCTGACATGTCCTCAGCCCAACCCACCGAGACGCGCCCCCCGACCTGGCGCGAGGAACTGACCCACGACCTGGCCGACGCCACAGAGAAGACGCGGGCGGCCTGGCTGTCGCAGCGCAACGTCGTCGCCACCTACCTGCGGGCCGTCATGCCCCACTTGGAGGCGGCGTTCCACCGGGGCAGGCGCGGCCACCTGCGCGACCTGGGGATGCTCCCGCCCTCGCTGACGCACCCGCTCACCGCCCGCGAGAAGCAGGTCATCGTCCGCGTGGCGCGCGGCATGTCCAACGCGAAGACCGGCGCGGACCTGTTCCTCTCCGAGGACACGATCAAGACCCACCTGCGGCGCATCTACAAGAAGACTGGCACGCACGACCGGGCCCACGCTGTCGCCCTCCTGCTGATCCGGGGCGACATCACGGCGGCCGACGTCCTGGAGCCCCTGGATGACGACCGTTGACGCCCCTCTCCCGCACCTGGCTGTTGGGCGGCGCTGAAAATGCCGACCGGCGCGGCATTGAGCGTGCCGACGAATGAAAGAGCGATCGCCCTGCCGGGGTGATTCCGGCAGGGCGATCGTCGGCGAGGTGCCGGTTGGGTCGGCAAGGTGCCGGACAGTCGCGCCGTGGGGGTGCCAAGATCGTGACAGTCATTGACCAGTCGGATTAGGAGAGTCGGGTTCAGTTATGTCGCGATGGATAGTGCTCGTCACTCCGGTTGGAGGGGTCGCCGCCGAAGCGTCCAGTGTCCGCACCCTGGCCGAGTTCGAAGGCAGTGCGGAAGAGGCGATGGCCAGGTTCGCGAAGGAGGTGAACAGCTATGACCTGGACGTCACGAAGGTCAAGCGGCGTGAGGTGTTCAAGTGCTCGGACCGGTCCTACTTCGTTCGGGTCAACGGGCGTCTCTCTCAGTTCGAGTACTTCTTCCAGCTTGCCGAGCTGGTCGCCGATACAAAGTCCGCTGACCTTCCTGACACGATCAGTTAGCCGTGGTGTTGCCTCTGCTCTCGCAGCCAGTTAGTCGAGGACTTCGGTGACGGCGGACTGTGCCGCCTTCTCGTCGACGAGGGATTTGCCTGCCGCGAACGTGGCGACGAGAGACTGTAGGCAGAGGTTGTTGACCGCGCGGGGGAAGCCTCGCGCGGTGGTGTGGATCAACGTGACCGCGTCGTCGGTGAACAGCTGATCGCTGCGGCCGGCGAGGCCGAGGTGGTGCTTGATGTAGCTGGCCGTCTCGGTGGAGGTCATGCCGGGCATCGTGTAGCGCAGGGCGGTTCGCTGTTCGAGGGCGGCCAGGACGGCGAGTTTCATCGTCCGGCGGAGGGTGGGCTGGCCGACGAGCAGACAGGACAGTGGCGAGTCCTGGTCCATGGCCTGGTTGGTGAGCATGCGGATGGCTTCGAGCTGTTCGTAGGACAGCAGGTGGGCCTCGTCGATGACGTGGACGGGGGTCCGGCCGCGTTCTTCGCGCTCGGCCGCGAGGGCGAGGCCGGTCTGGGCGGTGAGGCGGGAGCCGAGGTGGGAGGGCTGCTGTCCGAAGGCGGTGACGATGGCCTCGTGGATGCCGCGGACCCCGATCATGGGGGTTGGGCAGGTAGATCACGGTGTGTTTCGACGGATCGATGCTGTGCAGGACGGTGCGGACGGAGACGGTCTTGCCCGCGCCGACCTCGCCGGTGACGACGCCAATGGAGCGTTCGGCGATGCACCAGGTGATGCGGGCGACGGCCTCGTTGTGTGACGCGTGCCGGTGCAGCATGCCTGGGGCGAGGTCTCGGCCGAAGGGCATTCGGTTGAATCCGTAGTGGGCCTGGAGCTTGTCGATCATGCTTTTCCTCCGAGAGGTTGCGGCCTGGGTTACTCGCTGGGCAGTTCGGTGAGGTCGAACACGGGCGGCGTCAGTTCGCCCAGGGCCGCGTAATTGACCTTGTCGGCGATGTCGGCCTTATGGGTGGTGTCGATCAATGCGAGGTAGTCGATGCCGGTCGTCGGTCGAGGTTCCTCGGCCGGGGTCTCGGGTCGGGCTTTGGGATGGGAATGGCGGCTGGCCTGGAACGGCAGCGCGGTCCCGGCGTCCTGGCCTTGGACACGCACCCGCAGGAAGGACAGGTCGAAGGGGTCGAAGACCAGCTCGACTCTTTGTCCGACCAACAGCGGGTCGACCTGGTAGCGGTTTCCGTGCAGGGAGACCAGCGCCGTCTTGGACACGGTGCGGTGTTCTGACCAGCGGAAGGCTTCCGCGAGGTCGGACGGGTTGGGGACAGTCAGTGGCCGGTCGCCCATCCAGCGGGCCAGCGGTGCTGCTGCGGTCTCGGAGTGCACCCGGCGGTGGTAGACGTTCTCGGTCCAGGCCGTGAACAGCCGGTTCATCTCCAGCAGGCTGTCGATCTGTCGTCCCGGCTTGCCGTCGCCGGAGGCGATCTCGACGACGAACTCGCTGTTCACCGCGCGGAAGAACCGTTCGATCTTGCCCCTGCCCTGCGGCCGTCCTGGTACGGAGTGCACGAGCTTGATGCCGAGTTTCGCGCAGGCCCGCAGGAGCCAGGAGTCGACGAACGCGGAGCCGTTGTCGACGTAGATGTAGCGCGGAATGCCTCGCGAGGCGAGGGCTGGCCGCAGGGCTGCGGCAAGGCGGACAGTATCCTCCGCGAAGCCCCAGCGGTGTCCCATCACGGCCCGCGAATGGTCGTCGATGAACGCGAACAGATAGGTCTTGCGGCCGGCGACCATCGGCCCGTGCAGAGCGTCCCCGGTCCACAACTCGTTGGGGCCGTCCGCCTCGAACCGGCCGAAAACAGCGGGCGTCGCCGGGACGTTCAGGGCGTTCAGCCCTTCGCGTATGAGCATCCGCTGGATGGTGCGTTCATCCGGGGCCCAGCCCCGCTGAGCGCCGATGATCCGCCGGATCTGTGCCGCCGACCGCGACGGATTCTCCTTCTTCAGCGCCGCGGCCAGGTCCAGGATCTCCTGCGGGGTGTGGGGCCGGGACTGCCTCGGTGAGGGAACCAGCGCCTCGAACCCGGCCCGCTTCCACTCGTAGATCCACCGGTCCAGCGTCCACCGGGTGATCCTCACCGGCCGGCCGTCGGGATCGACGTGCGTCATCGACGCCAGCTGCCGCACCAAGGCCCCGCGCTGGCGACGCGACAGCGTCGGATCAGCCGCTTCCCTGATCAGCATGTAGCGGAACAGGCCGATCGCCTGAGCCCGCTCCAGCCGTGTCTGGTCCTCATGACCTGGCATCTGACCACCAGCCCTCTCACGCAGCGTGAACACACACGCGTGACGGTGACAGCCAGTATCGGCGTGCCGTCAGAGTCTGTTCGTGTTGATCGTTTCCAGCGGCCAAGAAGGCGCCAGCAGTATGCCGCCAGACGCGGCGCAAGCCACCGCCCAGGGCGACACCTTGCCGACGTTCGGCCACCGGGACGCGACCGACCACCAAGCCCCCACGACCGCGTTGACCGCGTCTGCGAACAACGTGCGGGACGGGCCAGGAACAGCCGGGTCAACCCCGGCATCAACCAGCAACACCGTGAAGAACCGCCGGATCCCCTCCGCTCGGGAGGCGAACCGACGCAACCAGCCACGGACCGTCTCAACCGGGCGACCCAGCCTCCCCGCAATCACCCGGGCACCCGCCCCCGCCGCCTTCGCGGCCAGGGCCGAACCGATCACCTCAGCCAGATCAGCCCGCCTGAACAGCGCAAACACCGGAAGAAGCACATGCGACAGACCACAGCCCACACACCTCGTCCGCCGAGGACGTACCGTCACCGGCCAGCCAGCGGCGTCGCGCAGTACACGCGAACGTGCCCACCCCCACGGCCTCAGCGGGCCACCGCACCCCGGGCAGAACAACTCGCCCCGTGTCAGACGAACTTCGACCCGAGCCGGGTCAGCCTCTACCGTGAGCACAGCGCCTCCGCGCGTTACACGGCCCTCCCGGCGCTCGGCCAAGAGATACCGGGAGGGCCTTTCACATGCCCTTCGTCGGCAAGGTGCCGCCCTAAATCTGCACCTCTTCGTCGGCAGGCACGTTTACCAATCTTGTCGGCACGAAGCTGCCCAAACTGTCGCACCTGTAGGCATTTTCAGTGACGCCTAACAACCTGGCGCCCGCAGACAGCACCGAGCGCCCGGTCCGCCTCGTCGAAATCCGGCGGCCCGACGACGAGTACCCAGCCGCTGCGCCGGCGGGCACGGTGCGGCGGCTGCCAGTTTCACAGCGCCACTGTGAACGCCTGGCCCCCGGACGGCTCGTATCCCATCGAGGCGACCACGCTCACCGACACACCGCGGAGTTCCAGGACTTCTCATGGGGCCACGGGTACGAGCGCGAGATGCCGCTCGACACCCCCGCGAAGGAAGTGACCGACACCGTCCTCGCCACGCTCCCGGCCCAGGAGAAGCAGAGCGTGCTGGTCAGCTGAGCCCCGTACGGCAAGCGGGGGTCTCCGTTCCACGGAGGCCCCCGCTTCGTCATGCCGTCGTGCTCGCCGCCTCCCCACAACATCCCACCGCACATCAGAGAAAGCGCAGCACACTCATCATGACCAAGCCGACCAACCCCTACGCCCACGCCTACGCGGACTTCCTGCGCGAAACCGCCGAGCACCAGGCCCAGCAGGCTGAGACCCCTGAGGCGGTGCCAGCATGAGCCGCCGTCCAACCCAGGACCCAGCGATCGACGCGGAGCACGGCGATGAGATCCACCCCGCCTTCGGCGTCGCGGTCGTGACGCGACGAAGCGGACGAGGCCGTTCGCTGTTCCAGTCCGACCTGCTCCACAACGAAACCATCTCGCTCTCCGTCCACCAGGCCACGCGCAGACGCGACCTCAACCACGACTGGGTCTATCCAGGCCGGGAGCTCGTGGAGATCGAGATGAGCCTCGCGCAGTGGGGCTCGCTCGTGTCCTCCATGGGTCTCGGCAGCGGAGTGCCGGTAACCATCCGGCGTACCGAGCACGACGCCTTCGTGCCCGAGATCCCTCATGAGCCCCGCACCGCCGAGAGCCTGAGGGAGGTCCGCGAGGTCACCGACCGGATGTACGCCGAAGTCAGGGCCGCCACCGCGGCACTGCACGAGGCAATCCACGAGAAGAAGGGCGTGAGGGCCACCAAGGAAGCGCTCAACGCACTGGAGCGCGCCGTCGCCAGCGCAGGTAACAACGCCCAGTTCACCGTCGACTCGCTCGTGGAGGCCGGCGAGCAGGTCGTTGCCCAGGCCCGCGCCGACATCGAGGCCCACGTCCTGGAGGTTGTCCGGCTGACAGGTGCCGAGCCCTCCATCGAAACCTCGTCATTCGATGCCCCGGCGCTGCCTGGACCAGCTACCAGCCGAGAGGAGCCCACCGATGTCTGAACTCACCGTGCCCGATGAGCCGTTCGACGCCGACCTCGTCGCCGCCGACGAGCACAGCCTGGCCGACCGCTTCGACTGGATCATCCAAGACGGCCAGCTCGTCCACGCTCCCGTCGTCGGCTGGACCTGGGCGCGCCCCGAGTGCAGCGAGTCCGGGACCTTGCCGAAGGACCCTGTCACCCTCGCCTCCTCGCACGGAACACAGCACCCCGCAGGCCCGTTCGACACCCTCGTGCCACTCCTGGTCTCCGTCGTGCGCAAGTTCCCTCCGGCCACGCCGTCAAGCACGAGCTACCTCGCCGAACTGCTCACCGAAGCACCGCCCGCCATGACCGTCCGGGAGTGGCTCGCCGCCCGGGGCCCTGCCCTTCTGGGAACAGAGGTCCACCTGGCTCTATGGCACATGGCGCGCCGCCGTATGGCGGAGGATCTCGTTCAGCGGTGGCGGCAGACGCGGGATGCCGCCGAGGCCGCGTGGGAGGAAGTCCTGGCCGACAAGATCCGCCGTCATCCGGCCTACCTGCACCCGGTGTACCCCATGGTGCCGGTTCTGGCACGGTTTTGGGCCGTGGACGGCAAGCGCGAGCCGTTCTGGGACGGCACGGGCGTCCGTCTCGTGGCCGAGGACGGCAGCGAGCTGTGCACCTTCGACCTCGGCGACAGCCCCGAGACGACTGCAGCCCTTGACGCCCTGACCGAACTCTGCCCGCCGCGCTGGGAGGAAGACTTGCGGGACACGCTGCTGTGAGACCGTACACGCCGCCGGGTGGGGCGCGGCACCCATGCCGCGCCCCGCTTCTCCTCCCTGGCGGAGGACGACTTCGCCACTCTCGCCGGTTGGGCAGCAAGCATCAGCACTCACCACACACCCGGAGCACACCGATGACCGAACGGACCAATGTGTTCACCGCCGACATCGCCGAGCGCGCCGTGCGCGTCACCTGGCCTGACAACGACCGCGGCGGGGCCACGCCGCCACCGGACGGCTGGCAGGACCGAGCGTGGGCGCAGGAGCCGACATTGCATGAGATCGACGAAGGGTCGGTGTCCGGCTGCTCGATCCTGCGCTGGCGGGAGGACCCGCGCCCGGACCCCGAGTTGATCGGCGCGTCGCTGGCACTCGTCACCGGCAGGCCGCAAGCTGCCCCGCCTGCCGCCGCGCCGCCTGCGGACCGGCCCCTGCCCTGCGGCTGCTACCCGCACCAGGTCTGCGATGACCTTGCGGGGGAGCTCCGCAATGATGGCCAGGTTCTGGCCGCCGATCTCGTGGACGAGAACCGCGACTTCACCGAGATATCCTGCTCTCTGGCTGCCATCCCCACCGCACCGAAGACGGAACACGGCGCCTACTGCCGCCCCTTCGACTGCCGGTGCGGCTACGACCGGGCCCAGAACTGCCTCGACTGCCACCGCTGCGTGTGCTGGCGCGCGCGGTGCTGCGCCCAGGTCGCCACCGACTACGCCCACGCACGGGCCCGCAAGACCGCCCTGCGGGCACTCCTGGACGCCGTGGGCCCGGTGATGCTGACCGAGCTGCGGGAGACCGTCGCCGAGGCCGAGGAAGCCGCCCTGCGCGACACGATCGCCCGCCGGGTCCGCTTGCTCACGCCGGCCGACGGCCCCCGCTACACGCATGCCGTCTTCGCGGCCTATGACTCCAAGCTGGGCATGGGCCATGCCGACTACCGCCTCCACGACGTGGAGCTGCACGAAGACGAAGACGAAGACAGGCACGAGGACGAGGGCGGGCCTGCGACCGGCGACCTGGACGACGATGTCCTGTCCGCCGCGCTCGGCATTCTCGCCGGGCTGCTGCGCCCCGACGGGGGCGCTGACCTCACCGTCGACCTCACCGACGAGGGGAACTTCTGAAGTCGCGACCGTCCATCCATCAGGGCCCGTGCCCCGGCTCCGCACCGTGCGGGGATGGAGCACGGGTCTCCTCTTTCTCTTGCCTGTCCCGTCTCTTAAAGACGGAGCGATCCACCATTCGATGCCCTTATCGACTCAGTGAACAAAGTTGTATGCGAGTCGATGACAAGCTATTCCCGACTGATTAGGCTGAAGCTATGACTCACAACAGCAACGCTCACGGCAACGGCACTCCCGACGCCGAGCTCCCGAAGTTCTCCGTCAATGTCGTCCCGACCGACCAGCTCAGGCGCGAGGACCTCGCCACAATGCTGAACCTTTATCGCCGCGGCGGAATCACGCCGCTGATCTTCGGGAACGACAACAAGCCCGAGGCCGTGATCATCCCCTTCGCCGCGTTCGTGCGCCTCATGAAGTACGACCACGCGGCCCACGTCCACGCTGAGGCTGCTTTCCAGGCCGAGCTCTCCCGCCGCATCCAGGAGTCCGACGCCTCCGGCGAGGCGGGCATGACCATCGAGGAGCTCGCCGAGAGCCTCGGCCCGCTCGGTCAGCAGTGGGCCGATGAGCACCGTGCTGCCCAGCAGGAGAAGAGTGATGAGTGAGCGTCAGCCTCCCATCCGCCTCCTGCCGACGACCAGTCTCAAGCAGGACCTCCAGACGCTCCACGACGCCGCGGTGATGCGCCCTCATGGACCGGAGGACCGGCTCCTGCGTGTGGCCCTCAACCAGCTGGGCCGGATCCAGCAGGGCGCGCCGAGCACGCACCCGCTGGAGTACATGCCCAGTTATCCCGACCTCTCTGATTGCGAGACCACGTACGTCGGCGCGGATCCGAATACGAAGCCCTCGCACCGGATCGTCTGGCGGGAGCGCGCGCCCCAGCGCCCGGGTGAGCCCGTCACCCGCGAGATCATCGCCCTGGGTGAACGTGCGAACGGGCAGGCCTACTACATGGCCGGCCAGCGCCTCGGTCGCCCCGTGGGCTTCACTCTCGCCGAGCTGGCCGCGCAGCGCGAGCCGATCGCGAGTCCCTCACGACCTCGACAGCGCGCGATCAGCTTCGACACGCCATCCGCGGATGAGCCTGACCTCCAGTTCGGGTAACCTATACTCCAGTATTCTGTTCATCATTGTCACTTCTCGTGGAATGGAAGAAATGGTGATTTGACAAGGGGGAGATGGTGACGATGTGCGACTGTGGGCCAGTGACCCAGGCGGCAGCTCTGGATGTCGAACCCCAGTCCAGCACAATCGCGGGACGCCGCCGGCGGATCAGTCCTCGTTCTGCCCTCTTCGTACGGCGCGGCATCGGACTGGCGATCGCCCTCGGCATGGCCTACGGAATCTTCCGCGTCATCTTCCGCACTGAGGTGCTCGCCCCCGTGCTGGCCTACGTCGGACCCGTCAAGGACTTCATCGGCTGGGTGATCGAGGACCCAGGTCGGGCCTGGATCGCGCTGGCGGCCCTCGTCATCCCGCACATCGGGCTGTACTACCTGCTCTTCGAGGACCCGAAGTAGGGCGGGGCACCATGTTCAAGAGAACCCGCCTCGTCATCGCCCTCAGCCTGATCGGCGGCGTCAGCCTGGCAGCCATCATCGGATGGGTCACCGGCTTCTTCAGCTCGATCGCAGACACCGTCGGCGGCCTGTGGAACGACTTCATGGGCTGGATCAACTCGCCGCTGGGGTGGGAGCACCTCCTCGCAGGGGCTGGCGTGCTCATCGTCCCGGTCATCGTGCTCGTGCTGATCTTTGCCATCGTCGACGGCTGAGCCTCGCAACTGGGCTCGTCCCGCCATAAAGAGAACCCCCGTGATGCCTGTGCATCACGGGGGTTCTCTTTTTCTGCTGGCTCCTCGTTGCCTACGATGCGGCCCGTAACTCACGATCCTCAATGACGTTCTCGAACTCGTCGGCATCCTCGATCATCCCGTAGTTCTCCGGTGAGATCTCGTCCTCGTTGCCCCCGAGCCGGCGGTTGAAGCTGCTCGACGCGGAGAACTTCAGCACCACGTAGTTGTCGACGTCGCTCTTGCCGAAGCGCACCTTGTGGCCCTTGTGATCCTGTCGGTAGAAGCGGCCGAAGCTCGTGAGCACGACCGTCTCCCCACAGCTGACCGCGCCCGTGAGTTCACCGAGCAAACGACTCGTACACCTTGTTCACCACTCGGACCGGCAACCCGCTGCGAGTCGCGACCCGAGAGATGAACTCGCGCTTACTGACACGCGGATTCGTCGTCGTCTCCATACCCACACCCTGTCTTGTCGTCCTTCATGTCACGGTTTCGCTTAGAATCCAGTCTATCGAAGATAGTCGCGAGTCGAGAAGGAGAGGCGATCTTATGGAGTGCCGCTGGCTACGCTTGTCATTGCCCATTCGGCTAGAGCTCCAGATCCGGCTCGATCTCCTCCCGGTCGTCCTTGGGCTCGTAGTCGACCGACTCGATGATGTTCCGCGTGTTCGGATCGCGGCGCTGATTCACGACCTTGTCGTGGGACTCCTCGAACCGTTGCTGCGCTGCCACGCGGTGGGCCGCATCGAGCTTCGCGCCGATGTTGCGCTCCCCGAACTCCATCATCGAGCCCAGCAATGACTTCGTGCCCTGCTTGGTCGCGTTGACGCTCGGCTTGTTCTGCGCCCGCTGCTGCTCCCATCGGCTCCGGTCCTCCGGCGTGACGTAGCCGAACATCCGCGCAAAACGTGAGCCGAACCTGACCTGCTGTCCCTCATTCTGTTCCTGGCTCATGGCCCTTCCTCCTGCTCCTTGTTCGTGTTCTCGGATCGCCCTCAGGCGGGCTGGTAGTCCTCGGAATCGGCCTCAGCGTTCGGGCTCTCGTTCTGCGGGCCGGCCTCCTGCTCGGACGACGGACCCGTAGGGCGCGACCGCGGCTTGAGCCGCTGCTCCTCGAAGAAGGCACCCGGGTCGTCGACCGCCGTCTGCAGCGTCTGCTGCCAGTTCTCCCCGAGGCTCCGCTTCAGCTCGGTCTCAAGATCCGGGTACTTCTCGTTCACCGCCTCCATCGCGTCGACGTAAGCGTTGGAGTAGACCCGCTGCTGCTCCTCGGGCGGCAGGCCGTCGATGTCCATGCTCGCGATCATCACCTCGGACTGGTCCAGGCGGTGCTGGAGCGTGTCGGGCAGTCCGCTGGTGTCCAGGCCCTGCTTCTGTGCCGCGAAGCCGACCAGGTAGCCGAGCATGTTGCCCCCGTAGCCCTCTTGGTCGCCGCGGCCCAGCGCGTCGAGCAGCGAGGTCTTCATCGTCTCGGCGAGCTGGACCTGGTGGGCGTCCGCGTCCATGGGCCGGCGCAGCGTGAACATCCCGTCCTCGGGCAGACGCTGACCCAGCTGGTCGTCGAACTCCCCGCTCCAGACCGTGCGGACCCGGTCGGAGCCTGCGATCCGCTCCTCGTGCGCGGGAGCCTTGACGATCCGGCCGTGGGCCACGCCGTTGAACATCGTGCGCAGCTCGGGCTCGTACTCCATCCGCTCGCCGATGATCATTCGCGCGCGCTGGACGACCTCCTGGCGTTCCAGGCCGTCTTCGCGCATCTGCTCGTGCAGCCGCTTGCGCATCGCCTGGTAGCTGTCGCGGATCAGGCCGGCATCCGCGCCCGGCTCACGCATCTTCCAGAAGGCGTTCTCCATGAGCGCCACCTCGGTCATGGCTGCCGAGTCCGGGGTGAACATCTCCCGGTGGCCGCGCTCACGGTGCTGCATGGCGTCGAAGCGCTTGCGCCACTTCTTCGTCAGGTGGTCACGCGGATCGGTGCTGCCGATGAGGCGCTCGCGCCGGGCGTCGCTCGGCACGTCCTTGAAGATCCTCTGCCGGTGCGCGATGCCGCTCTCGGCAGAGGCGATCATGCCGCGGGTCCTGGTGTCGATGCGTTCCTGGATCTTGTCCTTGAGGGGCTGAAGGTAGCTGTCCATCTCCTTCCTGAAGTCCGGGGCGAGCATCCGCATCGTCATCACCATGCCGACGGCCTGGATGATCGAGTTGGCATTCACCCCGCGCGAGAGCGGCTTGAGACACGACTGCATCATCATCTGCATGTAGACGTGGTGCATGACGCCGAGCTCCTGCGTCCGTTCCTCGTCGTTGAAGCCGGGCACCAGCAGCTTCGAGTCACGCAGCGAGGCCATGTACTTCTCGCCGGCCAGCCGCGTCTCCGCCCGGAGCTTGAGCAGCTGCTCGCGCTGGTCCAGGCCCTCGGTCTCGTCCTCTGCCCGGTCGACGTCGATCCAGTGCACGCGCTCGCGGTCGGCCATCTGCTCCTGTGTCTTCGCGCCGAAGAACCCGCGGGCGCGGTCCCGGAGCCGCTCGCGCCAGGCGCGCGAACCGTCTGCGTCCTCCGGTCCGGGCTCGTCGATCACCTCGGCGTCGATCGGCTCGTTCGAGCGCGATTCCCAGTAGGCGTATGCGCTGCTCTGCGGCTCGTCGGCCTGCTGCCGATCGTCGTCCACCGGAAGCTCCTTGGCCGCGCGCGGGCGGCCCGCAGGGCCCGTTCCCAGTTCCTTGTGCTGTGCCATCTCAGTAGCCCGCCCCGTAGTCGTCGTCGCCCTGCGGCTGATCGATCTCGATGCTCGGCGTGTAGACCGGGCGCGACGCGCCCACGCCCACGGCATGCGCAGAGCGGCGGTGCGAGCCGCGGGTGCGGGCGGTCCCCGCGTCCTGAGAGATCACGTCGCGCTTGACCGCCGAGTCATCGACGGCGATCGCAGCGCTGTCCAGGCCCTGCGCCTCGGCGGAGCTCAGCTGATCGAGCTGCCGGGACATCTCCGCCCGGGCCTTCCGGGTCCCCGAGGACGCGAACTGCTCGTTCTTCTCGCCGTCGTAGACGCTCTCGCGGTTCTTGGCCGCCTGCACGAGCGCCTCAAAGCCACCGCCGTAGGCCATCCGGTCCATCACGGTGCCCCGCAGCGACGGGTCCTCTTCGAGGTTGCGGATGAGCCCGGTTTTCGGGTCCTCCAGCGAACTGGCCACGCGGGCCACGTAGTCCGGGTTGACCGTGACGCCGAAGCCCTCCTTGGACTCGTAGAACTCGATGAACTTCTTCTCCCACTCCTCGGCCGTGGCCTGGACGGGCTCACCGTCGAGGAATGCCGTGCGCCACTGACCGGGGCCGACGTGTTCGATGCTGCGGCCCCTCCAGAGCTCGCGGCCGGGGCCCTGGAGCATCGCGTACTTATGCCGGGCCTCGGCGGCGTCGTGCTTGGCCTGCAGGATCGACTGGGTCACCGGGTAGGTGACCTCCAGGACGGCCTTGAGGTCTTCGCCGCGCAGCGCGCGCACGGCGCGCTGGCTGAACGAGCCGCCCAGGCCGGTGCCGTGAGCCTTGATTGCCGTGGCGAACATCGAGGCTTCCTGGTCGGCCTGCGTGATGCCGGGCGTGCCCTGCGCATCGCCCAGGTTCCGGGCGTAGTCGGTGAGCTTCTTCTCGCTGCCCTTGGCACCGGTCTCGACGCAGACCTCGCGCACGCTCTGCAGGTGCGCCTCGCGGTCCGAGAACGTCAGTGCCGCGCCGAACTCGCCACGCTGCGCCTGGCGGTACAGCGCGCTCAGCTCCTCCGTCACGACCTGCTGGTCGAGCTTGATGTCCTCAGGCGACTCTGCGCCCGTGAGCGACTGCAGCCGGAGCCGGTTCGCCTCGCTGCGCGAGCTCTCCAGCTCCTCAGCCAGAGCAGTGTCCTTGGAGAGCGCGACCTGGGTGTCCAGCGAGACCTGCATGGCCAGCGGGTGCGAGCCGTCGCCCTTGACCACGCCGGTGTCCAGCAGGTTGGCCGGCACCGAGAGCTTCGCCAGGGCTTCCCCCTTGGCGGCCTCGCTGTGCAGCTTCACCACGGCGACCGCGTCGCCGTCGAAGTCGCCGTCGAAGCAGGCGTCCATCACCGGGTTGATCGCGGCACCGGTGAGCCGGTCGTCGATCGCGACCCGCATGTAACGCACGCCGGCGTCACGGAGCACCGGGTCACGCCACACCAGCGCGTGGTCACCCTCGGCCAGCCCCAGCTGCTCGGCCTTGACCGAGCTCAGCGCAACCTGGTCGACGTCCAGCCGCGGGTCCGCAGTCCACACCATCGTCGCCGAGTCGGTCAGCCGCGAGGCCATCAGCCCGGTTTTGAAGATGTTGTTCTTGCCCGTGAGCACCCGGTTCTGCATGTCGGTCGTGATCGCCTCGAAGGCGCGCTGAGCGCGCGAGACCGACTCGCTCATGCTGCGGCGCACCTCGGCGCGCTTCTCCGCGGACAGGCCCTGGCCGTCCAGCTGCTCGGTCATGTAGCGGTAGCGGCAGGCCTCGACGAAGACGTCCTGGTAGCTGCGGGTGTAGTCGTGTGTGACGGAGGACCCGTCCTCGAACTCCTGGCCACTGCGCAGATGCGAGGACATCACCGGCAGCTTCCACGAGCTCGCGCTCACCGTCTCGGTCTGCTCACCGGTCGGATACGTGAGCGGGAACGGGATCTCCATGTCGCCGCCGCGGTCGCCGATGAGATCGCCGAAGGACTTGCGCATCGCCGTGGTGTTCAGCCCTGGGAGCTGGCCCTCCTTGCGCGGCTGAGTGCGCAGCAGCTCGGGCATCGGGATGAACCGGCGCTCGGGGCGCTCGTCGAGGCCCTCGGCGTGGCCGACCACCCGCAGCGTGCCGTCAGCCTCCATGTCCATGCCGGTCACCAGCAGGTACTCGCGCAGGTTCGACTCGGCCCCGCTGTTGTGGCCGTAGAACTCGCGCATGATCGCCGGGCAGTCCTGAGACTGCAGCGCCCAGGCCAGCTGCGAGGAGGCTTTGCGGCCCTTGCCAGCACGCACCTGCTCGTCGTTGTAGATCTTCGTCTTCTCGTCGACGGCCATGTGGGTGACCACGAAGCGCATCTCGCCCAGGGCACTTGGCCGCAGTTCTCCGTTGGGGGAGCGCAGGTCGGAGACGTTCCCGCTCATCAGCTCGCGCGCCGAGCCCGCGTTGCGCCGGGAGATCAGGCTGAACGGGCTCATCACCACGTCCAGGCCCGGGTTGGCCCGGAACCAGTTGACCTCTTCGACGACATCCTGCTCCTGCGCGTCCTGCAGCGGCATGTCCCGGTCGACGATCAGCGAGATCACGCCCTTGTTGCCGTGCAGATCCGAGATCTTGTCGCCCACGACGAGATCGCGCTCCCGGCCGCCGGCTCCGCGGATGCGGTGGCGCTCGGCGAACTCCTTCGACACCACGATCGGGTCATCAGCCGTCCAGCCGCCGAAGGTCATCAGCGCCGTCTTCGCCGGCGCGGTGACCTCAGAAGACTGCATGATCGTCGAAGCCGTCATCTGCTGGCGGTCGAACGGGTCGTACCGCAGCGTCTTGAGCTCGGGGAGAGCCATGAGCGGCGCACGCTGCCCGGCCACGCTCTCGTCGCCCGGCACGATCCGGCCGTCGGCGTCGACCTGGGCCTGAGTGGTCAGGTACCGCACGATGCCCTGGTTGGTCGCGCCTCCGGTCATCACCGGGTCGAAGTAGCCGCTGGGCGCAGCGACGTTGTTCCGGTCCTTGCCGGTGAGTACCGTCATGTTCCGCCCGCCGGTGAGCCGCCAGGCGTCGAAGCGGTTGTCGTCAGCCGGGTCAGTCCGGTCGCGCTGGGCCCGGTACTCGGCGTAGATCGTCGAGCCGGCCTTGATCTCGTTGGAATAGCGCACACGGCGCGCCTCGGTCTGCAGGATCGCGGCCGTCCACTCGTCCAGGTGCTCCTTGATCTCGCCGGTGGACTCGTCGAGCTGGTACGTGGTGGCGCGCTCGATGAAGTCGATCGGGTGCTTCGTGCCGTACAGCTGCGAGTAGAGCGCGTTGAGCGAGGAGGGCTCGCCGGTCTCGCTGCGCCCGGCGATGAGGTCGCCGGCGATCTGGTACTGGATGCGCTCGTGCATGAGCTGCTCGTAGCCGCGCAGGCGCGTGCGTTCCTCGACCGAGGTCGGAGCCTCGCCCGGAGTCTGGGCCGTGATCGTGGCCTCGTAGCCCGGCACGACCAGGGCGTTATCCCCGCTGGCGAAGGCGGTGGTGATCTCGCCGTACTCGCCGACATCGAAGACCTGGCCGATCTCGCCCGAGATCGGAGTCTCCTTGCCGTCACGGCGCTGCTTCTCGCCGCTCCAGCGGATGACGCCCTGCTCGTCGACCAGGATCTCGGAGACCGTCGCCGCGTTGCGCTCGATGCTCTCGCGCACGGTGGCCCCGATGCGCCGCATGAACGCAGATTCGTGATCGGCGATCGGCATGGAGCGCTCGGCGTCGAAGCGGACGAGCCGGTCCTTGAACCGGGTCGTTTGGAAGGTCGAGCCCATCATCTCGTCGGGGGAGATTCCGCAACGACGAAGCGCCGAGGCGAGGTTGTCGAGGTTCGACCACTGCCCGGTGGGGCTGGTCATGTACCGCGCCACCCGGTCCGGGTTGAAGCGCTGGTCGACCCACTCGCCGTCGACGTCGTGGGGCTCCGCCTCCCACGTCCCGATGAGTTCGAAGGGGACGTCCTCGGCGTGCTGCCGGACCTTCTCGACGGCGGTGCCGCCGTAGACGAGGTTGCCCATCTCGGGCACCTCCTCGGCCTGCAGCTCGCCAATCTCCTCCAGCCGTTCCTGGTACATCTCTTCGGTCGCGCCCGGGCGCAGCAGATCGCTGTGCGCGCCGGTGAGCACGTCCCAGTAGGAGCGCTGGATCGCAGCGACCTCGGAGTCAGCCGAGTACTCCGGCGGTTCGATCGCATCCAGCTGTCCGCCGGTTCGCTCCAGCTCGGCCTCAGCGCGAGCGATCAGGTCTTCGACGCCAAGAGCTGCCTGCAGATTCTCCCGCGCGCTCTCGACGGCGGCCTTCGCGTAGGCCTCAGCGGGCTCGGCGTCGATGAAGAAGGTCGGCAGGGAGCGGTTCTTCGCGTCCCGGCGCAGCATCACCTTCGACCCGGGCCGGGGACCGGACTCGCCGGGCGCCACGTAGTCGCCGACCACGAACATCGACTCCCGGTCGACGTGGTAGCTGTCGGGCACATCCACCAGCGTGCGGCCACGGCCGCGCTCCTGGTGCGTCGTGCCGATCTCGCCGGCGGCGTGCCCCGGCAGATCCGTGCGCTCGATGCGGTGGCCCTGGGCGAAGCGCAGCAGCTGAACGGCTTCCGCCGGCGAGGGGGAGTAGACCGCCATGCCGCCGGGGACCCGGTAGTTCGTCGAGTAGCGCAGCACGGTGCCGTTGTCATAGATCCGGGCTCCGGCGTACTCCTCCTGGCGCGTGTCGGTGAGGCGGATCTCCATGCCGGTCTGGGCGATCTTCGCCTTGATCTGACCGGGCTCGCGGTCGCGCATCACCTCGTAGGACACGCCCTGGGCCTTCAGCTCTTCGAGCAGTGCTGCCGAGCGTGCCACGGCGCGCCGGGACATGAAGCGGTTGCGGTCGACACGGTTCGTCTGGGGATCCCGGCCGCCGTCGATGACCCACTCGCGGACCTGGTCGTACTCCTGCTGGCTCATCTTGTCCATCAGCGCGGTGAGCCCAGCGGCGTCATCGTTCGTCATCGCTCGGCCGGCCTCGAAAGGTTTGCCTTCGTCGTCGATGCGCCAGAGCACCATGTTTCCGCGATGGGGATCGGCCAGGGTCTCCACCTCGCCGCCGGCCACGCGTGCGATCGTCTCGTCCGGCAGGTACACCAGCGCAGTCCCGGCGCGCTTCACGGTCGCGCGTTCGGACCAGTCGGGGTCGTAGGGGCTGATCGGCAGCCGGGCCGACTTTGGGTCGGCCTGGGCACCGACGCCGGTGGCACGGATGAACTCCCGCTGCGACTGCTGGTAGCTCTCGTTCTGCGGGGAATGGTCACCGAACTGCGGCTCGTAGTCGGACACCTTCTCCGCGAATGCCTGGTCGATGGCGGTGAGGCAGTCCGTGACGCCCAGCCGCGGGTCGGCCAGCGCGGTGCCCCGCTGTCCGAGGATCTCGTCGACCCGGGCGCGGATCGCCTTGGCCTGGGAGATCGGGATGACCTGTCCGGTCTGATCCCGGGCCTGCTCGACTGCCTTGTAGTAGACGTGCTCATAGAAGTACCTGCGCAGTCCGTGTGCCTTCTTCATAGTCAATCAGCCTCCTGTGGACGCTCGGGGTTACATAAGTATGTATAGAGCCTACTCTTCCTATCGAAAGGAAGTGAGAGGTCATCCGGAAAGGCCAGTGCCGAGGCAGTCTCCCTTAGTCGAGAGACGACCTCGGCACTGGCCGTGATCCTTGACTGGCCCCCAAGTGGCCGTCGGCTACTTCGAGTTCATCTCGATGGCCATGGCCCGGTCGAACCGGCCGTCGGCCAGCACCTCCCAGCTCGGCAGTGAGGCCAGGTACTGGTAGAAGGCCGAGTGGACCATCACCGTCGCCAGGGACTTCAGGTCCTCCTCGGTGACGTCCCCCTCCGCGAACACCCGCGAGTCCTCGTCGTTCACATGGCCGTTGATCCGGCGGGCCGCATGGGCGTACGCGTCCGAGCGGATCTGGCTGATGTACGTCTGAGACCCGTCGGCGCTGCGCAGCTCGCCGTCGCCGCCGACCGAGAAGTGCTCGCGATCCTGTTCCAACTCGGTCTGCGCCGACTTGTAGGCCTCACCGATCTCGATGTCCAGGCTCTTGACCTTCGCCGAGCCGTCGGGGTTGACCAGCATCTCCTTGCTGATCGTCCCCTCGGCGTAGAGCAGACGCTGCCGCTCGACGCTGACCGCCTGACTCTCGGCGACCGCAACCCCGACCTCGACGTTCTCGATGAACTGGTCCTCGTCGAACATGCTCATCCCCTCGTACGCGTCGGGGTCGACGACCACCGGAGCGTTGGGGTCCTGGCCCTCGTCGACCGTGGTCATCGTCGTGATGACCTCCATGACCTCGTCGGCGTAGACATCGGGATCCAGGCGCTCGATGTCGACTTCCTGGTAGCCGTAGATCTCCTTGTACTGCGCCTTCGCGTCTGCGGCCTTGACTGCCTGCCGCATGCGCTTCTCCAGCATCTTCACGAAGTCCGGCTGGTTCATCCGCACGTCGAAGTCCATGGCACTGGACAGCGTCGGGATCGTCTGCAGCGAGTACGTGTGCCCCGGGTGCTTGATCGTGTTGCCCAGCAGCCGGAACGACATCGGCAGGATCGTCTGGTTGCGGTTCCAGATCGGCGCGTCGCCGGCCCGGAAGACGATCGAGTTGCGCGGCGAGAGGAATGCCATGTCGTTGTAGCTGATCAGCGGCTCTTCCTTGGTGTTCATCGTGTAGGAGACCCGGCCCTCGGTCTTGCCGCCGATGACCTTGTCGAGATCCTGGCTGATCTGCTTGCTGTCACGGTACGACCGGTGCGTCTTGCCGCTCATCTTCTCCAGCGTCTCGATCATCGAATCGTCCGTGGACTTCAAGAAGACGATGTTCGAGGTGTTGCCCTGCACGATCTTGTCGACGCTCTCGCCGTAGACGTCGCGCAGCTGCTGCAGGGTCTGCAGGATGAGCGTGAACTGCTGCTCCTGGCCCAGGCCGATGGAGAGCATCGTCTCGAAGCCGTCGATGCCTTTGCCCTCGGACTGCAGGTTGCCGAGCTCGTCGAGCATGAACCGCGTGCGATAGAGCGGCTTCTGGTTCGACTTCGTCATGTACGCCTGGTCGGCGCTCACGTCGAACAGCTGCTTGACCAGGATCAGGATCAGCTTCGCGTACTTCATCAGGTGGGGTGGAGCCACCAGGAACAGCGCCTTGGGGGACTCCGAGTAGCGCGACAGCGTCTGCGTGATCGCCCGTGCCTGGTACGAGACCTTCTCCGGGTTGCCGACGCCGGAGAAGTCGAGTCGTGTGTCCGGGTAGAGCGTGTCCCCGGGCTGGAAGGACAGGATCTTCCCGTCCCGGGTGCCGCCCTCACGCACCGGCTTCAGCTCACGCATCACGCCGTTCTTCACGATCTTATTGCCCGTCACCGGCTCGACCACGTAGTGCCGGCCGTTGAGCGAGACCTGGTAGTTCTTCGTGAAGCTGAAGTAGAAGGTGCGCACCAGCATCTTTGTCTGCGGGTTGACCAGTTCCAGCTTGAGCCAGGCCTCGTCGTCAGGGAACTTGCCCTTGAAGTTGTACCGGGCCCAACCCTCGCGGCCGACGATCTCCTCGTGCTCGAAGTCCTCACCCAGGTTCTCGGTGAACATCGGGTCCGCGTAGGCCGACCACACGGCCTGCTGACCGACGAGGTGGTCGCGCTTGACGTAGTTCGGCGCGAAGCGCACGCCGAGGCGACGCGGGAAGCTCAGGCCGGCCAGGTCGGTGTTCTGCGAGGGCTTGCCCGAGGTCAGCGTCGAGATCGTGGGGTCGGTGAAGAACGACATGGCGGTGATCGCGATTCCGTACACCGAGGCCAGCATCTTCTCCGCCCCGGCCATCGAGCGCAGCGCGTTGTGGGCGTTGCCCACCAGCGTGCGCATGTTGTTGCGGGGCAGCTCCTCGCTCGCGTTGAAGTACAGGCTGAGCATGTCCTGATCGGCCTTGCCCTCCCACATGAAGGCCTGGGCCGCAGCCTTCTTCTGCTCCTCGGCCAGGGCGTCCTCGTTGTTCTCGAACTCGCCGGCCTTGACCCGCTTCTCCAGCTCGGCCTCAGGGTTCTTGATCTTCTTCGAGCTCATCTGCACGAAGAGCTGGTAGCAGTTGTAGAGCGTGGCCTTGCCCCAGAGGTCATCGAGCTTCTGCTCCAGCAGCGCCGGGTCCATATTCAGCACGGCTGCGGCGCTGCGCAGCTCCCGCTCCTCCTCCAGATAGAAGTCGATGAGTCCGTAGGCCGCGCGCTTGAAGGCGTTGTTGGCGGCGTTGGGCCAGACCGGGTCCTCGCCGCCGTCGAGCGGAAAGAAGATCCCGGCGATGTTCTCCACGTACAGCGCGCACTTGGTGAAGTTGCCCTCACGCGCCGCGTCGGCCGCCAGTCCCAGGGGGTTGTAGATGTCGGTCTTCATGGAGTTGATCAGGTTGAACTGCACCGGCTCGAACCCGCGTGTGACCAGGGGCACGTAGTTCTTCACCAACAACTCGCCCTTGGGGTCGTTGATGACCATGTTCGAGGGCTTCTTCTCCCGCGACCACATGTCGATGATCGGCTCGATGTACGTCTGGCCCTTACCGGCTCGGGTGATGGCCAGCACCATGGTGTTCACCGGCGCGGTATCGACCACGTACGCCCCGGCCGGGCGCTGGACCTCGTACGCCGGGAACTCCCAGTCCTTCTTGATCAGGTCAGCGACGGTCTTGTACGTGTCCGATCCGAAGCCGAGCTTGTCCCGGTTCTTGCCGTCAGGGTTGTACGGGATCCGTGCCGTGTCGTACTTCTGCCGCAGCGTCTTGTCATCGGGGAGCCCGGATGCCTCGAACAGCTCGTTGCCGAAGTCTTCGTCGATGATCGGCAGGGTCTGCGTCAGCGAATCGCCCTCGTCGTCGTCCATGACCTCGCCGGCGTAGTAGACGAGGTTCCCCTCCTCATCGATGACGTCCTTCTTGGCGCGCTGGGCGACCTCGACGGTGCCCAGGCCCTTCTTCTTGAGCATCATGTGGCTGAGCATCGAGCTGACCTGCACGCTTGAGTGAGCACCGGCGTCAGGGAACCAGTCGTAGTTCTGCTGGATCTCTTCTGGCAGGGAGATGTGCTGGTCGTTCTGGTACTGGTTGATGTCGCTCGTGGTGTTCATCAGGTTCGCCGCGGCGACCTTCCGCGAGAACCACGTACCGATGATGAGGGCGACCATCAGACCCGAGCCGAGCGTGATGAAGAGCTTGAACCCCGAGACGTCGGCCAGCTGCTCGCCGACCGTCGTCGCGCTCTTCTTGGGCTCAGCCGGCTTCTCGGCGCTGGGCTTGCCGTCCTTCGCCGCGGTGTACCAGCTGGGGACCGGAACAGCCTCAGCGCTGTGGTAGCACTTCGCCTTCACGTCCGGGTTGCCGTCCTTGGCCAGGGGCCGGTAGCACTTCACGACCGAGCCGCCCGCACCCGTCGTGGTGTCCTGGACGTAGTACACGCTCGGCTTGCCGGTGCCGTTGCCGGGCACGCCCGAACCCACGGACGCGCCCACCGAGAGCACCGCCGTGGCGATGAGCGAGTAGAAGACCCAGGCGACGATCGTCACCAGCACGCCGGTAATCACCGCGACGACGATGCCCGGTCTGGTCGACCTCAGAGTCAGGAACGTGCTGCGGTCCAGCTGCTGGTTGTCGTGGACGTCTCGGTTCGTCAGCGTCTCGCCGGGCGTCCGCGCCGAGATCTTGTCCCAGCTGCTCGCCTTCGGCCGTGTTGCCTTCCGCCTGTTCGTGGCCATCGTGATCCCTTAATCTCGAGCCTCGCTCGTCCTGCTGTCCTGCTGTCCAGTGCGCCTGCCTGGGCAGACGACGACGGCGCATGGGGAATGCGCCCATGCGCCGTCAGATCACCCCGTCGGTCATGACCGGTCCGCTCAACGGGTCAAGACCACCCCGACGATGAAGCCGGCCGCGCCCATCAGGAGCGAGAGCGTGACGATCATGACGACGAGGATCTTGTTCGAGCGGCTTTGCATCTCGGAGGCCCGCGCCAGCTCGTTGGCGTAGGACTCCTTGTCGGCCTGCATCTCCGCCAGGCGCACCTCATACCGCCTGGCCACTGAATCCTCGACCGTCGACAGCTGCTGGAGCAGGTCGGTGACCCGTGCCACCTGGGAGTTGGTCTTCTCCTTCTCCAGGTCGAGGTTGTGCTGCCACTCGGCGTCCCGAGCCGTCATCTGCGTGATGGCGTCCTTGCGGTTGCGTTCGAGCTCGTCCTCCATCCGGCGGATCCGGTCGGCGTGCTCAGAGCGCACCGACTCCAGGAGGTCCTGCTGCTCCCGGCGCAGGGCGCCGATCTCGTCCGTGGTCCGCAGGTGCTCGGCCAGCGCCTCGGACTGGGCGATGTCGGCCTTGCGGTTGTCGTCGACGATCCGCTGGATCTCGGACTTCCACTGGTTCAGGCGCTCTTCCTCGGCCGCCAGGTATTTTGACTGCCGCTCGGCCAGCACCTCGAAGATCCGCGTCTGCCCGGTCTGCATCTTCAGCGTCGCGTCCGAACGCCGGACCCGCAGGATCTCCTGCTGGTTGTGCGCGTGGGTGTCCTCGATGTCCCGCTCGATCCCGGCGATGGAGTCGGTCTGCTCGCGCTCCATCTTCGAGCGGTTGCGCTCCTTGTACTGCAGTTCCGCCGAGAGCGCCGCCTGCTGGGCCACCTTGGAGGCCTGAGACTCGTAGTCCTTGGCGATCTCCGCCCGGCGGGCCCGGATCTTCTCATCCTTCTCCGTCTGCCGCTGCTGGTGCTCGGCCTCGGCGGCGTCCTTCAGCAGCTTGTACCGGGAGCCCGCGCGGTCGGTGGCCACATCGCGGATGACCTGCTCGGTGTGCGCCGACATGAGGTTGACGTAGAGCGCACGCAGCTCATCCTCATGCGCGGAACGGAGCTGCATCAGGTCTGCGTTGGCCTGCCGGTTGAGCTGGGCGACCTGGTCCCCGAGCCACTTCGTCGCGCCCTCGGGCACAGCGATCTGCACGACCGGCGCGCCGATGGCGAAGGTTGCGTTGAACTCATCGAGCCGGACGTCCAGGTCCAGCTCCTCGGAGAGGAACCGACGGGCGATGACGTCGCGCACCTGGGCCTGATCGGCCAGCAGCACAGTGTCGCCGGCCTCCTGGTAGTCGCCCTCGACGCCGTAGCCGGCGTCGGTCTCGTCGAAACCCTCGTAGCCGGCCACCTCGTCGCCGTCGTAGTCCGGCTCCGACTCGACCGGGACGGCGCCCGCGTCGTCGATACCTGCGGCGTCCTCGCCGAGCATGGGTGCGTCCGCCCCTTCATCCGCGTCGACGACGTCGCTGAAGAGCGGCTCGTCGTCCAGGCCCTTGGCAGCCCCCTCGTCACCGGGGATTCCCTCGAAGATCGCATCCCCCTCGTCCTCCCCGAGGACCGCGGGGGCAGTGGCTCCAGCCTCGGCGGCCAGGCCGCTGTGCTCTTCCCATGCCTTCTTGCCCACGGCTTCTTCGAGGCTCGTGGTACCTGCAGCGACAAAGCGTGCCTGCGCGAAGGTCGCATCGTTCACGAGATCGACGAGCAGATCGCCGCTGGGCTTCTGCCACACGACGGCCCAGGCGTAGGTGGCACCGGTGAGCAGCGAGTACTCCTCCATGCGCGCGAGAGTCTCGTCGGTGGGGATGATGCCGAAGACCTCCTCTTCGAGCATCTCCGCCGTGGCCACCGTGCGGATCTGGTCGGAGCTGATGAGCTCGATGATCGAGCCCTTCGCCTCGTTCCGGCCGTGCCGCTTGCTCAAGCCACCGATCGAGTCGGCTGCGAGCACGAGCATCACCCAGGCCGTACCGCTGGGAAAGACGAACTGCGTGTTCGACCGCAGCAGCTCTACCGCCGCCGGGATCGCCGTTTCTCTCACCACGGAGGCCAGAAGCTCGTCGGGCTTCTTCTTCCGCTCCTTCCTGCGGCTTCCCGTTGCCGTACCCAGAATGCCCATTGATGCGCGATCCCTCCGTTAATAAAACACAGTTCACCTAGTTTATGGGTATCTTATCGCCTCTCTATCGCGATAGGCAATCACGGGGCATGGATGGGCTATCGACTCATGAGTCGACTCGTTCCCGCCGTCCTCGGACCGGTTCATCGCACCGCGCTGACCTCGACGTAGGCGTCGGAACTCAGCAGGTTCTTGTCGTCGCTGACCAGGTCGCCGACGACGTCGATGCGGATACGCCGTTCCGAGGGGTGCTCGTTGAGGAAGGTCGCCACCGCGGTGGTGACCTCGTCGGTCAGCCTCGCCACAGCCGCACGCGCACCGCCGGCATCAGAGGCGGTATCGCCCTTGTCCTCGATGAGGTACTGCAGGACCCTCGCATCGACGTCGATGCGCACGTTGTGCTTGACGAACACCTCCTGCACCATCTGGCGCAGCTTCTTCCACACGATCTTTTGTTGCGTCAGCAGCGACAGCGGCTGGAAAGGCACGATCGCGTCGATACGGCCCAGCAGCTCGGGCGGAAACCGGTTGTTGCCCGTCGTCGAGGAGATCGAGCGGCGGATGAGCTTCTCGTACTCCAGCAGCTGCTTGCCCGACCCGGTGTCGTCCGCCGCGTACTGCGCGATGTCCTTGTAGATCTCCGAGCCGGCGTTCGTCGTCAGCACGATGTAGGTGTTGAGGAAGCTCACCTCGCGGTTGTTGGCGTCGTTGAGCCGGCCGTCGTCGAGCACCTGCAGCAGCACGCGTGTCACCATCGCCGAGGCCTTCTCGACCTCGTCGAAAAGCAGCACAGCGTGGGAGAGGGCCCACACGCGCTTGGTGAGCTCAGAACGGAACGCCGCGAACGACGAGTCCTCGGCGTACTCCGTCATGTCGAACCGGATCAGGTGCCGCTGGTCGTCACCGAACAGTAGTCGTGCCAGCTGCTTCGTGAGCTCCGTGTTGTGCGTGACCACGAACTGACCAGCCTGGTAGAGGTGCTCCTCGTCGTTGACGTAGATGCACGACGAGCTCTGCTGCTCCGGCAGCTTCTCGATCGACGCGATGCCGACCATGTCGAACTTCTTCACGCGCTTACGACCCGAGGTCTCGATGGCCGCGCACCGTGCGATCTCGTGCTTGCGGGGGAGGGAGAAGAACCGGGCCTTATCCTCGTTGCCGACCTTCACGTGCACGCCGTACTCGACCAGTTCGCGCCCGCCCTCCTTCGTGCGTGTCCACGACTTGATCGTGTTCGAGACGCCAAGCGAGAACAGCACCTCCCTAAGGTCCTCCGTGAGCCCCTTGGAGAACGTCGAGTACGAGACGTTGAAGCGGTCGTTCGAGGCACCGATCGATCCGTCGGTGTCGAAAAGGCCCCGCACCAGCGCCCACCGCTGCTGTACCGATCCGTGTTTGTACCTCTCCGGGATACGGCGCTCCGCCGAGCGCGCACCGATCAGATCGGGAACCGAGGCAAGCACGTCCTTCGTCTGGTACAGCGAATCGCGGCAGTCCTCCACCGGGCCAACACCGACAGGGAAGACCCAGCTGTAGTTGTGTCCGTACGACTTCGGTGCCGACCCCAGCCATTCGCCCACCATCCACACGGTGTGGTCGGCGTCGTCCCCGTCAGACGAGAGCGTCAGCTGCCTCTCAGTGAGGCACCCGTTACCGATGAGGACGCCCAAGACGTACGGATCGACGTCGAAGTCCTGCTCCGGCCAGTGCACCGGTCCGTTCGCCGGGATGAAGAACTTCAGATCTTCCCGAGAGTCGCCGGGGTAGGTCCGCACGACGCCACGCTCGACCATTTCCTGCGTGCTCAGGACCATCGGCGCGACGTCCTTGCCCGCATGCTTCTTCGACCGCTGCTTGGCTGTGTAGACCGTCCACAAGTGCGGTCCTCCAACGTCGAGAGTCCGGCCGTCCCAGAGCGTGACCCGGTAGACGTCCTGCATGCCCTGCGGGAAGTGTCCGAGCACCTCGACCGGGTGACCTTGGCGACCGAACACTCTGTCGCCCGGGACCAGGTCGCCGTGCAGCTTCCAGGTGGTCTCGCCGTCGCTCGAGTAGACAGGAACCTGCGTCGAGTCGATGCAGAATTTCCCCGTTCCCGTCGATCCCGTGAACAGCAGGCTCGCCATCGGCTTTCCCTTGTCGTTGAGGTCCGCCACCGACAACTGCAGACGACGCGCCACCGCGCCGGTCGCCCAGTCCTGGCTGAACACCTTGGCGTCCAGCTGCTTCTTGATCTTCGCGCCGTCGACCCGGAATGCGACGTTCACGTTCAGGGACTCCATGAGCACGTCCGAGAGCAGGTCCCGGTCCATCGGCCGGTGCGTCAGGCGATGCCAGCCGACCATGGAGTCGAGCACGAGGATCGACTTGCGCGGCTGGGCGCTGGCCGGCATGTAGCGCTGGGTGTACTCGTAGATCTGCCGGAAGACGTGGTCGTCGTAGAACTCGTCGGCCACCCCGTACCGTTCGGCCATGCCCTGCAGGATCTTGATGGTCGTCGCCTGGTCCGGCGGGTTGAGGTTGATGCGCTGCAGGCGCTCGACGAGCGGCTGGTTCGGCGAGATGTGCTTGTGGAACTCCTCGTAGGTCGTCGCCGCGATGATCCTGATGCCTCGGGTTCCCGAAGCCGCGAGGACCGGCTTGATGGCCTCGACAGCGGCGTCGGAGAGCTGGATGATCTGGTGGAACTCGTCGATGAAGAGCACCACTTCGTGCTTCTCGTCCTTGACGAAGTCCTCGGCCTCGTCGAAGAAACCCTTGAGCTTCGAGGCCATGTTCTCGGCGTTGCCCGCCTCGGAGATCATGCGCGCCGGGTCCACCTCCAGGTAGAGGCGGCCCGGATCCACGAGCATCGTGGCCTGGACCAATGCGGTCTTTCCCGTTCCGGCCTCGGCCAGTAGAAGCGCATTGCACAGCTCAGGGCGGCTCATCGAGGCCAGCAGCTGCATCGTCTCGTGCTCACGGCCGACGATGTCGCGCTCGGCCTTCTTCAGTGGCTCCGAGAGCTTGGACAGGAGTGGGTAGCGCTCGTTGAGCTGTGCCTCGTGGAACATGCCGCGCAAGACCTCTCGACTGGACTGAAGATTTAACTGGAAAATCAGTCGAAATCCTATCACCGGTAGCATTCAATAGGGCATTGAATGGAGAATACGAAAGGCCCCGGAGTGGACTCCGGGGCCTTTCGTTCCATGCACTGGTCGCGGGTCGCTCACCCGCCGTATTCGGACTCGCGGAACCCTGCCGGACTGGGGTGAGGGCTGGAGTGGAAGCGCGGCGCCGAGGGGGCAGGCCAGGCGGAGGTGCCCCGGGCCGGGCGGCCCGGGGCACGGAAGTGAGGCGGTGCCTCAGTCCAGGCACATGCGCACGTCGCGGTAGACGTACTTGCCGGAGACCCAGCCCGTCTTCTTGGTGTTCTTGTCGGTGATGTACACCCAGGTCGCGCCCTTGGTGGTCTTGTGCACCGTGAACTTGTGCGACTTGTAGAGGACCCCGACCGCGGTCGACTTGGTGGTCGCCTTCGAGCGGATGGTCACCGCGCTGGTGCCGTGCACCGCCCACGGAAGGTAGGGGTTGGTGGTGCAGGACGAGGCGGGCACCGCGGTGGCGACCGACTGCGGCGCGGCGGTGGCCGCCGGGGCGGACAGCAGCGGCAGGGCGACGGCGGCCGCGGTGGCTGCGAGTACGGCTATGTGACGTGCATACATGTGCAAACCTCCATAAAAGGGGTGTGGTTGGGTAGGGGTGTGCCTCGGCGAGAGGTCGGTGGGCAGGCGCTGGCGGGGTGTCGTGTCACCGGCGTCGCCGGGGCCTGGAAGGCGGGCCTGGCCGTGGTCAGGTCAGGGCGTTTCTGCCCGGTCGCTCCAGGAGGGAGCGGTGTGGGGGCGCGTCGCGTCGGCGTCGCGCGGTGGTGCTAGAACCAGCTGGCGGCGACCCAGCCCTTCGTGCCGTACGAGCTGGAGGAGAGGCTCTCCCCGTAGTACCAGCGGTTGCCGTACTTGTTGACGGCGGAGCACTCCACCCAGAACTCGCCGGCGGAGTCGAGGTGGCCCTTGGACTTGTAGGCCACGCCGGGGCCGGTGCGGATGTTCGGCCACTCCAGGTTGGGGCCCCACACGGAGTGGTTGCGGTCGTTGCGGGTGCAGGCGGACGAGCCGACGGCGGACGCGGGCGTGGCGACGGCGGCGAGGCCGCCGAGCAGGACCGCGGTGGCCGTCGTCGTCATGACGGCGTTGCGGATGGCGGATCGCATGAGAAGAAACCTTCGGTTGGAGGTGTTCGTCGAGGTGCGGGGGACGCTGGAGACGCGGCCCCCGCCCAGCGCGGCGGACGCGCTGGGGATCTGTGGATCAGCCGTGCGAAGCTGGCTGATCGCCCTGACGGGAGCGGCGCCGTGAGTACGTCGAGGCACCCACGGCAGCGAGGCCGACAGCGAGCATTCCGCTTGCGACGACGGCGAGTTCACCAAGTGACATCCAGGGGCTTTTCGAATAGGGCTTAACTCGACCTCGGTCTCAGCCGACCGCCGGCTCGTCGACCTCGACCTCAGCTGCCTGCTCCTGCTTGGCCTCGGGAGCCGGGGCCTGAGCCTGCGACTCCTTGGCCGCCGCCCGTGCCTCGCGGGCGGCGCGCATGGACGCGAACTGGTTGTCCAGCGTCTTGTCGTCGACCTTGAACTCGGAGGCCTCGACGGACTTGGTGTTAACCACCAGGCCAGTGCCGCGCGTCGCGGGCATCACGTTGCCCTTGAAGCCGTAGATGGTGCCGACCTCAGTGCCGTCCTTGTTCAGGATCGGCTCGGTGTTCGGACCCGCAGCCTTGACAATCTCCTCCATCTGACCGGTGGAGTACGGAGCGCCGTTGTTGTAGCGGACCTTGCCGTCCTCACCCTGAACCCGATCGGACTTCAGATGCAGGTTCGTCTGCTCCGGACCGCGCGGATCTCGAGCGTCGAGCTGGACGTCGGCGTACTGGGACTTGCCGTCCTTGGTGACGCCGTTCTTGTAGACCTTCGCGATGAGGTTGACTCCGGTCATCGCGCCCTTGCCCTTGAGAAGTGCCATGATCTCTTCCTTCCGTTCGTTCCGACTGCCCTCTGACAAGTCGGCCGCGATCAGTCACATCGTCCGGACAAGGTATTGAGTCCCGCCGAACGCTCTTCACGCTAATACTCTCATAGAGCATTCGACAAGGCTGCAACTAGTCTTTCTGTTCACGTCCAAAGTCAGTCGAGGTGGAAGGTGACTGCGAGTCGAATGCCATCCTGGCATCCGCTGTGGTCACAGCCTGATCGACCTGGGCCTGGACCCGCACGACGAGGCCGGCGTCCAGCGACGAGGCCTTGGACCGCCGCATCCGCTCGGCCTGCCCGCGCTCGGCGCGCAGTTCCGCGATCCGGGAACGCAACACGAGCGTGCCGGTTTCCTCGTCCGTCTGCTGAAGCGTCAGCTCCCGGGAGGCCCGTGTCATCGCCGCGACATCGTCCACCGGCAGATCAGGAATTGCCTCGGCCTGGCCGGACTGGTCCAGGTAGTCCATCGCCGCCAGCAGCAGCCGCCGGCGATCCCTGGTCATCTCGACGAAGGTCTGGCGCGCGTGCGGCCCGATCTCGACGTCGGTGACGAAGTCGTGTCCCAGGTGGTGCAGGTCCAGGGCCTTGACCTCGTCGAAGTCATACGCGGCACCGGCGACGATCTTGAAGTCCGTGCTGACCGCGTCGGTCTCCGTACTCGCCTGGTCCTCGGCGCTCGACCCCACGCGCAGCACCAGGCCGGAGGAAGCGAGATCAGCCCGCAGGCCGTCCAGCTTCTGGTCATAGGACTGCTTCATCGTCCGGATGCGCGCGTCCAGCACCGCCCGGCCGCGCTTGCCCTCAGTCAGAAGCCGGCCGCCCGGCTGATCGTAGATTGTCCGGCCCAGGTTCTCGGCTTCCTCGGGGTCCTTCATCCGCTGCAGGGAGGCATCCGCGCGCAGCGCCATGAGCGAGAGCAGCCGCTGGCCGTAGGTCGCCACGTCCTGCTGCTGCTCGTACCACTGGCCGGCGTCCCCGAGGAAGGGCAGGAAGTGCTGGTACTTGCTCATCAGCCGCCGGTGGTAGTTCTCCTCGAAGCGGTAGAAGTCGTAGAGCGGGCGCGAGTCCTCGGCGGCGACGTCGGCCTTCTCGGCCTGTTCCCACTGGTGCGCGAGGTCGCGGTAGACCCCGGCCTTCTCCCGATGATGCTGCAGGCGTGAGGCGTAGCTGCGCAGTCGGAAGCCGAAGGAGACCAAGTCGGCCTCAGCATTCTGGTCTTCGCCCTGCCGGTCCGCGGCGAGCACCGCCATCTGCTGGTAGTCCATCCCCATGACTTCGAGCATCGGCGTGCGCACCCGCAACTCCGACTCCGGCATGGCCCGCAGCATCTGGTAGACGCCGTTGACGGCGCGCTCCATGATCTGCATACGTCCCTGCTCGACCAGCTTCTGCCATTCCTCCGTGCTCAGAGACTCCTTCGCGCGGCGCTCGTTGGCGTAGTCGACGATGCGTTCCATGGCCTCCGGCATCGGGGACCCTGCACGGTCGAGTTGCTCCTTCACGAGCTCGGTCACCAGTTGGTTCGCCTTGCGCATACGGGCGTCATTCGAGCCGGCGCGCCACAACGTTCGGTCTGCCGGCAGGCAGGCGAGCAGGAACTGCGGCAGGGACTCGGCACGGATCCGCTCGTGCGCCCACCGCTTGATGAAGGTGGTGACGTTGCGCCGCTCGTAGCCGACAGCGCTGGCGAGATGAGCCACCGCCTGCTTCTCATCGAGCCAGGCGTCAACACCGCGGCGGAGCCTGGACTTGTGCCGGTCCAGGAGCTTGCCGCGCTGCGTACCGTTCTTCGTCACCTGGCCCCGGCCGCCGTCGACCATGGCCAGGTGGCAGTGCACGTGCTCGGTGTCGGCCTGGATGACCCCGACGTAGCGCAGGTCGTCGAAGCCGCTGGTGCCCGAGCTCATCCGCTCCAGACCGTGCATGATCGCCATGCGCAGCTTCATCTGGTCGATGTGGCCGCGGTAGTCGCCGCGTGCCTCGCAGTGGAAGTCCTGATCGACGATGCGGTGCTTCCTCAGGTACTCCTCGTCGAAGGACAGCACCGTCTTGAGCACGGTCTTGCCGTTCTCGAAGTGCTGCTGGATGTCGTTGCCGGCCGCGCGCAGCTGCTCGTCGGAGAGTGAGACCGAGCCGTAGCCGAAGGCCACGCCGCCGTCGCCCTGGGCCTGGCGCATCTCATGCTTCGCCGCGCCCCGCGAGATACCGGCGCGCTCAACGGCAGACTCCCGCGCCATGTAGCGCATGATGAAGTCGTCGGTGCGCAGGCGCTGGATGGGAGCCAGCGACTCGGTCGCCTGCTCGCGGGCCATGTACCGAGTGACGTAGTCGCCCGGCGTCGCACCGCGCGATCCCCCGCCGCCGGGCAGCGGCACGCTGAACTCGTTGACCACGATGATGTCCTGCTTCAGGCCCATCGTCGCTCTCCCTCCTGTCTCGGTACCGATGCACTACGGCCCCGGCTGCTGTCCGCCAGCAACCGGGGCCGCGCTCGTCATGCCTGGTCCGTCCTCAGGACCCCAGGCTCTGCTCGCCGTCCTCGCCGAAGTCCAGATCGGCCGCATGCTGGGCCACCTGGCGCTTGCGCTCGTCCAGGCTCGGGACGGGCTTGACCTCACGTCGTCGGGTCTCCTGCTCCTGCTCCTCCAGCTCCAGGTCGAGATCCAGGTTCAGGTCGCGCTGCGCCTCATGGGCCGGAACCGGGGGAGCGAACGGCTCCTCCTGCTCCTCAGCCGTCTGCAACGCTGCCGCCACGCGCTCCCGGTAGAGGTTTTCCGTGGTGCCCTCGGTGCTCGCGCGCTCGGTCTGGTACTGCTCCCGTTCGGCGGCGATCTCCGCCTCGATCTGCTGCAGACGCGCGCTCATGCCGTCAGCGACCGGCGCTGCCTCAGGCACAGGCGCTCCAACGACCTGCTTGACCTCGGTGTCCAGGCTCAGCTCGTCCTCGGTGAACAGCGAGTTGATCGCGTCCGAACGTGCCTTCAGCCCGCGCGCATCGACCACAGCCTCAGCCCGCGGGACGCCGTCCTTGGAATGGTCGGCGAAGTAGCCCGCGAGGTCGTAGCCGCTGGACTCGAGATCGATCTCCAGGCCCCCGATGTCGTGGATCTGGGTGAAGACCACGGGCGCATCGCCTTCGGTCTGCGCCCCCGACGGAGCGAGCACGAGCATGTCCGCCGTGGCCGGCAGCTCCCACTCGATCCCGGTGACCTGCTCGGGCACGGCGAAGCCGCTCGTGAAGTAGCCCTTGCTGGCGAGCGCGACCAGCTGCTGGTCGTCGAACTCGTAGAAGGCGTCTACCTTCTCGCCCTGGCCGGGGGAGTAGGTCACCTGGGAGATGCCGAACGGCAGGGCCCTGGCCGGGGTGACCGAGCGCAGCTCGCCCGTCATGTGCAGATACGGGCGGTAGTTCTCCTCCTTGCCCCGGTGCTTGAGATCGAGCGATTCGACCATGACGCCGAGCTCGGCGGTCACCCCCTCCAGCCGGTACGTCTCCACTCCCCGTTCACGCAGGACACGGTGGGCCCACACGTCGTTCATCGTCAGTCCTGCGGTGCGCATCACGTGCTCCTCTTGCGGTTGGTCTTGCTCTGGTTGGTGGTCCTGGTCGTGGACTTCGGTGTGACGTCGGCCCCGGTCGCCTCGCCCCGGGCGTCCCGGATCTTCGCGATCATCCGCGTTGCCCAGCGCCACATGCCGCGCATCACGACGATCTCGCCCGCGGCGAGCACTGCGACCAGGAAGAGGAGCGGCATCAGCCACATGGCGATGGTTCCGTCCGCACTGAGCGCACCCCTGGATGCGCCCGACTGCTGGTGCAGCCATGCGCCCAGCAGCGGGATGATGACCATGGCCGTGATGAACGCCAGCAGGCAGTCGGCGAGAAGGACGATGACCCGGAAGAACCCCGCCCACACCACGACGGAGAACCTGCCGGTCTCCTTCTTCGGGGCCAGACGCCGCCATCCGGTGCGCAGCTTCGAGTCCTTCTGCTCCTTCGCGGGCTTCGCCCTGGTCTTCTTCGCCGTCGCGGCCGTGCTCGTCGGGGCGGTCGTCTCGGTCTTCTCCAGGGTCTGGGTCGACATGTTCGTGTCCTTACGTCTCGTCGGGGTCTTCTTTGGTGCGTGCTGAAGCGGTGGGCGCTTCGCTCACCCGGTCGGCTTGGGGGAGGGCTGTTCCTCGCTGGCGGCAGCGAGGGCGTCGCGGGTCTTGCTGGAGGCCCGGTAGGCGTCCAGCGACGTCGCCGTGCCGTCCTGAGAGGTGGCGTAGGTGAAGACCACGAACTCGCTCTTGATAGCGCTGTTCTGATCCGGTCCGACGCGGACCGGATCGAACCGGGCCACCCCCGTGTAGGAGTAGTTCAGGCCCTGCACCCGACTCACATCGATGTCCAGATCAGCGAGCGTGTACGTCGTCCCAGCGCCCTTCGTGGCTCTGGTCGCCGTCATCCACTCCGGTACGAACTCGGTGAGCACCCGGGACTTGTGGTCGAGGAAGGCGTAGCGCGCGTCGAGGAGTACCTGCTGCTCCTTGACGGTCCGGGCCGACGCCGAGCTGTCGGTGAGGCTGAGCAGGAGGGACCGGCCCGTCGCCCTGTCACGGTTCACCCGCTCGATGTCCATGCCCGGCAGCTGAGCCAGCAGCGCCGTGTGCTGTGTTGCGAGCTTGGCCCGGGCGTCGCCGAGGTTGCCTTCGAGCTTGTGAACAACCGCATCGGCCTGGGTGTCCGACACGGCCGGGCCGTCGCTGAGCAGGCTGGCTCCGAGCGTGACCACCGAGAGCGCGAGCAGCGCCCCGGTGCCGCCGAGCAGGATCTTCCCGGCGTGCTGGCGCAGCTTGTCCTTGATCTCCTCGTTCACGGTGTCTTCACCTCCTGCTTCAGGGCCTCGCCGGTGGCCGTCGTGCCGGTCTGGATGTTCACGAACGCCTTGCGGACCTGGTCGTAATCGGCGCGGGCCCAGGCCAGCACCGCCGGCCTCTCGCCCGCACCGGTCCTGGTCTCCATTGCCAGCCAGGTCACCGTGATGGTGCTGTCGTCGTTGACCAGGTAGGGCACCTGGGCGACCCACTCAAAGCCGGAGCTGAAGCTCATCGGGATCCCGACGCCGGCCGCCACGTCCTTGTCACTGGCGAGCAGGTACCACGGCCCCAGGTCCGCCTGGTGCACCGAGGGGGCGAAGTAGGGGATGAGGTTGCGCAGCGTCGGCTGAGACGTCGCCGTGTCGAGCGAGCCGCCGTCTGCCGCCACGCTGGGCGTCAGGTAGCGGTAGTCGTTCTGCAGCTTCGCGACCTGACCAGCCGCCGTCAGGGCCGCGGTCAGACCACGCTCGGCGTCGTCGGCCTTCGGCAGCGCCGCCGTCTTCGCCTCGGTGATCCTGATCTGCTCCTGCAGAGAGGGGATCTCCGGCCCAGCCGTATCGCTCACCGCGCTCTGACCGCCGGAGAACCCCGCGGAGAGTACGAAGCACAGCAGTGCGCCCACACCCATGCTCACGCCGGCCACGAGGGTGCGCTTGCGCAGGCCGCCCGCGGGCTCCGTCTGCTCAGGAGTGTCCGCGCCCTCCTGCGAGGACGCGGACGTCGCGACGAAGCGCGTCTTGCGCACTGCGCCCCCACCCGACTCATCGGTCTGTGTCGATGCCATTAGTCCTCAACTTGCCGTTTCACTCGAATACCAGGACAACTCTATCAATAAGACGAGTCAAAAGGTGGTGTGAGTCATCCGGAATAGCGAGTCTCGCCACTCGCCGGGACGCCGGAGAGATTCGAGACCTTGCCCTGGGCGTCGACCGTGACGAAGAGCAGCGCGCGCCGGTGCGCCGTGCTGGCTTTGCTCGCCTTGTTCTGGGACACCGCGTCGGAGGTGACCTCGACATCGGCCAGGACGGCGTAGGTGTAGACGCCCGCCTTGACATCGACGACCTCGATGCCCGGATCCTCGCCCAGAGCCGAGTTCAGGCCGACCGTGTCGATGTAGTAGTAACGCCGCCCCTGGGAGTCCTCGCTGAACCTCGACGGAGGCATGAACGACTTCAGGAACGTCTCGTTCTCGTCGAGGCCGAACCGGCTCTTCAGGCTCTCGCGCGCCGCCTCGTAGCTCTGTCCCGAGTCCCACGTGAAGGCCATCGAAAGCAGCGACTTGATGCGCTCGCCGTCGGTGCTCAGCCGGTTCTGGCTGACACCCAGGGCCGCCATAACGTCCGCGTTCACCTGCTCGGCGTTCTTCTTCTGGACGCCTGCCAGATGTCCCTCGACGTCGCTGATCTGGGTTTCCTGCTCAGCCAGGGCCGCGTGCTGGCCGCTCCAGGTCGCGCCGACAACCGTCGCGGCAACCGCGAGGACCGCTGCCGTCACCAGGACCGAGAGATTGCGCCGGAAGAACCCCCGCCGCGTGGGTGCTGCCGTCTGCTCCGTCATCGCTTCCCGCTCTTCTTCTGGGCGCCCGTGCCGCTGAGTTCGGGGACTTCGGACCCGGCCGGCTGCTTGATCGCGGGGTTCTCGTACTGAGCACCGGTGGCCGTCACCACGAGCGCCAGGTCGCTGAAGGCCCCCGTCGAGCCGTTGCGCACGTAGCGCGCGCTCGCCCAGGCGAGCACCTCACCGCTCTTCGTGTCCCGGCACAGCCAGACGACCTTTGCCTGGTTCGTCGCGCCCGAGCCGTCCTTCACGCTCAGATCGGGCATCACCGTCTCGACCTTCCATGCGTACGTGCTCGGGGCAGCCGCGTTCTGGCCGTCGTAGCGGATGTACCAGGCGTGGCGCGGATCGATCTCGGTGGTCGCATCGAACGGCGTCAGCGACGAGGTGCTGTACGCCTCCTTGTCACTGACCAGGAAGGAGTCCTTGCTGAACAGCGGTGCCATGTCTCGGCGGTGCTTGATGATCTCCAGCGTGGCCTTGTTCGGGGACCCGTTGTCCGGGCTGGGCTGGACGCCGGCTTGGTGGTACAACGTGGCGAAAGTCTGCTCCCCGGACGCGACCTTCTTCGCATCAGCGGCTGCCGCCTCGGTGAGCTTGGACAACTGCGCGCCGGCGTCCGCCTTTACGGGCGTGGACTGGGCATCGTCCAGCTGCCCCTTGAGCTGGACAATCTGGGCGTCGTTGTCCGCCGTGCTCGCCTTGAAGCTCTCGCCGACCACGCCCGTGGCGACGACCAGGGCGAGGATCCCCACGCCCATCACCGCGGTCACGCTGCGCCGGATCAAACGTGCGTTGTCCTCAGGGGTGCGCACCTGGACCTTCTCGCGCTGGCGCATCGTCCAGCCCGCGAAGCGCTCCTCGAGCTCGGCTCCGGTGACCTTCTTGCGCGTCTTCGGTGCCGCGGGCTTCTCCTCGGGTATCGACCCGGTCTCCTGATCGGGGCCCGAGCTCTCGGACTCGTCATGGACTGTCGTCACGGAACACACTCCTCACTCCACGTTGCCCTCATAAACGACTCAAGTCTATCTCGAAAGGCATTCGGAATAGACCTTGAATCCATTCGATAAGGGCTTCCCCAAAAGTGAAGCCGGCACGCATGGCCTGCTCCGGACATGAAGAAGCCGGTGCCCAGATCGCCCGGCACCGGCTTCTCACTCCCAGATCAGATGCAGCGCATCAGACCGTCTTGATCTTGCCGGAGGGGAGCATCGAATCCGACATGTCCACGAACTTCCAGCCCTCGGCCGCCATCCGCGCCGCGCTGTCGACACGGATCCGGCCCATGAAGGCGCAGTAGCCGGCCTCGCCGAGGATGACCTTGTCGCCCTGGACGCCGAGCACCACGAGGGTGTGGCCGGCAGGACCGGAGCCCGGGCCGGAACCCACCGAATACGCCGTCGGAGTCGAAGACAACTGCTTGCCGGTCTCCCCCGCGATCGTGTACGCCGTCTCCTTGCCGTCACCGGCCGGGTAGGTCTGGAACGTCGTGTACTTGTTCACGAAGTAGGTCGAGAACGACACGCAGTTCTCAGCGTGATTGCTCCCGCACGAGCCAGGACCACCCTGGTCGCCGTAGCGGTCGTCGAGGAACTTGTCACCCTCCTTGTTGAAGAGGTCGACGAGGGCCTGAGCCTCTTCCTGGGTCATCCCGCCGTCCTTCAGCGAGACGGAACTGCCGCCCTTGGAGGGACAGTTGCCCAGGATCGTGTTGATGCCGTTGACGATGTTCTCGATGATCCCGCCGACGATGTCCTTGACGTCGCCCACGATCGAGCTGTCGACCGACCAGCCGCTCATCTTGCCGAACCACATCTCGGCGTTGTCGCCTCGTGCGGTGAGCCCGGCCGCGCCGTCAGTGGAACGCTCCCAGTTCTCGTGGAAGTGCAGCGCCGCCGTACGCGGCGAGCCCTGCGACGTCTTGAGCATGTCCTTGAAGACCGTGACATCGCCGGGGTTGTCACCATCGACCATGAAGGCCAGCTGGGCCTTGATCGTGAACCAGTCGACGCCCTTGCTCTTCGCGTACTGGCGCAGCAACGTGTTGCGGCCGAACGTCCACTGCCCGAGACCGATGCCGTTGTCCGTGTTCTGTGCGGCGCTGGCCTTCTCGGCGGTCATGGCATACGTCCCCGAGGGGAAGTTCTGCACGCTCGTCGGGTCGATCCCAGACTCCTGCGACCAGTTGCCGAGGATGCCCGCGATGTTCGCCTTCGGCATCCCCCAGCTGCTGAGTACCGAGTAGATCTCCTTGGCGTTCTTCTCCACGTCCGCCGGGATGGTGGCCCCGGAACCGTTGCCGACGCTACCCGCGTTGACGACGCACGCCGTCCCGTTCGTGTTGATGCTGCCTTCGGTCAGCGCCGTCGAGTTGAGGACGCCGGTCAAGACCGTGCCCAGCAGGGCCACGGTGGCGGTCATCGCGACCGCACCCGACATCGCTGCCGCTACAGGGGCCATCGTCGCCGTGACAGTGACGCCCAGGACCGCGCCGGCCCCCTTGGCTATAAAGCTGCCGATCGCCATGAACGGCGCAGCGATCGCATGACCAACCGCCTTGACAATGCTGACGATGAGCGTCCACAGCAGCTTCCCGGCGTTGACGGCCATCGCCATGGCGGCGAAGAACATGGACTTGAGCCAGTTCAGGAAGGCCATGGCCATGACCACACCCATGGCAGGCGGAACAGCAGCCGCGCCACCGCCGACGGCGACGCCCTTGGCCGCCTTCGAGCCCAGGCCCTCGTCGTCCTTCGGCGCACCGTGCTCGTAGCCCGTGCCGCCGGCACCCAGCATGCGCTGGTCGGCCGGCTTGGCGTCCGGGCTGCCACCGGTGACCTTGGACACGCCCTTGACCGCGTCCTGGGCCCCTTCGACGCCGGCGTTCTTCGCTGCGCCAACGGCAGCTCCCGGAAGCCCGCCAGCCTGTGCGCCGGCCACGGCACCGGAGACGGCAGCTCCCGCGTAACGCCCGGCGTTACGGCGGGTCGCGCTGCTGCCGTCTCCCTCGATCGCCTTCTGGGCCGCGCCTCCGGCCATGTTCCCGGCAACGCCGTTCATGCCCTGCTTGATCTTCGACCCAGTATTCGCGGCACCGGCTGCCTTGCCTGCGGTTTCTGTGGTGTCTGCCGCGTCCGGCATCTTCGGCGCAGTGTTTGCCGCGCCAGAAGGACCAGAAGAAGCAGCTCCCGGGGCCGGGAGCTGCTTGGGCACGCCGGCCTTGCCCTCGGGAGGCTTCTCGATGCCCTCCTCAGGGCCGAGGCTCTTGGTCCCGCGACCTTGCCGGGGCATCCCCTGACTCACCGACGTGCTCGGCTGGTCCTTCGTCGTCCCCTTCTTGGGACTCCGATTCGGCTTGTCGGTGGCCATGTCGTTTTCCTTTCCGGGCCAATGCCAGGCAGCGGGATGCGTCACTTCATCGCCGTACTCAATGGAGCGTGGTGAGGAAGTCCTTGTCGTCGCGAATGATGCTGTTGGACTGCACGTCCCGCAGACTCACGTCAAGTCGGAGCAGATCGAGCGACAGATCAGACTCGTACTGTGACTTGTTTCGGGAGTAGTCCTGATACGCCTGTGAAAGGTTGTTCATGATGTTCATGAGCGGGCGCATCGTCACGTCAGAGGACTGGTAGTCCTTGGTGAGGCTGGTGCCGTCCGAGAGGATCCACTGCATGTCCGAGATCTGCTGGCTCGTCGGATCCGAGCCCTCGTCACGCTTCTTGGTGAAGAACTGGGCGTAGCTCTGACCGGCCGGCACCAGGGCGTCGAGGTAGCCGTCGTAGACGTTGCCTGCACGCCAGTTGAGGTCGAAGCCGCCGGGGACGACATGCTTGGTCTGCAGCGCCAGCGTCGAGACGCCGTCCTTGGCCGCGGCCGCGGAGACGCCCGTGATCTTGTCGGTGGCAATCGAGACCGGGACGGTCGGCGGACGCAGGAACAGGCCGTCGATCTTCGTCGTCTGCAGGTCGGAGGTGTACGACTGAATCTGCGTCAGATTCGTGCGCATCTCGACGAGCTTCTGGTCCAGGGCATCCCTGGCCTCGGCCTCCATCTCCTTGAGCGCGACCTCGTAGTAGGCCTGCGCAGGGTCGAAGGTCAGAGCGTCGAGCGCCGCGATCTTTTGGACCCCGGACGCGCCGGGGTTGAAGAAGACCCGCCACTGGTCGTACTTGGAGAAGGTCTCGTCGCCGGCCAGCTTGCCGCTGCTGTGCGCCTGCTCCGCTCCGGGCGTGGTGAGTTCGGCATTCGCACGGACCGTCAGGTTCAACACCTGGCGGTCGAAGGGCCGGTCGGCGTTGAGGAGGACCCCGACGTAGCCGGTCGAACCGAAGGCGTAGAAGGAGCCTTTGATCCCGCTGGTGCTGACCGGCTCGCTGTTCAGCGAGGTGTCCGACCCGAGCAGGAACGCCCTGTAGTCCGCGGCGTTGTACGAGATCTGAGCGGTCGGACTGAAGTGCATCATCACGAGCGCCTTGTTGCCGCTCTCGTTGGTGTAGACCCCGTCGACGGTGCCGTCGAGATTCGTCTTCGACGTCTTGAAGTCGCTGGTGTACAGCGCCGTCTGCGACAGCGAGTCACGCCCCGCCTGGTACGCCGAGGCACCCGATGCGCTGATCACGATCGCGCCCGTGACCGCAAAGATGCCGAAGAACACCCCAAACCGCTCGATCGCGTGGTGCGAGTCGAGCTTGAACTTCCTGCTGAAGGCCAGTGCCTTGTCCTTGATCCCCATGTTCTGCTCTCTTTCGTGCCTGCACCGTGCTGCGGGCCCGGATATGGCGAACCGGGCCGGAGGAGGCCTTGCACCTCAACCGACCCGGTTCGCTCGACGACTCTGTCCCCGGTCGTGTGCACGTCTGTGACGGCCTCTTACTTGGAAGGGCCGCTCAGGAACCCGCTGAACTGATCGGCGGTCTGGGCGATCACCGTGCCGCCGCCGAGGTCCGTGATGGTCTGCTGGCCGCCGGAACCGATCGTCGAGATCAGCGACCACCCGCCGGTGCCCAGGGCTCCGCCGACGAGAATGAGAAGCGCGATCGTGCCCCAGCCCTGCTGCTGACCCGCGGACTGCGGGTTGGCCATCAGCTTCTTGATCAGGAGCACACCGCCCCAGACCAGGCCGGCAGCACCGAGCAGCATGAGCAGAAGACCGCCCCAGAGCTGGATCTGGGACTTGGCGTTCTGCAGGAAGCTGGTCAGGTCCCAGGCTGCACTCGGCAGGGAAGCCTGTGTGAGGACGGCTGCCTCGTAGATCTTCGTCATGGATCTTTCCTCTCGCCTTTCGAATCATTCGGTGGCATGACAGTGAGTCACAAGGCAACAAGCGCAGCTCATCCGCCCGGTCGGGCAGTGATAGAAGCCGGGGTGGTCGGTAGACATGCTGTCGGCTCCCCCCGCTGGCTCGTATACGTGCGCATCTGCAGTGACTAATCTACATCATTCGAATGGCTAGTCACATAGAGCGTGAAAGGGTCTATTGATAAAGATCCAAAAGGGGCTCGGAAGCGAGGCGAATCGGCATCGCGACGCGCGACCGCAGGGTCGCGGCGGATGCCTGTGGAATCCGCAGTGTGAGATGTGTAATGTGCCGCTCCAGCACTGCTGCGGCGCTGGCCTGCTCGATTTCGAGGCGGGCCACCCTCACACGCCCGATCGCGATCTTGACCAGGAAGTGCCAAACCGCCATGAACCCACTGCCCGGCGACCTTTTCGCCCGCCGACTTCGTCAAGAACGCGAACGCCTCGGCATCAGCCAGGCAGAACTAGCGCGCCGTATGGCCGCCCTGCTCGGCACGAACGTTGACTCCACCGCCATCACACGCATCGAGCAGCAGACCCGCGCGGTCAGGCTCGACGAGGCGGTCGCCGCTGCCGAAGCTCTCGGGGTCCCTCTGATCACACTGGTCAGCGACAATTACGCCCGCGAAAACGAAGCCGAGATCCAGAACCAGCTCGCCGAACTCGCCCTCGCCGAGCAGGAATGGGAGAGGCTGCGCCAGAAGATCCACCGGATCACCCAGACCATCCAGCATCTGTCCGCCGAGCGGGAGGCATTCCGCTCTCACGCGCTGGACGTCAACCCGGAAACCGCCGGCGACTACGAGCTCGACCCTGATACCCAGGCCGCTCTCGACGCCCGGATGCGTGATGTCCGCAACAAATCGGCCGGAGAGGTCACCGACCCAGGTGCATGACGCTGTTGCGGACGGCCGGGTTGAACGCCCAGTGGTAGACGTCACCGTCTCGGGCTTCCGCCACCGGCTGGCCGGCATGATCTCCTCGGTGCTCGCGCCGTTCCGCCTTGCCTGAGTGACGTGACCAGCTCGCAGACTGTGGAAGCCGTACGCCGACGCATTCAATCCTCAAGGCCGCCGAGGGGGCCGTGGCCGAAGGCGAAGGACTGGCAGGTCCAGGACCTCGACACCGACTTCTTCGGCACCACGCTGCAGCAGCTCGTGGACGCGTACGACGAGCAGTTCACCGGCACCCCGCAGTTCCGCTACGGCGGCCGGTAGTACGACCCGCCCGGCCAGGGCGCCCCGGAATCCGGTCAAGACGTTGACCACGCTGCATCAGGAGTGCGCTACCGGCGATGATGACGCCCGAGCTCGTCGATCTGATCCGTCCCGGCCTGTCACCTGCGGCGGCATGCCTCCTCGCCGCCGCGTCGTGCCCTAGCCTCGACGTGCTGCTCGTCGCAGCCAGTACCCGCCAGCACTGGGACGAGGCCGCGGCCGCCGTGACAACGCCGCTCGACGGCCGAGAACTCCGGGAGGTTCTCGATGCCCTCACCGCCACCTGACGGACCCACCCGGGTCCGTATGGAGAAGGCGCACGACCACGCAGCAGCCGAGTTCGGGCTCGACTGCGACGGTCCGCCGGCATGGGACGTAGCCGCAACGACCCCGATATCGCCCTGCCTTACCTTCTCGCCGAGTGCGGCGCCGAGCCTGTGCGCTGGACGGCCCTCCTCGAGGCCCGACTACGGCCCCGCCGACAAGCGGGTCAGTTTCGGACAACTCCTCGGCAACCTCCGAGCCCCCCTCTGCCGCCTGTGCAACCTGACGAGGTACGACTGCCTCGGGTGAGTCCCTTCGCGCCGTGCGCGCTCCATCGGAGGCCCGGCGGAACGTGGGTGGACGCGGCGCCTGGAGGGAGCGTCACGCTCCCGCGGCGAGGAACTGGCGGGCGCCGCGCAGCGTGGTGCGCAGCCTGAGCTGGGTCGCGCGGCTGTCGAGGCGTACGTCGAGCGCGCCGGGAAGCGCGCTGTGGGCCCGCAAGCCCGCGGGCAGCCGGGTGGCGTCGAGCCCGTCCCGCTCGGCGATGAGGACGCCCAAGTCGTGTCGGCTCAGGGCTTCTGCTCCGGCGAGGTGCTGAATCCCGTGCGTATCGCCGAAGCCGAGCTCCAACAGGGCTGCAGCCAGGTCAGCGACATGCACCGGGCAGCGGATGTCGTCGGTGAACAGCACCCCGTTCCGGGTGCCGGCAGCAAGTTCGTGCACCGCCCGTACGTGCTCGGACCGTTGGTCGCCGATGATCAGTGAGGTGCGTGCGATGACGGCGTCTGGGTGCACGAATCGGATGCCTGTCTCGGCCGCGGCCTTCGCCGCGCCGTAGGGCGTGACCGGGTCGGGAAGATCGGTTTCGTCGTAGATGATTCGGGTGCCCGAGAACACCGAGTCGCTGGACACGTGGACGAAGCGGCTGCCGTGCTGTGCCGTAGCCATCGCCAGGCGGATCGGACCTTCGGCCGTAACCGCCCAGTCCGCATTGCCGCTCGTGGCGTTGACGACAAGGCGCGGCGCAGTCTCGGCGACGACTGCGTAAACACGCTCGGGGTCCCGAAGATCGAGGGCGTGCCATGTCGCCCCGGGGGTGCTGACGGGCCTGGTCGTGAAGGTAGCGGCCGTCGTACGGCCGGCCGCTACCGCCTGGCGCACTAGCTCGGCGCCCAGAAATCCGCTGCCGCCGATGATCAGGACCGTCATGGCGAGACACGGTAGAGCATCCTCGCGCCGCTCGGCGCCGCCTGCCCCTCGGGGCTGCGCGGCGTACGGAGTTGGGTGGGGCGAACAGCGCCTCGACCTGGCCCTTGACCAGGTCCCAACCGGAGGGGCACGGCGTGACTGGCCGTAGCGCATGAATAGTTCCGGCGGCACAGCGGACGTGGACAACCTTGGATAGGTCCGCCACCAGCGGCAACAGGCAGCCCGGGCAGGCCAGTTGGCTGGCGGTAGACGACGAAGCGCGTAGCTGGCACACTCGCGCCGCCTGAAATCTGCGGCGCGGTCCGACACCCGCCTGCGAAGCTGTCGCGTCGGATCCGTCGGATCCGTCGGATCAGCCCGGTACGAGACCAGGACGCGCACCATGCCCTCGAACACGCCCGTCACCACCGCAACACACCGCCGCGTGGACTGGAAGGTCCTCGACCGCGCCCTGGCCCCGTACTCCACCGACTCCCTCCTCGTGCTGCTCCAGGCCACCCTCACCTCGCCGGACTGCCAACGCCTTCAGGACCACCTGCTGCTGATGCTCACCCGAGTCCTGCGCACCCCCTCCCGGACCGGGGCGACCGCCGGCGCCGACGACCTGCCCGGCCTGGTCGACGCCATCACGCGCGCCGCCCCCGGACGCGCGGCTCTCACCGGCCGCGATCCCAGCGACCTGCGCGCCGGAGTGGCCAGCACCGTCGCGGGGGAGCGCCTGCTGGTCCACCCCGGGCAGCTCGCCCACCCCCTGCTCCTGCTGCGCAGCCTCCAGCTCACCGCCCTGGCCGTCGACGAACCGCTGTGCGAGGCGGTCGGCTTCGGGATCAGTGACGTCCTCGACCTGGCCCTGCGGATCACCGACCGGGCGCTGAGCGCGCTCACCCCCGCGTGGCCCGAGCCCTACGTCAGCACGGACGACGATCCCGAGTATCAGGTCGCCTGCCGTCTCACCCCCGCCGAGGTCGACGCCGCCACCGCGATCGCGTCGGCCGACCCGGCCGCCCTCGTCCCCGCCTGTCGGCATCCGCAGCGCGCCGGACGCGCCCTGACCTGGCTGACCAACCCGATCAAGGACCTCCCGCTGCGCTACCGCCCCGACACCCCGCTGCTCGGCCCCGTCCTGGCCGTCACCGCGCACGGCCGGCGGCTGCCCGTCCCCGCCGGCTCGGCGACGGACGCCATCGCCCCGGCCGCCACCCGGCTGCTCGCCCTCCTGCCACCGGACGAACTCGCCGCGGCCGAGGAACGGCTGCAGGAGGTGACCGTCTCCCGGCTCGCCCAACTCCTCGGCCTGGACCACATCCCCGCCCGCCCCGGACCGGTGTGCCGCATGACCTCGCCCACCCACCGCTACGACATCGCCATCGTCAGCGCGCTGGCGGACGGCGCCCTGAGCGGCCGCATTGAGGAAGGCCGCGCCGCCCTCACCGACACCCCGCCGGGCCGCGGCCGCCTCGTCATCTACGGCGGCCCCCACGTCCTGACACGCGAGGTGATCCGCGACACCGCCTTCCTCCACGTCGAGGAACTCGCCGAGATCCTCCACCAGGCCAACGGCGACCCGACCCTGCCGGCCCTGTTCGTCCTGGAACTCACCGAACACCCCGGCGTGCACGGCGTGGCCTACCTCGATGCCCTCGACGCGTGGTCGCTCTGGCACCGCAACGCCACCCTGCTGCTGCCCGGCCCCGACCGCGACGACATCGCGCTCGTCCCCGTCACGCCGTACGACCAGGTCTGGGAACACGCAGCCGTACACGCGGCCACCGACCACGTGCTGAATGCCGCCGGCCTGCCGGGCGTACGGGAGTTCACCCGCGTCACACCGATCCCACCCGAGCCCGGGGCCCACGGGACGAGAGCCTGCCTGGAGTACCACAGTTCCGAGGGCACGATGCTGATCCGCACATCGACCGTCCCGCCGATGGTGATCGTCGCTGTCCCCTCTCAACGGCACGGCGGCCCACTCGACGCGCGGGGCATGGACGACCTGGTCGACGCCCTGCACACCACGCTCACCACCATCGAGCCGGTCGCCGCGCACGCGACACTCCCCGACGGCGCACCCCTCATCGTGGACGTGACCGTCTCCGACGAACCCCACCAACTGCCCACCGCAGCACCGGAGCCGGCCGATGACGCCGACGCGGGGGAGCGGCTCCTCCTGCGCGCCGGCGCCGACCCCGAGACCGCCCGGATCGGACTCGTCGTCGACCCGCCACTCCTCGCCACTTTCGCCGGCGACGGCCACCAGGGCCACCGCATCCTGGGCCGGCTCGTCCACGAACTCATCACCCAAGTCCGCGATGGCCGCGCCGCCGGGCCCGGCACCGACATCGACACCTTCACCGACGCGTGGAACAGCGGCCACCCTCTCCTGCTCCTGGCCGGCATCACCAACTCCTGGCCCCCAACCCGCCCTGCCTACACACTGCCGCGCACACCGCACCTCCACGTTCGCGCCCTGCGTGCCGCGGCCGCCGCCGTACGCCGCACGGGCGTGCCGACCGGCACGTGGCACGGCGCCGACGCATGCCGCCCCGGCGGTCCCGCCGAGCAGCTCCTGCACGCCCTGGAGGCCGAACTCGCCGACCAGATCAGCGCCTACCATCCGGATCTGTTCGGCGAACTCGCCCGGCACCTGAACGCCGCGTGGTCGCACCGCACCCGCTCGCACACCACCACCGCCATCAACCTCGCGGCCCCCTGGGCGGACAACTGGGCGGAGGAGTCCCGACGCCAGCAGCAGGACTCCATGACCGCCACCACGGCGCTGCACCTGCTGCTGCAGCAGGCGCTCCTCACACCGCCCGCCGGCCACCGGCCCGTCGACGTCCTTGCCGTCGCCGAGCTCGTCGCGCTCGCCGAAGTCGTCCTCACCACCGGCAACACAGCGGTCGCCGCCGGGCGCCGTCTGCACGACCTTGTCCTGACCATCGATCCCAGCGGGCTGTTCACTCTCAGCGTCGACCCCGATCCCGACACCCCGGCCCCGGCCCAGACCGCGGCACCCGGGGTCCATCTCGGGTTCGACGCCGGCGCCTACCACTACGCCCGCCACGAGCGGATGATCGCGACCGCCGCCGACACCAAACTCGAGGCCATCGACGCCGGCGTACTCGCCCGCCCGAACGTGCCTACGCCCGTCGCCTTCAGGGAAGCGGCCATTCCCGCCGGCAGCGAACTCGCCAAGGCCGACCAGCTCCTCATCCAGCACTGGGGATGCAGTCTGGACGCGATCGTCGCAGTCCTCGCCACCGCCATCGACTGGCCCACCGGCGAGAGCGGCACCATCACCGCGACCCCCGAGGAACTGGTCACTGAGAGCGCCGCATGGTCCGGGCTTCCCGCCGACCAACTCCACGCGGCTGTCGACCGTCTGCGCCTGCACCCCGGCAACGCCGACGGCCCCGGCGAGCACGCCTACACCGAGGTCGAGCGCCGCACCCGGCCACTGACCCACCCCCTCATCGCCCACGGCAAGCAGCTCCTCGTCCTGCCCTGGCTCGCCCACGTCTCCCTGGAGACGTACGCCGCCTACCTCGACGACGGCCACCTCCCGCACCCCGAACTCCCCGACCCCGTCGACAAAGCCCTCCTGCGCCACCGCCAGCAACGCGACCAGCGCCTGGAGAACGACGTGCGGGATGCCGCCCGCCGTGCCGGACTGCCGCACCGCTTCCGCCTCCTGAAGAAGAACGCCGCCATGCTCGGCATCCCTGACCTGACCGGAGAGATCGACCTCCTGGTCGCCGACCGCGACACCCACCGACTGTGGGTGATCGAGGCGAAGAACCCCACCCGCGCCGTCGCAGCCCACGCCCTGCAGCTGCACATGAAGAAGTTCAACACCGACTACCGGGACAAGCTGCTCAGGAAAGCCGCCACCATCGCCCAGTACGCGGCCCAGGCCGCAGCGGCCTGCGGTGTCCACGGCGAACACCCCTGGCGGGTACTGCCGTTGTTTGTCACCCGCAACGTCGAGCCGACCGCGTTCCTCACCGATCCCGGCATCACCTACACCACCGTCGATCACCTCCCGGCCATCCTCAGCCAGCCCGACGACCCCGAGCCCGGCTGGGCGCCGGCCGGACCGCCCGAGACCCCGTGACCAGGCGCCGCCTGTGGCCAGCAGCTTCTTCTCCACCTCACCGTCCAGCGGTGCGGGCCGCCCCGGCGATGTCGCGGCCGCTGATGCTGCGCGCCATCGGCGAGACGGGTAAACCGCCTGGAGGGTGAGGTGGAGGAGAAGCGTCAGAAAAGCGACCCGCAGAACGGGGCGTGCGCTGCCAATCTCGGGAGCGCCGGGGTGACGAGATCTCTGGAGCCCCGACAGACCGCCAGGGGGCCGCGCCTTTCGACCCCTCTTGCCTTGTGCGAGCTCATCTACTAAGGCTGTCCTTACCTCCTATTCGTGGCAGAATACGAGGTACTGAGGAGGGGTCAGAAGACCCGACGCCAGCAAGGTTTCGTGCCTTGAAAGTTGACCGTGTGAACGAGCGGAGCGCGCGCGTGACCCTGACCGAGTTCGACCCCGCGGCCACCCGGCCGCCGCCCGTCCTACGGTGACGCTCCACCGTCTCGATGCCGCCGCGGGCGTACCGGCGTGAGCGCGGCCGGGGCGGAGATGAACTATCCGCCGGTCCGCAACGGCATGGACTACCTGCGCAGCGTCGTCGCCCACCTGGACCGCGAGGAGCCCGACGAGCGGGATCTGAAGTACGGCGTCCTGCACCTCCAGGCGGCCACCGAGGTGCTCCTCAAAGCGCTCCTGGTCTCCTTCGACTGGCGCCAGGTCTTCACCAAGCCGGACGAGGCCGACGAACTCGCCTACCGGCAGGGGGACTTCACCAGCTGCAAGATCGACGACGCGATCAAGCGGCTGCGCGCGCGGGGCGTGGAGATCGCGCCGGAGGACAAGGCGCACATCACCGCCCTGGCCAAGCAACGCAACCGCCTGCAGCACTTCGGGCTGACCGCCACCGCGCCCGCCATCGAGGCCCGTGCCGCGCAGGTGCTGGACTTCCTCATCGCCTTCGTCAACGACCACCTGCGGCCGGGCCTGACCGGCGCCGAAGCGCAGCACCTGGACCAGCAGATGTACCACGTGCGGCAGGCGCTGCCCCGCATACGCGGCTACTCCTCGATCATCATGGACCGCATCAAGCCCGAGCTGGCCGGCCTGGAGTGGTACACCCTGCGCTGCCCGGACTGTCTCACGTGGGCCCTGCTCGCCGAGGGCGGCGAGGTCCGCTGTCTGTTCTGCGAGACCGACTGGGACGCCGAGGCCTTCCCGTCGGAGTACGCGGCGGGGGTGCTCGGGCACTCCTGGAGCAACGACGGGACGGAGTCCGATCTCGCCCCCCCCTGCCCAGAGTGCGGCGCAGAGGCACTGATCGGCGAGGCGTACCTGGCTGCCGCGCCGGAGCAGGCCATGCAGTACTGCTTCGGCTGCTCGAGGGAGTTTCAGGGACTGGAGTCCTGCCTGCGCTGCAGCCAGCTCTACCAGCAGGGAGAGGACCACGTCGCCATTTGCAACGACTGCCTGGGGAGCCTGGGTTGAGCACCGAAGCGACCGAACTGGAGGAAATCGTCGACGCCGAGATTGTCGACGACCACGAACGACTGCTGCCCGTGGCCGGCGCCCCGGTTCCCTACCGGATCACCCGCCACACGATCCTCGCCGAGGGTGAGCTGCCGCCACGCGCCGACGAGGAACCGCCCTTCACGGCCAAGGACTTCAAGGTCCCGGACCGCGTGAAGAAGCGGATCACTGAGCGCGGCGCTCGCAACACCCGGGTCAACCGCGACTCCACGCGCACGCGCTTCGAGCAGTGGTGCGCGAAGGAGGGCCGGATCGCCCAACCCACCACCACGACGGCCAACGTTGCCGCGTACTTCGGCTACCTCATGGAGACGGGAAAGCAGGACGGCAGCAAGTACAGCCCGGACAGCCTGCTCGCCTACTGCTCCCGGATCGTCTCCTGGTACCCGAAGGGGGAGCGGCCGGACGCCTCCCTCGTCCGCGAGATGATCGAGGACTACCGACTGGAGGAGTTCATCCCGGCCGGCGGGGAGAAGGAACAGTCCGCCGGCCTCACCCTCAAGTACCTGGTCAAGGTGCTCGCCAAGATCGACGAGAGCACTCGGATCGGGCGGCGCGACGCGGCCATGCTCGTCCTGCAGTACGGGATGCTCTACCGCTCCATCGAGGTCACGAACCTGCTGGTCAAGCAGATCCGTGTCGACACCGACGGCGTGTGGGTGTGGACCGCCATGAGCAAGACGCGGCGAAAGGGCAAGGGCCGGTGGCGCTTCATCCGCGACCGCGCCGACCTTCAGTTCGTCGCCCGCGTACGGGCCTGGCTCGCTGATCTTCGCGAGCTGTGTGAGCCGACCGAGCACGACCAGAACCCTGCGGTCGGCGAGTCAGCCTACCTGCCGACCAAGCCGCTCTTCCGGGCCCTGACGACCACGGGCAACCTCAAGCGCCGGAAGAACGCGACCGTGCGGGGTCTCTTCCTCACCGGCCGGGCCGTCAACGAGATGGTCAAGGCACGCGCCAAGGCCGCGGGTGTGTCCCTGATCAACGGACTCAAGGTCACCTCCCACAGCCTGCGCGCGGGACCGAACACCGACATGGCCCAGGCCCTGGTCCCGCTCGCCGACCGCAACACGGCCGGCGACTGGAGCGAGAAGTCCGAGCTCGCCGACAACGTGTACAACCGGCCCGACGGCTCGATCGACGTCAGCAAGAAGGATCCGCTCGACGCTGTGCCGCTGTTCGGAAGACCGCTAACTGCCTCTGTGACCAGCGGGAATGCAGCCGAACCGCCGCTACAGGACGCCGGGTTGAACTAGCCATTTCGTTTGGATCAGCCGGTCGTTGGTTCGGGTGTGCCGTTGACTGATGCGCAGTGGGCGCGGATCGAGCCGTTGCTTCCGGACCGGACGCCGAAGCGGGGTGGCCGCTGGCGGGACCATCGTGAGGTGATCGACGCGATCGCCTTTAAGTTCCAGACCGGTACCCAGTGGGTGCACCTGCCGGACAAGTACGGCAACTGGCGGGGCGTCTACAACCGGCTGCGGATGTGGGCCGTCGATGGCACGTGGGAGCGGGTGCTCACCGCCCTGGTGGCCCAGGCCGACGCGAACGAAGACGTCAGCTGGGCTGTCTCGGTAGACTCCACGATCGTGCGGGCACACCAGCATGCGGCCGGGGCCCGCAAAAAGGGGCCCCGGCCGACGAGCCGGACGATCACGCCATCGGCCGGTCCCGCGGCGGACTGACCACGAAGATCCACCTCGCGGCCGACGGCCGGTGCCGGCCACTCGCGTTCGTCCTCACCGCCGGCCAGGCCGGCGACGCACCCGCCTTCACGGACGTCTTGGCCTGCTTGCGTGTTCCCCGCCCTTTTGGACGGCCCCGCACCAGGCCGGACCTGGTCCTGGCTGACAAGGCGTACTCCTCCCGCGCGATCCGCGACCACCTGCGCAGACGTGGCATCCGTGCGGTAATCCCGGAACGGGCCGACCAGCAGGCCAACCGGCGGCAGCGCGGACAGGCGGGCGGCAGACCACCTGCCTTCGACCGCGAGGCATACAAGCAACGCAATACCGTCGAGCGGTGTATCAACCGCCTGAAGCAGTGGCGCGGCATCGCCACCCGCTACGAGAAGACCGCGACCATCTACCTCGCCGGACTTCACGTCGCGGGCATCTTCCTCTGGTCCGCCCGCTGATCCAAACGAAACCGCCTAGTACTCCAGCAGCGTTTCGCTATCTGGCCTGGTCGGAGGCGTCGCCGGGAGTGTAGTGGCCAGGCGGCGGGCAGGTGGCGGACTCGAGGGAAGACCCCACCAACGAGGCTCCCCTGCGTCGGTAGTGGCAGTGCCGGGCGATCGCCTGGTGCTGTCGGCGCCAGCGCGACCAGTTCAGAGCGTGCCGGCGAAGCGACGGGCCGTGGAGGTGGTGTGGGATGAGGCGAGGTGCCAGGAGTCGGCGGACCTCTGCCACGGTGAGCGGGGCCAGGCCCGGGGTGCCGGAACCGTTTCTGCACCCCCCTTTGCCGCCGCGTCGGCCGTCATCGCGGCGAGGTAGGCGTGGGCGAGCATCGCCAGGGTGATGTGCCGGTACCAGCCGACGTATCGGCGGACTTCGTACTGATCCAGGCCGCACTCGTTCTTCGCGGCCTGGAAGCATTCCTCGATCTGCCAGCGCGTCCCGGCGATCCGCACCAGATCGACGATCTCAGCCTCCATCGGAGCGTAGGCCAGGTAGTAGGCGATCTCCTCGGGCTTGCTGCGGCTGCGGCGGGCCAGTGCCCACCGTCGGCGGACCTGTTCGCCCTTCTGGTAGTCGAACTCCCGCACCGCATGCAGCTGCACCGCCGCCCAGTCGTAGAGACGCGGTCCCTTGGCGCCGTCTCCGCAGGACAGTGGCTCCCATGCCTCGTCGGGAGCCTGGGCGAACAGGTAATCAGCGCGCGGGCCGAAGACCTGCTGCGACTTCGGCACGGCCAGAACGTAACCGAGGCCGGACTGCTCCAGCAGGCGGCAGAAGCGTCCCTCCTGTCCGTAGGCAGCATCCGCCGTCACCCAGGCCAGTGGGAGCGGGGAGGCCAAGGCGCGCAGGACCAGGCGTTTGGCCAGGTCGCCCTTGGTGGCGAAGCCGCGTTCGTCGGGGATCTTCGCCTCCCGGCAGCGTTCGCGGTCGCCTGTCCAGGATTTGGGAAGGTAGAGCTCGCGGTCCACCAGAGCGCGGCCCGTGCGGGTGGCGTAGGCGGCGAAGACGCCGATCTGGCAGTTCTCGGTGCGGCCGGCGGTGCCGGAGTACTGGCGCTGCACCCCGGCGGAGGTGGTGCCCTTCTTGAGAAAGCCGGTGTCGTCGATGATCAGCACCCCGTCGTCTTGGCCGAGGTGTTCGGCGACGTAGCTCTGCAGGTCGTCCCGGAGGTCGTCGGCGTTCCAGCGGGCCCCGTTGAGCAGGCGTTGAAGGCCGTCGGGGGTGCGGTGTCCGGCGAACTCGGCCAGTTGCCAGCCGTTCTTGCGGCCGACCGGGCCGAGCAGGCCACGGACGTAGGCACGCATCCGGGCGCGCAGATCCGCGCGCCCGAAGTGGTGGCCGATGCGGAGGAAGAGGTCGTCGAGTTCCCGGGCCCAGGTTGCGTCCGCCGTGTCGTCGCTGTCGCTCATGTTCGGGCACTGCCCGCACCGGGCCTCGGCCAGTGCCCCGATGGTCTCGTTGGTGGGGTCTTCCCTCGAGTCCGCCACCTGCCCGCCGCCTGGCCACTACACTCCCGGCGACGCCTCCGACCAGGCCAGATAGCGAAACGCTGCTGGAGTACTAGGCGCGGGCCATGCCCAACACACAAGAGGAGAGCCAGCGCCGCTCGGCCGAGATGCTGCAAGACCCGCGCTACCTGCGGGTCGTGCAGAGGGCGCAGTCCGAGATCAACCGCTTCCGCGCCGGCGGCGGGGTGGCCGAGGCAGGCGACGGCCACAGCGGCGATGGTGGGCCGTTTGTCGCGGGCGTCGAATCGCTTCCACGGCTGGTTAAGGCACCGGTTGCCCCGCTCGGCCCGGTCCCGGACGGCGGGCGGCTGACTGGCCTGGCGGCGCATCAGCTCCCGGCTGGGACGGTACCGCTTGCGGTGGTGCCAGGACGCCTCCACCAGTAGTAGCCGGCGGGCGTGGCTGTTGCCGGTTTTGGTGATCGGACCCTGCGCCCGGCGCTGGCATCTGGAGGCATCCGACGGCACCAGGACCAGATAGGAGCTGATGGTGGCGCCGGTGAAGCGATGCCAGTCGCCGACGTCGACGGCCAGCCCGGAGGCAGTCAGTACGCTGACCCCGCGCAGGCACCCCAGCCGCCCCACCACCGGCGCGAACGACGAGACGGCGGCCATTCTGCTCGATGACCCCCACCGCCTCCGTCTGCGGCGCCAGCCTCCGCCACCGGATCTCCCCGGAAACCCCATCGATCGCGGCTCCGACGACGGAACGGGCGTGAACATCCAGTCCGGCATACGTACGCTCGAACATGACCGACACCTCCCGCAATTGCGGCTCTACCGCCACTCAGAGTGGCGGCAACCCGCGCCAACTTGCGAGCGAGGCGCCGGTTCTCCATACGGTCTAGGCTCGTAGTCATGGGAATCGACTGGGAGAACATGCTCGGCACAAGCGGCAACGGCCTCAACGATGCCTACGACAGCGCGGTCTCCGCGGTCATCTACAGCGAGGACCCGGGGGACGACCGTCGGCCACTCCCAGTCGGCGAAGAGCACGACGACGCAGACGGCCTGGGCTGACCTGAGTGCACACGAAAACGCCCCGGCTCACCGGGGCGTCTTCGTTGCATCAGGAGTCGTATCAGGGGCAGCCAGGAGGCGACCAAGCTCGACCCTGCGCTCCTTGGGGAGTTCCGGCCAGCTCGCGACGAGTTTCGCGGCCAATGCATTGAGGTCGTCTATGGCCTGTTCCCCTACCTGCTCATCGCGGCGGGAAGCGGTGACCGGCATGACCGGCGGCTGCAGGTCCGACTCGCGTGTCTTCAGCTTGCCGCCGACCCGGACAGCAGGCATCTCGCCATCGGTCATCCGCTTACGGATCGCGATCGAGTGACCGTCGTTCGCGTCCTGCAGCTCGCGCATGTCGCACAGGCGCTCGAGTGCCGATGGAGCCAGCATCGGAGACCTCTCGTTCATCGCTGAGATGTCTCGTGCGTCCACGCCCTGCGCGGCGAGCTCTGACCGAGTCCGTCCCTCGGCCCGTGACCCTTGTGGGTCTTACGGTCTGGCATCTGCCTGGATTGGCAGCACCATCGGGGTGCTGCCTTGATCCCCAGACTACGCGATCTTCCTGCGATTGCAACAGGTTCTGGCGTGGATGCTGCGATTTCGGCACCACATCTGACTCACCGCGAGCTGTGCGATCAACTTCAAAGATCGCCTCGCAGCATTGATGGCGTTGTGAGCGACCGTGTACACCGCGAGTCGTGCAGGGTCCGCCAGGCCTCAGCGCAGAACGATGTCCTCGTCGGCCAGTCATATCCCGGTGTGCCGGTCCTCGGGCCGCCATCAGGTGTGGCTTGGCCCACGGCGTCGTGCGCGGTAGCGCGGGGCGGTGCAGATCTCATGGGCCGAACGGCGGGCGAGGAGCGTCCGTGAACCGGTCTGGGGGAGGGGCCTTGAGGGGATGGGTGGCGTGCGGCGGAGCCGGTGCGTGTGCTCAAGATCAGTCAGGAGCTGGGCGAGGTCGCGGAGGCCCTTCACGGAGCGCTCGGCGCCAACCCGCGGAAGGGCGCCTCACCCGGGGGCGTGTCGAAGGAACTCGCGGAGGTCATCATGACGGCCGCGGTCGCACTGGACACCGTGAGCGGGACCGGCACGGTCGTGGTGGAGCATCAGTTCCAGAACCGCGCGCCGGACGACCTCACGGGCGATGCCTGGGACTCGATGGAAGAGTGGCTGCGGTTCTCGTGGAGAGGGTCGCGGCCTAGACTGGTCGAGCGGGGTCTCCCGGCAGGTCAGCGACGCACATAAAACATGCCTTGATCATGGTCTTGGAGTTCGCTGGCGGCGGCGAGGGTCTGCACCGTGAACTTCACCGTGGACAGCAGTTCGCCGGTGCGCGGGTGGCGGGCGGTGAGGTCCATCGCGGAGAACGCGCCGTCGTGGATGCGCAGTGCTACCTGCTCGCGGTGCAGGACGTCGAGCACGTCGAGGATGTGCCCGGTCCCGCGTACGAGGCGGAACATCTCGGAGATGTGCACGGTGTCGCCCGGCCGCGCGTACGTGAGCAGCTGGCGGAACTTCGGTCGCTGGAGCGGGTGGAGGCGGCTGGAGGTGCCCGGGTCCTCCTCGAAGGCGACCGGGTCCTCGATCCCGGAGGCCCTGCCGAAGCTGAAGCGGGCGGCGGGCGGGGTGGCGAAGGCGGTCGGGGTGCTGCTCGAGACCTGTAGGGTTCCAGAAGTGACGTACAGCATCTGACCAGGCACTTTGCAACTCCGGGCGATCACGACAAGCCGGACCCCATGGCACAGCGCATGCTCTACCTGGTCTTCCTCCGACTCCTCGGACTGCTCCTGCTGCTCTCCCGCTCGCAGCAGACCAAGGACGCCGAGCTGCTCGCGCTGCGCCACGAGAACGCGGTGCTGCGCCGCCAGCTCGGCGTCCGACCACACCTCACCTGGCCGGACCGCGCAGTGCTCGCCGCCCTCGTCCGGCACCTACCCTCCCGGCTGCGCCGACACCGCCTGTTCACACCCGGCACCCTGCTCACCTGGCACCGGCGGCTACTGCGCTGGAAGAGGAAGCAGAAACCCGCACGGACCGACCGCCCGCCGATCTCCGAGGAACCCACCGCCCTGAACCTGCGCCTGGCCCGCGAGAACCCGACCTGGGGCTCAACCCGTATCCAGGGCGAGCTGCGGCGCCTGGGCCACCGCGTCGGCGCCTCCACCAGCCGACGCATCCTGCGCAGCGCCGGCCTCGGCCCCGCACCCAGACGAAGCCGCGGCGCCCCGACTTGGCGCGAGTTCGTACGCGCCCAGGCCTCCGGCCTGCTCGCCGCCGACTTCTTCCACGTGGACACCGCCGCGCTGACCAGGCTGTACGCCTTCGTGGTCATGGAGGTCGGCACCCGCACCGTGCACATCCTCGGCGTCACCGCCCACCCGACCGCAGCCTGGGCCACCCAGCTCTCGAGGAACCTCCTCGCCAACCTCGCAGACCGCGCCGCCGGCTTCCGCTACCTGCTACGCGACCGCGACAGCCGCTACACCCAGGCGTTCAACGCCGTCTTCACCGCCGACGGCATCGAGATCCTGAAGAGCGCGCCACAGACACCGCGGATGAACGCCCACGTGGAGAGGTTCATCCGCAGCGTGCGGGCCGAGTGCACCGACCGGATGCTGATCTACAACGAGCAACACGCACGGCGTGTCCTCGCCGAATACGCCGAGCACTACAACTCCGGAAGGCCGCACCGGGCCCTGCACCTTCGCGCACCAGCCGACGATCCGGACGTCATCCCCTTCCCCGCCCAGCACATTCAGCGCCACGACGTCCTCAGCGGACTCATCCACGAGTACCGCGACACAGCCCGACGAAGATCACGACAGTCTGGCGAACGCCCAGCTCAGCGCAGGTGCGGGACTTTTGGCACCCAACAGGGTAAAGGGCGGCGATCCAGTCGCGTACGGCGTTGCGCCGGTCGCGGGGCTGGTCTTTCAGGGCCGGCAGGCTGGCCAGGAGGTCGTCCGCCTCCCCGGTGGTGTCGGCTCCGGCGAGGAACACCGCGGCAAGAGTGTCGTTGAGCGTGGTCTGGGCGAGAAAAACGGTGCGCAGGTGGGTGCTGCTGGTGAGCCAGTAGCGTTCCTCGTGCTTGAGCAGCCGGTCTTCGACTGCGGTGTCGTTGCGGGCTTTGGCCGGGCCGACCGGTGGGTTCTCGCTGGGGAGTGGTGCAGTGTCGAGGAGGTCAGCCAGGGCGCTCATGTGTAGGGTCAGCGCGGTGGGCAGGCTTCGGCTGCCGCCATCTGCACCGCGATCCCGGTCAGGCGCGGGGGCGGGGCTGTGGGTGAAGTGGGCGGCGATGGCGTGCCAGTCGTGGTGCTGCAGGCCCTGGACGTCGGGGAGCTGGGCGGCGTAGGCGTGGATGGCCTGGTGGTAGGCGTCGGTGCGGGAGTGGCCCGGGTCGGGTTCCAGCGGGGGCAGGTCGAGGGTGGGGGCACTGTCCAGGAGTTCCTCAGCCAGCACGGTTTGCGCTTGGAGCTGGTGCCACCAGTCGCCCGCGGTGCGGGCCACCAGCAGCAGCTTCAATGGTCTGCTGCCGGTGTGGCGGGCGGCTGCCTCGAGCAGAGCGGTCAGCTGCGGGGTGCGGGTTTCGGCGTAGTCGACGATGACCAGCAACGGCACCGCGGCATCCGCGAGGACGGCCAGGGTTTCCGGTGGGGTGTCGGGCCGCAGCCACAGCACGCTCCACTTGCCGGCGGTGAGGGTGTTGGCCAGGTGCTGGGCGAGGCGGGTCTTGCCCTGCCCGCCGGCCCGTGCAGCAGCAGCGCCCCGAAGCCCGGCTCCGCGCTCCACGCGGTGAGTTGCTCAAGCTGTGCGATGCGGCCGCGGAGGGCACGGTCTGGCGGCGGGCGCGCAGCAGGGCGGCGGGGGAGCGGACCCTACCGCGGCCGGTGGGGTCGGCGGCTTCGGCGAGGTGGTGCCATTCGACCGGCTCCAGCACGCTGCTGGCCGGTCCCCCGTGTTCGGCGAGCGCGGTACGGAAAGCGGGATCGTGCAGCAGCACGTAGGCGGGCACTGCCTCGAGGGAGGCGTGCGCGTGACCGGCCGGATCGGCGGCGATCACCCCGGTCAGCAGAGGGCCGCAGAACAGGGTCGCCCCGGACAGCCCGCCCCACGGCGATAAACCGTCCCCGCCGGCCTGGGGCGGGTGCTGGGCGAGGTGCATCACGTACCGGTTGCCCACCACCCGGTCCCCGGGATTGAGGGTCCCGGTGCGGTGCGCGGTGTCCACCGCGCGGCCGGACTGCTGCACCAGGTCGGGCTGGCCCCAGGTCTCGCACGGAGTGCCAGGCCGGGTGGTGGCCAGCCGGCCCCACCGCACCACCGCCGCGGGCATCGGCGCCCAAGTGGCATCGTCGACATACAGCAGGGCGTCGTCGCGGCCGCCGGGTGTACCGCGCCACACCACCCGCGCCTGCCACACACCCGCCCGCCCCGGCCGAAACAGCGACACCCGCGCCCCCGCCTCGGGGACGACGTGAGCGGAGGCCAGCACCAGCCGCGGCGCGATCACATACCCCGACCCCGGCCCGCCAGACCCGTCGACGGCGATGCTCCTGCTCCATCCCTCAAGCCCCCGAAAGCCGCACCAGTCCGCCGTGTTGGATGTCAGGGCTCGATATGCCCGGACACATCACCCGGCTCGGCCTGTTGACCGGGCCGGCCGTGCACGAGCAGATCCCCACCATTGGCCTGCTGAGGCGTCAGCGTGAGCTTCACTTCCGGTGCGTCCTCGCCCTGCCCACCCCCGCCTCGACATCGCCGGAGACCACCCACGCCTTGAATCCGGCCTTGGCCTTGGCATCCGCGCGCAGCTCGACGGCGAACTCCAGCTCCACCGGACCGACCCTGAATGTCAAGTCCTCACCCGCGCCCTGCGCGGCCGCCTCCAGCAGCTCGTTGCGGACCGCGGCCACGGCCTTCGTCAGCTCGATCTCCACCCACATCCCCCTCATTCACGACCCACAGCGCACGCTGGCCTGCATCCGCCGACGGGGCGCGTGCGGCCTGGGTGTTCAGGCTGCTCATCGCAGGAGAAGACGCTCGGCGAGCGCAGTCGTTTCCCAGAGAGGGAACGCCTGCCGCTTCCCGCAGAGAGAACGCCTGCCACGCAGGGCCTTGGCACGGGGAGTGCCGTGGTACCGGCCGGACGGAAGGCCTGCTCCCGCCAGCGAGAGGCGGGAACATCACGGCCGCTCGGTTCTTCCGCTGCCCGCCAGGCCGCCCCGCCGGAGAGTCGGTGCACCTGGCGGAGTGCTTGGTGCACGCGGACATCAGGTTGAGGCTGACGGAGTCCGCCGCTGGCTCAGAGAGCACCCTCTCCTGCCGCATTGCCCGGGGGAGCAGCAGCCCGGCGTGGGATGTCTGGTGGGTCACCGACGTCCTGCTGCGGTGGACACGGCTCGGTACTTGTCGGCCGGATCGTGCCGTGTCGCCTCTGCTGCGGTCGGGTACGGCTTTCGGCAACTGGCCGTCGCGGCAGGGGAGGTCGTGAGATGGGGAAGGCGAGCCGGGGCAAACGGGAGCGCAGCAGGGACAAGGCCGGACAATGGACGGCGGCCGGCGCGGCGCGGGCCGCGTACCGTCTGCGGGAGCAGACTCAGCGGCATCTGGTAGGCCCGTCGGTGCAGACGATGCTCGCCTCCAACATCCGCAATGTCGTCTCGGAGCTGCATGCCGTGGTGCTGAACAGCGGGCTGGCGAACATGGCGGACAGGCCCGAGGGCGTCGAGCGGGACGCGGCGTGGTCGATGACGCTGGGCAAGCAGGGTTACCGGCCGCCGTGGCCCCGGTCGGCCGGGGCGGCTGCCGCGTGGGAAGTCCAACAGATCGGCAGCCTACTGCGGCGGGCAGAGGTCCTCGTCATCTCCCCGGCCGCGCACGCCGCGGTGATGGCGGCGGCCGCCACCCTGGAGCCGGCCGACGTCAGCACCCTGGACCGGGACCGGGACATCCTGGTGCCGACCGGACTGCTGGTGCTGCCCGAGCCGGTCGTGGTCGTCAACCCCACCGGCTCCCTGTCGGACATCAAGGCCTTCGGCTGGCAGTTCATCACCCAGCACCAGATCCTGCCCACCGCCCAGTACCCCGGCGTACAGGTGACGACGTTCATGGACCGCGACGGACCGGTGCAGCCCACCGGATGGCGCCAGGCGGTCTCCCAGGCACGCGCCCTGGGCAGCCCGCTGCCGCCGCTGATGCCGGACGGCATGTACGGGATGCGCGGCGACGCCTGCCTGGCGGAGGAGAGCCCCGAGAAGCTCGCGCACCTCTCCCGTCTCTACCGGGAGATGGAGAAGGCGCGCACCCAGGCATCCCAGTGGCGTGCCGAGCCGGTGCCCGAAACCGGTGAATGGGGCGGCGGCCGGGTGGACGACCCGTACGACGACTTCGTGGCCCGCTACATATTCGCCTTCTTCCGTCTCATCACCCAGGGCATCACTGCCGCCGGCCCGTCCCGGGCCACCGGAAGGAACACGGCGGCGGGCAGTGGTGACGCCTCCGTACCGGAGGATCCCGATGTGCGGGTGATCCGGCTCGCCGCGCCCTCGCCGCGACCGTCGGATCCAGCGGGGGAGACGAAGCGGGTGTACCACCACCGGTGGCCGGTGCGGATGCACAAGGTGAGGCAGTGGTATCCCAGCCGCCAGGAACACCGGGTGATCTGGCGCGGCCCCTACATCAAAGGTCCCGCCGGCGCACCGCTGATGATGGGAGAGAAGGCCTACCTGGTCGATTCCTGATGTTCTTCGGCTGGATGCCAGAGAGGGGCAGACGGTGGGCCCCGACCAGGTAGTCGAGCGAGGAGCCGGCTCCTCGATTGCGTCGAGTATGACGGCGGGGTCGTCTGTGGCTGTGGACGCGATCGGCTTGTGACCGAGTGAACCTCGGCCCTCCCGGTACTGTGACGCCCCCGTGCAGAGGTCGGTGGGCATCGCCCCGAACTGACTGGCCACGACGAACCGGCTCCGGTCCGGCTCATATGCGGCGGCATGATAGCGACGGAGTCGCGCAACAAGCCGTAGAGAAGCCCAAGTTGGTCGGGATGTGCATGTGTGCGGTGGCCTGAGAGCAGCCGGAGGACGACATTCCTTTCGGGATTTCGACGTCCTTTTGTCACGTATGCACCCTAAGGCGGGGTGGCGCACGGTGGCGCTTATTGCCGGAGCGGCGAGAGTGCACATGCAGCCGGGCTGAGCCCGGCAGACTTCCGTCTGGGAACGAGCCGCTCATGGGGCCGTCTCAAGCCGTTTTCTTGCAGTGCCTGGGCGACGCCGTCGGGGTGGCTTCGCACATGCAAAGTGACAATCTCTGTACCTCCGACTCTTCTGAGGAGCCAGGCGCACACGGATGACGTGCGCCGATCCAGCCATGTCGACATCCTTCATCCATGACGTCAGCGCTCAATACATCGCTGCCGTGATGTTCGCACTCACAGCTGCCACCGCTGGCGCTGTCCGCACCGCCTGGCGCCGCAGGCGCCCTCGTCAGGAGCGGGAGCAGGCCGTACGGACGCAGCAGGCCGCCATCTTAGCCGCCCGAGCGAGGACAGAGCGAGATCCCGCCCCATCGCAGGGGACGGAAACGTCGTCCTCAAGACGACGCGAGGAGTCGTCATGAGGACGACATCCGACTCTGGAGAGCAGCCGCACCCGGACGCCCAGCACAACCGGGACCAGGCATGGGCACGCCTGACCCAGACTCCCTCGGGCGGCCGCCGGCTTCCCTCACGCAGCGGCAGCTCGCCGGGGCGACTGATGGACATCGCCCGGAACTACGACCGCATCTGCCAGCGAGCCGACGGCACTCTGCTGCCCGACGCCACCGACGCGGACCTGCTCGCCGCGCTGCTGGCCATCCGGATGCTGCGCGAAAAGCTCGACCACGACGAACTGAAACTCACCTCCCTCGCCCGCACCAAAAAGATCACCTGGGCGCGCATCGCCCAATGGCAGGAACTCAGCGGGCGCCAGGCAGCGGAGCGGCGACACCTCCAGCTCAGCCGGGCCTACACCCGACCAGACGGCACGGTGCCGCGCACCCAGAGCGAGCGCGTCGAACAGGCCCGCGAGCGACGAAGTCGGCGCGCCGAACGAGACTGGGCCCGCCAACACGCGCAACAAATCCGCCGCATTGCAGCCCAACTGGCCGCCATCAGTGACCTTCAAGAGCGCGTCGACCGGTCACAGGAGGCACGGGTCATCCTGGCGGTCCGCGGCTCCGAAACCAAGAGCAACCCCGAGCCGGTTCCACTTGTGTGGCCAACGGCCCTACGGGACTGCATAGCCGAGGATGAGCGGTTCCGCAGCACCCCGCCGCAGCCCCCCGACGCCGGCGACCTGGACAGCCCGGAGTGGCACCGGCAACAACAGGAAGCCGACATCCTGCACCGCCTCCTCGGTCTAGTCAGGTATGGAGCCAACCCGCGCAACATTGACCTGTCCGACCTCGCCGACCTGGCGGACGCCATCCGTGACCTACACCGGGACTCGCAACAACAAACCAAAACCCGACGACCGCCAGGGCCGAGCACTCCCGAGGGCTGACACCACGGGGTTCTCACCCATCCGCTCACGTCGCGGCCCGCGACGCTGGCAGCCCGCCAAGCTGTACGGTGACAAGGGCTACGACTACCGTCACCAGCATCAATGGCTAGTGCTGTGGCCGGATTGGTTCACCGGGTTGGCGATACTGTCCGCGCATGAATCAGCTCCCCTGTACTTTGGAAGCCCTCGTTGTGCGCACCGACTTCTCAGCAGACGGTGCTTGGGACACCTTGCGGGCGGCGCTGTACTCGCCCAGCAGGGACGGCTTCTTGGCCAACATCGCACTTGTCGATGACCGGCGGTACGAGGGCTTGACGCCCGACCAGGCTCTCGACCTGATCCCTGCTGAATACCAGCATCCACTTCTTGTCCTGGCGGACTCTGTAGCTGTCGCCTCGACTGAACTGCCGCTCCTCGTGGTGGACCTGTGGGGCGAGCGTGGGCGATGTGTCCGCGTTGTGGCAGCCGAGCTGTGGGGCATCGAGAACAACGTCTCGGGGGCGAACATGGACTTCGAGGAGTTCGCCGGCGCCGTCGACGACGACGGCGTTTTCCGAGGCTTCTGAGTCACTGGCCGCCGCCAGGCGGTGTCAGGCTGCGGGTGCGAGGGGGCGTCCGCTCCAGCGGACCCCCTTTTCGCTGCGGATGCGGGTGCGTTAGTCAGCCGGTGGACCAGATGCGCAGCTGCGCAGCGATCTCCTGAACGCGCGCGCCTTTGTGCTTGGCACGCATGACGAGCGCGAGGGCTTGTTCCGGCTCGTAGTGCAGAGGCCACGGTGCCCCACTCGTCCGAGGGCGAACCAGGCGGCGACGGACCAATACGGAGACCGACCCTGCTGCGCGGCGCTTCCCAAGCCATGCTCGGGCGTTGCACGGCAGGAGGGTGGCGGGACGGTCCCGGCACCTCTCGTGTCCGATGCGACGGCCGACGCGTCCGGCGGCCGTCAGCCGTCCTCGCGCCGGTAGCTCGCCATGAGCTGGGTGTCGTACCCGAGGGTGGACTGCATCCTGCGCAGATCCCTGCCCTTCGTGCCGGCCGGGATGACCGTGATGCGGTCGGCAAACCAGGCCAGAACCTCCTCCGACCGTTTGTGGAACTCCTCGAGCGTCTCGGTCGTGATTACCACCTCGCCAACGCGCTTGGTGGTGTCGGAGTTCGCCGCCGGCAGCGAAGCTCCCACCAGGTGGCCGAACAGCACGTACTCGACGTTGGGAAGGCTCAAGACCTCGTCCTGCGACGGTATCCCGAAGAGAAGCCCTGGGGACGACGTGATGTACGTGCCACCCACGATCCCAGGCCGCTCCCTGACCGTCACGTCCGGTTCTTCACCGAGCGCCAGCGACAGCGCGGCATCGCCGAGGTCGACGCCGAACTTGCACTCGACCTGCTCGTGCACAAAACCCCCTCGTCGCGCGGCACACTCACTGAAGAACACCTCACCCTCATGGTGAAACAGCTCCATGTGGAAGATGCCGTCAGTGAGGCCAAGTGCCTCCAGCGCCGCGCGGACCACGGGTTCCGCCAGCCGGAACGCCCACGCCTCCGTGGTGGGGTCAAAGCGGCGGTCCTGCATCGTCGCTTGCGACTCAACCACGCTCAGACAGGGATGGGTGTACTCCGCGACCGACATGAAGCGAATCTCTCGATCGTGTATAACGCCGTCAACCAGCCACTCGTCCCCCTGCTGAAACTCCTCCACTACGAAGGTCCGCGCGGAGCCTCCCTCCGACCGAAAACGGCGCACGGTTTGGTGCAATTCGTCCGTACTGCGCACCGTGGCCGTCTGCCGCGTCGCGGCTCCGGTGACAGGCTTGATGACGCCCGCCTCGAACGCCAGCTCGGGGAGCTCGTCGTCGTGGATATCTTCCAGGACGACGGACCGGGCGGTGGGAATGCCCCAGGCCCGCACGGCCTCCTTCTGAAGGAACTTGTCGCGGAAGCGGAGCGCCACGGTCGGCGGGATCCCTGGACAGCCGAGAGCCTGCGTGAGCACGGCAACGTTGATGAGCGCGTACTCGTTCGTGGTGGTCACGGAGGCGAAGCGTTCCTCGCCGAGGCCGGCCCGGGTAAGTGCCGTCAGCACCGCCTCGGCACTGCACTCGTCCTCCACGAAGACGGGAGTGACGCAGTCCGGGAGGTCCGGGATCCCGCTGTCTCTCCAGTACGGGCCGTAGGCGACGACGGCGGGGATGCCGCGCTCGCCGCAGGCTCGCAGAACGTAGCGGTCGACCCCGACAAACAGGGGACGTAGGCGCGAGGTCATGATGTCGAACCTTCCAGTGCAGCGTCGGCCGGAAGACGGGCTCTGGTCAGGGCGATGCCGGTTCCGGGCTCCTCGCCGGAGCCATCAGTCCCGCGGGGGGAAGTGCCCGTCATGAGGACCCGGCGCGACTGAACCCTGGCGACCCGGATGAGGAAGAGCCCGCCGCTCGGCGGCGTCCGAGGATCCCCATTCCCGGGTAACCCCTGAATGTCCCTCAAGTCCCTTGCTTTGTACGGCCGTAGGTCTTGTGACTTGCTAGCTAACACCATGATCATACCGCGAGCTCCACGTCCTCCCTGTGATGATCATCACAGCGGAGTTGGGTTGGAATCGCCTCAACGAGCAGTGCAGTCTCGTGGTTTGCTGCAGTCGGGCGGAGAGGGACGGGCTGACTTTTATGTCTACTTCCCGGCGCATTCCTGTGTTGGCATTGACTTCAGTTGCTCAGGGGAATTCGCGTCGCATGTGCCGGATGACGTCGGGTTCGCTTTCCACTCGCCAGATGGCAGAGCTGTGATAACGGCTGTAATGCTCTGATGCGTCACCAATCAGCCACTCTCGAAGCGATTTCATTGGCCGATGGTTGCGGAGGTCATGCGGCCGCCGGACTTTCCGCCCCAGTGGGGCCGGCATCGTCCGAAGCACCCCGGATTCCTGCCACATTGAAGCCACAAGAAGAAGGAAGCGTGCCTGCCGTGACCGCCCCGGACCCCTTCGCCATCGCCCCCACCGACAGCCGTGTCAACGGGATCGCCAACCACGCCCGCCAGTACGCCGCCACTGCCGGAGCCGAGGGCCACGATTGGAAGGGCGCCGAGACCCTGCTGCTGACCACCATCGGCCGCCGCAGCGGTCTGCCGCGCCGCACCGTCGTCATCTATGGCCGCCACCAGGACGCCTACGTCGTCGTCGCCTCGAATCTCGGCGCCGATAACCACCCGGACTGGTACCTCAACCTCAAGCAGCACGACACGGCCCTCATCCAGGTCCGCGACCAGCAGTTCACCGTCCAGGCCCGCACCGCCACCAGCGAGGAGCACGTGCTCCTGTGGAAGCTGATGACCGGCCTGTGGCCCGCGTACGACACATACCAGCAGTCAACCCAGCGCCCGATCCCAACCGTCATCCTCCAGCCACAGTCCTGATCTCGCCCGTGTGCACCGCCACCCGAACCCCTCCAGGCCCGCTCAAATGACGCTAATGCCTTTCCCGCCCGTGCTCGAGGTCGAGGGCGCCGCGCTGTCCGCCGCCGAGTACGCCCCCCATACCGACAGGGCGGGCCGGCTGCCCGACGCCGTCGTCGAGGCCCTCACCGGAACCGGTCTGCTCGCCCACTTCGTCCCCCGAGCCTTCGGCGGCGCCGCGGGACGGTTCGACGACTGCCTGCCCGCGCTGCTCCGCCTGGCCGAGGCCGACCCATCCGCCGGATGGTGTGCCGCGGTCATGACCTCCATGAGCCGGATGGCTGCCTACCTTCCCTCGGGCGGGCAGAAGGCCGTGTGGGCGCACGGCCCTCACGTGTCCATCGCCGGCACCCTGCAGCCGGCCGGTACCGCCACGCCCACCCCCGGCGGATGGCTGCTGTCTGGACGGTGGCCCTACTGCAGCGGGGTCCACCATGCCCGGTGGGCCCTGCTATCCGCCGTGCCCGAGGGCGCCCCCGGCCCGCAGTTCCTGCTCGTGCCGCGCTCGGCGTGGACCACCGAGCCGACCTGGAGCGGCGCGGTCGGCCTACGTGGCACCGGCAGCGACACCCTTGTCCTCGACACTAAGGTGTTCGTCCCCGAGGACCGCTCCTTCACCCGCAAGCAACTGTTCACGGCTGCGGACCCGCCTGCGGAAGGGGACTGCTACCGCGTACCGCACGAGGCGATCAGCGGCCTCTTCTTCGCCCTACCGCTGCTCGGTGCCGCTCGCGCGGCACTGAACGCGTGGACCGCCGCGGCGAGCCGACACCCGTCGCCGGGCTCGCTGCGCGACGGCGATGCGGCGCTGGCGACCGCCTCCGGGAAGATCGACGCTGCGGACCTCCTGCTGCGCCGGGCGGCCCGTACCTGCGACGAGCCCGATGCGCTCAACGCACTGCTCGCCGCCCGCTGCCGCCGCGATTACGCCACCGCCGCTGGGCTCCTGAACGAAGCCGTCCAAACCCTGTTCCACAGCGCGGGGGTACGCGCCACCAGCGGCACCGGCGCGCTGTCGCGGCTGTGGCGGGACGCCAGCATGGCTGCACTCCATCCCGCCCTCGCCGTCCCGCCGGCCGCCCAGGAGTACGCCACGTGCCTGCTGCGGCGCACCGAGTAGACGGCGGATGGCCCCGCGCCCTCGGCCTCAGTGCCGAGGGCGCGGGGCCATCCGGTTGACCTGTTCACTCCCCGGCGTCGATGGCCGGCCGACGTACCTCGATCTCGGCGCCAGTCTGCTTGAACGACTCCGCCGACACCGGGACCAGCACCGCGTCCCGGTGGAAGTCACGCAGGGTCGTCGACCCGCAGCTGATCATCGTGGAGATCAGCTTCGCCCGGGTGCGCTCCACGTTGTCGTACAGGCTGCCCGCATACGGGACGTAGCCGTCGACGCCCTCCTCGAAGACCATCTGGCCGCGCTGGCCGTAGCGGGACGCGTTCTGCGCGCGCCGCGAGCCCTCACCCCAGTACTCCTTGTACCACTGGCCGCCGATCTGTAGCTTGCGCGATGGGCTCTCGTCGAGCCGGGCGAAGTAGCGGCCGAGCATGATGAAGTCCGCCCCCATCGCCAGGGCCATCGCCATGTGCGAGTCATTGAGCAGACCGCCGTCGCAGCACAGCGGCACGTACACGCCGGTCTCCTGGGCGTAGGCATCGCGCGCCTCGACCACGGCGAGCAGCGCGGAGGCCTGACCGCGGCCGATGCCCTTCTGCTCCCGCGTGGTGCAGATGGCACCACCGCCGATCCCCACCTTCACGAACGCCGCGCCCGCGTCGGCCAGGTAGCGGAACGCCCGGTCGTCGACAACGTTCCCCGCACCGACGAAAACATCGTCCCCGTATTTTTCCCGGGCGAATTCGAGGGTCTTCGCCTGGTACACGGAATAGCCGTCGGAGGAGTCCAGGCACAGCACGTCCGCGCCAGCCTCCACCAGGGCGGGAATACGGTCCCTGAAGTCACGCGAATTGATGCCGGCACCCACGCGCAGACGCTTTTCGCTGTCCACCGTCGCGCGGTTGTACGTCTTGTGGGCCTGGTAGTCCCGCTTGAGGACCAAGGAGGCGACCTGGCCGTCCTCAAGCACCGGCAGCACGTCCAGATGATGCTGCCAGATGAGCTCATTGGCCTCAGACAGCGAGACGGAGGCGGGAGCGGTGACCAGGTTGTCGCGGCCCCGCATGCGGTTGCCGGCGCTCTCCGAGGCCCCGTGGCGCTCCAGGTGAAAGTCGTCGAGGCTGATGATTCCGAGGAATTCGCCGTCCGCTTCACCGCTCTGCGTGACCACGGCCACGCCCTGCTCCGCCTTCGAGAGCCGGCGGGCGACCTCGCCGAGAGGAGTCCCCGGCGCCACGGTGACCTCGCTGGTGCGGAAGCCGGCCTTGTGCCGCTTGACCGCCAGCACGTCCGCAGCCTGGTCCTCGATCTGCTGGTTCTGGTGGATGAACGACAGCCCGCCGGCCTGCGCCAGGGCGACCGCCAGCGTCGGCGACGACACCGCCTGCATGACGGCACTCACCATAGGCGTGGCGATCCGAACGGCCGACTCCTCGCCGACTCGGTGGCGCACTAGTGGCGCCCCGAGATCCACATTGTCCGGCGTGCAGGCCTCTGTGGTCAGGCCGGGGATGAGGAGGTATTCACTCAGCGTACGAGAGATCTCGGGGAGGATTTTCACGTCGTCTCCAGAAAGGAGCCTGCAACCCACTACCGGTGAAATTGGCGAGGCTCGTGCGGACAGTACCGATTGTCACCACCCGGTAGCGTGCAGTCGGAAGAATGCGCTCTCCGGAAATCCGGAGAGCGGGCACACCCGGTGTGACGAGTGCTCCCGCGCGCGGCCGAATCGACAGCGAGTAACCACAGACCCAACCTTCACGGTGCTGCACAGGCGCTGACTTCCATTACGCCATAGGAGATGGTACCTCACCGCACACGTTCGCCCGCTGGGCAGCAAATTGCCCCGCCCCGAACCTACTGCGGCAGGCACCGACCGCCGCGCCGACGCGGGCCGTCAGAACGGGTCAGCACCAGCGGTCGGTGGCTCAGGGGGCGACGGAATCCCCTGTCAGGGACAACACGTGGAAGAGCGCCTGGTCGAGGTCCTTGATGATGTCCGCGACGTCGTTGCTGTAGCCGAGGGCCAACCGCACCGTGCCGCGCGGGACCCCGATGCTCACCAGCTCGTCTTCGGAGTACTCGAAGTAGGTGAAGAACGTGCTCTGCTCGACGAGCGTGTGCGGAGCGCCGAAGTTCGAGGCCATGAAGGGCACGCGCAGGCGGTCGACGACCTTCGCAGTCTGCTCCTCGCTCATCCTAAGCTCGAAGGTGATGACTCCGCCGAAGCCGTTCAGGTACTCCTGCGCAAGCTTGAAATGCGGGTGCGACTCGAGGCCGTTGTAGTAGACACGGTTAACGGCCGGGTGCCCCTCCAGGAAGCGCGCGACCTCCATGCCCATGGCATTGACCCTCTCCATGCGCAGTTGCAGCGTGTAGAGGCTGCGGCGCAGCAGGAAGGCCGAGTTGCCGTCGATGATCGGGCCGGTCGTGTCCCGGTACCAGCGCAGCCTCTCGATCAGCTCCTCACGGCCCGAGGCCACCCCAGCCACGATGTCGCCGTGCCCGCTGAGGTATTTGGTCGCGCTGAACAGCACCAGGTCCACGCCCCACTGCAGCGCGTAGTAGTTCGGCGGCGGCGAGAAAGAGCTGTCCAGGGTGAGGATCACCTCCGGCCCGACGGCCGCCCGCACCCGAGCCACGTCGATCAGGTACATGTGCGGCGAGGACGGCATCTCCAAGTGCACGAGCTTTATCCGGCCGCGTAGCGCAGCGACGTTCTCGATGAACGCCTCCGGGTCCCGGATGGAGAATTCGTGCACCACGACGCCGAACTTCGGCAGGATGTGGTGGAAGACGTTGCGCACCTGCCGGTACGACTCGGACGGCAGCACCACCTCGTCGCCCGCCTCGAGCAGCGCAAGGAATGCGGTGACGTGCGCGGCCATGCCGGAGGCGAAGACCAAGGAGCTCTCGGCGCCGCTGAGCTCGCTCAGCTTGTTCTCCACCTCGATCCAGGTGGGGTTGGAGTAGCGTCCATAGCGTCCCGCGGGCACGGACCTGTCGTGCAGGCCGTCCTTCACGTGGTCCGCGTTGTTGAAGTAGTAGGAGGCGCTCTGGTACGTCGGCGACTCGATGCTGTTGGTGTACGCATCATGGGGACGCTGTTTGGTCATCGTGGCTCCTTGCTGGCACGACCGGGGCCGTGGCGGGTTGGCGATCAGCCGACGTCGAGGCGCATCAGGTCCTCGACCGTCTCGCGGCGAACGATCTCGCGCGCTCGGCCCTCGGCCACCGCAATCACGGGCGGTCTCGGGATCTGGTTGTAGTTGTGCGCAAGGCTGTGGCAGTACGCGCCGGTACCCGGCACCGCGAGCAGGTCGCCGGCCCGGACGTCGGACGGCAGGTGGTCCTCACGCACCACTACATCCCCGGCATCGCAGTGCTTGCCGACGACGCGGACCAGTGCGGGGGGCGCGTCCGAGGTGCGCCCTGCGAGCTGGACGGAGTACGTAGCGTCGTACAGCGCGGTGCGCACGTTGTCGCTCATGCCACCGTCGACCGCGACGAAGGTACGAATGCCCTCACGGTGCTTGACTGCGCCCACGCGGTAGAGCGTCACCCCCGCGGGGCCAGCGATGGCGCGGCCCGGCTCGATCGCCAGGCGGGGCACCGAAACCCCGAGCGCGGCGCACTCCATTTCCACGACCGTCCGCAGAATGTAGGCCATCTCCTTGGCCGGCGTGGGCGCGTCGTGCTCGGTATAGGCGATTCCGAACCCGCCACCGAGATCCAGCTCCGGCAGCTCGATGCCGTCCCGGGCGAGCTTGGCCCGCAGCTCAACGAGCCGTTTGGCAGCCGACTTGAAGCCGGCAGTGCCGAGGATCTGCGAGCCGATGTGGCTATGCAGGCCGCGCAGTTCGAGCAGCCCGCTGTCGGCCACCCGGTTCACCGCCCGTTCGGCCTCTCCGCTGACCAGTGAGAATCCGAACTTCTGGTCCTCGTGCGCGGTGGCGATGTGCGCGTGGGTGTCGGCCTGCACGCCCACCGTGACCCGCAGCAGCACGGCCGGCCTGCTGCCGGGAAAACGCGGCACCAGTGCCTCGAGCCGGTCGAGTTCCTCGGCGGAGTCGACGACGATGCGCCCGACTCCGTACGCGAGGGCCGCGGCCAGGTCCGCCTCCGACTTGTTGTTGCCGTGCAGCAAGATGCGCTCGGCCGGGAAGTCCACGGCCTTGGCGTAGGCGAGTTCGCCCTCCGTGCAGACGTCCAGGCTGAGGCCGGATTCCTCGACGATGCGCGCGCTGGTGCGGGTGAGGAAAGCCTTGCTCGCGTAGTAGACGTCGAAGTCGTGGAACGCTTCACGGAAGGTGGTGCAGCGTTCCCGGAAGTCGGCCTCGTCGAAGATGTACGAAGGTGTTCCGTACCGCTCGGCGAGTTCCGTCATCGGTACACCGCCGATGCCCAGCACCCCGTCCGGGCCCTGTTCGGCCGTCGTGGGCCAAATTCCAGGGCGCAGGGCGCGGACCTCGGGTGTCGTGGTCACGAACTCTCTCCGTCCAACTGGAGGTTGACGGCCTGGTTGAGTTCACCGGCGCTGAGCATACTGACGTGGTCTCCTGGGATCGTGGTGACGGTTACGGTGGCGCCCAATGGGCACCAGCCCTCGGGTGCCTTCTCGTGGCCCGCCGTGACGACCTCGGGCAGGCACATCGTCAGCCGCGGCACCTGCCCGGTGGGCTTCCACGCGTCCATCGCCGCGTGGAAGCTCAGCCGCATCCGCAGCTTGCCGAGCAACTGGTGGTCGGGGGCCCCCGACCCGGCCGGGCCCAGCAGATCGACGAGCGCCGCGGCACGCTCCGGGATCGGAAGCTGCCGGGTCGCGGCGAGCGCCTCGGCGATCGCGGGCTTCGTCTGGTGCGGGAGCTCGACGTGCGCGTGGTCAACCAGGGCGGCGTCCGGGTTTGCCGGCGGCTCGGCGGGCGTCGGGTCCATCACGATCAGGTCGTCGATGCGGTCGCCGTCGCCGTCCGCGTGCGCCTGGCGGGCGATCTCGTAGATTAGTGGCGCGCCCATGCACCAACCGGTCAGGGTGTACGAGCCGGAGGGCTTCGCCGCCCGGATCTGGTCCAGGTAACGGCGGGCGAGCGCGCTCATCGTCGTGCTCTCGCAGGTGTGGTCGTGCGGCAGGCCGTAGCAGTCCCAGCCGCGGCCGAGCAGATCCGCCATCGGCGCGTACCAGTCGATCCGCCCGTCGACCGGGTGGATCATGAACAGCGTGCGCGCGGGCTGGTCCACCGGCGCGGGGGTCAGCGGGACTATCCGGGCGGCGCTTTCCACCTCGGCAGCGAAGCGGTCGGCGACCTGCTCCGCCTCCTCGGCGGACAGCAGCGCCGGATCGACAGAGAGGTGGCAGACCACGGTGCCGTCCGTGGCCGGGGCAACTGTCACATCGAGCGATGTCGGCAGCACGTTGGCGGCGGAGATGGTCGCCGCCTCCGGAACCGCGACCGGCCTCAGCACATAGTCACTGGCGGCCAGTTGGTGCCCGCCGAGGTAGTTGAACGTGATCTGCGGCGAGGCGACGGAGCTCAACTGTCGGCCGAGCGGCGACTCCGGGTGCAGGTAACGCGCCTGGCCGAAGCCGGTACCGGCGTCCGGGACCGCGGCAAGCTGCCGGTCGACGGCGGCCGCGGCGTCCACGAGGCGAGCCCTCTCCGCGTTGAGGTCGGTGAGCAGCGCCGGATATAGCGAGGTCAGCCAGCCGACCACGTTCTCGAGGCGGCCGTCGTCGGCCTGGGTCCGGCCGTGCCCTTCCAGCCACACGTACAAGTCCGAACCGTCGTTGTGCGGGGACAGCGTTCGGTGCAGCGCTGCCAGCAGCAGGGCCTGGGCGCTGATGTCGTGCAGTCGGCGAGTTTCCTGACTCAGGTACGTGGCGACCCGCTGCGACATGCGGGAGCTCACTCGGATCCGGTCCCCGGCTGCGGACGTCGATGTGGCAGTTCCGGCACCGGAGAGGATCGGCTTCTGCGCCTTGGCGAGCGTCTCCCAGTGCGTGTCCGGGGCTGGTGCCTCGGTGGGCCGGTCAGGGATGCCCGGTGCCGCGCCATCGGGCAGCTCCCGGCCGTCGCGCAGGGCCCGGTGGGCCCACGCGATGTCGTCGGTGAGGATCTGCCAGGACACCACGTCGACGATCAGATGGTGCGCAATCAGGTACACCCAGGTACGGGTGCCGCCCGCGTCGCGCACGATCGCGAAGTCCGCCAACCGACCGTCGTCGATGTCGATATGCCGGTGCAGACCGCGCAGCAGGGCGTCAAGCCGCTGTTCCAGTGGCTGCTCACCGTCCGGCACCGTGTGCTCGCTCAGCAGGTCGCCGGCCGGCTGCTCCTCGAGGATGGCGGTCCAGCTGTCCCCGTCACGGGTGAACCGGGTGCGGAACGCGTCGTGCCGGCGGATCACCCAGGAGAGTGCCGCGCGCAGGGTGTCCGGGGCGCCGTCGTCGGCCAGCTCGAACAGGCGCGCCTGGTGGAAGTGGTCCGGGTTGGCGAACCGCTGGTCGAAGAACCAGCCCTGGATCGCGGTGAGCGGAAGGGTGGTTCCGCCCGGCCGGCGTTCGGTCACCGCAACGACGTCGCTGTCGGGGCGGTGTGTGATCAGATGGTCCAGGGCACGGACGGTCGTTGCGGTCAGCAAGTCCGCGACGCTGACGTCCACCCCGAGGGCACGTGTCCGGGCGGCGGCCCGGATGGCCTGCAGGGAGTCGCCGCCGCTGGCGAAGAAGTCGTCGTCGAGGCCGATGCGCGGCTGCTGGAGTGTGGCCCGCCATACCTGCAGAAGCAGCTGCTGACGGGGCGTTTCTGGCTCGGCCGCCGGAACCGTACTGGTCTGCTCCGGGGGTTCTGGCAACTGCGACGCTTGTATCTTCCCGGTGGACGTACGGGGAAGCCGGTCCATGATCACGACGCTGGTCGGGAGCATGTACGAGGGCAGGCGCTGTGCCGCCCACTCCCGCATGTGCTCCGGACGGACGGCGCCGTCGGCCGGGGCGGCGACGTACGCGGCCAGTCGCGCTGTGTCACCGGATCCCCGCAGGAGCACTACGGCGTCGGCGACGTCGGGGTGCTTCAGCAGACAGGTGGTGACCTCCCCGAGTTCCACCCGGAACCCGCGGACCTTCACCTGGTCGTCGAGACGTCCGAGAATCTCGAAGCTCCCGGCCCGGAGCCGGACCCGGTCCCCGGTCCGGTACAGGCGCTGCCCGGCGAGCGGCCCGCCCGTCGGGACCAGGAACCGCTCGGCGGTCAGCTCGGGACGACGGTGGTAGCCGAGAGCCACCCCTGGGCCGCTGATGTACAGCTCGCCGGCCGCGCCTGCGGGCAACAGGCGCCCGTCCGGGTCCAGCACCACCATGCGGTAGTTGGCCAGCGGGCCACCGACGCTCACTCGCGTCCCCGCCCCTGGGGGTGCCGGGTGCAGGCGCTGCGCGGAGCACCAGACGGTGCCCTCGGTGGGACCGTACTCGTTGTCCAGAGCCGCGCCGGGCACGCGGACGGCGTGCTCGCGGATGTCATCCGGGCTGCACGCCTCGCCACCGATGGCCACAACCCGCAGCTTTGGGGTCCAGCCGACCGGGAGCGTCCGCACCAGCTGCCGGTAGAACGACGCGGTGAAGTTGACATGCGTGACCTCGCACCGCTCGATGAGAGAACGGATGCGGTCAGGGTCGCGGGCGTCGTCGGCGATGTCCGGGACCACGATGGTGCCGCCCGACCACAGCGTCCACAGCATCATGTGCGGTGCGACGTCGAAGATCACCGGCAGTGTGACCAGTGTCTTGACCGGCATGCCGGGCTCCGTGCCCGCCGCCTCCAGGTACCTGGTGCGGGCATGCACCGCGGCGCATGCGTTGGCGTGGCTGGTCAGTACCGCCTTCGGGGTACCGGTGGAGCCCGAGGTGTAGACGAGGTACGCGCCGTCGGCAGGACCGACGTCCGCGTCGGACGGGGCGCCGGTGTCCGGTGCCGTGCCGACCGCCAGGTCGTCGGCGTACAGCACGGGCACGCCTGCGGGTGCCCCAGACGACGCCGCACCGGCCGAGGCGGCGCGGTCGGCGACGATGATGCTCGGGGCGGCGTCCTCGTACATCGCGGCGGTGCGGGCTGAAGGCTGCGCCGGGTCGATGCACACGTAGACCGCGCCGGACCGCAACACGGCCAGGATCGCCGCGACCAGTCCGATGCCGGCGGTGCAGGTGATCGCGACGACCGCGCCGGCCTGCAGACCCGCGTCGGCCAGACGCCACTGGAAATCCCGGGCGTGCAGGTCGAGTTGACCGTACGTGCACGAGGCCCCGGCGTGCTCGACCGCGACCGCGTCCGGGTGCGCGGCCACCGCGGCGGCGAAGCCGGCGTGCAGTGTGCTGTGCGGAACCTGTTCGGCCGCGCCGGTGCTCATGGCCAGGACCCGGGCCGTCTCGTCGGCACCCAGCAGTTCCAGGTCGCGGACCGACTCGTCGGCCGCGCGCGACAGCAGGCTCAGGACCGTTTCGAACCCCCCGAGTAGTTCTTCTGCGGTGTCCGCGTCGAACAGGTCGGTGTCGTACTCCCACAGGATGGTCATCCCGACCTGTCCGTTCCCGTCCGGGTGGCGGGGGTCGGGGACGCACACCACGTTGATGTCGCCCTTGGCGGACGCGTTGTGCTCGATGACGAGGCTCGCCTGCACCGCCCCCATCCGCAGATACGGCCGCGGAGTGTCGTGGAACGCGAACATGAGGTTGAACAGCGGGTTCCGGCCCGGGTCGCGCGGCAGGTCCAGGCGCGCCAGCACGTCGAGCAACGGCAGTTCCTGATGGTCCTGCGCGCCGAGCACGACGTTCATCGTCGCGCGAAGCAGCTCGCTCAGCGAGCTGGCCGGGTTGATGCGCACCCGCAGCGGAAGTGCGTTGACGAACATCCCGAGCAGCCGGTCGGTGCCGGGCTGGCGGCGGTTGACCAGCGCCGACCCGAGAACGATGTCCTCCTCGCCCGTGTGTTGCCACACCTGCAGCGCGAACGCCGACAGGAACACCGCGAAACGGCTCACCCCGTGCCGGGCGGCCAGGTCGTCGAGTCCGTGCATGACCTCGGCCGGGATGTGGGCGCTGAGCCGACCGCCGCGGTACGACCGGGCCGCCGGCCGGGGCCGGTCCGCTGCGAACGTCGCGCCATCGCGGGGGCAGCCGGACAGTTCGTCACACCAGTACGCGACCTGCCCGGCGTAGTCGCCGCTCTCCCGCCAGGCGTGCTGCCAGGCCGCGAAATCGCGGTACTGCACCGGCAGCGTCGACAGGTCCGGCTGGCGGCCAGCGGCGATCGCGTCGTACGCGTCGCGGAGTTCGGCCAGGAACAGTTGGGCGGACCAGCCGTCGTGCGCGAAGTGGTGTTCCACCTGCAGCAGCCGCCACTCCTCAGGGGCGACGCGGAACAGGTGCCAGCGGACCAGCGGCAGGGTGGCCACGTCGAAGCCGACGGCGACCTCGGCGCGTATCCGGGTCGCGAGTTCCGCGGCGCGGTCCTGTTCGGGCAGGCCAGTGAGGTCGACGACCTTGACCTTCGCCTGCCAGGGTTCGTGAACGACCTGGACCGGCCCGTTGGTGCTGTCGTGGAAGGTGGTGCGCAGGATCTCGTGCCGGGTCACGATGTGCGACAGCGCATGCTGCAGCGCGGTGATGTCCACCGGGCCATGCATCCGCAGGGAGAACTGGGTGTTGTATGCGAGCGCGTCCGCGGTCAGCTGGGTCAGGACCCAGATCTGTTCCTGCTGACCGCTGAGCGGGAAGCCGCCCGCACCGCCCGGCCCGGTCTCCGTGGGGGCCGTGCCGGGCTGGATCCGTGGACGGTCGGACGGGGCCCCGGCACGGACGAGGACGGCGATGTCCCTGATGGTTGGGGTCGCAAACAGGGCGCTGATTGGAAGGTCGACGGAGTGGTCGGCGGCGACGATGGCGGCGAGCTGGATCAGCGCCAGGGAGTTGGCACCCAGCATCAGCAGCGACCGGTCCACCGGAACGTCCCTCAGGCCGAGAATGGTGGCCGCCGCGACTGCCAGACGCTCTTCGAGGACGTCCGCGGGCGGGGCACCGGCCGAAGAGGGGTCGGGGAGCCGTGCCTCGTCGATCTTCCCGGCTGCGGTCCGGGGCAGTTCGGTGATTACGACGTACGCGGAGGGGATGAGGTACGCCGGAACCCGGGCGCGCAGATAGCGGTCGCAGTCGGCGATGAAGGACGCCTCACCCGTGTGGTCTGCGTCAGGCCCGGCAGCCGACGGCTCACGGTCCCCGTCCGGGACCGGAACCAGGTAGGCGACGAGAGAGGTCGACCCGGAGACCGAGGCGATGGCCCGTCCGGTGACGTGCGCCACGAGGATCCGGGAGTGCTCCATCAGGACGGACTCGATGTGGCCCGGTTCCACGCGATGCCCGCCGACCTGCACCTGACGGTCGGCGCGCTCCAAGAACACGAAGTCACCCGAGGGGTCCTGCTGGACTAGGTCACCGGTCCGGTACGCCCGCTCGCCGTCAACGGTCACGAACCGCTCGGCGGTCAGTTCCGGGCGGTTGAAGTAGCCGAGCGCAAGGTTAGCGCCGGTAATGACCAGTTCGCCAGCTCCGGTGGTGGGCCGGCCATCGGCGTCGAGGAGGAGGTAGCCGGTGTTGCGCACGGGCCGACCGATGGTCATCGGCATCCGCTGTCCGGTCTCGGCGTCGTAGACCCGGCTGTAGCTGGAGACGACGCATGCTTCCGTCGGACCGAACTCGTTGAACAGCGTGGTGTCCGGCAGCAGGCGGGCGTGCCGCTCGATCACGGCGGGGCTCCACCGCTCGCTGCCGATTCCGACAGCCTTGAGACTGGTGAGTGGCCTGCTCGCGGCACGGTCCAGAAAGACGCTGTACAGCGACGCCGGGTAGATCAGCTGCGTGACGCTATGCTCGCGCACCAGGTCAACAGTGCGGGCAACGTCGGTGAGCCCGGCCGGGTCGATGATCAGGGTGCCGCCAGTGAGCAACGTCCAGAACAGGACACCGGTAGTGAGGTCGAACGCCGGCGAGTGCAGCAACAGCACCCGGCCGGCCTCGCCGAACCGATCGGCGCGCGCTGCCGTGGAATTCAGCAGCGCAGAGTGGGGGACCAGCACGCCCTTCGGCGCGCCGGTCGACCCCGAGGTATAGATGACGTACGCCGGCTGAGAGGGGTCCACCGCCCCGTCCGCGACCGGAGTCGTCGGCTCGTGCGCGGCCAGCTCCTGGTACGACCGCACCGGTGCGGTTGTATGTTCCCGCAGCCGGGCGGCCCGGTTGGCGGTGGTGATAACCAGCGCCGGCCGGGCCTCGGTGAATACGTCGCGCAGGAAGGCGTCCGGCGCGTCCGGGTCAAGCGGCAGGTACACGGCCCCAGCGGCGAGCACGCCTAGCACGGTGGCGACAAACTCGGGAGAACGCTCGATGACCACGGCCACGACGCGGGCACGGTCCGATGAGGGAGAACCCGGCGGGGCAGGACAGGCGGCACGCACGCCGTCGGCGATGGTGTGTGCCTTCTCAGCCAGGTCCTGGTAGGTCAGCGACCCGGACCCGGTGACGACCGCGTCCAAGGTCCGGTGTTCCTGGTAGGCAGTCTCCAGCGCCGCGGCAAGGGTCAGCTCAGCGAGAGCGGCCGGGGGATGCAGGGTCACGATGACTCTCCCGATGAAAGAGCTTGACGGGCGGCACTCACCTTGGCCTCGAGGCCTTCCCGCGCCGCCGGGCTGAGCCGGGGGCCAATGTGCCGCTGGTACGCCAGGAGGTAGCTGAGCCGGTCGGCTGACGGGGTGGCGGGCTGGTCGGCGAACAGCAGGTCGTGGGGGGTCATGGCGCGGATGGCGAACATCGGCTCCGGGCACTGCATCACCGGGAACGCCCGGTTGTGCACACCGCCGACGGTGCTGTCCGCGTGGAACTCCCCCAACATGAGGCCGCGTTCGACGGCCTCGGGCCGCAGGAGGCCGTGGCCGCCGTCGATGAAGACGGCCGCCTGCGCGCTCGGCAGGCCGGGAAAGAACCCGAGTAGCGCGGCAACCGACCGGTGCGGCCCGGCGGCAACCTCCTCGAACAGGTCGAGCAGCAACCGCCCCGCATCAGCGGCATCAGCGGGGGTCGTCCCGTGCACCGTCAGCGCGACCAGCCACACCGTGTTGGCGCGGATGGCGGGCTCGAGCCGCGGACAGACCGCCCCGGACCGGCCCAGGTCGGGGTGCGGCTGAGTGACGAACTCTGCCACCCAGCGCATTCCGGCCTGGTACTGCGGGTACCGGTCGAAGGCTGCGGCGGCGTCGGCCGCCCGGGTCAGCGACCCAGGCACGACCGATGGAGCCGCGGTCGTGACCATGGGCTGGGTCGCGTTCACCGCGCTTTGTACGAGGGCGCGTCGTTGTCCACCTTCGGCTCGACCAGCGGCACGCCCGCCAGTGCGTATGAGGTGAAGCCGTCCGGGCCGACAGGGATGTCACCGACGGTTGACGTCCGGTGCATGATGCGGACGTGGCCCTCCTCGGTGAGGTGGTCGATGTCGGCGGCAGCCAGGTGCGCAGTGGTCCGGTTGTCCCACACCGCGACCGAACCTGGCTCCCAGGCGAACCGGCAGGTGTATTGCGGCCGGGTCAGCTCCTCAAACAGCAGCTCCAGGAGCTTGCGGCTCTCAACCGGGTTCATCCCCAAGATGCGAGCGGTACGCGACGGGTTGACAAACAGAGCCTTCTCGCCGGTCTCGGGGTGCACGCGTACCACCGGGTGTACTGCTTCCCGCTCGTTCCCGATCATGTCGAGGGCCTTCTTCTCGACCGGGTTCCGGGGGTCCAGCTGCTGGGCGGGCCAGAAGGTGTGCAGTGCCTGGAGCCCGTCGATCATCTTCCTGATCGGCTCCGACAGCCCCTCGTAGGCGGCCACCAGGTTCGTCCAGTGTGTGTCTCCGCCGAACGGTGGGACCTCGTCGGCGCGCAGGAACGCGATCGCCGGCGGGTTCACCACCTGCGACGCGTCGACGTGCCAGCCGCTGATGCTGGTCACCCACTTGCTGCGGAACACCGCCTCGTAGTCGGCGCCCACCAGCTTCTTGTCGAGCTGCGGAGAGATCGTCAGGATCTGCGGGTACGGGTTAAGTTCCTCGGTGTCCTGTGCCCGGGCGCGTACGGCGAGCGGGCCGAACCGCCCCGCGAACGCGACGTGCGAGGCATGGTCCAGGTGCTGGTCCCGGAAGAACAGCGCCTTATGCTTGTAGAGGGCTTGGCGCAGCTCCTCGACGGTGGTCTCGTGGAGGTCGGCCTTCAGATCGATGCCGTCGACGTACGCGCCGACGTAGCCCGCGGCCGGGCGCACGTTCAGCTTGGTAGCGGTTGGCGTTTGCGACATGGTTCACCCTTGTCGTTCGTGTCGCGCCCGCGGGTGCGACGATCTCAATGCTTGGTGTTCAGGCGTAGTTGAACGGCTGGCGGTCAGTATGGGTGGGCTCGCGGCTCCGGACATGACGAGGACCGCGTGCTCGACGGTCAGAAATGGACTGCACACAGTCAGCCCGGTCCCGGCCGGGCTTTCGCATTCCGGCCTCGGATCCCGGGGCGGTCGTCACGCTCGGTGGCAGGGCCCCGCCTCACGATGCGCCGTACGAGCCGGTCGGCGCTCTCCGTCCGTACCGGTGCGCCCAGCTGTCCGGCTTCTGCGCAGCGGCCGGAGATCTCCTGGGACAGTCAGCCGGTTCTTCGGGGGGCTGGACGGCACACCATCTGCTGCGTCATCACTCCACCTTCGCCCAGACGTCCCGGGCGGCTGCCACAGCTGCGTTGTAGGACAGGTTCACCGAGTCGGCGACTGTCCGGATCTGGCACAGCGCGCCCCGGTAGTCCACCGGCGGGAACACCTCTTCACCGATCTGCGCGCCGGGCAGGACCTGTGCGACGAACGGCGCCCGGACGGCCTCCTCGACGCCGTGCAGGGCGCTGAGCTTGCCGCGCAGCGTCGGGTAGACCGTCATGGTGGTGGACGCCCGGCCGTTTTGGTTCAGCGACGGCAGCTCGGTGCCGAGTGCCGAAGCAGCGAGGATCTTGGGGAGCGGGCTGTCCAGGCAGTCGTTCATCATCAGCGGGATGGCGGCGCCGGGAGGCCGGATGTTGATCTCGATGATCACGACGTCGTCGTCGCCCATCACGGCGAACTCGGTGTGGAGCATCCCCTGGCGGATGTCCAAGGCTGCCACGCACGTCTCGACGGTTTGCCGCATGCGGGCCTCAACTGACTCCGGCACCTGCACGGGGAAGCTGTAGGAAATCTCGCAGAAGGCCGGGTTGGGGCCGATCTGGCGGTCCGTGACCCCCAGATGGTGGCAGCGGCCGTCTGTGATCAGGGTCTCCAGGCTGTAGAGGGGGCCGCGGACGTACTCCTCGGCCAGCAGCCCGCCGCCGAAGAACGGGACGTCTTCGCTCAGCTCGGCGAACGCGGTGACAGCCTCTTCCGCGTTGCGGACCAGTGTGACGTTGAAGCTGCCGGCACCGCGACTGTTTTTGAGCACCACCGGGACGTCCAGCTGCTCGACGAAGTCGACCAGTTCCTCCGGGCTCTCGGGGGCGCACCAGCGCAGGTTCGGGACACCGGCCTCGCTGTAAAACCGGCGCGCCGAGCGCTTGTCGCGGATGGTGCGGACCGCGTCGGGGCTGGGGTATTGGACCCCCAGCTGCTCGGCCAGGACCGCAGCGAACTCTACGCTCCGGTCCAGCAGGCAGACGACGCCGGTCGGACCGCCCGCCTTGCGGATCCGGTCGACGAGGTCGGAGGGAACGTCAGCAGTCATGGTGGAGGGGACACGGAAGACCCGTCCACGGCGCTCGAGCTCCTCGACGACCTCGCCGCAGAATCGTGCCTTCGCGGCCTCGAGAGGCTGGTCGGTGATGTAGGCGGTGTCTATGCCATTGTCGACCGCCCACTTCACATGGGACATTCCAGTGCCAGTCCGTATGGACTCGATGAAAAGAAGCATGGAGCATCCCCCGATGCGGTTGAACAGGATCGATTCTGCCTGTCGAGTGGTCGCTTCTTACAGTGGCGCGGTAACGCCTCAGCCGTCGATGCTGGCGACGCACTGCCGTGATTCGGTGCTCGTCTGATGGGGCTAGGTAATCGACGCCCGTCCCGGACGAACGCCATTGCACGGACGCCCTGTTGGGCGAACACACGGGAGACGATACGACAGTTTGTAGGATCATGAAAGATCTTGACGTTGGCCTGGTCGACGACGTAGGGAAGAAGTGGGGGTGGAGCTTCCGCCCTCTCGCGCAGCCCCAACGCCTGTCGGACCAGGCAGTTTTGACGGAGCGGAGCCTTGTCGGGCGGGTCCAGCACCACTGACGGTGCTGTCAGTGGCGGCCCTCACGGTCGTGGCGTCCTTTCCGCAGCCCCTCCGGGGACCGCGCCGGCCGGTCGGAAAACGAGCGGACGTGCATTCCGCAGCCGTGTGTACAGTTACCCTGCCTCAGCCCGGAGTCGGGCGCTACGTACCCCACTTCCCGGCGCGTGAAGTTACGGCGGCAAAGCGGTCACTCTTCATCATGATGGCGATCGGAGGCGTAACCGCCGCCTTTATACGCAAAGTTGACGAGACGTCTGAATCGGTGGTGCCCGATGCGAGTTCCTGCTCACGCCTCACCCACGTTCCGGTGCGCGATATGAGGTTCGGCGACAAATTCGGCGTCCTCGCCGAGCGCAGCTTCCGCCTGTTGTGGATCGGCCGTACGACGTCAGCACTGGGCGACGCGCTGATGCCGGTGACGCTGGCGTTCGCGGTTCTGTCGGCCGGCGGCAGCGCGGCCGACATCGGGCTCGTCATCGCCGCCACCATGGTCGCCCGCACCCTGCTGCTGCTGATCGGCGGCGCACTGGCCGACCGGCTGCCGAGGCGTTTGCTGCTCGGCGGCAGTGACCTCTTCCTGTGCGCGGTTCAGGTAACCGCCGGCGTCCTGCTGTTGACCGGCCACAGCAGCGTGACGCTGTTGCTGAGCACGGCGATCTGCTACGGCGCCGCCTCGGCCGTCACTCAACCGACCCTCGTCGGCCTGGTGCCGCAGACCATCAGCAAGGAGAAACTACAGCAGGCCAACGGTCTGATGGAGCTGTCACGCGGCGCGGCACAGGTGATGGGACCGGGCCTGGCGGGCGCGGCGGTGGTGATCGCATCGCCCGGCTGGGTGTACCTGCTCGACGCGGTGACCTTCCTGGTCAGCGCCTGCACCCTGGTGCTCCTCCCGCTCGCGCCGCCAGCGCGGCGCGGCGACCGCACCCACATCTTCGCGGAGATCGCTGCCGGGTGGAGTGAGGTCGTTCGTCGGCCCTGGTACTGGGTGACCTTGTGCGGCCACGCCATCTGGAACGTCGGCTCCAGTGCGTTCGTCGTCCTGGGGCCGGTCATCGTCGCCCGTCAGGCGGGCGGTGCCGCCAACTGGGGCCTGGTGAGCGCGAGTATGGCCATCGGTGCCCTCATCGGTGCCGCCGTCAGCATGCGGTACCGCCCGCGCAGGCCCCTCATCGCCGCGCACCTCGCGCTGCTGTTGACCGTGCTGCAGCTCGCCGCGCTGACCGGGCCGTCTCCCACGGTCGTGATCACGATGGCGGCCCTGATCAGCGCGGCAGGGGTGGCGCTCCTGAACAGCCTGTGGTCGACGGCGGTCCAGAAGCTGATTCCTGAGGAGGTGCTGTCCCGTGTGTCATCGTACGACTGGCTCATCTCATTCACGGTGGCGCCGCTCGGATACGCGGCAGCAGGCCCGCTCGCCGAGGCGATCGGAGTGACCAGGACGCTGGAGCTTGCACTCGCGTTCGTCGTGGCTGGTGTGGTGATCGTGCTGCTGGTACCGCGCGTCCGTCAGCTCAAGCAGACCGGCGAGGGCGAACTGTACGGTTGGCCGGATCTGGACGACCGCGAACCCGACCGGTCGTCAACTCTGGCGGCCGCTGGAGAACCGCGGTGACTGGCCGGGAAGCACGGCACCGCCTGCGGCACCCGGCTCCCGGCCCTTCCTGACGCATGGTCATCGACCATTCCACTCGGTGTTGAGGAGAAAGCTGTGCCGTTGTCGCTGAGCGGTACCAAGATGGCCGGACTCTCCGGCCTGCGAAGCATCATGGAAGACGTCGCCGCAAGCACAGCCGGGGCTTCGGCCGACGAATGGCTCAACCTGAGCGTAGGCAACCCTGCCCCTATCCCGGCGGCGCGTGACATGTGGCGGGCCGCCCTGACGGAATCGACCGCCGAGGACTTTGACGAGGCCGGCTGCCGCTATGGCCCCTCCCGTGGCAGCCGCGCGCTTGTCGAGGCTGTCGCCGACTACTTCCACCAGACGTACGGTTGGCAGCTCGGCCCCGAGAACATCGTCGTCGGCCCTGGCAGCCAGATGGTCTGCTTCGCTGCGGCCGCCCTCTTCACCGGCCCGGGCATGCGCGACGACCGACGGATCGTGCTCCCCATGGTGCCCGACTACACCGGCTACCAGGGGCTGTGCATGCACGACGACGGCATCGCCGGCGTCACCCCGCTGGTCCACCGTGAGGAAGGCCACAGCTTCCGCTACGCCCTCGACATCGAAGCACTGCGGCGTCGCACGGACATCGGCATGATGCTGGTCTCCAGTCCAGGCAATCCCACCGGGCGCGCTCTGACCCTCACCGACCTGCAAGCGCTGACGGCGCTCGCGGCCGAGCGTGAGGCGCCCCTCTTCGTCGACAACGCCTACGGCGCACCTTTTCCCCAGATCGCGGAGGCACACACCGAACCGGTGCTGAACGACAACGTCGTCAACTGCTTCTCCGCGTCGAAGGCCGGACTGCCCGGCGAACGGATCGGTTTCGCGATCGGCCACCCGAAGTACATCGAGCCGCTCGCCTCGTTCATGTCCAACTCCGTCCTGCACGCGCCCCAGCTCGCCCAGCACGCACTTGCCCGGGTGATGGCCGACGGGCGTCTGGACGCGACCACCAGCACCGCGATCACGCCGTACTACCGCGAGAAGAAGCGCTTTGCCGAGGCACTGCTGGGCAAACTGCTGCCGGCGGACGTCGACTGGCGCATGCATTCTGGGGACGGCGGCATGTTCTGCTGGCTGTGGGTGGACCACCCGTGGTTCGACGACACCACGCTGTACCGCCGGCTCAAGGAGCGGAAGGTCTTCGTCGTACCGGGGCGGCACTTCTTCGTGGACCCGCTGCGCACCCCCAGCCTCGCCGAGCACGCGACCCGGTGCTTCCGCCTGAGCCTGAGCGCCGACGAGAAAGTGATCACCGAGGGCGTCCACCGGCTCGCCGACGTGCTGCGTGAGATGCGGGACGGCGTGGCCTGATCGGGCGTCCGTGCCGTCACGCCAGATAACTTCCCACGGCCTCGCGCAACCCCTCGAAAGTCGCCATATCTGAAGTCGCGTCACGTCTCTTCACATCACGTCACCTCGCTTCGGCGAGGCCGTCGGGGCCGGTCGTCCATGTGCCGATGCGCCCCGACAAGTCCCCGAACGTGCCGCGTGCGCCGAACTGGAGAATGAAGAGCACCCCATGACCATGTCCGCCGGGACGGCGCGAGCCTCCGTGGGACCGGCGGAAATCCGGGACGCCATGGCGCACCCGGCTGCCCCGGTCACCGTGGCACGACGCTCGACGCGGCCACGCGCAGCTGGTGCTTCACCGCGAGCGCCGTGGCCTCCGTCTCCATAGTGCGTCGCGCCCCGCCTGTCGGGAAAGAATCTCTTAGCTTGACTCTGTCGGGGATCTTGGAGTTTCCCAGTGCGCCAGCATGATCAGCGGGCATGCTCAGGGCTGTTCCACAGGCCGATGCAGCTGCCGAGGTGTCTGTTGTCGCTCCGTCCTCATTCCGGTGAGCAAGTCCCGTCTCTGACCGCGCGGATCGCGCGGGCGAGCAACCCGGGCGGTACGACGGCGATGTGGGTGAGAGACCGCCTCGCCGGGCTGTGGTGCGACGAGGACTTCGCCGACTGGTACCCGCGTGACGGTCGTCCGGGTCTGTCGCCCGCCCAGCTGGCGACTGTCTGCGTGCTGCAGTTCCTGCTCGGCCTGTCGGACCGTCAGGCAGCGGAAGCGGTCCGCTGCCGCATCGACTTCAAGTACGCCATGGCCCTGGAGCTGGACGATCTCGGCTTCCACCACAGCGTGCTGGCCGACTTCCGCGACCGTCTCGCCGAGGACGACCGCGCCGACCGTCTCCTCGATCTGGCGCTGGCTCGTCTCAAGGAGGCCGGACTCGTGCGAGAACGCACCACGCAGCGCACCGACTCCACCCACGTCCTGGCCGCGGTGCGCGACCTGACCCGGCTGGAACTGGTCACCGAGGCCGTCCGCGCCGTCCTGGAAGAAGTGGCCCGCACCGCGTCGCACCTGTTGACCGGCCTGGTCGACGAGGGCTGGGGGCGCCGCTACGGCCGTCCGGTCCGTCTGGGCAAGAACCCCACCCGGCGCAGGACCAGGATCCTCGCCGCCGGCGACGACGCCTGCCGACTGCTGGAACGCCTCCATCAGCACGGACCGGGTTACCGGCCCGGCCCCCAGGCCGAGGCCCTGCGGCAGATTCCTCGTGCAGAACTACCACCGCGACGCGGCAGGCCGCTGCGCTGGCGCACCGCCGACGACGGCGGCCTGCCGCCCTCCTCCTCGGCGATCTTCTCCCCCTACGACACCACGGCGCGCTACGTCCGCCACGGGCACATCATCCGCTGGAAGGGGTTCGCCGCGCATGTCACCGAGACATGTGCCTCCGACAGCGTCAACGTGATCACGGACGTGGCCACCACGTCGGCCGCCACGAACGACGGCCAGGCCCTGCCCGGCATTCACACCCGCCTGGCGCGTCGCGGGCTGCTGCCCGCCGAGCACCTGGTCGACGGCGGCTACACCTCTGTGGTCCACCTGGAACGAGCCGCCCGCGAACACCAGGTCACCGTGAGCGGGCCGCTGCCGGGCAACCCCACCCGGCAGCACCGCAAGAACGAGGGCTTCGACCGGGACGACTTCCATATCGACTTCGACCGCCGGCAGGTGACCTGCCCCCAGGGCGAGGTCAGCGCAGGCTGGCACGGCCCTTACCCGACGTCCTCGCCCGCCGCCGCCCCGTTGATCGTGGCCCGGTTCACCAAGAGCCAGTGCCGCCCCTGCCCGGTCCGCGCCCGCTGCACCACCACCGCCGACAGCGCCCGGACCGTGGGCTTTCCCCCACGAGAACTCCGCGACCTGCAACTCCGCGTCCGCGCCGAGCAGCAGACACCCGACTGGAAGACCCGCTACGCGGTCCGCTCCGGAGTCGAGGGCACCATCAACGAGTTCGCCCACGGACACGGAATGCGCCACTGCCGCTACCGAGGACAGCCGAAAACCCACCTGCAACACGTACTCACAGCCATCGCCGTGAACATCGAACGACTCAGCAGCCAGTCAGCGACCGAGGAACCCTCTTCGCCGAGACCGCCGACCGCCTTCCAGACCTTCCTGGACCAGAACGAAATCCCCCGGTCAAAGTCCTGGCGAACCCTCGTCAGCTGAGTCCGACCATTCAAGATCCCCGACAGAGTCAAGCTCAGTGTCTCCCCTGCGAGCTCGAGCCAGTTCAGGTCCCGGACTGTGGCCAAGACCCGAGTGGAGTCGGTGCACTGCTTGCCACCGGCCTTCACCAGGCCGAGGACCTGCAACGCGAGCCTGAGCGGCAACAAGCTGCAGACGACGGAAGGCGGGCGCGGAGCGCCGGCGTCGGCGCGAGGCTGCCGAGCGGCGCTTGAGCCGGAGGTCACACAACCCCGTGAGTAGTCACCTTGAACGGAGACCGGTACCTGACCGACGGCGCACAGCACCGCGTACCCGAATCCGGTGGACGCGCCGTCGGCGGCCGGCCACGTGCTGCTTGTCCCGCGAGTGGTTTGTATTGGTGGGGAGCAGCATGAGCAGCACAGTGAGGAGGGACAGAACGTTGACCAATACCTGGGGGAGGAAAGTCATCTCCTGCGTCACGGGGAGGTAGGCGCACAATAGAGTGGCGAGCCACCGGGCCGTATGAGCCAACCACCGTGCCGAACGAGTGAATTGCCGCCTCCTGTTTCGCTTCACACCATTGCGTGAACTTCGGGTTCCGGTCATTCGAGCACCCCCTTTCCGTAGCCTCCGATCAGCAGATCAGAGCCGGGCAGGCGGGGGGAGGACTCACAGGGAGGGCTCATAAATCGCGACGGCTGCTCACGCCAACCCCCCACAGCTACGCTGGAGTTCAGGTACCGGTCGGCCCCAGGAGGAGAGTGGCGGACGTGGCGGACGTTACGACAGCGAGCACTTCCAGGCGCCGGGAGAACGTCCGGCTGGAGAGCCTGATCACCGCGTCAGGGATCAGTCACAAGAGACTCGCCCACCGTCTGAACGAGATCTGCCTGTCACAAGGGATGGGCGTCGACTACACGCATACCTCGGTCGCGAACTGGTGCCGTCGAGGCGTACGGCCGCGCTGGCCCGTCCCACGGAGCCTGCCCGACCACACCATGCCGATTTCTTCCAGGCCGACCGGCCTGCCCAGTGCTTCGCCGGGATATGACTGGCCGACGAGGACATCGTCGCTGCACCGCACGAGACGGCTCCGGCCGACCCGGTGAACGCATCGGCGGTCGCACCGCCCGATCGGCGGCCCAATGGCGTCGCGCCGCCGCGGCCGGGCGGTCGCGGGCCGTCGTCGTCGCCGTCGACCTGCCGAGCGGGGTCGACGCGGAGGAGCGTCCGTGAACCGGTCTGGGGGAGGGGCCTTGAGGGGATGGGCGGCGTGCGGCGGAGCCGGTGCGTGTGCTCAAGATCAGTCAGGAGCTGGGCGAGGTCGCGGAGGCCCTTCACGGAGCGCTCGGCGCCAACCCGCGGAAGGGCGCCTCACCCGGGGGCGTGTCGAAGGAACTCGCGGAGATCATCATGACGGCCGCGGTCGCACTGGACACCGTGAGCGGGACCGGCACGGTCGTGGTGGAGCATCAGTTCCAGAACCGCGCGCCGGACGACCTCACGGGCGATGCCTGGGACTCGATGGAAGAGTGGCTGCGGTTCTCGTGGAGAGGGTCGCGGCCTAGACTGGTCGAGCGGGGTCTCCCGGCAGGTCAGCGACGCACATAAAACATGCCTTGATCATGGTCTTGGAGTTCTCCGCGTACGGGGCGTCCGTGAGGACCGGCATCCTCGCGGGCCCGAGGATCCCCGGCTGGACGGCGTCGGGGTCGCTGCCGAGCGCGCAGTCGCCGCGCGAGCCGTCGAGCACCGCGACCCCCGCGGCGGGGTAGGTGACCTGGCCCAGGGGGTGGAGCAGCGCCGCGCCAGTTCGTCGGTGACCCGGGGGAGCACCTGGGACTGCGTGAACAGCGTGTGGCCGGCGGCGTCGGCGGCGACCGTGTTCACCCAGGGCAGGCCCTGCGTACGGCGGAGCGAGCCGAGGACGCCGTCCGTGCCGCGCGCCCTGGCGAAGCCCAGCGAGGTGTCCGCGCCCCGCAGGTTCGCGGCGTTGGGGTCGCCCAGCGCGTACGCCGTCGTGGCCGTCCAGGGCAGCGGCAGCGAGGAACCGAGCGAGGTGACCACGGGGCCGTACCGCGTCCACCACTGCGTCCGGGTCACCGGGGCGCCGCCCCGCACCGGCACGGTGACCGTGCGCCGGGTCATCCGCTGCGGGACGCCGTCCACCAGGTACGTGGTCGGGTCGGCCGGATCCAGGGTCAGCTGGTGGAGGTTGAGGGTGACACCGGTCGCGACGGTGTGGCTCCAGGCCACATGTGCGGTGTGCCCTATGGACACCGTCGGGGAGCCGAGCAGTGAACCGCCGGCCACGTTCAGCTCGCCGGGGATGGTCTGCTGCGACTGCCAGAAGCGACGCCCGCCCTGCCAGGGGTAGTGCGGATTGCCCAGCAGCAGCCCGCGCCCGTTCGCGGTCGTTGCGCCGCTGAACGCGACGGCGTTGGAGCCCATGTCGGCGGAGTCCGCGGCGAAGAGCTCCCGGGCGGCTCGGGCGGTGTCCCGGGCGTCGGGCGGCGCGGCCGGCGCCGTCGCGGAGGTGGGCGGCCCGGCCGCCGTGATGCCCTCCATCGCGCGGCCCTGACCGCCGAGCACGGCGAGCGCGAAGGAGCGCGCGGCCACGTCGAGCGCCGTCACGGGACGCACCCAGGCGGCACCCCGGCACGCCGGGTCGGTGATCCGGTTCTGCTTCAGCCAGGCGTTGTATCCCGCCGCGAAGCCCCGCATCAGCTCCTTCGCCTGACGGCTGGGGCCGCGCGGCGCCGGTTCCGCGAGCAGCTTCTCCACCGTGCCGGACTCCCGCACCCCGCGGAAGTACTGGTCGCTGGAGAGGTTCCGCGCGGCCGAGGACAGCGAGGAGTCGGGTGCCGCGTCGGGTCCGAAGTACCGCGAACGCTCGCCGCGCACGGTCACGAAGCCGTCGGCGAGCGTGCACACCTGATCGGTGGCCTGCGCCCAGCCGGTTCCGAACCCGAGGTTCGCGTAGTCCTTGGCGACGATGTGCGGGATGCCGTACTCGGTGTAGCGGATGACGGCGGACAGGCCGCCGTGGGACGGATGGTGGTGCGGCCGGTCCCGGCTCTGCGCCGCGGCCGACGGCAGCGCGGTGGTGGCGGTGAGCAGGGCGACGGCCGTGACGGCGAAGCGTCTCAGGCGGGTGCGCATCGTGCCTCCCAACGTCCTTGAGGGAAGGAGCGGTTGAGCGTACCAACGGGTATGTGCCCGCGGGCCCCACCGGTGCGCGCCGCCTTGGAGGCGCCGTGTGATGCCGCCAAGCCTCTCGGGTCGGCCCGGATCCCTCTCGCGTCGCCCGGATCCCTTCCCGTCGCCCGGAACCCTCGCCGCGCTTGACCTCCTCCCGCGGCGGGCCGAGGATCATGTGTCATGACGCCTGGACACGGCAGCACGGTCGACGGGGTGCTGCGCCGCAGCGCCCGGCGCACCCCGGCGCGCGTGGCGGTGGAGTACGCCGACCGCGCCTGGACGTACGAGGAACTCGACGAGGCCGTCTCCCGCGCGGCGAGCCTGCTGCTGGGCCAGGGGCTCTCCCGGGGCGACCGGGTCGGCGCGTACGGCCACAACTCGGACGCGTACCTGATCGGCTTCCTCGCCTGCGCCCGGGCGGGCCTGGTCCACGTGCCGGTCAACCAGAACCTGACCGGCGACGACCTCGCGTACGTCGTCGGCCAGTCCGGCAGCTCCCTGGTCCTCGCGGACCCGGACCTCGCCGGCCGGCTCCCCGCCGGTGTCCGTACGCTGGCCCTGCGCGACAGCGACGACTCCCTGCTGGCACGCCTGCCCTCCACACCCGCGTACGACGGCCCCGAGGCGCGCAGCGAGGATCTGGTCCAGCTGCTCTACACCTCGGGCACGACGGCCCTGCCGAAGGGCGCGATGATGACCCATCGCGCCCTGGTGCACGAGTACCTGAGCGCCATCACCGCGCTCGACCTCAGCGCGGGCGACCGCCCGGTGCACTCGCTGCCGCTCTACCACTCGGCGCAGATGCACGTGTTCCTGCTGCCGTACCTCGCGGTCGGCGCCACCAACCTCATCCTCGACGCGCCGGACGGGGACCGGCTCCTCGACCTGATCGAGGCCGGACGGGCGGACAGCCTGTTCGCCCCGCCCACGGTCTGGATCGCCCTGTCCCAGCGCCCCGACTTCACCACCCGCGACCTCGGCGGGCTGCGCAAGGCGTACTACGGGGCGTCGATCATGCCGGTGCCCGTCCTCGAGCGTCTGCGCGAACGGCTTCCGAAGCTCGCCTTCTACAACTGCTTCGGCCAGAGCGAGATCGGCCCGCTCGCCACCGTCCTGGCGCCCGACGAGCACAAGGGGCGGATGGGCTCCTGCGGCCGGCCCGTCCTCTTCGTCGACGCGCGCGTGGTCGACGAGGACGGCAACGACGTGCCCGACGGCACGCCCGGCGAAGTCGTCTACCGCTCCCCGCAGTTGTGCGAGGGCTACTGGGACAAGCCCGAGGAGACCGCCGAGGCCTTCCGCGACGGCTGGTTCCACTCCGGCGACCTCGCGGTGCGCGACGCCCACGGCTACTTCACCATCGTCGACCGGGTGAAGGACGTCATCAACTCGGGCGGCGTACTGATCCCCTCGCGCCAGGTCGAGGACGCGCTGTACACCCACGAGTCCGTCGCCGAGGTCGCCGTGATCGGCCTGCCCGACGACCGCTGGATCGAGGCGGTCACGGCGGTCGTCGTCCCGCGCGGCGCGGCGGACGAGGCGGAACTGATCGCCCACGCCCGCGAGAAGCTCGCCCACTTTAAGGCACCGAAGCGGGTGGTGTTCGTGGACGAACTGCCACGCAACGCGAGCGGGAAGATCCTCAAGCGGGAGCTGAGGGACCGCTTCGGCGCCTGACCGGTCGCCGCGGACGCGGTCCTCGCCCCGCCCGATCCCGTCCCTGGACCGCTCCGGCGACTTTGGGGCGACGTTCCCGACGGTGACCGGCACGCCGACGGGCTCCGTCAGGGCCGCCGTGAGGGCCCGGGCGACCGCGTCCCGGTCCCCCTATTTCGCGTACGCCGTCATGAAGCGGTCGCGGAACTTGTCCATGCCCCACTGCGGAGCGTCCTCGGCGGGCCTGAGCCCCGGCGTCCAGCCCCAGTCGGAGATCCGGTCCAGCACCTTCTGGTCGTGCGCGACGATCGTCACGGGCACGTCCTTGCTGGTGTCGCCCGCGGTGACGGTGGGCACCGGCTGGTGGTCCCCGAGAAAGACGAGGACCGTGTTCTCGTCGCCGTAGCGCTCGACCCACTCGGTCAGGCTGTCCAGGGAGTACTCGACGGCGTGCCGGTACTCGGTGCGCACGCGCTCCGGGTCCTGCCAGACCTTCTTGGGGTCCGTGCCCTCCTTCTTGATCTCGTGGAACACGGAGCCGTCGCCGAGGTCGTCCCAGTCGACCATGCGGGCGATGGGGGACCAGGGGCTGTGGCTGGAGGCCAGGATGATCTCCGCCATGATCGGGTCGCGGTTCTTCCTGCCGTGCTCCAGGCGCTGGAAGGCCTCCATGCTGAACTGGTCCGGTACGGGCGTCCAGCTGAAGTAGGGGCCGTGGTAGCCCAGTTTCTCGGAGTCGTAGATGTGGTCGAGGCCGAAGTACTCGCCCTCGGGCCAGGCCTTGCGGACCCCCGGCATGATGCCCACCGTGCGCCAGGCGCCGGTCTTCTGGAAGTAACTGGTGAGGGTCTCGCGGTCGCCGGTCGTCAGGCTCCGGTAACGCTGCTGGTTCTTGACCCACAGGCCGGAAAGGAACGTCGAGTGGGCCAGCCAGCTGCCCGCGCCCGTCACCGGCGACCTGAGCCAGGCGCTGCGCGACTGGAAGCCGGCCGCCTCGAGCCGGCTCGTGCCCTCCTTCAGGGTCGCGTCCATCTCCGGCGCCATCGCCGGGTCGTCGAGGGCGACCCGGCCGTAGCTCTCGATGAAGGTGAACAGGACGTCCTTGCCGCGCAGCCCGGTGAGCAGCTGGTCGGGCGGGGTGGCGGCGAACGCGTCGGCGGCGGCCTGCTTCTCGAAGACCTTGGCGTCGCCCAGGCCGTTGCGCACGTTCTGCACACGGTTGGCGAGGAACTCGGTGTTGCCCTTGGTCGCGATCGTGACTCCCCCGACCTGCACGCCGAGCGTGAAGCAGGTGACCCACACGGTGCCGAGGACGAGGACGCTGCGGACGGCCGCCGGACGGTGCCGGGCCATCAGGTTCGTCAGCCGGACCACCGAGAGCGTGCTCAGTGCGAGGACGGCGATCAGCAGGACGATCACCCCGGCCACCGCGAGCACCTCGCCCGAGCGGCCGAACGACTCCCTGACGAAGTCCATGGCGTCGTCCAGCAGGATCCAGTCGAAGACGAGGTCGAACGGGCGGGCCAGGAACTGGGTGAAGCCCATGTCCAGGAACTTCAGGACGGTGAACAGTCCGAGGAAGACACCTGAGGCGACGGCTGCGATCCGGCGCGGTTTCCCGGGGAGCGCGAGCAGCAAGCACGCCAGGACGATCCCCTCGACCGGCATGCGGAGGAAGGAGAGCAGCGAGATCCGGTCGATCCGGTTGGGCAGGAGCAGCGCGGCGAGCACCACCGCACCGGCCAGCACGCTCGTTCCCACGGCCACACCGCGAGCGGCGCCGGGACAGCGGCGGCGCCATCCGAACCAGCCGGGTTTCGGGGAGTCGACGGGCTCGGCGGGGTCGGGCCGGTCCTCGGTCGCCGCTTCCGCCGGCTCGACGGTGGTGTCTTCCGGCTCCTGTGGCGCGGCTGCCTCCTCCTCGCCGGCCGGTGCTCCCGCCCTCTTGTCCTCGGCCGTGTCCCCGGTGGCCTCGGCCGGTGCGGCTTCGTCCGGCTCCGCGGCCGCCTCCTCCGCCCTGTCGGAGTCGTCGCCCGCCGCCTCGGCCTTGCTCGTCCCGCCCGCCGCGGCGGTGGCAGCGGTGTCGCCGCCGACCGGGACCGCCTCGCCCTCGGCGTCGGGCAGTTGGCGGGAACGAGTGAAGAGCGACACCCGGCGGTCCTTCCGTGCGGTCGTGCGATGACATGGCAAACAGGGCCCGGGGGCCGAGCCTGCCACCACCCCGTACGTTCGCACGTCACGTTCGGTTCAATCACGCGGGGGTGATTCACCCGTCCGCGGCCGCCGCCGTCTCCCGGGCCCACCGGTAGTCCGCCTTGCCGCTGGGCGACCGCCGGAGCGCCTCCGTGATCACCAGCCGGCGCGGGATCTTGTAGCCGGCCAGCCGGGAACGGCAGTGCGCCTGGACGTCCTCCAGGGACGGCGGTGCCGCGCCCGCCCGCACCTGCACCACGGCCGCCACCCGGTGGCCCCACTTCGGGTCCGGCACGCCGGCCACCAATGCGTCGTAGACGTCCGGATGGGACTTGAGCGCCTGCTCGACCTCCTCCGGATACACCTTCTCGCCGCCCGTGTTGATGCACTGCGAGCCCCTGCCGAGCACGGTCACCACGCCCTCCTCGTCGACGGTGGCCATGTCGCCGAGCAGCACCCACCGCTCGCCGTCCTTCTCGAAGAAGGTCTCGGCGGTCTTGCGCGGGTCGTTGTAGTAGCCGAGCGGCACCCGGCCGCGCTGCGCGACACGCCCCACCTCACCGGCGGCGACCGGCTCGTACGTGGCCGGATCGACCACCTGGGTACGGGCGTTGACCCGGATGCGGAAGCCCCGCTCGGGGCCGGAGTCCTCCGTGGCCGTCCCGTTGAAGCCCGACTCGGAGGAACCGAAGTTGTCGAGGAGCATCACGTTCGGGACCAGCGCCCGGAACTGCCGGCGCACCGTGTCCGACATGATCGCCCCCGAGGACGACACACTGAACATCGACGACATGTCGGTGCCCTTGAGCGGGCCTTCGAGCGCGTCGATCAACGGGCGCAGCATCGCGTCGCCCACCAGCGACATGCTGGTGACCTTCTCCTTCTCGATGGTCCGCAGCACCTCCTCGGGCACGAACTTGCGGTGCAGCACCACCCGCTGGCCGAAGTAGAAGCCGATGAACGCCGTCAGCGTGGACGTGCCGTGCATCAGCGGGGGAGCGGGGAGGAAGGTGATCCCCGCGCCGCCGGCCGCGACCCGCTCGGCCAGCTCCTCCGGCTTCTTCACCGGTTCACCCGTCGGCGCGCCACCGCCGAGCCCCGAGAAGAACAGGTCCTCCTGGCGCCACATCACCCCCTTGGGCATCCCGGTGGTGCCGCCGGTGTAGATGATGAACAGGTCGTCGCCCGAGCGGGGCGCGAACCCGCGCTCCGGGGACCCGGCGCTCTCGGCCCGCGCGAAGTCCACGGCGGCCACCTCGGCCGCCCCGGGAGCCGGGACCCCGACCCGCACCAGGTGCCGCAGCGCGTCCGTGTGCGGCAGCGTCGCCGCCACCCGGTCCGTGAACTCCGCGTCGAAGACCAGGCCCGCCAGATCGGCGTCCCGGTAGAGATAGACCAACTCCTCCTCTACATACCGGTAGTTGACGTTGACCGGTACCAGTCGCGCCTTCAGGCAGCCGAGCACGGTCTGGAGGTACTCGATCCCGTTGTAGAGGTGCAGCCCGACGTGCTCGCCGGGACGCAGGCCGCTGCCGAGGAGATGGTGGCCGACGCGGTTGGCCGCCGCGTCCAGCTCCGCGTACGTCAGCCGGCGCTCCGCGCCCGTGCCCGGATGGTCGATGTACACGAGCGCCTCGCGGTCCGGGACCACGTCGACGACCGACTCGAACAGGTCGGCAAGGTTGTACTCCACCGCTCCTCCTGACCTAGGACGGCCTGGCTCCCCAACGGTTGCCGGTCATCAGAGCAAAGGGCGCCGCAAGTGGGAAGGGTCCGCGCCGAAGAAATCTGACTGACTGTCAGAAAACCCTTGAAGTGCCCCGCCGCCTCCTGCAACCTGTTCTCGTTCTGTCAGAGGGGAGATGGCCCATGGCTGGGACGGAACACCTCACCGTGCGACGCGAAGGCGCCACACTGGTACTCACGCTCAACAGACCCGACGCCAGGAACGCGCTCTCGCTGTCCATGCTGGTCGGCCTGTACGACGGCTGGCTGGCGGCCGACGCCGACGACGAGGTCCGCTCGATCGTGCTCACCGGCGCCGGCGGCGCGTTCTGCGCCGGCATGGACCTCAAGGCCCTGGCCGGCCAGGGCATGGCGGGCGAGCACCTCCGGGACCGCCTCAAGGCCGACCCCGACCTGCACTGGAAGGCGATGCTGCGCCACCACCGCCCCCGCAAACCGGTGATCGCCGCCGTCGAGGGGTACTGCGTCGCCGGCGGCACCGAGATCCTCCAGGGCACCGACATCCGGGTCGCGGGCGAGTCCGCGACCTTCGGCCTGTTCGAGGTCAGGCGCGGCCTGTTCCCGATCGGCGGCTCCACGGTCCGGCTGCAACGCCAGATCCCGCGCACCCACGCCCTGGAGATGCTGCTCACCGGCCGCCCCTACAGCGCCCGTGAGGCGGCGGACATCGGCCTGATCGGGCATGTGGTCCCCGACGGCACCGCGCTCACCAAGGCCCTGGAGATCGCCGAGCAGGTCAACGCCTGCGGCCCGCTCGCCGTCGAGGCCGTCAAGGCCTCGGTGTACGAGACCGCGGAGATGACCGAGGCCGAGGGACTCGCCGCCGAACTCGAACGCGGCTGGCCCGTCTTCGACACCGCCGACGCCAAGGAGGGCGCCCGCGCCTTCGCGGAGAAACGGCCCCCCGAGTACAAGCGCGCCTGACCCTTTCCCGGACGCGCCCGCCCCTCCCTCGGAAGGAGACATCCGGGATGCCCGAAGTCCTCCAAGCGCCGCTCGTCGTCGAGTTCCCCTTCACCCGCTCCCTCAGCCCCGTCCAGAGCGCCTTCCTCACCGGCCTGCGTGAACGCGTCGTCCTCGGCGTGCGCACCGGCGACGGCCGCGTCCTCGTCCCGCCCGTCGAGTACGACCCGGTCACCGCCGAGGAGATCCGCGACCTCGTCGAGGTCGCCCCCACCGGCACGGTCACCACCTGGGCCTGGAACCACGCCCCCCGCCGCGGCCAGCCCCTGTCGACCCCGTTCGCCTGGGCCCTGGTCCGCCTCGACGGCGCCGACACCGCCCTCCTGCACGCCCTCGACGCCCCCGGCCCCGACGCCGTGCACACCGGCATGCGCGTCCGCGTCCGCTGGGCCGGCGAACGCGCGGGCGCCATCACGGACATCGCCTGCTTCGAACCGTACGACGGCGGGACCGCCGAACTCACCGGCAGCACCGGCACGTTCGCGGACCCGGTCACCGGCATCGTCGCCCCGGCCCGCCTCGACTACACCTACTCGCCCGGCCGCGCCCAGTCCGCCTTCATCCACGCGCTCGGCGACCGGCGCATGGTCGGCGAGCGGTGCCCGTCCTGCCGCAAGGTGTACGTCCCGCCGAGGGGCGCCTGCCCCACCTGTGGCGTGGCCACATCGGAACAGGTGGAAGTGGGTCCGCGCGGCACGGTCACCACCTTCTGCATCGTCAACATCAAGGCGAAGAACCTCGACATCGAGGTGCCGTACGTGTACGCCCACATCGCCCTCGACGGGGCGGACCTCGCCCTGCACGGCCGGATCGGCGGCATCCCCTACGACCAGGTGCGCCTGGGCCTGCGCGTCGAACCGGTGTGGACGCAGGACGGCCGCCACCCCGACCACTACCGGCCGACCGGAGAACCGGACGCGGAGTACGACACCTTCAAGGAGCTGCTGTGACGCGCGAGATCGCCGTGGTGGCCTTCGGCCAGACCGATCACCGGCGCACCAGCGAGGAGTTCTCCGAGGTCGAGATGCTCATGCCGGTCCTGCACGACGTACTCGCCCGGACCGGCCTGAAGACCCCGGACATCGACTTCACCTGCTCCGGCTCCAGCGACTACCTCGCCGGCCGCGCCTTCTCCTTCACCCTCGCCCTCGACGGGGTGGGCGCGTGGCCGCCGATCTCCGAGTCGCACGTCGAGATGGACGGGGCCTGGGCCCTGTACGAGGCGTGGACCAAGCTGCTCACCGGCGACGCCGACACCGCACTCGTGTACTCCTACGGCAAGTCGTCGCCCGGCCCCGTGCGCGACGTCCTGACCCGGCAGCTCGACCCGTACTACGTGGCCCCCCTGTGGCCCGACTCCGTCGCCCTCGCCGCCCTCCAGGCACAGGCGCTCATCGACGCGGGCGACACGGACGAACCCGCGCTGGCCGCCGTGGCCGCCCGCAGCCGCGAGGCCGCCACCGCCAACCCCCACGCCCAGCTGCGGGGCCCGGTGCCACCGGGGGAGTACGTCGTACGTCCCCTGCGCACCGGCGACTGCCCGCCCATCGGCGACGGCGCCGCCGCCGTGATCCTCGCGGCCGGGGACCGGGCCCGGGAGCTGTGCGCGCGGCCCGCCTGGATCCGCGGCATCGACCACCGCATCGAGGCGCACGGCCTGGGCGTGCGGGACCTGACCGACTCCCCCTCCACCCGGCTGGCGGCCGAGAGAGCCGGTGCCTTCGAGCGGCCCGTCGACACGGCCGAACTGCACGCGCCCTTCTCCGCCCAGGAGATCGTCCTGCGCAAGGCGCTGCGGCTGGACGGCGATGTGCGCGTCAATCCGTCCGGGGGCGCGCTCGCCGCCCACCCGATCATGGCCGCCGGGCTCATCCGCGTCGGCGAGGCCGCCGCGGCCATCCACCGGGGGGAGTCCGACCGGGCCCTCGGACACGCCACGTCCGGCCCCTGCCTGCAACAGAACCTGGTCGCCGTACTCGAAGGGGATCCGCGATGAGCAAGGAACCCGTGGCCGTCGTGGGCATCGGCCAGACCAAGCACGTCGCGGCACGCCGGGACGTGTCGATCGCCGGACTCGTCCGGGAGGCCGCCCGACGCGCGCTCGACGACGCCGAGCTGACCTGGGCGGACATCGACGCCGTCGTCATCGGCAAGGCGCCCGACTTCTTCGAGGGCGTGATGATGCCGGAGCTGTACCTCGCCGACGCGCTGGGCGCCGTCGGCAAGCCCATGCTCCGGGTCCACACCGCCGGTTCGGTCGGCGGATCGACGGCCCTGGTCGCCGCGAACCTGGTCGCCGCCCGGGTCCACGGCACCGTGCTCACCCTCGCCTTCGAGAAGCAGTCCGAGTCCAACGCCATGTGGGGCCTGTCCCTGCCGATCCCCTTCCAGCAGCCCCTGCTCGCCGGGGCCGGCGGCTTCTTCGCCCCGCACGTACGCGCGTACATGCGGCGCAGCGGCGCCCCCGACACGGTCGGTTCGCTGGTCGCCTACAAGGACCGGCGCAACGCGCTGAAGAACCCCTACGCCCACCTGCACGAACACGACATCACCCTGGAGAAGGTCCAGGCCTCGCCCATGCTCTGGGACCCGATCCGCTACTCGGAGACCTGCCCCTCCTCCGACGGCGCCTGCGCGATGATCCTCACCGACCGCGCCGGAGCCGCCCGCGCGCCCCGGTCCCCGGCCTGGATGCACGGCGGCGCGATGCGCAGCGAACCCACCCTCTTCGCCGGCAAGGACGCGGTGTCGCCGCAGGCCGGCAAGGACTGCGCGGCCGACGTCTACCGGCAGGCGGGGATCGCCGACCCGCGCCGGGAGATCGACGCCGTCGAGATGTACGTCCCGTTCTCCTGGTACGAACCCATGTGGCTGGAGAACCTCGGCTTCGCCGACGAGGGCGAGGGCTGGAAACTCACCGAGTCCGGGGTGACCGAACTCGACGGGGACCTGCCCGTCGACATGTCGGGCGGTGTCCTGTCGACCAACCCGATCGGCGCCTCCGGCATGATCCGGTTCGCCGAGGCGGCACTCCAGGTGCGCGGGCAGGCCGGGGAACACCAGGTGGACGGGGCGCGCAGGGTGCTCGGGCACGCCTACGGCGGCGGATCCCAGTTCTTCGCGATGTGGCTCGTGGGGTCGCGGCCACCCGACTCCTGAAAGGTCCCCCTCACGTGGCCTGTTGGCACCAGCAACCGGTCGCTAGGCTGGCCGCGGACGACGCAATCGGGAGGAGCACGGACGTGGCCGAGACCACCATCCAGCAGCAGCCGCTCATGGGCTGGGACAAGCCCGAGCTGGACCTCAGCAACGCCGAATGGCACTCCAGCAGCCGTGGCCTGGGAGATGTCCAGATCGCCTTTGTCGAGGGATTCATCGCGATGCGCAACAGCGGCCGCCCGCAGAGCCCTTCCCTGATCTTCACGCCCGCGGAGTGGGGCGCGTTCGTGTCGGGAGCGCGGGAAGGGGAGTTCGACCTCACCTGATCCGCCGGACGGACCGATCCGGCGGTGTTCCGCGCGTTTTTCCGGACACGCGGCCTTCGCCGCTGCCCCGGGACCCCGGCCTGAGCAAGGCTGGCCCCAGGAAGCGAAGGTCGTACATCCGGAAATGAGGCACCCATGGACACCCTGCCGGTGATCGCGGCGGTCGACGGGTCGGACGACAGTCTGCGCGCCCTGGACTGGGCTCTGGACGCCGCCCGTCGGCGTGCCGTGCCGCTGCGGGTGGTCCATGTGCGGCAGTACTCCGCCTGGGCCCGGCCGGACGTGCTGGTCGCCGGCCCGCCCGACGTGGGCGACGACCCGGTGCTCGACCAGGTGCGTACGCGGTTGGACGGGCGGGCGGACCGGCCGGACGTCGAGTACCTCGGCCTGGACGGCGCGCCGGCCGCCCTGTTGCCCGAACTCGGCACGACCGCCCAGCTGTTGGTGCTCGGCTCGCGCGGCCGCGGCGGCTTCGCCAGTCTGCTGCTCGGCTCCAACGGGATGGCCGCCGCCCGCGACGCCGAGTGCCCGGCCGTCGTGGTGCCCCGCCCCGGCCGCGAGGTGCACGGCCGGACGCCGGACGAACCCGGTCCGCGGGTGGTCGTCGGCCTCCAGGTGGACAGCCCCGACGAGTCCACGCTCGCCTTCGCCTTCACCGAGGCCGCCCTGCGCGGCGCACGCCTCCAGGTCGTCGCCGCCTACGCCTGGCCGGTGCAGACCTGGGCGACGCCCGCCGAACTCGTCCCGCCGGTATTCGACCAGGACGCCGTCGAGAACGAGACCCGGACGCTCGCCGAGGGCTTCCTCGCCCCGCACCGTGCCCGGCACCCCGACGTCCGGACCGAGCCGTACGTGGCCCCGGGCGACGCGGCCGGGCATCTCGTCGCCGCCTCGAAGGACGCCGACCTCGTCGTCGTGGGCCGCCACCGCCGGCGCCTGCTGGCGCCCGCCCGCCTGCTGGGATCCGTCACCCACGCCGTCCTGCTGCACGCGGCGAGCCCCGTCGCCGTGGTACCACCGGCTCCCCCGGAGGAGTGAACCTCCCGGCCCCACGGGCACCAGACCGTGCCAGTCCCGGGCGACGGGCCGCCACGGGGTCCAGTGTTCGCGCGGTCCCGCCCCGGGAGGACTTCCGGGCGGGCCGACATGGACCGCGACGGGGTCCCTGGCCCACATCCGCCGTGACAGGTCGTGGCTTCACACCGGTGTGCCTGACCGCGCACTCCGCGGGGGCGGTGCGGGTTCACGGGGCGCGTATCGGCTGTTGGCCTGTATCGGCTGTGGCGGGTCGTGGCTTGGCCCCGGTTGGGGCCGGCTGCGGGCGCCGCAGGGGTTGTGCGGCTTCACGGGGCGCGTATCGGCTGTGGCGGGTCGTGGGACTCGCCGTCTGTGCTGGCTGCCGGCTCCGCAGGGGCTGTGACGGCTCGCGTGACCCGCGCCGGCCCTGGCGGGTCGTGGCTTCGCGCCGGCTGTCACGGGGCATGGCTCCGCACCGGCCGGGCGGATGCCGGTGCCACGTCGCCGTGGTGGGTGCCGGTGCCGCGTCGGCCGTGGCGGGTGCACGGTGTCCCGCGGCACCCGGCCCGGGTGGGCCGCCACCGTGAAACGCCACCGTCGCGGTGTCTGGGTGCGGCTGCCGTGGACAGCCCGTTTTCCGGGGCCGCCCGCACGTCACGCGCGGCCCCGGGCACGTACCATGGCGGCATGTCGTTCCTCCGCCGCCGCAGTGCCACTCCCGCCGGGCCCGACTTCGACGTCCTGGCCATGGACCCGAGCGACTGGCCCGGCAATCTGAACGCCGGCCTGCTTCCCGCCCCCGACGGCAGCTGCCAGGGCCTGTACCTGCGGTACGACCTGTTCGGCGGCCGTGGCCCCGCGATGATCATCGGCAATCTGCCGGAGGGCTCCCCGGCCCGCGACATCGCCGAGGGCGAGATCCCGTTCGAGGTCGGACAGCTTCTGCTGGCCCTGGAGAACGACGAGGACGTGACCGTCGTCGGCACCGAGGACATGCCGGTGATGCAGGGCGACAACCTGCTGATCGTGCGCCGCCTCAAGCTCTCCGAGAGCCGGATCTCCTGCGTGCAGTTCGACCGCAGCGACAACGTCCTGGTGACCATCGCCGCCTGGGACCGCCCCATCACCGACGACCTGTACGCCCTGCTGAAGCCGCTCCCGGCGGAGCTCTTCCAGCAGGGCTGAGGCCACCACCCGGCCGACGGCTCCACCCGTACGTCCGCGGCGCGCACGAACGCCGGCCGGTGGGCGAACCGGATCCCGTCGTACCGGTCCTCGCCCACCACGACCCGGTGCGAGTCGGTGCTGAAGGTGACCGCGTAGGAGACTCGCCCGGTACCGCGGCACCTGGGCACCGACCGCGTATGTCTGCCCTTCGAGCAGCCGGTACGGCAGCGGCGGCAGCGCCTGGACCGGCAGGTCCGCCGGATGCCGGATACGCCGTTCCGGTGACCGCCCGCCCGGGCCCGGACCTACGAAGGCCCGCGGCGCACGCCACCTCGGGTGGGCGCACCGCGGACCGTCGTCCCCGTCAGCGAGTGCCGACCGCCGCGCGCACGGCCCGGCGGGCCAGCTGGCAGTCGTCGTGCAGCCGCCTCAGCAGCAGCCGCTGTTCCTCGCCGGACGGCGCGGCACCGGGGTGGGCCGCTCCCGGTGCGACCGGGGTCGTGTCGTGCATCGAACGCTGTACGGCCATCTCGTAGGTACGGATCTCCCGGGTCAACACGAGCATCAGGTTCACCAGGAACGCGTCCCGCGAGGCCGGACCCGCCGACTGGGCGATCTGGCTGATCTGCCGCCGGGCCACCGGGGCGTCCCCGAGGACCGACCACAGGGTCGCCAGGTCGTACCCCGGCAGGTACCAGCCGGCGTGCTCCCAGTCCACCAGCACCGGACCGGCCGGGGACAGGAGGATGTTGGACAGGAGCGCGTCACCGTGGCAGAACTGGCCCATGCCCTGCCGGCCCACGGTCGCGGCGATGCCGTGCAGCAGCTTCTGGAGGTCGCCCAGATCCCGGTCGGTGAGCAGCCCCAGCTCGTGGTACCGGTTGATGCGCGTCGCGTAGTCCAGCGGGGCGTCGAAGGTGCCCGCCGGGGGGCGCCAGGAGTTGAGCCGGCAGACCGCGCCGAGTGCCGCCCTGATGTCCGCGCGGGGCGGGGCCTCGGTCGGGTGCCGTTGCAGGGCCGCCACGCGGCCGGGCATCCGCTCGATGACGAGGGTGCAGTTGTCCGGGTCCGCCGCGATCAGCCTCGGCACCCGCACCGGAGGGCGGTGCCGGACGAACGAGCGGTACGCGGCTATCTCGTGCCGGATCCGCTCGGCCCACGCGGGTGAGTGGTCCAGTAAACACTTGGCGACGGCGGTGCTGCGTCCTGTCGTGCCGACCAGGAGCACGGAGCGGCCGCTGCGGCGCAGCACCTGCACCGGGGCGAACTCCGGGCAGATCCGGTGCACCGACGCGATCGCCGTGCGCAGCTGGGCGCCCTGAGGGCCGGACAAGTCGAGTCTCCCGCTGAGCGGTTGGGTGCCGAGCCCCGGAACACGCCGTGCCCTGCCCGGACCGAGCACGGGGGCAGTCGGACGTGCGGGGTCGAGGTAGGGGCCGCCGCCCGCCGGGCGGGCGTGCAGCGACCGGGGTGGGGCGGACACGGAGGACGATGCTGTGTACATGGGCGAGACAGATCCCTTCGTGTACCTGCGACGACAGTGCGCCGCCCGGCCCGGTGCCCCGGATACACCCTGGGGAATGCGTCCCTTGTCGCTGAAGGCGACCGGGTCGGGGTGGCGCGTTCCTACCTGACACCCGACGCCCACTGGCACACCATCTGGCGTGCCCTGGCGAACCCTGGCGAATAGTCGCCCGGCAACTCTCACCGGGCTACTGTCAACTCAGCCGAGTTCCTGGGGGCTTGATGTGAGCGGACAACCCAACACCCGTCTCGCGGACCTGTTCGGCCTGGCCGGCTGGTCCAAGGGCGAACTCGCGAGACTGGTCAACAAGCAGGCGGCGGCCATGGGCCACCCCCAGCTGGCGACCGACACCTCACGGGTGCGGCGTTGGATCGACACGGGAGAGATCCCGCGTGATCCGGTGCCACGGGTGCTGGCGGCTCTGTTCACCGAGCGTCTCGGCCGTGTCGTGACCATCGAGGACCTCGGTCTGGTCCGGCACGGGCGTGCGGGGAAACGGCCACGCGACGGGAGTGCGGAACATCCCGACGGTGTGCCGTGGGCGCCCGAGCGGACTGCTGCGGTCCTCACCGAATTCACGGGAATGGACCTCATGCTCAACCGACGCGGCTTGGTGGGCGCGGGTGCCGCGCTCGCCGCGGGCTCAGCCCTCAGCAGTGCCATGTACGACTGGCTGCACACCGATCCGGCCCTGACCGCCGACGCTCCCCAGTACGACGACCCCCTGCACGCCGACCCCGCGGGGTTCGACCGCTACGAGGCCGCCCCCATCGGGTCGCAGGAGATCGAGGAGCTGGAGCGCTCCGTCGAAGTGTTCCGGGCCTGGGACGCGGCCCGCGGCGGCGGGCTGCAACGCAAGGCGGTCGTGGGCCAGCTCAACGAGGTGGGTGGCATGCTCGCCTACCGGCACCCCGACCATCTCCAGCGGCGCCTGTGGGGCGTCGCCGCCAACCTCGCCGTCCTCGCGGGCTGGATGTCGCACGACGTCGGCCTGGAGCCCACGGCCCAGAAGTACTTCGTCATCGCCGCGCATGCCGCGAGAGAGGGCGGCGACCGGCCCCGCGCCGGGGAGGCGCTGTCCCGGGCGGCTCGCCAGATGGTGCACCTGGGCCGGCCCGACGACGCGCTCGACCTGATGAAGCTCGCCCAGTCCGGTTCCGGCGACGAGGTGCTGCCGCGGACCCGGGCGATGCTCTACACCATCGAGGCCTGGGCCCAGGCGTCCATGGGCAAGGGCCAGGCCATGCGCCGCACCCTCGGCCGGGCGGAGGACCTCTTCGTCTCCGACCGCGCCGACGTGCCCTCGCCGAGCTGGATGCAGACCTTCAAGGAGGAGGACCTGTACGGCATGCAGGCTCTGGCGTACCGCACGCTGGCGGAGCACGAGCCGGGCGCGGCCGTGCACGCCCAGCACTACGCGGAGAAGGCCCTGGCCCTCAGGGTCGACGGACGGCAACGGTCGAAGATCTTCGACTTCCTGTCCATGGCCTCCGCCTGCTTCATCGCCGACGACCCCGAGCAGGCCGACCGGTACGCCCGGCTCGCCCTGGTGTCGATGGGCTCCAACTCCTCCCACCGCACCTGGGACCGGCTGCGCCAGATGTACCGGCTCACCGCCCAGTACTCCGGCTACCCCAAGATCAGCGAACTGCGGGAGGAGATCAGGCTGGCGCTGCCCAAACCCAAGGGCAGGGGCGGCCACACCGCACCCGCGTGAGCCCCCGTCAGGCATCCCGCCGTGGTCAGCGCGTCACCCTGGCGATGAGCACGCAGGCGTCGTCCTCGCGCTCCGCCTCGCCGAACTCCTCCACGACCGCCCGTACGCACTCCTGGGCGGTACGCGCCCCGCCGAATCGCGGAGCCAGGCCGAGGAGACGGTTCACGGCCTCGGTGCCGCTGTGCCCGGGCACCAGCCCGTCCGTGTGCAGCAGCAGCAGGTCGCCCGCGTCGAGGGTCTCTTCGGCCTGCTCGTAGGAGGCACCGGAGGTCGCCCCGAGCAGGACGCCGGCCGGCGCGTGCAGCCGGCGCCCCGTCCCGTCGCGGAACAGCAGCGGGGCGGGGTGTCCGGCCTGCGCCCACACCAGGGTGCGGGTACCGGGCCGGTAGCGGCAGCAGACCGCGCTGCCGAGCGCGGGCTGCACGGTGGCGTCGAGCAACTGGTTGAGCCAGGTCATCAGCTGGCCCGGCTGGGTACCGGCCATGGCCATGCCGCGGACGGCGCCCAGCAGGGTCGCCATGCCCGAGGTCACGGCGACTCCGTGGCCGGTGAGGTCGCCGACGCTGAGCAGGGTCTCGCCGTCGGCGAGTTCCAGCGCGTCGTACCAGTCGCCGCCGATCAGGGCGCTCGTCGACGACGGCAGGTAGTGGGCCGCGAGGTCCAGGCTGTCGGGGCCCTGGTGCGGGAGCCGTAGGGAGCCGCGCCACGGCGGCAGCACGGCTTCCTGCAGCTCGACCGCGAGCCGGTGCTCGGTCTGCGCGCGGTGCCGGTGGCGCTGTAACGAGTCACGGGTCTCGTTCACCGCCCGCTGGCTGCGCCGCAGTTCACTGACGTCCCGCAGCACCGCCCACATCGACGCGGTGCTTCCGTCGGTGTCGAGCACCGGCTCGCCCATCATGTGCACGGTCCGTACGTCGCCGTCCGGGCGTACGACGCGGAACTCCCCGTCGATGGGCTTGGCGTCGACGAGGCAGTCGGTGACCAACGCCGTCAGCTTCGGCCGGTCCTCGTCGAGCACCAGGGACGGCAGCTCGTCGAGGGTCAGCGGGGGAGCGGCCTGGTCGCGGCCCAGGATCTGGTAGAGCTCGCCGGACCAACTGGCCTCGTCCGTCAGGAGGTTCCACTCCGCGCTGCCGACCCGGCTGAGCAGCGAGCCGCGCCGGGGAGCGGGCGGCACGGTCCGGGCGGCGGGCGCCGCCTCGCCGGGCGCGGGCACGGGCGGCGGGCCGTCCCGCAGCTGCGCCAAGTGCCCGTCCAGGTCGTCGAGTTGGTGTAGCGCGAGGTCGCACAGCGCGCGCTGCCACCGGTCCTGCGGGTCGGCGTCGTCCTGCTGGGTGTCCCGCCGTACGGCGTCCACGTCGCCCTTGAGCCGTCGCGCCTGCGATATGAGCGCATCGACCGAACCGCGTCCTGGCGGCTGGGCGGGTGGGCGGTCCGCAGAGAGGGGGGACGGCATGACGCACTCCGATGCGGGACGGTACGACCAAAGCGGGCGGAAGGACCGTTACGACTGTCGCACAGCCCGCGACGGGCTGTAAGGGATTTGGCAACAGACGGCACGGTGGTGCTTCTGGCATATGCCACAGTCTTCAGGGAGCGGTCGCACCGCGCGCCGGACGCGAGGTGCCGGTAAGTCAAGTCGCAGGCGCTGTACAGGACTTGGCCAAATGACGAACAACTGACGGGCATTCAGTCATGTGTTCGACGGCCCTGTGTTCCAGGGAGTGTGGCACAGCCCGATCGGGCCGTGCCAGAGGGCGTGGGTGGGGGGAGGGTGATGGGGGCGGATCGGCCAAAGTGACCCAGGTCACATCAACTTCTTCCGGGTTCGGCGTAATCCGAGCGGCCCTTCGAGGGTCGTAGAAGAGGCAGCGGCACAACGGCCGACCTCTTACCGGCAGTGGAGACCGACCATGGACGTCACTCTGGAGCAGCCCGCCCGCGCCCGACTGATCATCGCCCGGGACCGGGAGCTGCCCGTTCCCGCCTTGTTCCGCTACACCGCCGCGGATCCCCTGGCGGTGCACCTCGACTTCCCGCCCGAGGTCTCCCTGGACGGTGAGGAGGTCACCTGGACCTTCGCCCGCGCGCTGCTGGAGGAGGGCCTGGCCGGTCCGGCCGGGAGCGGTGACGTGCACATCTGGCCGTGCGGCCGGGCCCGCACCGTCCTGGAGTTCCACTCGCCGTACGGCCTGGCCCTGCTCCGCTTCGACACCTCCGCCCTGCGCCGCTTCCTGCTGCGGACGTACGCGGTGGTGGGCGCCGGACAGGAGGACCTCGCCGCGGTCGTCGAGCGCGGGCTGGGCTCCCTGTTCGACGGGGTGTGACCGGGGTGGGAGCCGGAGCGGGCCGGTCGTCCCCGCCGGGATACGGCTCCGGGCGTGGGGCGGGACCGACGACTGTCCGGGAGGCCGGCCGGCAACACGCGTACGCCGTTCGGCGTGGGGCGCGCGGGCGCGGTCCGGTCGCCGCGGTGAGCGCCCGTCCCGGCGCCGCGGTACGGCCCCGCGCCGCCCCGTCGTGCTCAGTACCGCAGCACCGCCGCCATGCCCTCGACGTCGGCCAGGGCGCCGTCCGGTACGAACCGGACCTCGGCGCCGGTCTCCAGGCACTGTTCGACGATCTCGTCCACGATGTCCTCGCGGGCGTCGAGGTCGCCGCTCGCGGCCGGGATCAGGTGGTCGCCGTCGTCGTCGCGCACCGTCACCCGGTAGTTCTCCTCGACGGCCAGCAGCCGCACCCGGCCCTCGCGGGCGCTCTGCCGCAGCTCGTCGACGCCGGCCGCGAAGGCCCGGCGCCCACGGGCCGTCTCGAGTGCCCGCGCCACGGAGTCGGTGGTCCGGCGGGCTTCGGCGGCGATCAGTGGCCGGACCGCCTGCCACGCGGTCTCGGGGGTGCCGTGGGCCAGGCCGCCGTGCGCGATGTGGACGGCGTCCCTGGTGGCCCCGCCCACCTCGGCCAGCAGTGACAGCGCGGCGGGCTCACCGGTGACGTACAGCGGACGGTCGTCCACGCGCAGCACCGCGGCCAGCGCGGCGTCCGCCTCGCGCAGGAACCGGCGGGTGTCCTCGTCGCGGAAGGTGCTGGGCGGGTCGCCGATCCGCTGCCGGCGTTCGGCGTCGAAGTTGTCCCGGCTCCTGGTCAGCGGGAAACCGCCGGTGCGGGCCTCGGCGACCCGGTCGGTGCCTCCGCTCCACAGCGTGGCGCGGTCCGCGGAGACCGACAGCACCCAGAAGGGACGCCCGGCGGCCTGTGCGGAGACCAGGTTGCGGGTCAGGAAGGTGTCGGAGAGCACCACGCGTTCGGGCACGGGCCGGGCCAGCGACCACACATGGTGCTCCCCCGGAGCGGCGAAGATCACCAGGCCGTCCTCGGCGTGTGCCAGGTCGACCTCGGAAAGGGCCTGGTCGAGCTGCCGGGCGACGTCCAGGCGGCGCTCCCGGAGGACGGCGGGATCGGCTTCCAGCATCCGCTTTGCCTCGGCCACCCCGTTGCGCAGGCGGAGCCGGTCCTGGGCGTTGTCGGGTCCGCGGCGGTGCGTGGGCGTCAGCACGGACACCGCGGGATAGGGGCGCGGGCGGCGCAGTTCGCTGAGGGCCGCGGGGCTGAGTGCGTACTCCATATGAGCACCATAGGACCGAATCGGGGACAGGGCATTTGGGGCAATGCGGGTGTGCGGTGAGCGGCTCGGATCTGCCGCTCCTGATGCCTGATGCCTGATGGCTGGTGCCCGATGGCTGGTGCGGGCCGGACCGGAGATCGCCCTGCATGACGACTGCCCCGAGGCCGCGCCGCACGCCGAGCCGTCCGGGACCGTGCGCCCGTGATCCGTGCGCCCCGATCCGCCCGGCCGCGCGAGGAGTACGGCCTCGCCCTGCCGGGTGCCGGCCCGTCCAGCCGGTGCCGGCCCGCCCGCCTGGGCGTCGGGCGGGCCGGGTGTGTGTCAGTCCCGGTCGCTCTCGGGGCCGCAGGAGCTGCCGTCGGGCGGGAGCGAGCCGTACAGGAGGAACGCGTCGACCTTCCCGTGCACGCACGTGGAGGACGCGTACCCGGTGTGTCCCTCGTCCCTGTTGTCGAGCACCACGGCCGAGTCGCCGAGCCGCCGAGCCGTCTGCACGGTCCAGCGGTACGGCGTCGCCGGATCGCCGCGCGTGCCCACGAGGAGCATCTTCGGAGCGCGGACGTCCCGCACCTTCTCGCGGATGAAGTCGGTGCCTTTGGGGCGGCCGTAGCACATCAGGTACTCGATGAGCCGGTAGCGGCCGAAGACCGGGGAGGCCTCCTCGTACGCGGCGCGCAGCCGGCCGAGGTCCCGGGAGATCCGGTCGGCGCCGGGGCGGTCGGGATCGTCCGCGCAGTTGATCGCCATCAGCGCCGCCGGAAGATTGTCGAGGGGCACCTCCTCCGGGTCGACCAGACCGCCGTTCGCACCGGCACCGGCACCGGCTCGGAGGCCGGACCCCCGCCACCCCGACCGGCCGCCGGAGAGCCCGAGGAGCGCCCGGGTGTCCCCGTCCTCGACGAGCGAGGCCAGCGCCCGCTCCAGCGTGGGCCACAGGTCCTCGCTGTAGAGGGCCTGTCCGATGGCTCCCACCAGATCCTGCCCGGTGAACTCCCCGCCGAAGTCCGTCGGCACCGGGTCCTCGTCGAGCGACTCCACGAGCCGTACGACCTCCTCCCGGGCCGAGCGCGCGTCCGTGCCGAACGGGCAGGCGATGTCCTTCACGCACCAGTCGAGGAAGTCCTCGAGCGCCCGCTGCTGTCCCGCCGCTCCCGCCACACCCTGCTCGGACAGCGGTTCGGTCAGGGTGTCCACGCCGTCGAGCACGAACCGGCCGACCTTCTTGGGGAACTGGGCCGCGTACACCGCGCCGAGCCGGGTTCCGTACGAGAAACCGAGGTAGTTGAGCTTCTTGTCGCCGAGGGCCTGGCGCATCACGTCCAGGTCGCGGGAGGCGTTCACGGTGCCGATGTGCGGGAGGACGGGCCCGGAGTGCTTCGCGCACGTGGCGGCGGCCTCGCGTATCCGGTCCAGTACGGCCCGCGGATCAGCGGTGATCTCCGAGTCCTGGGCCGTCACCAGGACGGACTGCTCGGCGTCGTCGCCGCAGCTGACCGGCGAGGACCTGCCCACGCCCCGGGGGTCGAAGGACACCACGTCGTAGCCGTCCGTGAGGCCCATGAAGTCTTCTGCCCCACCCGCGAGTTCGCCGACGCCGGCGCCGCCCGGACCGCCGAAGTTCAGCACCACCGAACCACGGGACTTCACCGTCGCCCGGTACCGGGCGAGGGCCAGGTCGAGGGTGGGCCCGCGCGGTTTCGCGTAGTCGAGGGGGACGGTGACCTTCCCGCACTGGAGATCCTTGGGCATCTCCATGCCCTCGCACTTCCGCCAGGTCACCTTCTGACGGTAGAACCGTGACAGATCCGGCTCGGAACCGTCCGGCGACGCCGCCGGGAGCCCCGCTCCGAGCAGCGCCAGCCCGGCCGCCGAGGCGATCGCGCAGCGCCGGGCCGTGGGCCGCGGCGACAGCTTGGCCAGCATCAATGCCTCCAAAGGCGCCCGTCGCGGACCAGGAAGCGGCGCCCTGGATCACGATAGGCGGACCTCGCGGGACCCGCCTGCGGGCGAGCGGGATCCCGGCGCCTGCCCTACTCTCTGCCCGCTCACCGCGCCCGAGGATTTTACCGCCGGTTCGATCGTCATGACACTCGATGGGGTGAAAGGCCGATAAGCCATAACTCTGATGGTTCGCCCGCGTTTTATCCGGTGCGGGCGCGTGCCCGCGACCATGTCTGGAAGGCAGGGACCCATGAGACGGGTGACCCGAAACGGGATGATGGCCGTCGCCGCCTGCTCCGGCGCGATGGCGATGGCGATGGCCGCGCCGGCGTTCGCCGACTCCGTGGCCGGCGGGGCCGCGGCGGGCTCGCCGGGACTGATCTCCGGCAACACCGTCCAGCTCCCGGCACAGGTGCCGGTGAACGTGTGCGGGAACACCGTGAACGTGGTCGGGCTGCTCAACCCCGCGGTCGGCAACAGGTGCGCCGGCGAGGGCCGCGGGCTGTCGGCGGAGGCGCCGGGCGGGACGAGCGCGGACGCGGGCGGCGGAGCGAGCGCGGACGGCGGCGGGCAGGACGCGCCGGGCGTGCTCTCCGGCAATGGGGTGCAGCTCCCGGTCCGGCTGCCCGTGAACGTCAGCGGCAACAGCGTGAACGTGGTGGGTGTCGGCGACGCGGCCGTGGGCAACGAGTCCGCGCACACCCCGCAGGACCGGCCGACCGTACCCGATGGCCACGACCGCCCCGGCCCTCCGGTGAAGCGGGCCCCGGAGCCGACGCCGCCGCCGGCGGCGACGACGCCCGCCCCGCGGCCGGCCGAGCCGGGGCACTTCACCGGCACCCTCGCCCGTACCGGAGCCGACGGGACCGTGCCCGCCCTCGTGGGCGGTGCGGCGCTGGTGCTGGGCGGAGCGGCGGTGTACCGGCGCTTCAGCCCCTCGGCGGCGTGTCCTCCTGCGGGAAGCGCGCGCCGGGACGCGGGACGCTGACGCCGTACGTGCCCGGCGCGGATCGGCTGCCAGGGGCGCGTGCGGTAGCCGGTGCGGTCCGCCTCGGTCGGGTCCGGTCCGATTCCGTTCGGTCGTGGGCCGGGCCCGCGTCGGCTGTGGCTCGGCCGGTTCAGCCGTCGGCGCGATGGAAGCGGCGGTGCAACGCGCGTACGTCTTCGACCAGTTCGGGTACCGGACCCGCCACCTTCACACCGGGCGCCACCTCCTGGACGGGGAGCGTCCGCACCGGCGGCGCGGGGACACCCAACTCACCCAGCCACGCGGCGAGTTGCTCGGAGGAGGCCACGTACACGATGCGGCCCAGGCCGACCCAGGCGTGCGCGGCGGCGCACATCGGGCAGTGCTCGCCGGACGTGTACACGGTCGCGGCGGCCCGTTCCCCGGGTGTCAGCCGGGCCGCGGACCAGCGGGCCAGGGCGAACTCGGGGTGCCGGGTGCGGTCGCCGGAGGCCACCCGGTTGTGCTCCTCGGCGAGTACCGTGCCGTCCCCTCCCACCAGCACCGAACCGAACGGCTCGTCCCCGGCCTCCAGCGCCTCGGCCGCGAGCTCCACGCAGCGGCGCAGATGAGGCAGGTCGGTGTCCCGCACGACCATGGGGTACGCCCCTTCCCTGGGCTGATCTTGACCTGAGCGTAGGCGCGCGGGCGGGCGGCCGTAAACGTCGTTGCCGCCCGGGCGGGCGGATGGTGGAGTGAGCGCATGGATCACAGCGCGGTACTCGCCCTCTACGACCGGGACATGCGCGAGGGCGCGCAGCCGGACGGCCCCGGTGCCCGGATCGAACGGTCGGAGCGTGTGGTGCGCCAGGTCGCCTCCGCGCAGGGCTGGAACGGGGTGGTCTGGTCCCGCCTCGACGAGGCGTCCGCCGACGCCGCGATAGCCGAGCAGATCGCCCGCTTCTCCGCTCTGGGCCACGAGTTCGAGTGGAAGCTCTACGGGCACGACGTTCCCGTGGACCTCGGACGGCGGCTCGGAGCGGCCGGGTTCACAGCCGAACCGGAGGAGACACTGATGATCGGCGAGGTCGCCGACCTGACGATGGACGCCGACCCGCCCGAGGGCATCCGTCTCCTGGCGGTCACCGACCCGGCCGGCGTCGATCTCGTCGCGGACGTCCACGAGAAGGCGTTCGGCACCGACAGCTCCCGGCTGCGGCACCAGCTGCTCGCGCGGCTCCGGGAGGACCCGGACACCGTCCTCTCCGTCGTCGCGCTGGACGGGGACACGCCGGTGAGCGCCGCCCGCATGGAACTCGTCCCCGGCACCCGCTTCGCGGGCCTGTGGGGCGGCGGCACCGTCGAGGGATGGCGCGGCCGGGGCATCTACCGCGCGCTCGTCGCGCACCGGGCCCGCGCCGCCGTCGCCCGCGGTTACCGGTACCTCCAGGTCGACGCCTCCGGCCAGAGCCGCCCGATCCTCGAACGCCTCGGCTTCCAGCCGCTGACCACGACGACGCCGTACGTGTACGTGCCGTAACCCCGCCGCGCACACGGGAGACCGCGCGGGCCGGCGCACCACCAGGTCTCACCCGTGGCGCGTCACCTCGCACGAACGGCGCGCCGGCTCTTTCGCCGGCGCGCCGTTCGTCGTGGGTCGCCCGCCGCGTGCCCCGCACCCGCGCGCGTCACCCTCCGATGCCGATCGTCCGCCCTCTGCCTGCTGCCTGCTGCTCTCCGCCGCCTGCGGCCTCCGTGCCCGCGGTCACACCTGTCAGCGGCGTGCCTTCGCCCGGTCCAGTGCGGCCACGCCGACTGCGGCGAGGCCGATCTGGATCAGCCACTCGACCCAGTCCACGCCCTTGGTGTCGGCCACGTCGAACGCGCCGGCGATCGCCGAGCCGATCAGCGCGGCGATGATGCCGACGGCGATCGTCCACAGGATTCCGATGCGCTGGCGTCCCGGGATCACGAGCCGGCCCAGGATGCCGATGACGATGCCGATGATGATGGCGCTGATGATGCCGTCGATCTCCATCTCCGCCCCTCCTCGTCCTTCGTCAGGACCCCCGTATCCGTGCGTATGCCCCCTGCGGCCGGGGACACTCCGGCTCCGCCGCGCCCATGGGCCCAAACGCGGTGGCCGTGCCCGCCCGAAGCCCTGCCGGACGGCCGGCTCGCCCTCGCGTACGCTGCGAAGCGCAGTGCGAGGGAGAGGCGGACCGCGGGTGGAGGAGTCGGTACTCGGTGGCGGCGCGGTCAACGAGGTGGTGCGGGTCGGCGCGAGCGTGCGGCGCACGCCGTCCGCCGGCTCGGACCGGGTACGGGACCTGCTCGCGCTGTTCGAGCGGCGGGGCTGGCCGGGCGCCCCGCGGTTCCTCGGAACGGACGAGCGGGGCCGGGAGATGTTCTCCTACATCGAGGGACGCGCGGCGCTGACCGCGGCGGAGCGCGCCGCCGCCCGCACCGACGACTGTCTGATCCGGGTGGCCCGGCTCGTACGCGACTTCCACGACCTGACGCACGGCACACCGCCGGCCGGGGACCGCGACGTCGTGTGCCACAACGACCTCGCCCCGAAGAACACCGTGTACGCCGTGGACGGTGACGTCCGGCGCCCGCTGGCCTTCATCGACTGGGACCTGGCCGCACCGGGGGAGCGCGTCCATGACGTCGCCCACGTGTGCTGGCAGTACCTGGACCTCGGGCCGGGTGTGAGCGACGTACCGGAGGCGGCCCGCCGGATGCGGCTGATCTGCGACGCCTACGGGCTCACCGGACGGGACGGTCTCGTCGAGACGGTCCTGTGGTGGCAGGACCGCTGTTGGCGGGGCATCGAGAGCGAGGCGGAGCGCGGGGCGCCCGCCATGGTCGCCCTGCGTGAGGCCGGGGCCGTCGACGAGGTGCGCCGCGCCTGGGAGTGGGTCGACGGCCACCGTCGCGAACTGGGGAGCCGGCTCGCGTCACCGCGCTGACGCCGGGTGTGCGAGCCCTGCCGGCGCGCTCGGCGGGCGGGTCCGCGCTGCGCCGACCGGCCCCGCCGCGTCTTCCGTCGTGCTCCGTTCCGTCGGCTCCTATGCCCTGGGGGCGCTCCTCGCAGCCGTACCGATGCACATCAGTCCCAGGATCACGGCCAGGGCGCCGATGATGATGTTGTTCCAGATGACTCCGGCGTCCGGGTTCTCGCCGACGATCCAGGGCGAGACGATCATCCACACACCCAGTGCGCACATGGCCCAGCTCAGGCCGTACATGCGCTCGGGGGCCCGGGTGAATCCGAGGGCCAGCAGACCGATGGCGATGCCCAGGATCAGGTTGTGGGCGACGAGGCTGGGCTGACTGGTCGTGTAGTGGAGTATCCAGGGCGACACGGCGCAGTACAGACCGAGCAGGAAGACCGGTCCGTCCACGAGCGCCACATCGCGTCCGCCGAGCATGCGGGCGTAGCGTGCCCGCATTTCCGAAGCATCCGGGTGGCTGGTGATGTCACCTCTGGTGTGCGAGACATCGGCCATGACTTGTCTCCTTTGGCTAGCGGGCCCGACCGCGTCTGGTGCGGTATGCGGTAAGCGCCGCGTAAGCCCATTCTGCTCTTATTCAGCCTTTATGTGTAGAGGGTTCCGCGTCGCTCCGGGGAGCACCGTCCCTCCCCGGGGCGACGGGAGAGCCCGGGGGGTGACTCTCCGCGGGCAGCGCTCCGGCCGGGCCGTGGCTGCGTTCACTGCTTCCGGTCCGGGGACCGTCCTCGTGCAACGCCAGGCGCGGCACCCCGCGTTGGGGACGCGGGCAGGCTTCGTCACCCGAGGTCGGTGCGCGGGCCGGTTCCGCGTCGGTGAACGACTCCGGTGCCCGTCGCGCGCTCATGAGGACGACTCCTCAGGCCGGGTCCGACCTCGTGGGAGCACGGGACGCCGTCCTCAACTCGCACTGATTCCGCCACGTACAGTCGCCGCATGAGCGAGTTTGAGGGGGTGCGGGAACCGGACGTGGGGCTCACCACCGGGGCGCTCGCCCGCAGGCTCGGGGTGTCCCCGACCACGCTCCGCTCCTGGGACCGCAGATACGGCATCGGTCCGGCGGTCCGCGTCGAGGGCAGCCACCGCCGGTGGACACCGCGGGACGTGCTCCTGCTGGAGACGATGTGCCGGTCACGAGCCCGCTTGAAGCGGGCGAGCCCCTCGGCCAGGCCGACGATCGGGTCCGGGCCGTGCGTCCGGTGCGCCAACGGTCGTGCTTGGTGCGGTAGTCGGCGGTGGCCGCGTGCGGCCGGGCCGCGAGGACCTGCCGGTGGAAGTCCCGCCAGGCCAGCTGCCGTACGAAGGCCTCGGCGCCGGGACCGCCCGTCCCGCGCGCCCGGTGGACCAGCTCGACGGCGGACAGGGAGCCGAAGTGCAGGTGCGGCGACAGACGTGAGGTGGTGTCACCGGCGAGGTCGTCGTGCCCGTCCTCGTACCTGGCGACCAGCCCCCGCAGCCAGACCGACAGGCGCTGCCTGCCTTCCGGTTCACCGCCCCGGGCCAGACCCGGCGACACCCCCGGCAGGGTGTCGCGGGAGGGGAGCGGCTCCGAGCCGACGCCGTCCGGCACGTGGACCGCACGCGGAGGGGCGAGGGTCTCGCGCAGGCGCTGACCGGACCACTGGCGGAAGTACGGGGTGAACACGGCGAAGTGGTCGGACGACGCCGGAGTGGCCGCCCCGGGCGCGACGGCCGTGGTCACCGTGTCGTGCACGTGCAGCCGCCGCCCTTCTCCCTCCAGGGCGCGGCGCAGACGCTCCTCGCGCCGCCGCGCGTACCCGGAGACGTCGGCCGCCATGTGGACCTCGTCGGCGTCCGCCTCGGCCGCCACCCTGCACACCTGGTCCACCACGTCCCCGGACCGGAACACGAGCCTGCCACCGCGTCGGCGCAGCCCCGTGTCGAGGTCCCGCAGGCAGTCGGTCAGGAAGGCCAGCCGGTTGGCGGCGGCGAAGCCGGCCCGGTCCACACCCCTGTCGCGCACGAACAACGGCACCACCTGGCGGCCCCCCTCACCGGCCGCCCGCAGTGGAGGGTGGTCGTGCAGGCGCAGATCGGCGGTGAACAGGACGACCGAGACGTTCATGGCGCGCGCTCCGGTGACGAGGAGGAGGTGACGATGAGCTGCTTCGGGACCGGTCGCCTCGGCGGATGCGGTGATCAGCGGGCGGATGCCCGTTCACTCGGGGGAGTGAGCGGTGCCCGGGCGGCGGCCTTCGCGATGTTGCGGGCCATGCCGCCGAACACCACGGAGTGAAAGGGCGAGACGCTCCACCAGTACGCGTGACCCAGCAACCCGTGCGGATGGAACAGGGCCCGCTGGCGGTAACGGGTGCGGCCCCGGCTGTCGGACTCGGCGGACATCTCCAGCCACGCCAGGCCCGGCAGCCGCATCTCCGCCCGCAGCCGCAGCAGCCGCCCCGGCTCGATCTCCTCGACGCGCCAGAAGTCCAGCGAGTCACCCGCCCGCAGGCGGGCCGCGTCCCGCCGCCCCCGGCGCAGGCCCACCCCGCCCACCAGCCGGTCCAGCCACCCCCGCACCGCCCAGGCGAGCGGGAAGGAGTACCAGCCGTTGTCGCCGCCGATCCCCTCGATCACCCGCCACAGGGCCTCCGGGGAGGCGTTCACGGTGAGCTCCCGGCGGTCCGTGTACAGGCTGCCGCCGGCCCAGTCGGGGTCGGTGGGCAGCGGGTCGCTCGGCGCGCCGGGGACCGAGGCGGACGACCAGCGGGTGGCGACCTGCGCGTCCTGGATGCGGCGCAGTGCCAGCCGGACGGCCTCGTCGAACCCGAGAGGGTGTCCGGGCGGGGCGGGCACGTACCGCTCGATGTCGTGTTCGTGGCACACCACTTCGTGCCGCAACGACTCGGTGAGCGGCCGGGCGATGCCCCGGGGCACGGGGGTCACCAGCCCCACCCAGTGGCTGGAGAGGCCGGGGGTGAGGACCGGCACGGGCACGATCACGCGACGCGGGAGCCCGGCGATCGCGGCGTACCGCGTCATCATGTCCCGGTAGGTCAGCACGTCCGGCCCGCCGATGTCGAAGGTCCGGTTCACCTCGCTCGGCATGCGTGCGCTGCCGACCAGCACGCGCAGCACGTCCCGGACCGCGACCGGCTGGATCCGGGTGCGCACCCACCGCGGGGTCACCATGACCGGCAGCCGTTCGGTGAGGTGGCGGAGCATCTCGAAGGACGCCGAGCCCGAGCCGATGACGACCGCGGCCCGCAGCACGGTCGTCGGGACGCCCGACGCCAGCAGGACGCGGCCCACCTCGGCGCGCGAGCGCAGGTGCGGCGACAGCTCCCGCTCGGGCACTCCCGCGGGGGCGAGACCGCCGAGGTAGACGATCCGGCGCACCCCGGCCGCGCGGGCCCGCTCGCCGAAGATCCGGGCCGCCGCGCGGTCGGTCTCCTCGAAGCCGCTGCCGGTGCCCAGGGCGTGCACCAGGTAGTAGGCGACGTCGACGTCCCGCATCGCCGCCGCGACCGACGCGGCGTCCGTGACGTCTCCGCGCACCGCCTCCACCTCGCCCGCCCACGGGTGGTCGCGCAGGGCGCCGGGGGAGCGGGCCAGACAGCGCACCCGGTACCCCTCGGCGAGCAGTTCCGGGACGAGCCGGCCGCCGATGTACCCCGTGGCGCCGGTCACCAGGCAGCGTGGCCCGTCTCCTGAGTCGTCCGTGTTCATCGGCCTCGCTCCCCAACGGTGTCGGTGCCTACGATGATCCCTTCCGCGCAGGCGGCCCGTCCGGATGCGGGCCCTTCTATAGGCTGATCGCGTGGGCACAGCAGACGAACGGGCGCGGCGGACGGGTGAGCGGGCACCCGCGGAGGCGGCGGTGGGGACCGACCTGCAGTCCTTCGCGGTCCAGCTGCGGCGGATGAACGGCGAGATCAACCGGCTGGTCCATGGTTTCGCGGGCGAGCACGGGCTGCACGCCACGGACGTCCAGGCGCTCGCCGCGATCCTGGACGCCACCGAACCGATGACGCCGGGGCGGCTGCGCGGACACCTCGGGCTCACCTCGGGGGCCGTCACGGCCTGCATCGACCGGCTCGAACGCGCCGGACACATCCGCCGGGTCCGGGAGAGCGCCGACCGGCGGGTGGTCCACCTGTACTACGCGGCCGACGCCAGATCGGCCGCCCGCAGCCACTTCCGCCCGCTGGCGCGCGCGACGGACTCCGCCCGCTCCCGCTTCACCGAGGCCGAACTGGCGGTGGCCCTGCGCTTCCTCGCCGCGATGAACGACGAGCTGTCCCGGCTGAGGCCGACGCAGACCTGACGCGAGCGGGTGCGGTGCATCCGGTGCCCGGGTGGCCGGGGAAGAACGGGCAGGCACTACGATCGGCGTTCCCATGTACCTCAATCATTGAGATTGTTTTTCATGGAGATTGTTTCGTCCGGAGATGCGTCCCGTCCCCTGAAGCTGGAGAACGATGTCCCCCGCCCCCCGACGGCCCCGCCTGCTCGTCCCCGTCCTGCTGCTGCTCGTCTGGCTCGTCGCGGGCGGCGCCCTCGGCCCGTACGCCGGCAAGCTCGGCGAGGTCGCGACCAACGACCAGGCCGCCTTCCTGCCGCGCAGCGCCGAGTCCACCGCGGTGATCGCCGAACAGCGCGCCTTCCGGCAGGAGGAGACCCTGCCCGCGATCGTCGTCTGGACCGCCGACGATGACGCCGGTGCGACGACGGCCCGGCAGGAAGCGGCCGGCCGGGCGCTCGCCTCACTCGCCGGGACCCCCGGCCTGGTCGGCCGTCCCTCGAGCGCGATCCCGTCCGACGACGGGAAAGCCCTCCAAGGCGTGGTCCAGCTCCGCCCGGACCTCGGCGACGCACTGCCCGACGCGCTCGAACGCGTTCGGGGCGCCGCCGAGCAGGTACCGGGCACCACCGTCCAGGTGGCCGGCCCGGCCGCGACCCAGGCCGACCTGTCCGACGCGTTCGCGGGCATCGACGGACTGCTGCTGGCCGTGGCGCTGGTCACCGTCCTGGTGATCCTGCTGCTGGTCTACCGCAGCGTGCTGCTGCCGCTGGTGATCATCCTCGGCGCGGTCTTCGCGCTGGGCGTGTCCTGCGCCCTCGTCTACGTCCTGGCCGACCACGACGTCCTACGGGTCGACGGTCAGGTCCAGGGCATCCTCTCCATCCTGGTGATCGGCGCGGCCACCGACTACGCCCTGCTGCTCACCGCCCGCTACCGGGAGGAACTGGCCCGGCGTGCCGACCGGTTCCAGGCCGTGCGGGCCGCCCTCGGGCGGTCCTGGGGCGCGATCGTCGCCAGTGCGGCGACCGTCGCCCTCGGCCTGCTCGCCCTCCTGCTCAGCGACCTGACGAACAACCGGGCGCTCGGCCCGGTCGGCGCGATCGGCATCGGCTGCGCGGTGCTCACCTCGCTCACCTTCCTGCCCGCGGTGCTCGTCCTGCTCGGCCCCGCCGCCTACTGGCCCGCCAAGCCCCGGACCGTCGACGGGGGCGCCGGCTCCACGGTGTGGCGCCGCGTCGCCGGCCTGGTCGACCGGGCCCCGCGCAAGGTCTGGTCGATCACGCTCGCCGTCCTCCTGGCGTGTGCCGCCTTCGCCCCCACCCTGAACTCCTCGGGCGTCCCGCTCGACGAGACCTTCGTCGACGACGCCCCCTCCGTCGTGGCCCAGCAGACGCTGGCCCGGCACTTCCCCGGCGGCTCGGGCAACCCGACCGTGGTCGTCGCGAACGCCGGCAGCGCGGACCGGGTGGTGTCGGCGGCCCGGGACACCGAGGGGGTCGCCTCGGCGGCGGCCGTGACGCGGTCCGGCCGTCCGGGCGGCAAGACGCTGGTGGCGGACGGGCGGGTGAGGGTCGACGTCACCCTCGGCGCCGCCGCCGACAGTGACGCCGCCAGGGACACGGTGGCCCGGCTGCGCACCGCGCTGCACGACGTGCCCGGCGCCGACGCGCTGGTCGGCGGCTACCCGGCCCAGCAGTACGACACCCTGCGCACGGCCGAACGGGACCGCACCCTGATCGTCCCGGTGGTGCTCGCCGTCATCTTCCTGATCCTCACCCTGCTGCTGCGCTCCCTGTTGATGCCGGCCCTGCTGGTGGTCACGGTGGCCCTCAACTTCGCGGCCACGCTGGGGATCTCCTCCCTCGTCTTCCGGCACGTGCTCGGCTTCACCGGCACCGACCCGTCCGTGCCGCTGTACGGCTTCGTCTTCCTGGTGGCCCTGGGCGTCGACTACAACATCTTCCTGATGTCCCGGGTGCGTGAGGAGTCCCTGCGGCACGGTGTACGGCAGGGTGTGCTGCGCGGTCTGGTCAGCACCGGCGGGGTGATCACCTCGGCCGGTGTGGTGCTCGCCGCCACGTTCGCCGCGCTCGGCGTGATCCCGCTGGCGTTCCTGGCCCAGATCGCGTTCATCGTCGCCTTCGGCGTGCTGCTCGACACGCTCGTGGTGCGCTCGCTGCTGGTGCCGGCGCTGGTGCGGGACATCGGGCCGACGGCGTGGTGGCCGGCCCGGCCCGGCGCACGGACGACGCCGGAGGCTCCGTGACGGGCCGACGGATCAGTTCCGGACGGGGACACATGTCCGGGCGGCTCGTGGGCAACCGGATTGTACGAGAGGTCTTGTTCAGTGTCGAAAGTTCTCAGTGGGAAGTTCTCAGTGGAGGTGTCTGCCGTCATGAGCGCCAAGGTGTTGGAGCGGTTTCCTGCGGGAGCTCCTCGCGGATCGTGGCCGGCGGAGGAGTTCGCGGCCGCGCGTCGCGCAGAGGGTGAGCCCGCGAAGGTCGTCATGGACCTGAAGTCGGACGCGTTCCTGGTGGTGGTCCCGGAGGGCGACGAGGACTGACCACCCTCCCGCGCCATCGCGTCGGCCGACCGGCTGCGTGTCGGTGCGGACCGCGTGTCCCCACGGTCGCCCTGATGCGGCGGTCGTACGGCCTCCCGACGGCGACGAGCCCGTGGTGAGCGGGGCCGTCGCCTCGGCGCGTGGGGCGGGGCGGGTGCGGTGAGGGGTCGGCCGTCCGGGTCGCCGTCCTGTGTGGTGACGGTGACCGCAGGGCGGTCCGGGCTGTCCGGTGCCACGGGCTGCGAGGTCGTACCAGCGGGCCGGCGGGCGACGCCCCGGCGACCGGACGCCCCGGACGCACCGGCGACCGAACGCACCGGACGCCCTGGACGCACCGGAAACCCGTCGCCGAGTCCGGCGCGGAAGATGAGCCTGGTCCTCGACGCCCCCTGCGGGGAGAGCGGTCGCAGGACCAGGCCGCGGCGCGACCGGTGTCGGTGGCCGGGTTCGTGGACACCAGGTCCGTCACACCGCCTCGCCTCGCGCACGTCCGCCCATGTCGGGGTCGTGGGCCCGGGGAGCCCCGACCGAACAGTCAGGGCTGCGGACGAGTGAACCCGGTGTCCGTCACCGGGTGCCTCACAGGTCGGCACTCACCGGGCGTCCGCACCCTCCGCCGCCGAGAGCTCCCGGGCCCGGCGTACGAAGCCCTCGTACAGATCCTGCGCCGCTCGCGGCACCGACTCGGCACGGCGGCGCTGAAGCATCAGCAGCACCCTGGTCGCATCGTCCGCCAGAGGCCGGTAGGTGATGGTGCCGAGCCTCTCCAAGGGGTCGTCGATCACACTGAAGTCCGGCAGGACCGTCGCCCCGAGCCCCTCGGCGACCATCAGCTTGCCCATCTCGGCGCCGTCGGTGGAGTACGAGAACGACGGGGCGCGGCCGTCCAGGAGCCGGTGCACATAGCGGTGCATGACGTAACCGGAGCGCATCGCGATCAAGGGCTCGGCGAGCAGGTCGTCCACCGTCACCGAGGCCCGGGAGGCGAGCGGGCTGTCGGGGCGTACGCACACCACGGGCCGCCCGCAGAGCAGCCGCGTCGACTCGAAGCCCGCGGGCACGTCGTCGCCGTCCAGCTGGTTGACCAGACCGAGGTCGAGACCGCCCTCGGACAACGCCCGGTGGATGTCCGTCTGTTGCGCGCCGACCACCTCGACCTGGGTGACCGGGTGCGCCGCGCGGAACTCCCGCACCACCGGCACGAGCAGGGGCACGGTCGCCGCGTTCACCGTGCCGACGCGCACCATGCGGCTGATGCGGTGCTGCTCGCCCGCCGCGGCCCGCAGCCGGTCCACCGCCTCCAGGACGTGCACGATGTACGGCAGCAGCTCACGGCCCGCCGCGCTCATCGTCGCCCCGGACCGTTTGCGCTCCAGCAGGTCCACTCCCAGCTCCCGCTCCAGATTGCGCACGGTCTCGCTCAACGCGGGTTGCGACAGGCGTAGTTCGTCCGCCGCCCGGCGCAGGGAACCGAGCCGGGTGACCGCCGTGATGTATTCCAGCTGTTCGGTACGCACGCGAAGCAGAATGCGGGTCGATTCGCGGCCCGTTCAAGGGTTTCCCTGTCACACGTTCGTGAATTTCCATGGTCCGGGATACGAGACCGGTCGGGTTTTCCTTGACGGCCCGCATCGCCGACTGCCACCATCGACGGCATGAAGATGCGACTGGACCTCACGCGGCGACGCCATGTCGACCTCGCGCGCGTCTCCAGCGCCTCCTGTTGCGCCGCGGCCTGATCCGCCGCCCTTCTCCGCGCCCGCCCTGTCGCCCTGACCCGGCGCAGAAGCCTGCCGCGTTCTCCCTTCACCGCCCGAATCACGCGAGCACCGTCTGAATCCGGCGACCTCCGTCTGAATGCGGAGTCATCGATCCGGATCCAGGACCACTGATCCCGATGCGGGACCGCCCATCCGGATCCAGCGGTTCCCGCGCCCTTTCGATTCGGCGTTCCCGAAATTCCCCGCGCATTCCGCAACAGGAGTTCCGCATGCCCGCAGCGCCCGTGAAATTCGCCTATTGGGTCCCCAATGTCAGCGGTGGCCTGGTCACCAGCAGGATCGAGCAGCGCACCGACTGGGGGTACGAATACAACCGTGAACTCGCCGTCCTCGCCGAGAACAACGGCTTCGACTACGCGCTCAGCCAGGTCCGCTACATGGCCAGCTACGGCGCCGAGTTCCAGCACGAGTCGACCAGCTTCAGCCTCGCCCTGCTCCTGGCGACCGAGCGCCTGAAGGTCATCGCCGCCGTCCATCCCGGGCTGTGGCATCCCGGCGTCCTCGCCAAACTCGGCGCCACCGCCGACCACCTGTCCCACGGCCGCTTCGCCGTCAACGTCGTCTCCGGCTGGTTCAAGGGCGAGTTCACCGCCCTCGGCGAGCCCTGGCTGGAGCACGACGAACGCTACCGCCGCTCCGAGGAGTTCATCCGCGCCCTGCGCCGGATCTGGACCGAGGACCACGCCGAACTCGCCGGTGACTTCTACCGGTTGCGGGACTTCTCCCTCAAGCCCAAGCCGCTGAACACGCCCGAGCGCCCGCACCCCGAGATCTTCCAGGGCGGCAACTCCACCGCCGCCCGCGCCATGGCCGGCCGGGTCTCCGACTGGTACTTCTCCAACGGCAAGGACTTCGACGGGGTGAGCGAGCAGCTCGCGGACGTCCGCAGGTCCGCCGCCGAAGTCGGCCGCAAGGCACCCAAGTTCGGCCTCAACGGCTTTCTCATCGCCCGCGACACCGAGGCCGAGGCCCGCGACACGCTCCGCGAGATCGTCGCCAAGGCCGACACCGAGGCCGTCGAGGGCTTCGGCGCGGCCGTGAAACAGGCGGGCCGGTCCACCGCCGACGGCAAGGGCATGTGGCAGGACTCCACCTTCGAGGACCTGGTCCAGTACAACGACGGCTTCCGCACCGGACTCATCGGCACGCCCGAGCAGATCGCCGAGCGGATCGTCGCCTACAAGAAGCTCGGCGTCGACCTCCTGCTCCTCGGCTTCCTCCACTACCACGAGGAGGTCCAGTACTTCGGCAGCCGCGTGCTGCCCCTTGTGCGGGAGCTGGAAGCCCGGCTCCCCGACGCCGAGGCCGAGTCCGTCCCCGCGCACGCCTGACCGCTCCCCGCCGCCCGCACCGCACCGCGAAAGAGGTCACCCCACCATGAGCGCCGTCACCCCCACCGACTGGCAGACCGGCCCCGCACCGCGCACCGCCCAGGACTGGATCGCGCGCGCCGCCGACGTGGCCGCCGTCCTCGCCACCGACGCCGCCGCCCGCGACCGGGCCGGCGCCACGCCGCACGCCGAGGTGCGACTCCTCAAGGACTCCGGTCTGGTCACCCTGCTGGGACCCGTCGAGCACGGGGGCGCGGGCCAGGACTGGCCCACCGCCTACCGCGTCGTCCGCGAGGTGTCCAAGGCCGACGGATCCATCGGGCAGCTCCTCGGTTACCACTACCTGTGGAACTGGGCCGCCCGGTTGGTCGGCACCCGCGAACAGTGGGAGCACGTCGAGGCCGAGGCCGCCAGGAACCGCTGGTTCTTCGGCGGGGCCGTCAATCCCCGCGACAAGGACGTGACCGTCACCGAGGACGGCGACGACCTCGTCTTCACCGGCCGCAAGTCCTTCTCCACCGGCAGTAAGGTCTCCGACGTCACCGTCCTCGAAGGCGTCCTGGACGGCACCGACCAGCACGTCTTCGCGATCGTGCCCTCCGACAGCGAGGGCCTGACCTTCCACGACGACTGGGACAACATCGGCCAGCGGCTCACCGAGAGCGGCAGCGTCACGATCGACGGCGTCCGCACGCCCTGGTCCTCGGCGGCCGGCTACGTCGACAAGGTCTTCCAGCCGCGCACGTACAACACCCTCAACGTCCCGACCATCCAGCTGGTCTTCGTCAACTTCTACCTCGGCATCGCGGGCGGCGCGCTGGAGACGGCCGCCACCTACACCCGCGAGAAGGCGCGGTCCTGGCTGCACGGCGGCCATGAGCGCGCGGTCGACGAGCCGTACGTCATCGACACCTACGGCGACCTCACCGCGAAGCTCTGGGCGGCCGAGGCGCTCGCCGACGCCGTCGCCGCCGAAGGGCAGACGCTGCACGACGACCCCGACGCGGTCACCGAGCAGTCCCGCGGCGACTTCGAGGTACGGGTGGCCGCGGTGAAGGCCCGCGCCACCGACGTCGCCCTGGAGATCGCCAGCCGCATCTTCGAGGTGACCGGCGCCCGCTCCACGAACAGCGCCGAGGGCCTCGACCGGTTCTGGCGCAACGTCCGCACCCACACCCTCCACGACCCGGTCGCCTACAAGCGGCGCGAGGTCGGCCGCTGGGTCCTCGAAGGCGAACTGCCCGAACCCACCTGGTACTCCTGACCCACCGGGGGCGCCTTCGCGTGAGGGCGCCCCCTCCTTCCGAAAGAGGACCCCATGGCCACCGTCCTGTCCGTCTCCGGCAGCCCCTCCGCCTCCTCCCGCACCGGCAGGCTCCTGCGCCACCTCGACGCCCGCCTCGCCGCCCAGGGGCACGAGGTGATCCCGCTCGACGTCCGCACCATCCCCGCCGACGCCCTGCTCGGCGCCGACTTCCGGCACCCCGCCGTCGTCGAGGCCACCGCGCTGTTCGCCCGCGCCGACGGCGTCGTCATCGGCACCCCCGTCTACAAGGCCGCCTACTCCGGCGTCCTCAAGGCGCTGCTGGACCTGCTCCCGCAGTACGCGCTGGCCGGCAAGACCGTCCTGCCGCTGGCCACCGGCGGGACGACCGCCCACGTCCTGGCCATCGACTACGCCCTGCGCCCGGTGCTCAGCTCCATGGGCGCGGCACACATCGTGCAGGGCTGGTTCACCCTCGACAAGGACATCACCGCCCACGAGGACGGCTCCCTCACCGTCGTCCCGCCCGCGATCGAGGCCCTCACGCAGGTCCTCGACCAGTTCTCGACGGCCCTGGGCCGGGCGCCCCTGCTGGCCGCGGCGAGCTGACCCCGTGACCGCGAAAGTCATCGCCGACGACGTCGAGGCCCTGACCGTGGCCCGGTCCCTCGCCGACGAGTTCCGCACCGGTGCCGGCGAGCGGGACGCCGAACGCCGGCTGCCCCGCGCGGAACTGGACCGGCTGACCGCCGCCGGCCTGCTCGCGGTCACCGTGCCCGCCGAGCACGGGGGAGCGGACGTGCGCCAGGAGACCCTGGCCGAGATCTTCCGGCTGCTCGCCTCGGCCGACGCCAGCCTCGCCCAGATCCCGCAGAGCCACTTCGTGTACGTCAACGTGATCCGCCGTCAGGGCACCGCGGAGCAACGCGACTTCTTCTTCGGCGAGGTCCTCGCCGGGCGCCGCTTCGGCAACGCCCAGTCGGAGGCGGGCACCCGGCACGTCCAGGACATCCGCACCCGCCTGGAACCCCGCCCCGGCGGCTCGTACACGCTCACCGGCGTCAAGCACTACTCCACCGGCGCCCTGTTCGCCGACTGGATCCCGGTGCTGGCCCGGGCCGCGGACGACACCCTCCAGGTCGCCTACGTGCCCCGGGACGCGCCCGGGCTCACGGTGATCGACGACTGGGACGGCATGGGCCAGCGCACCACCGCCAGCGGCACCGTCCGCCTGGAGCGGGTCCCGGTCCCGGCCGACCGGGTGCTCCCGCACCACCTCACCTTCCAGGGGCCCCAACTGCACGGCGCGGTAGCCCAGTTGCTGCACGCCGCCATCGACACCGGGATCGCCTCCGGAGCGCTGGCCGAGGCCGCCGCGTTCGTCCGGACGAAGAGCCGGCCCTGGTTCGAGAGCGGGGCCGAGACCGCGGCCGAGGACCCGCTCCTCATCCAGCGGTTCGGTGAACTCGCCCTCCAGGAGCGGGCGTCGCGGGCGCTGCTGCGCGAGGCCGGCCGCGCGGTGGACGCGGCGCGCGCCGACCTGACCGACGACTCGGCGGCCGAGGCGTCCATCGCCGTCGCCGCCGCGAAGGCGCACGCCGCGCACACCGCCGTGGAGATCGCGGGCGCCCTGTTCGAGGTGGCCGGCACCCGCTCCGCCCTCGACTCCCTCAACCTGCACCGGCACTGGCGCGACGCCCGCACCCACACCCTGCACGACCCCGCCCGCTGGAAGGTCCAGCACATCGGCCGGTACGTGCTCAACGGCACCCGGCCGCCCCGCCACGGCCTCCTCTAGTGCCGCTCCACCGTGACGTTGCGACCGTTCAGAACGGAGACCCCCGTGTCCCTCACCTTCCACTGGTTCCTCCCCACCAACGGCGACAGCCGCCATGTCGTCGGCGGCGGCCACGGCACCCCGGCGACCGTCTCCGGACGGGACCGGCCGCCGACGGTCGCCTATCTGAGCCAGATCGCCCGGGCGGCGGAGGACCTGGGCTTCGTGGGCGCGCTCACCCCCACCGGCGCCTGGTGCGAGGACGCGTGGCTGACCACCGCGATGGTCGCCCAGCAGAGCGAACGCCTGAAGTTCCTGGTCGCCTTCCGCCCCGGCTTCGTCTCCCCGACCCTCGCCGCGCAGATGGCCTCCACCTTCCAGCGGCAGACCGGCGGCCGGCTGCTCCTCAACGTCGTCACGGGCGGCGAGAGCCACGAGCAGCGGGCCTACGGCGACTTCCTCGACAAGGACGCCCGGTACCGCCGTACCGGTGAGTTCCTGGAGATCGTCCGAGGGCTGTGGGAGGGCAAGACCGTCGATCTGCACGGCGAGCACCTCCGGGTCGAGGACGCCAGACTGGCCCGGGCGCCCGACCCGGTCCCCGAGGTGTACTTCGGCGGTTCCTCACCGGTCGCCGGGGAGGTGGCCGCCCGCCATGTCGACGTGTACCTCACCTGGGGCGAGCCGCCCGCCCAGGTCGCCGAGAAGATCGCGTGGATCCGGGGGCTGGCGGCGGAACAGGGCCGCACCCTCCGCTTCGGCATCCGGCTGCACGTCATCAGCCGCGACACCTCCGCGCAGGCCTGGGCGGAGGCGGAGCGGCTGCTCGCCGGGTTCGACGCGGACACCGTCAGCTCCGTACAGGCCGGGCTGGCTCGCAGCGAGTCGGAGGGCCAGCAACGGATGCTCGCCCTGCACGGGGGCGGCAGCCGGGACGGACTGGAGATCCACCCCAACCTGTGGGCCGGGATCGGGCTGGTGCGCGGGGGAGCGGGGACGGCGCTGGTCGGCAGTCACGAGGAGGTCGCCGAGCGGATCAGGGAGTACGCCGCGCTGGGGATCGAGGAGTTCGTCCTGTCCGGGTATCCGCATCTGGAGGAGGCGTACTGGTTCGGGGAGGGAGTGCTGCCCCGGCTGGCGGCGGAGGGGGTGTGGCGGCACCCCGGCGGGAAGCAGGCCGCGCCCTCCGCTCAGGTGCCGTTCGCGAGCTGAGCCGGGGTGGCCCCGCTTTCCTGAGGCGACGGGAGACCGGCTCCCCCGCCGCGCTTCCTCCGGCTCCCCGCGCCCGCGAGCGAGGTCAGCTCGTCAGCGCCTTCACGTGGGCCTCGCGCGACTCCGCCGTCTGCCCCTGGACCAGCAGGAACAAGGCCTCGCGGGCCAGACGTTGGGCCTTGTGGGCCGACGTCAGGGAGCGGCCCCCGCCGGCCACCACCGCCGCGGTGGTGGCCGCGCGCATGACCTCGAACGCCCGGACGCGCAGCGCCAGGCGTTCCGGCAGGTGCTGGTGCGGCGCGGGACGGTCGGCCAGGGCGTAGGCCCGGTCGCGGAGGTCGGTGAGGCGGGCGCGGAGAGGCGCGGCCGTGCCCTCGTCCAGCAGGGCGAGGGCCGCGTCGGTGACGCCGAACACCGCCGGTGAGGCGTTCACCGTCCTCGCCCGGTCCGCCGCCGCCCACTCCTCGTACGGGCACCGCAGGACCACGTCCTCCTCGGGCAGCCACAGGCCGTCCAGCTCCAGCGAGACCGTGCGGCACGCGGTGAGCGCCGCGAGCCGCATCGGCGGCGACGCGCGCAGGCCCGGCTGCTCCCGTGCCCGCGTGAAGGAGAAGAGCGCCTCACCGGCCTCGGTGACCCCGGCGAGCAGCATCACGTCGTTCAGGCCCCACCCGGTGTACCAGGGCACCGTCCCGTCGAACCGCCGGCCGCCGCGCTCGCGGGTGACCCGGACCGGGGTCCGCGGATGGGCCCGCAGGTGGGCGTACGCCACCCCGGACAGCAGCTCGCCGCGCGCCAGCGGGCCCAGCAGCCGCTCCCGTACGGGCCCCTCGCTCCTGGCCAGCGTCGTCACGGGCGTGTGGTGCTGCGTCTGCACGAACCAGGTCGAGCAGCAGGCCCCGGCCAGGATCTCCGCGGTGTCCCGCGCGACGGCCGGGGACGTCCCGCCGTACTCCGGGGGCGCGCTCACCGCGAGCAGCCCCGATCGTCCGATCGCCTCGATGTGGCTCGCGGGCACGCCTTCCTGGTCGACCCGTTCGGCGTTCGGCGCGAGCAGGTCGTCCGCCAGCCGGCGGGCGCGGACGACGAGAGGGTGGGGCGTGGTGGTCATGCGGAGGATTCTCCCGATCCCGTCGTGCGCGATGTCGGCCCGGGGGGCCGCGCAGGCCCAGGACCCGGCCGCCCGGCCCCCGGCGGAAGGCGCCTGCCTCGAACGACGCCCGCAGGAGCTCGTCCGGCGGGCCGAGGCGAGCGCGCGACGCAGTCACCCGGAGCCGGGAATCCGTTCGGGTCCACGAGCCAGGCGCCCGGCGGCCGGCCGGACCCCGTATCTCCCGCGCTCGGCACGAGTCGACTGGTCTACACCCTTGACTGGTACAGACCAAAGGAGTTGAGTGTGCGCCACACCCCCCACCACGGCCGCGCCCACGCCGTGGCCGGTCCGCCGGCCCGTGCGCACAAGGCCCGGCTTCGCCCTGCCCTTGCCCGGGTGCGGCCGTGCTCAGCAAAGGAGTTGATCCTGTGTCGAGACGCCGTATCTCCGCCGTGGTCACCGCTCTCGTCCTCGGCGCGGCCGTGCCGGTCGTCCTGCCGGCCGCGCCCGCGTCGGCCGCCGCGTGCTCCAGCTATCCGAGCTGGGTGGCGGGACGGTCGTACGTCACCGGCGACATCGTGCGCTACACCGACGGCAGGGCCTACATCGCCGAACACGACAACCCGGGCTACGACCCGACGATCAGCACCTGGTACTGGGAGCCCTACGCCTGCGACAACGGCCCCGGCACGCCCGTCGGCACCTTCGTGGTGAGCGAGGCCCAGTTCAACCAGATGTTCCCGGGCCGCAACTCCTTCTACACCTACAGCGGCCTCACCGCCGCACTGCGCGCCTACCCCGGCTTCGCCGACACCGGAAGCGACACGGTGAAGAAGCAGGAGGCGGCCGCCTTCCTCGCCAACGTCAGCCACGAGACCGGCGGCCTGGTGCACGTGGTCGAGCAGAACACCGCCAACTACCCGCACTACTGCGACTGGAGCCGGCCCTACGGCTGTCCCGCCGGGCAGGCCGCGTACTACGGGCGCGGCCCGATCCAGCTCAGCTGGAACTTCAACTACAAGGCCGCGGGCGACGCGCTCGGCATCGACCTCCTGGGCAACCCCTGGCTGGTGCAGAACGACGCGGCCGTCGCCTGGAAGACGGCCCTGTGGTACTGGAACACCCAGTCCGGTCCCGGCACCATGACCCCGCACAACGCCATGGTGAACGGCGCCGGCTTCGGCCAGACCATCCGCAGCATCAACGGCTCCCTGGAGTGCGACGGCAAGAACCCGGCGCAGGTGCAGAGCCGGGTCACCAAGTACCAGCAGTTCGCGCAGATCCTCGGGGTGTCCCCGGGCGGCAACCTGTACTGCTGAGCGCTCGCCCGGAAGTCCGCGACGTGAGTACGGCGGCGTGGCGGAGGTGTGCCAGACTCCGCCGATGACCTCCGCAACGATCACCGCGGACGCCGCGGGCACCTGGCAACTCGGCGACCGCACCGTCAACCGCGTCGGCTTCGGCGCGATGCGGTTGACGGGCAGCGCCGCCTTCCACCTCGGAGCGCCGAGCGACCGGGACCGCTCGATCGCCGTGCTGCGCAGGGCGATCGAGCTCGGCGTGAACCACATCGACACCGCCGCCTTCTACTTCTCCGCCCTGCGTTCCGCCAACGAACTCATCAACAGCGCGCTGTCCCCGTACGCCGACGACCTGGTCGTCGTCACCAAGGTCGGCCCGTTCCGCACGTACTCGGGGGAGTGGGGCACCTCGGCCCGCCCCGACGACCTGCGCGGCCACGTCGAGGAGAACCTGCGCCAGCTCGGCCGCGACCACATCGATGTCGTCAACCTGCGCCGGATGCGGCAGGACTCGATCGCCGAGCACTTCGGCGCCCTCGCCGAACTGCGTGACGAGGGCATGGTCCGGCACCTCGGCCTCTCCGACGTCGAGCCCCGCCACCTCGCCGAGGCGCAGGCCATCGCACCGGTGGTGTGTGTGCAGAACCGGTTCGGCCTCGGCCTCCACGACCCCGCCACCGACGAACTGCTGCGCGTCTGCGGCGAACAGGGCATCGCCTTCGTGCCGTTCTTCGCCATCGCCGGGGAAGGCGCCTCCCAGGGGGCGACCAGCACCCACGACGACGAGGTGCTCGCCGTCGCCGAGGCCCACGACGCGACCCCCGCCCAGGTCCGGCTCGCCTGGACCCTGCACCAGGGCCCGCACGTCCTGGCGATCCCCGGCACCGGCAACCCCGGCCACCTCGTGGAGAACGTGGCCGCGGGCGCCCTGCGCCTCACCGACGACGAACTGGACACGCTCGACGCGCTGCACCGCACGGCCGGTTGACGCGGCGGCCGAGCTTGTCCGGCCGCCGCGACTGCGAAAGTGTGAAGACCCGCGACCGATCGACGGAGAGAGAATCCCCGGCATGGCTGTCATCCACCACACCACCCTCAAGCCGACCAAGCTCGACCTGCTCACCGCCTGGCTGCCCACCCGCCCCTGGTACGCCGGCGGTCCGGGCGAGCCCCGGCTGTCCAAGGCGGGCGGCTTCCGGCTGGACGATCCGCAGGGCGAGGTCGGCATCGAGTTCATGGTGGCCACCGACACCTCCGGCCCCCAGCCGGTCACCTACCTGGTGCCGCTGACCTACCGCGCCGCCCCCCTGGAGGGGGCCGAGCACGCCCTCGTCGGCACCATGGAGCACGGGGTGCTGGGGCCCCGCTGGGCCTACGACGGCTGCCAGGACCCGGTGCTCGTCGCCCAGCTGGTCGCCCTCATCGAGGGCCGCGCCCAGGCCCAGGCGCAGAGCGTCAGCGCCACCCCGGACCAGGACGTCACCCACTCCTACGCGGACGACGCCCTCCTTCCCTCCGGCGTGCTCACCACCGCCACCGACGACGAGGAGGGCACCGAACTGCCCCTCGCGCAGGGCACGACGCTGCGCCTGCACCGGATCCTGCACGCCACCCCGGAGGACGCGCCCCTCGTCCCGCCGGGCGCGACCGGCCACGTCGCCGGAGCCTGGGACGGTCCGGACGGGACCCGCGAGCGGGGCCTGTTCGCCGTCCTGCGCTCCGGGCCCCGCCCCTAGAAGCGGGTCAGCCCAGCCGTGCGTGCAGGAACGGCACCGTGCTCTGCCAGGCCCGGGCGGCCGACTCGGCGTGGTAGACCGGGCGGCCGTCGTTGAAGAAGGCGTGGTCGGCCGGGTAGCGGCGGAAGTCCGGGGTGACGCCCGACTGCCGCTCGATCGCCTCGGCCAGCCGGTCGACGGTCTCCGCCGGGATGCTCTGGTCGAGCTCCCCGAAGTGCCCGAGGACCTGCGCCTGGAGCCCCGAGAAGTCGGGCAGCTCACCCTGCACGACACCGTAGAACGGCACGGCGGCGCTCACCCGGGGGTCGGCCGCGGCCAGGTACAGCACGAAACCGCCGCCCATGCAGAAGCCGACCGCGCCCACCGTGTCCGAGGTGACCTCGGGCAGCGACAGCAGGTGGTCGACGGCGCCGGAGAGCAGCTCGACCCCGCGCGGGACCGGGAGGGCCCGCATCATCCGCAGGGCCTCCTGGCTGTCGTGCGCCACACTGCCGCCGTAGAGGTCGGGAGCGAGGGCGACGAACCCCTCCCGCGCGAGCCGGTCTGCCACGTCCGCGATGTGGTCGGTCAGGCCCCACCACTCCTGGATGACGATCACGCCCGGTCCGCTCCCGGACGGCGGCAGCGCCAGGTAGCCGTGCGCGGTGCTCCCGCCACTGGGGAAGGTGACGTTCTGACGGGCCGGGGCACCGGTCGACTTCGGCAGTTCGGTCATGACACTCGACTCCTGGGCGGCAGTGCGTGATCGGGCTGCCGGGGTCGGCGACCCCGACGTGATCACCAGCCTGTCATGCCCGGAACGGCCCTCTCCCACCCCCCTCCCGGACTGAGTGGCGCGGGCCGGGTTTTACGTATAACCTCACCCGTCGATCCCCCGCTCCGAAAGGTCCCGATGAGACGCGTCGCCGTGGTCACCCTTGTCGTCGACGACTACGACGAGGCGATCCGCTTCTACACCGAGGCCCTCGGTTTCCGCCTCGTCGAGGACACCCCGCGTCCGGACGGCTCCCGCTGGGTCGTGGTACGCCCGGGCCCCCGGCAGGACGCCACCGACCTGCTGCTGGCCCGCGCCAAGGACGAGGAGCAGCGCGCCCGCGTCGGCGACCAGACCGGCGGGCGGGTCGGTTTCTTCCTGCACACCGACGACTTCGCCCGCGACCACGCCCGCATGCTCGCCGCGGGCGTGACCTTCCTGGAGGAGCCGCGCCACGAGCCGTACGGCTCGGTCGCCGTCTTCCAGGACCTGTACGGAAACCGCTGGGACCTGCTCCAGCCCACGGTCGCGACGCCCGGCACGCCCTCTCGCCGCACCGGAGGAAAGCCCTGGTAGCTCCGCTACGAGGACTTCCCGCCGCACCGGAGGAAAGTCCTGGTAGCTCCGCTACGAGGACTTCCCTCCGACACGCCGAGAGCACGCACCGAACGCCGCCCCCCTGACCCACCCCCGAGGACCTCGCACATGACCGCGCCCCGCATCGCCACCGACACCCTCCGCCGGCTGCCCAAGGCCGTGCTGCACGACCACCTCGACGGCGCCCTGCGCCCCGCCACCCTGGTGGAGCTCGCGGACGCGGCCGGCCACCACCTGCCCACCACCGACCCGGACGCCCTCGCGGCCTGGTACGTCGAGGCCGCAGGCTCCGGGGACCTGGTGCGCTACATAGGCACCTTCGAGCACACCCTCGCCGTGCTCCAGACCCGCGAGGGCCTGCTGCGCGCCGCCGAGGAGTACGTCCTGGACCTCGCCGCCGACGGTGTGGTGTACGGCGAGGTGCGCTACGCGCCCGAGCTGATGCTGAAGGGCGGGCTGACCCTGCCCGAGGTCGTCGAGACCGTCCAGGAGGGGCTGGCCGCGGGCATGGCGAAGGCGGCCGCCGCGGGCACCTCGGTGCGGGTCGGCACGCTGCTGTGCGGGATGCGGATGTTCGACCGGACCAGGGAGATCGCCGGTCTGGCCGTCGCCTTCCGGGACGCCGGTGTCGTCGGCTTCGACATCGCGGGCGCCGAGGACGGCTTCCCGCCCGCCGACCACCTGGCCGCCTTCGCGTACCTGCGCCGCGAGAACGTCCCGTTCACCATCCACGCCGGCGAGGCGCACGGCCTGCCCAGCATCCACCAGGCGCTCCAGGTGTGCGGCGCCCAGCGCATCGGGCACGGCGTCCGCATCACCGACGACATCCCCGACCTGGCGGCGGGCAAGCTCGGCCGCCTCGCGGGCTGGGTCCGCGACCGCCGGATCGCCCTGGAGATGTGCCCGACCTCGAACCTTCAGACCGGCGCCGCCGGCTCGATCGCCGGGCACCCGATCACCGCGCTGAAGGATCTCGGCTTCCGGGTGACCCTCAACACCGACAACCGTCTGGTGTCGGGCACCACGATGACCCGGGAGATGTCCCTGCTGGTGGAGCAGGCGGGCTGGACGGCCGAGGACCTGCGCACGGTCACGGTGAACGCCCTGAAGAGCGCGTTCGTCCCGTTCGACGAGCGCGAGGCCCTCATCGCGGACGTCGTCCTGCCGGGCTACGAGGCGGTGCTCGCCGGCAGCCCGCGGACGTAGGCGGCCTGCCCGACGTGCTGGAGATCGTCGGACAGCACGCTGACCAGGCGTACGGCCAGGGTGACCGGCGGATCCCAGCGCTCGTCCACGATCCGCTCGAAGTCCTTGGCGGCCAGTCCGCGCAGGTACCCGAGCGTCTGCTCGTGCACGGCGTCGTAGTACCCGGTCAGCAGGTCACCGGAGTCGACCCGGACCTTGGCGACCTGCGCGGGGCTGTGCCCGTAGCCGGTGTCATGGCGGGACAGGCCGAGACCGAACCGTTTCTCCCAGCCCTGGGAGAGCCAGACCTGGTCGAGCCCCGCGGCGTCGGCCACGTGGTCGTCCTGGACCCGCGTGAGGTGCCAGACCAGCCAGGCGACGGAGTTGGTGCCGGCCGCGGGCCGGGCGTTGAGCTCGTCCGCGCCCAGACCGTCGACGACGGCGTGGACCTCTTCCTGGATGCGGCTGTACGCGTCGATGAGGATGTCCTTGGCATGCATACGGTCCAGCCTCGCGCATTCCGCCGTCTCACGCGTCCGCCGGCTCCAGAAGGGTCATCAGCGCGCGGGCGGCGGGACTGGCCGCCTGCGGGGGCGGCAGCAGCGCGACCGTCTCGTACATCGTGTCGTCGGTGCCCTTCAGCGGGAGGGCGGTGAGGGCCTGCCGCTTGTGCCGGAAGTGGCGGGGCACGACGGCGACGCCCAGGTTCTCGTCCACCAGGTCGAGCAGGCTGTGCACGTCGTTCACCTCCAGCGCCACAGTCCGCCGCACGCCCGCCGCGGCGAACGCCGCGTCGGTGATCCGGCGCGGCCCCCAGTCCGGATGGAAGTCGACGAACACCTCACCGCCGATCTCCTCCGGCGTCACCGCGGCACCGACGGCCGCGAGCCGGTGGTCGGGATGGCACAGCACGGTCATCGGCTCACTCGTCAGCGCCACCGACCGCAACTGGTCGGTGTCCCCCTGGGTGCGCACCGCGAACGCCAGGTCGAGGCGGCCCGCGGCGACCTCCTCGGCGAGCGCGGCGGCGCCCGCCTGCCGCAGCCGGATCTCCACGTCCGGGTGATGCCGCCGGAAGACCGCCAGCAGCCGTGCCACCTGCACCCCCGCGATGCACTGCTCGGTGCCGAGGGCGAGGGTGCCGCGCAGCACGCCCTGCACAGCGGCGACGGCCTCGTGCGCCGACCGCACCTGCGCCAGGATCCGCTCGGCCTCGCCCAGCAGCGCCCGTCCGGCCTCGGTGAGCGTCACCCGGCGGGTCGTCCGCACGAACAGAGGGGTCTGGAGCTCCCGCTCCAGCGCGCGGATGGAGGCCGACAGGCCGGACTGGGACACCAGCAGCCGCTCGGCGGCCCGGGTGAAATGCTGGTCCTCGGCGACCGCGACGAAGTGCTGGAGATGGCGCAGTTCCATGATTGAGAAGCCTATCCGCTGAATTCCATCGGATTCTCCTGTTGGACCACTGCGCCCAGGTCGCGAAAGAGTGGGCACGGTTCCCAAGGGAACCACGTTCCACCGTGCCAACCCCTCTGGAGTCGCGTTGTACACCGCACACCCCGACCGCTACGCGGACATGCCCTACCGGCGCACCGGACGCAGCGGCCTGAAGCTGCCCGCGCTGTCGCTCGGCCTGTGGCACAACTTCGGGCCGGCGGACCGCTCGGTCGAGCACCAGCGGGCCATCCTGCGGCGCGCCTTCGACCTGGGCGTCACCCACTTCGACCTGGCCAACAACTACGGCCCGCCGCCCGGGGCCGCCGAGTCCGCGCTCGGCGAGGCGCTGAGGGCGGACTTCGCGCCGTACCGCGACGAGCTGGTCATCTCCACCAAGGCCGGCTACCTGATGTGGCCCGGCCCGTACGGCGAGTGGGGTTCGCGCAAGTACGTGCTGTCCTCGCTGGACCAGAGCCTGAAGCGGATGGGCCTGGACTACGTCGACATCTTCTACTCGCACCGCCCCGACCCGGAGACTCCGCTGGAGGAGACCATGGGGGCGCTGCACTCGGCGGTGCGGCGGGGCAAGGCGCTGTACGTCGGCATCTCCAACTACTCGGCCGAGCAGACCCGCGAGGCCGCCCGCATCCTGGGTGAGCTGGGCACCCCCCTGCTGATCCACCAGCCGCGCTACTCCATGCTCGACCGCCGCCCCGAGGACGGGGGCCTGCTGGACGCGCTGGACGAGCTCCAGGTCGGCTCCATCGTCTTCTCCCCGCTGGAGCAGGGCCTGCTCACCGGCCGCTACCTCGACGGCATCCCCGAGGACTCGCGGGCGGCGAGCGACAGCCCGTTCCTGAACTCGGACGCGGTCACCGAGGACCTGGTGGGCCGGCTGCGCGCCCTCGACGAGATCGCCAAGTCCCGTGGTCAGACGCTGGCCCAGCTTGCCCTGGCCTGGGTGCTGCGCGGCGGCCGGGTGACCTCCGCCCTGGTCGGCGCGAGCAGCCCGCAGCAGCTGGAGGACAGCGTCGGCGCCATCCGCAACCTGGACTTCGACGCGGACGAACTGGCGAGGATCGACGCCATCGTGCGGGTCTGAGCCGTGGCACGGCCCGCACGGCCTCCGGCACCGCCGCGGCGGCCCCCGGCCGGGCGATGACGGCTCGGCCGTGACCGCTCAGCCCAGGCGCTCCTCGAGCCGCACGGTCACCGTGTCCCCCGCCTCCTTCCCGATGGCCCGGCGCACCTCTGCCTTCACGGGCAGCATGTGGGTGCCGTCGCCGAGCGCCATGAAGGAGCTCTGGAAGGGGTGCCCGTCGATCGTCCCGCGGACCTTGACCAGTCCGCGGGTGCCGAAGAAGGCGACGGAGGAGGGCCAGCGGACACACGTCCAGCTGCCCTTCTCCGGGCTTCTGCTCAGCTCGGCGGTGAACTGCGCGTCCACTTTTCCGGTCGTGCCCATGGCGTCCTCCGCTGCTGCCGGTGGCCTCCCGCCCGGGAGGCTCTGTTCAGGAGACCGCCGGCGGCGGGAGAACTCATCGGTGGCGACGCCGTCACGCTCCGCCGGGCATCCGGTCCACGAAGCCGAGCACGGCCTCGACGCGGCCGTCCGCGTCCAGGGTGATCACGTCGGAGCCGGCCACGGGCGCCGAGCCGTCGGCCTCGCTCACCAGCTCCCAGGAGAAGCGCGCCGTGTGGTGGTGTCCGTCCACCGCGCCGGTCAGCCGGAAGGCGAAGCCCGGGAACTGCTCGTGGGCCCCCGCGATCACCGCCGCGATCTGCTCGTGCCCGCGGGCGTCGGAGAAGGGGTCGGTGTAGGACCCGTCGGTGGTCCAGACGGCGGCGACCGCCTTGGCCCGGGCCTCGGGCTCCCGCTCGTTCCAGGCCTCGAAGTAGCGGGCGACGGCGTTCTCGTGTCGTTCGGTGCTCGCGGACATGGGCGATCAGCCTCCATCAGGGACGTACGCGCTGGTCGGAACCCGGATCGCGGCGACGTCGACCCGGTGCCCCCACTCTGCCCGGACAGCGTCGCGCGGTCGATTACCCCTCAGGTAATGATCAGATGAGCATGTATCCGTCAGATTTCGGCCACGCGGGGTGCTGAATATGCCAGGAGACTGGCCAAAAAGACGTGGTGACAGTGTTTCGGTAGTGAACATACTCGACAGCTAGGGCACTTCACATCCAGCGAGGAAACGATCACGCACAGCGCATGAGCCGCGCACAGCAGGAGAGCCGCACCGAAAGCGAGGCCCGGCCGCCAGGTTGACGAAGCAGCGGGGAGTGGATCGTGCACGACGAATTCCTGTGCCATGTCACGGGGTACGGCACCTGCGGCGGCCGGCGCATCGGCGTACCGCTGGGAACCTACCGGGCCCCCACCCTCGCCCTCGCCCTGTGGTGGCTGCGCGACCGCGCCTCCTGGATGGCCGACCGCCTCGACCCCCGGCCGGAGTTCGAGCACTTACCGTCCGGCGCGCTCGTCCCGGTCTCCGGCACCGTGCCCGACGTGCCCGCCGTCCTGCGGGGCTGGTGCTCCGATCCCGCCCAGCAGACCCTGGTGGCCGACGAGTTGGCCGCCGGCCGGCTGGTGCGGATCGCCGCCTACGACGACACCACCGAGTACGAGCTGCTGGCCGAGTCGGTGGACGCCCTGCGCATGCAGCGGACCGCGGCGGCACTGTTCACGCCCGTCGCCTGAGGCGCCGGTCCGGCAATCGGTGCATCAGGCGCATACACGTCCGAATCGGTAGACTTCTGGCATGGTGGAGCGACCGGGCGCACCGACGCCGCCCGAACTCGTCCTGGAGACCGAGACCGGCTCCACGGTGATGAGTCCGGGCCACGACTACCACGTCGGACGCGACCCGTTGAGCGACATCGTCATCGACGATGCCCGGGTCTCCTGGCACCACGCGGTGCTGCGGCCCGAGGACGGCCACTGGACCCTCGCGGACGAGCACAGCACCAACGGCACCTACGCCGACGGCCGCCGCGTCCAGGAGCGGGGAGTGGGCCCCGGCAGCGTCATCCGCTTCGGCAACCCCTCCGACGGCCCGTGCGCCGTCCTGGTCGGCCTTCCCGAACCCGTCGCCGAGCGTCCGTCGGCCGTCTCCATGCCCGCGCTCACCGGCACCTTCCGGCAGCCCACCACGGTGCGGCCGCTGCCCGCACGCACCGTCCGCATCGGCCGCGCCGACGACAACGACCTGGTCATCGACGACCTGGTCGTCTCCCGCCGGCACGCCGAACTGCGCGCCCTGCCGGACGGGACGTACGAGATCGCCGACCTCGGCAGTCACAACGGCACGTTCCTCAACGGCCTGGCGATCACCCGCGCCCCGATCGGCCCCGGTGACGTCGTCGGCATCGGACACTCGGCGTTCAGCCTGGTCGGCGACCAGTTGCAGGAGTACGTCGACACCGGCGAGGTCTCGCTCGACGTGCAGGACCTCACGGTCGCCGTCGACCGCGGCCGCAGGACCCTGCTCGACCACGTGTCGTTCCCGGTGGGGGAGAAGTGCCTGCTCGCGGTCGTCGGCCCGAGCGGCGCCGGCAAGTCCACGCTGCTCAACGCCCTCACCGGCCAGCGCCCCGCCGACCACGGCACCGTCCTGTACGACGGCCGTGACCTCTACCGCGACTACGCCGAGCTGCGCCAGCGCATCGGCCTGGTCCCGCAGGAGGACATCCTGCACTCCCAGCTGACCGTCCACAGCGCCCTCGCCTACGCCGCCGAACTGCGCTTCCCGCAGGACACCGCCAAGGCCGAGCGCCGGGCCAGGGTCGACGAGGTCATCCGGGAACTCGGCCTGGAACAGCGCGCCCGGCAGCCCGTGCACAGCCTCTCGGGCGGGCAGCGCAAGCGGGTCAGCGTGGCCCTCGAACTGCTGACCAAGCCCTCCCTGCTCTTCCTGGACGAGCCCACCTCCGGCCTCGACCCGGGCATGGACCGCTCGGTGATGCACATGCTGCGCGGCCTCGCCGACGACGGCCGCACGGTCATCGTCGTCACCCACAGCGTCCTGAGCCTCGACGTCTGCGACCGGCTCCTCGTCCTCGCACCCGGCGGGAAGATCGCCTACTACGGCCCGCCCGAGGACGCCCTCGCCTTCTTCGGCTTCGCCGAGTGGCCGGAGGCCTTCGAGGCCTTCGAGCGGGACCGCGATCGCGACTGGGCCGGGGAGTTCCGCACCTCCTCTATCCAGCGCCGGTACGTCGCGGACGCCAGCGCGCAGCCCCGGCAGCCGCGCGAGGGACCCGTCGTCATCACGCCCCCGGCCAGGCCCCGCAGCCGCGGCGCCCAGCTCGGCACCCTGGTGCGCCGGTACACGGCCGCCCTGAGCGCGGACCGCACCTTCCTCGCCATCATGATCGCCCTGCCGTTCGTGATGGGCGCCATGGGCCGGGCCCTGGCGGGCAGCAAGCTGACCCAGGAAACAGCCATGAACGCGCTGCTGATCCTGTGCGTCGGGGGAGTCCTCACCGGCGCGGCCAACGCCGTCCGCGAACTCGTCAAGGAACGCGTGATCTACCAGCGCGAGCGGGCCGTGGGCCTGTCCAGATCGGCGTACCTGATGTCCAAGGTCGTCGTGCTCGGGACCATCACCGTGCTGCAGGCCGTGGTCCTGACCCTGGTGGCGCTGCTCGGCGTCGACCTCGACGCACCCGGCGGCGAAGGCGTGGTGATGCCACCCCTTGCCGAGATCACCGTCGCCGTCGCCCTGCTGGCGTTCACCGCGATGATGCTCGGCCTGCTGGTCTCCGCGCTGGTGCGCAAGGAGGAGGTGACGATGCCGCTGCTGGTGCTCCTGGCCATCGTCCAGGTCGTCTTCTGCGGCGCCCTGCTGAAGCTCGACGGCGTGCCCGGCCTGGAGCAGCTGTCCTGGCTGGTTCCCTCGCGGTGGGCGCTCGGCGCGATGGCCGGCACCATCGGCCTGGCCCGGATCGTGCCGGGTGAGCTGACCGCCGATCCGCTCTTCCGGCACTCGGCCGGGGTGTGGCTGCTCAACGTGGCCATGCTGATCGTGCTGTCGGCCGCCTTCGGGTACATCGTCACCCGGCTGCTGCGCCGGCACGAACCCGCCGTGATGCGGAAGTAGGGAAGGGCCCGCGATGACGACTCCCGGCTTCCGGCCCACCCACGTCGTCCCCCAGCACGGCATGCCCGCCTGGGAGGCGCCCGACCCCGTCCGGCCCACCGTGGCCCTCGACCCGCTGCTGCCGGTCCAGCTCGCCGAGCGGCGCGGCGACTGGGCACACGTCCTGTGCGCCAACGGCTGGTCCGCCTGGGTGGACGGCCGCCACCTGATCGCCGTACCCCAGGACCCGCCGCTCACCGACGGCCCGCTCACCCAGGCCGCCGACCCCCGCCCGCTGCTCGCCCGCGCCGAGCACACCCTGGCCCGCTACCGGGCCGCCGTCGGGGAACTGGCGGCCGGCACCCTGGAGGGCGAGGCCTTCCGCAGCCGCACCCGGGGACTGCGGCTCGGGGTCGTCGTGGACGGGGAGTCCATGTGGCTCTACGACACCGCCCAGAACCGATGGGTGTACGCGGACGGCAGGCGCGTGAGCACCTACGCCGTCGAGGGCGAGCCCCGGGCCGCGGTGACTCCCGGCCACCCGCCCACCCAGGTCGTGACACCCGATGGCGCGTGAGACGAGCCTCTTCTCCGGCCGCCCCTCCGAACTGGTCGGGCAGCAGATCGCGAGCTACCGCATCGAGCAGGAGATCGGGCGCGGCGGCATGGCCGTCGTCTACCGGGCCCGGGATCTGCGCCTGGACCGGACCGTCGCGCTCAAGCTGCTCGCCCCCGAACTCGCCCGCAACGACACCTTCCGCCGCCGCTTCACCCACGAGTCCCATGTGGCCGCCGCCATCGACCACCCGCACATCGTGCCGGTCTTCGAGGCCGGCGAGACGGACGGCGTCCTGTACATCGCCATGCGCTACGTCCCCGGCAGCGACCTGCGCCATCTGCTGGACCGTGACGGGCCCCTGCCGCTCGCGACCGCGGTCCGGATCGCCGCCCAGGTCGGGTCCGCGCTGGACGCGGCCCACGAGCACGGGCTGGTCCACCGGGACGTGAAACCCGGCAACATCCTGGTCGCCCGGGGCACCGACAGCGACCACCCCGAGCACGTCTACCTCACCGACTTCGGTCTGACGAAGAAGTCCCTGTCCCTGACCGGCTTCACCACGGTCGGCCAGTTCGTCGGCACCCTCGACTACGTCGCCCCCGAACAGATCTCCGGCCGCCCCGTCGACGGCCGCTGCGACGTCTACGGCTTCGCCTGCGTCGTCTACGAGACCCTGGCGGGCCGCCCGCCCTTCCGCCGCGACGACGACATGGCCCTGCTGTGGGCCCACCAGTACGACGAGCCGCCCCCGCTGACCGAGACGCGACCCGGCCTCGCCCCGCACCTGGACGCCGTGTTCGTCAAGGCGCTGGCCAAGAGCCCCGACGACCGGTTCGACTCCTGCCTCGCGTTCGTCCGCGCGCTGCGCGGCGCACCGGCGGGCGGCCGCCCGCCGACGGCCGTCGACCTCGGTGCCGTGGAGCCGGAGCACGGTCGGCCGAAGCCCCCGCCACGGTGGGCCGAGCCGGTCTTCGGGACGGGATAGGTCCTGCGTCCGCCCTGTCCGAGGCCGCAACGGCACCGCGGTGTGGCGCGAGGCGCCGGCCGTCGGCGACCCGTACACGGGTCCGCTTGACTCACGGACCCGTGCGAGCCGTCCACCATGACCCCCGACCCGCGGGGCCCGCCGTCACGGTGCTCCGTCCTGCCCGGCCACGCCCCGCCGCCGGACCGGTCGGGCCAGCAGGGCGCCGAGGAAGCCGGTGACCAGCCCCCACAGCACCGCCAGTCCGAGCGCCGCCCCCAGCTCGGGCCGCAGGAACAGCTCGCCGGCGAGGCCGCCGCCCAGGTCGCCGATGCCCAGCACGGACAGGCCGTAGCGGGCGGAGATCCGGCCGACGAGGCAGATCATGAGCACCGTCAGCGCGAGGGCGACCGCCATGTGCAGGGCGTGCTGCCAGGCACGGGTGCGGGCCGGCGAACGGGCCGCCATCACGAACGCGGCGGCCAGCAGCAACACCGCGTCCACGACCACCAGCAACCACACCCTGCCGTCGTGCTCGGCGATCGTGCCCAGGTTCAGCGCCGCGGTGTCCCGGCCGCGCAGCACCTCGTCGAGCACCTGCGGCATCGGCAGCCCGAAGGGTCCCTCCACCCGGCCGTTCCAGGTGGCGCCGAGACCGACGGTGAACGTGAGCCAGACCAGGTTCGGCATGCCCAGCAGGATCAGCGCGAACGTCTGCGCCGCGTGGCCCCGGGTCGCCGCGACGACGAGCCCGACGACGACGCCGAGGGCCACGGACGAGAGCAGCAGCACGACCATGGCGTACGCGGCCGGCCGCACCGACTCCTGGAAGCGCAGCAGCCGGGGCGGCAGAGCGGCGCCGCGCGACACCAGCAGCGCCAGCACCAGCACACCGGCCAGCCACAGCAGGCCGAAGACGAGGGTCAGCGGCACGTCCGTGGTGAAGCCCACCTTCGGTGCGACGCCGAACAGGTCACCGACGTCGCCGAGCGTGTCGTCCAGGGAGATCGAGAAGGTCTGGCGGGCGGCGTAGGCCGACACGAGCAGCGCGAGCAGCCACAGCGCGGCGATCCTGGCGGCCCAGCCGGCCAGCTCCCGCGCTCCGGCGACCGCCCGGTGCCGCAGCGGACGCAGGAAGCCCGCGCCGAGCACCAGCGCGCCCGCGAGCGTGACGGACAGCGGGATCACGGTGAGCCCCGCCCGGGTGTCGGCGAGCGCGCCGGCGCTCCCGGACAGCTCGATCGTGCCGCCGACGGCCGTCACGACGGTCGCGACGACCACCCGGGGGAACGCGTTGTCCGGGAGGTCGGCGGCACCGGCCGCCCACAGTCCCAGCGCGGCGACCACCCCCATCACCAGCAGCGTGACCAGCACCGTGGCCACTGCCTGCACCCAGCCGTGGCGGGCGACGACTGCCTGGTCGAGGGGGGTTCGCTGACTCACGCTGCCACGCTAAGCAGCCGTGGGACGGGGCGCCCGCCGGGAGGGCCGTCCGCGTCGGCTTGCGGGCGGCACGCCAGCGGAGCACACAATGGAACAGAGCGGAAACAAGCGGCACAACGTGACGAAAGCCGCTGAGTCCCGCGTCGGGAAGAAGGGCTCGTGAGCGTCGAACCACCGTCCTCCGGCCGGCCCACAGGACCGCCCTCCGGTCCGCTGTCGGGTCCCTCGCAGCCCCCGTCGGGCCCCCCGTCGCAGCCCCCGGGCAGCGACGGAGCGCACGCCCCGGAACCCCGTGGGCCCTGGTGGCGCTCGGTGCCCCGCGTCGCCGTGCTCGCGACGGTCGTGGTGGCCGCCGTGGTCCTCGCGGTCGTCTTCACCCGCTCCGGCGGCGGCGGCTCGGCCCAGGGCGGCGAGGTCTTCCTCCAGGCCGCCGGCAAGACCGGCCCCGACCCGTTCACGGAGTCGACGGCCGAGGACAGTTCCGCTCCGCCGGTCCCCACCTCCCCCTCCGCCGTGTCCGCCCCGCCGAACGCGGTGCGGGGCGTCGAGGGCGGTGCGCCCGGCCTCTACGGCGGCACCCGCAAGGTCTCCAGCTGCGACGTGGAGCAGCAGGTCACGGCCCTGGAGGCGGACCCGGCGAAGAACAGGGCGTTCGCCTCGGTCGCCGGCGTCGGCCCCTCCGAGGTCCCCGGCTATCTCCGCTCCCTCACGCCCGTCCAGCTGCGCATGGACACCCGCGTCACCAACCACGGCTACCGCGACGGGAACGCCACCGCCTACCAGGCCGTTCTCCAGACCGGCACCGCCGTCCTCGTGGACGGCCGGGGCGTGCCCCGCGTGCGCTGCGCCTGCGGCAACCCGCTCACCACGCCCATCGCCCAGCAGACCACGCCCCGGCACACCGGCGACTCCTGGCCGTCGTACCACCCGTCGAACGTGGTCGTCGTCACGCCCGCGCCGCAGGTGGTCGACGTCTTCGTGCTCTACGACCCCGACCACGACGACTGGGTCGCCCGCCACCGCGGGGACACCGGGCAGAAGGACAAGAAGACCAAGCCGCCCGCCCGCCAGCCCACACCCTCGGTGAGTGTGGTCACGCCGGTCCCGCCCGGTTCTCCGTCGCCCTGCGTGTCCAAGTCCAGCGCCGCACCGGGCACCCCCATCGGTCCGGCGAGCCCTTGCCCGCCGACGTCCGACGACCCGTCCTCCCCGCCCGAGGATGCCGAGGAGTCCTCCTCCGAGCCGCCCGCCGACCGGTCGGACTCCGAACCGCCCGCCTCCGAGCCGCCCGCCTCCGAGCCGCCCGCTTCGGAGCCGCCCGCCTCCGAGCCCCCGACCAGCGAGCCGCCGTCGTCCCCCTCCTCCGCTCCCCAGCTCCCGCCCTCCTCCGGCACGGCGACCATGCCCCTCGTGCCGAGCACGACCCTCACCGGCGACCCGGCGTAAGCGCCATTACGGGCACGCGGGGACTGCGACGCCCGGCTCGGGGTACGAGCACTGGTGCAGCAGCGTCCGGCCAGTCCGGCTTCCGAGAGAGAAACGCATGATCGAGCACCTGGACGGGGCAGTGATACCGACTGGTTTCGACGTGCCCGTGGAACCGCTACGGCGGGCGGCACACTACACCGGCGAACCGGGATGCATAGCCGATGCGCGGGCCTTCACGGCCAACTTCCTGGAGCAGCTCAGGAAGGAGTGGTGCGCCGACGTGGGGCGTCGCACCGAGGGTGAGGTGCTGCTGGTGGTGAGCGAGCTGGTCACCAACGCCGACCGGCACAGCAAGGGCCCGTACATCCTGGAGCTGGAGGGTACGGGCACGTCGGTGGCGGTGGTCGTCTACGACAGCAGCGTCGCCCTGCCCCGGCGGTTCCCGAAGGACCCCGAGCGCATCGGCCGGCACGGACTGGAGATCGTGCACGCGGTGGCCGCGGAGATCGCCGTTGAACGGGTCCCGGTGGGCAAGCGCGTACGCGCCGTCGTCAGCCTCAGCCCGCAGTGACACGCCCCGCCTGCTGAGCCACGCCCCCGTACCTGCCACGGGTGCCACCCCCGACATCCGTGGGGCGGCACCCGTTCGTTCTCCGGAGCCCGGTGGTGCTTCCGGTCAGGTCAGGCGCAGCCGAGTTCGCCCAGCATGCCCTGGCGCAGGCGGGTGATGATCCGCTTGATCAGACGGGACACGTGCATCTGCGAGCAGCCGAGACGCTCGCCGATCTCCGCCTGGGTGGCCTCCTCCACGAACCGCATGTGGATGATCTGCCGGTCGCGTTCACTCAGCTCGGCCATGAGCGGGGCGAGGGACTGGAAGTCCTCCACGAGCCGCAGCCCGTCCTCCTCGACGCCGATGAAGTCGGCGAGGACCGCCTCGCCGCCCTCGGGGCCGTCACCGGTGAGCGCGGCGTCCAGCGAGGAGGAGTTGTAGCCGTTGGAGGCGATCTGGGCCTCGACGACCTCGCTCTCCGAGATGTTCATCAGCGTGGCGAGCTCGGCCACGGTCGGGTCGCGGTCCAGGCGGCTGGCGAGCTCCTCCCGGGCCTTGGCGAGTTCCACGCGCAGCTCCTGCAGCCGTCGCGGCACGTGCACGGCCCAGGTGGTGTCACGGAAGAACCGCTTGATCTCGCCGACGATGTACGGCAGCGCGAACGAGGTGAACTCGACCTCGCGGGCCAGCTCGAAGCGGTCGATGGCCTTGATCAGGCCGATCATCCCGGTCTGGACGATGTCCTCCATGTCGTCGCCGCGGCCCCGGAACCGGCCGGCCGCGAAGCGCACGAGGGACATGTTCATCTCGATGAGGGTGTTGCGCGCGTACTGGTACTCGTGCGTGCCCTCTTCGAGCTCCGTCAGGCGCCTGAAGAACTGGCGGGACAGCTCCCGCGCGTCGCGCGGGGCCACGGTCCGCGGGTCCTCGACTCCAGGCAGCGGTCCGTCACCCGTCGTCCTGACCCCGGCGGTCTGCGTCCCGACCTGTCCCTCCGACCGGATCACGGCGGTGTCCATTACCTCTCCCACGAAAGTCACGGCTCGACGTCTGCCTCTCGGCCTGGGGTGTTCCGGGCCCTGATTCGGGCCTCGCGGCCTGCGGGTACCCCGATCGCGCCGACGTATGCACGCCGTTGCGCAAAACAACTGTTTCAGGTGGTTCCGGCATGCGCATACCCGGGGTGTGACGGCACATGCCCGCGCCGTGGCCGGGTGGCGGAAAATCGGCGGCCCGCACCGCCGCCGCGTGGGACGGTGTCCGCGGCTCACACCCTGGTGGCGATGATCAGTTCGTGGAGGTAGCGCTTGGTGACGCTGCCGCCGTGCCGCGTCTCGATCAGCTCCCGGACGCAGCTCAGCAGGCCGCGCCGGGCGGTCTCGCCGAGCGCCCGGTGGCCCGAATAGGTCAGCAGTACGTCGATGTACTGGTCGGCGGAGTAGGTGATGTCCTGGGTGTACCGGGTCACCACCACGTGCTCGAACCGTCCCGAGCGCTCCAACTCGCCGGTGTCCGTGGCGACGACGGACGCGTCCTCCAGCCGCAGCCCGGGCGGCGTGGCCGGATCCCAGCGCTCGTAGCAGCGCTGGGCCCGGGCGAAGAAGTCGATGCTGCCGCCCGCCACGTGCTCGGTGGTGACGCGCGCGAACCGGCCGCCCGGGCGCAGCGCGTCCGCCGTCCTCACCACCCGCACGGCCGGGTCCAGCCAGTGGAACGCGGTCGCGCACACCACCAGGTCGAACGGCTCGCGCGGCAGCGGCCAGCGCTCGAAGTCCGCCGTCTCCACGGACACATGGGGAAACTCCCGCAGCCGCCGCCGGGCCACGTCCGCCAACGCGGGACCCAGTTCCACGGCGGTGATCCGGCAGCCGAACGCGGCCAGCGGAGCGGTGAGCTGCCCCGTGCCGGGGGCCACCTCCAGCACCCGGCGGTGCGGCCCGAGGTCCGCGACGCGCGCCAACTCCTCGACCAGGGCGCGCGGGTAGCGGGGCCGCACGCGGTCGTACAACTCCGCGACCTCGTCGAACGTCTCGCGCATGATGCTGTCCCCAGCCCTCGCGGCCCTGATCCCGACCCCGGTCGCCGTCCTGATTCCACCCAGGGCGGAATGCCGGCCTCTTCCCCTGGAGCTCAGGAATCCTAGTCTGAAGAGGTGAGCAACCAAGCGCCGAACCAAGCCCGCGTCATCCCCCTGCGCCCGCCCGCCGGGCGCCCGGGGACCGCCCGCCCAGTGTCCGAACGCACCGCGTCCTCCCCGCCCCGCCAGGGGCCGCCGGCCCCCGCTCCCCTGGAACGCCGCGCGCCGAAGGAGCCCCTCTGGCGCGACCTGGTCGGCGACGCCCTGCGCCGCGAACGCCTCGCCCAGGACCGCACGCTCAAGGACGTCGCGGACGCGGCCCGGATCTCCATGCCGTACCTCTCCGAGGTCGAGCGGGGCCGCAAGGAGGCGTCCTCCGAGGTCCTCGCGGCCGCCGCCCACGCCCTCGGCCTGGGCCTCGGCGACCTGCTGTCGCTGGCGCAGGGCGAACTCATCCGCCAGTCCCAGTCCCAGGCCGGCCGGAGCCGGGGCCGCTCCACGGCGCCGTACAACGGGCTCTGCCTGGCCGCCTGACCGGAGCGGCCGCACGAGGGACCGCGGGGGAACCGGCCGGCCGGCGCCTCAGACCGTCACGAGGCGCCGGCTCAGCACCTCGTCCGCCAGCCCGTACGCCACCGCCTCCTCGGCGGTGAACACCTTGTCGCGGTCCATGTCCGCGCGCAGGGTCGCCACGTCGTGATGCGTGTGCCGCGCCAGCACCTCCTCCACCTGGGCGCGGATGCGCACCATCTCCTTGGCCTGGAGCGCGAGATCGGAGACCGTGCCCCGCTGTCCGCCGCTGGCCGGCTGCCCGAGCAGCACGCGCGCGTGCTCCAGCACGACGCGGTGCCCGGGGTCGCCGCCGGCCAGCAGCACGGCCGCCGTGGAGGCCGCCTGGCCCACGCAGACGGTGGAGATGGGCGCCTGCACGAACGTCATCGTGTCGTAGATCGCCATCAGCGAAGTGAAGGAACCCCCGGGCGAGTTGATGTAGATCGCGATCTCGTTCTCGGGGGCCGCCGACTCCAGGTGCAGGAGTTGCGCGATGACGACGTTCGCCACGCCGTCGTCGATCTCGGTGCCGAGGAAGATGATCCGCTCGGACAGCAGCCGGCTGAACACGTCGTAGGACCGTTCGCCCTGCGCGGTCCGCTCGACCACGTTCGGAATCGTGTACGTCCCCATGTCAGAGCCCCATCCGTCGCTTCGAGGCGGCCGGGCGGACGTCGGTCAGCGCCTCGACGACCCGGTCCACCATGCCGTACTCCCTGGCCTCCTCGGCGGTGAACCAGCGGTCGCGGTCACCGTCCCGGGAGATGGTCTCCGGGCTCTGGCCGGTGTGCTCCGCGGTGATCCGCTCGATGCTCCGCTTCAGCTGCTCCAGGTTCTCCGCCTGGATCTCGATGTCCGCGGTGGTGCCGCCGATGCCCGCCGACGGCTGGTGCATCATGATCCGGGCGTTGGGCAGCGCGTAGCGCTTGCCGGGCGTGCCGACGCTGAGCAGGAACTGGCCCATGCTCGCGGCGAACCCCATGGCGAGCGTGGACACGTCGTTCGGGATCAGCCGCATCGTGTCGTAGATCGCGAGGCCCGCGTGCACCGAACCGCCCGGGCTGTTGATGTACAGGCTGATGTCGGTGCGCGCGTCCTCCGCGGACAGGATCAGCAACTGGGCGCAGACCCGGTTGGCGGAGACCTCGTCGACCTGTGTGCCCAGCAGGACGATCCGCTGCCCGAGCAACTGGGCGGCCAGATGGTCGTCGAACCGCGTCGCGGGGGTGTCGCCCTCCTCGGCGCGAGGCAGCAGGGCCGGTCCCGGACCGGCGGTGAATGGAGACATCGGCACTCCTTGGTCTTCGTCGAGCGGACGAGTCCGACCGGGACGCGGTGCGCGTCGCGGTGATCTCCACTGTGGGCCGGGGCCGGGGCCCGCCGGGGATTTCTCTGCCCGCCGCAGATTCGCCGAGGGCAGAGCGACGCCCGGCGAGCCCGGCCGCCCGCGACGCGCGCCCGCCCGGCTCGGCCACGGGGACCGGCGGACGGCCGACCGATGAGTTCGGCGGTGCCGAGCGGTCGACACGGATGACAGCGTTCGATGCCCGCCCGCAGGAGGACTCATGACCACCGACGGATTCACCACGTGCCTCTGGTTCGACGGCCAGGCCGAGGAGGCCGCCCACTACTACGTGTCGGTCTTCGAGAACTCCGGCATCGGCAAGGTCGTCCGGCACACCGAGGCCGGCCCCGGCCCCGCCGGCTCCGTACTGACCGTGGACTTCACGGCCAACGGCCAGAAGTTCGTCGCGCTGAACGGCGGCCCGCAGTTCAGGTTCACCGAGGCGGTCTCCTTCCAGATCTCCTGCGCGGACCAGGACGAGGTCGACCACTACTGGACCAGGCTCACCGAGGGCGGCGGCGAGCCCGGCCCGTGCGGCTGGCTGAAGGACAAGTACGGCGTCTCCTGGCAGGTCGTCCCCGACCGTCTGATCGAGCTGATCTCCGACCCGGACGAGGAGAAGGCCGGCCGCGCGGTCAAGGCCATGCTGACCATGGGAAAGATCGACATCGCCGCCGTGGAGGAGGCGGCCGCGGGTGGGTGACGCCGCGGCACGGGGACGGCCACGATCCGGCACCGGACCCCGGCCGGTCCCCGGGCTGTCCCGCCTCGGCCAGGATCTCCGCGATCACGTGCCGGGGCGCCTCGGCGACCGGCGGATCGGTGTGCCAGTACGGCAGCGCGACGAGCGCGATCGACAGCGCGCCCAGCGGATCCCGGCGCAGGGTGCCGACGAACGCCGCGATGTGCTCGGCGAGCAGCCCCGGTTCCTCCAGGGCGTCGACGACCGGATGACGACCGTCCAGCCACCGGTACACCGACCACGGCCACGGGAACCCCGCGCCGGGACCGCCCCGGGCGAGCGGCACGCCGTCGGTCATGGCCCGTCGCCGACGGCCCGCTCCTCGACGACCCGGGTGATCTCGCGGGCGATGCGCAGGATGCCGGGGGAGCGGACCGGGCAGGGCCGGGGCGTGGGCGTGGTCGGTGCCAGACAGAAGTGCAGGGGGTCCTTGTCGAGGTGCAGGGCGGTGCGGCCGCGGTCCGGCTGGGTGCAGTACTCGGGGTGGTCGCGCTCGTGGGCGGTGCACGGCAGGTACTGGACCCAGGTCTGGCGGGCTCCGGCGGGGCTCACGGTCTTCCCCGCGTCGGCGACCAGGTCACCGGAGGCCGACGCCTGCCGCTGGTAGAGCTCGTTCACCCGCCGGACCCGGTCGGGGGTGATCGGATCCGGGCCCTGTGACACCCACACGATCCGCGGACGCTTCGCTCCGCCCGCCGCGGCGATCTGCTCGGTGAGCCGCTTCACGTCGGCGGCGTACCGCGTGACGTACTCGCTGCGGGAGTCCGTGTACGTGATGCCGTCCATGCACCAGGTGTAGTCCCACGCGTTGCCCCAGAACTGCAGGACCACGATGTCCGGACGCAGCGAGCGGACCAGGGCGGCCGCCTTGTCCCGGTCCGGCACCAGGGAGCGCGCCCCGGTGCCCTCCAGGTAGTCGCACACCGTGGTCCCGGAGTAGGGAGCGCTGGTGTACCGGGCGCCGAGGTCCCGCCGTAACTCCTGCCCGAGCACCTGCTGGCTCTCCGTCGCCAGCGAGTCGCCCAGGTACAGCACGCTGGGTGGCGGCCCGCCGGGGCGCGCGGTGGCCGGCGGGGAGGCCCGCCGGGTGGCGGCCGGCCTCCCGTTCTCGGTCGTGTCCGACGCACCCGCCACGTCCGGGGAGGGGGGCGGGGCCTCCGGGTCCGACGCCGGGTCCGTGCACGCGCCCAGCAGCAGCCCGGCGAGCAGCATTCCCACGATCCGCGCCCTGCGCATGCGACCACTCCCGCCCCGGCGACCGAAACGGCCCCAGGCAAGCACAGCCGGGCGCGAGGCGGAAGACCCACGGCTGCCGTGTCGACGCTCTTCCGGCCGCACGGGCCCCGTCGGGCCGAGGGCGGAGGAGGGGTCCCCGTTCGGCGAGCGGGCGGACGAGCGGGTGGATAGCGTGAGGAACCGGACTATTCACCGACCGGGAGAGGGCCGCAGCCATGGCCGTACGACCTGAGGGAACACCCTGTTGGGCCGACGCGATGTTCAGCGACGTCGAGGGAGCCAAGACCTTCTACGGCGGCGTCCTGGGCTGGACCTTCGGCGAGTCGTCGTCGGAGTACGGGAACTACACGCAGGCCTACGCCGACGGGAAGGCGGTCGCCGCCGTCGTACCGCCGATGCCCGGGCAAGAGGGATCGTCGCAGTGGTGCCTGTACCTGGCGTCCGCGGACGCCGCGGCCACCGCCGGAAGGATTCGTGAGAACGGCGGCGAGGTGGTGATGGAACCGATGCAGGTCGGCGACTTCGGCACCATGTGCCTGGCCCGTGATCCGAGCGGGGTCGTCTTCGGCGTGTGGCAGGCGGGCGTCCACGAGGGGTTCGAGGCGCCGCCCGAGCAGGCCGGCGCGTTCTGCTGGGCCGAGGTCTTCACCCGCGAGCCCGAGAGGTCGGACACCTTCTTCCCGGCGGTCTTCGGCTACACCACGAAGCAGATGCAGGACGACGCGGTCGACTTCCGGCTGTACGAGGTCGACGGTGACACCGTCCTCGGCCGCATGAAGATGACGGACGAGTTCCCGCCCGAGGTGCCGCCGTACGTCAATGTCTACTTCACCGTCACGGACTGCGACGACGCCGTCGCCCGCGCCACCGAACTCGGCGGCGTCCTGCGGTTCGGGCCGATGGACACCCCGTTCGGCCGCTCCGCCGCCCTCAGCGACCCGCAGTGCGCGAGCTTCTCGGTGATCGACGTCACGACGACCGAGGGAGAGATGCCGCAGGTCTCGGACGTCACCTGAACCCCGGCCGGACACCCCGCGCGGCCATGGCATGATCGAGCGCATGCGTGAACGTGTGGTGGCCGCGTGCGACGGCGCTTCGAAGGGAAACCCCGGGCCGGCCGGCTGGGCCTGGGTCGTCGCCGACGAGGCGGAGAGCCCGGCCCGGTGGGAGGCGGGGCCGCTCGGTACGGCCACCAACAACGTGGCCGAACTGACCGCGCTGGAGCGGCTGCTGGCGTCGACCGCGCCGGACGTGCCGCTGGAGATCCGGATGGACTCCCAGTACGCGATGAAGGCCGTCACCACCTGGCTGCCCGGCTGGAAGCGCAACGGCTGGAAGACCTCCGGGGGCAAGCCGGTCGCCAACCAGGACCTCGTCGTCCGCATCGACGAACTGCTCGCCGGCCGCTCGGTGGAGTTCCGTTACGTGCCCGCCCACCAGGTGGACGGCGACCCGCTCAACGACTTCGCGGACCGCGCCGCGAGCCAGGCCGCGATCGTGCAGGAGCCCGCGGGCAGCGGCCTCGGCTCGCCGGAGCCGCCGCCCGCACCGGACACGCCCGCGCCCCGCACGCCGCGCAAGCGGTCGGGCGGGGCCAAGGCCTCCGGCGGGAGCGGCGGCTCCGCGCGGACCATCAAGGCGAAGTTCCCCGGCCGCTGCGTCTGTGGACGCCCGTACGCGGCCGGGGAACCCATTGCCAAGAACGATCAGGGCTGGGGCCATCCGGAGTGCCGTACGGCCGCCGCCGGATAGCCTGCCGCGGTCACAGGACCGCGCCGCGCCACTCCCCGGTCTCCCGGCCACGCTCCTCGATGAACTCCTTGAAGCGCTCCAGGTCGCCCTTGGTCTGCCGCTTCACGAACCCCAGCTTGTCGCCGACCTTCTCGGTGAGGCTGTCCGGATGGAAGTCCAACTGGAGCATCACCTTGGTGTGCTGGTCGTCCAGCCGGTGGAAGGTCACCGCGCCGGCCTGCTTGGCCTCGCCGCCGACCGTCGTCCACGCGACCCGCTCGTCCGGGATCTGTTCGGTGATCTCCGCGTCGAACTCCCGGTGCACTCCGTTGACGCTGGTCACCCAGTGCGTCAGCGTGTCCGTGCGCTGCTCGATGCGCTCCACCCCGCTCATGAACTCGGGGAAGGTCTCGAACTGCGTCCACTGGTTGTACGCCGTGTGCACGGGGACGCCGACCTCGATGGATTCCTCGACCTGCGACACAGATCATCGCCTCCTTCGTCTCGTCGTCTGTCCGGCGCGGGTACCCGTGACCTGCGGGGTAAACCGCGATCCGGCGATCGTCACTCGGTGTCGAAGGTGTAGTGGGGTGTGTGGTCCAGCAGATCGGCGGGGCGGGTGTCGTGCCAGGGCCGCATCGTCTCGTCCAGGTCGACCACGTCCGGCGTCCCGGCGGCCGGGAGGTATCCGGAGCCGGGGTGCCGCCGCTGCCACTCGGTCCACAGCTTGTCGCAGTAGGCGTGGTGCAGCCAGAACACCGGGTCGTTGGGGGAGACCCCGGTGGCCATCTGCCCGCCGACCCAGACATGGACCCGGTTGTGCAGGTTCACGCCCCGCCAGCCCTCCAGGTGATTGCGGAAACCGTCCGAGGCGCTGTTCCACGGGGCCATGTCGTACGCCGGTATGGAGAGCACCGCGTCGACCTCGGCCCGGGTCGGCAGTTCCCGCACGCCGGCTCCGAGGGCGCGCCGCAGATACGTCCGTCCGTCGACGCGTACGCGGATGGGCCAGTTCCCGGTGGCGGCGGCGAACGGTCCGTCCGTCACCTGGCCGTCCCGGCTGCGTCCGGTGCCGCCGAGGAAGTCGGGCGCCCACAGCGAGGACCGCGTCGAGCGGTCGGTGCTCCAGTCCCAGTACGGCAGGGCGACCGACGCGTCCACCGACTGCAGGGCCCTCTCGAACTCCAGGAGGAATCTGCGGTGCCAGGGCAGGAAGGAGGGCGAACGGTGGCCGGTGCGTTCACCCGTGTCGGTGTCCCCGATGATGAAGGCGTTGTGGGTGGTGACGAACGGGTCGTAACGGCCACTGCGCTTGAGCTCCAGGACCGCGGTGACGAAGCGGCGCTTCTCGTCGGCGGTCAGGTTCGCCTGGTTCTTGCGGACGGTCATGTGCGGGTCTCCCAAGGGACGTACGGGGCTGGTCAGTTGGCGGGGAACGGGACGAGCGCGGCGCCCCGGAGGTCGTCGACCGCGGCCCGCGCGGCAGCGCGCGGGGTGGGCACCGGTTCGTAGTGGCTGACGACGCTGATCCAGCTGCCGTCGGCGTTGCGCATCACGTGCAGTTCCGCGCCGTCGACGAACACGGCGTATCCGGTGCCGTGGTGGCCCCCGGAGACCGGCCGGCCCTGTATGCGGCGGCCCTGGTAGACCTCGTCGAAGGACGCGGGGGAGCCGTGGTGGTGGTCGGCGGCGGACGAGCCCGCGGCGGCGACCGCCGGGACGACGGCCGCCGTGGCGAGGGCGACCGGGACGGTGAGCGCGCGGCGTCGGCTGAGTTCGGGCATGAAGGACCTCCTGGGTCCGTTCGGGGTGGATGACCCCGCATGCCTATCCGCCCGGTCGAGACCGGGAGAAATCGCCGGTGAGCGGTTGGCTGCGATCCGGACAATTACCGTCATGTCATACAAGGTTGAACGAAGTTGATCTTGCTGTGCGGAGGCGTGCGGCGACCCGGACGGGAGAATTCCTCCTCCTGGTGACGGTGTTTCGGATGATCTTTGTCGGGTGGGTGGGTGGCCGGTGACCTGCACCACCCGGGGAAAGTGGCGTGAACGGGAAGCCCGGCGGGACTTTCCCCGACTGCTACTGTGCGTTGCCAGTCGGACGCTTCTAGTAATCATCAGGGGTGCGTGTGAAGGTCGCCTGTGTCGGTGGCGGGCCCGCGGGGCTGTATCTGTCGATCCTGCTGAAGCGGCAGGACCCGTCCCATGACATCACCGTCCACGAACGCGACCCGGAGGGCTCGACCTACGGCTGGGGCGTGACCTACTGGCGCGGACTGCTCGACCGACTGCACGCGCACGACCCCGAGTCGGCCCGTGCCGTCGAGGAGCACTCGGTGCGCTGGAGCGAGGGCGTCGCCCACGTGCGGGGCACGGCCACCCGGCACCCGGGCGACGAGGCCTTCGGCATCGGCCGGCACCGCCTGCTGGAGATCCTCGCCGCGCGGGCCCGCTCGCTCGGCGTACGGCTGGAGTACGAGCGGGAGATCACCGACCGCGGCCTCCCCGCGGCCGACCTCGTCGTGGCGGCCGACGGCGTGCGCAGCGCGCTGCGCACCCGCCACGCCGGACACTTCGGCGAGCGGATCACGACCGGCCGCAACCGCTACATCTGGCTCGGCACCGACAAGGTCTTCGACGCGTTCACCTTCGCGTTCGTCGAGACCGACCACGGCTGGATCTGGTGCTACGGCTATGGCTACGGCCCCGGACGCAGCACCTGTGTCGTCGAGTGCGCCCCGGAGACCTGGACCGGCCTCGGCTTCGACCGGACGAACGAGGCCGACGGACTGGCGCTCCTGGAGAAGCTGTTCGCCGACGTGCTGGACGGACACGCCCTGATCGGCCGCTCCCCCGACCAGGGCGGCGCCCAGTGGCTCACCTTCCGCACCCTCACCAACCGCACCTGGCACCACGGCAACCTGGTCCTGCTCGGCGACGCCGCCCACACCACGCACTACTCCGTCGGCGCCGGCACCACCCTCGCCCTGGAGGACGCCATCGCCCTGGCCGGTGCCCTGCGCGAACACACCCCGCTCCCGCAGGCGCTCACCCACTACGAGCGGGAGCGCAAGCAGGCCCTGCTCGCCCTCCAGAGCGCGGCCCGCTACAGCGCCCAGTGGTACGAGAACCTGCCGCGCTACATGCGCCTGCCCCCGGACCACATGTTCGCCCTGCTCGGCCAGCGCCACTCGCCGCTGCTGCCGCACGTCCCACCCCAGCTGTACTACCGGCTGGACCGGGCCGCCGGACAACTGGAGGCGCTGCGCCGGTTCAAGCGCTGGCTGGGACCGAAGGTGGCGCGGACCGTGCACGCCAGGACGCTGGCGTCCCGCGAGTAGCCCCGCGCGGCCCGCGGTCAGCGCGACAGGCGTCCGGCGGCGGACCGTCCCCGCGGCTTCCGCCGGATCCGCCGTCGTCGACGGGTACGGCGGCCAGGGCGGCGGCGGACCGCGGGAACCCGCGACGGGTCCAGGACGGGCCGGCCGGTTCCGGGTCGCTCACGAGACACTCGGTCACGGCCTCACGCTGGGCGCCCGTCGACGCTCGCTTGCCTCGCGCGCGATCGCCCCCTCGCCCGTACGGGCGAACGACGCCCAGGTGACAGGCCGGAGCGTCCGCGTCCCTGCGGCAGTGTGCCGAATGACAGACTGACGCCATGGACGAGCGCACATTCGGTAGATCAGACCAGCACGCATCCGTCGTCGGTCTCGGCACCTGGCAACTGGGGGCCGACTGGGGAGACGTCGACGACAAGGAGGCCCTGGCGGTGCTGGAGGCCGCGGCCGAGGCCGGGGTCACCTTCTTCGACACGGCCGACGTGTACGGCGACGGGCGCAGCGAGCAGACCATCGCCGCCTTCCTGAGCGGCCGGCCCGATCTGCATGTGCTGGTCGCCACGAAGATGGGACGCCGGGTCGACCAGATCCCGGAGAACTACGTCCTGGACAACTTCCGCGCCTGGAACGACCGTTCGCGGCGCAACCTCGGGGTCGACCGTGTCGACCTGGTCCAGCTGCACTGCCCGCCGACGCCCGTGTACTCCACGGACGAGGTCTTCGACGCCCTCGACACCCTGGTCGAGGAGGAGCGCGTCGCCGCCTACGGCGTCAGTGTGGAGACCTGCCAGGAGGCGCTGACCGCGATCGCTCGGCCGGGCGTGGCGAGCGTGCAGATCATCCTCAACCCGTTCCGGATGAAGCCGCTGCGCGAGGTGCTGCCCGCGGCCCGGGAGGCCGGCGTCGGCATCATCGCCCGTGTCCCGCTCGCCTCGGGACTGCTGACGGGCAAGTACACGAAGGACACCGTCTTCCCGGAGAACGACCACCGCGCCTTCAACCGGCACGGCGAGTCCTTCGACGTGGGTGAGACGTTCTCCGGCGTGGACTACGTGACCGGCGTCGAGGCCGCGGCCGAGTTCGCCGCGCTCGCCCCTCAGGGGTACACGTCGGCCCAGCTGGCGCTGCGCTGGATCATCGAGCAGCCCGGTGTGACCACCGTGATCCCCGGTGCCCGCTCGCCCGAGCAGGCGCGCGCCAACGCGGCCGCCGCCAAGCTGCCGCCGCTGCCCGAGGAGACGCTCACCGCGATCCGCGACCTCTACGACCGGCGGATCAAGGACCAGGTCGAAGGCCGCTGGTAGCGCGCCAGGCCCGGTCAGGGCCGCAGGACCAGCTGGCGCTCCTGCTCCTGGTCGCCGGAGGCGGCCCCCTCGTCGTCCGCGGAGAAGGCACGGGACAGGGCGTCGCTGGCCTTCTCGACGCTCTCCGGCGTGCCCTGCACCGTGACGGTGACCGGCGCCGACAGTCGGCCGGCCTCGTCCTGCGACGTGCGGGACGACTGCGCGGAGGTGTCGCCGGCGAAGGTGGCCGTGTGAACGGTGGCGTGCTCGTCGGAGGGCAGCTCGTCCGGAGCGCCGAAGACGGGCTCCAGGGTCCGTACGACCACCAGGGCGTCGGCGGCGCTGCCGCCGCTGAGTGTGACAGTGAGCTCGGTGTCGGACATGGTCAACGGGACTCCTCGGGTGGATGACATCGGGAACGGGGCGTGACGGCCGCAGCCGTCACGCCATCCGTCTCGCGTCCGTGTAACCGTCCGGTGATCGCTGAAACAGCCGCCCGGCCGGCCGGTGCGTCCCTCTAGATGCGGCCGCCGGTCAGCCGGGTCACGGGCCCGTGGGTGTGGCGCTCCGTACGGCGGCCCGCCACGAAGGACGCGGCGCTCAGCGCGGTCAGCCCCGCTCCGAGGCCCGCGGCGACGAGCTTGCGGTTGTTGAGCACCACCCACGCCGTCTTCGCGCCGGCCGCGACCTGCCCCGAGGCCGAGACGATCGCCTGCCGTCCCACCTCCACGCTCTTGACCGCGGTCTGCGCGGCCGTGCTCGTCGCGTCGGCCGCCCGCTGGGCGCCCGTCTTGGCGGCCGAGGCCGCCTCGTCGGTCTTCGCCGCGGCCGCCCGGGCGGTGTTCGTGGCCGGTGCCGTCGCCTTGTCCGTGTTCTGCCGCGCCTTGGAGGCGGCGGAGGCGGCTGCTGTCTTCTTGGTCGTTTCCTTGTCCGAATCCGTCATGGGATCCGCCTTGCCGTTCGACTGCGTCGCAAACACGTTCCGTCACCCCCTGTTTCCGTCAACGTCAACGGCGGTCAAGGAAGCATGAAACAGGGAACACGGTGCAGACGAACCAACAGATTCGAACAAGATGAGGAGGAAGCTTGTCGGCCACCGGAAGCGACGCAGGCAAGAACGACATGGGACGCAACGAGACCGAGGACGAGAGAGCCGACCGCAAGTGGGCGGAGCTCATCCAGGAGGTCAGAGTCGCCCAGACGGGTGTGCAGATCCTGTTCGGCTTCCTGCTCACCGTCGTGTTCACACCGAAGTACGTGGATCTGGCGGACACGGACAAGGCCATCTACATCGTGACGGTGGTTCTGGGTGCCTGTGCCACGGGTGCGCTGATCGGTCCGGTGTCGCTGCACCGCCTGGTGTCCGGTCTGCGGGTCAAGCCCCACGCGGTCGTGTGGGCCTCCCGGCTGACCTTCGTCGGCCTGGTGCTGCTGCTCGCCACGATGACCTCGGCGCTGCTGCTGATCCTCAGGGTCGCCACGCACGACGGGTACGTGCCCTGGCTGGTCGGCGGAGTGGTCGCCTGGTACCTGCTGTGCTGGTTCGTCGTACCGCTGCTGGCCCGCCGTCACTCGACGGAGTGACCCGGGGAGCGTCGGGCTGCCGGCCGTGAGCGGCCGGCAGCGGTACCTCCCGCGCGGGTCCCGGCGCTCACCGCGCGCGTGCCGCGCGGTGAGCGCATCCCGCTTCAACTCCCGGCGATGACCTCCTGGAGGAAGTCGTCGATCCGGACCTCTTCCCGGCCCGGCGCCACGATCTCGCGCGTCTCCCGCAGGAAGGTCGCGAGCGCCGGTGCCCAGGCGAAGACCACGGCCCGCTGGCGGCTTCCGTCGGGGCGGGCGTCGCCGATGAACTCCATCCGCAGCTCCTCCCACAGGCCGGTCGACAGCGGCCGCATCCGCACGTCCCCCACCCCGACCGGGCGCCGCAGCCCGTCCGTGAGCATCTCCCGGTCCAGCCTCCACCGCGCGAGCACCCGGCCGTCATGGCTGAAGACCACGGTGACGGCGAACGGGTCCGACGCGTCGTAACTGAGGTGGGCGAGGACCGGGCAGCGCTCCGTCGCGCCCGCCTGGAGCTGCACGACGAGAGTCTTGTGCACGAACGAGTTCACTAGAGGGCCTCCGGGCAGAACAGTCGTAGAGACCTCTACTACCCCCGTCGCGCGCAAGATGCTCAGCCCTCCGGGTGAATCCCGCGCGTTCCGCGCAGCGCCGTGATGCAGGTGGCGATGGCGTGCTGGAGTTCCTCCAGTTGCTGGACCATGTCGTCCTCGTAGAACTCCTGGGCGTCGTCGAAGGTGAGTTCCTCGAACGCCTTGGTGGCCTTCTGCAGGCTGGAGTAGAACTTCGTCCGCCGTTCCCGCACGCGCAGGTCGGGATCGGCCTCCACGGCCTCGGCCACGAGCGACTTCATCGTGCTGAACGCCTCGGTCGCCCACTCGCCGGTGTCCTCGCCCTCCTCCAGCTCGTCGAGGAGCGACAGGTGTCGCTCGGCCTCCTCGCGGAGGTCGGCGGGCGCCTCGACGGTCTGCCCGGCCGGCGTCTTGACCTGGCCCGACTCGGCGATCTGACGGACGTACCCGATCCGGTCCGCCGACCGGTTCTCGCTGGCGACGGCCTTCTTCAGATCGTCGGTGCGCACGACGTCCCGGGCCAGCTCGGCCTGGAGTTCCGGATCCTCGCGCACCCGGTCCAGGAGGGCCTGGCGGGCCGCCTGGGCGGTGGCGGGGTCGGCGAGGATCGCGGCGCGCAGCGCGGTCGGGTTCTCGGCGACCTCCAGCGCCTTGGTCGGGCGGATGCCCTCCGCCTCGGCCGCCTCCGTGATGGCGGTGCCGCGCTCGGACGTGGCGCTGTTGCGGGAGACGTAGTAGCCCAGCCACACGTCGGCGTCCGGCAGCTCCACCTCCTGCCCGGGCGCCAGCGCCTCGAGGTGCGGGACGAGACCGTCGTCGGCGGCCCGGTCCCAGGCCTTGTAGTAGCGCATGACCCGCTCGGGCGAGCACCCGGCCAGCTCGGCGAACTCCTTCGCCGAGACCTTCGGCGACTCGCCGGCACTCTGGCCGCCGGGCCGGACGCTGCGCGCCACCATCAGGCCGAAGGCCCAGCCTCCGGTGCGCGCGTGGACGCCGAACTCGCGAGCGTCCCGCGCCACCAGGTCGGACAGGGGCACGGGGGACGTCTCGGACGGGACGATCGCTAGGGTCACGGGTACATCTCCTGGACAGGCTGGTCGAACTGCGCGTGTGCAGCTCGGAAGCCTAGGTGTTCTGTCCCGGGAGGTTGTGGACGAGGGAGCCAGATCTCGGCTGAGGGATCTTGAAATGAGTGAGGGCCTTCCGGTTCGGTGTGGATTGCGACGTCTACACCGACAGAAAGGCCCTCGTGCCCCACCGTAATGCACCCCTGACCGAGACCGGCCGTCTGCGTCTGGCCCGCTGCGTGGTCGAGGACGGCTGGACCCTGCGCAGGGCCGCCGAACGCTTCCAGGTCTCGCCGACCACCGCCCAGCGGTGGGCCGACCGCTACCGTCGATCCGGTGAGGCAGGCATGAGCGACCGCTCCAGCCGCCCGCGCACCAGCCCGCGCCGGATGCCGACCCGCATCGAGCGGCGGATCATCAAGGTCCGCGTTCTGCGCCGCTGGGGACCGGCCCGCATCGCCTACCTGCTGCGGTTGAACCCGTCCACGGTGCACCGGGTCCTGGCCCGCTACAAGCTGGCCCGTCTCGCTCATCTCGACCGCGCTACCGGGCGGGTGATCCGCCGCTACGAACGGTCAGCGCCGGGCGAGTTGGTGCACGTGGACATCAAGAAGCTCGGCAACATCCCCGACGGCGGCGGCCACAAGACCCTGGGCCGCCAGGCCGGCCGCAAGACCCGCTCCGGCGTCGGTTACAGCTACCTGCACAACGCCGTCGACGATCACTCCCGCCTCGCCTACAGCGAGATCCACGCAGACGAGAAGAAGGAAACCGCAACCGCCTTCTGGGGCCGGGCCCAGACGTTCTTCGCCCAGGCCGGGATCACCGTCCAGCGGGTGCTGACCGACAACGGCTCCTGCTACCGCTCACGCGACTGGCGCGAAGCCCTTGCCACAGCCGGGATCACCCACAAGCGAACCCGCCCCTACCGGCCGCAGACGAACGGCAAGGTCGAGCGCTTCAACCGCACCCTGCTGGACGAGTGGGCCTACGCCCGCCCCTACCGCACAGAGACTGAACGACGCGACGCATACCCCGGCTGGCTGCACACCTACAATCACCACCGCGGACACACCGCGCTGAAAGGCCAACCACCCGCCAGCCGCGTCCCCAACCTCACGGGTCAGTACACCTAGGGCACCCCGTGGCGGCGCTCCGTCACCGGCGGGCGGGGTTCAGCCGAGGGCGTCGTGCAGCGCGGGCAGCAGCGTCTTCGCCGACCAGTCCAGGAACGCGGGCTGGGAGTCGCCGCCGATCTGCACCAGGGCGATCTCGGTGAAGCCCGCCTCGGCGTACGGCCGTACCGCCTCGACGAAGGCCTCCGGATCGTCCCCGCACGGGATGGACTCGGCGACGTCGTCGGGCGTGACGAACTGGGTGGCGCCCTCGAAGGAGTCCGGGTGCGGCAGCTCCGCGTTGACCTTCCAGCCGTTGCCGAACCAGCGGAACTGCGCGTGGGCGCGCTTGACGGCGGCGTCCCGGTCGGTGTCGTAGCACACCGGCAGTTGGCCCACCCGGGGCTTGCCCTCGCCCCCGTGCCGGTCGAAGGCCTCCAGGAGCCCCGCCTTGGGCTCGGTGGCGATCACCAGGTCGGCCAGCCGGCCCGCGAGGGAGCAGGACTGCTCGCCGGAGACCGCGATGCCGATCGGCGGCGGCTGGTCCGGCAGATCCCACAGCCGGGCGGACTCCACGTCGAAGTGCGTGCCGCGGTGGTTCACATGGCCGCCCTCGAAGAGCGCGCGGATGATCTCCACGGCCTCCTCGAGCATCTCGTGCCGTACGTCGGCGGCCGGCCAGCCGCCGCCCACCACGTGCTCGTTGAGGTTCTCGCCGGAGCCCAGCCCGAGCCGGAAGCGCCCTTCCGAGAGCAACTGCATCGTCGCCGCCTTCTGCGCCACCACCGCCGGGTGGTAGCGGAAGGTCGGACACGTCACGTACGTCATCAGGGGAATGCGGGAGGTCGCCTGGGCGGCGGCGCCCAGGACGCTCCACGCGTAGGGCGCGTGCCCCTGTGTGCGCAGCCAGGGGAAGTAGTGGTCGGAGGTCACCGAGAAGTCGAAGCCCGCCTCCTCCGCCCGGACCACGTGGTCGACGAGGTCACGGGGGCCCGCCTGTTCGGTCATCATCGTGTATCCGATTTGCACCATGCGGGCCGGGTCCCCGGTCGGCGGACGGGAAAACGGGCCGATCGTGGCCGTCTCGAGGAGCCGGTCCCCGTCGCGGTCGGCGGTGGACGGGCCGACGCGGACCTCCTCGTCGTCGACGTGGCCTTTCCGAAGACGCCCCAGCATCTGGTGGTGAGCCGCTCGCTGCCGCGGCGGAGCTTCACGGCGCGCCGGCGCACGCGGGCGCCCCGCGGCTCAGTCCGAGGCCTGTCTGAACGTCCGCAGGAAGGTGTCCAGTGCCTCCCGGTTCGCGGAGTCCTCCCAGTCCGCCGCCGGTGTCGTCCAGCGCAGCGAGTAGCTGCGGCCCTCCCCGATAAGGAAGCCGCGGCCGAAGGTGCGCACGCGGGTGCCGCGGGAGTCGTCGGCGAGCCACTCCATGTCGGCGGCCTCGCGTCCTTGGTACGTCGTCGCGCTGATCTCCCCGATCCGGCGGTAGTCGCCGACCCTCTGCTTCAGGTCCGGCTCCACGTCGTCGCGCCAGACGGCGACGGGGTCCGGGCCCACGCGTTCGCTGTAGGTGACGGCGAGCGTGCGCGGGTCGTCCTCGTCGCCGAGGATCACGCGGTACGCCAGGTCGCCCATGCGGGTGGTGCGCAGCGCCTTCCAGCCGTCGGGCAGGGCCACGGAGAAGCCCTCCGGCGACCGGTACACGCGGTAGCCGGGGGGCAGCGCGGCGCCGGTCGGGGACCGCGTCGGCGTGGCGCTCGGGGTGGGCGTGGGCGATGACGTGGGGGTCGCCGTCGGGGTCGGCGTGGGCGTCGGCGTCCCCGGTGGACGGGAGGCCTGGCCGTCGGTGCGGTTGTCGGTGGCCGGGGCCGAGGCGCCCGGCCCCGGTGCCGCTTCGGTCGGCGAGGTGCCGGTGCCCGGCAGCTGCTCGGTCACGGCGAGGACGGCGAGGGACACCGTCACGACGGCCAGGGCGGTTCCGACGATCACGGTCCGCCTGCTCCACCTCGGGCCCGCCGTGTGGACACCGCGCAGCCGGGGCCCGGGCGGCGCGCCCATGGCCTGCCCCGGGTCCTCCCTCAGGACCCGGGTGAGCGCCTCGCGGACCGCCGGGCGGGTCAGCCGTTCCCGGGAGTTCTTGCGCAGCAGCCCCTGCACGGTCTGGGCGAGCGGTCCGGCGTGCACGGGGCTGCGCAGCGGCAGCCGGTCCACCCCGCGCAGGGTGGCCTCCGGCCGGTCCCGCTCACGGAACGGCGGGCGGCCCTCGACCATCGTGTACAGGATCGCCCCGAGCGCCCACAGGTCGGCGGCGGGTCCGATGCGCTCGTCGCGCGCCTGTTCGGGGGAGGCGAACGACGGCGCGGTGACCCGGGGCGCCAGGGTGGCGCCGGTCAGTCCGAAACCGGTGAGGACGACGGAACCCTGGTCCCGCACGAACACCTGGCCGGGACTGAGCTCGCCGTGCGTGATGCCCTGACCGTGCGCCGCCTCCAGTACGTCGAGCACCTCCAGGCCGATGCGGGCCGCCCGGACGTAGCTGAAGGTGCCCTGCTGGGCGAGGAGTTCGCCCAGGGGCGTGCCGTCGATCCATTCGGTGACGGTCCACAGGGTGCCGGACTCCACGACGGCGTCGAGAACCGCCGCGACCCGGCCGGGACACACCTGTCCCATGGTCTCGGCCATGCGGACGAGCCGGGCGGTGGCCCGGCGCGGGCTCTCCTCGTCGGGGTCGGCCGGCAGTCCGGTCTGGGTGAGGAGACGCGGACGCCCGGTCGTGACGTCCTCGCCGTACCAGCAGACCCGGTTGGTCTCATGGTGGAGGGCCTCCAGGAGTCGGTACCGTCCGGCGACCAACTCGTGTGTGGACGCGTGCGCCTTGACCATGGTCATCCCTCGCTGAAACCCCTGGCTCTCACCTTTCCCAGAGGTACGAGGGGTACGACGGGATCCGTTCAACGAATCTTGAACTGAAGGATGCCGCTTTCTTTTTGTTCGCCTGCTGTACAGCGGTTCAGCGGAAATGAGCGCGTCCGATCGGAGTCGGTGCCCGCCGGCGGGCACCCGCGCCGGCCCGGCCCGCGCGGGCACCCGCGCCGGCCCGGCCCGGCCCGTCCTCACCGGTCGCGTCGCACCAGGAAGTCCAGCAGCGACCGGAGGCTGTCCGCCGCCACCGGTTCCAGGGGTACCCCGGCCAGCACCGCCTCCACGGCGGCGAGATGCCGCCGCGCCTCGGCCAGCGCCGCCGACCGGCCGCCCGCCTCCTCGATCAGCGCCGCCGCCCGCGCGGGCTCCTCGCCGGACGCCAGCAGGGCGGCGAGCCGGCCGGCCGCGGGAGAGCGGGAGTCGAGGGCGGCCAGGACCGGGAATGTCTTCTTCCGCTCCCGCAGGTCACCGTGGACGGGTTTGCCGGTGACGGCCGGATCGCCCCAGATCCCGAGCACGTCGTCGACCAGCTGGAACGCGATCCCGAGATGCCGCCCGGCCCGGTCGAGGGCGGCGACCACCGTGGGCGGCGCGCCGCCGAGCAGGGCGCCCAGCGCGGCCGCGCAGCCCAGCAGCGCACCGGTCTTGTGCTCGGCCGTCGTGCGGTACTCGCCGGGCCGCACCCGGTGCGGGCCCGCCCAGGGACGCGCGGCGAGCAGCAGGTCGTCCGCCTGGCCGCGCACCAGGTCGCCCAGCGCCCCCGACAGCAGGCGCAGGGCCTCGGGGCCCGCCGGTGAAGCGGCGAGGGTCTCGACGGCCAGCGCGAACAGGGCGTCGCCCGCGAGCACCGCCGGGCCGGTGCCGTACGCCTTCCACACGGTGGGGCGGCGGCGCCGGTCCGCGTCGCCGTCCATGATGTCGTCGTGCAGCAGGGAGAAGGTGTGCACCAGTTCCACCGCGACCGCCGCGGGCACCCCGGCCCGTCCGGGCGCGCCGGCCGCCTCGGCCCCGAGCACGGCCAGCGCCTGCCGCACGCCCTTGCCGCCGGACGCCTCGACGGGCGTGCCTCCGACCTCGCACCACCCGAACGCGTACCCGGCCATCTCGCCCACCCACGGATGCAGCCGCCCGACCGCCTCCTCCAGCGCGGGCCGCACCAACGCCCGGCACCGGCCCAGCAGCTCGGGTGCGGCGACGGCCGACGTCAGCGCCGTCACCGTACGGCCTCCGCCCGCGCGCCGGACTCCGTGCGTGACTCCCCGTCCGGGCCGGTCCCCGGCCCGGACGCGCCCGCCGCACCGAACTCCTCCTGGGCCAGGGCCACCATCTCCCGTGCGTGCCGCAGGCCGAGCCGCTCCACGGTGCGGGCCAGGCCGGCCAGTTCGGCGGCGGTCTCGGCGCGGTCGTGGCCCAGCCGAGCCCGGGACTTGGCCAGTCCGAGCCGGGCGAGCGCCTCACCCCTCGGTTCGCTCATGGCGCGGAACTCCGCGAGCGCCCGCTCGTACACCTCCCGCGCCTCGGCGTACCGTCCGGCCCGGTACAGGACGTTGCCGCGCATCTTGTGGTTGTACGCCAGCGCGCCGGAGAGGTTCATCGCGCGGCACGTCCGCTCCGCCTCGGACAGCAGGCCGAGCGCCCGCCCGGTGTCCCCGTCGCGTGCGGAGACCACGTCGGCGAGCCCGCGCAGCGCCCAGGCGTGGCCGCGCCGGTCGTCGGCGTCGGCGGCGGTCCGGGCCGCCTCCTCGAACAGGGCGTACGCCCTGTCGTAGGAGCCGGTGTTGCGGTGGATCTGCGCGATGCCCTCCAGTGCCCACACGGTGTGCCGTGCCTCACCGCGCTGCCGGGCCTCGGCCAGCAGCTGCTCGTGCAGCCGGCCGACCGCCGCGTAGTCGCCCTGGATCCGTCCGGTCTCGGCGAGCCCCGCCAGCGAGTAGCCGCGGACCACGACATCGCCGCCGCGTTCGCCGAGGTCGGCCGCCAGCCCCAGCAGGCGCCGGGCCAGCGGGAACGCGCCGCGCTGCCGGGCCAGGGTGCCGCCGCTCCACAGGGCCCAGGCCATGGCCGCGGTGTCCCCGGCCGTCCGCGCCGCGCGGTAGCTCGCCTTCCAGGCCCGGTCCGCCTCCTCGATCCGGCCGAGCCTGCGGTGTGCCTCGGCGACCGCGAGTGCGGAGCGTGCCACCTCCCCGTGCCGCCCCGCCCGCTCGGCGGCCCGCAGCTGCTCGGTGCCGGCGGCCAGTACGTCGGTCAGTGAGGAGTTCACGGACAGGGTGGTGAGGGCTCCCTGGTACTCCGGGGCGAATGCCTTGCCGTACATGCGTGCCTTCCGTTAGGTATGCACCCCGTGTCCACATGCGATGTCTACGCTGTGTGTATACATGGTGTGCATAGCGGGTCGAAAACGTGCCCCGGCCCACCGGGCCGGGGCATCGTCCGCCGGTCAAGACGTCGACGGAGCCGTCGGGGTTGCCTGTGAGGCGCGGATCACGTCCGCGCGCGGATCTCAGTGCTGCTGGGCCTTCTGCGGTGTCGCCTCGCTCGGCCGGACGACGGCGTGGCCCTCCCCCTGGAGCATCAGCTGGACGGCCTCCCCGGAGCCGCCGCGCAGCATCGACCCGATGGACTGCGAACGGTGCAGCGAGGTCGCCAGGCCCGCCGTCCAGCCGACGATCGCGTCCGTGTCGACGTACAGCGGGTACTGCGGGGAGACCGGAATGACCAGCGGGTTTCCCTCGCACACCAGGCCCAGTCGGCCGTGTCCCGTGAAGACGCTGTTGAACAGGCCGCCGCCGGTGATGCCGGCGCCCTTCACGGTCGCGATCCGGTACTGCAACGACGCGTCGAAGCACAGGACGTTGCGGCCGTTGACGGTGAACTCGTCGCCCGGGTCGACCTCCACGACGAAGCAGTTCTGCGCCTCGTGCGCGAACCAGGCCTCGCCCTGTCCGCGCACCGCCATGAGCGGCAGGCCCTCACCGGTGACCGCGCGCTTGAGCATGCCGCCCACGCCCTGGCCCTTGCGTTCGAACTGGAGGCTGCCGCGGTAGGCGATCATCGCTCCCTGGCGGGCGAGCATCTCGCCGTTCACCGTGTACCTGATGCACTTGGAGTTCTCGACCGTCATGCCCGCCTGTGCGGCCGGCTGGACCATGTGCTCGCTGGAGAAAAGGTCACCCTTCATAGGCGCATCGTGGCGCGGAAGGGCACGTCCTGCCAAGATCGCGGACCGCGTGTTCCGCCACGCACCCTTCCTCAGCCGCCGAAGAGCTGGGTCCAGTAGGCGCCCGCGGGGCCACCGCCCGCGAAACCCACGCCGATGTGGGTGAAGTGCGGCTTCAGGATGTTGGCGCGGTGGCCGGGGCTGTTCATCCAGCCGTCGACCACCTCGGCGGGGGAGCGCTGGCCGCAGGCGATGTTCTCACCGATCGAACGCCGGGTGGAACCCGCGGCGGCGGCCCGGTCCCAGGGCTGGGTGCCCTCGGGAGAGGTGTGGGAGTAGAAGGCGCGGGCCGCCATGTCCGTGCTGTACGCCTGCGCGGCGGTGACCAGCGGCGGATCCACCGCCAGGGCGGACAGTCCCGCCCGGAGGCGCTCCCGGTTGGTGAGCTCGACGACCTCGGCCTGTGTCCGTGCCAGGCCGGCGGGCGTGCAGGGCGTCGCCCACAGGGCGGTCCAGTACGTGTCGCCGGAACGGGCGTCGGTGACGTACCCCAGCCCGGCGTGGGTGAACGCCGGGTCGTGCAGGGTGCGGCGGGGCTGTTCGGTGCGCAGGCAGTACGCGACGAACTCGGCGGGCGTCCGCGGACCGGAGACCAGGTGCTCGCCGACGGTGAGATACGCGTATCCGGCGGCGGTGACGCGCTGGTGGACGGAGACGCCGTCCGGGCCCTCCGCGCCGAGGCGCCCCGCCGACGCCATCGCGGACGCGTGGGCTCGGGCCGCGCCGGCCAGCCGGGTGTCGAGGGAGACCGGGGGAGAACCGGCACCGGCGCGGGCGGAGTTGACCAGGGCGAGGAAGCCGTCCGGGTCGGGGGAGGGGGCGTGGTGGGCCGTCTGGACCGGGGGAGCCGACGAGGGCACGTGCGGGGCCGGGCGCGCCGGGCGCACCGGGGGCGGGATGGGGGGCGCCGGGCGGGCCGGCGGCGGCGCGTGCGGTGCCCGACGGGCCGGAGCCGGCGGGGGCGAGGTCGTGGTGCGGGTCGCGGACGGGGGTGTGTGCGCGGCCCGCGACCCCGCCGGTTCGTCGACGACGTCCACCCCGAAGTCGCGCGCCAGCCCCGCCAGTCCGTCGGCGTACCCCTGGCCCAGCGCGCGCAGCTTCCAACCGTCGCCGCGCCGGTAGAACTCCGCGAGGAGCAGCACGGTCTCCTGCCGGGGACGCGGCGGGGCGAACCGGGCCAGCGGGCGCCCGCCCGGACCGGTGACGTGCAGTGTGGGAGCGGGCAGCCGGCCCAGGGAAGTGGCGGGATCGGCGGGGCTGACGACCACGGTCACCCGGCTGGCGCCCCCGCGCAGTCCACGTGGGTCGACGGTCAGGGTGTCGCCGTGCAGCCGGGCGCCGGGCGCGGCCGGCTGGTTGTAGAAGACGAAGTCGTCGTCGCCCCGGACCCGGCCGCCGTCGTCGGTGATGAGCGCCGACACGTCGAACGGGCCGGGGACCCGGACGGTCACGGCACCGCCCGGGAGGGGCAGATTGCCCCCGGGAACCAGATCGCTCATCGCGCCGCCCTGATGTCGTCGTACGGGACCCCGTGGGGTCGTCCGGACAACGCGCACCGGAGTGCGAGGGTTCCCGCCGGCGCCCCGCGCCGCCGTGCGGCCGGTCCGGCCGCCGCCCGCGCGGTCAGTCCCGCACCATGCCCGGGGCGATGTCCTCACGCCGCTCGACGGGCGCGGTGAGGCCGCGCGCCGTCCTCGTCCGTCTGCCGCAGAACGCGGAGTGTTCGAGTACGCGTACCCGGCGCCCGGCGCGGTGGTACGCGGCCGGCGCAGGGAGCGGTCCACCAACTGGCGGTGGGTGAGGACCTGGTCGCGGACCGCCTCGAAGCCCGGGACCGTCCGCGCGAACATGTCGTTCGTGTAGTCGTACAGCCCACTGCGGTGGCGCAGCACGTGCCGCACCGTGATCCGGTCGTCGGGCAGCAGCCCCGGCAGATGGCGGTTGACGGGGGAGTCGAGCGTCAGCCGCCGCTCGTCGACGAGTTGCAGCACCACCGCCGTGAAGACCTTGGTGACACTGCCCACGCGGAAGCGGTCGGCGTTGCTGATGGCCCGTCCGGTCGCGCGGTCGGCCACCCCCACGGCCGTGCGGTACACCGCCCCGTGGTCGTCGATCCGTGCCGTCGCACCGGGCGCGCCCTGCCGCAGCGCCGTGCGCAGAACACCGCGCGAAGCCGTGGTGTCGGGCTCGGGCAGCACGGTGGTGCCGGATTCGGCGGCCGCCGGTTCCCGGGGCGCGGCCTGCGCGGGAGTTGCCAGGAGGGACAGCAGGACCGCCCCGACCACCGTGCCCGTACGCGCCGTCGCTGATGCCATCCGGCCGTTCGCCTGTCCGTCGCCGGCGATGAGTTGCGCACAGTATGGGCTGGGAGCGGCGTGAAAACGGTGATTCGAGGCTTGTGTTCACCCCGCTTCGCCCGGGGCGGATCAGGGCGCTGGAGGTGCGCGGGTAAGGTCCGGGTAGTGAGTGCGAAGCCCCCGGAGTGCGCCGAGTCGAAGGGTCCCGGCAGGTGACGGTCCGTTACGCCGACGGCGTGGGCCGGGTGGCCGGGGCGCTGCTGCTGGTCTGCGCCTGTCAGTCCACGTCCCCTCCCGCCGGGGCCCCCGACGTCCCGGCCGGCGTGATCACCTGGGGAGCGAGCGCCCACGTCGTCGGCGAGGCCGTCGCCGACCGCGGCTACCGGCTCGTCGTCCGCACCAGCGTCGCGGGCAGCGATCCGCGCATCCGGCTCTCCAACGCCTTCGGGGACCGGCCGGTGACCTTCGGCAGCGTCTACGCGGGCCTGCGGAAGCGGGGCGCCGAGCTGGTGCGCGGCAGCAACCGGCGGCTGACCTTCGAGGGGGCGCGCTCGGTGACCGTTCCCGCCGGGGAGACCGTGCTCAGCGATCCGCTGCCCGGCCGGCTGCCCGCCCTGACCGACCTGGTCGTCAGCCTGCACACCCCCGACGCCGCCGGCCCGCTGACCGGCCACTGGCTGGCCCTTCAGACGTCCTACGTCACCTCGGGCGACCACACCGGCGAGGAGAGCGCCGCCTCCTGGACGCGGACCACCGGCTCCTGGTCCTACCTCGACGCGGTCTCCGTCCGGGCCCGCGCGGGCACCACGGCGGTGGCGGCCCTGGGCGACTCCATCACGGACGGCCGGCATGCGAGCGGCGGCCTGAACCGCCGCTGGCCCGACCACCTCGCCCGCCGCCTCCACCAGGCGGAGGGCGACGTGCGGGGCGTCGCCAACGAGGGGATCGCCGGCAACAAGGTCCTCGCGGACGGCGCCGGACCGAGCGCCCTGAACCGGCTGGAACGGGACGTGCTCGCGCAGCCGGGGGTACGCACCGTGTTCCTCTTCGAGGGCGTCAACGACATCAAGGCGCGCACCGGCGTCACCGCCGGGGAACTGATCGACGGCTACCGCGAGATCACCGGACGGGCGCACGCGGCCGGCATCTGCGTCGTCGCCGCCACGATCGCGCCCTTCAAGGGCTGGCCCGAGTGGGACGAGGACGCCGAGGCGGTACGCCGGACGGTCAACACCTACATCAGGACCGGCGGGGAGTTCGACGCCGTCACCGACTTCGACCGTGTCCTGCGCAGTCCCCGTGACCCGGAACGGATCCGGCCCGCCTTCGACGGCGGCGACCATCTGCACCCCGGCGACCGGGGGATGCGGGCGATGGCCGACGCCGTCGACCTGGAGAGCCTCGACTGCGACCGCGTGAAGCGGTAGGTCAGGACGGGCGCCCCGAGCCGCTCGGCTCCGGAGTGATCAGGCCCTCCCGGTAGGCGACGGCCACCGCCTCCGTACGTCCGGCCGCGCCCAGCTTGGCGAGGATGTTGGAGACATGCACGCTCGCCGTCTTTCCGGTGATGAACAGCTCCTCGCCGATCTGCCGGTTGCTGCGCCCCAGGGCGAGCAGCCGCAGGACGTCCCGCTCCCGGGCGGTCAGGACCGGGGCACGGTCCCCGGCGGCCGCGGTGTCCGCCAGGCGCCCCCGCCGGACCAGCGCGTTCACCTGGTCCAGCAGCGGCGTGGCACCGAGCCGGGTGGCCGTCTCGCGGACCGCGCGGGCCTCCACGGCCGCCTCCTCGCGCCGATCGGCCGCCACCAGGGCCTCCACCAGCCGCATCCGGCACCGCGCCCGCTCGTACACGTCACCGAAGTCGAAGGCGGCGACCGCCCGGCTCCAGGCCGCCGCGTCCGGACCGGTCACGGCCCGTGCCCACTCCGCCTCGGCCCGGGCCAGCCACGCCTGCCCCTCCGGTCCCTGCGCGGTGGCGTCCTCGCCGCGCGTGGCCGTGCGCCGGGCCAGGTCACGCAGTTCGGTCGCGGTGTCCGCCCAGCGGGCCGCACCCGTCTCGTCACCGCTCCCGCGCAGCGCGGCGGCCCGGTCGGCCACCGCGGACAGGGCGAGGGCGGCCAGCCGGACCGTGACGTCGGGCAGTGTGCCCGCGTCGTCCGTGAGAGCCGTCAGGGTGGACCGCATCCGCGCCACGGCCGCCTCCGGATCCCCCTGCCACGCCGCCGCGTCGGTCAGCACGATGCCCGCGACCAGCGTGCCCATCCAGTCGAACGGACCGTCGAGCAGGGTGCCCGCCCGGTGGACGGCCGTGAGGTCGCCGCGCGCCAGCGCCGCGTACAGCGCGGGGCCGACCGTGTACCCGCCGGCCGCCGGAAGCACGTCGGAGTCGGTGGCCGCCGCGCGTACGCACTCCTCCCAGCGGCCCAGGGTGTACAGCACCAACAGCCGCAGGTAGCGCATCTCCAGCGGATAGGGCGAGGACAGCAGGCCCGCACGGCGGGCGCGGTCCAGCCCCTCGGTCAGCCAGGGCAGGCACTCGTCGAGGTCACCGGACTCGAAGCAGCCGACGGCGAGGTTGAACAGCGCGCGCATCTCCACCGGCGCGTTGCCCGAGCGGCGCGCGAGATCCCGGGCCTCCCGCAACCGCTCCCGGCCCTCCTGGGTTTGGCGGCCGCCGCCCAGGGCCGCCAGCGAGATCAGCAGATCCGCGCGCGCGTCGGTCACGTCCAGCCGCTCCGCGACGCTCAGGGCCTGCCGGGCGACCCGCAGCGCGGTCTCGTTCTCCCCGACCTGACGCGCCGCCAGGACATGGGTGGCAGCCGCCCACACCCAGGTGCGGGACGGGGGATCGGCCGGGATCATGGCGAGGGCCTCGCTGCTGTAGGCGAAGGCCGCCGTCTGGCTGTCGACGCTGATCAGGTTCCCGGCGAGCGTGTACCGCACCCGCGCGGCGAGCTCCGAGTCCGCGTCCTGGTCGACGCCCGCGAGCGCGGCCCGGGTGAGCGACACCGCCCGGTGCGCCTCCCCGGCGTGCGCGGCCGCCGCCGAGGCACGCAGCGTGAGGGTCACCCGGTCGACGCCCTCACCCGTGGGCCGCGCGGACGGCTCCACCGCCGACCACAGGTCCAGGGCCGTTTCCAGGTGCCGCAGTTCCTCCGCGGGCGCCCCCAGCGACCGGGCGTGGCCGGCCGCCTCCAGCGAGGCGGCCAGCGCCTCGGCCAGGTCATGGCTCTCCCGGTAGTGGTGGGCGCGTTCCGCCGCGCTCTCGGCAGGCCGGCCCCGCCCGGTGAGCAGCCGGGCGAACGCGCCGTGCAGGCGCGCCCGTTCACCGGGAAGCAGGTCGGCGTAGACCGCCTCACGGGCCAGGGCGTGCCGGAAGGCGTACGTGTCGTCGGTGCCGGGGGCCAGCAGTTGACGCCCGACGGCCTCGCGCAGCGCCGACTCCAGCTCGTCCTCGGGGAGCCCGACCGCCTCCCGCAGCAGATCGTGCTCGACCCGGCGTCCCGCCACCGCGGCCGTGCGCAGCACCTGCTGGGCGGTGTCGGAGAGTTGCTCGAAGCGGATGAGGAGGACGTCCGCGAGACCGCTGGGCACACCCCCGGCCGCCGGGTCGGTGGCCGCCAGCAGTTCCTCCGCGTAGAAGGCGTTGCCCTCGGCGCGCTCGACGATCCGCCGGACCGTGGTGTCCGCCAGCGCGCTGTCGCCCAGGGCGCGCACCAGGCGGGCCACCTCGGCGTCGGCCATGGGCCGCAGCTCCAGCCGCTCCACCGAGGGCAGCCGCACCAACTCGGCCAGCAGCGGCCGCAGCGGATGGCGGCGGTGCAGGTCGTCGGCGCGGTAGGAGGCGAACACGGCCAGCCGGTGCGTGGGCGCGCCGCCCGCCGACCGCTGGAGGATGCCCCGGCTGAGCAGGAACCGCAGCAGGTCCCGGGAGGACTGGTCGGCCCAGTGCAGGTCCTCCAGGACGAGCAGCAGGGGAGCGATGTCCGAGAGGTCGGCCAGCAGCCCCGCGATGCCCTCGAAGAGCCGCAGCCGGTCGCCCGTGTCCCGCACGGCGTCCGTGCCGCCGCCCAGCAGCCGGTCCACCACCGGATGCGCCGCGAACGCGTCCGCGAACCGCGGGTCGGCCGCGAGGACGCCCAGGACCTCGGTGAACGGCAGGTACGGCAGGCCGACGTCACCGAGGTCGACGCAGTGCCCGGTGAGCACCGTCGTGCCGGACCGGGCGGCCCGCCCGGCGACCTCGTGGAGCATGCGTGTCTTGCCTACGCCGGCGTCCCCGGCGATCAGGACCGCCCTCGCCTCACCGCTCCGGGCGCGTTCCAGCACGCCGGTGAGGTGGGCGAGTTCGTCCTCCCGGCCGATGAGCGGTGCGGTGTTCGAGATCGTCGGCACACCTCCATCCTGGCACGGGGGACGGACAGGCCCTGCGGCCTGGCACAGGGGACGGACAGCCCCTCCGGAGTTCAGGGCGGCCGAGCCGGCCTGACGGGGTGCCGCGCCGCATCGACGTCCGGCTCAGCCGCGTGGGGCGACCGGCCACCAGCCACTCCCAGCCGTCTCCGGACGGGACCCCCCGGACCCCGGGGCGCTCACTGGCGCAACGATCGTGCCCAGTCGGCCGGCACCCGCCCCGCGGGGCCCGGCGCGGGCTGGTCCGCGGGATGGCCGGCCGGCGGGGTGAGTTCGGGCCCCGACTCGTACAGCTCGTTCGTGGCGTAGTTCCAGTACCAGCCCTCGCCGGGCTCGAAGCTCTGCACCAGGGGATGCCCCGTCTCCTGGAAGTGCCCGGTGGCGTGCTGGGCGGGGGAGGAGTCGCAGCAGCCGACGTGGCCGCACCGCGCGCAGCGCCGCAGATGGAACCACCAGCCGCCGGCGGCGTCGCACTCCTGACAGCCCGCCCCGCTCGGCGGTACGGCCGTGTCGATTCCGTCGATGGCGTGGTCGCTGGTCATGCGGGCTCCTCGGGTGATGTGTCGGGTTCCGCGGCCGTGAGCGGAAGCAGGACCTGGAAGCGGGTGTCACCCGGCTCGGACTCCACCAGGAGCGAGCCGTGGTGCTTGTTGACGACGATCCGCCAGGAGATGTCCAGGCCCAGCCCGGTGCCCTCGCCCACCGGCTTGGTGGTGAAGAACGGGTCGAAGATACGGCTGCGGATCTCTTTGGGGACGCCGGGTCCGGTGTCGCGGAACTCCACCAGCAGCCGGTCGTGGTCCAGGGCCGTCCGCACGGTCAGCGTCCCCTCCCCGCCCGTGCTGTCGATGGCGTGGACCGCGTTGTCGATCAGATTGGTCCACACCTGGTTGAGCTCCGCCGGGTACGCCGGCACCTTCGGGGCGGTGCGGTCGTAGTCCTTGACGACCTTGATCCGCGGGCCGATCTTGCCCGACAGCATCAGCAGGGTGCTGTCCAGCAGGTCGTGCACGTCCGCCACCTGGAAGGGGGCCCGGTCGAGCTGCGAGTACTGCTTGGCGGCGTCGACGAGATGCGAGATGCGGGACGTGGAGTCGTCGATCTCGTCCATCAACAGCTCGGTCTCGACCGTGTAGTTGAGCCAGCCGATCGCACTCGGCAGGATCGCCTCGTCCACGGCCGCCGCCACCTGGTCCAGCCAGTCGATGTCGAGGCCGGCCTGCACGAAGACGGGGGCGATCCGCCAGCCCTCCGGGATGTCGTGGTCGTCGAGCCAGTCGGTGACGGCGTCCTCCCGGTCGGAGGCCTCGAGCGGGCTCAGCACGGGGGCCTTGGCCACGCGTTCGGCGGTGCGCTCCTGGATCTCGATGAGGTTCGCCAGCACCTCCGGCGCGTACGAGCCCGCGGAGATCACCCGCAGTTTGTGCCGCATCTTGCCCACGCGTTCCCGCAGTGTCGCGGTCGCCCGTACGGCAGCCGCCGCCGGGTTGTTGAGCTCGTGCGTGAGACCGGCGGACAACGAGCCGAGCGCCAGCAGCCGTTCGCGCTGTCCGATCGCCCGCTGCATGCTCTTCGACCCGAAGAACAGCCCCTCCAGCAGATGCACCGCCATCGGGAACCACTCCTGCATGAAGCCGGAGAACGTCTCGGCGGGCAGCACGAAGAACCGCGTCGGTTCCGTGACGCGCATCGAGTTGTTGTACACCTGCGGCACCCGGTCGCCCAGGTACGCCTGCATCGACCCGGCGTACACCCCGCGCTGCGAGGTCCGGCTGACCTCCACGTCGTCGCCGCCGACCCGGCGGGAGAGCACCACCGTGCCCTCGATCATCACGTAGAAGCAGGTGGCGGGCTCGCCCTCGGTGTAGACCGGTCCGGGCTCGAACCTCTCCACCCGGCCCGCGGCGCACAGCCGTCCCAACTGCTCGGGTGACAGCTTCTCGAACAGGAACAGCGAGCCGACCTCCCGCGGGCTGCACGGCATCGGCCGCCCGCTCACGACTGCTCCAGGTACCGGTGGACGAGCATCACGGCCATGGCTCCCTCTCCGACGGCGGACGCGACCCGTTTCGCGGACTCGGCGCGGGCGTCACCCGCGACGAACACGCCGGGAATGTTGGTCTCCAGGTGGTACGGCGGCCGGTCCAGTTCCCAGTCGGCCGGGGGCCGCCCGTTCGCTGTCAGATCGGGCCCGGACAGGATGAACCCGTGCTCGTCCCGCAGCACCGCGCCGTCCAGCCAGTCGGTCAGCGGGGCCGCCCCGATGAACACGAACAGCCACTGCGCGTCGACGAGTTCGCTCTCGCCGCTCTCCACATGCCGCAGCGTCAGCTGCTCCAGACGCCCGGACCCGTGCACCGCGTCCACGACCGTGCCGCAGCGCACCGAGATGTTCGGCGCCTCCTCGATCTGCTGGATCAGGTAGTGCGACATCGACGCGGACAGCGACGGACCGCGCACCAGCAGGGTCACCGACTTGGCGCCCCGGGCGAGGTACATCGCCGCCTGGCCCGCCGAGTTGGCGCCGCCGACGATGTACACGTCGTGGCCCTGGCAGGAGGCCGCCTCGGTCAGCGCCGAACCGTAGAAGACGCCGCAGCCGGTCAGGTCGGCCGTGCCCGGCGCCTCCAGCTCCCGGTACGACACGCCGGTCGCCAGGATCACGCTGTGCGCGGCGATGGCCGAGCCGTCGGAGAACCGGACGACCCGCGCGGAGCCGTTGGCCTCCAGCCCCGTCACCTCGCGCGCGGTGAGGATCTCGGCACCGAACTTCGTCGCCTGCCGGCGTGCCCGCTCGGTCAGCTGACCGCCCGACACGCCGTCCGGGAAGCCCAGGTAGTTCTCGATGCGGGAACTCTGGCCCGCCTGTCCACCGGTCGCCGACCGCTCCACCAGCACGGTGCGCAGCCCTTCGGAGGCCCCGTACACCGCGGCGCCGAGGCCCGCCGGGCCGCCGCCGATGACGACGAGGTCGTAGAAGTCGGCCGCCGGCGTCGTGGCCAGCCCCACCCGCGCGGCCAGCTCGGGCGCCTCCGGCTCGACCAGCGGCGTGCCGTCCGGGGTGATCACCAGCGGCAGCCGCCGGGCGTCCTGACCGGCCGCCGCGAGCAGCCGCCGCCCCTCGGGCTCGTCCGCCGAGTACCACCGGTAGGGCACCTGGTTGCGGGCCAGGAACTCCCGCACGTCCGACGAACGCGCCGACCAGCGGTGGCCGACCACCTTGGTGGCGGGCACCGGCCGGAAGTCGCTGCTCCGCCATGCCTCCAGGAGGTCGTCCAGGACCGGGTACAGCTTCTCCTCGGGCGGGTCCCACGGCTTGAGGAGGTAGTGGTCCAGGTCGACGACGTTGATCGCGTCGATCGCCGCGCTGGTGTCCGCGTACGCCGTCAGCAGCACCCGGCGCGCCCCCGGATACACGTCCAGGGCCTGCTCCAGGAACTCGATGCCGTTCATCCGCGGCATCCGGTAGTCCGCGAGGATCACGGCCACCAGGTCGCCGCGCAGCTTCAGCTCACGCAGGGCCTCCAGCGCGGACTCGCCGGACTCGGCGCGCACGATCCGGTACGACTCGCCGTAGCGGCGCCGCAGGTCCCGGGCGACGGCCCGGGACACTCCCGGGTCGTCGTCCACGGTCAAGATGACGGTCCGCGTCGCGTCCGCGGCCTGTGCCATACGTCTCCCACCCCGAGGTCGGACCGACGGCACGGCGGGCCACGTCGTTCTTCAGCCACCGTGCCGGCTCCAGGCCATCGTATGTTCGATCGCCCCCGTGCGCGCCGGGATGCCCGCCGGGGTGCGCTCTCAGCACAGGACAGGGCACCCGCGGCCGCCTCTCAGCGGCGGCGCGCGCCCAGCACGCAGAACTCGTTGCCCTCCGGATCCCTGAGCACGACCCAGCTCTGCTCGCCCTGACCGATGTCCGCGGGCCGCGCCCCCAGGGCCAGCAGCCGGGACACCTCGGCATCCTGGTCGTCGGGGCGGAAATCGAGGTGGAGCCGGTTCTTGACCGTCCTGCCCTCCGGTACCGGCACGAAGATCAGCCCCGGCAGGCGGTCCTTCTCCGGCCGGATCTCGTACTCGTCGGGATCCTCGTTCACCACCACCCAGCCGAGCGCCTCGGCCCACCAGCGGCCCAGCGCCCCCGGATCGGCCGCGTCCACGACAACCTGCTCCCAGTCCAAGGTCATGCCGGCAGCGTAGTGAAGACTGGGGGCGACGCACATGAACACGACACAGGGGAGGCACCCGCATGACGCGCCCGATCACGGCAGGGGTCGACGGAACCGAGGAGAGCCGGGCCGCGCTGGCCTGGGCGGCCCGGGAGGCGGCCCGCCGGAAGCTCGCGCTGCGGGTGGTGCACGCCTGGCGGTACCAGCCGCACGAGGTCATCGAGGCGGCGAACCCCGACGTCCAGGCCGGATGGGCGCGGGAGGCGGTGGGCGAGGCCGCCCGGACCGTCACCGAGCGGCACCCGGAGCTGGAGGTGTCCACCGACGTGGTGCAGGGCCCCGAGGCGGAGGCGCTGGTCGCCGCGGCGGCCGACGCCGAGATGCTGGTGCTCGGCTCACGCGGGCACGGCCGGGTCGTCGGTTTCCTGGTCGGTTCGGTCGGCCAGCAGGTGATCGTGGAGGCGGCGCGGCCGGTCGTCCTGGTACGCGCCGGGGACGAGCCCGCGGCCGAGGCGGCGGGCCGCGAGATCGTCGTCGGCCAGCAGGGCGATCCGCAGGACAGCGCCGACGCCCTGCGGTTCGCGTTCGAGACGGCGGCGGCGCGCGGGGCCACGGTGCGCGCGGTACGGGCCTGGACCCTGCCGCCGCTCTTCGCCTACAGCCCCGGTTCGCTCAAGCTCCTCGACGAGGCCGGCGGTCTGGAGCCGTACGAGAAGAAGGCCCTGGCCGCCGCGCTGGAGCCGTGGCGGGACCGGTTCCCGGAGGTGCCGGTCGTCGAGCACGTGGAGATGGGCAGCGCCGGGCAGGTCCTGCTGTCGGTGGCCGGGCAGGCCCAGCTGATGGTCGTCGGACGCCGTGCCCGCCGTACGGCGGTGGGCGCCCGGATCGGATCGGTGGCCCACGGTGTGCTGCACCACGCGGGCTGCCCGGTGGCGGTGGTGCCGCCGCCGGCCTGAGCCGGCCGGACCTCGTCGGCCGGCCCGGGCCGGTCCGCGGTCAGTCGGCGGAGGGGGTGGGCTGGAGCGTCTCCCGCGCCTTGGGGAGGATGTTCTCGATGTAGTCCTCCACCGCCGTGTCCAGCCCTATGTCGTGCTGCGCGCGCTCGGACAGGTACCAGCGGTGTTCCAGCAGCTCGTGGTAGATCTCGGCCGGGTCCATCGCGCCGCGCAGGTCGAGCGGCACGGCCCGCACGGTCGGGCGGAACACGTCCCGCACCCAGCGGTGGGCGAGTACCTCCGGGCGCGCGGCGAGCGGGTCGCCCGGGGCGTAGTCGTGCTGGGTGGCCATCCAGCTCTCCAGATCGTTGAGCAGCCGGCGGGCCTGGTTCTCCTCGGCGTCCAGGCCGGTCAGCCGCAGCAGCTGGCGCTGGTGGTGACCGGCGTCCACGACCTTGGGCACGAAGGTGACCGTGTCGCCGTTGGAGGAGTGCTCGATCTGCATCTCGGCCACGTCGAAACCCAGCTCGTTGAGGCGGCGGATCCGGCGCTCGATGTAGTGGTACTTGCCCGCCGGGTACACGGACCTGCGTGTCAGCTCCTGCCACAGGCCCGCGTACCGGGCGCAGATCTCCCGGCCGAACTCGACCGGGTCCACGGAGGGGTGCAGCGCCCCGGACGCCTCCAGGTCCAGCAGCTCGCCGCTGATGTTGACCCGGGCCAGGTCCAGGTCGTAGTCGCGCTGTCCGGGGCTGAGCTGCGGATGCAGGTCACCGGTCTCCGCGTCCACCAGGTACGCGGCGTACGCGCCCGCGTCGCGCCGGAACAGCGTGTTGGACAGGGAGCAGTCGCCCCAGGCGAACCCGGCGAGGTGCAGCCGCACCAGCAGCACGGCCAGCGCGTCCATCAGCCGGTGCATGGTCGCGGGCCGCATCGTCGTCTCGAACATCGACCGGTACGGCATCGAGCCGCCCAGGTGGCGGGTGACCAGCACCGGCTCCAGGGGGGCGTCGTCGGCGTCGGTGCGTCCGGTGACCACGGCCAGCGGGTCGACGGCGGGGATGCCCAGCCGGTCCAGGTCGCGCAGCAGCTCGTACTCGCGCAGCGCCGGGCGTTCGGCGAGTTCCTTGACCGCGATCACCTCGTCCCCGGCGCGGGCGTAGCGCACGACGTGGCGGGAGATACCGCGCGGCAGTGGCACGAGGTACTCCTCGGGCCATTCCTCCAGGGGCAGGTGCCACGGCAGTTCGAGCAGGAGCGCGGGGTGCTCCGGATTGGTCGCGCTGATCTGCAGAGCCATGGGTCGCGTGTCCTTCTGTCGCGTCGTGCGTCGTGCCTCGCGGTGATCGTCACCTCACCTTAGAGCGCGCGCTCCCGGGCCCGAAGTGCCGCCTCACGGACCGGACCGCGGTGCGCGGGCCCGTGCCCGGGCAGCAGCAGATCGCCCTCCAGTGCTTCGAGGACGTCCAGCGACGCCACGGTCCGGGCGCGCTCGTGGTGGAACATGTCGGGCAGCAGCTGCGGCCCCTCGACCCGGGACGTGGGGTGGCCGCTCACCAGGGCGTCGCCCGAGATCACGATGCCCCGGTCCGGAAGGTGGAAGGCGGCGTGGCCGTCGGTGTGGCCCGGGGTGTGCACGGGGACGGGCCGGCCGGGCAGGTCGAGCGGGCCCGCCGTCGGGAACGGCTCGGGCGAGGCGACCGGGACGTGCGTGGTGCCGCCGGAACGGATCGCGTGCACGGCCCACGGCAGCACACCCGGCCGCCAGCCGTTCCGCAGGACCGTCCTGACGTCGACCTGGTGCAGGAACTCCCGGCGGGCGTGCGGCACTTCGGCCTCGTGCAGGTACACGGGCGTGCCGTGGGCCGCGCGCAGGTACTCGGCGGAGCCCAGATGGTCGTTGTGGGCGTGGGTGATCAGCACGGCCTGGACCGCCTCGGGTGAACTGCCCACCTCCGCCAGGGAGGCGAGGAGCTGCTCCCGGTCGCCGGGGTAGCCGGTGTCGACCAGCGTCACGGCGTCCCCCTCGGTGAGGATCACCCAGTTCGTGTTGCTGCCGTGCACCAGATGGGCGCCGTCGGCTACGTGCTGCACGTGTGCCCGCATGATCGTCCCCGCCCGGTGAGGTCCCTGCCCGACGGGCACAGCAAAGCAGATGATCACGGGGCCGTGATCGGCGGGTCCGGGATCGGACGCGCGCGCCTCTGTGGATGTCTAGCATCCCCCGGTTCACCTTCCGTCCGCGCGCTCCGTCCGCGCGGGCGCCGGACAGCCCCGGCTCGCTCCCGCCCGGCCGCCCGGCCCCCCGACCGACCGGCCCTCCGCCCGCGGCGGCCCGGTCCAGGCTGCCTCCGGCACCGTCCGCCGGAGGCAGCCCCGCGCGCGTCCGAAGCGGCCGCCCTCCGCCCCGGCGCACGCTGTCCTGGCGCCTCGGTGCGTGCCCTGGTCCTTGCGCGTCTGCGGGCGCCGTGGTCCTCGCGCGGCTGTGCGTGCCGTGGTCCTCGCGCGGCTGTGCGTGCCGTGGTCCTCGCGCGGCTGTGCGTGCCGTGGTCCTCGCGCGCCCGCGGACGTCGTGGGCCTCGTGCCTCAGTGCACGTCGTGCGGACGGAACTGGACGCTGATGCGGGGGCCCGCGGCGCGCGTGGTCTTCGGTATGGAGTGCTCCCAGGTCCGCTGGCAGGAGCCGCCCATCACGATCAGGTCGCCGTGCCCGAGCGGCCGGCGGATCGTGTCACCGCCGCGCGTCGGACGCAGCAGCAGGTCCCGGGGGGTGCCCACGGAGAGGATCGCGACCATCGTGTCCTCGTGCGCGCCCCGTCCGATCCGGTCGCCGTGCCAGGCGACGCTGTCCCGGCCGTCCCGGTAGTAGCACAGCCCCGCGGTGGTGAAGGGCTCGCCCAGCTCCTCGGCGTAGCGCGCGCAGAGCGCGTCCCGGGCCTCCGCCAGCAGCGGGTGCGGCAACGGGTCGCCCGCGCCGTAGAACGCCAGCAGTCGCGGGACGTCGACGACCTGGTCGTACATCTTCCGGCGCTCCGCGCGCCACGGCACATCGGCGGCCAGCTGTTCGAACAGCACGTCGGACCCGCTGAGCCATCCCGGCAGCACGTCGATCCAGGCGCCGAGGCCGAGGTCGGTCCGGCGGATCCCGTCGAGGGGACCGAGCCGGAGCTGATCGGTCTGGTCGAACAGGGAGCCCTGGAGGTGGTGCCTGGTCATGAGTCCAGCGTACTCCTCATTCGAAAATCTGTTCCATTCGGGATCGCCGGTCTTCCCGCCACCCGGACTGCGAGGTCGTCCGGCCTCCTCCACTGGTCTTTCGGTCTCCCGGGCCTTTCGATGCACTGCCGTATCGGATACATTCGCGTATCCGACGACGGGGGACCGGACATGGCGGTGAAGCAGACGGGCGGGCGCGTCACCAGGCGCCGGGTGCGCACGCGGGCCAACCTCCTGGACGCGGCCTTCGCGGTCTTCGCCGCCAAGGGGTTCGGGCGCGTCTCCATCGAGGAGGTCTGTGAGGCGGCCGGCTACAGCCGGGGCGCCTTCTACTCGAACTTCGACAGCCTGGACGAGCTGTTCTTCGCCCTCTACCGGCAGCGGGCCGACCTGATCGCCGAACAGGTGGCGCGGGCGCTCGCCCTCGACGGGCCCGAACTGGACGTTCCGGCGTCCGTGGACCGGGTCACCGAGGTGCTGCTCCTGGACGTGGACTGGCTGCTGGTGAAGACCGACTTCCTGGTCCACGCCGCACGGGACCCGGCGATCGCCCGGACCCTGCTGGAACACCGGGAGCGCCTGCGGCAGGCGGTCGCCGACCGGCTCGCCCGCGCCACCGGGTCCACCGCACTGCCCGTCGTACTCGGTGGCGTGGACGGCGCCGCCCACGCGGTCGTCGCCGCGTACGACGGAGTCACCACCCAACTGCTGCTGGACAAGGACGTCGAGCGCGCCCGCGGCTGGCTGGGCCAGCTGCTCACCGCGCTGCTGACCGACGGCCGCGGCAGGCCCCCCGAGACCCGTACGAGACCCCAATGAGAAAGGCAGCGGTCGCCATGGATGCGGACGTCATCGTCGTCGGAGCCGGACTCGCGGGACTGGTCGCGGCACACGAACTCACCAGCCGGGGCCGCAGGGTCGCGCTGGTCGACCAGGAGAACGCCGCCAACCTCGGCGGGCAGGCGTTCTGGTCCTTCGGCGGCCTGTTCCTCGTCAACTCCCCGGAGCAGCGGCGCCTCGGCATCAAGGACTCCTTCGACCTCGCCTGGAGCGACTGGCAGGGCAGCGCGCAGTTCGACCGGGTCGACGACGAGGACTCCTGGGCCGTGCGCTGGGCGCGCGCCTACGTCGAGTTCGCGGCGGGCGAGAAGCGGTCCTGGCTGCAAGGGCACGGCATCACGTTCCTGCCCACCGTCGGCTGGGCCGAGCGCGGGGACCTGACCGCCCACGGCCACGGCAACTCCGTACCCCGTTTCCACATCGCCTGGGGCACCGGCACCGGGGTGGTCGAGCCGTTCGTCGGCTATGCCCGCCAGGCCGCCCGCGACGGGCTGCTCACCTTCCACCACCGCCACCAGGTGGACGAGCTGGTCGTCGAGGAGGGCGCGGCGCGCGGGGTGCGCGGCACCGTCCTCGCCGAGGACCACGCGCCCCGCGGTGTCGCCTCCAGCCGTGAGCGCGTCGGCGACTTCGAACTCACCGCCCGGGCCGTGGTCGTCACCACCGGCGGCATCGGCGCCAACCACGAGATCGTCCGCCGCTACTGGCCCGAGCGCCTGGGCACCCCGCCCGCCGAGATGGTCACCGGCGTCCCCGCCCACGTCGACGGCCGGATGCTCGACATCAGCGCCGCCGCCGGGGTGCGCCTGGTCAACCGGGACCGCATGTGGCACTACACCGAGGGCCTGCGGAACTGGGACCCGGTCTGGCCCGGCCACGGCATCCGCATCCTGCCCGGCCCGTCCTCGATGTGGTTCGACGCCCTCGGCCGCCGCCTGCCCGAGCCGTGCCTGCCCGGTTACGACACCCTCGGCACCCTCACCCACCTGCGCACCACCGAGGACCTCGCCGAGCACGACCACTCCTGGTTCATCCTCACGCGGAAGATCATCGAGAAGGAGTTCGCGCTGTCGGGCTCCGAGCAGAACCCCGACATCACCGCCAAGGACCGTGCGGGGTTCCTCAAGGAACGGGTGCTCGGCAAGGGCGCGCCCGGCCCGGTCGACGCGTTCCTGCGCAAGGGCGCGGACTTCGTGACCGCCCCGAACCTGGAGCAGCTCGTCGAGAAGATGAACGGGCTGACCGGCAAGGCGCTCCTGGACGCGGACCTGATCCGGCGCCAGATCGAGGCACGGGACCTCCAGATCGCCCACGCCTACAGCAAGGACGCCCAGGTGCAGGGCATCCGCAACGCCCGCCGCTACATCGGCGACCGCCTCAGCCGGGTCGCCACCCCGCACCGCATCCTCGACCCGGCCGCCGGGCCGCTGATCGGCGTGAAGCTGCACACCCTGACCCGCAAGACCCTCGGCGGCATCCAGACCGACCTCGACTCCCGCGCCCTGGGCACCGACGGCAAGCCCCTCGACGGTCTGTACGCGGCCGGCGAGGTGGCCGGCTTCGGCGGCGGAGGCCTGCACGGCTACAACGCGCTGGAGGGCACGTTCCTCGGCGGCTGCCTCTTCTCGGGGCGGGCCGCCGGGCGGGCGGCCGCCCAGCAGACGGCCTGACCGGCGCGGGCCCGCCTCCTCACGCCGTCAGGAGGCGGGCCAGCACGGCGGCGTGACCGCGCTCGGGCACCTTGGCGGCGGTCAGCAGCGTGATCGTGCCCTCGCCCGCCAGCTCCCGCAGATGACCGAGGAGTTCGGATGCCTCGGGAGCGGCCAGCTCCGCCTCGTACCGCCGGCGGAACTCCTCGTGGGACCCCTCACCCGCGTGGTACCAGCGGCGCAGCCCGGCCGACGGGGTGAGGGCCTTGGGCCACTCGTCGACGCGCGCCGCGTCCTTCGACAGGCCGCGCGGCCACAGCCGGTCGACCAGGACACGGACGCCGTCGTCCGGCTCGGGCGGCTCGTAGACGCGACGGACGCGCACGCTCATGGGCGGACCTCTCTCGGACACGGCGGTTCCGGGAGCGTAGCGCCGCGTTCCGGGCGATGTCGGGCGACGCCACGGGACGTGACCCGACCAGGGCCGATGCGGCCGCAAGTGGCCCCTGGGGTGAGGCCATCGCCCGCCCCCGAACGCAGGAGCCCCTTGCGGCGCCATGACCCCGCACGCCCTGCGCACGGCCGTCGGCGACCGGACGTTCTTCCGGATCCTGCGGACCTGGGCGTCCGGGCACCGCGACGGACACGGGACCACCGCACCGTTCGTGCGCCTCGCGGAACACCAGTCGGGCCAGGACCTGGACGCCCTGTTCCGCGCCTGCTGTACACGGCGGGCAAGCCGAGCCGCCCGTAGCCGAACAGGTATATGAACCCTGACCAGTTCCTCACACCTGTCGGTCAAGGTCGAACCATGATCAGACGCACACCCCCCGCCGCGCTGCTGGCCGCGTCCCTGCTGCTCACCGGATGCGGTGGCGGCGCGGCGGCCACCCCGGACCACCGCCCCGAGCCCGCCTCGGAGAACACGACCGCGACCCGCTCCGTCCCCTCGCCGTCCCGCGAGGTCTCCGTCGCGGCCGCCCCGCGCCGGCTGCCCGGCCTCGGGCCGAAGACCCTCGCCAAGGTGCCCGCCCAGACCCGTCAGGCCGTCGTCGTGACCGGGCGCGGCAAGGACTCCTCGACCTCCACCGTCGTCCTGTACGAGCGCACCGCGACCGGCTGGCAGGCCGGCGAGAGCTGGCCCGCGCACAACGCGCTCAAGGGCTGGACCGACCACCACCGGCTCGGTGACCTGCGCTCACCCATCGGCGTCTACACGCTCACCGACGCCGGCGGCCTGCTGCGCGACCCCGGGACCCGGCTGCCGTACGACCGGTCGACGGCGTTCAGCCTGTCCGGCACCGGCTTCGAGGGCGAGCCGCTCGCCGGGTCCTTCGACTACGTCATCGCCATCGACTACAACCGGAAGCCCGGCACCTCACCCCTGGACTGGACCCGCCCCCTCGGCGCGGACCGCGGCGGCGGCATCTGGCTGCACGTCGACCACGACGGCCCCACCCAAGGCTGCGTCAGCATCGCCGAACAGCACATGAAGGCGCTGCTGCTGACCCTGGACCCCGACCGTCACCCCGTCGTCGTCATGGGCGACGCCGCCTCCCTGGCCCGCTGAGGCCTTCCGACCGTCTACCGCTTAGGATCCGCCGGATGTGCGCACATGTGCTGGTCGCCGAGGACGACGAGATGCAGGCCGAACTCATCCGCCGCTCCCTGCTGGCGGAGGGCCACACCGCGACCGTGGTCCACGACGGCCGGGCCGCCCTCGACGCGGCCCACCGGCTCAGGCCGGACCTCGTCGTCCTGGACCTGATGCTGCCGGTGATCGACGGCTTCGGCGTGTGCCGGGTGCTGCGCCGGGACGACGACATCCCCGTCCTGATGCTCACCGCCCGCACCGCCGAGGACGACGTCCTGCTCGGCCTGGAACTCGGCGCCGACGACTACATGACCAAGCCGTACAGCCCGCGCGAGCTGATGGCCCGCATCCGTACCGTGCTGCGGCGCAGCGGGCGCGCGCCCGACCGGCGCGAGGACCTCGCCGTACGGGCCGGGGGTGTCACGGTCGACCCGGTGCGGCACGAGGTGCGCTGCGACGGAACGCCCGTGGAGTGCACACCGGCCGAGTTCGAGATCCTGCTGGCGATGGCCGGTGAGCCGGAACGGGTGTTCTCCCGGCGGCAGTTGCTGGAGGTCACCCGGGGCACCGACCGGGCCTCCACCGAACGGGCCGTCGACGTCCACGTGATGAACCTGCGCCGCAAGATAGAGGAGGACCCGCGCCGGCCGACCCGGCTGCTGACCGTCTTCGGGGTCGGCTACAAGCTCAGCGGCGGGCGCGGATGAGCGGCTGGATACCCCTGCACAAGCGCCTGCTCGTCCGGCTGCTCATCACCTCCGGCCTCATCGCCGTGTGCTCCGTCGCGGCGACCGCCTGGCTGGCGGTGGAGACCACCACCCGCGCCCTTCGGGAGGAGCAGGGCCAGGTCCTCGCCGACGACATGGACGTCCTCGCCCGGCTCAGCGGCCACGCCGCGACCCACCCCGACTGGAAGGGCGTCCAGCGGACCGTACGGGACCTGTCCGCGAGGACGGGCCGGCGCATCGCGCTGACCGGGGCGGACCGCACGGTCATCGCCGACTCCGCGCCGCCCGGCACCGCCCTGCCGCTGACCGCCGCGGCCACCGTCGACCCCCTGCGCACCGACACCTTCACCGAGCGCGGCGCCCAGCTCGGCGGCACGGACCCCCGGGTGGTGGGCCCCTACCGGATCACCGCGGCGGAACGCGCCAAGCTCGACGTCCTGGCCCGGGCACGCCAGGACTGCTTCGAACGCCACGGCATCGAACTGCGCCTCACCCGGGCCCCGAGCGGCCGCCCGGTCCTCACCGAGGCGGACGCCACCGCCGGCTCCGGCTATGTGCCCGACGAGTGCGCCGACGGCCTGCTGAACACGCCGGTTCCCACGGAGCAGAAGGCGCTGAGCGTCCTGCAGGCACGCGCCCGCGGCTGTCTGACCCGGGCGGGCCTGGACCCCGGCACGCCGCTGTCGATCGGAGTGGACCTCACCGACTCCGCCGCCCGGCAGCCGAGTGCCGCGCCCGGGTTCGCCAAGCAGGCGGGCAAGGCCATGCGCACGGCCCAGGCCTGCGTCGACGACGCCCGCCGCGCCCAGCTCGACCCGTACGTCGCCCCCGCCGCCCAGCTGTTCCTCGGCGGCGACGGGGACACCCCCGCCGTGCGGTTCGACATGTCCCCGGGCAACAAGACCAAGATCGTCGGGGCCGCCGGGCTGGTCCTCGCCGTCACCGTCGCCGTGACCGCGCTGGTCGCCACCCGGCTCGTGCGGCCCCTGCGCGCGCTCACCGAGGCGGCCCAGCAGCCGCCGGAGCTGCATGTGCGCGTTCCCGTCACCACCCGGGACGAGACCGGCATCCTGGCCGCCGCCTTCAACGAACTCACCGAACGCCGTGAGCGCCTGGAGGCCCAGCGCAAGGCGATGGTCAGCGACATCGCCCACGAGCTGCGCACCCCGCTCACCAACATCCGCGGCTGGCTGGAGGTCACCCGCGACGGACTCGTCGACCCCGACCCCGCCCTGCTCGGCGCCCTGCACGACGAGGCCCTCGTCCTCCAGCGCGTCATCGAAGACCTGCGCGACCTCGCCGACGCCGACGCCGGCACCCTGCGGCTGCACCGCGAGCCGGTCGCCTGCGACGACCTCCTCGACCAGGTCGCCGCCGCCCACCGCGTGGCCGCCGACGCGGCCGGCGTCCGGCTGCGCACCACCGTGGACGGCAGGCCCTGGCTGGACGCCGACCCGGTCCGGCTGCGGCAGGCACTGGGCAACCTGGTCTCCAACGCGCTGCGCCACACGCCCGCCGACGGCACCGTCACCCTGTCCGCGCGCCGCGCCGGCGACACCGTCCTGCTGGAGGTCGGGGACACCGGCACCGGCATCGCGGCCGACGACCTGCCGCGCGTCTTCGAACGGTTCTGGCGCGCGGAGAAGTCCCGCAGCCGCCGCACCGGAGGCAGCGGCCTGGGCCTGCCGATCGTCCGCCACCTGGTCGCCGCGCACGGCGGCACCGTCGACGTGACCAGCGAACCCGGCGCCGGCAGCGTCTTCACCCTGCGGCTGCCCGGCGCCCCGGCACGCCAGGGGCCCGTCTGACCATCGCCGTCTTCGCCCGGAGGGCGGCCTCGCGGCCTCAGGCGCATGGTCTCGGCGTGCCGGGCGCAGAGGTTTCCCGCTGGCCGTGTTCGGGCCTGTGCCCGGTACGGCGAGCGTCCGTGCAGGGCGTCGCGCGCAGGCGGGACGGGCCGGGCGGGCCCCAGCGGTCCGTCCGATTCCGTTCCCGCCGGACGGGTACCCCGTCTGCGCGCGCCGCCATCAGGGAGGTCATCACATGGGCGTATCCGACGACCTGCCGGTCGTCCACACACTCGCCGAGCTCACCGGGCTGCTCGAACAGCACCAGGGCCTGTATGTCCGCTGGTCGCGGGGTCCGGGCACCGACCTCGCCGACGTGTCCAGCACCGACGACCTGACCGGTGTCCCCATGCCGGGGCTGTCGGCCAACCCGCTCGACGTCGAGGAGTGGTGGCAGGGCCGGCCCGTGGACGTGTGGGTGGCCCGGCGCTTGTACGACTACTCCCATCTGCCGCACGAGAAGGGGCCCAGGGTCCGTCCCTGGGTCCTCACGGGCCGGGAGACGGGCCGCGGGCCCGACAACGAGCCGCTGGTGGTGGACATCCGGCCGCTGTGCTGGATCGACACCCGCACGATCGACGAGGCGCGGGAGGCGGTGGAGCGGCAGGAGAAGTCATGGGGTCCGCTGCGCCGCAGCGGCCGCTGACAGGATGACGCGGCGGGGCCCGGTGCCGTTCGGCACCGGGCCCCGCCGCGTCATCCTGTCAGCCGGAGCGCCTCCGTGCCGCCGCGCGCCGCTTCAGCGCACGGCGTTCGTCCTCGCTCGTGCCACCCCACACACCGATGGTCTGCCCGGTGTCCAACGCCCACTCCAGGCACTGCCCCTGCACCGGGCAGCGCCGGCAGACGGATTTCGCCTGCTCCTGCTGCACCAGCGCGGGGCCGGTGGTGCCGATCGGGAAGAAGAGATCGGGGTCCTCGTGGCGGCACGCGGCGTGTTCGCGCCAGTTCTCCATGAAATGTCACCTGCGATCCAGTCGAACGTGCCCTCGGGGATGCCTTGCTCATCTCCGGGTCACCTGTCGACGTGTGGCTGAAACAGCCGAGCCCCGTGGGACATCGTGAAGATATGGCGGGGGTCACTGCTCCCGCAGGCCCCACGGGGAGCCGTAGCCGGTCAGCAGATCGAGGAACGGGCGGGCCGGGAACGCCTCCGGGCCGAGCACGCCCACGCCCCGCCAGACGCCGGTGGCCAGCAGTTCGAGGGCCACGACGGGGTTGACGGCGGTCTGCCACACCACCGCCTGACAGCCGTACTCGGCCATGGACCACTGGTTGTCGACCACGTGGTACAGGTACACCTTGCGCGGCGCCCCGTCCTTCACGCCCCGCACCCAGGTGCCCGCGCAGGTCTTGCCGTGCATCCGGTCGCCCAGCGTCGCCGGGTCGGGCAGGCAGGCGGCGACCACGTCCCGGGGTGAGACGGCGACCGGCCCGGAGGCGCTCGGCACGGTCACCGGATCGGTGCGGTCCAGACCCAGCAGGCGCAGCGTCCTGAGCGTCTCGACGAACTCGCGTCCCAGGCCGTACTTGAACGTGACCCGGCGCGCGTCGATCCAGCGCGGCATCAGCAGCACCTCCTCGTGCTCCACGTGCACGCACTCGACCGGGCCGATGCCCTCGGGGAAGTCGAACACCTCGGGCTCGCTGAACGGCTCGGTGGTGAACCAGCCGCGGCCGGCCTCCCAGACGACCGGCGGGTTCAGGCATTCCTCGATGGTGGTCCAGATGCTGAACGAGGGCGCGAAGTCGTAGCCGTCGACGGTGAGGTTCGCGCCGTCGCGCACACCGATCTCCTCGATCTCGTCGAACAGCTCGTCGGCCGCGTACCGGGCGAAGACGTCCGACAGGCCCGGTTCCACCCCCATGCCGACGAGCGCCAGCGCGTCCGCCCGCGCCCAGTCGTCGGCCTGCGCGAACTGCTCGTCGCCGAGCTTGACCCCGCACTGCGCGTACGGGCGCTCGGGGTGCGGCCGGGACAGCGACATCGCCATGTCGAGGTAGGTCGCGCCGGCGTTGCGGGCCGCCCGGAACAGGGGCATCACGAACCGCGGGTCGGTGGCGTTGAGGAGGACGTCGCAACGGTGGCGCTCCAGCAGTGCCGCCACCGCCTCCTCGTCGCCGGCGTCCACCCGCTCGGCGAGGAACCGTGCTCCCCGGTCGCCGAGGGCCGCGACGGCCGCCTCTGCCCGCGCCGGGACGAAGTCGGCGACCACCATCGCCTCGAAGAACGGCCGCCGGGCCGCGATCCGGGTGATGGCGGTGCCCACACCACCGGCGCCCACGAGCAGTACACGCATGACAGGAACTCCCTCGGTCGACGGTCTTGACGGATGTGACAGGTCTGACGGACTTCGCGGTCGAGGACGTGGGCCCGGTCCCGGTGGAGATACAAGGCCGTCGGCCCGTCTAAGGTCAATGGCGTTGGCATAAGAGCCCCACGGCTCCACGACGAGCGGAGGTCACCGTGCCGAAACCCGTGGTCCCCGAGGACAGGCGCCGTCGGCGCCGGCCCACCAGGAGCGGCACCGTCCTGTCGGAGCGGCTGATCGTCGACACCGCGCTGCGCGTGCTGCGCGAGCACGGCAGCGCGGGCCTCACCGCCCGCCGTCTCGGCCTCGCCCTGGACGCCGACCCGTCCACCCTCTACCGGTACTTCCGCGGCATGGACGACCTGACGCTCGCCATCGGCGACGCGCTCATCGGGCGGGCCCTCGACGGCTGGGCGCCGACGGGAAAGTGGCGCTCGGACCTGCGGGCCGTCGGGCTGCGCGTCCACGCCGCGTACGTCGCACACCCGCAGGCCGCCCTGCTGACCACCAGCCGGGTCACCGGCCGGGCGAACGAGCTGGCCGCCGACGAGGCGGTCCTGGACATCCTCAGAACCGCGGGCTTCCCGCTCCCGGACACCGTGCGCGTCTACCACGCCTTCATCGACCAGACCCTGGCCTTCGCCGCCCTGGACGCCGCCTCGCTGACCCTGCCCAGCGCCTCCCAGCACGCCGACGAGGACATCTGGCGCTCGACGTACGCCCGCCTGTCCCGCGCCACCCATCCCCGCATCGCCGAGGCGGCCCCCCACCTGGCCACCCGCATGGTGACCAGTGCCTATCCCACCGCCCTGGAGATGCTCCTGGAGAGCGCGGAGGCACGGCTCAGAGCGCTGAAGGACCAGCCGGCTCCGCCCGGCTCACCGGACGGACCGCGGGAAGGCGCCCGCGAGAAGGCCGCGACAACGGCCGGCGCGGGATCGTCCGCGCCCCGTACTCGAAACAGGGCAGGAGCCGCGCCGGGTCACGACGGCGGTGACTGAGCCGGGCGGCCGAGTGCCCGCTCCAGGTCGTCGAGCTGGCGCTGGTGCCGGCGCAGCGAGAGGGGCGTCAGCAGGCCGGTCAGAGCGAGGGCCAGCATGAGGGCGGCGAGACCGTACGAGCCGTCGACGGCTCGGGCGGCCGCGGACAGCAGCCAGACACCGGAGCGTCCCCCGCAGGCCCATCGTGGACACCCGGACGCACGGTGTCGGCGCACGCCGCACCCCGTGGGGGGGCGCGCCGGGGCGCCAGGGCGCTAGCCCCGCAGCGTCTCCGTCGCGGTGGCCACCACCGCCCGGGCCACGGCGGCCAGCGCCGGTGCGTCGAGCTTCCACTGCTGCCAGTACAGCGGTACGTCGACCGGGTGGTCCGGCGCCAGGGCGACGAGGCGGCCCGTGCGCAGCAGCGGCTCCGCCTGGACCTCCGGCACCAGGCCCCAGCCCAGGCCGGCGGCGACGGCCTGCACGAACCCCTCCGAGGTGGGCACGAGGTGGCGCACGGGGCTCGCTCCGCCCCGGCCGCCGCTCAACCCGCGCACGAAAGCGTCCTGGAGGTCGTCGTCGCGGTCGAAGGTCAGCACCGGCGCGACCGTGAGCGCCTGAGGCAGCGGTCCGCCGAGATGTCTCCCGGCGAACTCCGCGCTCGCCGCCGCCACATAGCGCAGCCGGCCCAGCGCCCGCACGGAGCAGCCCGCCACGGGATCGGCCGACGAGGTCACCGCGGCCATCACCCGGCCCTCCCGCAACAGCTCCGCCGTCCGGGTCTCGTCCTCGCGACGCAGCTCGAAGCAGAGGGGCGGGTCCGCCGGAACGCGCGTGAGGGCGCCGAGGAACCACGTCGACAGGGAGTCCGCGTTCACCGCGACCGACACCCGGGTCGGCTCCCCGGGGCCGCTCATGCCCAGCTCGGCGCGCGCGTCCCGTTCCAGCCGGGCCAGCTGCCGGGCGAACCGGACGACGACCTCGCCCGACTCGGTCGCCCGCACCGGCTTGGTGCGCACCAGCAGCACCCGCCCGGTGCGCTGCTCCAGTGCCTTCACCCGCTGGCTGACCGCCGAGGGCGTCACGTGCAGCGCCGCCGCCGCCGCGTCGAACGTGCCCTCGTCCACCACCGCGAGCAGCGTCCGCACCTGGTCGAGAGGGAGCTCCGTCATCATCACGACAGCTAATGATACGTAAGAATCTTTAGCTGTACGTCCACTGATCGTTTCCCTAGCGTGGACGTCATGACCGCCTCCCTCTCCGCCGCGGCCGCCGGGTTCGGCACCGGCCTCTCGCTCATCGTCGCCATCGGTGCCCAGAACGCCTTCGTCCTGCGCCAGGGAGTCCGCCGTCACGCGGTCCTCGCCGTCGTCGCGATCTGCGCCCTGTCCGACGCCTTCCTCATCGCCCTCGGGGTGGGCGGCGTCGGCGCCGTGGTGGTGGCGTGGCCGGGGGCACTGACCGCCATCGGCTGGATCGGCGGCGCGTTCCTCCTCGGCTACGGCGCCCTCGCCGCGCACCGGGTGGTCCGGCCGGGCGGCGCCCTGCGCGCCGACGGGGAGGCGGAGGGCTCGGTCCGGCGGGCGGTGCTCACCTGTCTGGCGATGACCTGGCTCAACCCGCACGTCTACCTGGACACGGTCTTCCTGCTCGGTTCCGTCGCCGCCGACCGCGGCGCGCAGCGCTGGACGTTCGGGCTCGGCGCCGTGTGCGCCAGCCTGTGCTGGTTCGCCGCGCTCGGTTTCGGCGCCCGGCTGCTGGGCCGCCTCCTGGCCCGGCCGGCCGCCTGGCGGGTCCTGGACGGTCTGATCGCCGTCACCATGATCGGCCTCGGCGCCGCGCTGATCGCCGGAGCCTGAGCAACGGCCCGACGCGACGTTCCCTCGGCCGCCACCCGCGCGCACGGCTTCACCGCCTGGCCAGGGCCCGGCACCCGCCCGCGGCCCCGAACCCTCGCACGCGCCTGCGGACCTCTCGGCCCCTGCTGCGATAGTGATCCCCGGCCCGAAAGATGTAGCGAGCAACCAGGAAGCCCGTGGACACCAGCGAGAGCAGCACGGAACCAGAGAAGGCCGGCGCGGACAAGGTGACGCCGCCCCGGCGCGGATGGCGCCGCTGGGCCATGGACACCCGCCCCCTGCGCATCCCGGCCTACCGTCGGCTCTGGTCCTCGACCATCGTGACGGCCGTCGGCAGCCAGCTCACCGCCGTCGCCGTCCCCAAGCAGATCTACGACATCACCGGCTCCTCGGCCTGGGTGGGCGCCGCCAGTCTCGCCGGCCTGCTGCCGCTGGTCGTGTTCGCGCTGTGGGGCGGCGCGGTCGCCGACACCATGGACCGCCGCAAGCTGCTCCTGGTCACCAACAGCGGCATCGCCGTCACCTCGGTGCTGTTCTGGCTCCAGGCCGCCACCGGGCTCGGCTCGGTGGCCGTCCTCATGGTGCTGCTCGCCGTGCAGCAGGCGTTCTGGGGCCTCAACGCCCCTGCCCGCAACGCCTCCATCGCCCGTCTGGTCCCCGAGGAGCAGCTGCCCGCCGCCAGCGCCCTCGGCTCCACCGTCATGCAGACCGGCCAGGTCGTCGGACCGCTGCTCGCCGGTGTCCTGATCCCCGTCATCGGCCTGCCGGAGCTGTACCTCATCGACGCGCTGGCACTGTGCCTCACGCTGTGGGCGGTCTACCGGCTGCCCTCGCTGCCGCCCCTGGCGTCGGCGGTGGCGCGGCGGGCGGGCGTGCGGGAGATCGTCGCCGGATTCCGCTACATCGCCGCGCACAAGGTGCTGCTGCTATCCTTCCTCGCCGACATCATCGCGATGGTCCTCGGCATGCCCCGCGCCCTGTTCCCGCAGCTCGCCTCCCAGACCTACGCCGCCTACGACGAGGGGCTCGCGCTGGGTCTGCTGTTCGCGGCGATCCCCATCGGCGCGGTGCTCGGCGGGCTCCTGTCCGGCACCTTCTCCCGGGTCCGCCGGCACGGCTGGATGGTCATCGGCGCGGTGGTCGTCTGGGGGGCGGCCGTCGCCGGGTTCGGACTGACCGACAGCCTGTGGCTCGCCGTGGCGTTCCTCGCCGTGGCGGGCATCGCCGACATGGTCTCCATGGTGTTCCGCGGGGCGATCCTGCTGTCCGCCGCGACCGACGAGATGCGGGGCCGGATGCAGGGCGTGTTCATCGTCGTCGTCGCGGGCGGACCGCGTCTGGCGGACGTCCTGCACGGTACGGCGGGCTCGGCGTTCGGCGCGCGTACGGCGGTGGCGGGCGGCGGCCTGCTGGTGGTCGCCGTCATGCTGGGCCTGGCCTTCGCGGTACCGGCGCTGCGCCGCTACCGGGTCTGAGTCCGGCCCCCTACAGGGCGCTTCGCCGACGGGTCGTGTACTGCTCCATGAGCTTGCCCCGGGTCGTCTCCAGCCGGTGGGCGAGGATCTCGGCGACGGACCGCACCAGGATCATGCCGAGCTGCCGGTCCTCCTCGCACAGCTTGAGCACCGCCGCCGCGTCGAACTCGTAGGCGCGGACCGGACTGAAGGCCTCCGCGCCGAAGTCCCACTGGTACGGCGGGAACAGCCAGGACCAGCCGAGCAGGTCGCCCGCGCCGAGACCGGCGACCGTCACGCGCTGGTGGGAGGTCACCTGCTGGGTCAGCGAGACCGCGCCCGAGCGGATGACCCAGAAGCGGTCGGCGGTGCCGCCCGCCTCGAAGATCCGGGCGTCCTCGGGGAAGGAGACCTCCCGGGCCAGCGTCATCAGCCCCGCGCGTTGCGGCGGCGGAAGGGCGGTCAGCAGTTTGATCGCGTTGGTCATGGCACGGGCTCCTCGCCGGCGATGGATTCCGGTTTCTTCCCTATGCCCATTTCAGCGGCCGACCGTGCCCCGGGCACCTCGGCGGACCGGGGAATCGCGGGAGGAGTGCCCGTCGGCGGGGTGCGGGAGGCATGAAAAAAAGCCCTGGCTGGACGGGGGAGACCAGCCAGGGCCGTAAGAGGTGGCGCACGGAGGACGATCGGTCAACCCCACGGGCCACGTATGAATGAACGATAAACCACCAGGGCGGTGAGGCGAAGCCGAATCCGGGTCACGTGACCGGTTTCACTCGATCCTCACTCGGCGTCCTGGGCGACGACCCTGACGGTCTCCAGCCCGGGGACGGTCGCGTCGGGCAGGTTCATCCCCGCGTCCAGGCCGGTGCGCAGGTACCGCAGCACCGGCTCGGTCAGCCGCTCGCCGGGCAGCACCGCCGGGATGCCGGGCGGATACGGAGTGATCATCTCCGCCGCGACCCGCCCGGCGGCCTCGGCGACCGGCAACTGCTCCGCGGGCCCGAAGAACGCGTCCCGGGGCAGGAGGGCCTGGGCCATCCGCAGCTCGCCCGGCGACGGCACCTCCACCCGTGGGGACGGGCGCAGTTCGGGCGCGGCCTGCGCGAGGTCCTTGAGCGCGGTCAGCAACTGCGCGGCGGTCTCCTGGTCGTCGCCGTGGGTGATCTGCATGCCGATACGGCGGTGGTCGTTCAGATGCGCGTCGATCCCGCGGTGCTCGCGCAGCCAGTCCGCCGCCTGGTACCCGGTGATCCCGAGCGCGTCGAGGTCGATGACACCCGGCAGCGGGTCGAAGTCGTCGGCCAGGCCCGCCCCGCAGAAGTCGTCCCGGTCGTTGACGTGCATGCCGTCGATCTCCTCGATCGCGGCCCGGACCTCGGCGGCCAGTTCCAGCGCGCCGCCCATCAGCTCCTCGCCCCGCAGGGCCATCTGCCGCCGCCAGCCGTCGAGCCCCGCGTACAGCAGCACCGACGGACTGGTGGTGCCCAGCAGATCCGCCCGCGTCTTCAGCACCTCCGCCGGGACCAGATCGCCCCGCAGGTGGAAGACGGACCCCTGCTCCAGCCCGCTGCCCATCTTGTGGATGCTGGTGACGCAGATGTCCGCGCCGGCGTCCATCGCCCAGGACGGCAGAGCGGGGTGGAAGGGCAGATGGGCGCCCCACGCCTCGTCCACGATCAGCGGCACCGAACGGCGGTGGCAGACCTCGGCGACCGCCCGCAGGTCCGCGCACGCCCCGTACGGCGTCGGGCTGGTGATCAGCGCGCCCTTCGCGTCGGGATGGGCCTCGAAGGCCCGGTCGAACTCGGTGGCGGACGGCGGATGCGCGAGGTGCCGCTCGCCGTCCCACCGCGGCTCGACCCACACGGGCTCGATCCCGGACAGGATCAGCCCCGACACGACGGACTTGTGGGCGTCCCGTCCGATCAGCAGCTTCTCGTGCGGTCCCGCGACGGCCAGCATCGCCGCCTTGACGGACAGGGAACTCCCGCACGTGGTGAAGAACGTGTGATCCGCGTGCACGGCGTCGGCCATCAGCTCCTCGGCCCGCTCCAGCACCCGGCCCCGGGTGAGCCGGTCGTCGAGTCCGCCCGACGCCAGCACGTCACCGAGGAAGACGGCGTCCCCGAGCACCTTGCGGACCTCGGGGTCCGCGCCCCGGGCCTGCTTGTGACCCGGCGGCGCGAACGTCAGCAGCCCCTCGCGGTGATAGTCGGACAGAGCTTCCAGTACGGGTGCGCGTGTGTGATCAGGCATGGCCGCCGGGTGCCCGTCCCCGGCGGCCGTCAACCCGCGCGGGGACGGGCCCGGTCCGGCCTTGGTGGCGCGGACTAGTGCCGCGGCAGGCAACGTTTGCCCGTCAAGGAGCGGCGTCCGGTGCGGCGAGAGGCCGTGCCGGGCGTCGCGACGGGGCGAACGTTGCCTGCCACGGCACTAGTTCTCCGCGGCGTGCTTGCCGGGGGTCACTATCTCGTCCAGCACCCTGAGCACGCTCTCGTACGCCAGGGTCCGCACGGCGGCCTCCCGGGACCCGTCCGGATCGGTCTGCCTCAGGTTCTCGCGGCGAGTGCGCCAGGCTCGCTCCTCCTCCTCGGCGCAGGCCCGGGCGCGCTGGATGCGCCGCAACAGTTCGTCGGAGTCCACGACATCGCTCATGACACCCGCCTACCCGTTTCCCACGCCGGGATGGCCCGGAACCGGCCGCGACGAGAGGTTTGGCCTGCCGGGGAGAGGTGAGCCGAAGTAGTGAGACCTGCGAGAACCCGTACGACACGGGGTGCGCAGCCGCTGCGGCCGGGCGGCGACGGCTCACGTCCGAGAGCGCCCGGTGCCCGGACGAGGCGGGCCGCGCCACATCCGATCGGGCCTCTTCTCATAGCGATCAGCGATCAGGGAGTTACAGGGATGTGCGAGCAGCACAGGACCGAATTCGCCCGCGAACCGTTCACCGCCGACCGGCGTGGTCCCGCCGGGCCGAGCAAACCGGCCGAGGCGCGCAGGGCCGTGGAGCGGGTGGTGACAGAACGCTGCCGCGCCACCGATGCCTCCTGCGACCCGGACGCCCTCTCCGACGCCCTGCTGGTCGCCTCGGAACTCACCAGCAACGCCATCCTGCACGGCGGCGGCGTCACGGACTTCCACGTCGACGTCGTGGGGCCCGGTGTACGCGTGTCGGTGAGCGACCGCTGTGACCAACTGCCGGTGGTCTCCGAGCCCGTGGACCCGCACGGACGGCGCCGGGTCGGCGGTCACGGCTGGCCCATCGTGTGCCGCCTCGCGCGCGACGTCCGGGTGACCGACCTGCCCTCCGGCGGGAAGTGCATCACCGCCGTGGTGCCGTTGTCGTGAACACTTTTCGGAACCCGAGTTTGGCGGCAGGGCGGCAGGGCAGACGCAATTTCGTGCTTCGGACCGGAGGCGCGCCAGCGGGAGCGGTGTGACTGCTCCGGAAGGCCGTCGAGGTCGTCCGGACGGTGGTCCCTCCCGCGGCAATTCCCTGAAACCACCGCTTCAGGAGCGATTCCGCATGCTCATCGATATGTCGACAAGCCGTCCCGGCACGCCCGCTCAGCCGACCACCCCGAACCGGCGCCGTCACGACGACGCCCCCGACACCGCCGCCCTCTTCGCCCGTCTGGCCGAGCTGGCGGACGGGCCTGAGCGGGACGCCGTCCGCGACGAACTCGTCACCGCCTGGCTGCCCATGGCCCACCGGATCGCCGGCCGCTTCCGCGACCGCGGCGAGTCCATCGAGGACCTGCGGCAGGTGGCGGCACTGGGTCTGGTGAAGGCCATCGACCGGTTCGAACCCGAGCGGGGTGCCTTCGAAAGCTATGCCGTGCCCACCATCACCGGCGAGGTCAAGCGACACTTCCGGGACCGGATGTGGGCGCTGCGCGTGCCCCGCCGGGTGCAGGAGCTGCGCAACAAGGTGCGCGTGGCGCGCCGCGAACTGACGCAGAACCCCGGCTCCCCCGAGCCCTCGGTGACCGACATCGCCGCCCACACCGGGCTGACCGAGGACGAGGTCGCCACCGGCATGGAGGCCCTCGAAAGCTTCAGCACCCTGTCGCTGGACGCCGAACTGTCGGCCGGTGACGACGGCTACAGCCTCGCCGACACCCTGGGTGATTCGGACAGCTCGTTCGACACCGTCGTCGACCGCGAGTCCGCCAAGGAGGGCCTGCGCCGGCTGCCCGAGCGGGAGCGCGCCATCCTCTACATGCGCTTCTTCGAGGACATGACCCAGAGCCGTATCGCCGACCAGCTCGGCATCTCCCAGATGCACGTCTCCCGCCTGATCAGCCGCAGCTGCGCCCGGGTGCGCGACGAGGTCATGGGACAGCGGACCAACCGTCGTGGCCCCGGCGGGCGGGTGGCCTGAGTGACCCAGAGGCAACCGATCCTGATCCCTCACCCCGCCTTCCTGCGCGAACTCGTCGAGAAGTACGAGGCGTTGGCGGCCGAGGAGGCCGCGCCTGGCGCGGCCGGAGGAAACCCGAGGGCGCGCGACCTCGCCTACACGCTCTGCGTGTCCACCGGCACCCGCGACGTGCGACTGGCGCTGGAGACCGCCCGTCGTCTGCTCACCGCCGCACCGGAGCCCGAGCCCGCGCGGCTCTCGGGGTGACGGGCCGCGCGAGACCATCGCCGGAGACGGCGAGACTGCGCGGGACGGCGCGAACGCCGAGGAGGACGCGGCCGACGGAGTCGGTGCGAACGCCGAGAACGAAGCGGCCGAAAGAGCCGGCGCGAACGCCGAGAGCCACACGACCGGCGGGAACACGGAGCGGCGGGCGCCGCCCCGCCGGCTCGTCCTCGGTCGACCACACCTGCTCGTCCCCCTCGTCCCCGGCCCGAGGCCCTGGACGGTTCCGCCACCGGAACCGTCCAGGGCCTCGGGCCGGCCCGCCCCCATGGTGCCGGCCATCGCCCCGGAACACCCGCACGCCCTCGGGCCTCAGCCCCCGCCGTCCGAGGCTCCGACGGTCGTGCGCCCCTCCCGTGCCCGGCCACCGGACACCACCCCCCGCGCCGGGTGTGTCCGCCCGCGACCCGGGCATCCGGACTCCAGGAGGTCCACATGAACATGAGTGCCACGGTCCGCAGCGGGCGAGGGGACGCCCGCCGGATGGCGAAGGGCTCGGCGGGGGAGAGCGCCGCACGAGCGGGTCTGACCGCGCGAGGTGTCATCTACCTGCTGGTCGGCCTCCTCGCACTGCAGATCGCCTTCGGCGGCAGCGGCCGCCAGGCGGACCGCAGCGGCGCCCTCGCCGAGCTAGCCGATAAACCCTTCGGAGCCGTCCTGCTGTGGGCGCTGGGCGTCGGCCTGGTCGGCATGGCGCTGTGGCGGCTGTCGGAGGTCCTGTTCGGCGCCGTCGGCCCGGACGGCCACAAGCCGAAGAAGCGTCTGCTGTCCGGAGCGCGGTTCGTCTTCTACGCCTTCGTCGCCTACTCGGTGCTGTCCTTCGCCGCGGGCTCGGGCGGTGAGGGATCCAGCGACAAGCAGTCCCGGGACGTCACCTCCCGCCTGCTGGAGGCCCCCGGCGGGCAGTGGCTCGTGGGGTTGGCCGGCGCCGGGATCGTGGTGGCCGGCGTGTGGATCGGCGCACGGGCGCTGATGCGCAAGTACCACGACAAGCTCAAGCTCGGACAGATGTCCGCCCGCACCCGCCGGCTCGTCGACGTGACGGGCGTGGGCGGCGGCGTGGCCCGCGGAGCGGTGTTCGCCGTCGCCGGTGCCTTCGCCGTGCGCGCGGCGGTCGACTACGAACCCAACCGGGCTAAAGGACTGGACGACACGCTCCGCTCGTTCGCCGAGACCCCGCTCGGGCCATGGCTGCTGGCCTGCGTCGCAGCCGGACTGGTGCTGTTCGGACTGTTCTCGTTCGCGATGGCACGCTGGCGCAGGGTCTGAAACGGCCCGACCGGGGGAACCCGCAGGGGATGAACGAACCCGAGCTCCCGCCCGACGGCCGGCCCGTGGACGTCTACCTGGGCCTGCTGCGCATCCGAATGGAATCCGAGGACTACGAGCAACTGCTCACCGTGGTCGAACCGGTCCTCCAAGCCATCGACGAACAGCGTCTGCCCGCGTTGGACTTCGCCCTCGACGAGTCCCACGCGGGCGGGCTGTCCCAGGAGGTCCGTGACGAGGCCGCCCTGGTCATCGCCACCGCTGTCACGGGCCGGCTGGACAACGAGGTGATCGAGCTGGAGATCGAGGAGACCGGGCCGGTTCGGGTGGTCACCGACTCGGCCACCGCCTCCGACCCGGTACGCCTGGGCGAGATCGCCGACTACATCCGCGAACGGCAGCGCATGAACGACGAGCTGCGCGGCATCGCCGAGGTGAGCAACCTGCCCACGGACATCTGATCCACGGGCAGCTCCGTCACCGCCTGGGTCCGGCGGCGGGAACGCCCAGCGGGCGCGCCAGACCGGCCACGGTCTCGTCCAGACGCTGCAGATGCCGCAGCACCCGGTCGGTGATCCGGCCGTACCTCGGCGTGCCCGGGACGTCCGGCTCCAGCAGCGAGGCGATGCTCGATCCGGTCTCGATCTCGACGGCCGCCCGCCCGTCGGCGACGTGTGCGGAGATCGCCCCGATGTTGTGCGCGATGCGCCGCCCGGCCCGGCGCAGCCTCGGATCGGCCGCGATCGACGGATGGGTGGGCAGCAGCTCGGCCGTCGCCGCCAGCGACCGGGCGTGGTACGCGCAGGTCTCCAGCAGCGCGACGACATAGCGGGCGGTGTCGCGCCGGGCCCGCAGCGGCGTGATCGGATGGGTGAGCGGCTGGGTGCCGGCCCGCAGGTCGGCCAGCGCCTGGTCCAGATCCCGCGCCTGGTCGAGCAGATCGGCCGGGGGCCCGCCGCTGAGCTGGTCCACCGCCGTCTCGGTGACGTCCGCGAGCCGGTCCAGGACGGTGACCAGCAGATCGTTCGTACGGCGGTCCGTACGCACCGGCAGCACGAACGCCGCCGCCACGACCCCGCAGACCGCGCCGAGCGCCGTCTCCTCCACCCGCAGCACCAGCACCGAGAAGCTGTACGTGTGCAGCAGGGTGTACAGCAGGCCCAGCGCGGCGGTGACGAAGAAGGACATCAGCGTGTACGACAGGGGCGCGGTGTAGAACATCGCGAAGACGAACACCAGCACCAGCGCGAACGCCGTCCACGTCTGGTGGCCGACCAGTCCCGCCAGGACGATGCCGGCCACGACACCCAGCACCGTGCCCAGCAGCCGCCGGTAGCCCTTGACCAGGATCTCGCCCGTGGACGCGGTGTTGATGAAGACGATCCAGCAGGTCAGCACCGCCCAGTACCAGCGCTGGCTGGAGAGGAACTCACCGCCCACGATGGCCAGCGACGACCCCACGGCGACCTGCACCGCCGCCCGGGTGGTCGGCCGCCGCAGCCCGGTGGCCTCCTCCTCCGCGCGGTCCTCGTCCTCCCCGGCGTCGATCGCCGCGTCCTCGGCGTCCAGCTCCTCACGGGAGCGGGTGGTCGCCGGGGTGTCGTCCGACTCGTCCTGCGCCCCGCCGAGCGCGATCCGCAGCCCCAGCACGGCACGGGCGGCCTCGCCGATGCCCCGGAACACGTCCTGGACGGCGAGCGGGGCGGGCGGCAGGTTGTCCTCGTCGCGGTACCCGAGGAGCCGGTTGCGGACATGCGACAGCGCGGTTCCGGAGTCCTCGGAGACGGGCCGCATCACCAGCATCCGCAGCGCCTCCAGGTCACGGCGCAGCGTGACGGTCGCCTCGTCCCGCACCGGCAGCCGGCCGCCCGGGGGTACAGGCGCGCCGGGCAGGTGCAGGGTCAGGGTGTCCGCCCGCTCCGCGCTGCGCGCGGTCAGCAGCAACAGGCCCAGGCGTTCGGCGGCGATCTCGGCGTCCGCGATCCGGCGTTGCAGCAGCCGTGCCGTGGCCTCGTCGGAGGTGCCCTCCTCCAGCCGGCCCTGGATCATCATCGCCGTCTCGTGCAGCCGGGCGGTGCCGCCCCGCAGGTCGTCCAGGGCCTTCTCCACCTCGTCCGCGCCGGCGTCCAGCAGGGCGAGCTGCGCGGACACCAGCTGGGCCAGGCGGGCCCGGAACGCCTCGCGCAGCCGCTCCAGGATGCCCGCCGGTGTCTCGGGCACGAGCAGGAAACGCACCAGGGCGCTGCTGGCGAACGCGACGCCGAGCACCCCGTACAGCTGGGGCAGGCCGGAGACGGTGGCGCCGACGAACAGTGACAGGAAGTAGGTCTGGAAGCCGATCAGGCCGAGCGCGGTACCGCGGTCGCCGAACCGGCGGCCGTAGACCGCGCAGAAGATGAGGGCGACGAAGAAGAGGTCACCGCCCACCACCCGGGAGCTCAGCAGCGCGCCCAGCGTCACGGACGCCAGCGCCACCGGCAGCCCCAGGGCGAGCGTCACGGCCTGCTGCCCGCGCTGCTTCTCGCGGATGGCGAAGGTGGCGACCATCGCGGCCATCGCCCCCGCCACCAGAGCCGTGATGCCGGCGCCGAACAGGCCCAGGACGGCCAGGGTGAGGGCGATGGCGCCGACCGTTCTGAGGCCGGCCGCCAGCCGCAGCAGTCCGGGATCGGACGCCGCGACGCCGTCCCGCAGTCGTGCCCGGACCGACCGTCCCGCTGCCTTCACGCCGTCGTACTCATTCCCGTGTCACGTCATGATCTCCGTCCTCAGCATGACAGACACGGCCGGATCACCGGTCCGCGGGCCCGTCCGCGCACCGGTGACGCCGCGCCCTCCCCGCCGACCGCCGGCCGTGCGGAAACGGTCGGGAGGGAGCCGCGTCACGCGGGCCGGAGATCACCGGTCGAGCCGCTCGGAGCCCTGCACGTGTGCCTGCACCTGGTCCGGCGTCAGATACGAGTCCGTGTACTCGAAGTCCTTCAGCTTGGCGGGCTTGCGGGCCTGGAAGCCGGTGCGGACGAAATCGTCGCCCGCGAGGGCGTTCAGCACCCAGTTGGTCATCACACGGGTCTTGGCGACCCCGGTGCGCAGCGCCTGCCAGTGGTAACCGCGGGCCACGGCCTGGGCGGGCACTCCGCGCAGCGGGATGCCGAGCGGCTTGGAGACGGCGTCCTTGCCGCCCAGGTCGACGACCAGACCGAGGTCCTTGTGGACGTACGGACTCATCGCCTGGCCGCGCAGGGTCGCGATGACGTTGTCGGCGACGTGCTTGCCCTGCCGCATCGCGTGCTGCGCGGTGGGCGGGCACACCGCGCCCTCCTCGCCCTTGGCCCGGTCGGGCACCGCGGCGGCGTCACCGAGTGCGAACACGCCGTCGTGGCCCGGCAGGCACATGTCGGCGGTGACCGCGAGCCGCCCGCGCACGGTCTCCGCGCCGAGCGTGGCGATGAGCGGGCTCGCCACCACACCGGCGGTCCAGATCAGGGTGCGGGTCGGAATCACCCGCCCGTCGGTGAAGGTGACCTCCTCCGGGCCCGCCTTGGCGATGGAGACCCCGAGCGAGATCTCGATGCCGCGCTTGCGCAGCACCTCCTGGGCGCTGCTGCCGAGCTTGTCGCCCAGCTCCGGCATCAGCTTGGGGGCGATGTCGATCAGGTGCCACTTGATCAGGCCCGGGTCCAGACGGGGGTAGCGCTTGACCGCGGCGTGCGTCAGCCGCTGTAGACAGGCGGCCGTCTCGGTGCCCGCGTAGCCGCCGCCGACCACCACGAACTGCAACCGGGAGGCCCGCTCCGCCGGATCCTGGCTGGCGTCGGCCAGGTCCAGCTGGGAGATGACGTGGTCGCGGACGTAGGCGGCCTCGGCGAGCGTCTTCATGCCGAACGCGTGATCGGTCAGGCCGGGGATGTCGAAGGTGCGCGTGATGCTGCCGGGAGCCAGCACGATGTAGTCGTACGGCTCGTCGACGATCTCGTCGGTGATGGTGCGGATGACGCAGACCTTCGCCTTCAGGTCCACGCCGATCGCGCCGCCCGGGATGATCCGGGTGCGGTACTTCTTGCTGCGGCGCAGGGAGACGGCGATCGACTGCGGCGTCAGCACGCCGGAGGCGACCTGGGGGAGCAGCGGAAGGTAGAGCTGGTAGGCGAACGGCGTCACCAGCGTGACGTCGGCTTCCTCCGGGGAGAGTTTCCGTTCCAGACGGCGGACGCACTCCACTCCGGCGAAGCCTGCGCCAACCACCAGGATCCTGGGTCGTGTCACGGTGTTCATCCCTTTCTGCGGCTCCAGGCGGTCTGCCTCGAACGACATTCGCCTGCCCGTGGATCGCTGCTTCGCACCTCATCGATCCCATAGCGGTGCCGGCCGTTCCGCCGGCCGGACCACGGCGGACAGACGAACGCGTCGAGCACCACCATGCCCCTCCGGACGCAGAAGCGCACCGGGGCGATCGTGAAGATCGTGGGGCGGATGCCGCGGGCAGGGCCTCAGGCCGCCAGATGACAGAGCAGCAGACACACGTCGTCGTCGCGTTCGGAGTCGCTCAGCAGCGGTGTGAGGATCCGGTCCGCCGCTCCTTCCAGGTCGGCTTCCAGCTCCGTGGAGCCGAACCTGCCGAGCGCGTCCGCCAGCCGCTCGATGCCCGGGTCTATGCCCTGCGCGCGCCGCTCCACCAGACCGTCCGTGTACAGGGCCAGCGTCGAGCCGGGCACGAGCGGCGCGGTGTGGTCGTCGATCTGCTGCCGCAGCGGAATGCCGAGCATCGCACCGGGCTTGGCGTCGAGCGTGTGCACCCGCCCGTCGGGGGTACGCAGCACCGGCGGCGGATGACCGGCCGCCGCCCAGGTCAGGGTGGGGTCGCCGGGCCGGAAACGCGCGATGACGGCGGTGGCGTAGAGATCGGGCTGGAGATGGTGCAGGAACATGTGCAGCCGGGTCAGCAACTGGCCCGGACTGCCGCCGTCGACGGCGTAGGCGCGCAGCGCGGTGCGCAGCTGGCTCATCATCACGGCCGCGTGCAGACCGTGCCCGGTGACGTCGCCGATGACGGTGATCAGGCTGCCGTCGGGCTGGCGGAAGGCGTCGTACCAGTCGCCGCCGATGTTCAGGCCGTGCGTGGCCGGCAGATAGCGGGCGGCCAGGCTCAGGCCCGGTTTGGCAGGCAGGTCCGTGAGCAGCGCGCGTTGCAGTGTCTCGGCGATGTCCCGGTTGTGCTCGAAGCGGCGGGCGTTGTCGATGGCGATGCTGGCCCGTCTGGCGAGCTCGATCAGCATCACGGCGTCGTCCGGGTCCCAGCGGTCACCGGGCGGGGACAGCGTGAGCACGCCCAGGGGAGCGCGCCGCGTCGTCAGCGGGATGCACAGCAGGGGCCGGGCGGGATCCAGCGCCGAGGGCGGCTGGTCCTGGACGCCGGGCAGACCGCCCGGACGGTCGGCGGCGTACTGCGGGCGCCCGGTGCGGGCGGCGAGCACGGCGGCGGCCGGGTGCGGCGTGGGCGGGTGCTGCGGTGCGGCCGGGTCCGGCGTGGGCGGGTGCCGGTCGTCGTCGCCGTCGAACAGCCACACGTCGACGCTGCGGGCGTACTCGGGCACCAGCAGGCCGGGCAGTCGGCGCACGATCTCGTCGTGGTTCAGCGACGCCGTCAGCACCGCGCTCGCGTCCGCCAGGAACGTCAGCCGGCGCCGGGCGCTCTCCGCCTCGGTGCGCGCCTTGCGCTCGGCGGCGAAGGCCTCGCGCTGGGCCCGCCCGGCGGCGTCCAGCTCCGCGTGCAGGGCCAGCACACCCTGGTTCGTCTGGTGCAGCTCCTCCCGGTGGAAGTCGACCAGTTCCTCCTGCTCGGTGAGCCGCTCCAGCACCAGCGCGGTGTCCTCGTCGGCGCCCAGCAGGGCCTCCGCCAGGACCACCGGGTCCTCGGCCACCGCGGCGTCGCCGGACACGTCCGCCGCCTCCGGGCAGCGGACCGTGATCCGCCACGGCGGCTGCGCGACGGCGGCCGTCTCGTGCCGGGGCGTCACCAGGGCGTGCAGGAGTCCCTCTTCGCCGGGCGCGGCCGTGGCCTCCAGGGTGAGCCACCAGGTGCCGCCCTTGGTGAGGCACTGCCGCAGCTGCACGCTGAGCGCGGTGGTCAGCCGGGTGCGGTCGAGGGCCGGCACGCCGTGGGCGGCGGCCAGCCGGGCGGTGGCGATCCGGGCCCGGGCCGCGTCGACGACGTCTGTGATCTGCCAACTGTGCGTCATGGACCCTCCGGCGGGGTCGGAGCCAGCACTGCCACGGCGGTGTCGTCCCGCACCGGCCGGGCGGAACTGCTCGCGTCACGTACCGTCACGGCGGCCACGACCGCCGGGTCGGCCGCCAGCAGGGCAGCGTCCGACGGCGGCGTCCACCGGCTGGGCAGGCCGTCGCTGTGCAGGATGAGCATCCGGTCGGCGGCCCACGGCATACGGTCCTCCCGCAGCGTCGCGTGCTTGTGGACGCCCACGATCCCGGGCCGGGACAGCAGCGAACGCCACCGGCCGCCCTCGCGCAGCCGCGCTCCTATGTTGCCGACACCGGCGAACCGCAGCTCGCCCGTGCGGGCGTCGACCTGGGCCACCGCGACGGCCGCCCCCCTGGTGCCGCGCAACGCGGTGTCCAGGTGGACCAGCGTCTCGGCGGGGGGCAAGTGGGCCGCCCGGTGCAGGGCCCGCGTGGCGGCCGTGGAGGCGTGGGCCGCGTCGGGGCCGTGCCCCAGACCGTCGGCCAGCATCAGGGTCAGCCGGTCGCCGGCCCGGGCCCACGCCCAGGCGTCGCCCGAGTGGTCCGCCCCGGCGAACGGGATGTTCACCCCGCCGGCCCGCACCGCGGCGGCCGGTGCGGCTTCCTTCGGCCGGGCCCCGACCCGGGCCAGCACCACCGTGCCCCGCCCCGGCACGCTGTGCAGGTCGAAGTCGTCCGCTATCCGGCGGCAGGTGCCGAGCCCGGCCCCGAGGGACCGCGCCGTGGAGTAGCCGTCCCGCAGGGCGGTGCTGACGTCGGGGATGCCCGGACCGTGGTCGACCGCGGCGACCTGCACCAAGGAGGCGCCGGCGCCCGCGGGCAGGGCCGGGTCCACCACGTCGATGAGGAGCTGGCCGCCCCCGGCGTGCTTGAGCAGGTTGGTGGCCAGCTCGGTCGCCACCAGCGCGGCCGCCGCCGTGCGCGCCTCGTCGAGCCCCGCGAGGGCGGCCGCGTGCTCCGCGGCGACCCGGGCGTCCCGCACCCGGGTCGAGTCGTGCACCGGCACGTCCCACACACGCGGCATGTCAGGACTCCTCACGCGGTCTGGGAGGCATCGCCGCCCAGGAGACCACCGTGACCTTGGTGCCGACCCCGGGGGTGCTGTCGACCGCGAACTCGTGCACCAGCCGCCGCGCACCGCCCAGGCCCATCCCGAGGCCGTCGCCGGAGGTGTAGCCGTCGCTCAGCGCCCGCTCCAGATCCGCGATGCCCGGCCCCTCGTCGGAGAAGGTCAGCCGCAGCCCGCGGGTCCGCCCGCTGACCACGGGCGTCGTCTCCATCTGGCCGCCCCCGCCGTGCACGAGGGTGTTGCGGGCCAGCTCACTGGCCGCGGTGACCAGCTTGGTCTGCTCCACCAGTCCGAAGCCCAGCAGGCCGGCGGCCTGCCGCACGTGCTGTCGCACCCACACCAGATCCATGTCCGAACGGATCGGCAGGCAGGCCTCGACACCCGCGGCTGTCTGCATCACCGGCTCTCCTGGCGCAGGCCGCCCGAGCGGGTGTCCGGATCCAGCCCCGCGAGGAGCTCCATGGCCGCCTCGGTGGTGAGCGCGGTGTGCAGCCCCGGCAGGGTCAGCCCCAGCTCCACCATGGTGATCGCGACCGCCGGCCGCATGCCGGCCACAACGGTCCGCGCCGCCAGCAGCCTGGCCTTCGCCGCGATCTCGGCCAGCACCCGCCCGAGGAAGGAGTCGACGATCTCCACGCCGGAGATGTCGATGACCACACCGGTCACCCCGGTGCTGACGATCATCTCGCCGATGTCCTCCTGAAGCTGCTGTGCCGTGCTGTCGTACAGGTCCCCCTGGAGCGTGACGAGGAGGACGTCACCGAGCCGGAGAACCGGCACATGGCCCGTGACCGGGCGGGAGAAGTCGTGGCTCACCGGGGCCCCGCACCGCCGGGCGTCGAGTTGATGATGTCGGTGCCCAGCTGGTGCAGGGCGTACGCCAGCGCGTCGGCGAGGGACGACCGGGTCATCACGGTGCCCAGGTCCAGACCGAGATGCACGATGGTCTGCGCGATCGCCGGACGGATGCCGGAGACGATGCACTCGGCACCCATCAGCCGGGTGGCGGCGACCGTCTTCATCAGATGCTGGGCCACCAGCGAGTCGACCGTGGGCACACCGGTGATGTCCAGGATGGCGAACCGGGCGTGCTGGTCGACCACGGCCTCCAGCAGGCTCTCCATGACCACCTGGCTGCGGGCGCTGTCGAGCGTGCCGATCAGCGGCACCGCCACCACCCCGTCCCACAGCTTGATCACCGGGGTGGCCACTTCCATCAGCTGCAACCGCTGCCGTTCGATCAGGGCCTGCCCCTCGCTCAGCGCCGTCTCCAGCACGACCAGCCGGAGCGTGCCCATCAGCACGGTCAGCGCCGTGGTGCACTCGCGGACCCGGTCGGCGTCGTCCTCGGGGAAGTCGGCCAGCAGCAGGTTCTCGACCGGCGGACGCAGGGCGTTCACGTCGTTCGACACCTGCGAGGTGGTGAAGCCGGCCCGCGAGCGGGCCGCGCCCATCCGGGACAGCTGCTCCCGCACCACGGTGAATCCGGCGGCGTCGGGATCGTGCACCTGGTCCGTGTCGGCGACCTGGGCCAGCGCGTCGACGACGATCTTGCCGGCTTCCACCGCCTCGTCCCGCGAGACGGTGAACACCGTACGGAACAGAGGTTCGTCGGCCCACCGCTGGGCGATCTGCTCACCACGGCGGCGCAGGAAATCCCCGACCTCCCGTGCCGGTGTCGCGTGTTGCCCTGTCGTTTCGTGCTCCGGCACCTGCATTACTCCTCAGCATCCTCGTCGGGTTGCGTCCCACCGAACCCGCTGAAGGCGACGAGACGGCGATATGACCCTGCCGGGCGACCACTGTAACCATGGCCCCACCTCGTACGACACCGCGTGCCGGACAAACGATCAGGTTGGGCGAAACGCCCGGTGACGGCCGTGGAACACTCCCGGATCAGAGCTGTCGCTCGTCCTGCAGATCCTGCTCCGACCCGAACGCGTCGACGCGGGCGAGCGCCTCGTCGAGGCTCTCCGACACCGGGACGGTGATGCTCACGCCCGTCAGGTCCAGGATCCGCCGGACCGCCGGAGCGGGGGAGATGATGTGCACGCTGCCCGGTATGCCGCGGGCCTGCTGGTACACCCGCAGGATGATGTTCATGCCGGACGAGTCCATGAACGGGACGGCCGACAGGTCGAGCAGGAAGTGCCGCCGGCCGTGGTGGAGCTGGTTGGCCAGGTGGTGCTGGAACTCCGTCGCGGTGTCTACGTCCAAGTAGCCCTCGACCGCGATCAGGGCGACGTCCTCCCTCGGCAGGGTGACCTCGACGGACAAGGGGTTCTGGGCAATGGACACAAATACCTCCACAAACGCTTACGGCCAGGGCTGGTTACCCCTGTCAGCGACTTCGATGCACACCGATTCCGGCGGTGCTCCGTGATCAAGCTCTCATCGGTCTGCCGAATCCCATCCAGCGCCCTTCCGGTCGTCCTCTGTACCGTGCCGCCCCGCGCTTACCCGGGATGGGGCGAGGTATGCGGACGAGGTGTGAAGACGTGCCGGCCCGGCCGGCGGACGGCCGCGTCACGCCCGCCGGCGTCCGGCCGTCAGCCGACCCGGATGCCCACGATGCAGGTGTCGTCGTCGGTGTCGGACCTGCTGTACGTGAGCAGCCGGTCCAACTGCTGGTCGAGCGTCTTGGGCGCGCTGCGCGCCGTGGTCAGCAGATGACGCAGGGACTCCTCCACGGAACGGTCACGGCGCTCGATCAGACCGTCGGTGTACATCAGCAGGGTGTCTCCGACGGCCAGCTGGATCTCCGTCTCCTCGTAGACGGCCTCGGGCACGGCCCCGAGCAGCAGCCCCTTGACCAGGGGCAGCGGGGCCGCCTCCGCCGCGCGGACGAGCACCGGCGGGAGATGACCGGCCCGTGCCCAGCGCAGGGTGTGCCGGTCCGGGTCGTACAGTCCGCAGACCGCCGTCGCGGTGACCGCGCCGGTGAGGTGGTGCGCCACGATGTTGAGCCACGACAGCAGCTGGCCCGGCCCGGCACCGGTCACGGCCAGCCCGCGCAGCGCGTTGCGCAGCACGACCATGCTCGTGGCGGCCTCTATGCCGTGCCCCGCCACGTCACCGACGCACACCAGGACCATCCCGGACGGCAGCACGACGGCGTCGTACCAGTCGCCGCCGACGAGCTGCTCCGTCTCGGCGGGCCGGTAGCGGACGGCCACCTGGAGGTCGGGGACCTCCAGCGGGGCCTGCGCGGGCGGCATGATGGCGTGCTGCAACTGCAGCGTCAGCCGGTTGCGTTCGGTGGCCTGCTGCTCGGTGTGCGCGAGCTGGTCGCGGGTGGCCGCGAGCGCCACCTCGGTCCAGTGCTGGGCCGAGATGTCCTGGTAGGCCCCGCGGACGGCGAACAGCCGGCCGTGCGTGTCGAGCACGGGCTCGGCGACGACCCTGATGTGCCGGGTGACACCGTCGGGCCGCTGGAGCCGGAACGCCGTGGACGCGGGCCGCCGTTGGTGCAGCACCGTGCGCAGGAACCTGCGGATGACGGTGGTGTCGTCCGGGTGGGCGTGGGCGGGCAGCTCCTCCAGCGGCACCGGCATGCTCGACGGGGAACGGCCGTACAGGTCGAACAGCTGTCCGTTCCAGGTGATCTCGCCGGTCAGCAGGTTCTCCTCGAACCCGCCGATGCGCCCGAGCCGCTGGGCGTGCTGGAGCAGACTCGCCAGCCGGGCGGTCTCGTCCTCGATCCGCCACAGCAGCAGGACGCCGCTCCCGTGCCGGCTGATGCTGATGTCGGCGACGGTCGACAGCGGAACCTGGTCCACCAGCGAGGTGAGGTTCATCCGCTGCGCGCGGAACGGCTCGCCTGTCGCGTACACCCGCTCGACGCGCTGGAACAGCTCGCTCACGCCGGCGGCCATCGGGTAGGCCTCCAGCAGCAGGGCACCGTTGATGACGGCGCGTGAGCGGCCCGCGGGATCGAGGAACCGGCCGTTCACGTGCTGGATGCGGAAGTCCACCAGGTGACCGGAGTCGTCCAGATGCGGCACGAGGACCAGGGCGGGGTCGTGCAGTCCGTCGGCCAGATCCATGAGCTCCGCCGCGTCCGGCAGCACGCGAGGCTCCTGCACCAGGTCGTGGACCTGCGTGTACGTCTCCAGCGTGTGGGCGCACAGCTCGGCCAGGGCCTCCACCTGCCGCACGATCCGCGCCGGCTGGACAGCCAGCGGCTCCGCCCAGGCGATCTCCAGCACCCCGTGGACGCGTCCGCCGGTCCCGGCGGGAAGGGCGGCCCGGCCGCCGTCCGGATGGTGATGCCGGCCGATGCTGGGCAGGCCGGTCTGGGCGAGCGAGGTGATCCACTGACCCGCGCGCTCGGTGAGGCCGCGCCGGGCCACCGTCGCCACGTCCGGCGGCACATAGCGCCAGCGCGCCGCCTCGGCCGGGGAGAAGCCGGCGCTGCCCGCCAGGGTGAGGGACCCGTCCGGGCCGGCCGCCCAGATGGCGACGGCCACCGCCCCGAGCGGCCGCAGTGCCTGCTGCAACAGGGAGTCCGCGACGGCCTGGGTGTCGTCCGCGGCCAGCGCGCCGCTCTCGGCCGCCCGCAGCCGTACGGCGGGGGACTCGCCCACCGGTTCCGCGTCGCCCGACGTGGCGGCGAGGAAGGCGTCGGTCACCTCCGACATCTTGTCCCGGGCGGCCTGGTTGATGACCTCGACCGCGAACTCCAGGGGCGTGACCTTGGCCTGCTCGGCCAGCTCCGCGAGCTGGCGCGCGGCCTGCGCGGGGCCGCACTGCAGACGTTCGACCAGGATGCCCTTGGCGAGCTCTATCAGGGCCCGCCCCTCCGCCTCCGCCTGGGCGGCCCGCACCTCACGGCGCAGCCGCTCGACGGTCGCGGCCAGCCTGCCGACGGGGGAGCCGGGGGGAACACCCGGTCCCTCGTCGCCTCGCCCCTCGCCGGCCGGCTCACCGCCGGGCTCACCGCCGGCCGGCCCGGCGGCGGGCGCCTCGTCGGGGGCCGGCCGGTTCCCGGCCTCCCCGTCGCCCGTGGGTCCGTCGTCGGCGGTGCCGGGCGGCGCGTCCGGCCGAGCCGGGGGAGCGGCGGACGCGTGCTGTGCCGCACCGTCGTCTTGCTCGTGCGGGTGTTCGGAGACGCTCACTGTGCGAAGGCTCCTCGGCCGACAGGCCCCGGGGGGCGGGAGAACGGGCGCCGGCCCGTCCGGGCGGTGTACGGGGCGGGGATGGGCGGCCTCACGCGGGCAACCACCGCCGGACGCAGGCGATCAGGTCCTGGGTGTCGACGGGCTTGGTGACGTAGTCGCTGGCGCCCGAGGCGAGGGACTTCTCCCGGTCGCCGGGCATCGCCTTCGCGGTGACGGCGATGATGGGCAGCTCGGTGTACTGCGGCATCCTGCGGATCTCGGCCGTGGCCGCGTAGCCGTCCATCTCCGGCATCATCACGTCCATCAGCACCAGGGAGATGTCCGGGTTGTTGACGAGGGCCTCGATGCCCTTGCGGCCGTTGTCCGCGTGCAGCACCCGGAACCCCTGGAGCTCCAGGATCCCGCTGAGCGCGAAGAGGTTGCGCGCGTCGTCGTCGACGACGAGCACGGTCCGGCCGTGGAACGAGTCGTCGACCGGCGGGGGCGTCAACGACTGCGGTTCCTCGGAGCGGACCAGGGTCAGCACGTCTCCGGGCTCCTCGGCCGAGAGGTGCAGCGCGATGCGTTCGCGCAGCTCGTCCAGGCTGGACAGGAACTCCAGAGAACCGCCCGCCGAACGGGACCGCAGGGTCTCCTCCAGGGCGAGGTCGGCGCGGTGACCGCTGTGCACGAGCACCGGGACACTCGCCAGCGCCGAGTCGCCCTCGACCGCCTCCAGGAACCGGGCGGCCTCACCGTCGGGCATGCCCAGTTCCAGTACGACACAGTGGCACGGCTCGTCGGCCAGGGCGCCCGCGGCCTCCTGGGCCCCGACGGCGGTGATGACGTCGACCGCGGCTCCCGGGCCGCCTCCGCTCCGGCCGTGGGCCACGTCCGCGACCACGCTCTCGGCGACCAGGGTCAGCAGCCCGCGGGAGCGCTCCTCCACCACGAGCAGCCGGCGCCGGCGTTCACCGGCCACCGGGCCGACGGCCGGCTGGCGGCTGGGCACGGTGTCCGGGGCGAGCGGGGCCTCCAGCGCCTTCTCGAAGAACCGGCCGCTGTCCAGCAGCTCCTCGAAGTCCGGACGGGCCACCGGCAGGAAGAGCGTGAACGTGCTGCCCTGTCCGGGCGTGCTGTCCACCGTCACCGCGCCGCCGAGCAGATGGGCGATCTCCCGCGTGATGGACAGACCCAGGCCGGTGCCTCCGTACTTGCGGCTCGTCGTGCCGTCCGCCTGCTGGAACGCGCCGAAGATCGTCTCCAGCTGCTGCTCCTGGATCCCGATGCCCGTGTCCTTCACGCGGAACGCCACGATGGCCACCCCGCGCAGCACCCCGCTGGGCACCTCGTCGTCGGCCACGGGTTCGATGCGCAGCTCCACGCCGCCGTGCTCGGTGAACTTGACCGCGTTGGACAGCAGGTTGCGCAGCACCTGACGCAGGCGGGAGTCGTCGGTCAGCAGGTCCGCCGGTGCGCCGGGGGCCGTGGCCACCGTGAAGTCGAGGCCCTTCTGCGATGTCATCGGCCGGAAGGTGGCCTCCACGTAGTCGATGAGCTGCCGCAGCGAGACGACCTCCGGCGCCACGTCCATCTTTCCGGCCTCGACCTTCGAGAGGTCGAGGATGTCGTTGATCAGCTGGAGCAGGTCCGATCCCGCGGAGTGGATGATGCCCGCGTACTCGACCTGCTTCGGGGTGAGGTTGCGGGAGGGGTTCTGGGCGAGCAGCTGGGCGAGGATGAGCAGGCTGTTGAGCGGGGTGCGCAGCTCGTGGCTCATGTTCGCCAGGAACTCCGACTTGTACTTCGAGGCGAGCGACAGCTGCTGGGCGCGCGCCTCCAGTTCCTGCCGGGCCTGCTCGATCTGGAGGTTCTTCGCCTCGATGTCCCGGTTCTGGGCCACCAGCAGTGAGGCCTTCTCCTCCAGCTCCGCGTTGGAGCGCTGCAATTCCTCCTGCTGCGACTGCAGCTCCGCCGACCGTGCCTGGAGCTCGGCCGTCAGCCGCTGGGACTCGTCCAGCAGCTCGTCGGTCCGGGCGTTGGCCACGATCGTGTTCACGTTGACACCGATGGTCTCCATCAGCTGTTCCAGGAAGTCCTGGTGCACCTCGGTGAAGGGGGTGACCGAGGCGAGCTCGATCACACCGAGGACCTGTCCCTCCACCACGATGGGCAGCAGCACGAGCGCGGTCGGCACCACCTGGCCGAGTCCCGAGGAGATGATCACGTAGTCGGGCGGCAGGGTGTCCACCGTGATGGTGCGCCGGCTGCGCGCGGCCTGGCCGACCAGGGTGCGGCCGAAGGCGATGCGGGTCGGCCGTGTGGCGTCGTCGGGGTAGCCGTAGGAGCCGACGAGCCGCAGCTCGGGGCCGTTGTCACTGTCCTCGGCGAGGTAGAAGGCGCCGTACTGGGCCGACACCAGCGGTACCAGCTCGTCCATGATCAGCTCGGCCACGACGGGCAGGTCGCGGTGGCCCTGCATCAGGCCGGAGATCCGGGCGAGGTTGGTCTTGAGCCAGTCCTGCTCCTGGTTGGCCCGGGTGGTCTCGCGCAGGGACCCCACCATGGAGTTGATGTTGTCCTTGAGTTCGGCGACCTCGCCGGAGGCCTCCACCGTGATGGAGCGGGTCAGGTCGCCCTCGGCCACGGCGCTCGCCACCTCGGCGATCGCCCGCACCTGACGCGTCAGGTTGCCCGCGAGTTCGTTCACGTTCTCGGTGAGGCGCTTCCAGGTGCCCGAGACACCCTCCACCTCGGCCTGGCCGCCGAGGCGTCCTTCGGTGCCGACCTCGCGGGCGACGCGGGTGACCTCGTCGGCGAAGGCGGAGAGCTGGTCGACCATCGTGTTGATGGTCGTCTTGAGTTCGAGGATCTCGCCGCGGGCGTCGACGTCGATCTTCTTCGACAGGTCGCCCTTGGCCACCGCGGTCGTCACCAGCGCGATGTTGCGCACCTGGCCGGTCAGGTTGTTCGCCATCGAGTTGACGTTGTCGGTCAGGTCCTTCCAGGTGCCGGCCACGTTGGGCACGTGCGCCTGGCCGCCGAGGCGTCCTTCGGTGCCGACCTCGCGGGCGACGCGGGTGACCTCGTCGGCGAACGCGGAGAGCGTGTCCACCATCGTGTTGATCACGTCCGCCAGGGCCGCGACCTCGCCCTTGGCCTCGACGGTGATCTTCTGCGAGAGGTCACCGCGGGCCACGGCGGTGGCGACCTGCGCGATCGAGCGGACCTGACCGGTGAGGTTCGACGCCATCACGTTGACGTTGTCGGTGAGGTCCTTCCAGGTGCCCGAGACGCCCCGCACCTGGGCCTGGCCGCCGAGGTTGCCGGCGGTGCCGACCTCGCGGGCGACGCGGGTGACCTCGTCGGCGAAGGCGGAGAGCTGGTCGACCATCGTGTTGATGGTGTTCTTGAGTTCGAGGATCTCGCCGCGGGCGTCGACGGTGATCTTCTGCGACAGGTCGCCCTTGGCCACGGCGGTCGCCACCTGGGCGACGTTGCGCACCTGCGAGGTCAGGTTGCCGGCCATGAAGTTCACCGAGTCGGTGAGGTCCCGCCAGGTGCCCTTGACCCCCTTCACGTCCGCCTGGCCGCCGAGGCGTCCTTCGGTGCCGACCTCGCGGGCGACGCGGGTGACCTCGTCGGCGAAGGCGGAGAGCTGGTCGACCATCGTGTTGATGGTGTTCTTGAGTTCGAGGATCTCGCCGCGGGCGTCGACGGTGATCTTCTGCGACAGGTCGCCCTGGGCGACGGCCGTGGTCACCTGGGCGATGTTGCGGACCTGACCGGTCAGGTTGCCCGCCATCCCGTTCACCGAGTCCGTGAGGTCCCGCCAGACGCCGGCGACCCCCGGCACCTGCGCCTGGCCGCCGAGCCGTCCCTCGCTGCCGACCTCGCGGGCGACGCGGGTGACCTCGTCGGCGAAGGCGGAGAGCTGGTCGACCATCGTGTTGACGGTCTCCTTCAGCTGGAGGATCTCGCCCCGCGCGGGAACGTCGATCTTCTGCGACAGGTCCCCCTTGGCCACGGCCGTGGCCACCTGCGCGATGTCGCGCACCTGCGTCGTCAGGTTGCCCGCCATGGCGTTGACGGAGTCCGTGAGATCGGCCCAGGTGCCGGAGACACCCGGTACCTCCGCCTGTCCGCCGAGGGTGCCCTCGGTGCCCACCTCGCGCGCCACCCGGGTGACCTCGGAGGTGAACACGGACAACTGGTCGACCATGCCGTTGAACACGGTCGCGATGTCGCCCATGAGGCCCTCGCCGTCGGCCGGCAGGCGGGTGCCGAAATCACCGTCCCGTACGGCCGTCAGGCCTGCCAGGAGCTGCCTCAGCTCCCGATCGCCCGGGACCGCGTCGGTGACCTCGGTGGTGTTGCTGGTCATGCGCACCCTCGTTCCACTCCCCAGGAGCCCTCGATCGACGAGGGCTCGGAACCCGGCCGGGCCTTCGGGCGGCCCCGCTAGTAGTGTGTGCATTTCCGCAGTTCACGGATCTGCTTGATGAGAAATACGCCGCAGGCTAACCCACCCGACGAGCGGGGGACAAAGCGTCGTGCCATCTTGTGCTTCCGGACCAGAACCACGCGCCGGGACGCGCATATCCGCGCGGACCCTGGGTACTGGGCAAGGTTTCCCTTCCGTTCCCGTGCTCATGCCTTGGTCGGGGCGTACCGCGCAGAATGCGAACGCTGCGGGAGGGTAATCGCTGCTGTGGAGCGGGCGGGCACGACTGCCGTCCGTGGGCAGGTCGACTACGGCTCGGGGAGGAAGGAGCGCTGTGGCCATCGACGGGATCTGGTCGTACGCACCGGACAGCGGTCATGCGGAGGGACAGGAGCTCACGGGGTACACCGTGGCAGCGACCGACGGCACCATCGGCCACGTGGACCGGCAGGCCGACCCGTTCGGCATGCGCCACCTGGTCGTCGACACGGGCGTGTGGGTCTTCGGCCGGAGCGTCCTGGTGCCGGTCGGCGTCGTGACCGGTGTCGACACCGCGGACCGGAGGATCACGCTGTCCTGCACGCGGGGCGAGGTGAAGGCGGCGCCCCGGTTCCGGACGGACAGTGAAACCATGGACGAGGCGTATCTCACGAGTGTCGGTGACTATTATCATCGGCTCCCGCCACGTGAGACGACGGCCGCCACCTGACCTGGACGGGCGGGGGACGGTGACGGAGCGCACCGGCCCGTAAGAGGGGCGGCCGCGAACGCGTGGGACGGGGGCGCCGTCACGAGACCCCGCCGACGCACCGGGCGCCGTCGGACCTCCGGTGCCGGCGGATCCTGGAGCGGGCGAACCGAGCGGATTGCGCCGGCCCGTACGGGGCACGCGGTCCGTCCGCACCGGGCGCGGGTCGTCGCGGACGGCGGCGGACGGGGCATCGAGAACGTGGGGAAGGCTGGTTGTGGTGACAGGAACGGCGGGGTTCTTCGTCCTGGCCGATGACGTCGAGTCCGTGACGGAGGCGCCCCGGGCAGTGACGGGGCCGTGAGGGCGGCGGACCGCCCCTCGGACGCGACCCGTACGGCGCCCACGGTCAGGACGGCGGCCGCGGCCCGCGCGCACGCCCAGTCGGTGGTGCGCGAACGGTGGGACGCGCAGGGCCGGATGCTGCGGGAGGACGACGTGGTCGACCTGACACTCGTCGTCTCGGAACTGGTCACGAACGCCATCCGGCACGGCGCGGGGCTGGCGGGGTTCGATGTCGAGCCCACGCCCGACGGCGTCCGGCTGGCCGTTCACGACCACAGTGACGTGGTCCCCGACGTCGCCTACGGATCCGGTGCGCTGCCCGCCGACCACCACGGCAGCGGTTACGGCTGGCCTCTGATCATCCGTCTCGCCCGGGACATCGCCATCGACAGGCGGGCCGGGGGCGGCAAGACGATCCGGGTCTTCGTGCCCCTGCGGGACGTGTCCGGCTGACCGGGCCGGCCGCGCTCACCACGGCAGGAAGACGTGGATCTCCTTGCCGTGCTCACTGGTGACGACGCTGACCTGGTCGCACAGCGTGTGGATCAGGTGCCAGCCGATGCCGCCCCCGCCGTGGTTGGGGTGGAAGGGGCGGGGCGCCGGTGGTGTGGTGTTCGTGTCCTGCATGACGACGTGCACGCCGTCGAAAGTCCGGCGCATGCTCAGTTCGAAAGGACCCGGTGCGTACTGGACCGCGTTGGCGGCCAGTTCCGTGACCACCAGGAGTATGTCGTCCCAGTACTCCGGCGCGGCCGGTGGAGAGGTGCGTGCCAGGTCTGTGAGGAATTTCTCCGCTTCCAGGCGCGCACCCGTCACGTTGCGCAGCTCGCCCGAGAATCGGGTGCTGCGGCTCGGGATCTCCTTGGAAGTCAGTGTGTCGTCCCTATGCGGCTCGGTTGCCATCTCGCCTTCCCCGCCCGGCGTCAGCAGGGCTGTAGTCCCTTCTCTTGCGCCCCCACCGTTTGTTAGTTCCCAGGCAGACGGAGCCTACGCGCGCGGCGGCGCGATCAGCCCGGAGTCCGCCACCCGCCCGGAGCCCGCGACCGGCCCGGATCCACCGAGATGCCGCCGTACTGCCTGACGTCGCGGATCCGGGGCAGAGGGATGTCCTAGGGATCTCCTAGGTACTACGAACGGAGGGTGACCGTGCTCGCCATAGCAGCGGCAGTACTGTTTTTCATCGCGTTTCTGATCAACGCCGCCGAGATCTCGACCAACGACGTCTTCACGTCGACGAACGTCATGCTCATCGGGTTGATGGTGCTGGCCCTGCACCTCGCGGGTGTGGGCAGTTCCCTGGGGAGCCGCAGGCGCTGACGCACGGCCCGGACCCCGGCGGTCGTACGGAACCCGGAATCAGCAGGGTTGCGCACGTACCGCCGGGGTCCGGGCTATGCGGCCGTCGTGGACACACACGCGTCGAGATCGTGTACGGCTCCGCGTGACTCCCAGCCGCGCAGACAGCACGCGGCGTGCAGTTCCCGCCACCCCCGCGCCACTTCGGCGGCCGGTCCGTCCGCGTGCAGGCAGTCGGGGAGGTGGCCGGTTTCACCGCGGAGCAGCCAGAAGTCGCAGCAGGGCTCGGGCGCCGGCCGCCGCGGTGCCGCGCCCAGCGCGAGGTGCCTGGCGAGCCCATGGGCCCGCACCAGCTGGGCGTGGGCCCGCGCGGCACGCAGGGCCACTGTGCCGAGGCCGAGCGTGACGAGCGCCAGGCCCGTCGCCGCCCTCCCGTGCGGGCCGCCGGCGCACCAGGCGGCGCCGAGGCCGGTGAGAAGCGCTCCGGCGGAGCAGACGGCTCTGGAACGACGGTGGTTGAGCATGGACGGCGGCTCCCCGTGGGTCGGCGCGGGCTTCTCAGCCGCGTCTGCGACGAACCGGCGCGGGTAAACCCGAGTGTGTCGAACGTCACTGCCCGGCCGAACCTCACCGCTCAGCCGAACGTCGTCCAGGCCACGCCGCCGTTGACGGTCACGAGGACGGCGAGGAGCACCAGGTCCGCGATGCCGAGCCCCAGCCCGAGCAGGGCCCGGAAGCGGCGGGGGGTGTCCCTGCGCAGGGCGAGCACCGCCAGCACGATCGCGATGGGCCCGAGGACCACGTTCAGTACGACCAGTCCGACCAGGCCGAGAACGAAGGACGCGACGGCCATGCCCTCGGTGTCCCGCCTGCCCGCCTTCTGCCGGGGCGCTGCGGTCAGCCTCATGTGCCGGCCCCTTCCGTACGCGTCCGCCGCCGGCGTTCACGCACGGCGAAGACGGCCAGCCACACGGCGATCACCGCACTGACGACCAGGGTGACGGGCAACGGCAGATAGGCCACGGAGCCGAGGACGAAGGCCAGGAGGACGAGTGCCACGACCAGAAAAAGCACCGTTCACCTCCCGCTTCGAACCACGCCGACAACAAACGGAATTGGCAATTTCGGAATCATGCCGGTACAGGTTTCCAGCGCGGCGGAGATCACGCCTCCGCGTCACGCCAACTCTCCGGTATGAAGGGCTTGTTGGAGGGCACTCGCACATCAATCCAAGAAGCCGACACCGGGAGAATGTGATGACGAGTTACGGCAGTTCCCCTGCCGCGTCCTCCAGGTCACGCACCAACGGTCTGGCCATCGCGAGCCTCATCTGCGGAATCATCGGACTGATCTTCTTCAATGTGATTCTCGGCCCGATCGCGATCGTGCTGGGCGCGGTGGGAATGCGTCAGGCATCGGCCAAGGGCGGGGCGGGAATGGCCAAGGCCGGCGTCATTCTCGGCATCATCGATCTGGTCATCTTCGCCGTACTGCTGGCGATGGCCGCGTCCGGCGGCGGCGGTACCTGGTACATCGGCGGCTGATCCGGGACCGCGTATCCGGGGAACCGGAAAGGGCGTACGCGGGTCACCCCGCGTACGCCCTTCGTCCTGTCCCGGGCATCTGCCCGTCGTCGTGCGCCGTGAGCGGTGGACCCATCGTCGTCCTGCCCCGCCCGTCCCGGCCGCGGCGACGCTCACCCGAAGACGTTGTCCGCCTCGTCCCAGGCCGCCGACTCGTCCGGCACGCGGGTGCGGCCGGGGCGGGAGCGGGCCTGGTACATCGCGTCGATCTCCAGCGCGTAGGTGCGCACGATGAGGTCGCGGCGCAGCTTCATCGAAGGCGTAAGTAACCCGCTGGCCAGGTCGAACGGCTCCGGCAGCACCCGGAACACCCGGATGGACTCCGACCGGGACACCGTGCTGTTGGCCGCCGCCACGGCCCGCGTGATCTCCTCCCGCAGCGCGTTCTCCTCCCGCGCCTCCCGGCTCGGCGTGTCGCTCTGCACCGCCAGGGCCGCCCGCCAGTGCGCGAGGAAGTCCGGGTCCAGCGTGATCAGCGCTCCCACGCAGGGCCGGTTGTCGCCCACGACGACCGCCTGGTGGATGAGCGGGTGCATCCGCAGCCGGTGCTCCAGCGACGCCGGGGCGACGCTCTTGCCGCTGCTGGTGATGATGATGTCCTTCTTGCGGCCCGTGATCGTCAGATAGCCCTGGGAATCCAGCCGCCCCAGGTCCCCGGTGGCCAGCCAGCCGCCGTGCAGCGCGGCCCGTGACGCCGGCTCGTCGCCCACGTAGCCCTGGAACACCGACGGCCCGCGCACCAGGATCTCCCCGTCGGCGGCCACCCGGATGTCCGTGCCCGGCAGGGCCTGTCCGACGGTCCCGGACTTCTCCCGGCCCAGCGGCTGCATCGTGATCCCGCCACTGGTCTCGGTCAGCCCGTAGCCGTCGTGGACGTAGAGGCCGATGCCCTCGTAGAAGAGCGAGAGGTCCCGGTTCAGGGGCGAGCCGCCGGAGGTGGCGCGGCGGGCCCTGCCGCCGAGCGCGCCGCGCAGCTTGCGGTACACCGTCCGCTCGTACAGGGCGTGCTGGAGCCGCAGGTCGAAACCGGGGCCCGGCCCCTCGCCGAGCCGCTGCCGCTCGCAGGCCGCGGCGAAGTCCCGCGCGGTCTCGGCCGCCCGCTCGAACAGCGCGCCCCGGCCGCTCTGCTGGGCCGTGCGCAGGAAGTTCTTGTACATCTTCTCGAACATCGACGGGACCGCGTAGAAGTACGTGGGCCGGAAGGACCGCAGCGCCGAGGCCAGCGCCTCCTCGCTCAGGTCGGGCTCGTGCGCCATGAGCAGCCCGCCGCGCACGCACAGGCCCTGGATCATGAGGCCGTACACGTGGGAGAACGGCAGGAAGGCCAGCACGGAACCCTGTTCCCCGGGCGGCGCGACGGTGTGCCCCCAGCCGGCCAGCAGGGTGTCGCAGGGGTTCGCCAGACCGCGGTGGCTCAGCGCGCAGCCGAGGGGCCGGCCCGCCGTGCCGGAGGTGTAGGCGACGGCCGCGGTGGCGTCCGGCAGCACGATGCGGCGCAGCGAGTCGACGGTGGCCTGGGGGATGTACGTGCCCCGCGCCGCCAGGTCCCCCAGGGCCCCCGCGTCCAGCTGCCAGACGTGCCGCAGCAGGGGCAGGGACGCGCACACCGAGCCCACCGTCATCACCGACTGCTCGTCCTCGACCACGACGGCCACGCACCCGGCGTCCCGGAGGATCCACTCCACCTGCTCGCGCGCTGAGGTCGGGTAGATCGGGACGACCTCCGCGCCCACCGCCCACAGGGCGTAGCAGACGACCGTCCACTCGTACCGGGTGCGCGCCATGATGGCCACGCGGTGGCCCGGCGTGATCCCGGACGCGATCAGCCCCTTGGCCAGGTCCACCACCTCGTCCCGCAGTTCCACCGCGGTCACCTCCTCCCAGGCCGAGGAGGCGGCGTCGGGGCGGCGGGCGAGCATCGGGCGGGTGGGATCGAGGGCCGCCATGTCGAAGACGCTGTCGGCCAGCCCGCCGGTCGACGGTCGGGCGGCCGGGGGAGGAGGGGCGACGTCGCGCATGCTGATCCTGACGTGTACGGGCTGTGACTCCGCCGATGAGCACGGTTATCTGCGGTGCTCGAATCTAGCCGAGGCGACCGCGCGGAGTGCCGGGAACGGACAACTGGCCGGCGCCGATGATCTCGGCGGGTCGGGGAACCCGGGGGGCATGAACCACCCGAACCCTGATCCCGAGCCCGAGCGCACCACCGGTCTGGAACCGGGCGGCGGTGTACCGCCGGGCGAGACCCCGCCGGCCGAGAGCAGCATGTCCGAGGCGGGCCCGCGGGAGACACACAATCCCCCCAAGGGCTGGGCCAAGGCACCGCTGGCCGTGATCCTCGTCCTGGCCGTCGTCATCGCGGCGTTCTTCCTGGCGTACGCCCTGGTGCTGATCCTGTAGGAGAGCACCGGGGCGGGCGGGAAGCGGTCCTACTCCTGCGTGTGGCGCACGCACGCGGTGACCACGTCGCGCAGGCTGCCGGTCCGCTCCATCAGTGCGCGCTGCACCTGATCGCCGCTGCCGCCGCGCAGCAGCACGTCACAGGTCTCGCGGGCGCGGTCCAGGTCGCCGCTGTCGGCGAGGGCGTCCTCCACGTGCTCCAGCAGCGCCCGCACCACCGTCTCGGCGGGCATGCGCCGCATGGTCGCGGGGTGCAGCAGTTCCTCGGTGAGGCCCCAGCGGGCGGCCCGCCAGGACGCCAGCCGCTGCAGGCTCACGCTGTGCCCGGCCGGCTCCACGCCCTCCCGCCACTCACGCGCGGCGGTCTCGACGAGGCCGCGGGTGAGCGTGGCGATGAGCACGGCGGTGTCGGCCCGCAGGCAGACGTCGGACACCCGGATCTCCACCGTCGGGTACTGCCGGGACAGCCGGGCGTCGAAGTAGATCATCCCCTCGTCGAGGAGCACCCCGGTGGCCACCATGTCCGCGACCCTGCGGTGGTAGCGCTCGGCCGAACGGAACGGCTCGGTCGCGCCGGCCGACGGCCACCGCTGCCACACCCGGCTGCGGTAGCTGCTGTAGCTGGTGTCCTTGCCCTGCCAGAAGGGGGAGTTGGCGCTCAGCGCGGACAGCACCGACAGCCAGGGCTGGATCCGGTCGATGACGGCGACGCCCTCCTCGTCGGACTCCACGGAAACGTGTACATGGCAGCCCATGACGAGTTGTTCCTGGGTGGCGATCCCGTACTGGTCCGCCATCCACTGGTAACGGCGCCCCGCGGCGACGGACGGGCTGACCGGCAGCGGTGAGGTGGCCAGCGCGGCGACGGCGCAGCCGCTCTCCTCGGCGTGCCGGGCGGCATCCTTGCGGCAGCGGACGATCTCCGCGTGCAGCTCCTCCATGCCCGACTGCGGATGCGTCGCGAACTCCAGCATCTGGTTGTGCAGTTCTTTTTCGAAGACGTCCTGATCGGCGTCGTCCCGCGCGGCGCGGGCGAGCACCGCGGCGGACAGTGCCTGCGGCTCGCCCGTCTCCGGATCAACCAGGAGGAGTTCCTCCTCCACTCCGACGGTGCGCACGTGATGCAGCCCTTTCTGTGGCCCTTGGCGGCGACGAGGAATCCTCGGTCGTACGACCCCGACTGCCCCCTCGGGGCCGTTCGGACACCTGCTGCCGCCGCACGGACCTCATCAGGGGCGTGGCGTCAGCCAGACCGTCGCCAGCGGCGGCAGCGTCAGGCGCAGGGCCCCGTCCTCCGGCTTCAGCGGACCGGGGTGCGTGACATCACCGCCGCCGTACCGCGCGGCGTCGGTGTTGAGGGCCTCGTACCAGGCGACGACGTCGTCCGGGACGCCGATCCGGTAGTCGTGGCGGACGACGGGGGAGAAGTTGGAGACGGCGAGGAGCGGGGAGCCCTCGGCGTCGTAGCGCAGGAACGCGAAGACGTTGTCCTCGGCCGCGTCGCCGACCACCCACCGGAAGCCGCCGGGGTCGGTGTCGCGCTGCCACAGCGCCGGCGTGTGCCGGTAGACGGTGTTGAGGTCGCGGACCAGGTCGCGCACGCCCCGGTGGTCGGCCTCGGCCCCGTACTCCGGGTCCAGCAGCCACCAGTCGGGACCGTCCGGTTCGGACCACTCGGCTCCCTGGGCGAACTCCTGGCCCATGAAGAGGAGTTGCTTGCCGGGGTGGGCCCACATGAAGCCCAGGTAGGCCCGGTGGTTGGCGCGCTGCTGCCACCAGTCGCCCGGCATCTTCGACACGAGGGCCTGCTTGCCGTGGACGACCTCGTCGTGCGAGACGGGCAGCACGAAGTTCTCGCTGTAGGCGTACACCATCGAGAAGGTCATCTCGTTGTGGTGGTACTTGCGGTGGACGGGCTCATGGCTGATGTACTCCAGCGAGTCGTGCATCCAGCCCATGTTCCACTTCAGCCCGAAGCCCAGACCGCCGCTGTCGGTGGGCCGGGTCACGCCGTCCCACGCCGTGGACTCCTCGGCGATGGTCACCACGCCCGGTGCCCGCCGGTACACGGTCGCGTTCATCTCCTGGAGGAACGCCTTCGCGGCCAGGTCCTCACGGCCCCCGAACACGTTCGGCGTCCACTGCCCCGATTCGCGCGAGTAGTCGAGGTAGAGCATGGAGGCGACGGCGTCCACCCGCAGGCCGTCGATGTGGAACTCCTCGCACCAGTACACGGCGTTGGCGACGAGGAAGTTGCGCACCTCGACCCGCCCGAAGTCGAACTCGTAGGTGCCCCAGTCCGGATGCTCGGCCCGCCGGTCGTCCCCCGGCTCGTACAGCGGGTCCCCGTCGAAGCGGGCCAGCGCCCAGTCGTCCTTCGGGAAGTGCGCCGGGACCCAGTCCATGATCACGCCGATGTCGGCCCGGTGCAGGGCGTCGACCAGGTGCTTGAAGTCGTCCGGTGTGCCGAGCTGGGCCATCGGCGCGTAGAAGCCGGTGACCTGGTAGCCCCAGGAACCGCTGAAGGGGTGCTGCGCGACCGGCATCAGCTCGACATGGGTGAAGCCGAGGTCCTTGACGTAGGCGGGGAGTTCCTCGGCCAGCTGCCGGTACGTCAGCCCCGGGCGCCAGGACGGCAGGTGGACCTCGTACACCGAGAAGGGCGCCCGGTGCACCGGCACGTCCCCGCGCCGGGCCATCCACTCCTCGTCGCCCCACTCGTACCGCGAGGAGGTCACGACGGACGCCGTGTCGGGCGGCACCTCGGAGCGGCGGGCCATCGGGTCGGCCTTGAGGAACCGGCCGCCGTGACGGGAGGTGATCTCGAACTTGTACCGCGTGCCCTCCCCGATGCCCGGCAGGAACAGCTCCCACACCCCGGACGCCCCCAGGGACCGCATCGGGAACGCCTGCCCGTCCCAGAAGGTGAAGTCGCCGGCCACCCGCACGCCCCGCGCGTTCGGCGCCCACACCGTGAACCGGGTGCCGCGCACGCCCTGGTGCGTCATCGGCTCCGCGCCCAGCGCCTTCCACAGCTGCTCGTGCCGGCCCTCACGGATGAGGTGGAGGTCGGTCTCGCCGAGGGCGGGCAGGAAGCGGTACGGGTCGTGCGTCTCCTGCTCGCCGTCCGCGTACACCACCAGCAGCGTGTACGCGGGGATCGCGTCGAGCGGCAGGACGCCGGAGAAGAGGCCCTCGCCCTCGGAGGCGAGGCGGGTGCGCGCGCCGTCGACCACGACGCTCACCGAGCGGGCGAACGGGCGCAGCGCCCGGAAGGCGATCCCGCCCGGGACCGGGTGGGCGCCCAGCAGGGCGTGCGGGTCGTGGTGGGCGCCCGACAGCAGGCGTCCGCGGTCGGCGGGGTCCAGAGGCGGGGCCGTTCCGGGCGGGGTGGGTCCGGACGGCTCGGGCAGCGAGGTGTCGTCGCGCAGGGCCACGGGTCAGTCTCCTCTCACGGCGAGACGCTCGATCGCCGCCATGGGTACGGGAAGCCAGTCGGGGCGGTGCCTGGCCTCGTAGAGGACCTCGTAGACCGCCCGGTCCGTCTCATAGGCACGGAGCAGGCCGTGCTTCTTGCGTGGATCCCATCCGGCGCGGGCCGCGTAGCCCGCGCAGAACGCCTCCCGGCAGCGGCGCGCCCACTCAGGACGCCACGGGCGGCGCTGCCGGGCCGCGTAGTCGAAGGAGCGCAGCATGCCGGCGATGTCCCGCAGCGGGGACTGGGTGCTGCGCCGCTCGGCGAGCGGGCGGGACGGCTCGCCCTCGAAGTCGATGACGAACCACTCGCGTCCCGCCCGCAGCACCTGTCCCAGGTGCAGGTCACCGTGGATGCGCTGGGCGGGGGGTCCGGGATCGCAGGCGACGAGTGCGCCGAAGGCGCCCCGCAGACCGGGCACGAACGGCTTGAGGGCGGGCACGCAGTGCGCGGCGGCGTCCAGCCGCTCGGTCATCGCCGCCGCCGTACGGCTGCTCTCGTCATGGGTGCCGGAGGGGAACGCCGAGGCCAGCGCGAGGTGCACCTCCGCCATGGCCCGCCCCAGCTCCCAGGAGTGCTGGGTGAAGTCGTCCCCGGTGGCGAGGGCGCGCAGCGCCAGCGCCCAGCCGTCGGCGGCGTCCCGCAGGTACGGCTGGAGCACGCCCAGCGTCGCCTCCTGCGGCTGCGTGGTCCGGAACCAGGCCACCGGGGCGGGAACACGGCGGCAGCCCTGCCCGGCCAGCGCGCCCGGTACCTCCAGGTCGGGGTTGATCCCCGGCTGGACGCGGCGGAAGAGCTTCAGGATGAACTCGTCGCCGTACACCAGCGAGGAGTTGGACTGCTCGGCGTCCAGCAGCCGCGGCGGCAGCCCGGCCGGCACGGGCACGGACGCGTCACCCTCGAAGCGCAGCGGACCGGCCGAACCCTGGTGCCGCAGCCGTTCCAGGAGCAGCTGCGCCGACCGGGGGTCGTGCAGGGCGTCGTACACCGTCATGCCCGCGAACGGCCCGCGTTCCGCCCGGCCGATGAGCGCGCGGCCCAGGCGCGGCGACAGATGCTTCCGTACGCCGAGCAGCAGCTGGTAGCAGTCACCGGCCGGCGTGCCGCCGCCCGGGGCCGGCACCGGGGCGGGACCGGTCTGCACCAGCAGGTGCAGACAGCCCGGGAACAGTTCGGTCATCGACAGCAGACCCAGCTCTGTGACAGGCCGGTCCTTGCCCGCGAACCAGCGCTGCCGGGGCAGCCAGTCGCGCAGCAGATCACCGAACGAGAGCATCGGGTCGGCGACGACCGAGCGTCTGGCACGGAGGAATGCGGTCTTCGGCATGGTGACGCGTCCTTTCGTCGGCACACGCTCAAAGTCGTCGACCGATGCGGGATGCCACGCGGGAGAGCCGGAACCAGTAGAAACCGTGGCCGCCGAGGGTCAGCAGATACGGCAGTTCACCGATGGCGGGGAAGCGGACCCCGCCGAACAGCTCGACCGGATGACGACCGGCGAACTCCCGCAGATCGAGTTCCGTCGGCTGCGCGAACCGGGCGAAGTTGTTCACGCACAGGACCAGGTCGTCCTCGTACTCCCGCAGGAAGGCCAGCACCGCGGGGTTGGAGGACTGAAGCTCCGTGTAGGAGCCGAGACCGAAGGCGTGGTTCTGCTTGCGGATCTCGATCATGCGGCGGGTCCAGTGCAGCAGCGAGGACGGGGAGGCCATGGACGCCTCGACGTTGGTGACCTGATGGCCGTAGACCGGGTCCATGATCGTGGGGAGGTAGAGCCGGCCGGGGTCGCAGGAGGAGAAGCCGGCGTTGCGGTCGGGGGTCCACTGCATGGGGGTGCGGACGGCGTCGCGGTCACCGAGCCAGATGTTGTCGCCCATGCCGATCTCGTCGCCGTAGTACAGGATCGGCGAGCCGGGCAGGGACAGCAGCAGGGCGGTGAACAGCTCGATCGTGTCGCGGTCGTTGTCCAGCAGGGGTGCGAGGCGCCGGCGGATGCCGATGTTGGCGCGCATGCGGGGGTCCTTGGCGTACTCCGCCCACATGTAGTCGCGTTCCTCGTCGGTGACCATCTCCAGGGTCAGCTCGTCGTGGTTGCGCAGGAAGATGCCCCACTGGCAGCTGGAGGGGATGGCCGGGGTCTTGGCCAGGATTTCCGAGACCGGGTACCTGGATTCCCTGCGGACGGCCATGAAGATGCGGGGCATGACCGGGAAGTGGAACGCCATGTGGCATTCGTCGCCGCCGCTCGCGTAGTCGCCGAAGTAGTCGACGACGTCCTCCGGCCACTGGTTGGCCTCCGCCAGCAGCACCGTGTCCGGGTACATCGCGTCGATCTCGCTGCGGACGCGCTTCAGGAACAGGTGGGTGGCCGGGAGGTTCTCGCAGTTGGTGCCCTCCTGCGCGTACAGGTAGGGCACGGCGTCGAGGCGGAAGCCGTCGATGCCGAGGTCCAGCCAGAAGCGGAGGGCCGCCAGGATCTCCTCCTGCACGGCCGGGTTCTCGTAGTTGAGGTCCGGCTGGTGGGAGAAGAAGCGGTGGAAGAAGTACTGCTGGCGGACGGGGTCGAAGGTCCAGTTGGAGGCCTCGGTGTCGACGAAGATGATCCGCGCGTCCTGGTACTGCTGGTCGTCGTCGGCCCACATGTAGTAGTCGCCGTAGGGGCCGTCGGGGTTGTTGCGGGACTCCTGGAACCACGGGTGCTGGTCGCTGGTGTGGTTCATCACGAAGTCGATGATCACGCGCATGCCGCGCTGGTGGGCGGCGTCCACGAACTCCACGAAGTCGGCGAGGTCGCCGAACTCGGGCAGCACCGCGGTGTAGTCCGAGACGTCGTAGCCGCCGTCACGCAACGGCGACTTGAAGAAGGGCGGCAGCCACAGGCAGTCGACACCGAGCCACTGCAAGTAGTCGAGTTTGGCCGTGAGGCCTTTGAGGTCGCCCACGCCGTCGCCGTTGCTGTCCTGGAAGGAGCGGACGAGGACCTCGTAGAAGACGGCGCGTTTGAACCACTCCGGATCCCGGTCTTTGACGGGGGTGTCCTCGAAGGTGTCGGGGACGGGCTCGTTGACGGTCATGACGCTGGTGACCCTCCGTTCTGCGGCGAGGCGGCCGACCGCCGGACGTGGAACACGTGCGCGGGCGCCCGACCGGGCTCCAGTCGCACATAGTTGTTCCTGCTCCAGCGATAGGTCTCACCCGCCAGTTCGTCGTGCATGGACACGGACTCGTGCCATTCCAGGCCGAGCCGTGGCATGTCCAACGAGACGGTGGCCTCCTGGGCGTGGTGCGGATCGAGATTGACGACCACCAGAACCGTGTTCTCACCCGCTTGCTTGCTGTACGCCATGACGGCGCCGTTGTCGGCGTGGTGGAAGTCGATGTTCCTGAGCTGCCGGAGCGCGGGGTGGCGCCGCCGGATGGTGTTGAGCCGGGTGATCAGGGGGGTGATGCTGCGTCCCTCGCGGTCGGCGGCTTCCCAGTCACGGGGCTTGAGCTGGTATTTCTCGGAGTCGAGGTACTCCTCGCTGCCGTCGCGCACGGGGGTGTTCTCGCACAGTTCGTAGCCGCTGTAGACGCCCCAGGTGGGGGAGAGGGTCGCGGCGAGCACGGCCCGCACCTCGAAGGCGGGCCGGCCGCCGTGCTGGAGGTAGGCGTGCAGGATGTCGGGCGTGTTGGGGAAGAAGTTGGGCCGCATGTAGGAGGCGGCCTCCCCCGACAGCTCGCTGAGGTACTCGGTCAGTTCCTCCTTGCCGGTACGCCAGGTGAAGTACGTGTACGACTGCTGGAAACCGATCTGGGCCAGCGTGTGCATCATCGCGGGCCGGGTGAACGCCTCGGCCAGGAAGATCACGTCGGGGTCGGTGCGGTTGATGCCGTCGATCACCCGCTCCCAGAACACGACCGGTTTGGTGTGCGGGTTGTCGACCCGGAAGATCCGCACCCCGTGGTCCATCCAGTGCCGCAGCACCCGCAGCGTCTCGGCGATCAGGCCGTCCATGTCCGCGTCGAACGCGATCGGGTAGATGTCCTGGTACTTCTTGGGCGGGTTCTCCGCGTACGCGATCGTCCCGTCGGGACGGTGGTGGAACCACTCCGGGTGCTTGTGCACCCAGGGGTGGTCCGGGGAGCACTGCAACGCGAAGTCCAGCGCGATCTCCAGGCCCAGCTCCCGCGCCCGGCCCACGAACCAGTCGAAGTCCTCCAGGGTGCCCAGGTCGGGGTGGACGGCGTCGTGGCCGCCCTCGGAGGAGCCGATCGCCCAGGGCACGCCCACGTCGTCGGGGCCGGCCGACAGGGTGTTGTTGGGGCCCTTGCGGAAGGTGTGGCCGATGGGGTGGATGGGCGGCAGGTACACGACGTCGAAGCCCATCCGGGCGATCTCCGGCAGCCGGCGGGCGGCGGTGCGGAACGTGCCGTGCGGCCGCTCGGGAGTGCCCTCGGAGCGGGGGAAGAACTCGTACCAGGACCCGAACAGGGCCCGCTCCCGCTCCACCAGCAGCGGCAGCGACTCCGACGCCGTCACCAGCTCCCGCAGCGGATACCGGGCCAGCACCGCGTCCACCTCCGGCGTCAACGCCGCCGCCAGCCGGGTCGCGACCGGCAGGGAGTCGTCGCGCAGGATCTCCACGGCGGCCAGCACCGCCGCCTGTTCCGGCCCCTGCGGCACTCCGGCCGCCGCGCGCTCGTGGAGGTCGGCGCCCTCCTCCAGCACCAGCCCGGTGTCGATCCCCGCGGGAACCTTTATGCGGGCGGTGCGGCGCCAGGTGGCCAGCGGATCGCTCCACGCCTCGACGCGGTAGGTCCACTGGCCCTCGACGTCCGGGGTCACCTCGGCGCCCCAGCGGTCGGAACCGGGGCTCAGTTCCCGCATCGGCGTCCACGGGCCGTGCCGGCCCTCGGGATCCGTCAGGACGACGTTGGCGGCGACCGCGTCATGGCCCTCGCGGAACACAGTCGCGGTGACCTGGAACGTCTCGCCGGTGACCGCCTTCGCCGGACGGCGGCCGCCGTCCACGGCCGGCCTGACGTCCCGGACGGGGATACGGCCGATGGTCGGGATCGAACTCATGGGAAACACCTCCGCCGTGCTCGACTGGTCCGGACGTGTCGCCCGGCCGGGAAACGAAGCTGCGCCGGAAGGTGGTTACCTCCCCGCGGGGGACCGCCGATCCGACGTCGGCGGGCCCCGTCTGGGCACGGCCCGCGGACCGGGCCGGCCGCGTTCCTGCTGGAGGTAGGTGCCCGGGGTGCTCCGCAGATAGCGCTCGGCGGCGTCCGCCGCCTCGCGCGCGCACCGCTTGCCCATCAGTGCGCAGAGCGTGTGGCCCGAGTCCTCGAAGGTGGACCGGATCCGGCGATCGGCGGGGGCGGCGAGCATCATGCGTTCCCACGCCCGGTACCGCCGCAGGTGCCGGGCCACTTCGGCTTTGGCCGGTAGCAGCATGGTGCCGTTCACCTTCCCGGGCTCGATGGCACGTCTCCCCGACCGTCGGGCGGCTGCCGCGCGGACACGCACGGATCCGTTACGGGCATCGAGGTCTTCACACATGGTGCATGCCGGGTGACCGAGCGTCCTGTTGGCTCTTCAACTACCTCAGGTGTGCGCTCGTGTTGCACGAATGGGCTAGGCCACCCACTCTTGAGGTGACTCAGAAGCGATCAGTGCTCACGCTTCGTGTTCGGGGCCGATGTCCCGCAGGGGCGAGGAGAAAGCTTCGCCGGTGAGGAGCCAACGACGATGAACACCGCAGTGCCTTGCTACTACCACCTCGACGTGGAGGTCGGCCCGGAACGGGTGGGACAGGTCAGGCGCATCCTGGCCGCCCATCTCCGGTACTGGGACCTGGAGACCCTGGTCGAGCCCGTCTGCCGCGGCACCGAGATGCTGCTGAAGGCCATCGACGAACACGCCACCGACAAGAACGCGTCCATCGAGATGTGGTGGAACGGCCAGCACCTCATCACCGCCGTCGGGGAGAACGACTGCGACCTGCGTCCGGACCAGGACCTGCGCGGCGCTCTGGAGCACATCGCCGCGATGAGCGACGGCTGGGGCTGCTGTGCCACCGACACCGGCAGCAAGGTCATCTGGTTCTCCCAGCGCGCCCGCGCCGGCGAACGCGTCCCGCTGGTGCCCACGGCACCCTGGCCCGACCTGCGCGAGGTGCTCCAAGTGCCGCGCGAGGTGCGCGTCGCGGCCCTGGCCGGACCCGAGAGCACGTCCGCCGGCGTCCTGGAGGACGCCCGGTGACCGCGAGCCCGCGCCGGAAAGGGGTGTCCGCGTGCAGCGGGCACCCCTATCCATTGGGCGCCGCGCACGACGGGAACGGCACCAACTTCGCGCTGTTCAGCGAGGTCGCCGAACGGGTCGAACTGATCCTCGTCGACGACCACGGCACTCACACGAGCGTCCCGCTGACCGAGGCCGACGGCTTCGTGTGGCACGGCTATCTGCCCGGGATCGGACCGGGGCAGCGGTACGGCTACCGGGTGCACGGCCCCTGGCAGCCGTCGCTGGGCCATCGGTGCAACCCCGCCAAGCTCCTCCTCGACCCGTACGCCACGGCGGTGGACGGACAGATCGACAACCACGCCTCCCTCTTCGAGCGCGCGGCGGACGGCCCCTCCCGGTCCGACAGCGCCGGACACACGATGCTCGGCGTGGTCACCGACCCGGCCTTCGACTGGGGCGACGACCAGCCGCTCGGACGGCCGTACGCCGACAGTGTGATCTACGAGGCCCACGTCCGCGGACTCACCCGCACCCACCCCGACGTCCCGCCCGAGCTGCGCGGCACCTACGCCGGTCTCGCGCACCCGGCGGTCGTCGAGCACCTGACCAAGCTCGGCGTGACCGCGATCGAGCTGATGCCGGTCCACCAGTTCGTGCAGGACGGCGTGCTCACCGACCGCGGCCTGTCCAACTACTGGGGCTACAACACCATCGGCTTCTTCGCGCCGCACAACGCCTACGCCGCCCACGGCACCCGCGGCCAGCAGGTCACCGAGTTCAAGGCGATGGTGAAGGCGCTGCACGCGGCCGGGCTCGAGGTGATCCTGGACGTCGTCTACAACCACACCGCCGAGGGCAACGAGAAGGGCCCCACGCTCTCCTTCCGCGGCATCGACAACGCCTCCTACTACCGCCTGGTGGACGGCGACTGGGGGCACTACTACGACACCACCGGCACCGGCAACAGCCTGCTGATGCGGCACCCGTACGTGCTCCAGCTGATCATGGACTCGCTGCGGTACTGGGTCACCGAAATGCACGTCGACGGCTTCCGCTTCGACCTCGCGGCCACCCTCGCCCGGCAGTTCCACGAGGTGGACCGGCTCTCGGCGTTCTTCGACCTGATCCAGCAGGACCCGGTGATCAGCCGCGTCAAACTGATCGCCGAGCCGTGGGACGTGGGAGAGGGCGGCTACCAGGTGGGCAACTTCCCGCCCCTGTGGTCGGAGTGGAACGGCAAGTACCGCGACTGCGTGCGGGACTTCTGGCGCGGCCAGCCGCACACGCTCGGCGAGTTCGCCTCCCGGCTGACCGGTTCCGCGGACCTCTACCAGCACAGCAGGCGAAGCCCGCGCGCCAGCGTCAACTTCGTGACCGCGCACGACGGGTTCACCCTGCGCGACCTGGTCTCCTACAACGACAAGCACAACGAGGCCAACGGCGAGGGCAACCGGGACGGCGAGAGCGTCAACCGGTCCTGGAACTGCGGGACCGAGGGCGAGAGCGACGACCCGGCCGTCCTGGAGATGCGCGCCCGCCAGCAGCGCAACTTTCTGGCCACGCTGCTGCTCTCGCAGGGCATCCCGATGCTCAGCCACGGCGACGAACTGGGCCGCACCCAGCGCGGCAACAACAACGCCTACTGCCAGGACAACGACGTCTCCTGGATCGACTGGCGGCTGACCGGCCGGCAGCGCGGCCTCGCCGACTTCACCCGCCGCCTCATCGGCCTGCGCGCCGCCCATCCCGTGCTGCGCCGGCGCCGCTTCTTCCGCGGCGAGACCGTCACCCACGCGGGCCAGCCGCTGCCCGACCTGGTCTGGCTGCTGCCGGACGCGCGCGAGATGACGGACGAGGACTGGCAGCGCTCCGACGCCCACTCGGTCGGCGTCTTCCTCAACGGCGACGCGATCGCCGAACCCGACCCGTGCGGCCGGCCGGTCGTCGACGACTCGTTCCTGCTGCTGTTCAACGGCTACTGGGAACCGGTGGACTTCCGGCTGCCGGACGTCACCTACGGCGAACGCTGGACGACCCTGATCGACACCGCCGAACCGCAGGGCGCCGACGAGTCCGAGCACAAGGCGGACGCGCGGGTGACCGTCGAGGCACGCAGCCTGGTGCTGCTGTCGAGGCCCTCGCGCACCGCCCGGCAGGACCGCGGTGGCGCACGCCGGTAGACGCGGGCAGTGACCCGGGGCGCGGGGCGCCGCGGGTCCGGTCAGCGCTCGCGGCGCGAGGTCACCGTGAACTGCGCGCCGTCCAGGTCGCGCAGCACGGCCTCGTCGCTGCCCTTGGACAGCACGCTGCCGCCGTGCACCTCGGCGGCCCGCGTACAGGCCGACACGTCCGCGACGGCGAAGTGGACCTGCCAGTGCGGCCGGATCGCCGGATCGGGCGCCGAACCCAGCGCCCCGGACTCGATCCGGGCCACGATGTTCCCGCGGCTGCGCAGCACGACCTCGCCGCCCTCGTAGTGGACCTCGCAGCAGCCGGGCCGCTCCGACGCCCACTCGAGGACCTCGCCGTAGAAGATGGCGGCGTCGAAGGCGTCGCGGGTGTGCAGCCGGATGAACGCGGGCTGCGCCTCCCGCCAGGCCTCCCAGTCGGCGACGAGGTCGCCCTCCCAGATGCCGAAGGTCGCGCCGTCCCGGTCGGCCAGCAGGGCCGCCCGCCCGGGCGGGAAGGACAGCGGGCCGACCGCCGCCGTACCGCCGCGCTCCTGCGCCCGTGCCGCCGCCTCGTCCGCGCTGGACACGGCGAAGTACGGCGTCCAGGCGACCGCCATCTGCCACATGTTCGCCACCGCGGCGATCCCGGCGACGGGTGTCCCCTCCGCCAGCGCCATGCGGAAGCGGTCGCCGAGCTTCGCCGGCCGCCACTGCCAGCCCAGCACGGCGGAGTAGAACCTCTCGGTCGCCTCCACGTCGCGGCTGGTCAGACTGACCCAGCAGGGAGCGCCGAACACGGAGTGCGTGGACATGACGTCCTTCGTGGCGCTGGGGGGCCTCACGTCGTGGTTCATGACAGTCGTGTCCTGCTCTCGTCGGCCGGGGGACCACGGGGTCTCGTCCCAGTGTCCGACCGGAACCGCCCGGGGCGCCTGCCGAGTACCCCGGTGGTGGTGCCGAAACGGCGGCCCGTCCGCCCCGGCCCGGTGGCGCGGGGCCCGCCGGGTGTCAGGATGGAGACGTGTCACGCGTACCGCACGAGCCCGCCGACGAGTCGGACCGCATCGTCGAGCTGCAGGCGGAAGTCGACCAGCTCAAGGAGGCCGTCGCCTCGCACGCCGTCGTGGACCAGGCCATCGGCATGGTCGTCGCGCTCGGCAGAGTGTCCCCGGACCAGGGGTGGCAGGTCCTCAAGGACGTCTCCCAGCACACCAACATCAAGCTCCGCAATGTCGCGGAGCTGATCCTCATCTGGGGGCGCGCCGGAGACATGCCCCCGGAGATCCGCGCGGAGCTGGAGGACGCCCTCGACCGCCACGGCCCCACGCAGATCCCGGGAGCGCCGCCACAGTGACGCCGGCCGTGCGGCTCGGCAGGTCGCGGCTCAGTGGGCTGCGGTTCAGCGGGCTGCGGTTCAGCGCGTCTCGGCGAGAATCTCCTCCCGCAGCCGGTCGAAGCAGCCGCTGAGCAGCCGGGAGACGTGCATCTGCGAGATGCCGAGCTGCTCCGCGATGCAGCTCTGGGTCATGCCGCGGAAGAAGCGCAGGTAGAGGATGGTCCGCTCACGCTCCGGCAGCGCCTCCAGGCACGGCCGGACGGCCACGCGGTCGACGACGACGTCGAAGGCCGGATCCGGACCGCCGAGCGCGTCCCCGAGCGCGTACCCGTCGGTGCCGGGCATCTCGGCCTCCAGGGACAGCGCGGAGAAGCACTCCAGCGCCTCCATGCCGGTGCGCGCCTCACTCTCGGTCATGTGCGCGTACGCGGCGATCTCCGCCACCGTCGGCGCCCGTCCGGCAGTGGTCTGCGCCAGCTCCTTGCCGGCCTGCCGGACCCGGTTGCGCAGGTCCTGGACGCGGCGCGGTACGTGCAGCGTCCACATGTGGTCGCGGAAGTGCCGCTTGATCTCGCCGGTGATGGTCGGCACGGCGTACGCCTCGAAGGCGCAGCCCCGGGCCGGGTCGTAGTGGTCGACGGCCTTGACCAGCCCGAGGGCGGCCACCTGGTAGAGATCCTCGAGGTTCTCGCCGCGCCCCCGGAAGCGGACGGCGATCCGCTCGGCCATGGGCAGCCAGAGCTCGACCAGTTCGTCGCGCAGCGCCTTGCGCTGTGGACCGTCGGGCAGCGCCGTGAGCCGGGCGAAGGCCGCGGCGGTGTCGGGGGCGTCGTCGTGCGGGTGCGGCTTCGTTCTGCCAGTGACAGGCATGCTGCGCGCCTCCCTCAGCAGGTGCTGGATGGACAGACACCGGGGGAGCACGGGCACGGACCTCACGGAGACACCCGGGGCCCGGCGGGCCGGCTCCCACGGACGTGCCTCCTCTCCGAAGCACATAAGCGCACATTCCCGACTTGCCTGGTCCCGAAACCGTCCCGTGGGCATGGTGACGGTGCGCGACCGTGTGCTCCGGGAGAGTGAGCGCACCCGGTCGGCGAGCGGGCCGCGTGCCTGCTGACGGGCCTCGGTCCCACCGGCTCACGCTTTTCGGCCAGGTGATCGCCGTGTCGCCGGTCCTCGGCTCGGACGCCCCGCAAGCGCTGTCCGTCATGCCGGGCCGGCTCCGGCCGTCAGCGGGGCGGACCCGCTCGGCTACCAGGCCGACGCCCTGCGCGGTCCGCTTCCGGGTGCCCCGCCCGTTCCGGCGCTCGATCTCGCGGTGTCGCCCGTGCCGTCGTGCCCGCATCGCGGCCGCTTCCTCCCTCCTGGGCCGGCCGGCCCGTCGACCCGGCCGGAAAGTGATGTGCGGCACGCGCGGAAACCGGGTCGTCCGCCCGGTCGGCGGATTCTTCCTGCGCACGGCTTGATCACCGATCAAGGGGATGAATTCGCTGGCCACAGCGCATTCCGCTCATTTGACAGTGCACTGAGCACACAGATAGGAAGCAGCTCTCCGAGGTCGAGAGGTGGACTGTGTACGAGCCGAACGTGGTCGGGGACTGGCAGGAGTACGACGAGCATGCCGGTCTACGGGTCCGCGTCCACCGTCTGGAAGCGGCCGAGCCGCCGCGCGGACGGGACGACGCCGCCGAAGGCCTCACGTACTTCCGGCTCCGCGTCACCGTCGAGAACCGTGGCAGCCGGCACTTCGGCATCCATCTGGAGGACGGTCAGATCGACGTGCGGATCGGCCCCGACGGGGAGAGCGCGTTCATCGACTGGCGCAACTCGCAGTTCATCGAGGGCTTCGACGTCTACCCGCTGCGCCGGGCGACCGTCGTGCTGTACGCGGCCGGTCCGGAGGCGTCCCTGAGCCAGGTGGACGTGCAGATCCAGCTGCGCGTCGACGAGGAGTGGGCCGACCGCCGGCTGTGGGCGGGCGGCATCGGACTGCAGGAGGGGGCCGTCGGCACCGGAGCGGCGCGGGGGGACGGCCTCGCCTGCCAGGTGAGCAACTTCCTCCGGGACCAGGCCGAGGAGGGCACCGCCTGACGCGGACCGCCGCCGCTCAGTGCGGGATGCCGTCGATGATCTCGCGGGCGCCCTGCCGCAGCAGGGCCACGGCGACCGACGTGCCGAGCGTCGCCGGGTCCAGGCGGCCCGCCCACTCGTGGGCGTTCAGCCGGGTCTTGCCGTCCGGGGTGAACACGCAGGCCCGCAGGGACAGTTCGCCCGCGCGGTCCACGCGCGCGTACCCGGCGATCGGGCTGTTGCAGTGTCCCTGGAGGACGTGCAGGAACATGCGCTCCGCGGTGGCCTCCCGATGGGTGTCCGGGTCACCGAGCGCGCTGACCGCGTCGATGACCCCGCTGTCGCCCTCGCGGCACTGCAGCGCGAGGATGCCCGCGCCGATCGGCGGCATCATCGTCTCGGGGGACAGGACCTCGCTGATCACGTCCCGTCGGTCGATGCGTTCCAGGCCGGACACCGCGAGCAGCAGCGCGTCCGCCTCACCGGCGGCGAGCTTCTCCAGCCGCCGGTTGGCGTTGCCGCGGAACGGCACGCACTCCAGGTGCGGGTAAGCGGCGGCCAGTTGGGCGACCCGGCGCACCGAGGAGGTGCCGATCCGGGTGCCGGCCGGGAGTTCGTCCAGGGTGAGGCCGTCCGGGTGGACGAGGGCGTCGCGGATGTCGTCCCGCTTCAGGAACGCGGCGAACGTCGTGCAAGCGGGCAGCGGCCGGTCGGCGGGCACGTCCTTGACGCAGTGCACCGCGAGATCGGCCTCGCCGGCCAGCAGCGCGGCGTCCACCTCCTTGGTGAACGCCCCCTTGCCCTCCACCTGGGACAGATCGCCCATCCACTTGTCGCCGGTGGTCTTCACCGGTACGACCGCGGTGCGCGTGCCGGGATACAGGGCGGCCAACTCGGCGCGGACGCGCTCCACTTGGGCGAGGGCCATCGGTGAGTCGCGGGAGACGATACGGACCAGTTCGGGCACGGACATGCGGACACGATAGTCCCTCCGGGCGGTGCGTCCGTGCGGTTCGGGTGCCTCAGGACAGGGGCACGCCGAGTTCCATGGAACGCAGCGCGGCGGCGAGCGCCCGTTCGTCGCCGACGTCCAGGGCCGTGTCGGTGAGCTTGATGACGTGCTCGTCGCCATGGGCGAGGGCGCGCTCCAGGACCTCTCCGGCCGTCAGCCGGGCGGGCGGTGCGTACGGGACCGGTCGCACGGGCGCGTACATCGCGGTGACCGCCGCCGACGCGGTCCAGGCGGCCCGCAGGCTCGGCACCCACAGCTCCCGGGGCAGCGCGTTCAGGGCCCGCAGAACGGCGTTGGGGGCCGTCGCGGCGTGCACCAGCATGGTCTCCTCGCCGTGGCCGTGGGTGGCGTAGCGATGGGTGGCGGCGCGGACGAGTTCGGCGAGCCGTGCCCGAGCGGTGTCCGGGTCGGTGACGTCGTCCGCCCACATCGGCAGGCGGCGCACGGCGGCGAGCCGGTCCGGGAAGCCGCCCCGGGCCGGTTCGATCGCGGGCGCGGCGTCCAGGGACCGGGCGGCGGAGGGCGCGCCGGGCACCAGGGCGATCCCGGACACGGGGTGGTGCCGGGCCGCCCAGTAGCCCAGGCCGTGCGCGAGTTCGGCGAGCCGGGGCGCGTTCTGTGCGGCTTCGAGGGCGCGTACGGCGTGGCCGACCCGGATGACCGGGTGGGTGGAGCCGCCGTACATGCCGGGCAGCAGGCGTGGCCACCACAGGGCGAGGACGTCCCGCCAGGGGTGGGCGGCGAGCGCGCGGGAGAAGTGGCCGATCCAGTCGGCGGCCCGGCGCGGATCGCCCAGCGCTGGGGCCAGTTGTCGTCGGTGACGGGGGCGACCGGGGCGGGGAGGTCCTCCAGCCGGTCCCGGTAGCGGTCCAGCCAGCGGTGTACGGCGCCGGCGTGTCCGTGCGCGGCGAGCGCCTCGACGACCATGGGGGCGTGGTTGCTGAGCCGGCCCAGCCGCTCCGGTCCTGAAGCGTGCAGGCGTTCCAGGGCCTCTTCGAGGCGGCCGTCGGTGCCGCCCATGCCTCTCGTGCCGGCCATGTCACTCGTGTCGCTCGTGTCCATGTGCCGGACGCTATGCCGCGCACGGGCGGGCCGGGATCGGGCTCGGGACGCGGACCCCTGGTTCCTGGGTCCTACGTCTCGCGCCCGATCCCGTCGCCGGGTCAGGCGTTGGGGTCGAAGGCGATCCCGGACGGCTTCGCCGACGCGAGGTTGCCGTTGAAGCTGCCGTCCTTCAGGCCGAAGTTGGCGCTGCCGAAGTTGTACGCGCTCAACTTGTCGCGCAGGCCCGCCGGGTAGCCGTTCCAGCCGACCAGCGGCGGGTACTGCCAGGCGCCCTTGTGGTTCTCCGGCGGCTCGTCGTTGGAGCCCGCCGGCCGGAAGCAGTGCGTGCTGATGCCGTCCTTGTGGTAGACGACCTTGGCGTGCGTGCCGTCGAAGCGGATGCCGGACGCCGCGGTCACCGTGAACGAGCCGTGGTTGGACGTGGAGACGTACCGGACCTGGTCGTTCTGCACCCAGACCACGACGTGTTCCCAGTCGTGGCGGTGTCCGCCGATGCTGCTGCCCGCGACGGCCTGGTCCTTCTCGAAGTACAGGCTGTACATGTAGGCGCACCAGCCGTTGTTGCACTTGGAGCGCGCGTAGCTGTTGGTGTTGTCGAGGTCGGAGGCGTCGCGGCAGTTGCCGTTGAGGGCACCGGTCGGGTTGAGACCGCCGTTGACGGTGCCGTCCGCCCCGATCGCCGGAGTGGGGTAGCACCCGTCCGTGTCGTAGTCGAAGGCCGGCAGGTAAGTGCGCTCGGCGGCTTCGGCGTTGGCGGGCAGTGCCTGCGGCGGGGCGGCGAAGGCGGCGGTGGGGAAGGCGACGACGAGGGCGGCGGCGCCGGCCAGGCCGGTGAGCCATCTCCTGCGGTGTGCCTTGAACGACGGTGACGACACTGCGTCCTCCTCTTGGTAAGGCGCAGCCCAACGGCTGTGGGGGGCAAGGGAGATCAGCTTCTCGACTTTTCATGTCCGCGCCAAGAGGTCGCGGGTGTCTCTCCGGTGACGACAGCCCCAACAGTGCGCACGGTGCGAGGGGTCGGATCAGGCCGAATCAGGTCAGGCCAGGTCGTTCGGCAGGTCGGCCGCCGACTCCTCGGGCGCGAGGTCCGGCCGCAGCCGCAGCCAGGACGGCTGGCGCAGCATCCCGGCCCGGGTGCGGGTGCTGTAGCGAACCTCGCCGACCAGCCGGGGCAGCACCCAGTGCGCGCCCGCGACCGGCGGAACGGGGTCGAAGGGGCACACGTCCGTCGCGGCGGCCCGCAGCAGCGCGGCGAGCCGCTCCCGCTCGGCCTCGCTCCAGCCGGTGCCCACCCCGCCGACGTAGCGCAGGCGTCCCGCGGCGCGCTGACCGACCAGCACGGCACCCGGCAGGCCCGTCAGCCGCCCCTTGCCGGGCAGCCAGCCACCCACGACGACGTCCTCGCTGCGCATGTTCCGGATCTTGATCCAGGCGCGGGAGCGCACCCCGGGTTCGTAGGCGGAGTCGAGCCGCTTGCAGACCAGGCCCTCCAGCCCGTGCTCACGGGTGGCCCGCAGGGCCTGCTCGCCGTGACCGACCAGGGCGGACGGGGTCGACCAGTGGGGGCCGGACAGGTCCAGCGCCTCCAGGCGGGTGCGCCGCCGGGTGTAGGGCAGGGCGACCAGGGAGCGTCCGTCCAGGTGCAGCACGTCGAACAGGACGAGGTGGACGGGGAGCTCCGCGGCCCTGCGCGCCGCCCTGCCGGGCGCCTGCACCAGGCCCATGCGGGACTGTAGGAGCTGGAAGTCGGCACGCCCCTCCTCGTCCAGCGCCAGCACCTCCCCGTCCAGCACGGCGGGGGTGGCGCCGAGGGCGCGGCCGAGCGGCAGCAGCTCGGGGTAGGCGACGGTCACGACCTCCCCGGAGCGGGCGCGCAGGACCACGCCGCCGTCGCCGGCGAGATAGACCACCACCCGTTGGCCGTCCTGCTTCGTCTCGTACGCCCACTGCGCGTCCTGCGCGACGGGCGGCAGGGTGCCGGGCGTGGCGAGCATGGGCGGGATCAGCGGGAGGCTCACGGATCAGTTGTCGACGCGCGTGCCCGTCGCCACGCGCGTCGGCCGCCGGGTTCGCCTGAACGGCGCCGTCCTCGGCCCCCGGGCGGGGACGGTACGCCGCCGTGCAACAACGCCGCGGTCGGCTACCACTTCGGCACCAAGACCGACCTCGTGCGGGCGATCATCCGCAAGCACGCGGCCCGGATCGAGGAGATCCGCGCCCGGCTGCTGGCCGGCGTCGGCGACTCCACCGATGTGCGCGACTGGGTGGACTGCCTGGTCCGTCCGGTGCCCGAGCACCTCGCGGCGCTGGACAGCCCCACCTGGTACGCGCGGTTCTGCGCGCAGGTGATGACCGATCCGGCGCTGCGGCGGGTGATGGCGGAGGAGTCCCTGTCCTCGCCGTCCCTGCGGCAGATCGTCGAGGGGCTGCGGCGGTGCCTGCCCGAACTGCCCGCCGAGGTGCGGGCCGAGCGCGGTGACATGGCCCGCCATCTGATCGTGCACGTCTGCGCGGAGCGGGAGCGCGCGCTCGCGGAGAGCACTCCCACGCCCCGCTCCAGCTGGCACGAGGCCGCGACCGGGCTGGTGGACGCGGTCGTCGGCATGTGGCTGGCACCCGCCACCGAGGCGCCCGAATTTACTTGAGTCGGCAGACAAAGGGGCGCGGCTTCCGCGCGATCAGCAGATTACTTGAGTTACGCAACAAGATGGTAAAGTGTTCGGCATGCCCACACAGCCGCTCCCCGACACCCCCTCCTCGGAAGTCACCGAGATCGAGCGGGCGCTCACCCGCATCACGTACCTGAGCACGCGCGCCCGGCAGCACGAACGGCTGATGGCGCTGGCCGGTGTGCCGCTCGACCGGGCCGCCGTGGCACTGCTGCGCCAGGTCGCCGACTCCGGGCCCCTGCGCCCGGGCGAGCTGGCCACCCGGCTGGGCGTGGAGGCCTCCCACGTCACGCGGACCGTGCAGCAACTGCAGAAGTCCGGATACGTCACGAGGGTCCCCGACCCCGACGACCGCCGCGCCCAGCGCATCCAGCTCACCGACACCGGCCGGCAGGCGATCGCCCGGGTCCGGGAGGCGGGCGCCCGCGGGATGCAGCTGGCCCTGGCCGACTGGTCGCCCGAGGAACTGCGCCAGCTCGCCACGCTCTTCCACCGCATGGTCGACGACTTCCTGTCCCACGCCATCGACGACGAGAGCGAGCCGGAGCCGGTGGCGCCGGCCGGCACCGCCTGATCCAGGGCCTCCTCACCTCGGTGCCGCGCCGGGGTGTCGGCGAGCCGGCCGGCCGACCAGCGCCCCTCCCCGGGCGGGGCGCTCCCCGCGGCCCGCACGGCAGGAGCCGGCCCACCGCGGGCAGACCGCGAGCGGCACCGGTGCGGTCCGCAGCGGCGTGACGTCGGCCGGCGCCCCCTGCGCGGGCGCGGCGAGACCGCCCGCGCTCACCGCCAGGCCCGGCGGCACACCGCTCGCGGTGCCCGCACACCGGGGCAGGAAGTCCTGCCCGGAGGGAGACCTGGAGCGGGAAGGGGGCGTACAGACCCGCCGAGGTGAGCGCGACGCACGGGCAGACGGCTGGTCCGGGCACCAGCACCCCCCGCGACGGCGAGCACGCTCAGCGTGTACGACCACGGCACGACGCTCGGGCGCCGCTTCCGGTCATCGAGCCGCCCTCGGCCCCGGTGCCCGCCGTGCCTCCGGCGGTGAGCCCGTACGGCGCGGTCGTCCCCGCCGTCGATGCGCTCGGACGTACAGCGGGACGAAAGGGCTCAGACGGACGAAGACGACCGAGCGGCAGACCACGGCACCGGACAGTCGCAGGAGCGCGAGCGCCTCGATCGAGGTCCTCCGCCGTGCCTTCGGCCGTACGCCGGGCGCGTACGACCGCCGCCCCCGGCGGAGGTGGCCCCGGCCGCCGACGGCGTTCTACCGTCCAGTAATGTCGCGCGGCAGGCCGTCTGAGGAGGAACCGTGTCCCGGTCCGAACGCTCGCCCCTGCTGCTCGCCGGTCTGCTGGCCGCCGCGGGTGTCACCCACTTCGCCGCCCCACGTCCGTACGACGCGCTCGTCCCGAGCGCCCTGCCGGGCACGCCCCGGGCGTGGACATACGCGAGCGGGGTGGCGGAACTGGCGCTGGCCGCGGGCGTGGCCCTGCCGCGCACCCGGCGGACGGCCGCGCTGGCCACGGCCGCGTTCTTCGTCGGGGTGTTCCCCGGCAACGTCAAGATGGCCCTGGACTGGCGCCACCGCCCCGCACCGCTGAAGACCGCGGCCTTCGCGCGGCTGCCCCTCCAGGTCCCCCTCGTCCTGTGGGCGCGCGGCGTCGCCGCGAACGCGGAGGGCCGGTCATGACCGCGCGCATGGAGGTGGGCGCCAAGGCCGAGGACTTCACGCTGCCGGACGAGACCGGCACGCCCCGCAGCCTGGCCGCACTGCTCGCCGACGGACCCGTCGTGCTGTTCTTCTACCCCGCGGCCCTGACCGCCGGCTGCACGGCGGAGGCCTGCCACTTCCGCGACCTGGCCGCCGAGTTCGCCGCCGTCGGCGCCCGGCCCGTCGGCATCAGCGGGGACCCCGTCGAACGCCAGCGGGAGTTCGCGGGACAGCACCGCCTCGGCATGCCCCTGCTGTCCGACGTGGACGGGACGGTCCGGGAGCGGTTCGGCGTCAGACGGGGCTTCTCGCTCGCGCCCACCAGGCGCGCCACGTTCGTGATAGGCGAGGACCGGACGGTCCTGGGGGTCGTCCGCAGCGAACTGCGGATGAACACCCACGCCGACCGCGCCCTCGACGCGCTGCGCGCCCACCGGACGTGACGCGCGGCCCCGGTTGCCGCACCGCGCTTGATGCGATGTGACAAAAGGACCATTCTGGATGGTATGGAGCATGTCTCCGCTGCGGCGACCACGGATGCCCAGGGCATCGTGACGGGGTGGAGCGAGGGTGCCCGGTCGCTGACCGGCCGCACGGCCGAGGAGGTCGTGGGACGACCGGCGCGGGAACTGCTCGCCGAGGACCCGCCGGACCGGGCTGTGGCGGAGCTGGCGGGCACCGTCGTCCTGCGGCACCGGGACGGCAGCGCCGTCCCGCTCGTCCTGCGGGCGCACCCCCTGCTCGGCGCGGACGGCGTGCCGAACGGCTACGTGATCACGGAGCAGCCCGCCGACCGGGAGACGAGCCTGGCCGGACTCGCGTTCGAGCAGGCATCCGTGTCGATGTCGGTCTTCGACACCCGGCAGCGCTATGCGCGCCTCAACGAAACGGCCTGCCGGGTGATGGGCGTGCCGGAGGAGGCCCTGCTCGGCAGACCCTTCCCGGAGACCGTGGAGGACGCCGAGCACAGCCGGGGCTTCCTCAGTAACCTGCGCCAGGTCGCCGAGTCCGGCCGGCCGGTCCGCTACGAGAGCTTCACCGGCGCCCCCTCCCTCAACCGGGAGCACGCCTGGAGCATCGAGATGTGGCCCGTACGGGACGCCTCCGGGAAGGTGACCGGGACCGCCCTGGCGGCGCTCGACAGCACCGAGCAGTACTGGGCCCGGCAACGGCTGGCCCTGCTCAACGAGGCGGCGGCCGGCATCGGCACCACCCTGGACGTGGTGCGCACCGCCGAGGAACTCGTCGAACTCCTCGTCCCCGGGTACGCCGACTTCGCCAGCGTCGACCTGCTGGACTGGGTCCTCGGGGCGGACGAACCGCCGACGGCGCTGGACGGGCAGGTCCTCCTGCGCCGCGTGGCCCACGGCTCCGCCACCGAGGGCACCCCGGAGGCCGCCGTACGCCTGGGCGAGGCGGAGGTCTACCCCGGGTACTCGCCGCCGGCGCGGGCGCTGCGGGCGGGCCGGGCGGTCCTCGGCCAGGCCGGCGAGCCGGACTTCATGCGCTGGGTCGCCGAGCGCAACGCGCGGGCCCCCGAGGGCCGCTCCCACCGCAGGGGCGTCCACTCGATGCTCGCGGTGCCGCTGCGGGCCCGCGGCACCACCCTGGGCGTGGCGGTCGCCGTCCGCATCGCCCACCCGGACGACTACGGCGACGACGACGTCGTCCTGGCCGAGGAGCTCGCCAGCCGGGCCGCGGTGTGCGTGGACAACGCCCGCCGCTTCGCCCGCGAACGCACCACCGCCCTGGCGCTCCAGCACACCCTGCTGCCCCGGGGGCTGCCCGGACAGGCCGCGGTCGAGGTCGCGCACCGCTATCTGCCGTCCGGGTCGCTGGCCGGCATCGGCGGCGACTGGTTCGACGTCATCCCGCTCTCCGGCAGCCGGGTGGCCCTGGTCGTCGGCGACGTCGTCGGACACGGCATCCCCTCGTCGGCGACCATGGGCCGCCTGTGCACGGCCGTGCGCACCCTCGCCGACGTGGACCTGCCGCCGGACGAACTCCTCACCCACCTCGACGACCTGGTCACCCACCTGGCGGGCGACGACAGCGGCGACAGCGAGGACGAGGTCGCCGAACTGGGCGCCACCTGCCTCTACGCCGTCTACGATCCGGTCTCCCGCCGCCTGACGCTGGCCTCCGCAGGCCACCCGCCGCCCGCCCTGCTGCTGCCCGACGGCACGGCCCGGCTGGTCCCGCTGGCCGCGGGCCCTCCGCTCGGCGTCGGCGGCCTGCCCTTCGAGGCGACCGATCTGGAGCTGCCCGAGGGCGCCGTCGTCGCCCTGTACACGGACGGCCTCGTCGAGGACCGCGACCGCGACGTCGACCACGCCACCGACGAACTGTGCCGCGCCCTGACCGCCCACGTCGGTACCCTCGACGCCCTGTGCGACACCGTGCTCAAGGCCGTCCTGCCGGAGGAGCCCAGCGACGACGTGGCCCTGCTGCTGGCCCGCACCCGGGCGCTGGGCGCGGACCGCGTCGCCACCTGGGACGTCACCCCGGACCCCGCGCACGTGGCCGTCACCCGGCAGGCCGCCACCGAGCAACTGACCGCGTGGGGACTGGACGAGGCCGCCTTCGTCACCGAACTCGTCGTCAGCGAGCTGGTCACCAACGCCATCCGGTACGGCGAACCGCCCATCCAGCTGCGGCTGATCCGCGACCAGACCCTCATCTGCGAGGTCTCCGACGGCAGTTCCACCTCACCGCACCTGCGCCGGGCGCACGCCTTCGACGAGGGCGGCCGTGGTCTGCTCCTGGTCGCCCAGCTCACCCAGCGCTGGGGCAGCCGGCAGACCGGCAGCGGCAAGACGATCTGGGCGGAGCAGTCGCTGACGCCTGACCTCTGAGGGCGGACGGCCGACGCGGGAGGTCTGATCGCGGGCGTCCGCCGCCCCACGCGGGCCTCCGACGCCGGAGCGGTCAAGGGGCGCCGCGCTCAGAACTCCTCGTGCGTCTCCGGATCGCCGCCGATCCGCCGGTGGGCGCGGTCCGTGACCGTCCGCATCTGGGCGGGGTCCAGCTCGAAGCCGAACACGTCGAGGTTCTGGCGCTGCCGCGCGGGATCCCCCGACTTGGGGATGGGGAGCGCGCCGAGCTGGACGTGCCAGCGCAGGACGACCTGGCCGGGTGTCACCCCGTGGGCCTCGGCGACGGCGGCGACGGCGGCGTCCTCCAGCAGGGCCGTGCCCCGGCCCAGCGGGCTCCAGCTCTCGGTCAGGACGCCCTTGTCCGCGTGGAAGGCGCGCAGCTCGTCCTGCGGGAAGAAGGGGTGCAGCTCGATCTGGTTGACGGAGGGCAGGACCCCGGTCTCCTTCTCCAGCCGCTCGATGTGCGCGGGCGTGAAGTTGGAGACGCCGATCGAGCGGACGAGACCCTCCTCGCGCAGCCTGATCATGGCCTTCCAGGAGTCGACGTACTTGTCGACGCGGGGGAGCGGCCAGTGGATCAGGTACAGGTCCACGTAGTCGAGGCCGAGACGGGCGCGGGACTCCTCGAACGAGGCCAGGGTCTCCTCGTAACCGTGGTGCCGGCCGGGGAGCTTGGTCGTGACCACGATCTCCTCGCGGGGCACTCCACCGCCGGCCACGCCACGGCCGACACCCGCCTCGTTGCGGTAGTTCGTCGCCGTGTCGATCAGGCGGTAGCCGGTCCGCAGGGCGGCGCCCACCGCCCGCTCCGCCTCCGTGTCGTCCATCGGCCAGGTGCCCAGACCGAGAGCGGGGATCTTCGTCCCGTCGTTGAGCGCGTACGTCGGAATACTGATCACTGCGGGACCTTCCCTCGACTGTGCCGTACATCCAGCTCACCGACAGGACCCGTCAGGCCCTGTCGCCACGTACGGCCAACACTGCCACGATCTTCGGGGAACCGGCCCGCACGGGTCGGTACGGACGGAGGGTCGGAGCGCGTATGACGACGGACAGGGCCACGGCGGACCACGCGGACGAGGGCACGGGCATCGAGGTGCGCCCGGTCGCCGGACACATCGGCGCCGAGATCGGCGGCGTCGACCTGGCCGGCGACCTGGACGACGCCGTGGTCGCCGCGATCCGGGCGGCGGTGCTGCGGTGGAAGGTGGTGTTCTTCCGGGGACAGCGGCTCGACCACGCCGGGCACGTGGCGTTCGCGCGCCGGTTCGGCGAACCCGTGGTGCCGCGCCGGCGCGGCAGCGCCTCCCCGCGGGACGTCCCCGAGATCGAGACCACCGCCGACCGCCTGGAGCTGGGCGGCGGTTTCGGCATGGAACACGACGAATGGCTGCGGCGCCGGCGGCACACCCTGCTGCGCGGCTGGCACTGCGACCACGGCGCCCGCGTCGACCCGCCGGCCGCGACGATCCTGCGCGCCGAGACCGTGCCGCCGTACGGCGGTGACACCACCTGGTCGAACCTGGCGGCCGCGTACGCCGGACTCTCCGCCCCGGTACGGGCGTTCGTGGACGGGCTCAGGGCCGAGCACCGGCTGGGCGTCGGCTACCAGTCACGGCCCGGCGACGACGCGTACGTCCGGCACCTGCTGGACCATCAGGTCGCCTCGCTGCACCCGCTGGTGCGCGTCCACCCGGAGACGGGCGAACGGATCCTGTACGTCAACGGCTACTACGTCGAGCAGCTCGCCGGTCTCTCGCGGGCCGAGAGCACCGCGATCCTGGAGATGCTGCTGGAGCAGGCGACCCGGCCCGAGTACACGGTCCGCTTCCGCTGGGAGCCGGGCAGCGTGGCCTTCTGGGACAACCGGGCCACCATCCACCTCGCCCCCGGTGACAACGCCCACCTCGGCTTCCCCCGGACCATGCACCGGGTGATGCTCGCCGGTGACGTACCGGTCGGCGTGGACGGCGAGCCGTCGGAGCCGATCGTCGGGACCGAGCCCGGACGCTGGTGACTCAGGCGCCCGGCCGCCAGCCGAGCGCGGGGCCGAGCCTCGTCGCCATGTCGGTGAGGATCTGCACGTAGTCCTCGTGGCCGAAGCTGAACGGCAGCGCGAACGCCACCTCGTCCACCTCGCGGAACGCGGCGTGCGCGTGCAGCCGCTCGGCATCTCGTCCGAGCGGCCGACGATGTCGGGCGCGAACAGCAGCCGGGCGGGGCCCTGCGGTGACGCGGTACGAGGGGTGCGTGCGGCCGCGTACTCCTCGTACTTCGCCCGTTGCCCGGGTGTGGCCGAGTCGGTGGGGATCACGACCAGGCCCTGGGAGACGCGGGCGTCGTCGCCGTCGGGGTGGGCGGCGCGGAAGGCGCGGATGTGGGAGAGCTGGATCCCGGCGAAGTCCGGTGCCGCCTCGGCCCCTTCCGCCTTGACGACGCTGCTGACCAGCAGGTTCATCCCGTGCTCGCCGGCCCACCTCGCTGAGCCCAGGCTGCCGCCGCCGTACCAGACGCGCCGGCCCAGCCCGGGGGAGTGCGGCTGCACACGGTCCGAGAACACCTCGAACCCCTCCACGCCGCTGAAGTCGGTGGCGGGTTCCCCGCGCACGAAGTCAAGCAGCCGCCGCACCCGCTCGTAGCCGAAGTCCTCGGCGTCGGCGGTGTCCGGGTACAGCGCGCCCCTGACCTCGTCGTAGCGCATCGGCGGGCCCACGCTCACGCCCGGGTTGAGCCGGCCGCCGGACAGCAGGTCGACGGTCGCCAGGTCCTCCGCCAGCCGCAACGGGTTCTCCCAGCCCAGCGGGATCACCGCGGTGCCGAGTTCGATCCGGCTGGTGCGCTGCGAGGCCGCCGCGAGGACCGCGACGGGGGAGGAGATGCCGTACTGGAGATGGCGGTGGCGCAGCCACGCGCTGTCGAAGCCCAGCCGCTCGCCCAGCTCGATGATCTCCAGCGTGGACTCGTGGCCCCGCCGTGGATCCGCCTCGTCGAACAGGCCGATGGTCAGGAAGCCCAGCTTGCGCAACGGGCGTGAGGTGGGCGGCACGGGCTGCTCCAGCGGTCGGACGCTACGGGTGTTCCGTCTGGATTCTGGCAGGAGGCGGCCGAACGCCTCCGGTCAGGTCAGCGGGATGGTGAGGTCAGCCGGATGGTCAGGTCAGCGGGATCGTCACCTCGTCCTCGACGGGCGGGTCGATCTCCTGGGCGCGGTTGCCGGTCGCGGCGTAGCAGCGCAGCCGGACCGCCTCCGGGGTGACGTCCAGGCGCAGGAAGCACTTGAAGAACGGCGGGCTGTAGGTCGCCGAGCTCGGCGAGAACAGCTGTGTGTAGATCTTGCGGACCGGTAGACGCAGGCGTGAGGTGCGGTCGGGGCGGCCACCGGCACCCAGCAGGCTCGCCACCAGCCGCGTGCGCCGGGTGACCCGGGCCGGTGCGCCGGGGGTGCGGGTCGGCGGGATGCCCAGGCGCTCGGCGATGACCGCCGTCGCCTCGGCCTCGGTCAGGGTGAAGAAGCGGCGCAGGCGCAGCCTCCGGCCGTAGAGCCGGCTGTAGAAGGCGAGGGAGTCGCCGCGCAGCGGATAGCAGCGGAAGTCCCGCTCGGTGACGTCCGCGACGGAGACGTGCGGGATGGTGTGGGTGGCGTGCATGAAGGCGCCGCCGCCGCCCGCGACGACGTACTGGAGGGTGCGGTCGCCCACCCGGTAGCGCTGGTAGTTGTGGATGTCGCCGCCTATCGCCGCCACGTAGTGGTGCGCGGGGTCGCGGACCACGTCGTCGACGGTGCCGCCGCCCTCGATCGCGCAGGGGTGGTGCTCGCCGTCCACGTACAGGGGCGCACCGGTGATGAGGATCTTGGGGCGGGGCCCCTGGGAGACCTCGCGGAGCCAGGCGCCCTGCTCGGCGTCGAGGGTTCCCAGCAGCCCCGTGTCGATCCCTATGATCCGCACCGGCCCGGCGTCGATGGCCCAGTACGGCCCCGGCTGGACGGCCTGTTGGGCCTGCGAGGCCCGCGACCACCTCGCCGCGGCGAGGTGTCGGCCGTCGTGCGGACGCGGACGGTGCCACAGCAGCGACCGCAGCCAGGCCCGGGTGAGCGGGCGGGGCGCGGGCTCGGGGCCGAGGGGCGGGGCGTCGCCGCAGAAGACGCGCATGAACGCGCCGAGGTCCTCGTACCAGTCGTGGTTGCCGGGTATCGCGTAGATCGGCGCCGGGTAGTCCCGGTACGGGCGGAAGAACTTGCCGGCATAGTCGTCCGCGCTGCCCACCGGGTAGATCACGTCGCTCGCGAGGACGGCGAACCGTGAGTCCTGACCGACTTTCAGAAACCCTGGTACGACGGCGTACTGCGGGTCGTCCCCCTCGCCGGTGTCACCGATGACCATGAAGGAGAACGTGTCCGGGTCGTCCCGCCGGATCACCTTGTCCGGGGGCGCGCCGGCCGCCGCGCGCTGCGCCACCCACCGGCTGCGGGTACGGCCCGTGGGATCCCCGAACCAGGACGCGAGCACGCCGTTGCGGGCGGCCCACAGCATCCTCGGGTCCAGCCAGGAGATCTTCCGGGTCTCGGACGGCATCAGCCGCTGGTACGCGCCGCGTTCCGCGGTGCCCCAGCCGGCGCCTTCGGCGGTATCGCGTGAGGAGTCAGACACCGGTGCACCGTAACAACGCTCCCGCGCCGTCCGAGAGGGGGAGGGCCCCAGGCCCCGCCCGCCGAACCGCCGCCTAGTGCCGTGGCAGGCGACGTTCGCCCCGTCGCGACGCCCGGCACGCCCTCTCGCCGCACCGGCCGAAAGCCCGAGTACATCCAGTACGAGGGCTTCCGGCCGGCACGCCGAGAGCACGCACCGGACGCCGCTCCTTGACGGGCAAACGTTGCCTGCCGCGGCACTAGCGCCCGCGTGTTCGCGGGGCGTCCGGGTGCGGGCCGCGCGGCGGCCGGTGGCCGGGCGCGCTCCCTCCGGGTACGTCACGCCGTACGGAACCGGTGACCGCGTCGAAGAGGGAACGGTGCTGAGCCGCGGGCGGCGGTCCGGCCGGAGCGTCCGGAACGCCGCCGCCGGAGGACCGCGTGCCCCGGCTCCAGTCGCCGTCGCCCAGGACCAGCAGGGGATCGAACATCACCACCACCCCCGCCAGCACCAGGAAGATGACCGGCCCCAGCAGCATGGGCAGGAGCAGCGAGGTGGGCGAGTCGCCCGCCCAGGTGCCGTTGCCGCTGTCGTGCACATGGACGCTGACGGCGGCCATCCCCGTGTAGTGCATCCCCGACACGGCCACGCCCATGATCAGGCTGGCCCCGAGACTGGTCAGGAAGCCGCGGACCGAGACCGCCGCCCACAGGGCCGCCGTGGCGGCGACGACCGCGATGGCCACGGAGAGCGCGACGACGAGCGGGTCGTAGCGGAAGTCGCCGTTGATGTGCATGGCCGCCATGCCCAGGTAGTGCATGGCGGCGACACCGAGACCGGTGATCACGCCCGCGGTGCCCAGGGTGGTGCGGTCGGCGCCGCGATAGCCGACGATGAACACGCCGATGCCGACGACGACGATCGCCACGGCGAGGCTGAGCACCGTCAGGCCCGCGTCGTAGCGGACCCGGGTCTCCTCGACCTTGAAGCCGATCATGGCGATGAAGTGCATCGTCCAGATGCCGCTCCCGATCGAGGCGGCGCCCAGCGCCAGCCAGCCGGGCTTGTGCGACGGCGAGCCCAGCAGGGTGCGGACGATGCAGCGCAGCCCCAGAGCACCGCCCAGGCACGCCATCAAGTACGCCGCGACCGGTGTCACCGCTCCATAGCGGAACCCGTCAACCGTGCCTTCCATCCGCCAACTCCCCCCGAGTCACGCTGATACGGGGAAGGTCTACGGGTAAAGGAGTGTTAAAGCAAGTGCTTACCGTTGGTAGGCGGCCAACTCCCCCTCACCGGAGGTGAATCCCGGCCACCCGCCGACGACTTTCAGTCAGACGCGCTCGTCGAGCCGTTCGGTGTGGCGGCCTCCGCGGACGCGTTCGCGAGTCCTACTCGAACCGTGAGACGTCGCCCGCGCCCTTCCGTACGATCTCGGCCTCGCCGCCGGAGAAGTCGATGACCGTCGTCGGCTCGGTGCCGCAGTCCCCGGAGTCGACCACCGCGTCCAGCACGTGGTCGAGCCGGTCCTTGATCTCCCAGCCCTGGGTCATCGGCTCGTCCTCGTCGGGCAGCAGCAGCGTGCTGGACAACAGCGGCTCGCCGAGCTCGGTGAGCAGCGCCTGGGTGACGACGTGGTCGGGGATGCGGACGCCGACCGTCTTCTTCTTGGGGTGCTGGAGCATGCGCGGCACCTCCTTCGTCGCGGGCAGGATGAACGTGTAGCTGCCCGGGGTCGACGCCTTGATCGCGCGGAACACGTCGTTGTCGATCCGTACGAACTGACCGAGCTGCGCGAAGTCCTGGCAGACGAGGGTGAAGTGGTGACGGTCGTCCAGCCGGCGGATGGTCCGGATCCGGTCGATGCCGTCACGGCTGCCGAGCCGGCAGCCCAGGGCGTAGCAGGAGTCCGTCGGATACGCGATGAGCGCACCCGAACGGACACTGTCGGCGACCTGCGCGATGGTGCGCGGCTGCGGGTTGTCGGGGTGCACGTCGAAGTACTTCGCCATCCGCCGAGCTTAAGCGGTGCGCGGGCGCGAAGTGCGCGGGGGCGCTCGCACGCCTGCCGCCGACCGTGCGGGACCGCTGCCCGCGGGGCGGGCCGCGTGTGCGCCGGCCCCGGCCGTGCGGGCCCGGCCGCCTACGCTCCGGTCATGGACATCACCGCCGTACGACTGGCAGCCCCCGCCACACCGACCGCTCCCGCGCTCCGGCTGCGGCCGTGGTGTCCGGGGGACGCGGCCGGCCTGGCCGCGGTCTTCCGCGACGACGGGCCGCTGCGGCGGTGGGTCACGGACGCCCCGCACGACGAGGCCGGCGCGCTGCGGTGGGTGCGGGAGCGGCGACGGCTCTGGGAGAGCGGTGAGTGCTTCTCCTTCGCGGTGGTCGAGACCCACGACGGTACGGCCGTCGGGCGGCCGTCGGGCCACGTCGTCCTCAAACGCGGGGCGCCCGGCGGTGTGTCGGCCGAGGTCGGCTACTGGACCGCGGCCCACGCGCGGGGCCGGGGCATCGCTCCCCGGGCGCTCCGGGCGCTGACGGACTGGGCCTTCACGGCCCGCCCGGCGGGCGAGGTGACCCGGCTCGACCTGCTGCACCAGGTGGACAACACCGCGTCCTGCCGGGTCGCGGACAAGTGCGGGTACACGTTCAGCGCGCTGCTTCCGGCCGCGCCGCCCGCGTTCCCGCTCGACGGCCACCGGCACGTGCGGGTGCGGTGAGGGCGGACTTCCGGGGCGGGCGTCCGGCTGGGAACGGTGGGGTAACGTCCCGAGCGGTATGGCGTGAAACAGGCCAACGGGCGAGGGAGCGGGGCGACGTGGCTGGGCGGGAGGAAAGGGATCCTCGTACGGGGGTGACGAGCGGCGTGGAAGCGGACTGGGCGCAGGAACTGCTCGACCACCTGCGGCCGACCGGGCGGGACGTCCGCCGGGTCGTCGCCTGGCTCGCGGGCAGCGTACGGGGCACCGCCTCCCTGCGGGACGAGTCCGGCGCCGTCCTCGCCGGCACCCCGGTCGAGGTGGACGAGAACCTGCTCGCGGATCTGGTCACCGGCCGCCTGGCCTCCGCCTCCTGGGAAGGACAGGGGCGCCATCTGCGCCTGGTGCGAGTGCAGCGTCCGCATCCGGCCACGGCCGGCGTGCTCGCCGTGTCGCGTCCGGCTCCGTTCGACCGGCGTGCCTCCGAGATCGTGCTGCACACCGCCCAGGTCGTGGAACTGCTGCTGCGGGCCCGTGAGACGGCGGCGGCAGGCCGGCGTCTGCGGCGGGCGGCCGCCGATCTGCGGCTGGCGATCCTGCAACTGCTGATGGTGGAGGACACCGACTCGGCACGCCGGGTCGCCGCGGGCCTGTGGCCGGGCCTGCTCGACACGGACACGGCCTGCGTCTACGTCCTGGAAGGCGGCGCCGAGGAACGCGACCGGCTCGCCGAGGAGTGCCTCGACGCGACGCGGGAGCAGGCCCTGGTCGTGCGCTGCCCGGCCGTGGACGAGCACGTGATCGTCGTCACCCCCGGCGAGGCGGCGGGAGCGGCCCTGCGCTCCCTGGTCGACGGGCACCCGGGCACGTTCCTCGGCGGCAGTGTCCGGCAGAGCCTCGCCCGTACCGCCACCGCCTACGGGCAGGCCGTCAGCGCGCTCGCCGTCGCCCGTTTCCGGCCGGACAAGGCGGCCGTCTACGCCGAACGCACCCATCCCGAACGCCTGATGGACCCGGCCGCGCTCCGCGACTGGACGGCCCGCGTGCTGCGTCCGCTCGACACCCTCGCGCACCACACCCGCGCCGAACTGCTCTCGACCACCCGGCTGGGCCTGGAGTTCACCGCCGTCAGCGCGGCCAAGGTCCTCGGCGTGAGCCGCAACACCGTGCGCGCCCGCATGGAACGGGTGGAAGACCTGCTGAACACGGACTTCTCCGACCTGACGGTCCGTGCCGCCGCCCATCTCGCCCTCAACACCCAGGTGGGTCTCCCGGAGGATCCGGCCGGGGACACCGTGCCGGAGCCGGGTTCCGTCCGGCTCGTCGACCTGCTGGCCGGGCCCGCCGTACGGGCCTGGGCGCACGACCTGCTGGGACGGCTGGACCCGGACGCCCGCGACCTGCGCCGCACCCTGCGGACCTGGATCGCCGCGGGCGGCAACGCCGAACGGGCCGCGCAGGCCCTCGGCATGCACGCCCAGACCGTGCGCGAACACGTCCGCAGCGCTGAACCCGTGCTGGAACGCCGACTGCTCGCCGCCGGCAGTGATCTCTACGAGGTCGTCCTCGCGCATCTGGCGGTCGGTGACCTCGAACCGCCCGTCCTCGGCCGGACGAAACAGGGTCATCCGGACTCACCTGTGCACGGGTGAGCCCTGCGGGCGGTACAGCGGGCACCGGCACGATTCCCAACCGTTGTGCCTGACACGTACGTTCTACGCACCGCGGGGGCACGACCGGAACGGGGGACCGGTCGCGCTCCCGCGAGGGGCCCGGAGCGGCACGTACCGTGACCGGTCGTCGGCATCGCGCTGTCCGTTCCGGCGGCCGAAAACCTGCCTCGACGCGGTCCGGTCCGGGACCGTCGTGTTGCGTCGCGGTTCCGCTGGGTACTCGGCCGACTCCGGAACGACGACAATCGCGGAGGAGGTCCCAATGACCAGCAGTTCGGAGACCGGCGGCGCGACCGGCACGCAGGACAAGGACTACAACCTGATCTGGTATGTGGAGGCGTGCCTGAGCAACGCGCTGCGGCTGGAGTCCTACATCCAGGACGCGGAGCGTGAGAAGGACACAGAGGTGGCCGACCTGTTCCGCAAGGCCCAGGCGGACAGCCGCAAGGGCGCGGAACTGGGCAAGAAGCTTCTGCGCGCCCGGCTCGACGGCAACTGACACCGACACACCCGCTCCCAGGCCCGGTCACCGAGGGGATCTCGGTGACCGGGCCTGCGCCGTCGGCACGCGGACACATCACACCGCCGAGAGGCGGGGATCGCGCGGGACGCCGGCGGACGACCAGTGCCGCGGCAGGTGACGTCTGCCCGTCAAGGAGCGGCGTCCGGTGCGTACGTCGAGTGGGGGCACCTCCCACGCCCCCGAGGCAGTGGGGGAGCGTGTCGGCGCCGCGACGGGACCGCCGTCGCCCGTCACCGACGTCCCGGGACAGCCCACCTAGTGCCGCGGCAAGCAACGTTTGCCCGTCAAGGAGCGGCGTCCGGTGCGTGCTCTCGGCGTGCCGGCCGGAAGCCCTCATACTGGATGTACTTGGGCTTTCGGCCGGTGCGGCGAGAGGGCGTGCCGGGCGTCGCGACGGGGCGAACGTTGCCTGCCACGGCACTAGCGCGCCAGCAGGTCGCGCAGCGCCTTGACGACGTCCGTCGGGGACTCCTCGGCCATGAAGTGTCCCAGGGACACGGTCGAGTGCCGCAGATCCGGTGCCCAGGACCGCCACAGGGCGGCGGCGTCGTACCCGAGCGCCGCGCCCCAGTCCTGCTGGAGCACCGTCACGGGCATGGCCAGCCGGTTCCCGGCGGCGCGGTCGGCCGTGTCGTGCTCGACGTCGACGCCCGCCGAGGCCCGGTAGTCGGCGACGATCGACGGCACCGCCTCGCGGCAGGCGCGCAGATAGGCCGCGCGGACCTCGGCGGGGACCGCACGCGGATCGCCGGCCCACTGGTCGAGGAAGTGGCCGAAGAAGGCGTCCGCGGTGGCCGTGATCATCCACTCCGGGAGGCCGGGCGGCTGCGCCATGAGGTAGAGGTGGAAGCCGACCGCGGCCGTGGTGCCGCGCAGGGCGTCCCACATGTCGAGGGTCGGCAGGACGTCCAGACAGGCCAGATGGCTGATCGCGGCGGGATGGTCCAGGCCCGCCCGGAACGCCACCAGCGCCCCCCGGTCATGACCGGCCAGCGCGAACCGCTCGTGCCCCAGCCGCCGGGCGAGGGTGACGATGTCGGCGGCCATCGTCCGCTTCGCGTAGGTCTGCGGACCGTCCTCCCGCGGCTTGTCGCTGTCGCCGTAGCCCCGCAGGTCGGGGCAGATGACGGTGTGGTCGGTCGCGAGGTCGGCGGCGACGTGGCGCCACATCAGGTGGGTCTGCGGGAAGCCGTGCAGCAGCACGACCGGCCTGCCGGTGCCCGCGACGGCCACGTTCAGGGCGACACCTTCGGCGACGTCCACGCGGCGGTAGTCGAATCCGGTGAGGGTGGGGTGCACGGTTCTGCTCTCCAGGGTCGTCGGTCGGCGATGCGCTCAGCCTCCGGGCAGCGAATGAGCAGCCGATGAACGCGTGTACGTTGAGGTGACGGCAGGCGTGGGGGAAGGGCGAGGAGCGCGGTGCGAGTGGAATTCGGCGTCCTGGGCCCCGTGGCCGCCTGGGACCGGACCGGCGAACCCCGCTCGCTCAAGGGCCCCAGGCATCGCGCCGTGCTGGCCCGCCTCCTCGTCGCCCGACGCCGGGTGGTGCCCGTCGCGCGCCTGGTGGAGGACCTGTGGGGGGCGGAACCTCCGGCCGACGCGGTGGGCACCGTGCGGACCTTCGTCGCCGGGCTGCGGCGGTCGCTGGAGCCGGAGCGCGCGCCGCGCACGGCGTCCCGGCTCCTGGTCACCGAGGGCCCGGGCTACGCCCTGCGGGCCGACCCCGACGGCGTCGACGCCTGGCGGTTCGAACGCCTCGTCGGCTCCCTCGCGCACGTCCCGCCCGCCCGGGCCGTGGCCGTCCTCGACGACGCCCTGGCCCTGTGGCGGGGCCCCGCCTACGCCGACTGCGCCGGGGAATCCTGGGCGCGCGCCGAACGCTCCCGGCTCACGGAGCTTCGGCTGACCGCCGTCGAACGCCGCGCCGAGGCACAGATCGCGCGGGGAACCGCCACCGAGGCGGTCCCGGACCTGGACGCCCACGTGGCGGACCACCCCTGGCGGGAGGACGCCTGGCAGCTGCTCGCCCTCGCCCTGTACCGGTCCGGACGCCAGGCCGACGCCCTGTCCGTCCTGCGCCGCGCCCGGCGACTGCTCCGCGAGCACCTCGGTGTCGACCCGGGACCACGGCTGGCCCGCATGGAGGAGGACGTCCTGCGCCACGCGGCCCACCTCGCCCCCGGTCCGGGAGGCACCGCGGCCCAGGTGTGGACGGAGGCGACCGCGGCGTACGAGAGTGTCGTCCCCTCCCGTGCGCGCACCCGCCTGGAGTCGACGGCGGGCCTGATGCGTGATCTGGCGGTGACCGGCGGCGGGGGCCTGGAAGCGGCCCGGCGGCACCGGGTGGCCGCCGTGGCCGCCGCGGAACAGCTGGGCGACCCGGAACTCACCGCCCGCGTCATCGGCGTCTACGACGTGCCCGCGATCTGGACCCGCTGCGACGACCCTGCCCAGGCCGACCGGCTCGTCGGGGCGGCCGAGCGGACGCTGCGCCTGCTGCCCGCCGGCCCGCACGACGCGGCCAGGGCCCGGCTGCTCGCCACCGTCGCGGTGGAGTCCCGGGGCACGCTGCCCACCGACGGACCCGCCTCCGGTGCCCGCGCCCTCCAGGCGGCACGGCAGGCGGAACACCTCGCCCGCCGGCTCGGTGACGCCTCGCTGCTCGCGTTCGCGCTGAACGGGCTGTTCATGCAGACCTTCGAGACCGCCGGCCTGGCCGGCCGCCGCGACGCCATCGGCACCGAGATCCTCTCCCTCGCCTCGCGCACCAGCCTGGTGACGTACGAGGTGCTCGGCCACCTGATCCGGCTCCAGGCCCGGTGCGCCCGGTCCGACCTCGCCGGAGCCGACCGGCACGCCACGGCCGCCGACGCGCTGGCCGAGCGCCACGAACTCCCCCTGGTGTCCGTCTTCACCACGTGGTACCGCGCGCTGCGCACGGCGCTGACGGCGCCCCTGCCCGCCGCCGCGTCCGCCTACCGCGACGCCGCCATGACCCTGGACGGCGCCGGAATGCCCGGCCTGGAGTCCGGACTGCTGCCGCTGGCCCTGCTGTGCCTGCACGTGCGCCACGACGAGCCCTTCGACCCCGGTCCGCGCTGCGACTGGGGTCCGTACGAGCCGTGGGCGCGCCCGCTGCTGCTGGCGTCCGAGGGCCGGGAGGACGAGGCCGTACACCTGCTCGGGTCCGTGCCCGCCCCGCCGCGCGACCTGCTGTACGAGGCCCTGTGGGGGCTCCTCGCGCACACGGCGCTCCGGGTCGGCGACCACGCCACGATGCGACGGGCGCACACCGCGCTCGCACCGGCCGCGGGCGAACTCGCCGGCGCCGGCAGCGGTGTGCTGACCCTCGGCCCGGTCTCCGCGTACCTGGACGCGCTCACCACCGCACTGCGGCATTCCTAGGTGCGCACGGCGGGAATGTCCCCGGCAGGGAGCGGGAAATCGGGGAAAATCGACTCCGGGACATCATCCGCCGAGCGGCAGGACCGTCAGGAGTCAGCCATGGAGTACTACGACCTCGGCACGCACGGCCGCTCCGTGACGACCTCGTCGGCACAGGCCCAGCTCTGGTTCGACCGCGGGCTGGTGTGGACGTACGCCTTCCACCACGAGGAGGCGGTCGCCTGCTTCGAGGCGGCGGCCGCGGCCGATCCCGACTGCGCCATGGCCCACTGGGGCATCGCCTACGCCCTGGGCCCGAACTACAACAAGCCCTGGGAGTTCTTCGACGGCCAGGAGCTGACCCGGACCGTCGACCGCACCCACGCCGCCGTCGAACTGGCCCACGAGAAGTCCGCCGACGCCACCCCCGTGGAACGGGCCCTGATCGGCGCGCTGCGCGCCCGCTATCCGCGGGCCGAGCCGGTGGACGACTGCTCGGTGTGGAACGAGCCGTACGCCGACAGCATGCGCGCGGTCCACGCCCTGGCCCCCGACGACCCGGACGTGGCCGCGCTGTACGCCGACGCGCTGATGAACCTCACGCCCTGGCAGCTGTGGGACCTGCGCAGCGGTGAGCCGGCCGACGGGGCCCGCACGCTGGAGGCCAAGGCCGTCCTGGACCGGGTGCTGGCCACCGACGCCGGGCGGCGGCACCCGGGCGCCCTGCACCTGTACGTCCATCTGATGGAGATGTCCCCGACTCCCGAGGCGGCCCTGTCCGTCGCCGACCGGCTGCGGGGCCTGGTCCCGGACGCCGGCCACCTCCACCACATGCCCTCGCACCTGGAGGTGCTCTGCGGCGACTACCGGCGGGTGGTGTCGGACAACAGTGCCGCGATCCTCGCGGACGAGAAGGTCCACGCACGCGCCGGGGCGATGAACTTCTACACGCTGTACCGGTCGCACAACTACCACTTCAAGATCTACGGCGCGATGTTCCTCGGCCAGTGCGAGGTCGCCCTGGAGACCGCCGCGCGACTGGAGGCGTCGATCCCCGAGGAACTGCTGCGGGTGGAGAGCCCGCCCATGGCCGACTGGCTGGAGGGCTTCCTCGCCATGCGGGCGCATGTCCTGATCCGCTTCGGCCGCTGGGCCGACATCCTGGCCCTGCCCCTGCCCGCCGACCCGGAGCTCCACTGCGTGACGACCGCGATGCTCCACTACGCCCGCGGTGTCGCCCTCTCGGCCACCCACCGGGTCGCCGAGGCGGAGACCGAACGCCGGCTGTTCCACGAGGCGGTCGCCCGGGTCCCCGAGAGCCGCATGCTGTTCAACAACACGTGCGCCGACATCCTCGCCATCGCCTCCGCGATGCTCGACGGCGAACTGGAGTACCGCAAAGGCCATCTCGACGCAGCCTTCGCCGCCCTGGAACGCTCGATCGACCTGGACGACAACCTCCCCTACGACGAGCCCTGGGGCTGGATGCAGCCCACCCGCCACGCCTACGGCGCCCTGCTCCTCGAACAGGGCCGCGTCGCGGAGGCCGAGGCCGTCTACCGCGCCGACCTCGGTCTGGACGACACGCTCCCGCGCGCCCTCCAGCACCCGGGCAACGTGTGGGCCCTGCACGGCTTCCACGAGTGCCTGGTCCGCCTGGGCAGGGCGGGGGAGGCACGGATCGTCGCCCAGCACCTGCGCACCGCCGCCGCACTGGCCGACGTACCCGTCGAGGCGTCGTGCTTCTGCCGCCTCGACACCGACCCCCGAGCGGGCGACGGGGACGGTTGCTGCGGGGACTGACCCGCGCCGCGGGCCGGTCCCCTCCGGGCGGACCGGCCCGGAGCAGGCACGTTTCTTCGGTAGGCTGGGGCGTCGTCGCTGAGAGGAACATGCTGTCGTGGTCGGTCCGCAACCGGACGCCCTCGGACCGTTGCTCCGCGGATTCCGGCACGCCGCCGGCCTGACGCTGGAGGAACTCGCCGAGGCCTCGGGCGTCAGTGACCGCGCCATCGGCGACATGGAACGGGGTCACAGCAAAGGACCGCAGGCGCGCACCGTCCAGGCGCTGGCCGCCGCCCTCGGCCTGGTGGGGAAGGACGCCGACGCCCTGCTCGCCGCCGCCCGGGACGGCCGACGCCGCACCCGGCCCACCACGTTCGGCCTGTGCGACCTCCCGCCGGCCGTCCCCGACTTCGCCGGCCGCGACGAGGAGCTGCACTGGCTCGACACGGCCGGACCGGGACCGGCAGCGGGCACGCACGCCGTCGTCGTCACCGGTGCCCCCGGAGTCGGCAAGACGACACTGGTCGTCGAGGCCGCCCACCGGCAGGCACAGCGCTACGACGACGGACGCCTGTTCCTCAACCTGCGCGGCCTGGACGCCGAGCCGCTGGACCCCCACGACGCGCTGGCCCGACTGCTGAAGGCACTCGGCGTGCGGGAACGCGACCTGCCGGCCGACCCCGAGGAACGCCAGGTGCTCCACCGCCGCCTGGTCCGCGACCGGAACGTCCTCGTCATCCTCGACAACGCCGCCGACGAGGCGCAGCTGCGCCCGCTGCTGCCCGGCGGCGGGACCTGCACCTTCTGGATCACCAGCCGCCGCGCGCTGACCGGCATCGAACACGCCCGGCGTCTCGTGCCGCCCCCGCTCGCGGCCGACGCGGCCACCGCCCTGCTGGCGACCATCACCGCCGACCGGGCGGGGCACGGGACGCACGAGCGGGACACGGCCTCCCTGCGGCGCGTCGCCGACCTCTGCGGCGGCCTGCCGCTGGCCCTGCGCATCGCCGGCAACCGCCTGGTGAGCCGTCCGGCCTGGAGCGCGACGAGCCTGGCCGACCGGCTGGCGGCCGAGGACCTGCGCCTTGACCGCCTGACCGCCGGAGACCTCCGGATCAAGTCGGCGTTCACTCTGTCCTACGAGCAACTGACCGGCCCCGCGCGCCAGTTGTTCCGACGGCTGGCGCTGGTGCCCGGTCCCGACTTCTCACCCGCCCTCGGAGCCGCGCTCACCTCGTCCGATGCCCCGGACGTGGAGCGGATTACGGACGAGCTCATCGAACTCGGGCTGCTGAACGCCGGCGGCGACGACCGGGCCTCGTTCCATGACCTGGTGCGGCTGTACGCCTACCAGCGTCTGTGCGACGAGGAGAGCCCCGAGGAACGACAGGCGGCCCGCGCGGCGCTGGACACCTGGCTCCTGGACACCGCCCGTACCGCCGGCCAGTGGTTCGAACCTGGCCTTGCCCCGGGCACCGTCGACGGCCCGCTCGTCGACCTCCACGACGCGCCCTCCGCCCAGCACTGGCTGCGGTCGGAGAGCGTCAACTGGTTCGCCGCCCTGCGTGCCGCCGCGGCGGCCGGCGCGCACCGCACGGTCGTCGACGTGGCGGAGTCCATGCACTGGTTCTCCGACCGCTGGATCCACTGGGGACACTGGCACACCGTCTTCGCGCTGTCGCGGTCCGCCGCCCACGCGCTCGGCGACCCCGGACTCGAAGCCACCCACGCCAACTACCTCGCCTGGGCGTTCAGCAACTGCCTCGGCCGGCCCGCCGACGCCATGGTTCTCGCCCTGGAGGCCGCCCAGCTCGCCCGCCGGGCGGACAGTCCGGTGCAGGAGGCGTGGTCGCTGACGTACGCCGCCTACGCCGCCACCGACTCGGGGGAGTTCGGGGCCGCCGTCGACCAGGCGCGGCGGGCCGCGGAGTTGTTCGCCGCAGCGGGGGACAAGGAGGGCCACCCGCAGGCGCTCCTCGGCCTCGCGCTCAACCTGCGGGCGGCGGGCCGGTTCCAGGAGGCCGTCGATGTCTTCGACACCACCGTGGCGCGGTTGACCGACCCGAGCACGGCTCCGGCGCCGCACATCGCGGACCTCACGGTGATGAACGCCCTGACCGGCAAGGCGCTGGTCCTGCTGGACCTGGGCCTCTGGGAGGCGGCGAACGAGGTCTGCGACCGGGCGCTGGAGCTGGACGCCCACGTGGGCATCGCCCTGAACCGCGGGGTACCGGCGATGCGCAAGGCGCAGGCGCTGTGGGCGCTGCACCGGCGCGACGAGGCGGTGGTGATGATCGAGGACGCCGTCCGCTGCTTCACCGAGGCCCGGTCCGACCGGTGGCTGGACGAGGCGAACGCGGTGCGGGAGAGCTGGCGGCACGAGGGCGCCGCGCCGCCGCCCTGACGCACGGCCCGCGCTCGGTGCGCCGCCACCGGTCCGCCTCTCGCGGCCCGTCCTCCTGCCCGACCCCACCGCCCGCTCCCCCCTCCCGGTTCCGCTCACCCTTCGCGCGTGCCGGAGAGCGCCTCGTCCGCCGGAGTGGGCGCGGGTCCGCCCGATCGCACCTCGGCCTGCCACTCGGTGGGCGACATGCCGTACGCGGCCCGGAACACGCGGCTGAAGTGCGCGGCGCTCACGAAACCCCAGCGCCGCGCCACCGACGCGACACCGGGCCCCCGCAGCGAGTGGCGCGCCAGGTCCCGACGGCACATGTCCAGCCGGCGGGCCTGGATCCACTTGGCCAGCGTGGTGTCCTCGCGCTCGAAGAGCTTGTGCAGGTACCGGACCGAGATGTGGTGGGCGGCCGCGACGGCCGGCGGGGCCAGTCCCGGATCGGCCAGGTGCCTCAGCACGTAGGTCTGGACCCGGGTCAGCATCGCCCGGGCAGCTTCGGGTGTCTCCGGGGCGGGCCGGCCCTGCTCCTCCCGGACCAGGGCGGCCAGCAGGTCGCATGCGGTCAGGCCCAGCTGGTGTGCCGTCTCCGGGGTGACGTCCGCCGCGTCGCGGGCCAACGCTCCCAGGTAGGCCGCCACGACGCCGGCGCACCCGGCGCCGGGGGAGAACGCCCGCGCGGTGAGAGCCCGCACGTCCCGGCCCGCCAGATCGAGCGAGGACCTGGGCACGTCGAACGCGGTGAAGCCGAACGGCTCCGGCAGCTCCAGCAGGAACGGCCGCGCGGAGTCGGACAGGGCGAACTGGCCCGGTTCCAGGAGCACCTCACGCCGGTCCTGGACCAGCCGGGCGGTTCCGCGGTGCTGGAGGGTGAGTGTGAGGTGGGTCTCGCCGTCCCGCGTGATCATCCGGTGATCCCGTACGGCCCTCCGCGGCCCCGCGGAGACGGTCGAGACCCGGAGCGGGCCCAGCCGGCGGCTGGTGACCGCGGCCGTGGCCGACTCGGCGTCGGAGAGGCCGACACGCAGCGGCACGAACCTGAGGGAGACCGCGCCCCGCCGGATCTCCGCGCGGTCGGACGGGGACAGCGAAGAGGTCGACAGGGTGCTGCACATGACGACTGCTCCTTGATGGATCGTGACGCGGCTGCCGACCGTGCGGCGCGCTCCATCCCACCCCGGGCCGTCCGCCCGCACCAGGAAGAACAACAGGAAGAACAGCGGCGCGTCTTCGAGGCGCTCCCGCCGAGGCTCCGACCAGGCCCGTACCTGGCTTCGCGCGGGCGGGAATGTACCGGTGGGGGCTTGCGTTGACGCCCACGTAGCTGACATGCGCGGGCCAAGAAACCGAGAAACCCGCGATGTGGGCGGAAGGAGGACCTCATGGCACGCAACACCGTGCGTCCCGTCGTCACGCTGAGGTCGACGGCCGGGACCGGCGTCACCTATGTGACGCGCAAGAACCGTCTCACCGATCCCGACCGGCTGGTCCTGCGCAAGTACGACCCGGTGGCCGGGGAGCACGTCGCCTTCCGCGAGGCGAGGTGAGACGGACCGTCACCCCTCGCCGGACAGCCGTAGGAAAGGACACACCATGAGGCACGCCATCCACCCCGTCTCCCGCCCGGTCGTCTTCCGCGACCGCGCGGCGGGAGCCACGTTCCTCACCCGCTCGACCGCGCCCGCGTCGCGGACGATCGAGTGGACGGACGGCACCACCTACCCGCTGATCGACGTCGAGATCTCGTCGGCCAGCCACCCGTTCTACACCGGCACCACGCGGGTCGTGGACACCGCGGGCCGTGTGGAGCGGTTCGAGCGGCGCTACGGCACCGCGTCCGGCGCCCACCGCTGACCGGGCCGCGGTCTTCGCACACGAGGAGGACACGGACATGAAGGTACGCGCGTCCCTGCGCTCGCTGAAGTCGAAGCCGGGGGCCCAGGTGGTACGCCGCCGGGGAGTGACGTTCGTGATCAACAAGAAGGACCCGCGCTTCAAGGCACGCCAGGGCTGAGGCGGCGCGTCCACCCGGCCGGCCCGGCCCCGCACTGCGCGGTGGCCGGGCCGGCCGCCGTGCCGGGTGCCGTGCCGCCCGGCCGGGCTGTACGTCGTCCGGCCGATGGGAACGCCGACCCGTTGTGCCGCCGTTTCACACGGCCTGGCCGCACGCCCTCAGGCCGACGGGGTCGCCGGTGGCGAGGCGGGCACGGCGCGCACCGGATGCTTGCTCATGACCGACACCCGGTTGAAGGCGTTCATCGTGATCGCCACCCAGATCACCGCCGATATCTCGTCGTCGGACAGCACGGCCCGGGCTTCGGCGTAGGCACTCTCCTGTGTCCCGGCGTCCGCCGGGCGCGTGGTGGCCTCGGCGAGCGCGAGCGCGGCCCGCTCCCGGGGGGTGAACAGATCGGTGTCCCGCCAGGCCGGAAGGACACCCAGGCGCTGGACGGTCTCGCCGGCGCGCAGCGCGGCCCTGGTGTGCAGGTTGAGGCAGTAGGCGCAGGTGTTGATCTGGGACACCCGGATGTTCACCAGCTCGACGAGCGGCCGGTCCAGTCCCGCCGCGGCGGCGACGCCCCGGACGGCCTCGGCCGTGGCGGTCAGGGCGCGGTAGGCCTCCGGACTCTGCTTGTCGACGAAGACCCGTACGCCGGTGGCCGCCGCTGCCGTATCTGTCACGTGTGCACTCCTCGATCGCGATCTCTCGCTGATCGTCCTATCACGCGCCGCGGACCCCGGCCGCGCCGGGAAGGCGGGCCCGGGTCCGTCGGCCGACCGCGCCGCGCACGACCGGTGCCGGCGCGGCGGACCGGCGCCAGCGGTCGGGGACCTCCGCGATCTTCACACCGCCCCGCAGGCCCAGGCTGTTCACCCGGGCGACGTCGCCGCCGCCGGGCTCCCTGACGGCGGTCCGCCACGTGTGCGTCCCGACGGCCCTGTGTGACGCGGTGCCGCACGGCACTGGGCCGACCTCAGCACGACAGGGAGGAGTGGAGGCGGCGAGGCACCTGACAGATGTCAGGGCCCCGGCGGATCAGCGGCACTCGTGCGCGGGAGCCGGCGCTGCCGCCGCTCCCGACCCCGGGGACCGGGCCGGCGGGGCGATGCGCCGGGGCAGCAGGGCCAGGTGCTCCTCGTGCACCAGGTTGAACCGCAGCGCCAGAGTCACCAGGTCCTCGCGCTTGGCGCCCACCCGTCCGCCGTCCTTCGGGCCGTTCGCCGTCAGGTCGTCCTCGTGGACGGTCCGCAGCCGGAGCTTCGCGGACGTCAGGTAGTCGATGTGGTAGTTCACCGCCGAGCGGGTCAGGTCGCGGCACGACTCCAGGGGACGCAGCCGCTCCACGATCTCCCCGGCGCCGGGCAGGGCAGCGCCGGAGGAACTGCGCAGCCGGGGCTCGCACAGCGCGACCAGCACCAGGAAGTACTTCGAGGTCGGGTCCAGGGAGAAGGGGCTGACGGTCCGCTCCCCGTAGTCGGGACCCGCCCCGTCCTGCGCGTACGCGTGCTGCGGCGCGAACACCTTGAAGGTCGCGGTGCCGTCCAGGGCGGGCAGCACCACCCGGGAGAACTCGAACGGGACGGGCGCGCCGAGCCGCCCCGGCGCCACCTTGATGTACTCGCCGGCTCCTTCGAGGTTCTCCACCGCGTAGGTGGACGTGGCGCTGAAGTTCGACAGCCGCCAGAAGTCCCCGGCGGCCTCGATGAGTCCGGCGTGGCGCGACACACCCGGATCGGTCAGCACGATGGCCGGCGTGCTGCCGGGCGCTCCCCGGCCGAAGTCCTTCGTCTCACCGGGCCCCATGTGCAGCAGCCGCGGGATCCGGTGAATTCCTCGGTGCGCGGCCGGCGTTTCGTCGGGCAACTGCACGATAACGGTGTCCATAACACGCTTCCCCCGTGTTCCCCCGTCGTGGTCGTCGAAAATTCTAGAGGCTCGGCCGGGTATTCCGGAGCGCCTGAACAGGTCGTTCTCCCCGCACGTCCGCCCTGCCGCGCGCCGGCCCGACCGGACCCGCGCATCCGGACGTGTCCGTGCCGGGAAAACCCCGTCCCACCGGCGCGAAGAAGCCTTCAGGGGGGTGCACGGGAGGACCGGTCGCAGCGGTCGCTCCCGTGACGACCGGAGGCCGCCCGGGCACCTGGTCCGGCGCGGCCGCGGATCCGGTGCCGAACATCCTTCCGTTCATACGGGTTCCGGTGGCCGAATACGGCGTGGGCGACCTCACCGGGGTTCCCGGATATACCGGCCCGGCTTCCCCGCGCCGCGTTCCCGAATGATCAGCGGGTATTTTCCGGCGCCGAGATCAGCGCGGGCGGTGCACGACGGCGCAGAGTTCCGGCGTTTCCCGGTTGCCCGGGCCCCGATGCCACCACGGAGCGCCGGGCACGGGCACAGGCCGCTGCACGCTGCCCGCCGCGCGGTCCGGCAGGTGCGCCCTACCCCGCCACCGACCGCAGATACGCGCCGAGCCGGGCGACGGCGGACGGGTTGCGGGGACTTTCGACCAGGTCGGCGTAGTCGAGGACGACGATCCGCCGGTGCCGGACCGCCGAGACGCCCCGCAGCGGCGCGTAGGAGAGCAGGAACTCCCGTTTCTGCTCGGCGCTGACGTCCCCGTAGTCGCAGATCACGATGACGTCCGGATCCCGGCGCACGACGCTCTCCCAGCCGACGGTCGTCCAGGAGTCCTCGACGTCGTGCATGACGTTGGTCCCGCCGGCCTCGCTGATGATCTGCTCGGGGGCGGCGTAACGGCCCGAGGTGAACGGCTGGTCCTGGCCGCTGTCGTACAGGAAGACCTTCGGCCGCGCCGCGCCCCGCGGCGCCTTCGCCCGGACGTCGGCGATCCGCTGCTCGAAGCCGGCGACCAGCGCGGCCGCCCGCTCCTCGACACCGAACAGCTTCCCCAGGTTGGTGAGATCGGCGTACAGCGCCTGAAGCGGCGGCATGACCCCGCGCGAGCTCTCGGTACGGCCGTTGCGGCAGGACTCGGTGAGGACGTACGACGGGATGCCGAGCTTCTCCAGCGCGTCGGGCGTGAAGCCGCTGTCGTCCCGGAAGCCGTAGTTCCAGCCGGCGAACACGAGGTCGGCGCGGGCGTCGAGCACCACCTCCTTGGTCAGCTGGTCCTTCGACAGCCACGGCACCGTGTCGTAGCCGTCCTGCCAGGGCACCTCGCTCAGGTCGCCCTTGTCGTCAGGCATCGCGAACCCGGCCATACGGTCCTCCAGACCGAGCGCGAACATCAGCTCGGTGATCCCGACGTCGTTGGTGACCACGCGCTCGGGGACCTTGTCGTAGGTGACCTTCCGGCCGCAGTTGGTGAGCGTGACCGCGGCGGACCTCGCGTCCTTCGACGACGGCTCGACCTCCGCCCCGCACCCGGAGGCGGTGACGGTCGCGACGAGGCAGAGTGCGGCGGCGAGCAGCTTGCGCATGGCGGGGTCCTTTACGGGGCGGTGGTCGGGAGCCGGTCGAACAGGAGCTGGACGGCACCGGTCTCCGGATGCCGTACAGGATGCGCGCGGACCCCGAACACCTCGGCGAGCAGGTCCGGTCGGAGCACGTCGTGCGGTGGGCCGGAGGCGACGATCCGGCCGCCGGAGAGCACGTACAGCACGTCGCAGTGCGCGGCGGCCAGGTTCAGGTCGTGCAGTGCGGCGAGCACCGTCAGTCCGCTCGCCCGGACCAGGGACAGCACGTCCAACTGGTGCGCCACATCGAGGTGGTTGGTGGGCTCGTCGAGCACGAGCACCCTCGGCCGCTGGGCGAGCGCCCGGGCGATGAGCACCCGCTGCCTCTCCCCGCCGGACAGGGCCAGGAAGCCCCGGCCGGCGAGATGACCGACACCGGTGCGGTCCATGGCGTCCGCGCACACCGCCCGGTCGTCGGCGGCGGTACGGTCCCGGTGCGGCTGCCGGCCCATGGCGACCACCTCGGCGACGGTGAAGTCGAACTCGGCGGACGACTCCTGCGGCAGCGCGGCCAGCACCCGGGCCGCAGCCCGGGGAGGCAGGGCCCGCACGTCGTCGCCGTCCAGCCGCACCACTCCCGCGTCCGGCCGCAGCGCCCGGTACACGCAGCGCAGCAGCGTCGACTTGCCGCTGCCGTTCGGGCCGACGAGGCCGACGAACGCCCCGCTGTCCACGGTGAGCCGGACGTCGTCGACGAGCCGGGACCCGGCCACTTCGACCGTCACGCCCGTGAGGTCGAGCCGCATGGTCACCGCCCCCCGAACGCGTAGCCGCCGCGCCGCATCAGCAGCAGGAAGGCGGGCACCCCGACCACCGCGGTGATCACTCCGACGGGCAGCTCCGCGGGCGCGAGCAGGAGCCGGGACAGGACGTCCGCCCACACCAGCAGCACCGCGCCGACGAGCGGGGCCACCGCCAGCACCCGCCGGTGGTCGGCGCCCACCAGCATCCGCACCACGTGCGGCACCATCAGCCCGACGAAGCCGATGGCGCCGCTGACCGCGACCACGGTCCCGGTCACGGCCGCGGTCACGACGAACAGCTCCCGGCGCAGCCGCCCCGGCGGGACACCCAGCGCGGCGGACGTCTCGTCCCCCATCGCGAGCGCGTTGAGCGCCTCCGCCCGCACCCGCAGCCACAGCCACCCGGCCGTCACGGTCACCGCGGCGAGCGGCACCTGGACCCAGCTCGCGCCGCCCAGGCTGCCCAGCAGCCACATCATCGCCGAGCGTGCCGCCTCACCACGGGCGGCCCCGAACACCATCACGGTGGTGAGCGCCTCGAAGCCGTACGCCAGCGCCGTCCCGGTCAGGATCAGCCGCAGCGGGGTGAGCCCCTGCGGCGACCGGGCCATCGCGTACACCAGCGTCATCGCCGCGAGCGCCGATCCGAACGCCGACACGGACAGCGCCCACACCCCGAGTCCGGCGAACGCGCCCAGCAGGATGACCGCGTTGGCGCCCACCGCCGCACCGGAGGAGATGCCCAGCACGAACGGATCGGCGAGCGCGTTGCGGACCATCGCCTGCACCGCCACCCCCACGGTCGCGAGACCCGCCCCGACGACGGCGCCGAGCACCACCCGCGGCAGCCGGATCTCCCAGACGATCGTGTACGAGGCCGCGTCGGCCCCGCGCACCGTCCCGCCGGTCACCCCGGCGTACAGGAACCCGAGGACGTCGCCCCAGCCGATCCCCGCCGCGCCCAGGCCCACGCCGCACACCAGTGAGACGAGCAGGAACAGCGTCAGTCCGAGGACGAGGGGCAGGACGGACACCGGTCTTCGGCCGCGGCGCGCGGCGACGGTCGGGGCGGGGGACAGGCTTCGCTGCACGGTCGGGCGGTCCTTCGCCTGGGGCCGCCTGAGAAACGTCAAGGAGGCAGCCCGTACGGCGCGACGGCCGCGCGGTCCCCTCTCGCAGTCCACGGCGAGCAGTCAACGGGTCGCGACCTCGCCGTGGGCAATCGGGCTCGCGGGACGGACCACCAGGTCCCTCGCGCACACCGCTGCGGGTCAGCGCCGGATTCTCACCGGCTTCCCCCACGGGAGGCTCGGGGAGCGTAACAAACGACGGGGTGGGCGGGGGGCGGGGGTGCCGCACGGGGATCCGGCGGCCCGGGCGGCACCCCGGACCCGTCCCGACACCGGCCATCGGAACGGGTGTTTGCTGTGTGGCATGCGCAAACCCGGGCAGCGGCTGTGACGTGCGCCGGTGACCAGGACGGCGCGCGCCGTGTCGGGAGAAAGGCGCCAGTGTGGTCGAGGAGAGGGCTGAGGAGTCCGTCGCGAACCTGCCCCACCAGGTCCGGGAGGATCTGACCCGAAGGCTCCGCCGCAACCGAGGCGCCTTCCGCGAGGAGGACGTCCAGGTCGTCGAACGACCGCTGCTGCGGCGGGCGGTGGGCGCCTCCGCGCTCGGCAACTGCATGGAGTGGTTCGACTTCGGCGTCTACAGCTACCTCGCCGCCACCATCGGGAAGGTGTTCTTCCCGGGCGCCTCACCGGCCGCCCAGCTGATCTCGTCCTTCGCGACCTTCGCCGCGGCGTTCCTCGTCCGACCCCTCGGCGGCCTCGTCTTCGGCCCGCTGGGCGACCGGATCGGCCGGCAGAAGGTGCTCGCCACCACCATGATCATGATGGCGGCCGGCACCTTCGCCATCGGCCTGATCCCCAGCTACGCCACCATCGGCATCGCCGCGCCGGTCCTCCTGCTGCTGGCCCGCATGGTCCAGGGCTTCTCCACGGGCGGTGAGTACGGTGGCGCCACCACCTTCGTCGCCGAGTACTCCCCGGACCGCCGCCGCGGGTTCCTCTCCAGCTGGCTCGACTTCGGGACCTTCACCGGGTACGCCCTCGGCTCCGCGCTGGTCACCGTGCTGAACCTGCTGCTGACCGACGCCGAGATGCTGTCGTGGGGCTGGCGCGTCCCGTTCCTGATCGCCGGCCCGCTCGGCGTCATCGGCCTGTACATGCGGCTCAAGCTGGAGGAATCCCCGGCGTTCCAGCAGCAGTTGGACGCACACGAGAAGAACCTCGCTCAGGAGTCGGCGGGCGGCGAGCTGCGGACCGTCGTGAAGGACCACTGGCGGCCCCTGCTGATCTGCGCGGGCCTCGTGCTGCTCTACAACGTGACCAACTACATGGTCACCGGCTTCCTGCCCACCTATCAGACCGAGACGCTGCACCGTTCGAGCGGCTCCGCCGACGTGCTCGTGCTGACCGGCATGGTGTGGATCGTATTGCTGATCACCTTCCTCGGCCGGCTCAGCGACCGGGTCGGCCGACGACCCCTCTACGGGGTCGCGGCCGCCGCGATGATCGTCCTCGCGGTGCCGTCCTTCCTCCTCATCAAGGCGGACGGAACCTGGGCACCGATCCTCGGCGTGCTGATCCTCTCCACCCTGCTGGCCTGCTTCGCCGCGCCGAGCGCCGCCACCCTGCCCGCCCTGTTCCCGACCGCGGTCCGCTACGCGGCCATGGGCATCGGCTTCAACTTCGCGGTCGCCGCCTTCGGCGGCACCACCCCGCTGGTGACCGAGGCCCTGATCAGCGTCACCGGCGACGACATGGTGCCCGCCTACTACCTGATGCTGGCGGGCGTCATCGGGCTGGTGACGGTGAGGTTCCTGCCGGAGAGCGCGCAGGTGCCGCTCAGCGGTTCGCAGCCCATGGTCGGTTCGCGGGAGGAGCGCCGGGAACTGATCGGCACCTCCACGGACCTGTACCGCGTCGATCGGAGGCACACCGGGGTCGGTTGACCTGGCGGGCCCGGTCCGGGACCGTCTCGCGGCGGTCCCCCGGCCCACCGGAGAGCCGCTCCCCGGTGCGCCGTCACGGCACCGGAGCACCCTCCGGACTGCGGTATGCTTGATCCAGATCGCGGCGCCGAACCAACGGTGCCCGACGGTGCGTTGGTGGTCCAAGGAAAGACGCCCCGCTTCCTGCGGGGAGATGCAGGTGCAAGGCCTGCCCAGCGCTCGATCGTGAGCCCCGTTCCGCAGCACGCGGAGCGGGGTTCACGTGTGTCCGGCGTCCCGTTCGGCGTCCTCTCGCCAACGGTGTGCGAGCGTTCCGCTGCTCGTGGACCCGGGCCTCACCCGGCGCTCTGCCGCGCACCGAACATGTGCGCTGCATTTGAGACAACCCGGCCGGAGGACAAGGTGCGGACCTTTTCCCGGCGGAGACCTTTCCGCAGGCCGCCCGACAGCGCGGACGGACACCGAAGTGCGCGAATGAGTCAGCCCCGGATTTCCCCGCGCGCCGCCGGTTGATTGTTCAACGGGACCGCTGCGACAATCCCCTCCCGGCCACGTCGTCACCCCCCGACGTAAGGGCCGGCCGCCGAACAAGGCACCCGGTCACCGGAATTCGAATCGCGCGCATTTCGGATTCACGAATCCCCACACAGTCCGCACGGAGTATGACTCGGTGTGTGCTCCCGCGCGCCCGCGAGCTGAACGGACGACAGCTCGGCAGAGTCGGGTGCGCGGCATGAAGCAGCAGAGAAGGTGCATGGTGTCACGCCACTTCCCGCAGTTCGGCGGGCTGCCGCCCCACCACCCCGCATTCCCTCCCGAACAGGCGGGATCGCGGTCGGTGGCCCACGATCCCGCGTATCGGTCCCTCCGTCGCGCCCACCGCCGGTTCGGCGTGAGGTCGACGGCCGCCGCCGTCGGCGGATTCCTCCTGTACGTCCTGGTGTCGAGTTTCGTCCCCGGCCTGATGAACCGTTCCCTGAGCGGCCATCTCACGATCGGACTGGCACTGGGCCTCGGCCAGTTCGTGCTGATGGCCGTGATCGTGTGGCGTTACCTGGTGCACATGCGCACCCGGGTCACCCCGGTGGCCCGCGGTCTGCGCGGACTCGCCCGCCGCCACGAGGAGGCCGAGGCCAGAAGCCGGGCGGCGGCCGAGCGGCCCGTGGCACCCGGCGCGGGGGAGTACCGCCCGTGGTGACGACCGGCGCCGCGGTCGTGGACCGCTTCAGCCTGCAACTGACGCTCGTGCTCTTCCTGTCCGTGGTCGTGGTCACGCTGTTCACCGCCCTGCTGACCGCGCCGCAGCGCGACGAGATCAGCGAGTTCTACCTCGGCGACCGCACCATGAGCCCGCTGCGCAACGGGCTGGCGATGTGCGGGGACTACCTGTCGGCCGCGACCCTGCTGGGCAGCACCGGCCTGGTCGCCCTGACCGGCTACGACGGGCTGCTGTACCTGTGCGGCACCGCCGTGGCCTGGATGATGGTCCTGCTGCTGATCGCCGAACCCCTGCGCAACGCGGGCCGGTTCACCCTGGGCGACACCCTGGCGCTGCGCCTGCCGCGCGGGCAGCGGCCGGTCCGGCTGGCCCTGGCCCTGTGCACGCTGGCCATCACCGTGCTCTACCTGGTCGCCCAACTCGTCGGCAGCGTCGCCCTGCTGACCCAGTTCACCGGTGAGCCGAGCGCCGCGACCCGCACCCTGTGCGTCGTCGTCATCGGTACCGTCGTCATCGTGTACGCCGCCATCGGCGGCATGCCCGGAGCCACGTTCATCCAGATCGTCAAGGCCGTGATGCTGGTCTCCGGCGTCACCGTGACCGCCGTGATGGTGCTGCACCGCTACGACTGGAACGTCGACGCGCTGCTCGCCGCCGCGGCGGACAACAGCGGGCAGGGCACCCGGTTCCTGGAGCCCGGGCTCCGCTACGGCGCCAGCACCACCAGCAAACTGGACTTCTTCAGCCTGCAGTTGGCCATCGTGCTCGGGCTGGCCGCGCTCCCACACGTCATGATGCGGCTGCTCGCCCCGAAGTCGGGCGGCGTCCTGCGCTCCTCGGTGGTGTGGGCGATGGGCCTGGTCAGCCTGGTCTGCCTGGCCGCCGGCATTCTCGGCCTGGGCGCCACCGCCGTCGTGGGCCGGGACACCATCGTGGAGACCGACCGCAAGGGCGACGCGGCCGTCCTGCTGCTGGCGCACGCCCTGGGCGGCGGTGTCCTCACCGCCCTGCTGTCCTGCCTGGCCTTCGTCACCCTCCTCGCGGTCGCGGCGGGTCTCACCCTGGCAGCGGCCTCCTCCCTCGCCCATGACCTCTACGCCGAGGTGATCCGCAAGGGCAGGGCGAAGCAGACCGAGGAGCTGGCCGTCGCCCGGCTCTCCGCGGTCGTCATCGGTGTCCTCGGCATGCTGCTCGCGCTGGTCTCCTGGGGTGCCAACACCGCCACACTGGCCTTCCTCGCCTTCGCGATCGCCGCGTCGGCGATCCTGCCGACGCTCGTCTACACCCTGTTCTGGCGGCGCTTCACCGCGCAGGGCGCCCTGCTCAGCCTCTGCGGCGGCCTGCTGTGCTCGGTGCTGCTCGTCGTCTTCTCGCCCGTCGTGTCCTCCACCCCCTCCTCGCTCTACCCGGCCGCCGACTTCGCCTGGTTCCCGCTGCAGAACCCCGGCCTCGTCTCCATCCCGGCCGGATTCCTCCTGGGCTGGCTCGGCTCGGTGCTGAGCCGTCCCGAAGCGCCGGACGTCCATGAGGACTTCGAGGTGCGCACCCTCGTCGGCGCCGAATAGAGGTCTTCGGTGGATTCGGCCGAGAAGTCCGATCGGCGGCCGGGCCGACTTCGGTGGGCGCCGCGCTTTCCCGGAATGGGTGGCGAATGTGTGGAGTTCTCGTTCGCTGTTCATGCCGGGAAGGTGTGCGGGCTGTGTGACGTCGATCCGGAAGGTTTCACAGCCCGGCAAAGGCTTGCGGCGAGATCTCGTGTGCAGTAGTCAGGTGAATCATGAATTTGTTCAGCCGTGGCACCGCGTTCCGTCGCCCGGAGCCCGCCGTCGCTCCCTCACCCCACACCCGGTCGTCGGCCGCCTCCGCCGCCGTCCTCCCGAATCCCCGGCTGGCGGCGCTGACCGGCGAATGGGTCATCGACCCGGCACACAGCAGGATCGGCTTCTCCGTGCGGCACGCCATGGTGACCACGGTGCGCGGAGCTTTCACGGAATACCAGAGCCGTCTCTACTTCGACGGCCGCGATCCGTCCCGCTCGCAGGCGGAGATCATCCTGAACACCGCGAGCGTCGACACCGGTGTGGAGCAGCGTGACGCCCATCTGGTGGGCCGTGACTTCCTGGACGCCAGGACGTATCCGCGGATGCGCTTCACCAGCACCGGCGTGGACCTCGCGGAGACCGACGTCTACCGCATGACCGGCGAACTCACGATCAGGGAGACCACCCGGCCCGTCGTTCTGGAACTCACCTACATCGGACACGTCACCGACCCTTTCGGCTACGAACGGGTCGGCTTCGACGGGACCACCACCATCAACCGCTCCGAATGGGGTCTGACGTACAACTCCAAACTGGCCGAGGGCGGCGCCATGGTGAGCGAGAAGGTACGTCTCCAGTTCGACATCGCCGCCATCAGGTCGCTCCCCGTCGGCTGACCGGGCGGGCGGTGCACGGGAGTTGCGGACCGGAACCCGACCGGCCGGGACCGGGACGAGCCGCGGGTCCGGCGTCCGGGAGACGCCGGCTCCCCGGCCCCCGCCCGGCGCCGCCGTCCCGGTGCTCCGAGGCGTCCCGGTTCATCAGGTCAACTGTCCCGGACCCTTGACTCGCAGTGCGCCAGTCGCGATCCTCGTCCTCATATATTGCGCGGGTCATGACAACCCCACGGGCGGTCGAGCGCCCCGTCGACCGCGCGATCCCCCCGACCGAGGGACGTGGGCAGTGACCATGACCGGACGCCCGTACCACCGACGCAAAGACGTCACCGTGGTGTCGCTGCTCCTCCTCGTGCTGGCCATGACCCTCGGCCCCACGCCGAGTTCGGCGGCCGGCACCGACTGGTGGGTCCCCACCGCACGCCCCGCGCCGGACTCGCAGATCAACGTCACCGGTGAGCCGTTCACCGGCACCGACGCCCAGGGCGACGTGCGCGGCTTCGTCGACGCGCACAACCACCTGTTCGCCAACGAGGCCTTCGGCGGGCGGCTGATCTGCGGCAGGACGTTCTCCGAGGCCGGCATCGCCGACGCGCTCAAGGACTGCCCCGAGCACTACCCCGACGGCTCGCTCGCGATCTTCGACTACATCACCAACGGCGGCGACGGCAAGCACGACCCGGTGGGCTGGCCCACCTTCAAGGACTGGCCCGCCCACGACTCGCTGACCCACCAGCAGAACTACTACGCCTGGGTGGAGCGGGCCTGGCGCGGCGGCCAGCGCGTCCTCGTCAACGACCTCGTCACCAACGGCGTGATCTGCTCGGTGTACTTCTTCAAGGACCGCGGCTGCGACGAGATGACGTCGATCCGCCTCCAGGCGAAGCTGACGTACGACCTCCAGGCCTACATCGACAGGATGTACGGCGGCCCCGGCAAGGGCTGGTTCCGTATCGTCCTCGACAGCGCACAGGCCCGTGAGGTCATCAAGCAGGGCAAGCTGGCGGTCGTCCTCGGTGTGGAGACCTCCGAGCCGTTCGGCTGCAAGCAGGTCCTGGACATCGCGCAGTGCGACAGGGCCGACATCGACGCCGGGCTCGACGAGCTGTACGCCCTGGGCGTGCGCAGCATGTTCCTGTGCCACAAGTTCGACAACGCGCTGTGCGGGGTCCGCTTCGACGAGCACGGCCTCGGCACGGCCATCAACGTGGGCCAGTTCCTGTCGACCGGCACGTTCTGGCGGACCGAGAAGTGCACCGGCCCGCAGAAGGACAACCCCATCGGCGGCGCCGCGGCACCCGAGGCCGAGAAGGAACTCCCGGACGGCGTGGAGGTCCCCGCGTACGAGGCCGACGCCCAGTGCAACGTCCGCGGGCTGACCGACCTCGGTGAGTACGCGGTGCGCGGCATGATGAAACGCAAGATGATGCTGGAGATCGACCACATGAGCGTCAAGGCCACCGGCCGGGTGCTCGACATCTTCGAGGCCGGGTCGTACCCGGGCGTGCTGTCCTCGCACAGCTGGATGGACATCGCCTGGACCGAGCGGGTCTACGCCCTCGGCGGCTTCGTCGCCCAGTACATGCACGGCTCCGAGGAGTTCGCCGCGGAGGCGCGGCGCACGGACGCCCTGCGCGAGAAGTACGACGTCGGCTACGGCTACGGCACCGACATGAACGGCGTCGGCGGCTGGCCGGCCCCGCGCGGCGCGGACACCGCGAACCCGGTGACGTACCCCTACCGCAGCGTCGACGGTGGCTCCGTCATCGACCGGCAGACCACCGGCGAGCGCACCTGGGACCTGAACACCGACGGAGCCGCGCACTACGGCCTGGTCCCGGACTGGATCGAGGACATCCGGAAGGTCGGCGGCCAGGGCGTGGTGGACGACCTCTTCCGCGGAGCGGAGTCCTACCTGGGCACCTGGGGCGGGACGGAGAAGCACCAGGCCGGGCTCAACCTCGCCAAGGGCGCCTCGGCGACCGCCAGTTCGGCGGAGGCCAACCCGTTCACCAGCTACGCGCCGGGCCGGGCCGTGGACGGTGACACGGGCACCCGCTGGGCCAGCGACTGGAGCGACGACCAGTGGCTGCGGATCGACCTGGGCGCCACCCACCGGGTCGGCCGCGTCACGCTCGACTGGGAGCGCGCGTACGCCGGTTCGTACCGCGTCGAGCTGTCCACCGACGGTGTGAGCTGGCGGACGGCCTGGTCCACCACCGCCGGCGACGGCGGCCTCGACACGGTCCGCTTCACCGGGACACCGGCCCGCCACGTCCGCGTCCTCGGCCTGGACCGCGGCACCGACTGGGGGTACTCGCTGCGCGAGGTGGGCGTCCACAGCAGCTGACCGCGGGCCGGGACGACACGGGGGACACGCACATGGCGCGGATGGCGTCGGCCGAGCGGCGCCGGCAGCTCACGGAGGCGGCGATCAGGGCGATGAGCCGGGACGGAGTCGCGAAGACCACGACCCGGTCCATCGCCGCCGAGGCGGGCGTGTCCCTGAGTGTCTTCCACTACTGCTTCGACTCCAAGCAGGCCCTGATCGAGTCCGTCATCACGACCCTCACCGACCACTCCGTGACCGTGGTGAAGGAGGCCCTACGCCCCCGGGCCACCCTGGAGGAGACCGTCCGGGCCGGTTTCCAGGCGTACTGGGACCATGTCCGCGCCCACCCCGACGAGCACATGCTCACCTACGAACTGACCCAGTACGCCCTGCGCCAGCCGGGGTTCGAGCACCTGGCGCGACGCCAGTACGAGCTGTACGGCGACGCGTACGCCGACCTCATCGGCGAACTCGCCGAGACCATGGACTTCCGGCTCGGTGTCCCCGTTCCCGTACTGGCCCGCTACCTGGCCGCCATGACCGACGGACTGACCCTCAACTACCTGGTGCTCGGCGACGCGGCGGCCTGGACCGCAATCCTGGACACGGTCACCGCCCACATCACCGGCCTGGTGACGCCCGCCTGACCGTCCGCCGCCGGCGCCGCCCTCTGCCGTCTCCGCCCTCGGCCGGTCACCAGAGCAACGGCAGGGCGGCGAGATGGGTGTCCAGCCGGGCGGAGATGATCCGGTGGTCCTGGAGGGAGGGGTGCCAGTCGCAGCCGAGGAAGTCCAGGGCCGGATCGTCGTAGTACCAGTGGCCGACCCGGTGATCGCCCCGCCGGTTGCGTTCCTGGACGATCCGCAGGGTGGCCCGGGCGAACGCGGTGGTGCGGGAGACGCGGGTGGCGCCGACCACGAGGAACGTCCGGGGGCCGTACCGGCGCCGCAGCGCGTCGAGGAAGCCGTGGTAGGCGCTCTCGTAGGCAGCCGTCAACTCCTCCTCGGTGGACCAGGGTTCACCGGGGTTGAGGGGGGTGGAGAAGTCGTTGATGCCCAGGCCGATCACGACGACCTGGGGACGCCAGGTGTGCGGCCGCCGCCAGACGTCACCGTCGACATGCAGCAGGGCCCGGTCGTAGTAGGTGCGGAAGTCCGTTCCGGGGCTGCCGCCGTTGTAGTTGCGCACCATGCCCCGGCCGGAGAAGGCGTTGATCTGGTGGTCGGCGCCGAGCCGCCGGGCGGTGAGCGCGCCGAAGGAGAGATCGGCGTTGCTGTTCCGGTTCACTCCGCCGGTAGCCGAACAGTCGCGCGTGGCGGAGACGTTGCCGTATCCGGCGGTGAAGGAGTCACCGATGAACTCGATCTGTCTGCTCCGGGCCGGGGGTGCCGCGAGGACGGCCCCGCCGGGAGCGGCGGTGAACCCGCCGAACCGGCCCGCGGCCCAGGGGCTCTCGGTGCGTTTCACCAGCCGCACGCTGTGCTCGGCGTCGGAGAGGCCGTCGACCAGGTACGTCGTCCGGCCCGGCGTCACCAGGGTGGCGACGGTCGTGCCGTCGACCTGGACGTCGTAGTCGTTGTCGAAGTCCTCCAGGACCACGCCGACACCGCGACCGCGGAAACGCCCCTCGAAGCAGATCCCGGGCCAGGTGTAGCGCACCGACCCGTCGTCACTCCTGCTCACCCGGCCGACCGTGTGGAAGCGGGCGCACGCGGTGGAGGCCCGTGGGGTGGAGGCGCGCGAAGGGGAGGCGACGGCGGTGACGGTGCCCGCGACGGCGGCCGTCAGCAACGTCCTTCGGGACAGGCGTTCAGCTGGGTACATGGGGCCTTCCTTCGCCGACGGACAGGTCCCCTGTGCTGTGGGAGCGCTCCCATTCAAGGGCTCTGTCGAAGGTGACCGTCCCGCGCGCCGTCGTCAACCCCTCGCGAAGGCATCTTCACATCGGAGCCGCGCCCACCACGTGAGATCGTTGGCTCTCCGGTGCCGAAGGCGCCGGTCCGCCCGGTCGGGCCGCCGCGGTGTCACCGATACCGGGATGCCCAGCCCGGCGGCCCGCGATGACCATGGAGGGGGAGACAGGGCAGGCCCCCAAGCACGCGGGGAGACCGATCGCGTCGTGCACGCGCCACGGGATCCCAGGGACCGCCCGACGCATCATGAACACCACCCGAACGGCGAGCGAGTCGAAGCCGGACGGCTCCGGCGGACGTGTCCTGTCGGCGCGGACGCTGGCCCGGCTCGCGCTGCTGTGCGTCGCCGGCGCCGTCGCGGCGGTCGGGGCCGGCGCCGGATCCGGCCGCTGGCTGGTCCTGCTGCTCGGCCTGGCCGGACTCGCCCTGGCCGGCGCGGGCATCTGGTGGGCCCTCGCGCACCGGGGCGTGGCGCGCCTGCTCGGCGCCCTGCTGGCGCTGGCCGCGCCGGCCGGCGTCCTGGTGCTGTACGCCGTGTCGGGGCTGTGGGTGATGGCGGCGACCGCGCTCGCGTTGTGGACGGCGGCACTGGCCTGCGCCCGCAGCGCGCTGCGCCGGCTGCGCGCACCGCACGGCATGCACTCCCGCCCGGTCCGGCCACCCCGCCGACCCGTGCTGATCATGAACCCGCGGTCCGGTGACGGGAAGGTCGGTGAGTTCGGGCTGGTGGAGCGGGCCGAGGCGCTCGGCGCCCGGGTGCTGCTCCTCGACGCCGGCACGGACCCGGTGGCCCTGGCCCGGCGGGCCGTGGCCGAGGGCGCGGATCTGCTCGGCGTGGCGAGCGGCGACGGCACCCAGGCCCTGGTGGCGGGGGTGGCCGCCGAACACGGTCTGCCGTTCGTCGTCGTGGCCGCCGGAACCCGCAATCACTTCGCCATGGATCTGGGCCTGGACCGGGACGATCCGGCGAGCGGCCTGGACGCCCTGTCGGACGGCGTGGAACTCCGCGTCGATCTCGGTGACGTGGCCGGGCGGCCGTTCGTCAACACGGTCTCGTTCGGCACGTACGCGGAGATAGTGCAGAGCCCCGACTACCGCGACGCCAAGGCGGCCACCGCCCTGGACCAGCTGCCGGACCTGCTGGTCGGCGACGCCGGCGCCTCCCTGGAGGTCCGGACCGACGACGAGCACCTGCACGCCCCGCAGACACTGCTGGTGAGCAACAACCCCTACGTCCGCGCCGACCCCCTGGGCGGCGGGCGCAGACCGCGGCTCGACGGCGGCACGCTCGGAGTGATCGCGGTCCGGGTGGACAGCGCCGCGCAGGCCGCCGAACTGGCGCTGCGCGGCGAACGGGCCGGCAGCATCACGGCGCTGACGTCGCGTCGGGTGGTCGTCGAGGCCGACGAGGAACTCGTCCCGGTCGCCGTCGACGGCGAGGCGCTCACCCTGCCGCCGCCCGTCGTGTGCACGGTGCGGCCGGGCGTCCTGCGGGTGCGCGTGCCCAGACAGCGTCCCGGCGCCCCCTACGTGGCCCCGGCCGTCGACTGGCGGCGCGTCGTCCGCCTCGCGCTCGGCCGGACCCCCCTGTCCGTACAGAAGAACCAGGAGCACAGCGATGCCTGACCGTCCACTGCGGGAACCTGGGGCACGCCGAGGTCTGATGCGTGACCTCGCCGCCCTCGACCAGGCCCTCTACGAGGCCGTCACGGTCACCAGGACGCCCACGCTGGACTCCGCCCTGCGGCAGCTGTCCGCGGCGGCGGACCACTCCAAGATCTCGTTCGTCGCCGCCGGGCTGCTGGCCCTGTGCCCGGGCCGGCCGCGCCGTGCCGCCGTGCTAGGCCTCGCGGCGGTCGGTGTCGCCTCGTCGACCGCCAACCTGCTCGGCAAGCGGCTCGTCCGTCGGCCACGCCCCCATCGCGCCGAGGCGTCGCCGTTTCCGGGACGGCATGTGCCGATGCCGGCGTCGGCGTCCTTCCCCTCCGGCCACACGGCCTCGGCCGTCGCCTTCGCCGCGGCGGTCGGACCCGCGTTCCCCGCCGCCACGGTCCCGCTCGGCCTGCTGGCCTGCGCGGTGGGCTACTCACGGATCCACACCGGCGTGCACTACCCGGGCGACGTCGTCGCCGGCGCGGTCCTGGGCACCGGCGCGGCGGCCGCGGTCCTCGCCGCGGCGGCCCGTCGGGGCGGCTGAGCGGGGGCGCTCGGCGGGGGTGTCGGACGGGTGCAGGGTGCCGGGTCCGGGTCCGGGTGCCGAAGGGGGAGACGGGTGGGCCCGTCTGACGGCGACGGCGAGCATTCCCGTCCGTGAGGAGGGGGCGGCGTGGCGTCTCCACCCGCCCCTCACGAGGCGTCGTCCACCCGTCCTTCACGAGGTGGCGTCCACCCCCCGTCCCTCGCGAGGTGGCGTCCACCCGTCCCTCGCGAGGTGGCGTCCACCCGTCCCTCGCGAGGCGTCGTCCTCCTCCCCTTACGGGCGGCGCCCACCCGTTTCTGACGAGGCGGCGTCCCGCTCGGGCCCGCAGGGGATCGGCGCGGGCCCTGCCGGCAGGTACCAGGTCACACCCGCAGGGGATTGGCGCGGGCGGCCGCCAGCACGTACCAGGCGGTTGCCCCGGTGTGCCGGTAGGGGTAGTAGCCGAATCCGAAACCGGTGTCGAGCGGGCTGCTCGCCGAGACCACTCCGGATCGCGCGGCAAGCGTCCTGCCGCCGATGGTCTGGCCGCCGCCGAGTCGTTCCTGGGCCCGCTCGACGGACGCGAGCAGCCGCCGGGCGCGGGCCTCGTCCCCGGGAGCGTGCCGGTCGCGCAGAGCGAGTGCCAGGTGGGCCGTGCCTTCGAACCACACCCCGTGGCGGTCCGGCTTGGGCTGCCCCGCGGCGATCGGGGCGTCCTCGTTCGCCAGCAGGCTGGCGGAGCTGAACGTGACCCCCTCGTAGGACTGGCCCGCAGGCACCGTGCTGTTGGGCCGGTCGGCCGTGTCCAGGACGGCCAGTCGGGTCGCGGCCCAGTCCAGGGAGCGGGCGTGGGCGGGCGAGTCGAGGGCGAGGTGGGTCCAGGTCTGGGTGTCCTCGGGGATCGGCGAGGTGTTGACGGTCACGCCGTCGTTGGTGCCGGTGTAGAAGAAGCCCCCGGCCGGTTCCCACATGCGCTTGACGAAGGCTTCGGCACGCGCGCGCCGCTCCCACCAGACCCCGTCTCCGGTGAGCCGGGCGAGCTGCCCGAAGAGGGCGATCAGGTCGGTGTTGTGCTCGGTGGAGGTGAACGGCAGTTTCTCGTCGGCCCCGTTGACGCCGAACTTGTAGCCGCCCAGGGGTTCCTCGGTGTGGCCGACGCGGGCGATCCACTCGCCCGCCCGGACGGCGCCGGTGAGGAACCGCCGCTTGCCGGTACGGCGGGCGAGGGCGCCGAGCGCGATGGCGGCCCAGGCCATGTCGCCCACGGCGGTCCCGGTGAAGCCGAACTGGGTTCCGACGTTGGCCGTGCCGTCGGCCCGGACGAAGCCGTCCGGCTGCGGCGTGCCGTCGTAGAAGGTGTACGGCCCCACGTTGTACGCCTGCCGGAGTCTGCCGTCGTCATGACCGGGGTCATGGGTCTGGGCGTGGAGGAGCGCGTCGCCGAGCGCCACGGCCCGGGACCGGCCGTCCTGGGTGCGGGAGGCGAGGTGGGCCAGGATCGTGAGGGCGTTGTCGTAGGTGAAGGCGGTGCTGAACAGGCCCGCCTGGTCGGTGTAGCTCTGGGCGAGCCGGATCGGGCCGTGCTCCGGATAGGCGTCCATGGCCGCGGCCAGGAAGGCGTGGGCCCGCCGCTGGGAGGAGCCGTGGCCCGCGCCGGACGGGGATTCCGCCGCCCCCGCCGTGCCGGCGCCGGCCGCGGTGAGGACCGCGGCGCCGACACCGAGCCCGGTCCCGATGAGCGCACGACGACTGAGTACCGGGCCTTGGCTGCCGGTCATGGGTCTCCTCGAAGGTGTGGGGGTAGCGCTGCGGAAAAGGCGGGACAGGGCGGGACAGGGCAGGAGCGGCGGAACGGGATGAGGCTGAGAGCGCTCTCAGGACTGCGCGCGCTCATTGTGCTGTCGCGCCGGGCCCCGGTCAACGTCTGGGACATGCCGGTCAGTTGCGAGCGCTGTTCGTGCTCCGACCGCCGGGCCGACCGACCGCCGGGCCGACCGACCGCCGGGCCGACCGACCGGCCGACCGGCCGACCGGGAAGGGCGCTGCGGCGTGCCCCCGGCACGTCCACCTGCGTGCGCGTCCGCTCAGGCCGTCAGCAGCGGGCCTCGCCGAGCGGGGGTCTGGCGTACGGGATGCCACGGAAGACGGCCAGGCCGTCCTCCGTACGGCCGCGGACCACCCCGGCGGTGGTGCGGACCTCGGGCTCCGGGGGCTGGACCGCGGACATGGCCGGCTCCTCACTCTGGTACTCCGAGCAGGTGAAGCGACTGACTGAACGGTTGCCTGTTTCGCGACAGCTGTCGAGACTCCCGGCACCTCGAGCCGGCGGTGGCCGGCGTCGGCGGTCGCGGGATCAGCGGTCGCGGACGGACCGGTCGCGGACGGACCGGTCGCGGACGGACCGGACGGGCGTCCAGTTGTGGGGCGGGCTGGTTCCGCCGTGGCGGCACGGCCGTCAGGAGGTCGCCGCTCCGGCCGTGGACGTACGCGTGTGACGGCGCGCCGCTCTGGGAGTCGAGGTAGGCGCCCCCGCCCACCCGGTCGGACAGCATGTACCGGCCGCCACATGCTCGATCCCACTGGGCCTGGGCCCGGGGCGGATCGTCGGGGGCTCGGCGGACGCGGACCCGGCCGACGGCGCGGACACGGCGGGCGGTGCGGCCGGCGTGGGCAGGACGTGACCGGCCGCGCGCTCGTTCGTGGCGGCGGCCTGGGCGGGTGAGGCCTGGACGGGTCCGGTGGCGGCGGACACGGCCGACACGGGACAGGCCGTGGCGCCGAGGGTGCCGGGGCGTCGAGGACGGAGCACTTGTGCGCATCGCGTGAGACCCCCTGTGAGCACGGCGACATTCGAGGCGCCCGGCTGGGTGCGGCCTCGTGTGCTGCCGAGCTGACGTCTGCCGCGGTACCGCCCCCCGTGTGGAAGCTGTGGCTCACTCGTCGGACGGCGCGTCGGACGGCGCGTCGGGCGGGTCGCCGAGGAGGGTGAGCCCCGCCGGCGTGATGGTGTGCACCACGTGTCGGCTGCGGCGCATGCTCAGCAGCAGGCCCGCCCGGCGCAGGACGGCGGTGTGCTGGCTCGCGGCGGCGCCCGAGATGCCGAACCGCCGCGCGAGCTCGCCGGTCGTGCGGCCCGTCACGACGTCCTCCAGGATGGCGGCCCGGGTACGCCCGAGCAGGACACCCAGCTCCGCGTCCCGTTCCGCGGCGCTCGGCCGTGTGGCCCAGCCGAGGGTGTGCTGGATCGGATAGACCAGGACGGGGACCAGTTCCGGAGCGGGGGAGGCGAGCATGATGGGTCTGCGGGAGCAGAAGAAGGACGGCTGGAGCAGCAACCCGCGTCCGCCGAGCCGCAGTTCGCGATCGACCGGGTAGTCGGCCGTCAGGACGGGCGGCTCCCAGCGCAGCGTAGGCCGGAAGCTCGCCAGGAGTCCGTCCGTGCCGCCGTCCAGGACCGCCCGGGCGCGCGCGGCCCGGTCGGCGTCCACCTGCGCCCGGACGTGCGGGCGGAAGGGGACGAGGGCGCGCCGGTGGTAGGCGTGCAGGGCCGCGCCCAGCCGGCGCAGGGCCTCGGGTTCGCCGTCGGCCAGGGCGCGGACGCCGGTCGGCAGCGGCCGCCGGGGCCGGGCCGGGGAGGCGGCGAGCCGTGCCAGGTCGCGGCGCAGGATGCTCCTGGGCGTGCTGAGCACCCGGTCGACCGCACTCTCCACGGCGAAGGTGCCGAGCAGGTCGGGGGTGAGGAAGTCCGGTGAGTAGCCGCGCGGCGGCAGGAGCGCGGTGAGCAGCCCGTCGGTCCGACTCAGCCGCGGGCGGACCAGGCGCCGCCAGTCGCCGAACGCCAGTGTGTCGTCCTTGCGGAGCAGGGTCTGGTAGCTGTTGGTGATCTCCCAGAGATGGTCGGGAGCGGCGGCGACACGGACGCGCGCGATGTCCTCGGCGGTGAAGTGCACCCGCAGCATGGGGTCTCCGATGGTGGTCGGTCATCGGGTGAGGGCGGTGCCCCACGACAGTGACCGAGCCCCGCCGGTGGGGACAAGGCCGCATTCGGCCACCCACCTGCCGCGCGTGCGGGGGAGCGGCCACGGATCGCCGCCGTCGTCCCGGACGGCGGGAGCGCCGGAGGCGGCCGGGTCGCTCGGGTGCGGAGCTCGCCGGCCGTCCGGATACGTGCCGCCCGACCGGGATCCGGTCAGGCGCCGACGTACGCCGCGAGGTGCTCGCCGGTGAGGGTGGAGCGGTCGGCGACGAGGTCGGCGGGGGTGCCCTCGAAGACGATCCGGCCGCCGTCGTGGCCGGCGCCGGGGCCGAGGTCGATGATCCAGTCGGCGTGCGCCATGACCGCCTGGTGGTGCTCGACGACGATGACCGACCGGCCGGAGTCGACGAGCCGGTCGAGCAGACGCAGCAGCTGCTCGACGTCGGCGAGGTGGAGGCCGGTGGTCGGCTCGTCGAGTACGTAGACGAGGCGGTCGCCGCCCTTCGCGCCCATGTGCGTGGCCAGCTTGAGCCGCTGCCGCTCGCCGCCGGACAGCGTGGTGAGCGGCTGGCCGAGACTGATGTAGCCGAGCCCGACGTCGGCGAGCCGGTCGAGGATGGCGTGGGCGGCCGGTGTGCGGGCCTCACCGGCGCCGAAGAACTCCTCGGCCTCGGTCACCGACATCGCCAGCACCTCGCTGATGTCCTTGCCGCCGAAGGTGTACGTGAGCACCTCGGCCTGGAACCGCTTGCCCTCGCAGTCCTCGCAGGGGGTGGCGACGCCGGCCATCATCGCCAGGTCGGTGTAGATGACACCGGCGCCGTTGCAGGTCGGGCAGGCGCCCTCGGAGTTGGCGCTGAACAGTGCCGGCTTCACACCGTTGGCCTTCGCGAACGCCTTGCGGATCGGTTCGAGCAGTCCGGTGTACGTCGCCGGGTTGCTCCGCCGCGAGCCCTTGATCGCTCCCTGGTCCACCGAGACGACCCCGGCCCCGGCGGGGATCGATCCGTGGATCAGTGAGCTCTTGCCGGAGCCGGCGACGCCGGTGACCACGCAGAGCACCCCGAGCGGGATGTCGACGTCGACACCCCGCAGGTTGTGCGTCGTCGCGCCGCGGATCTCCAGCGCGCCGGCGGGCTTGCGCACCGTCTCCTTCAGGGTGGCCCGGTCGTCGAAATGGCGGCCGGTGACGGTACCGCTGGCCCGCAGCCCCCCGACGGTCCCCTCGAAGCAGACGGTGCCGCCCCCCGTGCCGGCGCCGGGGCCGAGGTCGACCACATGGTCGGCGATGGCGATCGTCTCCGGCTTGTGCTCCACGACGAGGACCGTGTTGCCCTTGTCCCGCAACCGCAGCAGCAGGTCGTTCATCCGCTGGATGTCATGGGGGTGGAGCCCGATGGTGGGCTCGTCGAAGACGTACGTCGTGTCGGTGAGCGAGGAGCCGAGGTGGCGGACCATCTTGACCCGCTGTGCCTCGCCGCCCGACAGCGTGCCCGACGGCCGCTCCAGCGAGAGGTAGCCGAGGCCGATCTCCACGAACGAGTCGAGGCTCTGCCGCAGCGCGGTGAGCAGCGGCGCCACCGACGGCTCGTCGAGGCCGCGGACCCACTCGGCCAGGTCACGGATCTCCATGGCGCACGCGTCGGCGATGCTGATTCCCCTGATCTTCGACGACCGGGCGCCCTCGCTGAGCCGGGTGCCGTCGCACTCGGGGCAGGTGGCGAAGGTGACCGCCCGTTCCACGAAGGCCCGGATGTGCGGCTGCAACGCTTCCTTGTCCTTCGACAGGAACGACTTCTGGATCTTGGGGATCAGCCCTTCGTAGGTGAGGTTGATGCCGTTGACCTTCACCTTGGTCGGCTCGCCGTAGAGGAAGTCCCGCATCTCCTTCTTGGTGAACTCGCGGATCGGCTTGTGCGGGTCGAGGAAACCCGACTGGGCGTAGAGCCCCACGGTCCACTGGCTGTCCGACTTCCAGCCGGGGATGGTGAACGCGCCCTCGGCGAGCGACTTGGAGTCGTCGTAGAGCTGGGTGAGGTCGATGTCGGAGACCGTGCCCCGGCCCTCGCAGCGGACGCACATGCCGCCGGTGCGGTGGAAGGTCGCCTTCTGCGCCTTGGTCTTGTTGCCGCGCTCGACGGTGATGGCGCCGCTCGCCCGGACCGAGGCGGTGTTGAAGGAGTACGCGCTGGGCGGGCCGATGTGCGGCTCGCCGAGCCGGCTGAAGAGGATCCGCAGCATCGCGTGGGCGTCGGTGGCGGTGCCGACGGTGGAGCGGGGGTCGGCACCCAGCCGCTGCTGGTCGACGGTGATCGCGGTGGTCAGCCCGTCGAGTACGTCGACCTCCGGCCGGGCCAGCGTCGGCATGAACCCCTGCACGAAGGCGCTGTAGGTCTCGTTGATCAGCCGCTGCGACTCCGCGGCGATCGTGTCGAACACCAGCGAGCTCTTGCCCGAGCCGGAGACGCCGGTGAACACCGTCAGCCGACGCTTCGGGATCTCGATGCTGATGTCCTTGAGGTTGTTCTCGCGCGCGCCGTGCACGCGGATCAGATCGTGGCTGTCGGCAACGTGCGGTTCAGGCGGCCGGGTGTCCGTTCTCGTGGCCTTGCTCATCATGTCTCCATCTGTCGGGCCGGGCCGCTTCCGCCCTCGGCGTCGCCTGGCTCGATCTAACCAGCTACGGGGTGCACGTCTCTTCCCTTTTCGCCAACTCCCGGAACCTGAAAGGGAGTTGGGGTGCCGGATTCCGCTTCCGGCTGTGGGTCGGGGTCGGCCGGCGTGGTGACACCGGCCGGCCTCCGGCTCACCTGCCGCGGTGCTGGGCGAAGCGCAGCATGTTGCCCGCGGGATCACGGAAGGCGCAGTCGCGCACCCCGTACGGCTGGTCGACCGGCTCCTGAAGCACGTCGGCTCCCGAGGCCTGGACGCGCTCGAAGACGGCGTCGCAGTCGTCGGTCGAGAAGATCACGCCGCGCAGCATGCCCTTGGCCAGCAGTTCCTCCAGGGCCCGCTTGTCGGCCGGTGAGGTGTTCGGGTCCGCGGCCGGCGGTTCCAGCACGATCTCCACGTCGGGCTGCGACGGTGAGCCGACCGTCACCCAGCGCATCCCCTCGAAGCCGACGTCGTTGCGTACCTCGAGTCCGAGCACGTCCCGGTAGAAGGCGAGTGCCTTGTCGTGGTCGTCGACGGCGATGAAGCACTGCGAGAGTTTGATGTCCATGCAGCTCAGGCTACGGACGGGTGGGGTTCTTCGCTTCTCCGTTCCTGACCGGTCCGGCGTTCCTGACCGGTCGGGTGAAGACCTTGGCGACACAGGCGGGGATGGCCGCACCCGCGTCATGCGGCCGGGCCCGGTACGCGCTCGGGCTCTCGCCGACCAGCTCGGTGAACCGCGAGCTGAACGACCCCAGCGAGGTACACCCGACCGCGAAGCAGACCTCCGTCACCGACAGGTCGCCGCGCCGCAGCAGCGCCTTGGCCCGCTCGATCCTGCGGGTCATCAGATAGCTGTACGGCGTCTCCCCGAACGCGGCGCGGAAGCTGCGGGAGAAGTGGCCGGGCGACATCAGGGCCTCGCGGGCCAGCGCGGGGACGTCGAGCGGCTGCGCGTAGTCGCGGTCCATCATGTCGCGGGCCCGGCGGAGCCGGACCAGGTCGGAGAGCGTCACGGCTCCAGCATGGCACGGCGGGGTCCCGTCGGGCCGGTGCTCGTCCTGCCGGTGACCGGTGGCCGAAGCGCCGGTCAGGCACACCCGGGCTCCTGGCCTGCCGCGGTCCAGGACTCCCAGGGCGTCGGGCCGGTGCCGGCGTCCCACGCCCGCAGGGCCTGCCCGTCCCAGCACACGATGCCGCACTGTTCGGCGTACTCGACAGCCGGAGCGGTGAAGTCGCTGGTGGTGACGACGACGGCGACATCGGCCTCATGGACGGTGAAGCAGGTCCCGCCGAAGCGCTGCAGATCCTGGGAGCCGACCCGGTGGCCCTCGCCGTAGCGCTTGCACTGGATGACGACACGCCGTCCGTCGGGTGCGACGGCCAGGACGTCCGCGCCGAGGTCGCCCGCGCCGCCGACGACTTCGACGTCCGAGCACCCGTCCCGTTCGCACAGGGCGGCTATCGCCTCCTCGAACTCCTCCGGATCAAGGACGTCGTGGGGGGCCGTGGCGCCGCGGGGGAGGACGACCGTCTGGTCACCGGCGATGTCGACGACGAGGAGCGAAGACTTCTCGTCGGTGCGCGTGGCCGGTGCGGTGGCCAGCACCTCGACCGCCGTACCCGCTCCCTCGTCGAGCGCCGCGGCGGCCCGTCGTGCCACCCTCGCCACGGAGAGCCGGTGCCGTCGGCGCCGCAGGGCCAGGGTGAGCGCCACCCCCACGAGGGCGAGCACGAGAGCCCAGGCGGGGCGCCGCTCGACGGCGTCGGCCGCCGCCCTGGCCGAAAGGCCCACAGCGATCAGGGCGAGGGCGAGAAGGCAGAAGTAGGCGGCGGTCCGACGGAGATCGAAGGGACGGCTTCGGCGGTCGGCGGATCGCGGACGGCGTACGGGCGTGGTCACGGCGGCGCGTGCTCCTCACGGGGTCGATTCCAAGATCACTACCGCCGTGTGCCCAAGATCAGTTACTTCATCGTGTTGGTGGCCGACTTCGTTGCGTGCGGGTGCCTCGGTGCCTCCTCGCGGCGGTGCCCGGGCGAACTGGTGTCTCACACCTGACAGTTGTGCCCCGGGCCGTTCGCGGCGTGGCCGCGCACGGGTGTGGGTGCGGTGCGCGGTCACGCCGCGCGCCGCACCCACGGTGGTCAGGCGAGGTGGTGGACGCGCTGGGTCGTCAGCTCGTACCGGGCGCCCACGATGGCGAGTTGCCCGGTCGTCACCTTCGCCGCGAGGTCGGGTTCCGCCGCCAGGCGCGCGCGGACGGCCCGGACGTGGGCGTCGACGGTCGCGTCGACGCGGGCGGCACCTTCCTTGCCGTGGTCGATCGCCGGCCGTATCTGGTCGGCGAGATACTGGATGTGGGCCGGCAGCCGGGCGCCGGACTCGTCCGCCTCCACGGCGGCGCGCACGGCTCCGCACGACTGGTGGCCGAGCACCATGACCAGCGGAATCCCCAGTTCGAGCACGCCGTACGCGACGCTGCCGAGGACGGCCTCGTCCAGCACCTCCCCGGCGGAACGCACGGTCAGCAGGTCGCCGAGACCCTGGTCGAAGACCAGCTCGGGCGGGACCCGGGAGTCGATGCAGCCCAGGATGACGGCGAAGGGGTGCTGACTCGTCGTCAGCGTCTGCCGCACCGTGGGTGTTTCGTCCGGGTGCGTCTCGCGGTACGTACTCCAGCGGCGGTTGCCCACCGCCAGTTCCCGCAGGACTTCCCCGGGTGTGCCGGGCCGGTGACGGGTGCCAGGGCCGGCGGCGGCGGGCGTCGCGCCGAGCGTGACACCGGCGCCGAGTACGGCGGCCCCGGTCAGCCCGGCGCGCAGCAGGGAGCGGCGGGCGGTCGAGGGGGTGGGGGACTGCGCGTCGGCGGATGCGGTGGCCTGCCGGCCGACGGCTCTGTGAGGGGTGACTTCTGAGTTCACGGAGAGGAACGTACGCCCGAGTCCGCGTCCGGCCGCGCGCGTTACCCAATCATGGCTGGACATGACCGGATCCTGGTTGATCTTTAGTGCGCTGTTGGGTTTCTCCGGTGCCGTCCTTGACTCCGGGGAGCCGGAGCGGAGAGGCACGTGGGTGCCCCTTGGGCAGCGGATCACCCGGCCGCCGGCGGCCCCGGGCCGCCGGCCGCCCCCGCCGCCGGCGCCTCGCGGCTCACACGGCACGCCGCATGCACACCAGTTGGTCCCGTTCGTCCCATGACGGGGTGACGGCGAAGCCGAACCGCTCGTACAGGGCGATGGCGTCCGTCCGCCATGCCCACACCGACAGCCGCACCGTGCCGACGCCGCTGTCCGCGGCCTGCGCGAGCGCGGCGCCGATCAGGCCGGACGCGACGCCCCGGCCCCGGGAGGCGGGGTCCGTCCAGAGCCTCTTGATCTCCGACCACCCGTCGGCGGGAGCGGTGACCACCAGACAGCCCACGGCGGTGTCCCCGCTCAGGGCCAGCAGGACGACGTCGTCCGCGAACGCGGCCCGCGGGTCCGCGATCTCGGCCCGGTACCGGCCGGGCAGCGCCTCCACGCCGGAAACGGCCTGGCCCTTCTCGGCCTCCGTTCGCAGGTGGTAGGCCGCCAGCAAGCCGGCCAGGCCGGCCGGACCGGCCGCCGTGGCCGCCTGGCCGGGCCAGCGGACGATGGACACCTCGTGTCGATCACTCATCGCACCAGCATCACACGCCGGGCGGCGTCCGAGCCCGGGGGGTGACTTCCGCACGGTCCACTTCGGCCTGGATCACTGCCGCCTGGTCAGCAGCTCCTTGTCGGCGACCGTGGCCAGGGACAGCGTCCGGTATCCCATGGAGTCGAACAGGACGGTGACGCGGTCGCCCTCCTCGCTCATCACGGTGCCGTCGCCCCACTCGCTGTGCCGCACCTGGGTGCCCGCCGGGTAGGAGGCGGCCGCGGGATGGGCCGGCCGGGAGTCACCGGTGCCGTTCGGGTCGCCCACTCCCTCGACGACCGTCCCCTCGCTCGCGGAGGAGGACGCGCACACGTCACAGGTGCCGCAGGGGGCCTCGTAGGGCTCGCCGAAGTAACCGAGCAGGAAGCGCCGGCGGCAGCCCGTCGCCTCGGCGTACCCCAGCACCATCTCCAGCCTCGACCGCTCCAGCCTCCTGCGTGCCCGCGCTTCCTCCGCCGCGCGCACGGTGGCGTCCTCGGCCGTCACACCGGGCACGAAACGCACCTGCCCGTCGGCTTCGGTGCGTACGGCTCCCGCCTGCTCCAGGAGGTTGGCCGCCGCCGTCACACGGCGGCGCGACAGGTTCGTCCGCTCGCCGACGTCGTCCAGCGCGACGGGGCCGTCCTGGTCCTGGATCCCCTCCGCGACCTCACCGAGGGTCTCCTCGTCGGGCGCGCGAGCGGCGAAGAGGTGCTGGAGGCCGCTGTCCTCCGGCCGGTAGTGCAGAACGGCGAGCGCGGGCGCGCCGTCGCGGCCGGCCCGGCCGATCTCCTGGTAGTAGGCGTCGAGCGAGCCGGGCACCGAAGCGTGCAGCACGAACCGGACGTCCTCCTTGTCGATGCCCATGCCGAAGGCGGAGGTGGCGACCACCACGTCGGCCTCGCCGGCCAGGAAGGCGTCGTGGGCGCGGGAGCGCTCGGCGGCGCTCAGCCCGGCGTGGTAGGCGGCGGCCGACAGGCCGAGTCCGGTGAGCTCGGCCGCGTAGTCCTCGGCGTCCCGGCGTGTGGCGGTGTAGACGATGCCGGGCTTGGGCTCCGTCGCGGCCCGCTCCACCACTGCCCGCCGCTTGTCCGCGTCGTCCTGGAAGCGGCGCACCTCCAAGGTGATGTTCGGCCGGTCGAAACCGGCCACGACCAGTGCCGGATCCTCCATGCCCAGCCGCTGCACGATCTCCTCGCGCACCGGAGGCGCCGCCGTGGCCGTCAGGCCGAGGACCGTGGGTCTGCCCACCCGCTGGACCACCTGGGCCAGGCGCAGGTAGTCGGGGCGGAAGTCGTGGCCCCAGGCGGCCACGCACTGCGCCTCGTCGACGACGAACAGCGAGGGCGCGGCCCGGGCCAGCCGCTCGACGACCTCGTCCTTCGTCAGCTGCTCGGGGGAGAGGAACAGGTACTCGGCGTCGCCGTGCTGCACCGCCGCCCAGGCGGCCTCCGTCTCGCCCTGCGGCTGGGCGGAGTTGACGGCGACCGCGTCCGGAGCGCGATGGCTCAGCAGGCCGGCGATCTGGTCACGCTGGAGGGCGATGAGCGGGGAGACCACCACGGTGGGGCCGGGACGTAGCAGTGCGGCCACCTGGTACACGGCAGATTTCCCCGCGCCGGTCGGCATGACCACCAGGGTGTCGCGGCCCGCCGTGACCGCTTCCATGGCGGTCAGCTGTCCCGGCCGCAGCTCCCGCCAGCCGAACACGTCGGCGGCGGTCCGCGCCAGGCGGTCCGCGACGCCCTGTTCCCTCTCGTCCGGCATTCCGGCCCCTCTTCCTCGACGTCCGTGCCCGTGCGGATTCCCGCGGAACCGCTGTGTCCGTCGTCCGGGCCTCCGCGTCCCTGGCCGGACGGGTTCACCGCCGCCGTCCGACTACCCCGATTCCCCGGCTGTCCTCACGTCCGGACGTTCCGCGGCCACCGGCGGGCCGCTCCCGGTCGAACCGGTCACTCGCCCACGACATGAGGAAGCCCCGGTCTGCTCGGGGGAAAGCCGACCGGGGCGGTACGGGGTGCGGACGCGAAGGGCGGTCGCCTCTCGGCGAATGGCTCCGTGGGGCTTCAGCCGAACGATCGTCCCCACGGGCGGAGGGTGAGGCCCGGGGACACGGTCCCTCCGCACCCGCACACACAGTTGAACGGTGAACCACGGTGCGCTGTTCCCGGGGCGTAGTCCCCGGCGGGTGTGAACTGCGTCTCGCCATCCGGGGGCTCGGGCGATACCCCGCGGACGAGCCCGCGCGGTGCCCCGTCCGTGAATCGTGATCGCCAGGAGTGAGCCGTGAAGATCCGGGTAGTCGGCGAACGTCGGCGGGAAAGGAGCAGGCGGCGCCTGGGGAGGTCGACCGCCTCTCCTTTCCCGCCCGTTTCCCGCCCGCGATCACTCCGCGCGGCCGAACTCCCGCCGCCGACGTGAACCTGCGCGCGACCGTCCACGCAGGCGGTCGGATGAGCGCGAGGCGATCGAAAGAGACATGCGGCCTTTGAACCCTCGCCAACTGAGCGATCGGCCGCGGCGTCGCGACCGTGGCCAACCTGTTCGGCCCCCAACGGGTGATCATCTCCGGTGAGGGGCTGGCGGCGTACGACCTCTTCGCCGAGCAGATCCGCGACGCCTTCGCCTCGGCCGCCTTCGGATCGGCCGCGCGGTGTGACCTGCTGACCCGTCCCCTGCCGTTCGAGGAGTGGGCGCGCGGGGCCGCGGCCACCGCGATCCAGTCCTTCATCCACGCGGACGCCTCCTGATGGATGCCCGGCGAACCCACCACCGGCTCCGGCGACCGCCGAGCCGCCGGCCCGCAGGCGTCTGAGCAGCCCCGTCCTTCACCCCCTCGCGCTTTCCCCGCCCGTGCTCCCACCGTCCCGTCGACACCGTCCCTGGAGGTCCGGCCCATGCCGTCATCCTCGTACGCCCCCCTGCCCGGAGCCGCTCCGCGGCCCGGCCGCCGCGTCATGAGAGCCCTGCTCGTCCTCGCCCCTCGGCGCGGGTGTCGCGACGGCCGTACCGGCGGCCCGGGCGGACACACCGGTCCCGGCACCCGCCACCGTCGCCGAGCCGGCCGCCAAGCCGTACATGGGCTGGTCGAGCTGGAGCGTGCAGTCGTCGAAGTACCCGGGTCTCAACCCGGACGGCGACTACAGCTGGCTCACCGAGGCGAACGTCCTGAAGCAGGCACCACCGCCGTGATCAGCGCGGCGGGCAGCATGGGCACGCCGAAGAGCAGGTAGAGGCCGATCGCGGCGCCCACGAACTCCGCCAGGTCGGTGGCCATGGCCACCGACCTCGGCCTGCGCCCACAGCCCGACGACGACCGGGCGGCGGAAGCTGTCCCGGCACAGGGTCGGCAGGTCACGCCCGGTCGCCAGGCCCGTCTTGGCGGACAGGTACTGGAGGAACATCGCGACCGCGCAGGCCGAGACGAGCACCCACACAGCCGACGCATGGGGGCGGCCCGGCGGCAACGGGGCAGGCCCGGGGCGCCCGGTCAGGCCGGCGCCTCCGGACTCGAAGTCCCGGGTGCGGCCGCCGACCTCAGGGCGTGGTCGAGGAAGCGCCGGGCGATCGGCGGCACGCCGCGGGAGTTGAGCCAGGCGATACCGATGTCCCGGGCCCCGCGCACGTCGGTGATCTCCAGATAGCGGATCGGGGCGTCCGGGGTCGCCGTGACCTCCGGCGACGAGGGGATCAGGGACACCCCCAGGCCCGCGGCGACCAGGCCGCGCAGGGTCTCCACCTCCTCGCCCTCGAAGCCGACGAGCGGGGTGAATCCGGCCTCGCGGCACAGCCCCTCGGTGAGGTGACGCAGTCCGTATCCGGCCTTGAGGAGGATGAACCGCTCCTCGGCCGCCTCGCTCAGGCGGACCCGGCGGTGCCCCGCCAGCCGGTGACCGGCGGGGACGGCCAGCCGGAGCGGCTCGACCAGCAGGCGCCGCCAGGTGATCAGCGGGTGGCCGGGCTCGCTGCCGGTGATGATCAGGTCCGCCGTGGCGTCGAGCAGGTGCCGGGTCAGTCCGATCTCGCCGTCCTGGCGGAGTTCGAACTGGGCGCGCGGGAACGCCTGCCGGAAGTCCGTGACGAGCCTGGGCACCAGCCAGGTGCCCAGGGTGTGCAGGAAGGCCAGCGACACCACGCCCGCGTCGGGGTCGACCCTCTCGGCCACGGCCCGCCGGCCCCGGTCGTAGCCGTCGAGCACCACGTCGACGTGCTCCTTGAACACCCGGCCGGCCGGCGTGAGGCGGAGCACCCGTCCGACGCGCTGGAACAGCGCCGCGCCGATCTCGTCCTCCAGCCGGTTCAGGGCCCGCGACAGGGCGGGCTGGGTGATCCCCGCGTCCGCCGCGGCGTCGGTCACCGTCGTGCCCTCTGCCACGGCCTGGAAGGAGCGCAGTACCTGGAGGTCCATGCGGCCATTCTCCGGTCTCATGGGGCGCGGAGAACGCAGGCGTCGGCGGTACGGGTCGCCGGTCGCCGGACCGTGCGGAGGAGGCTCAGACGTGCTGCCCCCACTCCGGCCGACCGGACGGGCCCGCCGATCGGTCGCCGCGCCTGTCGTCGCCGCCCAGGTCATCCCCGGCCTATCGGCCCTCGTCCGCCGCCCCCGCCACCGCCTGCCCGGTCACCTCGTCGCACATCCGCTCGGCCGCCGTGATCGCGTCCTCCCAGTCGGGCAGCGACCGGCCGGGGCGGACCGGTTCGCCCCGGGCCTGGGCGACGGCCCGGCGCGCCTCGGCCAGCTGGTGGTACGCGGTCCGGCGCAGCGACTGCCGCTGCGCCGGGCCCGTCCGCGGTGCGAGGTCGCGGTAGCGGCGGGCGGCGGCGACGGCGGCCTCGGTCTGCGCCTCGGCCCGGTGCGCCGCGGAGTCGGGCCACACCAGGAAGTGCGCGACGAGCACCAGCGCGGAGGCCAGCGCGGTGTCCACGATGCGTGTGCCGTACAGCGGCCGGTCGTCGCCGAGCAGGTCGAGGAGGACGAACACGACCGCGGTCAGGCCCAGCGTGGCGAGCGCGTAGTGGTGACGTACGCCGACGGCCATCAGCGCGCCGAAGGCGGCCACGACACCGATCACCGCGTAGGCCCCGGGGGTGAGCAGGAACACCGCCCCGATGGCGGCCACCCCGACGACCGTGCCGGCGCAGCGGTGCAGGGCCCGGGTGAACAGCGGACCGAAGTCGGGCTTGTAGACGAAGGCCACCGTCATGGGGAGCCAGTAGCCGCGCGGGCCGTGCAGCGCCTCGGCGAGCAGATGGGCGACGAGAACGCAGCCCGCCAGCAGTGTGGCGTAGCGCAGGCGCGCCGCCCGTCCGGGCCACCAGTGCGCCGGCAGGCGCAGCGCCGGGTCGGCGGGGTCCGGTCCGGCGTCGACGGACGCGTACAGGTCGGCCAGGGCGCGCCTGCCCGGGGAGTCGGCGCCCGGTGCCGGCGCCACCTGTTCCGCCGCCACGGCCGGGGCGGGAGCGGAGGCCCGCCCCGGCAGCAGACGCTCCGCCAGGTGCAGCGGCAGGCCGGTCACGGCGGGCGGCAGCGGACGGGCCTCCCACACCAGTGCCGTCACGGCCTCACCCAGCCGCACGGCGCAGTGGAACGCCCGGACGAGTTCCCGCACCTCCGCCTGCTGTCGCCGTCCCGCCCGTGGGGCGAGGTGGGCCGCCATCACCTCGTGGGCGTGGTTGAGCGCCAGCGTCATCCGTCGGCGGGCCGCCTCGGCGTCGTCGGTGCCGGCCGCGCCGAGGGCCTCGCCCGCGGTCCGGTACACGGCGAGCACGGCGGCTCGCTCGGCGTGGTGCCGGCGCCACAGCCAGGGCGCCGCGGACAGTACGAGCACGAGGGCGACACCGGTGAGCAGGGCTAGCGGGGGCTGCCACCAGGGCCCCGGCACCGGGATGCCGGCGCCGACCGTGACGCCGAGCAGCAGGTGCATGCCGGACACGGACGCGATCCGTCCCCGCAGCCCGAGGGTGCCCGCCACGAGCGCGGCGGCCATCAGGCATCCGGTCACGGTCACCGCGTTGCCGCCGCGCAGGGCGAGTCCTCCGGCGAGCAGGCCGAGCGCGCTGGACACACCGGTCCAGGCCAGCCGCCGCACCCGCACCCGGTAGGGATCGGACCCGTCCTGGCTCACGCCCCACAGGGCGCCGATCGCCGCGATCACGGACGGCACCACCGCCCCGGTGCCCAGCCCGACGAGCAGCGGCAGCGCGAGGGCGGCGGCACCCCGGGCCGCCGCCGCGAGGGGCAGGCGTGCGAGCGCACCGCCGGTGGTGGAACGCGGCCGCCCAGGCCACCGCGGACGGGGCACCCGGGGCGTCCGAGACATCCGCGTCCGGGGCGCTCGCGCGTCTGCTGCCGGTGTCATGCGGCCGTGTCCTCTCACTTGCCGGGGGTGTGCTCGGGTTGCCGGTGCACTGGCCGGGGCCGGGCCCGGGTCGACGATGCGGAACTCAGGGCGGCCGGGATCAGCCGACCAGCTCGATGAACAGAGGGAGGGTGACGAAGAACAGGAGCGGGCTCAGCACGACGGCGGGTCCGAGGGCCTGGACGTCGGCCTTCGAACCGCGACGGGCGGCGGACATCATCGGGACGGGGGAGACGGGGAGCGCGACGATCACCGCCGCCCGGGCGGCCCCGGCCGGACCCACACCGTAGACGAGCGGCGGCGCGACGACGACGCCGGCCAGGATCGTGGACGTCCGTCCGTCAGACGGCCGCGACCGACGGGTACCCGGGCTGCCACATGGCCGCGCGGACCCGCTGTCCGATCGTGTCGTCGTCGGCGGTCTCCCGGGTGACGCCGTCCTCGGCGGCCGCGCGGACCACGGCCATGGCCACCGCGGTGGAGGTGTCCCGCATGGTCGTGGTCGTGGTCGTTCAGAGGCAGTACGGGCGCGCCGGTCTGCTCCGCTACGGCGCGGGCCGGCGGCGACGAGCATGCCGTCGGTTGTGCGCTCGGCCCGGGCCACGACGGCCCCAGGCCCGGTCCGGGGAGGACCAGCGCGTTGCCGGCCTGCCCCGACCTGGTGGGCGACGTCTCGTGGTGGGTGAGCCGTCTCGTTCCACCGGGTCGAACGGCTGCCGGTGGCGATCAGGGCACCGGCCCTCGGTCCAGCGGGGCGGGTCGGCACGGTCGGCCTCGGCCGGTCGGCTCGGGTCGGGTCGGGTCGGACACACACCCTGGACGGCGGTGCACCGCGTGCTCATGGCTACTCCTCGACGGCCGGGGACGGGAACAACGGCCAGCCTGGGAGACGGACACCCATGCGTCCAATGCCTGCGATTCACCTGATCCATGAGCCTGCGGAATTCGGCCGCCTGAGCTGCGGGTTTTCCATCGCTTCAAGGGCGCCGGTCGTCGTGACTGTGACAGACGCCGCCTTCGCGGCCTACTCCGCAACGATGCCGCGGACCTGCGCGGCTGGGTGCGGCGCCGCGCGGCGGACCCGCACGGCCGACCGGGCTCGCAGGCCCCTGTGCACCCCGGCTTGGCGGTGGCATTTCCTCCGGCGCGGGTCTGGCGTAGCGTGGCGGCGTGTCAGAGTCGCCGCTGCCGCCCTCCGCGCCCCGGATTCCTCCGCAGTCCGCCGAGGAATGGGCCGACTCCGTGCGAGAGACGTTGTCCGCCGACATCGGCTCGCTCGGGCTCGGTGTCTCCTCGCTCGGCGAGGCGCACGTCTTCACCACACTCGCCCGTCATCCGGAGTTGTTCGCCGCCTGGCTCCCGTTCAGCAGCCATCTGCTACTCGCGGGCGAACTTCCTTTCGCGGACCGCGAGTTGGTGATCCTCCGGGTGGCGCGCAACTGCGCCTCCCCCTACGAGTGGGGCCAGCACGTGCGGATCGCCACGAAGGCGGGGCTGTCGCCGGAGGACATGGACCGGGTGGCGGCCGGTCCCGATGCGCCGGGCTGGACGCGGCGGCAGTCGCTGCTGCTGCGGGCGACGGACGAGTTGCGCGCCGAGGCGCGGATCAGCGGGCCCACGTGGGACGGCCTGGCCGAGCACCTGACGGAGCGCCAGCTGATCGAACTGCCGATGCTGGTGGGCCACTACCACCTGCTGGCCTTTGTACTGAACTCCCTTCAGGTGCGGCCGGAGCCCGGACTGCCCCCCATGCTCTGACGGCTCGCGTCGGCGGGTGGGCGCCCGGACCCCTCTGCTACTGCCTCTGTCCCGTCGCCCCCAGGGCCGGGGCTGTTGTCGTCAACGGGTGCTGACCTGGCCGGGGAGGGGCTTCGGGGCCCGTCTTCTCCCGGCCTCCGTCCCCGGCCCCGGCCTCAGGTGGTGCCGCGCTCGTCGGCGGGTCAGCCCGCGACCCGGTCGTGGAGATTGTGGACGGTGCCGCCGGCGAGCGTGCCGTCCTGCTGCTCGTGCTGGGAGAGGGCGAGGCCCAGGCCGAAGAAGGTGGGCGCCCATTCGCCGACGAAGATTCCCCACCTGTCGGCGCGGGCGAGGCCGGTGCCGGGCTCGGCTTTGAGGGAGCCCACCCATGTGGCGACGGAGAGGCCGATGGAGGCCACGGCGGCCAGGTAGGCGTGCTCGCTGCGGATGCCCTTGTCGTGCATCATCTTGATGATCACGGTGTGCTCCGTTCATGTGAGGGGTTGCCCATGCCGTGTTCCTCACATCGCGACCACCTATGCGCCACTTTTCCCGCGATTGTGACCATATGTCGATTATGTCGTTTGTGGGGTAGGGTCCCGCCGTCAGTGCCGTCCGGAGAGGGGAACCGGGGGAGCCGCCGGCCGTGCGAGGGATCCGCCGCCTTCGGGGCGGAAGCGGAACGGAACGCCCGCGCGCACGAGGGCACCCACGTGGCCCAATCGTTCACGGTTCACACATGCTCGGTCATCTCCCGGGGCCGGTCCCGCCGGACAACTCGCCCCGACCCGTCGCTTAAGCCACCACTTCAACGTGTGGTGGCACCCCACCGCTGACGACAGCCTGGTGGGCATCGCGGCGCCGGTCGGCTCCCTACGGGGCAGGGGGAACAGCATCATGCGGGGACGGTCCCTACGGGGCAGGGGGAACAGCATCATGCGGGGACGTACCACCATCATCGTCACGGCCGCGACGGCGGCACTCACCGGAGGCGTCACCCTCGGCACGCTGGTCGTGGACCCGGCGGCCGGGCCGGGCCGGCCGGTCGCCGGCTCCTCGTCGGCCGGACCGGTCCGCGAACTCACCGACGCGGAACGCGTCCGGGTCGAGCAGGCCGAGCAGCGGCTCATCGAGCGCTGCATGAGGGCGCGCGGTTTCCGCTACTGGGTCCTGCCCCCACTCGATCCCGAAAGACTGCGCGCCTTCGAGCACCCCTTCGTACGGGACGACGTCTCCTGGGCCCGCGAGCACGGGTACGGCGCACCGATCCAGCGGGCGTTCTTCGCCGCGAAGAAACGCGACCCGAACATCGCCTACCGCAACGGCCTGTCCGGCCCGGCACGGGCCCGCTACCTCACCGCGCTGAACGGCGGCCCGGACGCGGAGGTCCTCTCCGTCCGGCTGCCCGCGGGCGGCTCCATCCGCCTGGCGATCGGCGGCTGCGAGCGGGCGGCCAGGGAGAAGCTGTACGGGGACGCGGAGACGTACTTCCGCGCCGACAAGATCGCCACCAACCTCAATCCGCTCTACGTGCCGAAGGTCGTCCGCGACCAGCGCTTCACCGAGGCGCTGGCGGCCTGGTCGCACTGCATGCGCCGGACGACCGGACGCGCGTACGCCGATCCGGACGCCGTACGGGCCGACCTCCCGAAGCGGACCAAGGGGTTGAACCGCGCCGAAGCGGACGCCGTCGAGGTCCGGCTGGCCGTGGCGGAGGCGACCTGCGCCCGGAAGTCCTCCCTGGGCGGGACCGCGCGAACGCTGGACCGCGAGTACGGCGATCCGGTCCGCGAACGGTACGCCGAGCACCTCCGCACCAGCGGCCGGATGCGGCTGGCCGCCCTCGCGGAGGCGGAACGGACGAGCACGCCCTCGAACTGACAGCCCCTCACCAACGGACGCACCCTGAAGGAGAAGCCATGCACAGGATTCGTGCCGCCCTGGCGGCCGCAGGACTGGCCGTCGCCCTCGGTACCGCGTTGCCGGCCACGGCCGAGGCCGTTCCGGCCGGCGCGCAGGGACCCAACTGCGACGCCCAGTACAACGCCCATCGGGAGGACGGCAACATGCGCGCGTACCTCCTGACGGACTGCAGCAATCTGCTCGGCACCGCCTCCGGCAACGACGCCAACTGGGGTGACAGCAGCGGACCGTTCACGGGCGCGGACAACAACTTCGCCTGGTCGATCCTGAACACCGGTACCTACTCCGGCGGTGTCAACAACGTCCAGTTCTACGACGGCGTGGGCAGCACGGGCGGCACCGGCTGCCTGGCGCGCGGAGAACTGTACGTCGACGACCTGCGGGACAACGTCTTCCACAACGGCGTGCGCGCCTCGAACGCCATCAGCTCCCACCGCTGGTCGTCCGGCTGCACCAACCGCTGGACCTGACCGCTCGGCGCGAAGCCACACCGCCTGGCATCCGCGCGGCGGACCGCCCTCGGGGAGGACGCCCCGAGGGCGGCCGGTCCGGCCCGGCCGTCCGGCCCGTCCGGTTCAGCGGCCTCGACACGGCCTCATCGGCTCGGAGAAGCCGGTGCCCGACCGGGCACAGCGGGTGGTGCTCCGGTGACGGGGTGCCGCCGGGTCGCTGCGGCACGGTCACCGGCGCACGGCCGCGGCCATGAGATCGGCCCGCCTGCCGCTTCACCCGCCCATGGCCACTACGCCGACGAGAGCGGAGATCTTCGCAAACGTCGCGAAACGTACTGTGTGAGGCCGTTTTCGCGCGGCCACGGGGGATACCCGCCCCTCATGGCACGGATAGTCAAACCGCAGGGCAGGCACGACGGGCACGCGACGGCCGGTTCGGACGGCGAGGTCGGTCGCGAGACGACTGCCGGGCCCGACGAACAGGTGGAGCGGCAGGCGCCGGACGAGCCTACGCAACTGCCCAAACGCTCCTGGTGGGCGGTACTGAAAGGCACCGTCAAAGAATTCAAGGACGACGAGCTGGCCGACCGGGCCGCGGCACTGACCTACTACGGGGTGCTGGCCCTCTTCCCGGCGCTGCTGGTCCTCGTCTCGCTGCTGGGGATCGCCGGCCAGTCGGCGACACAACAGGTCCTGGACAACATCCAGAAACTCACCCCGGGGGCGGCGCGCGACGTCATCAGCAACGCCGTGAAGCAGTTGCAGGGCAACGCCGGCGTCGGCTCCCTCCTGGCGATCGTGGGTCTGCTGGTGGCGGTGTGGTCGGCCTCCGGCTACGTCGCGGCCTTCATCCGCAGCGCGAACAAGGTGTACGACATGCCCGAGGGGCGTCCGGTGTGGAAGGTGCTGCCGGTCCGGGTGGGTGTCACCGTGGTGCTGCTGGTGCTGGCGGTGGTCAGCGCGTTGATCGTGGTGTTCACGGGCGGACTCGCCAGTGAGGCCGGTGCGGCGCTCGGCATCGGGGACACGGCGCTGACCGTGTGGTCGATCGCCAAGTGGCCGGTGCTGGTCGTGCTGGTCACGATCATGATCGCGATCCTGTACTGGGCGACCCCGAACGTGAAGGGCCGGGGCTTCAAATGGATCACCCCGGGCAGTGTCCTGGCGCTGCTGATCTGGATGATCGCCTCAGCGGGGTTCGCGTTCTACGTGGCCAACTTCGGCTCGTACAACAAGACCTACGGGACCCTCGCCGGCATGATCATCTTTCTGGTGTGGCTGTGGATCAGCAACATCGCGATCCTGCTGGGCCTGGAGTTCGACGCCGAGATGGCCCGTCAGCGGGCGGTCGCCGGGGGACTGCCCCCGGACGAAGAGCCCTATGTCCCGCCCCGCGACACCCGTAAGTGGAGCGACGAGGACCGTGACCGTCTCGAATGAGCCCATCCTCCGATCCGAGTCGCGTTAGACGCGACTCGGATCGGGAAGTCGCTGGTCATGAACGTGCGGACGGATCTTCGTGAGCGTGATCACCGGCTGACGAGATGGGTGGCGTCGTGGCGGTCCGACTTTGCGCGCCGGGTGCTCCCGGCGGTGGAGGAGTCGGCGCAGCACACCAAACTGTGGTGGGGTGCCGCCATCGCCATGTCCACGGTGGGGTGGCGGGGGCGCAGGGCCGCGGCCGCCGGGCTGACGAGCATGGCGGTGGCGGAGCTGTCCTCCAACTGCGTGCTGAAGCAGGTGCTGCACCGGCCCCGGCCGCCGAAGGACTGGATCTCGCACGAGGACGTCGACGAACGCCCCGACTCGTCCTCCTTTCCCTCCGGGCACACCGCCGCGGGAGTGGCGTTCAGTGCCGGGGTGGCGGCGGTGTGGCCGTGGGCGGGCGCGGTCTGCGCGGTGCCGGCCGCCATGGTGGCCGCGGAACGTGTGCACACCGGCGCCCACTACCCCTCCGACGTGGCCGTCGGTGCCGTCGTCGGCCTGGCCGCGGCGGCCCTCGTCCACCGGGCTCCCCGCCTGGCCGTGCGCCGGCTGCTGTGAGAGCGGACGACACCGCTGTGAGAGCGGACATGCCCGCGGGTCCGGCCGGATGGGGTCACCCGCAAACGGGTACCCGAGACGACCGAGGCGGACGTTCTCCGCGCACGCGCACATGCCAGCACCTCCCCAGGGCACCACAAACAGCGGCAGCTGAGAGAGGCGGTAATCCGTCATGACCACCCCGGATTCCCACCGTGGTCCGAGCGGCTCGCAGGAGCCGGTCGGTGATCTGGTCCAGCGGGCCTCGCAGCAGCTGACGGAGCTGGTGCGGGCCGAAATGCGCCTGGGACAGGCCGAGATGAAGGAAAAGGGCAAGCGGTACGGCAAGGGCGGCGGCCTGTTCGGCGGTGCCGGTCTGGTCGGCTTCCTGACGCTGCAGGCGCTGGTCGCCACGGCGATCGCCGCGCTGGCGGTGCCGTTGCCGGTGTGGGCCGCGGCGTTGATCGTCACCGCCGTCCTCGGTGTGATCACCGCCGTGCTGGCCCTCACCGGCAAGAAGGAGGTCAGCCGCGCCGCGCCGCCCGCCCCCGAGCAGACCATCAACAGTGTCAAGGCCGATGTGGCCGAGATCAAGGAGAGTGCACAGCGATGACCCAGCCGCCCAACGACGAGCCCACGGCCGCCAGCCCCGAGGAACTGCGCGAGCAGGTCGAGCAGACCCGCCACGCGCTGGGGGAGACGGTCGAGGAACTGGCCGCCAAGACGGACGTCAAGGCCCGCGCGCAGGAGAAGGCGACCGCCGTCAAGGAGCAGGCGGGCGCCAAGGCCGCGGAACTGACCGGGCAGGTGAAGGTGAAGGCCACCGAAGCCGCGCACCTGGTGCAGGAGAAGCTGCCCGACCCGGTCAAGGACAAGGCCGCCGTCGCCGCCCAGCAGGTGAGGGCCAAGGCCGAGCAGGCCGGTCAGGTATGGCAGGACAAGGCGCCCCAGCCGGTCCGCGAGAAGGCCCAGTACGGCGCCCAGGCCGCGAAGGACAACCGCACCGTGCTGCTCGTGGCCGGCGGTGTGGCGGTGGCCGCGTGGCTGCTGCTGCGTCGCCGGGGCGGGAGGTAGCCGTACCGGCGTCGGAAGCCGTCAGTTCCGCACCCTGGGACCAGGTGTCGCCACCTCGGCGATGCCTGGTCCCTCGGCATGCTCGTGGTGTAGGGCGCATTGGATGCCGGATGCCGGATGCCGGATGCCGGATGCCGGGTGCCGGGTGCGGTGCCGGACGCGCCCATCACCCGCTCGCATTCGATGAGTTGGCGAGATCGCCGGGGCTGATCCGCTTGCCGGACAGGTCGTTCAGCCCGGACAGGCAACCTTTGCCGACTGCATCCCCGGACCGCCGCTGACCTCGCACGACGTGATCAGGTCGGCCCCGGACGCGGCCTCGTCCGGGGCCCTGTTCCCAAGACTTCTGAGAATTCCGCAGTTTGACGGTGTGTTCCTGGGAAACACGTTCGGCGACCCGAAAGCAAGGGAGAAAAGCTGCCATGGGCATTATCGCGTGGATAGTAATCGGTCTGCTTGCCGGCGCCATTGCCAAGGCGCTCATGCCGGGTAAGGACCCGGGCGGAATCATCATCACCATGCTCATCGGTGTCGCCGGCGGTCTGCTCGGAGGCTTCCTCGGCAAGGTGATCTTCGGAGTCGACTCGATCGACGGCTTCTTCGATCTGTCCACCTGGATCGCGGCCATCGTCGGGTCCGTCATCCTCCTCGCGCTGTACCGTCTGATCACCAACCGTGGTCACGGTCGCGGCCACCGACGTGGGCACGTCCACGCGTAACAGGGGCCGCGTAGCCGCCTGACCGTGCCGAGCACCGTCGAAAAAACGTGAGCGCCCCCGTCCGACTCGGACGGGGGCGCTCACGTGTGTCCAGCGACCGCCGAGCTCCGGATCAGGTACGGCAGGCCGGTTGCGGGTTGTCGAGGGTGTGGTGGACGCTGTCGCCGCGCCGGTCGTGGACCCGATGACGGGTCGGACGCGAGGTGCGGTACACGGTGCGGCCCGCGGCGCTGGACACCACGGCCCGGTGGATGGCCTCGCTCGCGGCCGACTGGGACCGGCGGCTGGCGCACATCAAACGGGTCGCCGAGGCGGCGGAGCGGGACGCGACGCCGACCCGCCCCGACTGAAGGGAACCACTCCATGGACACCACGGCGCTGCGCGACGCCTACGACCGGTTGTTCGAGGTCGCGGCGATGCCCGACCTGCGCGACGCGGACGCCGGGGGATGGAACGCCGACCAGATCCTGGCCCATCTGCTCAGCGTCGACGCCTCCACGGCGGCGGTCGCCCTGGGTGTCGTCGCCGGTTCGCGGCCCACCTTCGACAACCGGATCTGACTGGACACCGGGAACCTGGACCGGATCATCGCCGAGCACGCGGGCCGGACCGACCTGCGGGAGCACGCCCGCCGCCAGGCCGCCGTCCTGTGCGACATCGCCGATCAACCGGGCGAGGAGGCCGCCTCGGTCCTGGTGCCGTCGCTGCTCCTGTCCGACGACGCCCCCCTGCTGGACCAGCCGGTCCCGCCGGCCGGCCTCATCGACGGCCTCGCCGAGAACCACGTGCCCGCCCACACGCGACAGCTCCTGGCTCTCCGCGTCACCGTCCCGGGACCCGCCTGAACAGCGGCGACGACGCGGCATGTCCGCGGCGGCACGGAGGGGGCGAGAGGCACGGCAGTAGGCACGGCAGTGGGTGTGTCAGGCGCGGCGCGACCCGCCGCCTCAGCGCCGCCTGCCCCGTAGCGCGACGGCCACGGCGATCGAGACCAGCAGCCCGACCAGTCCGCCGACCACCTTCTTGGCGGTGGCGGCGGAACGCCCGGGGCCGAGCGCGTCCCGCATCCGGTCGTACAGGCTCAAGGGGACGCCGAGGACCGCGTTGCCGGGCGGGCGACGGGGGATGACCGGGTGGGGATGCGTGGGCGCGCTCATGCGGACCGTCTCCCAGAGCGTGCCCAGCCGGCGCAGCTGAGCGGTGTCCAGGGCCTCCTGGAGGCGGGGCAGCACAAGGTCCTCCTCGTCCCGGATGTCCTGTCGGATCAGGGCGAACGCCTGCCGCACCTTCCGTTCGCGCTCCGGCTGCCCGGGATCGAGGCGCTCGATGTCGGCGACGAGGTCGTTGATCTGCTGGTGCTCCTCCTCGACGCGGGAGGTCAGCTCCTCCCCGTCCGCGACGGAGCGCCGTACGGCCGGCCACAGCACGGTCTCCTCGGCGAAGGCGTGACTGAAGACCAACTGGACGAGCTCCTTCAGGAGCCCCTCACGGTCCCCGCCCTCGCCCTGGGCGTCGTACGCCTTCATCAGGCGGTCCATCTCCGCGTGGTCGCGGCGCTGCCGGGCCAGGACGCTGTCCGGGCCACCCAGCTGCTCGACGGTCTCTTCTGCGATGGTCCGGGGCATGGACCGCTCCCTTCCTGCGAACCTGCGACGAGGTCGCCCCGGATCCCAGCGGCACTGGGGGATCCCGGGACGCAGGCGAGTACCCCCGCACGGCTTCACACACCGCCGGAGGCCGCACACGCGACGTTTCCCCGCGTGCGCGCAGGGCACGGACATGATCGCCGGGGACGACAGCGTGCTGCCGTTCACCGTGTGTACGCACCGTGTCCTCGGCTGTGTCGGGTTTGTGATGAAGCGGCCGCGGCACTCGGTGAGCCCCACAACGCGTACCTCCGCCGAGGTGATCACCGCCGCGAGGGGTGTCAGCCAGGGCGTCGTGAGCCGGACACGGCAGCGAGCGGAACAGAGGACGAGTGATGACGACGATCGGCGTCGAAGAGGAATACCTGCTGATTGACCCTGTCACGGGCCTTCCTGTGCCGCTGGCGGAGAAGGTGCGCATGTCGACGGGTGTGGCGCGGCTGCTGGACGACCAGAAGGTGCAGTCCGAGCTGTTGCAGGCACAGGTCGAGGTGGCCACTCCGGTGTGCGGCACCCTGGAGGAGGTCGGCGGGCACCTGCTGCGCCTGCGGCATGCCGTCGTGGCGGCCGCCGAGGCGCACGGCTGCCGGATCGCGGCCTGCGGCACCCCACCGGTGCGCGATCGGCGCCCGGTGGCGGTCACCGACGAGGCCCGGTACCGGGCCATGCGCGCGCAGGCCCCGCAACTGGTGGCGGAGCAGCTGGTCAACGGCATGCACGTGCATGTCGCCGTGGACAGCCGTGAGGCGGGCGTGCAGGTCCTCAACCGGCTCCGGGTGTGGCTGCCGACTCTGACGGCGATGTCCGCGAACTCCCCGCTGTGGGACGGCCACGACACCGGCTTCGGCAGCTGGCGCACCGTGATCTTCAGCCGCTGGCCGGTCAGCGGCATGCCCCCGCACTTCCAGGACGAGGCCGACTACGACCGGCGGGTGCAGCATCTGCTGGAGAGCGGCCTGATCTCGGACACCGGCCAGCTGTACTGGCAGGCTCGCCTCTCGGAGCGGTACCCCACCATCGAGGTGCGCTGCCTGGACGTACAGCTGCGCGTGGACGACGCGGTCATGTTCGCCGGACTCATCCGGGCGCTGGTGGAGACCGCGCTGGGCGAAGCGACCGCCGGCGCCCCCGCGCCGGACTGCGCGCCGGAACTGCTACAGGCGGCCATGTGGCACGCCGCCCGGCACGGTCTGAGCGACACCCTGATCGACCCGAGCGGCGGACGCCACCGCGCGGGCGACGTCCTGTGCCGGCTCCTGCGACACGTCGCCCCCGCGTTGGAGGCGTCCGGCGACAGCCGGGAGGTGGCCGGCCTGATCCACCGGCTCCTCCAGGACGGCACCGGCGCGGACCGGCAGCGGGCCGCCTTCACCGAGGGCGGCCTGGGGGCCGCCGTCGACCTGATCACCAGCGAGAGCGGCACGCCGTGACCCTGCCCCTCCGTTTGCCCCCTGACCAGGTGGGGACCCGGCTGCGCATGAGCACAACGCCACGTCGCCGCCGACTGCGGCAGAACCGAGTGCTGTGGCTCCTGGACCGCCTGGAACGGGACCCCAGGGCCGACCCGATGATCGAAACGCTGCGCGGCGCGGTGCGCTCGCTGCCGCTCGGGCGCGTGCGGGACGTCCTGCACGGCCGGTGGCTGGGGCACCCGGTGCACCCCTTGATGGTGCAGGTGCCGATCGGCAGCTGGCTGTCCGCCGCGGTGCTGGACCTGCGGCCCGGGCGCAACCGTGAGGCGGGTGTCCTGGTGGGTGTCGGGCTGGCCGCGGCCGCGCCCGCCGCGCTGACGGGCGCCGTCGACTGGGCGGAACTGCACCGCCAGCAGATGCGCGTCGGGCTGGTGCACGCCCTCGCCAACACGACCGCCGTCGGCCTGTACGCGGCCTCGCTCGCCTGCCGGGTCACGGGACGCTCGGCCGCCGGGCGGACGTACGGATACCTGGGGCTGACGGCGGTCGGCGTCGGGGGCATGCTGGGCGGCCACCTCGCCTACCGCCAGGCCTCCGGCGCGAACCACGCCGAAGAGGTGCCGCACGTCGTCTCCGAAGGCTGGCACCGGATCGGGTCCGTGGACGAGTTCCCGGCCGGCCGGCCCGTGCGGCGCAGCGTGGACGACGTACCCGTGCTGGTGGTGCGCGAGTCCGGCGGGACGGTCCACGCGCTGGCGGACCGGTGCAGCCACCTCGCGGGACCGCTCTCCGAGGGCACCGTCAGCGACGGATGTGTCCGGTGCCCGTGGCACGGCAGTGTCTTCCGGCTCTCGGACGGCTGGAACGTACGCGGCCCCGCGACCGCCCCGCAGCCCGCCTTCGACACCCGGATCGTCGACGGCCATGTCGAGGTGCGCCTGCGCGCGGACGATGACGAGGACCGGGCGCGGAGCGGCGGCGAAGCGGACCTGGAACGGAGCGCGACAGGAGCGGACAGGGCACATGGGTACAGCAACTGACAGCCGTTTCGCACGACGTCTGCACGGGGTGCTGCGACGCACCACCCGGGAGTACTCGGCGGGGGAGGAGCGGCCGCTGGGCGGCTACCTCGCCGCCATGGCGGGGTTCGGGGCGTACACGACGGCCTGGGCCACGGTGGTCCGGCTGCGCGGGCGTCCGCTGCCCGAACGTCCCGAGCCGTGGGACGTGGTGCTGACCTCGGTCGCCGCCTTCCGGCTGAGCCGGCTGCTGAGCAAGGCGTCGGTGACCAGTCCGCTGCGGGCCCCCTTCACGGAGTACGTCGGCCCGCAGGGCCCGGCCGAACTGCACGAGGAGGCACGGTCCGAGGCGGGCAGGAACACCGCGGGCGAGCTGATGACCTGCCCGTTCTGCGTGAGTGTCTGGGTGGCCTCGACCCTGACCGCGGGCCAGTTGCTCTGGCCGCGGGCGACACGCACCGCCATGGGCGCGCTCGCCGCCCTCGCCGGGTCGGACGCGTTGCAACTCGCCTACAGCGCGCTGGTGGAGAAGACCACCGGCGAGTGACCGGACCCCCGTACAGGTGCCCCCGGGCGGACCGCCCGGGGGTCTTCCCGTGGAGGGGCGGGACCGGCCGGACGGGGCGGGTGAAGGTCCCGGCACCGGGTACTCGCCCGGCATGACGATCACACGCGTGCTGTGGCAGGGGCTGGCCGCCGGTACCGTCGGAGGAGTCGTGATGACACTCGGCGAGAAGGTCGAGCAGGCCGTCACCGGCCGGCCGGACTCCCATGTGCCCGCGCGGGTCCTCCAGCGGCTGACCGGACGGCCCGAGCGCCCCGGCACCCAGCCGCCGCCGGTCAACTGGGCCATGCACTACGGCCAGGCCGCCCTGCTCGGGGTGCTGCGTTCGGTGATGGCCCAGACCGGACTGCGCGGTCCGATCGCGTCCGCCAAGTTCACCGTCGTCCGCCTGACCAACGACCAGATCCTGGAGAACGCGACCGGCGTCGGCGCCCCGCCCTCCACCTGGCCCCGCAAGGAACTCGTCGTGGACGTCCTGCACAAGGCCGTCTACGCCTTCGTCACCGGCGCCGTGGCCGACGCGCTCGCCGCTCGCGACGGCCTCGGCCCCGGACAACGCCACGCCGCGCTGCGCCCCGGCCGCCGCGCCGACGTGGGCCCGCTTCCCCGTGGGGACGCCTACAGCCGGTGAATCGTGCGGTGCCCGTGGCCCGGCCACGGTGGTGATCGCCTCGGGCCGGGCATCAGCGCGGGCGCCAGGACGGCTTGTGCCGTGCGCGTCCCACGGAACGGGTCTAGCGGCCGAGCAGGCACACCAGCGTGCTCACTCCGCCGGTGCAGGCGAGGACGGCGCAGGCGCAGGCCGCGTGACGCCTGAGCAGGTCGCGGCGGAGGGCCGCGTACCGGTCCTCGTACTCCTGCCGGAGCTGGGCGGCCCGCTCGGTGGTGGTCAGCAGCATCTGACGGGTGAGGTCGACGCGCTGACGGAGGTAGTGACGGGTGACGTCCTCGGCCTGGGCGGTGGTCAGCCAGGGCATGCGGGCGCAGAGGGCTTCGGCTTCGCGTTCCGCCTGGTCGTGATGGGTCCGCGCGAGGAGGTAGCCCTCGACCGTGTTCGCCAGTGCACCGCGCTCGTCCCCGGGCGCCCCGCGCATGCCGTTCCTCACCGCGGTTCGCCCTTGTGACCCTCGGGCTCCACGGCGTCGCGCCTGCCGACGTTCTCGTGCTCCTCGAGCATGGTGAGTTCCGGGTGGTGCAGGTCGAAGGCGGGGGATTCGGAGCGGATGCGCGGCAGGGTGACGAAGTTGTGGCGGGGCGGCGGGCAGGAGGTGGCCCACTCCAGGGAGCGGCCGTAGCCCCACGGGTCGTCGACCTTGATGCGTTCGCCGTGCTTGGCGGTCTTCCAGACGTTGTAGAGGAACGGCAGGGTGGACAGGCCGAGGAGAAAGGCACCGATCGAGGAGACGGTGTTGAGGGCGGTGAAGCCGTCGGCGGCCAGGTAGTCGGCGTAGCGGCGGGGCATGCCTTCCGCGCCGAGCCAGTGCTGGACGAGGAAGGTGGTGTGGAACCCGACGAAGAGGGTCCAGAAGTGGACCTTCTCCAGGCGGTGGTCGAGCATGGTGCCGGTCATCTTCGGCCACCAGAAGCTGAATCCGCCGAACATCGCGAACACGATCGTGCCGAACAGCACGTAGTGGAAGTGGGCGACCACGAAATAGCTGTCCGTGACGTGGAAGTCCAGGGGCGGTGAGGCGAGCAGGACGCCGGTCAGACCGCCGAAGAGGAACGTGACGAGGAAGCCGGCCGCCCACAGCATCGGCGGCTCGAAGGAGATCGACCCCTTCCACATCGTGCCGATCCAGTTGAAGAACTTCACGCCCGTCGGCACCGCGATCAGGAAGCTCATGAAGGAGAAGAACGGCAGCAGGACGGCCTGCGTGGCGAACATGTGGTGCGCCCACACGGTGACGGACAGACCGGTGATGGCGATGGTGGCGCCGACCAGGCCCATGTATCCGAAGATCGGCTTGCGGGAGAACACCGGCAGGATCTCGGTGATCACCCCGAAGAACGGCAGCGCGAGAATGTAGACCTCGGGATGGCCGAAGAACCAGAACAGGTGCTGCCACAGGATCGCCCCGCCGTTCTCCGGGTCGAAGATGTGCGCGCCGAACTTCCGGTCCGCCTCCAGTGCGAAGAGCGCGGCGGCCAGGACGGGGAAGGCGAGCAGGACCAGGACCGAGGTGAGCAGGACGTTCCAGGTGAAGATCGGCATGCGGAACATCGTCATGCCGGGGGCGCGCATGCAGATGATGGTGGTGATGAAGTTGACCGCGCCGAGGATGGTGCCGAAGCCGGCCAGCGCCAGCCCCATGATCCACAGGTCGCCGCCTACGTAACCGCTGCGGATGGGGCCGCTGAGGGGCGTGTAGGCGGTCCAGCCGAAGTCGGCGGCACCCTGGGGGGTCAGGAAGCTGCCCAGGACGATGAGGCCGCCGAAGGCGAACAGCCAGTACGAGAGCATGTTCAGTCGCGGGAAGGCGACGTCCGGGGAGCCGATCTGCAGCGGCATGATCGCGTTGGCGAACCCGGCGAAGGTCGGCGTCGCGAACAGCAGCAGCATGATCGTGCCGTGCATGGTGAACGCCTGGTTGTACTGCTCGTTGGACAGCAACTGCAGGCCGGGCCGGGACAGTTCCGCCCTGATCGCCATCGCCAGCGCCCCGCCGATCAGGAAGAAGCCGAACGAGGTGATCAGATACAGATGACCGATCTTCTTGTGGTCGGTCGTGGTCAGCCAGGTCACGACGACCTGGCCTCTGCTCCGGCGTTCCGCGGCGGGGACCGGGGCAACGGGTTCGGTATGGATCGCCATTCGTTCCTCAATCAGCAGCAGTGCACGGACGGGTGGGGGGAACAGCGGAACAATGACCCCGCCCTGCTGGTTTTCGTGTCGGGGCAGTGCGTAACCAGCCCAGCGGAAAGTAGTCCTGCCGATTTGGCACCGCGCCCGAAGACGGCAGTTTCTGAGCTGAATGGCCGAATGATCCATTCGTCCGGGTGGCCCGTGCCCCGCACAAGGCCGGGAACAAAGCCGGATACGAGGCCGGGAGAAAAGCCGACGCATCGTCAATTCACCGGGTTCCGCAGCGGATGATGATCCGTTGCGCGTGGCGGCGCGGGATCAGGGGTTGCGCCACTCGCACAGCAGGACGGTGGCGTCGTCGTTGAGTTTGCCGTCGTGGTGGTCGAGTACCGCTCGTACCAGTCGGCGCAGCGTTACGTCGATCCGCAGCATCAGCGCCGGAGGCAGGGGTAGGAGATGACGGTGGTCAGGAAATGGCTCGCCCGCCGGCATGCCCCAAGGAGCCCGACTTGCTGTTTCCGTGCCACCGCCTCAGTACCGGCCCTCTCGTGATCCAGATCAACGAGGTCATCGACTTCGAGGCGGAGGGCGCCGCTCAGAGGCATCTCCGACGGGAGATCTCACGATCGGCCACGCGTACGGTGATCATCGACGTGCGGACGCCGTTGGTCACCGCCGCGGCTGTCGTTGTCCTGCTGCGGACGCGGCGCTTCGCCCACAGCCGGGGTGCCGTGCTGTGTGTGGTGGCGCGTGAGCCGCTGGCCCGCACAGTCCTCCGGGTGACCGGTGTCTCTCGGTATCTGCGGGTGACGGCCACGCTCTCCGGGGCCCTGGCTCTCGCCCGCGGCTGCCGTCCCGTCCCGCGACCGCCGACGCTGCCGTGCCACGGTGCGCTTGAGCGGGGCCACTCATCCTGACCGCACCGCGATTCCGCGAGCCGGACGGTCCGGACGCGGTGACGAGCGGGTCGCGCCGCCCCGGGCATCACCGTTTCGGGCATCACCTTTCCCACACCCCGGCCAGCAGTTCGGCGGTCGGGCCCGGGTACCGGTGGGGGAACGCGTGGGCCCCGGGCACCACCACGGCACGGCCCCGTCCGGTCCGGCGTGCCAGACGGTGGATCCACTCCGGTGGGCACAGGGCGTCGTCCTCTCCGGTGACGACCGTGACCGGGCAGGTGACCGAGGGCAGGAGGTCCTCCGGCGCGTCCGCCTGGGCCGAGCGGATGGAGCGCACGAGCCGCCGGGGTCCCGCCTTCAGGTAGGAGGGCAGCACGGTCGGCACCACGGAGGGGGATTCCCGGACGGCGGTGCGGGCGAACGCCGCCAGGAGCGGACGCGTCCGTCGCAGGGGAGGCGGAAAGGTCGGGGCCATCAGGACGAGAGCCCGTACCCGCTCCGGCGCGCGCAGGGCCGCGTGCAACGCCACCTGGGCGCCGGTCGAGTGGCCGGCGAGCACCACGGGTCCCCGCGGAACGACGGCCAGCCACCGTGCCACCGTGTCGGCGAGCGCCCCGAGGGTCTCCGGACACGCCGGGCCGGACGGGTCGCCGTAGCCCGGGACGTCCAGCAGGCGCACCGGTCCGTGACGCGCGCATCGCTCCAGGCTTCGCAGCAGGTATCCGGGCGCGCCCAGGCCCGGCACCAGCACCAGGGAACCGTCCCGCCCGCCGAGGTGCTCCGTTCCCAGACTGCGGACCACCGTCGTCCCGGCGTGGTCGTACCTGACGCCGACGGACAGGCTCTTGAGGTGCGGCATGATCAGGCGGGTACCCGCTCGCCGCGGGTCCACGGGTCCACGGGTCCACGGGTCCACGGGTCCGCGGGTCCGCGGGTCCGCGGGTCCGCGGGTCCACGGGTCCCGAGGTCGCGGGGTCCACGGGGCGGGGGCTGTGGGGGCCGCCCCCGGCAGAGTCGCCGGGGACCCGCACCACGCTTCCGGTGGTCAGATGACCACCGGAGCCACCCCGGGGTCGGGGGATATCCGCGCACGCTGCCCGCGACGGCAGTGGACGAGGCGATCACCGAGCCCGACGGCGTCGACCTCGGTGAGGAACGAGGTGAGCGGCGAACGCATCACCGTGTAGTCGTCGTAGTGGACGGGCAGGATCAGGCGGGGGGCGAGACGCCGTGCCAGTTCGGCTCCCCGCGCGCCGTCCATGGTCACCACGAAACCGCCGGGCAGGCGGGTGCCGCCCAGGTGGAGGACAGCCAGATCGGCGGCCGGAAAGCGCCGGGCGATCTCGTCGAGGCCGTCGTGGAGCATCGTGTCGCCCGAGACGTACAGGCGCAGGCGGGCTGGTCCTCGCACCGGGCCGAACTCCAGCATGCTGCCCATCACCGGGGGGGAGGAGACCGCGGAGCAGACGGTGGCCGGCGTGCCGGCCCGGCAGCGCGGTCACCCGGACCTGTACGTCGCCCTGCCGGAGGGTGAGTCCCTGCCAGGTACGCAGTCCCGCCGTGCGGGGAAAGCCGTGCAGCACCCTGAGCCGGCGGGCGGCATGCGGCGTGGTCAGCACCGGCACCGTGCGGTCCAGGTACCTGCGCGCCCGGCGGTCCCAGTGGTCGCCGTGCAGGTGGGACAGGACGACCGCGTCAAGGCGGGGAAGGTCGCGGACGTCGAGGGCCGGTTCGGTCAGGCGGCGGCTCAGCAGCCCGTACCCGAGGTAGGCGTACTCGCCGCGGTGCAGGAAGTTGGGATCGGTGAGCAGGGTCAGCCCGCCGTAGCGCATCAGGACGGTCGCGTTGCCGATGAAGTGGAGGTCGACCGAGCCGTCATGGGGGTCGTCGGTGCCAGGCATGACCGTCCCGTCCGACGAGGCCGGAGGCCACCTCGTCCTGCCACTGGCGTGTCCCGATGCCTCCGGGCGCACGGAGTACCCCTGACGGACGTGATCACTACCCCTCTCCCCGTCCCCACCGCGCTTGCGGGGAGCCCCATCCCGCTGCTGATGCGAGCGGTGCTGCCGGCCATACGGGAACGCGGTGGCGCCGAAGCGTCCAGATCGGCTCGGACCTGTGGGAGCGGACCCTGCCCGAGATGTCCGCCTACGCGGCCGCGAAGGCCACCCAGCACAGCCGGACGGAGTGCTGGACCCGCGCACCGGCCCGTACGGGATCCCCGTTCGGCCTTCGGCACCGGTGAACGCGTCAAGGTCGACGACGGTCAGACACTCGGCTGGACCCTCTCGTGGCGACCTCGTCATCCCGCACCGGGCCGAGAAGCCCGTCAGGGACGGTGGCGCAGTTCGGGGGCGGTCGGGGGCCGGCCGGTGAGGTTGGTGATCAGCTCGACGCAGAGGTCACGGAGTTTGATGTTGCGGTGCTGGGAAGCGGACCGCAGGATGCCGAAGGCCTCGTCGGCGGTGCACCGGTTCTGTCCCATGACCACACCGAGAGCCTGGTCGATGACGCTGCGGGACTGCATCGCTGCCTGCATCTGGTCGGCGAAGTCCTGGGTGTCGGCGATGCGCTGGGCCAGCGCGACGGCCCCGGTGGCCTGCGAGGCGAGGGACCGCAGGGCCTGGAGATCGACTTGTTCGAAGGCGTTCGGCGGGCCGGCGTACAGGTTGAGAGCGCATGCCGTGTGGGTGTCCGCGGCGATCGGCAGGGAGAGGGAGGAGCGGATCCCGCAGGCCGCGGCGTAGGCCGGGTAGTCGTCCCACCGGGTCTCCCGCAGCATGTCCCTGACGAGCAGCTCCTCGCCGGTGCGCAGCGACTGCAGGCAGGGGCCGTCGTCCTGGCCGTACTGCTTCTCGTCCAGCTTCGTCGCCGCCGCTCCGGCGCTGACCACGGTCAGCGGCCGGCCGTCGCGTTCCAGTGTGAGGCCGGCGCCTTCGGCTCGGGACAGCTCCAGGGCGGCGTCCGCCAGTGTCTGCAGGAAGTCTTCGAGTGATTTGGTCTCCAGCAGCCACTGGGTCAGCTGGCTGCTGCCGTACGCGTTGTCGGCACTCATCACGTGTTCCTTCACGGGCCCGCGGCCCTTGGGTCGCCATCTCGTCGTGCCACCGGGGCGACGGAGTCCTACGTCCGAAGGAACGCCTCCAGTGCGACCGCCACCTGTCACCAGCGCGGTCACCGGCGCAGCCGGCGTGCGCCTCTCCCTCTGAACGCTACGCCACCTGGCCTCGGCCAGGGGATCAGCTTCCTCCGCGCTCTCCTCCCGGACGGGGTGAGTCCCCTCCGTGTCCGCTCGGGCGTCCGGTGGGGCCCTCTGCTCCGGACGGTGACGCGGGCGGCGAGCGCGACGGGGAAGATCCGCTACAGTGGACCTTGAGCCGCACGCCGGGAATCCGGGCGCGGCCACGCGTTGGTGGTCCAAGGAAAGACGTCCCGCTTCCTGCGGGAAGATGCAGGTGCAAGGCCTGCCCAGCGCTCGATTCGAGCCCCGCTCCGCTTGCCGCGGACCGGGGCTCGTGCGTGTGCGGGCGGATGGTGTGACATGGTGGGCGCAGGTCCGGCCCGTCACCTCCCCCCGTGGTGACGGGCCGGACCGTTGCACGGGCAGCGGGCGCCCCCCATGTGTTCTCCGCCGGTTCGCGGACGGCCGGGGGCAAGGCGCCTTCGACGAGCTGCCCTACGGTGTCGGCCGGGCGGCGGGACCCGCTCGAGCCGCCGGCCTCGCCCCCTCGGCCGTGTGCGCGAACGCCGTCGGTGAAAGTTCTACGGATGTTCGGGTTTCGGCCGGTGAGGTCCGGTGGCGGATGGCGAGGGCGAGCCGGCTTCCGGGGGTGGTGCTCCGTCGTGGGGGCAGGCGCCGGGGCGTCGCGGTGTCGAGGGCTTCGGAGGTCTGTGGTGCGTTCGCCCGAGGAGGACTACGGGTTTCCGGCCGGGGGCAGTCCGCCGCTGACGGCGGAGCGGGCGAGGAACATGACGCGCGGCTTCCTGTCCGTGCTCGCGCCCGAGGGCGGGGACCAGGCGGATTCGGTGCCGCTGGTGGTGCCGGAGCTGGTCGGCAACGCGGAACGGCACGCCGGGGGTGCGACGGGCTTCGACCTGGCGGCCCGTCCGGGCACGGTGACCGTGACGGCGAAGGACGCCAGTACCGCCTGGCCGCGGCCCCGGCGCACGGACGCGAGCGAACCGGGCGGGCTCGGCCGGCACCTGATACAGGAACCGGCGCTGGAGGTGCGCGTCGACGCCGGTCCGGCCGGCAAGACGGTGTCGGCCGTCCTGCCCCTGCCTCACGGGCTCGGACGCGCACGTGGACGCCGGCCCTGACGGACCGGATCGACCGTCGTGCCGGGTGCCCGGCGGGGCGGCTCCCGGACGGCGTGGCGGCAGAACGTGACCGGATGGGCGGGGGAGCGGGACGGCGACCTCGCCCTGCGGGCCCGAGTGTCCGCCGGAGCGCGATCAGGCCGGTGTCGAGTCGAGTGGGGCGGAACTGTTCCCTCGGTGGCGTTGGGGCTCGCGCCTTTCAGCGGCGGCGAGGTACTCGTGGAGCACCTGGCGGGAGCGGGTGAGCGTGTCGATCTGTTCGTCCAGCCCCTGGAGGCGTACTCGCAGGGCGGTCAGCAGCTCGGGGCAGGGTTCGAGGTCAGGAACGGCGCCGGTGACGCAGGGTTGCAGGAACCCGATCTCCTCGGTCGACAGGCCGGCTTCGAGCAGCCTCCTGATCTGAGTCACCGTCAGCACGTCGTCCTCGCCGTACTCGCGGTAGCCGCTGGTCCCTCGGACGGGCTCCAGCAGGCCCTGGGCCTCGTAGTAGCGCAGCTGATGCGTGCGGACCCCGGTCCGGCGGCTCAACTCCCCGATCAGCACGGGCACTTCCCCCTTGACCTTCATACCGGTGTGAACGTTCACGATTCTTCCATGACCACCAACACACCCCGAACGACGAAGCACATGGCGGACAGCTCCGAGGCCGACCGCACACCCGTGACGGTCATCGGCCTGGGCCTGATGGGCCAGGCGCTGGCCGGCGCGTTCCTGCGCGCCGGGCACCCCACGACCGTGTGGAACCGCACGGCAGCCAAGGCCGGACACCTGGTGTCCCGGGGCGGCAGGCTCGCCGACTCGGTCGGCGACGCCGTCGCGGCCGGTCAGCTCGTGGTCGTCTGCGTCTCGGACTACGACGTCGTACGCGATCTTCTCCGTCCGCTGGGCACTGTCCTCGACGGCCGGGTCCTGGTGAACCTGACCTCGGGCACCACGGCGCAGGCCCGTGAGACCGCCGAGTGGGTGGCACGGCAGGGCGGCACCTGCCTCGACGGCGCCATCATGGCCACTCCCGACGGCATCGGCACGGCGGACACCGTCATCGTCCACAGCGGACCGCGGCCGGTGTTCGACCTGTACGAGCCGGCTTTGACGAGCCTCGGCGCGGGAACGACGTACCTCGGTGCCGACCACGGCCTGTCCTCGCTGTACGAGGCGGCGGTGCTGGGCCTGATGTGGGGGATCGGGAACGGATTCCTGCACGGTGCCGCCATGCTCGGCGCGGCGGGGGTGGACGCCGCGGCGTTCGCCCCCCTCGCGAGGAAGGGCATCGAGACCGTGACCGCCTGGCTGCCCGACTACGCGCGACAGGTCGACGACGGCTCGTATCCGGTCCTCGACGCCACCATCGACACGCACCTGGCGGCGATGGAGAACGTCATCCACGAAAGCGAGTTCCTCGGCGTCGACGCCGAACTGCCGAGGTTCGTCAAGGCGTTGGCCGACCGGGCGGTGGCCGACGGGCACGGAGGCAGCGGCTACGCGGCGTTGATCGAGCAGTTCCGCGAGCCCTCGGGAGGGCCCTCGTGACCCGCCGCCGGTTCCGCGCCGCCGGGATCGCCGGCACCCGGCCGTGACCGTCGGCATCCCGGGCGTCATACCCGGACGAGCCGGCCCGGGGCGTCCTGGACGAGTCACCCGCGATGGAGTCGAGTTGCTCGGCTGCCGGCCGCAGGGCCCACAGGTCGCCGCCGGGCGGCTTCTCCAGTGACGGGACGGCCTTCCGCGCCCGCGGGTCACCGGCATCCGCCGCCGCGTGCACGACGTCCGCCGCCGCGTACCGGTGGAACGCGAGTTCCGGGTGCGGCCAGGCGGCGGCTCCCGTCGCGGCGGGCAGCAGGTAGCCGACCGCCTTGAACAGGCGCTGTCCGTCCGGGCCCCGGTAGGACCAGAGGTTCACGCCGACATTGCGGCCGATGGCCGCGAGCCGGGTGTGCGCGACGAGGGTGAACGTCAAGTAGTGCCACCTGCGTGTCCGGGTCAGCTCCTGGGGCTGGCTGCCGTCGGGCGCGATCTGGGTCGCGATGCGCTTGCTGCGGGCGTCCACCATCCTCGAAGCGGGCTCAGGCCCGGGGTGTGCCGTCCCAGCGCCAGGTGTTGAGGCGGGGGTGCCCGGGCAGTTCGGCGCGTCCTGTGGCCCACAGCAGCGTGCTCCATGGGTCCGCGGACTCCGGCGCGTGCGGAAACAGCCGGACGAGCACGCGCGTACACAGGTCGGCCGGTGGGCTCCAGGTGAGCCCGAGTCCTCGGGCCAGGTCGTGCGTGTGCACCAGGGTCTCCACGATTCCCATCGCGGCGAACCCCTCGGGGTCCGAGACACCGAAGACGTGGTAGGCGCGGGTCCGCCGAGGTTTCGTGCGGACCATGGCGATCAACAGCGCGCCACTGGCCTCCAGTACCCGCAGGAGGCCCTCCGGCCCTGCCGCGCGGTCCGCGTGAACAGCGTTGGCCGGGCCACCCGGCCGTCGGCTCTCCCACGCGAAGGGCACCTCGCTGTCCAAGGGCGGTGTACTGGGACCCAGTTGGACGGCGTACGCGAACAGGTCGTCGCTGAGGTGCTCGACGGTCTCCCAGCAGTCCCACTCCAGCGAGCCGGCCTTGGCGTCCCAGGCGGCTGAGGGCGCCCGGCGCAGGACTGTCACGGCTAGTCGCACGGCGAGGTCGAGGTCGTCCGCGGTGACGGGAGGGGTCGAGGGGCCGCTTTCGGATGATCGGGACATGGCAGAACCATAGGTGGTCGACGGCTCGCCGGCCGATTCCATCCGAGGTCGACCCAGTCGTCGTCCTCGCCACATGAGTACCGGTACTCATGCGCGCTGTCATGACCCTCGGAAGACTGTGGTGCCCATGACAGATCAGGATCAAGAAGGAGCGCACGTGAGACGGACGAGCAAGACCCTGGCCGCGATGGCGTTGACGACGCTGGCCACGTCAGGGGTGACGGCGGCGGGGGCAGGCCCTGCCGCGGCATCCGCCGAGGTCCTGTTGCCTCATCCCGGACCGGACGGACTGGTGTGGGTCGAGGAATGGACGGGGGACGGCGGCGTCGCCTCGGGGGGTGCGTGGTCGGGGCTGCCGACCGTGCTGACTGTTGCCTGCGAGGGCGGCGGAACTGTGCGCGTGACCATGGAGTCGCAGCGGACGGAGGTGGCCGCGTTCTCGGTCGACTGTCCGGCCGGGGCTGCCGGCGTGGGCTCGGTGACCATGGAGGCCGGCGTGGTCCGCCCCGGGTCGTTCTCGGTACGGGTGGACGCTTCGGCGGAGTCCGTTCGGTGGGCGCTGACCGTGACGCAGCCGGAGTAGCCGGTCTCAGGCCCGAGGTCACCTGCCCGCGGGCGGGTGACCTCGGGCCTGCGGTGGCTACGGACGGCTTCGTTCGTACAGCCGTTTGATCTCGGGCTGTAGGGGCTACCCGTATCGGAAGCCTGGGTCGCAGCCGGGGGGCAGCGCTGACGGGACCGCGTGGAGACAGGACAAGGGGTTGATCGTGATGACCGTGGCGACACAGCAGGGCGGTGGGGGAGGTTCCAGTGGCCTCTATGACGTCCTGGAACTCATCCTGGACCGCGGACTGGTGATCGACGCGTTCGTCAGGGTCTCCCTCGTCGGGATCGAGATCCTCAAGATCGACATACGGGTCGTGGTCGCCAGCGTCGACACGTACCTGCGTTTCGCCGAGGCGTGCAACCGCCTCGATCTGGAAGCGGGGCCGCGCAAGCCGGCCGGGCTCACGGAGCTCAAGGGGAAAGCCACCGAGTCCGGCGCCCACGGCAAGGCCAAGGGAGTACTGTCCGGTGCCGCGGAGGCGATCTCCGAGGCCTTCCAGCAGGCCCGCGAAGAGGGCCAGGGACGTCGGGGCGTCCGGTAGGGCGCACGCAGGAGAGGGGAATGAGAGATGGGCACCTACGTCTACGGGATCGTTCGTTCCGCGCACTCCTCGCTCCCTCAGGACATGGACGGGATCGGCGACCCGCCGCGGCCGGCGCGTGTTCTGCCTCAGGGGGAGCTGGCCGCGATCGTCAGCGACGCTCCCGGGGAACTGCGGCCCAAGCGGCGTGATCTGCTCGCGCACCAGCGGGTACTGGACGCGGCCGGCGCGGACGGTGTGGTTCTGCCGATGCGGTTCGGCAGTGTCTCGCCGGACGACGACACGGTGCTGGCCGTGCTCGCCGAGCGTGCGGAGCACTTCCTGGAGCGGCTGGGCGCGCTGGACGGCAAGGTGGAGTACAACGTCAAGGCCAACCATCGCGAAGAGGCCGTGCTGCGCCTGGTGATGGCGGACAACGACGAGATCCGGGCCCTGGCGGAAGCGAACCGGGAGGCCGGCGGCGGGTCGCAGGAGGAGAAGGTCCGGCTGGGGGAGATGGTCGCCGCCGCCGTCCAGGCGCGCGAGGCGACGGACGCCGAACTGCTGCGACAGGCGCTGGAACCGACGGCCGAGGCGGTGAGCGCCGGGCCGCAGAGCACCGGCTGGCTGGCCAACGTCTCCTTCCTCGTGGAACGTGACTCGGCTGAGGGATTCCTGGCCGCCGTCGACGAACTCGGCCGGCAGCACGAGCAGTTGGACCTGCGGGTCAACGGCCCGTTGCCGCCCTACAGTTTCGTCGACACGTCCTCGTCGGGGGGCGAAGGCGGCACGGCGGAGGCGTTCGGAGGCGCGACGGCCCAGTCGACGACGAACGGGTAGACGGGCGGACGGCGGCGGCGCGAGGCGGCGTCGCCCGCTGCGGGGAGGAGGGACGGACGGGGACAGGGTCCCTTGTGATCGGCGCGTCCTGGCGGCGGGTGGGGACGGCGTACTGGGCGCCCGTGCGGTCGCCGGGCTGCTCCTCGCTCCGTCCGCCTGTGGGGGATGGTCCGCCGCGAGCCGGTTCCCCGGCGGCCACCGGCATGGAAACCCTGGTGAACTCTGCCGGGAACGGCAATGCGCGCACGCCTGTCCCGGGTCCAGCATGGCCCGTGGGGAGCACGGCGGATGATTCCGGTGCCGGAAACCGGTAGCAGAACCGGTGGGGAACCGGCACCGGAAGGGCGTACCGGGCAGAGCACGGGTGACGTACGCCGTGGGGCGGAGGGGGCGGGATGCGGACGTTTCTGACAGCGGCCACCGGTCTGCCCACGATCCTGCTGACGGCCGCTCTCGTCGTGGTCGTCTGCTTCTGGGTCCTGGCCGCCGTGGGTGTCGCCGCCGTCGACAGCTTCGACACGGACGTGGACCTGCGGACGTGGCGTCTGGACGGAGTGCCCGTGGCGGTCGCCTTGTCGGTGCTGACGGTGCTCGCCTGGTGCCTGAGCGTCGGCGCGGCGGTCGGTGGTGGGCGAGTTGGCACTCCCGGGGCCTGTCAGCGGGCTGCTGCGGATGACCGTGCCCGTGGGAGCTCTGCTGGGCGCCTGGGCCATGACCCGTCTGATCGTGCGACCGTTGCACCGACTGTTTCCCGGTGAACCGGCGCTGTCCGTGCTGAGCGGGACGCACACGGATGAAGGCGACAGCACCGGGCTACGAGGTGCCGGAAGTCGCGATACCGCCCGAGGTGAGCGGTCCGACGTCGCCCTCCGGTCGCCGGACCGCGCAGCCTGAGCCACGCCGCCACCGGACCGCACCTCAGGCCGCTCTGCTCCCCACGCTCAACTCCCTCACACCGCAGGGATGGCTACGTATGCCGGGTCGATCGGCTGCGTCGTCCCGTGGCGGGTCCGCTCATGGCCGCTGCGCGTTGCCCATCTCCGCGGTGAAGACCAGGGGGTCGCTGTCGAACCCGCGGATCATCTCGTGGAACTCCCACCGTCCGGAGTCGTCCTTCGAGAACTCCGCGACCGTCGTGGCGGTGGACCCGGCGACCCGCGCGAAGTCGTCCTTCAGAAGTTCCTTGTAGCCCTCGAGGACGACTACCCCCGCGTTGGTCAGGTCGCCGAACGTCTTGGGGTGGTCGCTCTGATGGATCGCCACCCCCACGACCACCCGGGCGAAGGACGAGGCCAGGCGATCGAGCTCCAGGGTCATCACCTCGACATAGCCGAAGCCCTGGCCGGTCTGGCTGTGCCGGCTCATGTTGATGGTGCCGTCCGGTGAGCGGCTGTCGAAGTGGACGACGTACACCGGCTGTCCGTAGGGGTCCTCCGACGAGTACGCCGTGGCGATGATGTCGAGGTGATGAGGCGGCTCGTTCCAGACGCTCGGGTCCCACTTGAGCTTGACCTCGACCTTGCTGAGTCCCGTGCTGACGCTGCCCACTGGCCGTTTCCTCTCCGCACTCTGCACCACGGGATGTCCCCGCACCGGCAAGTATGGCCTCCGCGAGCCCTGTTGCACGTCCACGTGTCGCGAACAGCTCACCGTACCCGGGCGGCAGGACCGGGCGGAGATCCGTCCGGGCGCATCAGCGGCGAGCCCCGTCCCCTCGTCCCCGTCCCACCCGTTCCTCCACCGCCTCGACCAGGCGCCCCAGCGCGCTGCCTCACCTCGGTGACGTGAGCGCGGACGGTGTCCCCGCCACCCAGGGGCCCGTCGAGCAGGCGGTGCTGCACATGCTGCGGAACGGACAGGCGTCCGAGGGGCAGGCGCGGTCTCCCGCTCTCGCGTCGACGTGAGGGCGGCCCCAGCGGTACGCCGCTTTCCCCGGTGTCCTCTGAGTGACTCCTGTCTCCTGGGGGAGTGGCCTGGGCCCGTGATTGCTTTCCGCGTCGTCGGGAACCCGGTCGCACTGTGTACGAGACATGGGTGGGAGCGGGCCCCGAAGGACGCCGGAAACTGCTCCTGACCGGGTGGTTCAGCTTCCTGCACGGAGAGGTGACCGCCGGGGACGAGCTGGCCCTGGACCGGGTCCGCGACGTACTGGAGGGCGCGGACATCGCCCACGACGTCGCCTGGAGTCCGGGTTTCCGCCCCGACGCCCTGCACCTGGACGGCGTGCGGCCCGAGGAGTACTCCCACCTGGTGTTCGTGTGCGGCCCGCTGCACGGAGAGCAGGTCGAGGAACTGCACCGGCGGTTCGCGCACTGTGTGCGCGTCGCGGTCGGGACCTCCGTGGTCGCCCCGGACAGTCCCGCCGTGACCGGCTTCCACCGCGTGCTGGCACGGGACGCCTCGGACGTCGAGCCCGGCCGGGACCTGGCCGCCCGGGCTCCTGCCCTCCCGCCCCGACCGGTCGTCGGGGTGGTCCTCACGCACGGTCAACACGAGTACGGGCGCCAGCGGCTCCACCAGCAGGTGGCCGGGCAGGTCACGGACTGGCTGCTGGACAAGGACTGCGCCCGCCTGGAGCTCGACACCCGCCTCGACACCCGCGACTGGCGTCTGTGCGCGACGCCCGCCCAGCTCGAGTCCGTGTTCGCGCGGCTGGACCTCGTGGTCACCGACCGGCTGCACGGGCTGGTCCTCGCGCTGCGTGCGGGCGTTCCGGCGCTGGCGGTCGACCCGGTCGAGGGCGGGGCGAAGGTGACCGCGCAGGCGCGTGCCTGCGACTGGCCCGCGCTGGTGCCGGGGGAGCGGCTGAGCCGGGGCGAGCTGGATCGCTGGTGGCACTGGTGCCTGACCTCCGGGCAGGTGACCGCCCGGCAGCTCGCAGCCGAGTTCCGGGAGGGCGTCGTCCGGGACGGTGCCGACCGGCTTCTGGAGGCGCTGCGGACGCGCTTCGACGACCGGGCATACCGGGCAGACCGGGCGGAGCGGTGGGGCCGGGCCGGCTAGCCGGGGCGGGTGAGAGCGAGCCGGGTAGCCGGGGCCGGTGGAGTCGGTCGGTGTGAGCGCGCCGGTCGGCCGGGTCCGATGGAACGGTGGGGCCGCACCGGTCGGCCGGCGGAAGCCGGGAGAACGGGCGGAAGCCGGAAGAAGGGTGCGCCCGGCGCCGGCGGAAGGACCACGCCGTCCGTCCCGGGGGAGGGCTTCCCCTGAGGAGGGACGGCGGCGGGGTCGACCGGCCGGCGCCTCACGGCCGGCGGTGCGCCGGTCTCCCGGCCGCGCCACGCGCTCCCGGTCCCGCGGCGATGGTGGCGCTGGCCCAGTGTCAGGCGTAGATGCGTCCGTCGGGAGCGGCCTGGCCCGGGGAGACCGCCAAGCCGCCGGTGTAACCCGCAAGTTGACGATGGGCGGCGGCCAGGGCCGAGTGCACCTCACGGGTGCCGGTCGAGACGCACAGGGTGTAGGCCAGGTCCTGTAGGCGCCGGCTCAGCTCATCCAGGCCGTCCACGGGCTGCTGCGCGGTGAGCGCTTCGTACTCCTCGACGAGCTTGCGCAACGTCTCGGGGTGCGGCATCAACATGTTCGTACTCCTTGGTCACATGGCGTCCTGGCCCGGCCGTGACCGGCAAGCGGGCGGGAGGATGGTGGTCTCGGGGGAGCGGGGCCGTCAGGCGGTCTCGGGCGGCTGCCCGTGGTGGCGCCGGTGCTGGGCGGTGTCACCGAGCGCCTCGGCCCGTACCCGGGCGCAACTGCTGCTGATGAGCCGGGAGACGTGCATCTGGGAGATCCCCAGCCGGTCGGCGATACGGCTTTGGGTCATGTCCTCGAAGAACCGCATGTACAGGATGGCTCGTTCACGCTCGGGCAGGCGGAGCAGCCCGTGCTTGACGGCTTCGCGGTCCACGACGGTGTCGAACGCGGTGTCGGTCGCTCCGAGGGTGTCGGCCAGGCTGAACCCGTTGTCCCCGGGGACCTGTTCGGCGTCCAGGGACAGGGTGCTGAAGCTGTCCAGCGCTTCCAGCCCGTCGCTGACCTGGTCCTCGGAGAGGCCGGTGTGGGCGGCGATCTCGGCGGTCGAGGGCTCGGGGGAACCGGGGCTCTGGGTGAGTTCGCGGCGCGCGTTCCGCACCGTGCTCCTCAGTTCCTGCACCCGCCGGGGAACCTTCAACGCCCACATACGGTCACGGAAGTGGCGCTTGATCTCGCCGGTGATGGTCGGCACGGCGTAGCTCTCGAACGCGCCGCGCTCGGGGTCGAAGCGGTCGACCGCCTTGACCAGCCCCAGCGCGGCGACCTGACGGAGGTCCTGCATCGTCTCTCCCCGGTCACGGAACCGGCTGGCGATGCGGTGGGCCATGGGCAGCCAGGCCTCGACCAGTTCGTCGCGGACGGCGTCGCGCTCGGGGCCCTCGCTCAGCGCGGCCAGGCGCGCGAAATCCCGCGCGGTGTCCGGCGCATCGTCATGCGGCCGCTTCGTGGGGTTCTTCCCGGGGGCGAGGCCGGCCGAAGAGTTCGGCGACACATCAGTGGACATGTGAAATCGCTCCTGCACGGTTCGGGCTGGTGATGACCGCGAGAAGCGGTGCTGCCGGACCGCCGCTCGACGGCCCCTGCGGCAAACCACTTCCGCTGGCGCGCCTTCGGTCCGAAGCACGACATGCGCTTGCCCTGTCATCCTGCGGTCAAACAGGACGGCTCGCATCTTCAGCAGACCGGGGCACAGCAGGCCCGTCCGGCGCACGACCACCGCGCTCCCGGTCGGCGGCGGGCGGTGCGACCAGGGCCCCGGGCGCTCTGCCGGCAGGCCGGACCGCACACTCCAGGCCCCGGCGGACCGACGCCCGCGGCGCAGATGGTCGAGATGCCTCCCCAAGCGCACATCAGCGCGACCCCGGCCACCGTTCCCGCCGAGGCCGTCGTCCGGACGGGCGCCGTGCTCGGCGCCGGCTGGGCCGTGCCATCGTCTCCGGGTCACGAGGCGGGCGGTGCGGGACAGCCGCAGCGGAGATCGCGAGAGGTCCTCCGAGGGAGACGTTCGGGCGGTCCTCCGAGGGACACGTGCCGCACGCGGGTCGCTTTTCGCCGGGCCGGCCGAGCGGGCCCCCGCCCTACGCGCGGGGGCGGCGCCTCAGGACGGCCGCGGTGACCTCGGCCAGCGTCTCTCCGGTGCGAAAGGCCTCCGCGCGCATCCGGGCGAGCGCGTCACTGATGCTGATGTCGAGGCGTGCGGCGACGACCCCGATGGCCTGGTGCGTCGAGGACCAGTGGGACCGGATGACGTCGGCCGGTTCCCAGGCCGGGGGCGCGCTGCCGTTGAGCAGCTCGGTGAGCGTCGAGAGCAGGGCCTCGACCACGGCGTCGGCGACGTGCTGGCTCTCCCGTACGGCGTGGGCGTCCAGGCCGCCCTTCTCGCGTCGGAGAAGATCCATGGAGCCGAGCGTCTCCTCACCCATGCGCAGCGGAAAGGCGTAGACGGCTTTCACTTCCGGGAGTTGCTCGCTCATGCTCGCGCTGAAGAAGGGCCAGCGGGCGAGGTCCGCGTCCAGGTCTTCCATGAGGACCGGAACGCCCTCTGCCGCGGCGGTGACGCAGGGGCCTTCCGCGACGGTGAACTGGATCTCCTCCAGGCGCAGAGCCGTCGCGTCGGAGGCGCACAGCAACTGTCGCGAGGGTGTGTCCGTCAACAGCGAGAACGTCGCCCCGTCCACCGCCAGGGATTCGCACACGGCCTGGCACAGGGCACGGGGTACCTCCGAGAAAGGGCTGGAGCGGGCGACCTGCCTCACCGTCCGTGCCGCCGTGGATCGCCGTGCCCCCATCACATTCCCCTTCTTGCGTCGCTCACTGGTGACGGTCTCGGAGTGCCCCTGTACCCGGGGCGCAATCGCCTGGTCCCCGTTCGGGGGTGACGCCCGTTCGCGATCTCTGCCGCGCGTCCCTCGCCGACCTTCGGGCACTCAGCTGCCCACCGCGATGAATGAGGAGGAATCGTGCAGCTGTCGTTCCTGGAACCACTCTTCGACCGCCGTGGTCCGTGGGCCACCGTGTACCTCGACCCCGCTCAGAACGACGAGTCCGGGGCCAAGCGGCGCGAGCTCATGGTGCGGGAAGCCTGCCGGACGCTGGAGGAGGAGGGCGCCGACGCGGCGACCATCCGGGCGGTTGGCGATGCCCAGACGAACATCACGCCCGGGGAGGACCCGGCGGGCCGAGTGATCTTCGCCGCCGGAGGGGAAGTGGTGCTCAGCCACCGTCTGTCTGGCCCGGCGGCCGCAGCGCCTCGCCTGCTGGGCGCCCCTGCCCCGGTTGACGCAGCTGCTGGAGCTGTGCAGCCAGGACCCGGTCTGCCTCGTGGCGTACATCGAACGCACCGGCGCCGACTTCGAGCTCCGTGCGGCGGGCGGCCCGCAGGATGCCGGCCACGTCGAGGGCCAGCAGCGGCCGGTGCACCGTACGGCCTCCGCGGACTGGTCCGAGCGGCACTTCCAGCTCAAGGTCGAGAACACCTGGGAGCACAACGTCGGCGCGATCGCCGAGGCGCTGCGCGCGGAACGACCCGATCTCCGCACGCGCCGACGACGCGCTGCTCCGGGCGGCCGCCGCCACCGCGGCCGACGTACTGATCGTTCCGCCGTCGGACGAGGACGGCTCCGACGTTCCGGCAGGCGGCCTCGGCGCACTGCTGCGCTGGACGTACGAGCCGACCCCGGCGTGACGACGGAGCACGCACCGGAACACGCACCGGAACACGCACCGGAACGCGGTGCGCCGGCCACCTGGCAACCGGACAGGCCGGGTTGAACACCCAATGTGAAGTTATGGGCATGATGTCCGTCTCGTAGTGCCGCACCGCCGAAGTGGGTACGCGGGGTGGGGCCAAGATCGCTTCGGCTGTCCGCGGGCGACCGTGGAGCGCGGCGACGCCGGCCGCCCTTCGTGCGGACGCGCGCGGGGTCACTCGGTGGTGTGGCGGAAGGACAGGCACAGCTCAGTGACGATCTCCGATGCCGTGTTCGCGTGGTTGGGCGTGGGGGCGCTGCTCGCGGCGGTGCTGCCCCGAGTGGTGGCCGGACGACCGCTGTCGCTGCCCCTGGTCTTCCTGATGGGCGGCATGTGCGTGTACCTGCTGCCCCTGCCCCTGCCGGTGGTCGATCCGGTGGAGGACCGGCTGCTGACGGAGCACGTCACCGAGATCGGCGTGCTCATCGCGCTGATGGGCGCCGGCCTGGCGCTCAACCGGCCCGTCGGCCGGCGCCGGTGGGCCACGACCTGGCGGTTGCTGGGTGTCACGATGCCGTTGACCGTGCTGGTCACCGCGCTCGTGGCGTGGTGGCTGCTGGGCTGGCCGCCGGCCGCGGCCCTGCTGCTGGCCGCCGTCCTCGCGCCGACCGATCCGGTGCTCGCCTCCGAGGTACGGGTGGGTGAGCCCACCGAGGACGAGCACGACGAGGACGAGGTGCGGTTCGCCCTCACCAGCGAGGCGGGCCTCAACGACGGGCTGGCCTTCCCCCTGACCTACGCGGCGGTGGCCCTGGCCGCCGCCGCGGGCAGCGGCTGGTCGGCCGGCTGGATCGGTGCGTGGGTGGCGGAGGACGTCGGCTACAAGTGCGCGGTCGGGGTGCTGAGCGGATGGCTGAGCGGCCGACTGCTGGGCTGGCTGTTCTTCCGGCCCCGCTCGTCGGCGCTGCGCCTGTCCGAACACCGCGAGGGCTTCGTCGCGCTGGGCGCCACGTTCCTGTCGTACGGGGTGACCGAGCTGGTGGGGGGCTACGGCTTCCTCGCCGTGTTCACCACCGCCTGCACGATCCGCGCGGCCGAGCGTGCCCACGGTTTCCACAAGGTCCTGCACGACTTCGTCGAGCAGATCGAGCGCCTGTTCACCGCGGCGGTGCTGTTCCTGCTGGGCGCCTTCATCGCGCTGGGCGGCCTGTCCGCGCTGACCTGGCAGGGTGCCGTCACCGCGCTGGTGGTGCTGCTGGTGATCCGGCCGCTGTCCGGGTGGGCCGGGCTGCTCGGGGGCCGGGTGCGGGGCCGGGAGCGTTGGGTGGTCGCGGGCTACGGCATCCGGGGCATCGGTTCGCTGTACTACCTCGCCTACGCGCTGGGACAGCAGCACTTCCCGGTGCCCGAGCGGGAGCTGTGGGCGGTGGTGACGTTCACCGTCCTGGTCTCGGTCGTGCTGCACGGCGTCACGGCGGGGCCGGTCGTCTCCCGACTCGACCGGCGCCGCACGGCCGAAGCCGAGCGTCCGGGGGAGGTGCGCGGAGACGTGGAGGTGGGCGGTGCGCATTCCGGTCGGCCCGGGGAAACACGCGAGGACGCGGACGTCGAGGTGAACGGTGCGCGTTCCGGTCGGCCGGGGGAAACACGCGAAGACGCGGACGTCCAGGTGAGCGGTGCGGGTTCCGGGCGGCCGGAGGGAACACACGAAGACGGAAACGTCGAGGTGAGCGGTGCGCGTTCCGGGCGGCCGGGGCAGGCGGGCGGAGACGGCGGCAGGGGCAGCGGTACGCGGCCCGGTCGGCCGGGGGAGTGAACCTCCCGGAGGTTCCGCCCTCCGGTCGTCAGGCGCTTCCGTTCAGGCGCCCCGCGCCGGCCTGTTGATCCTGTCGCGCGCCACCAGTTCCAGTGCGACCGCCACGGCGACGGCCTCCACCGTGAGCAGGGCCACCAGCACGAACACCAGGTGCGGTTCCCGGTGACGCGGCGGCCGGCCGTACGGGTGGCCACCGCGAACAGCATCGCGAGAAAGCCGAGGAGCAGCGGACGTGAGTCGCCCATCGGACCACGGCCGCGACCGCGGCCAGTCGCACCGCCGCCCGCAGTCCGGCGGTGACGACGGCCCGGGCCTGTCCGGGCCGCGCCAGTGCCGCGGTCCCGGCGGCCGCGACGAGCGGCACCGCGGAGCGTGACGCCCAGCGTCCGATTCACCGGGGAGCAGTGGGGAGTCGGACGCGGTCACGAGTGCGGGGTGACCGGGGCACGGGAGGCCGGCGGCGAGGACGGGGCGTTCGCTTCCGTTCGCGAGGGGCGGTTCGCCGCCGCCTGCTCAGGGACGACCGGTGAGGTAGCCGCCCATGGAGGTGAAGTACTCGGTCCCGGTCAACTCCCGGCCGTCCTCGGTCCGTACACGGGTGATGGCCAGGCCGTGGTTGCGGCCGGTGCGGGCGTCGGCTCCGGCGACGATCACCACGCCGTCGCCCTCGCGGTAGAAGATCCGGCCCGGGGTGCCGCCGTACCGTCCCTCGGACACCACGGCGGAGAGGATCTCCAGTCGCTTGCCCTTGTGGAAGGTGAAGGCGCTCGGATAGGGGGCGGACTGGGCGCGGACCAGGCGTTCCAGGTCCTCGGCGGGCCAGTGCCAGTCGATGCGGATGTCCTCTGCGGAGCGCTTGTGGAAGAAGCTGGCCTGCGAACGGTCCTGCTTGGTGAACTCGGTCTGTCCCGAGGCGATGAGGCCGAGGGCCTCCGTGGTGACCGGCGCGATGAGGTCGACGGTCCTGTGGAACAGGTCGGTGGCCGTGTCCTTCGGCCCGACCGGGACCGCCCGCTGGATGACGATGTCCCCGGCGTCGAGTTCCTCGTCCATCAGGTGGGCGGTGACGCCGACTTCGCTCTCGCCGTTGATGAGCGCCCAGATCAGCGGGGAGAAGCCGGCGTATTTCGGCAGCAGCGAGTCGTGGATGTTGAGGGTGCCGTGACGGGGCATGCCGAAGATGTGCGGGGGGATCCAGGTCCGCCAGTTGTTGGCGACGATGATGTCCGGATCGGCGTCCTTGAGCCGGGCCAACAGCTCCTCGTCGTCGGGGCGGTTGCGGATGACGACCGGGACGCCGTGTTCCTCGGCGAGGTCGGCGACCGAGTCGCTCCAGATCCGCTCGTAGGCGTGTTCGCTCTTGGGATGCGTCACGACCAGCACCACGTCGTGCTCGGAATCCAGCAAGGCCCGCAGGGTGCGGTGCCCCCATGTCTGATAGCCGAACATGACGACCCGCATGCGGTTCCTCCTCGGGGCAGGACATGGACCGCCGTCAGTAAAGCAAGGCTTACCTAAGCTTGCAATGCCGCATGCTGGGCGAGTATTTGATGACCCGTCAGCGGTCATCGGATTCTCGATTGTCCGCTTCGTCCCATCGACAGCCTCTCAACCTAAGCTTAGGCTTCCCTAAGTTTCACGGGCTCGCCTTGCGGCGTGCCCTCCTCCCGCATCTCCGAGCCGGGCAACCGGCCGCCCGCAAGATGGGAGTGACATGTCACAGGTTCTTCCTGGCGACGTACCTCTGGTCCACGACCTCATCGGCATTGGCTTCGGACCCTCCAATGTCGCCATGGCGATCGCACTCAGCGAGCACAACGCACGGGCCGACGGGCAGGAGGCGGTCACGGCTCACTTCTTCGAGCAGCAGCCGAGCTTCGGCTGGCACCGCGGCATGCTGATCGACGACGCGACCATGCAGGTGTCCTTCCTCAAGGACCTGGTGACACTGCGGAACCCCGCCAGTGAGTTCAGCTTCCTCTGCTACCTGAAGAGCAGGGGACGGCTGATCGACTTCATCAACCACAAGAACCTCTTCCCGCTGCGGGTCGAGTTCCACGACTACTTCGAGTGGGCCGCGGCCCAGGTCGAGGACATGGTCTCCTACGGTCACGAGGTCGTCGGCGTAGCGCCCGCCCTGCGCGACGGAGCCGTGGAGTACCTGGAGGTGACGGTCAGGTCCGGGGAGGGACTGGTCGTCCACCGGGCCCGCAACCTCGTCATCGGCACCGGACTGCGTCCCCTCATGCCGGAGAACGTGCGGCGGGGCGACCGCGTCTGGCACAACTCCGAACTGCTGAGGCGGGTCGACGGACTACAGGGCACCTCGCCCTCCCGGTTCATCGTCGTGGGCGCCGGGCAGAGCGCCGCCGAGAACGTCGCCTACCTGCACCGCCGCTTCCCCGAGGCGGAGGTCTGCGCGGTCTTCTCCCGCTACGGCTACAGCCCCGCCGACGACAGCGCCTTCGCCAACCGGATCTTCGATCCCGCGGCGGTCGACGAGTACTTCGCCGCGCCCGAGATCGTCAAACGCCGGCTGATGGACTACCACGGCAACACCAACTACTCCGTGGTGGACATCGACCTGATCGACGACCTGTACCGGGAGATGTACCGGGAGAAGGTGCTCGGCACCGAGCGGCTGCGCTTCCTCAACGTGTCCCGGCTCACCGGCGTCGAGGAGACCCCGGACAAGGTGCGGGCCACCGTCACCTCCCTGGTCACCGGCGAGGAGTCCGCCCTGGACGCGGATGTCGTGGTCTTCGCCACCGGGTACAGCCCCGCCGATCCGCTCGGCCTGCTCGGCGAGGCCGGCGATCTGTGCCTGCGCGACGGCGAGGGCCGGGTGCGCGTCGAGCGGGACTACCGCGTCGCGACGGACCCCGGTCTGAGCTGTGGCATCTACCTTCAGGGCGGCACGGAGCACACGCACGGCATCACGTCCTCCCTGCTGTCCAACACCGCCATCAGGGTCGGCGAGATCCTGGACTCGCTCCTGGACCGGAGCCGCAAGTCCGATTCCGACGAGGCCCGGACGGTCGCCGACGGAACCGGCGGCACCGCCCGCTAGCCGGCGCGCGTCCCGTGCCCGGGGGCTCGTTCCTCCGGGCAGGCGCGCCCGGCCACGGCCGGGTACCGGCACGGCAGCACGTGGGGGTGTCCGACTGGCCCCGCGCCTCTGATGGATCAAAGGGATAACGTACGTCGACATGGGCACGACTGCAGTGGAACGCCCCGCACCCGGGGCCACAACGGAGGCCCGTCGGCGGCGGGTTGTGGGGCTGGGCACGCTCCTGGCGGTCCTGGTGGTGACGGCGGCGGTGTCGTTGGCCGTCGGGGCGCGCGCGTTGAGCCCCGACGAGGTGTGGCACGGCTTGTTCGCCGCGCCGGATCCCGACCAGCGGCTCACCGAGATCAGGCTGATCGTGCGCACCGTGCGGGTGCCCCGGACGGTGCTCGCGCTCGTGGCGGGCATCGCCCTGGGGGTCGGCGGAGCGTTGATCCAGGGGTACACGCGCAACCCGATCGCCGACACCGGCCTGCTGGGCGTGAACACCGGCGCCTCGTTCGCCGTGGTGTCGGTGATCGCCGTGTTCGGGTTCACCGACCCGTTCCAGTACGTCTGGTTCGCCTTCCTGGGGGCCGCCGTCGCCGGTGTCGTCGTGTTCGGGCTGGCGAGCATCGGCCGGGGCGCCGGCAACCCGTTGACCCTCGCCCTGGCCGGGCAGGGGATCACGGTGTTCCTCATGGCGATGACCACGGCGGTCGCGCTGTCCAACCAGGCCTCGCTGAACGCGCTGCGGTTCTGGAACGCGGGCTCGGTGGCCGGTGTCGGCTTCGACGTCATCTGGCCGGTGACCGCGTTCGTCGCGGCCGGGCTGGTGCTGGCGCTCACCACGCTGCCCACCATCAACCTGCTCAACCTGGGGGACGACGTGGCGCGGGGGCTGGGCGCGAACATCGCGCTGAGCCGGACCGTCGGCATCGTCGCCATCACCCTGCTGGCGGGAGCGGCGACGGCGGCGTGCGGTCCCATCGCGTTCCTCGGCCTGATGGTGGCCCACGTGGCCCGGTACCTGACCGGACCGGACTACCGCTGGCTGGTGCCGTACGCGGGTCTGCTCGGGGCCATCGTCCTGCTGGTCTGCGACATCGTGGGGCGCCTGGTGGTGCGGCCGGGCGAGCTGGACGCGGGTGTCGTCGTCGCACTCCTCGGCGCCCCGTTCTTCGCGGCTCTCGTGTGGCGCGGAAAGTTCAAGAACGCATGAACGGGACAGACGTGAAGCCGGACGGGACGGACGCGAAGCCATCGGTGGCGCCGGGCGTGCGGCTCGGCCAGGTGTCGTTCGTCTGGCGGCCCTGGATGGTGTCCGTCACGCTGCTGCTGGCGGCGGCGGCCTTCCTGCTCTTCTGCCTGTCCATCGGTGTCGGGGACTTCCCCATCGGCCTGCCCCAGGTGATCGCCACGATCTTCGGCCGGGGGGAGCCGGTCGACGAGTTCGTGATCATGGACCTGCGGATGCCGCGTGCCCTGGCCGGTCTCGTCGTCGGGATCGCGCTCGGGGTGTCCGGGGCGATCACCCAGTCCATCGCCCGCAATCCGCTGGCCAGTCCGGACATCCTGGGGATCACCGGAGGCGCCGGCGCGGTCTCGGTGTTCCTGGTGACGGTGTCGGGCGGAACCTCCGCCGCGGTCGTCAACGCGGTGGGCCTGTCGGGGGCGGCGCTCGCCGGCGGTCTCGGCACGGGCCTGCTGGTGTACTTCCTGGCGTGGCGGCGGGGGATCGACGGCTTCCGGCTCATCCTGATCGGCATCTCGGTGAGCGCCGTGATGGAGGCGATCACGACCTGGCTGCTGGTCACGGCCGACATCAGGGACGTGGCCCAGGCCCAGGCGTGGCTGGTCGGTTCGCTCGACAACCGGTCGTGGGACGAGGTGTGGGTGGCGCTGTGGTGCTCGCTGGCCCTGCTGGTAGTCGTGTCCTGCGCCGCGTTCCAGTTCAAGCCCCTGCACTTCGGCGACGAGGTCGCCGCGGGCCTGGGCGTGCGGTACTCGGTGGTGCGGGCCGTCCTGCTGCTGTGCGCGGTGCTGCTGGCCGCGGTGGCGGTGAGCGCGGCCGGTCCGGTCCCGTTCGTCGCGCTGGTGGCACCGCAGGTGGCGATGCGGCTGGCGAGGTGTCCGACGCCGCCGATGGTGGCCTCCGGCGTGGTGGGAGCGCTGCTGCTGATCGGGGCGGACCTGGTGGCGCGCACGGCGCTGCCGATCAGTCTCCCGGTCGGCGTGGTCACCGCCGCGATCGGCGGGCCGTTCCTCGTCTATCTGCTGGTGCGGGCGAACCTCAGATAGCCGGTAGCTGATAGCTGGTACAAAGGTGAGGCAAACCTAAAGATAGGGGGCCTTGTGGTCGCTCAGTCCATCACCGAGCCCGAGCCCGGGGTTGATAGCGCGTCACGGCTGGCGGCCAGGGGGGTCACGGTCGGGTACGGCGGCCGGATCGTCATCGACGGTCTCGACGTGGCGATCCCGCCCGGGGTGATCACCACGGTCATCGGCCCCAACGGGTGCGGGAAATCAACCCTGTTGCGCACCCTGTCACGCCTGCTCAAGCCGACCAGGGGGACGGTCGTGCTGGACGGTGACGACATCGTCAAGCTCAGGACCAGGGATGTGGCGAAGAAGCTCGGCCTGCTGCCGCAGGCGCCGGTCGCGCCGGAGGGGCTGACGGTGTCCGACCTGGTCGCCAGGGGCCGCCACCCGCACCAGAGCTGGCTGCGGCAGTGGTCGTCGGACGATGTCGCCGTCGTGGAGCGCGCGTTGGCCATGACCGGGGTGTCCGACCTGGCGGACCGTCCGGTCGACTCGCTGTCCGGCGGACAGCGGCAGCGCGTGTGGATCTCGATGACCCTGGCCCAGGGCACCGACCTGCTGCTCCTCGACGAGCCGACCACCTACCTGGACCTGGCGCACGCGATCGACGTGCTCGACCTGGTGGACGACCTGCACGAGTCCGGGTGCACCGTGGTCATGGTGCTGCACGACCTCAACCTGGCCACGCGCTACAGCGACAACCTGGTGGTGATGAGGGAGGGGTCGATCCTGGCGCAGGGCCATCCGCGTGACGTGATCACCGCCGAGCTGCTCCACGAGGCGTTCGGGCTGCGCGCCAAGGTGATCGACGACCCGGTCGGCGACCGGCCGCTCATCGTGCCGATCGGTCGCACGCACGTCCAACTCGGCTAGCTCATCATAAAGTTCACCAAGTTAGGCTAGGCTAACCTCACCTAGTCGGGGTAAGGTTTGCCTGCCCTTGAGACGGGGGCGCAGTGGACAGCGCGAAAGCAAGGGATTTCGAATGCTCCTCCATCGAATGACGTTCAAGGGATCCCGGCGGCGATTGGCGGCGGTCCTGTCCGCCGCGACCCTCGGCGTCGGCCTCCTCGCCGGATGCGGTTCCGACTCGTCGTCCGACTCGGACAAGGCAGGCGACAGCACCACGCCCGCCGCCGCCGGCGCGTTCCCGGTCACCGTGGAGCACGCGTTCGGATCCACCAAGGTCACCGAGGCGCCCCAGCGGGTCGTCTCCGTCGGCTACACGGACGACCAGACCATCCTGGCGTTCGGCATCAAGCCGGTCGGCATGGTCGACCAGTACCCGAACCCGCCGGGCAAGACCCCCGACATCAACACCCAGTGGCCCTGGGTGAAGGACGAGTGGGGCGACACCAAGCCCGAGGTCATCATGAAGAACGGTGACACCGGCCCCAACTACGAGAAGATCGCCGCCCTGCGCCCGGACCTGATCATCGCGGTCTACTCCGAGATCGACCAGGCCGCCTACGACAAGCTCTCCAAGATCGCCCCCACGGTGGGCCGTACCAAGGCCGAGAAGGAGCCGTTCAGCGCGCCCTGGCAGGACAACGCCCTGCACATCGCCAAGGCCCTCGGCAAGGCCGAGGAGGGCGAGAAGATGGTGGCGGACATCCAGGGGCAGCTCGACGCGGCCAAGAAGGCGCACCCCGCGTTCGCGGACCAGAAGGCCGTCGTGCTGTCCTGGTACGAGGACTCCGTGGCGCCGTTCACCTCCACCGACGTGCGCGGACGGCTGGTGACGGGGATCGGCTTCGGCTACCAGACCGAGATCGACAAGGTCGCGGACGGCAGCTTCTACACCAAGCTCTCCCCGGAGCGCATCGACCTGATCGACGTCGACCGCATCTTCGTCATCAACGACAAGGCGGACACGGAAGCGCTCAAGAAGTTCAAGCTGTTCACCAACCTGGACGCCGTGAAGAAGGGCAACGTGTCGTACCTGCTGGACAGTGAGGGCCCGGCGGTCGGCGCGGCCATCTCGCAGGGCACCCTGCTGTCGATGCCGTACGCCATCGACGAGCTCGTCAAGTCGGCCGAGTAGGTGTGAGCGCCACTGACACGCGTGTCGTCCCGGCGACCCTGCGGACGGCGAGCGGAGGCGAGGCCACCCGATGGGTCGCGGCGCACTGCCGCGAGGTGCCGTGGCTGACGGCGGCCACCGTGCTCACCACGGTGGCCGGGGCGGCGCTCCAGGTGCTCCCGGTGCTGCTGCTGGGCCGGGTGGTCGACGGGGTGGTCGAGGGCGAGTCGCGCTCGATCCTGGTCACCGTCGGGGTGCTGATGGTGTCCGCCGCGCTGCTCGGCGCGGCGGCCACCGCGGTGTCGACGTACCTGATCGGACGGCTGGGCGCGGATCTGCTCGCCCGGCTGCGCGAAGGTGCCGTCCGGGCGGTGCTGGGCATGCCGAGCGCACGGATCGAACAGGTCGGCCGGGGAGACGTACTGTCCAGGGTCGGTGACGACGTGGCCGTCATCTCCAAGGGCATCCGGACGGCCGTCCCCACGGTGTTCTCGGCGGGAGTCCTGGTCGCCATCGCCACGGCCGGAATGTTCGGACTGGACTGGCGCCTCGGCCTGGCCGGCGCCGGCGCGCTGCCCGCGTACGCGCTGGCCCTGCGCTGGTACCTCCCCAGGTCCGCGCCGCTCTACCGGAAGCAGCGAGTGGCTCAGGGAGACCGGGCGCAGGCGCTGATGAGCGGGCTGAACGGGATCGACACGGTGCGGGCGTACCGCCTCGAGGAGGCCTTCCGCGAGAAGGTCACCCGTGAGTCGTGGCGGGTGCGCGAACTCGGTATCGAGGTGTTCCGGTTCTTCGGCCGGTTCGTCGGCCGGGAGAACCGCGCCGAGTTCATCGGGCTGGTCCTGATCATCGTGGTGGGGTACGCCCTGCTGGAGGCCGACGCCGCCAGCCTGGGCGAGGTGTCGGCGGCGCCGCTGCTGTTCCACCGGCTGTTCACCCCGCTGGGATCCATCATGTTCACCTTCGACGAGGCCCAGAAGTCGGGCGCCAGCCTGACCCGGCTGGTCGGCGTACTGGGGGAGGCCGCGGAGGACCGGCTGGTGGGCGACGCGTCCGTCGCGGCGGCGGACGCGGCACCGTACGCGGTGACCGTGCAAGGGCTGACGTTCCGTTACCCCGGCGCCGACGAGCCGGTCCTGCGGGAGGTCGACCTGACCATCCCGGCCGGCGGCTCGCTCGCGCTGGTGGGGGCGACCGGGGCGGGCAAGACGACGCTGGCCGCGCTGATCGCGGGCATCGGCACCCCGCAGGCCGGATCGGTGCGTGTCGGGACGACCGACCTCGCCGGTCTGGACGAGGCCGGGGCGCGGGCCCTGGTGAGCATCCTGACGCAGGAGACCCATGTGTTCTCCGGGACGCTCGCCGACGACCTGCGGCTGGCCGCGCCGGAGGCGACCGACGCCGAACTGAGGGACGCGCTGCGCACGGTGGGCGCCGACCGGTGGGTCGACGCGCTGCCCGACGGGCTGCACACCCCGGTCGGGGAGGGCGGCGAGCGCCTGGACGTCACCAAGGTCGCCCAGGTCGCCCTGGCCCGGCTGGTGCTGGCCCGGTCACCGGTGGTGGTGCTCGACGAGTCCACCGCGGAGGCGGGCAGCGAGGGCGCCGCCGAGCTGGAGCGGGCCGTGCTGGCCGCGTGTGCGGGCCGCACCACGCTGTTCGTGGCGCACCGGCTGACCCAGGCGATGGCGGCGGACCGGATCGCCGTGCTGGACGCGGGACGGGTGGTGGAGCAGGGAACGCACGAGGAGCTGGTGGCTCTGGGCGGCCGGTACGCACGGCTGTGGCAGGCCTGGCGAGAGGGCAGTTGAGCCGACCCGAGGTGGGTGCCGGCTTCCATGGCTTGGAAGGGACGCTGAGTCTTCGATGAGGGAACCGACCGCACGTCTCCTGCTGCTTTCTCCCGCACGCCTGGCCGACGTACGTCGGCGCGTCGGCGACTTCCCGGACAGGACCATCGCCCAGGCGTGCGCCATCGGGCTGTCGTACTGGGCGACGGGCAGCAGCCCCGACGGCATCGACCTCGCCCCGGGCACCCTGTTCGCCGACGTCCTCGGCTGGGTCGACAACGGCGGTGCCGGTCCCCGGGGTTGGGACGTGGGCGCGGACGGACACAGCATCGCCGTCCCGGACGGTGTCGCGCCGGACGAGGCGCGGCTCGCGCTGGACGACCTGGCCGACTTCCCGGACCGGCCCCTGGGCACCATCGGTCCGTCCAGTGTGGCGGCGCGGCTCCAGGCCCTGGCCGAGTGGAACGACACCCGGGCCGACCGGGTCCGCCCGACCATCGTGGAGATGTTCCTGGAACAGGCGCGGACCAGGCCGGACGCCGTCGCCGTCGTCGACGAGCACCGTTCGCTGACCTACGGTCAGACAGCCGACCTGTCAGCCCAGTTGGCCCACCATCTGACCGAACGCGGGCTCACCGCCGAGCAGGTCGTCGGCATCTCACTGGGCCGCTCCGCCGAGATGGTCATCGGGCTGCTCGGTGTGCTCCGGGCGGGGTGCGCCTTCGTGCCGCTCGATCCGCAGTGGCCCGCCGCGCGCCGAGCCGTCGTCATCCAGGACGCCCGCGTCGTGGCGCAGCTCAACGACTCGGGCGAGCACGGCCCGGGCGAACCGGAAGCGGTGGCCGTCGACCTCGGCGACTGGCGGTTCGGTTCCCTTCCCACGCAGGGCACCGCAGTCACCGTCCCCGGCGACGCCCTCGCCTACGTGATCTTCACGTCCGGTTCGACCGGGCGGCCCAAGGGCGCGATGATCCGGCACGAGGCGATCAGCGAGCGCCTGCTGTGGCAGGTCGACGAGATCCTGGGCTTCGGCCACGACGACGCCTCCCTGTTCAAGGCGCCGCTGTCCTTCGACATCTCCATCAACGAGATCTTCCTGCCGCTGGTGTCCGGCGGCAGGCTGGTGGTGCTGCGGCCCGGCGGCGAACGGGACCCGCACCACCTGCTGAGCGTGATCGCGGAGCAGCGGGTCACCTTCACCTACCTGGTGTCGTCGATGCTGGACGTCCTGCTGGACATCGTGGGTGACTCCGGGCGCCTCGACAGCCTGCGGCACGTGTGGTGCGGCGGCGAGGTGCTCACCCCGGAACTGTACGAGCGGTTCCGCACGCGGCTCGACATCCCCCTGTACCACGGCTACGGCCCGGCCGAGACGACGATCGGTGTCTCGCACGTCATCTACCGGGGAGCGGCGGAGCGCCTGTCGACGTCGATCGGCAGGGCCAACCCCAACACCCAGTTGTACGTGCTGGACGAGGAGTTGCGCCCGGTATCGGTCGGGGTCGGCGGCGAACTGTACGTGGGCGGGTTCCTCCTGGGGCGCGGCTACGTGGGCGCGCCCGGCCTCACGGCGTCCCGGTTCGTGGCCAACCCCTTCGCGGACGACGGGTCCCGGCTGTACCGGACCGGTGACCTCGCGCGGTTCGCCCCGGACGGGTCGCTGGACTTCCTCGGCCGGGCCGACAACCAGATCAAGATCCGCGGGATGCGGCTGGAGATCGAGGACGTCGAGGTCGGTCTCGCCGAGCATCCCGGTGTACGGCACACCTGCGTCGTCGCGAGGAAGAACGCGGCCGGCGGCACCTACCTGGTGGGCTACGTGCTCCCGGCCACCGGGCGCGAGGACCTGCGGGCGGACGAGGTCAGGGCGTGGGCCGCCGCGCACATGGTGGAGTACATGGTGCCCGCCCACATCGTGGTGATGACGGAGTTCCCGCTCACCGCGAACGGCAAGCTCGACCGCAACGCGCTGCCGGAGCCCGTGATCGGGGCGGGCCCGATCGTCCCGCCCACCACCGAGAACGAGCGCGCGGTGTGCGCCGCGATGGCCGCGGTGCTGCGCCTGGACGTGGACGAGGTAGGTGCCGACCAGGACTTCTTCCAGCTCGGCGGCGACAGCATCCTGGCGATCTCGCTGCTGAGCGCGCTGCGCGCGGCGGGTCTCCATGTCACGGCACGGCAGATCTTCGCCCATGGCACGGCGGGGGCGCTGGCGGCGGTGGCGAGCCGTGAGGACGTCTCCACCGTGGACCACTCGGACGTCGCGACCGGTTCCGTGGTGGGCTCGCCCATCGTGCAGTGGCTCGGCGAGACCACGGACGCGATCGACGGGTTCGTGCAGTCGGTGGTGCTGAACACCCCCGCGGACCTGACCCCCGGCGCCCTCGACGAGATCCTCGCCGCCGTGATCGCCCGGCACGACATGCTGCGGGCCAGGCTGGTACGCGGCGACCGCTGGAGCTTCGACATCCCGGAGGCGGACCGGGCCGGGGCCGCGCCGACCGCGGCGGGGCGGCGCGTCGCTGAGCGGGCCTTCGCCTCCGCCGGGTGGCTGGAGAGCGACCGGCCGCTCGACGAGTGCGTCGCGCACGCCACCGACGCGCTGGACCCGGCGGGCGGCGTGATGCTGCGGGCCGTCTGGCGCCGCCAGGCACGGCAACTGGTCGTGGTCGTCCATCACGTGGTCGTCGACGGCGTGTCCTGGCGGGTCCTGATGGAGGACCTCGCCACGGCATGGCGGCAGCTCACCTCGGGCACGCCGATCGAACTGCCCCCGGTGGGCACGTCGTTCCGGCGCTGGACGCAGCTGCTGGAGCGCGCCGCGTTCGACGCGGACAGCTCCTACTACCGGCGTCCCCTGCCGGGGGAGGACCACCCGGTCGGCAGGCGCGCGCCCGCCGAGACCGACACCGTGGCGCGGGAGCGGGTGCGGACCCTCTCGGTCGGCCCGGAGGTCACGGCGGCGCTGCTGGGCGAGATACCCGCGAGGTTCCACGCCGGCGTCAACGACGTACTGCTGACCGCGCTCGCCGTCACCCTCGCCCGGTGGCGCCGCGACCTGGGGCAGGAGCAGACGTTCGCGCACATCGAACTGGAGGGGCACGGCCGCGAAGGGCGTTTCGTGGCCGGCAGCGCCGGCTTCGAGCCGGAGCTGTCGCGGACCGTGGGCTGGTTCACCACCCTGTTCCCGGTGACCGTGGACCCCGGCGCGGCGACGGACCTCACCGCCCCCGAGTACCTGGCCGCCGCGCTCAAGGCGGTCAAGGAGGACCTCGCCCGGGTACCGGACAACGGCGTCTCCTACGGCGCCCTGCGCTACCTGACCGACACCGAGTTCGACGCGCCCGCACCGCAGGTGCTGTTCAACTACCTGGGCCGCTTCGCCGCGGGCGCGGCCGGTGACTGGCAACTCGGCGCCACGACCGGCCAGTTGGGCGAGAAGCGTGACCCGAGGATGCGCCTGCCGCGCGCCCTGGAGTTCAACGCGATCGCCGAACCCGGCCCCACCGGCGCGTACGAGCTGGTCACCACCGTCTCGTGGCCCGACGGGATGTTCACCGACGAGGACATCACGACGCTCGGCGAGTACTTCCGGGGAGCCCTGGCCGGGCTGGCCGCGCTCGACCAGGGCGGCCACTCGCCCAGCGACTTCGCCCCGGTGCCGCTGACACAGGCCGACGTCGACGCCCTGGACGGCCCGTCGCTGCGGGACATCCTGCCGCTGACCCCGTTGCAGGAGGGCCTGTACTTCCACTCGGTCTTCGACGACGACTCGGCGGGCGCCTACGTCGAGCAGCAACTGCTGACCCTGGACGGGGAGGTGGACGCCGACCGGCTCGCGGCAGCCGCCACCCGGCTGCTCACGCTGTACCCGAACCTGGCCGCGCGGTTCGTGCCCCTCGCCGACGGCCGGGTGGTCTCCGTCCTGGAGGACGGCGTGGAGGCACCCTTCACCACGCTGGACCGCCCCGGCATCACCGAAGCCGAGATACGCGAGTTCGCCGAGCGCGACCGCCGCGCCGGGTTCGACCTGGCCACCGGCCCGCTGATGCGGTACACGCTCATCCGCGGCGGCCCCGGCCGAACGGTCCTGGTGCAGACCGTGCACCACATCATCGCCGACGGCTGGTCGGTGCCGCCGATGCTCCGCGCGCTGCTGGCCGAGTACCAGGCGCCGGGCACCCGGTACCCGCTCGGCGGCTTCCCCGACCACGTGCGCCGGCTCGCCGCACGCGACGACGACGAGAGCGACCGCGTGTGGCGCGAGCAGCTCGCCGAGCTGCCCGGCCCCTCACTCGTCGCCGAGGGACACACCCCGTCCGACCGGTTCGCCGACACCGCCGTGCAGCCGCAGGACGACCTCGACGCGGCCGTCCGGGCGGCCGGGGTGCCGCTGAGCGTGGCCGTGCACAGCGCCTGGGCGGTGACGCTGGGCGGCCTTCTCCGGGGCGAGGACGTGGTGTTCGGCTCCACGGTGTCCGGGCGCGACGCGGACGTGCCCGGCATCGAGGACATGGTCGGTCTGTTCATCAACACGATCCCCGTGCGCGCCCGTTGGACGGGCACGACCACGTCCCGCGACCTGCTCGCCTCCGTGCGGGACCACCAGAGCGCGGTGCTGCCGCACCAGCACGTCTCGCTGGCCCGGATCGGCCGCCAGGCCGGCGCCGACGGCCCCCTGTTCGACACCCTCGTGGTGTTCGACGTCGCGACCGACCTGGACGCGCTGCGCGGGCCCGACGACGAACTGGCCGTCACCGGCATCGTCAACGAGGGTGCCCCGCACTACCCGTTGACGCTGGTGGTGGAGCGCGCACGCGACGGCCGTCCGCGCTTCAACCTGATCTACGACGGCGAACTGCTGGGGGAGGCGGGCGCCCGGACGATCCTGCGCACCTTCACCTCCGCCCTCACCGGCCTGCTCACCGGGCCGGACGCACTGGTCGACGACCTCCTGCCGGCGAGCGACACGCGTTCCGCGCGGATCGCCCCGACGACCCTGGGCGAGCTGTTCGACGCCGCCGCACGCCGCGACCCGGCCGCCACCGCCGTCACCCAGTGCGCGCTCGACGGCGGTACCCGGTCGCTGACCTACGGTGAACTGGCCGACGCGAAGAACGAGTTGGCCTCGGCCCTGCGCGCGGCGGGCGTCGGTCCGGGCAACCGGGTAGCGGTCGCCGTCCCGCGTTCCGTCGAGCAGGTCGTCGCCCTGGTCGCGATCGTCTCCGCGGGCGGCGCGTACGTACCGCTGGACCTGGCGTACCCGGACGAACGGCTGGCGTACGTCCTCGCCGACGCCGCTCCCCAGGTCGTGCTCGTGGACCCTGAGCAGCGGGACCGCTTCACCGAGCTGCTGGACCGGGCGGGAGTGCCGGCCCGGGTGCTGGTGCAGGGGGACGAGCCGCCGTCGGCCACCGACGGGACCGGCGTCGGCGCCCGTTGGCACGACCCCGCCTACGTGATCTACACCTCCGGATCGACCGGCCGGCCCAAGGGCGTCGTCGTCCCGCACTCCAGCGTGGTGACCCTGCTCGCCAACACCCGGCCCGGCATGGACTTCGGCCCGCAGGACGTGTGGGTCCAGTTCCACTCCTTCTCCTTCGACTTCGCGGTCTGGGAGTTGTGGGGCGCCCTGGCGCACGGCGGTGAGCTGCTGGTGCCGGAGTACGGACTGACCCGCTCCCCGGTCGACTTCCACCGGCTGGTCCGTGAACGCGGGGTCACCGTGCTCAACCAGACCCCGTCGGCGTTCTACCAGTTCATCGAGGCCGACCGGCATGCCGGCGAGCCGGTCACCGCCCTGCGCCGGATCATCTTCGGCGGCGAGGCACTGGACCCCGGGCGGCTGCGCGGCTGGGTCGAACGGCACGGCACCGGTTCGCCCGAGCTGGTCAACATGTACGGCATCACCGAGACCACCGTCCACGTCACCCACCGGGTGCTGACCGACGAGGACTTCGTCTCCGGCGGCGACGTCAGCCCGATCGGCGGCCCGATCCCCGGCCTGGTCACCTACCTGCTCGACGACCGGCTCCGGCCGGTGCCGCCGGGCCGGGTGGGCGCGATCTACGTCGCCGGCGACCAGGTGTCCCTCGGCTACCTGGGCAGGCCGGGGCTCACCGCCGGCCGGTTCGTGGCCGACCCGTTCGCGGGCGACGGTTCCCGCATGTACCACACGGGCGACCTCGCCCGCCGCACCCTCGACGGCGAGCTGGAGTTCGCGGGGCGCGCCGACGACCAGGTGCAGCTCAAGGGATTCCGGATCGAGCCGGGTGAGGTGGAGTCCGCGGTCAGGGAACTCGACGGCGTGGTCGACGTGGCTGTCACCGTGGCGGACAGCGGCGACCACCTCGTCGCGCACGTGGTGGGGCGGGTGCCCGGCGACTTCGTCGAGTCGCTGTCCGCGAAGCTGCCGGCGCACCTGGTGCCGGGCCGGGTCCTGCCGGTCGACGCCCTGCCGCTCACGGTCAACGGCAAGCTGGACCGGAAGGCGTTGACCGAGCGCGCGGCCGTGCCCCTCGGGGGCGCGGGGAACAGCGCGACCAGCCACGACGCGCGCGCGGACGAGGACGCCGCCGTGTCCGCGCTTCCCGCGCTCGTCGGCATCTTCGCCGACACGCTGCCCGGCTCCGCCGTGGACGCCGACACCGACTTCTTCCGCGCCGGAGGCGACAGCATCGTCGCCATCACCGTGATCAACCGGGCCAGGACGCTCGGCCTCCGGATCGCGCCCCGGGACATCTTCCTGTTCAGGACGCCGCGTGCGCTCGCCGAGCACGTGGGAAGGCGGACACCGCGGCAGGCCGTGGCGCCCGCGCCCGCCCGCCGCGACGACGGCCCGCTGGCGCCCACGCCGATCATCCTGCGCCAGCGGGAACTGGGCGGCTCACTCGCCCGCTTCGCGCAGGCGAGGACGCTGGCGGTCCCCGACGGCACCGGGTTCGCCGACGCCGAGCGCGCCGCGAACGCCGTCGTTGCCGCGCACCCGGTCCTGCGGCTGCGGCTGCGCGTCGAGCACGGGGTGTGGGCCCTGCGCACCGAACCCGCCCGCGAGGTCACCGTGTTTCGGACCGCCGCGGCCGACGCGACCGCCGCGGCGAACGAGGCGGCCGTCCGCCTCGATCCCGGGTCCGGTGACGTCGTCGCGTTCTCATGGCTGGAGGCGAGCCGGACCCTGGTGGTCACCGCGCACCACCTCGCCGTCGACGCGGTGTCCTGGCTGATCCTGCTGGACGACCTGGCCACCGCCCTGCGCGGGGAGGACCTGGCGCCGCCGACCACGTCCTACGCCGAGTACGCCGAAGCGCTGACGCTCCGGTCCGCCCGGGCGATCGACGACCTCGGGCACTGGGTCACCACGCTCCGGGCCCCCCCGCTGCTGCCCGTGGTCCAGGACCCGCGCGAGACCACCGTGGTCCTCGCGCCCGAGGTGAGCGACCGCGTGACCCGCACCGCGCCCGCCGCACTCGGTGTCGGGCTCACCGAGTTGCTGTGCGGCGCCCTGCGCACCGCGCTGACCCACGTCCAGCCGTCGCCCACCGATCTCGCGATCGAGCTGGAGCGGCACGGCCGGGTTCCGGTCCTCGAGGACCACGACTACACCCGTACCGTCGGCTGGTTCACCTCCATCGCGCCCGTACGGCTCACCGCGCACACCGACCCCGTCGCCGCCGCGCGGGAGGTCGCCGAACGTCAGCCGGATGAGCGCGGACACATCGCCTACGGGCAGCTCCGGTACCTCAACCCGCAGACGGCCCCGCTGCTGCGCGCCCGCCCGCAGGTGCTGTTCAACTACCTCGGCCGGGGCGCCGAGTCCGAGGTGCCGCAGGTCACCGGCGGCGGTCAGGGCAGTCCGTACGCCGTCGAGGTCAACGCGTGGACCGACGCGGCCACCGGAAGCCTGCACGCGGCCTTCACCCTCGCCGAGGGCATCCCCGACGAGATCGCCCGGCACTGGCTGAGCGCACTGGAGCACCTCGCGGACGTCTCCGCGACGGCCGAGCGCACGGCACCGGTCACCCCGCTCCAGCGGGGCCTGTACTTCCAGGCCCAGATGGCGGGCGCGGCCGGACACTACGTGGCGCAGAGCTGGTTCACCTTCGACCGGCGCCTGGACACCGAAGCGCTGGCCCAGGCGATGGCCTACGTGATCGCACGGCACCCGGTGGTGGGCGCCGGCTTCACCACCGACGACGACGGAAACCCGGTGCAGGTCCTCAGCGCGGACCGCCAAGTCGTCGTCCGCACCGTCGAGTTGGCGACGGAGGCCGAGGCCGACGCACTGCGCGCCCGGGACCGCGACACCGGCTTCGACCCGGGCGAGCCGCCGCTGATCCGGCTGACCGTGGTGCGGCTGCCCGACGACCGCGACGGCCTGCTCCTGAGCTACCACCTGCTGCTGTGGGACGGCTGGTCCCGGGAGATCGTCCTGCGGGACCTGTTCGACGCCTACCAGGCCGCCCTCGCGGGCGAGTTGCCGGCGCCGGCCCCGGTCACGCCCAGCTTCGAGGACCACGCCCGGGCGCTCGACGCCAGGGACCCCGCCGTAGCGGAGCGCTTCTGGGCGGAGCACCTGGCCGGACTCCCGGGCCCGACGCTGCTCGCCGGGCCGGCACCGTCCCTCGGGGACGACCTGCCGCGCGCTCTCGTGCACACGCTGTCCGCCGAACAGTCGGACCTGCTGCGGGAAGCGGCCAAGACGCACGGCGTCACGCTGAACTCGGTGCTGACCGGCGCGTTCGGCCTCCTGCTCGGCGCGCACACCGGCCGCGGCGACGCCGTGTTCGGTGTGACCGTCTCCGGCCGGGAGGGCGAGGGCCTGGCCGGCATCGTCGGCGTGCTGCTCAACACCGTGCCCATGTGGACGCGGGCACGGCCCGGCGACACGGTCCGGGAGTATCTGTCGGCCGTGCAGACGGCCAGGGTCGAGGCCATGGAGCACGAGCACCTGGGGCTCGGCGAGATCCAGCGGGCCAGCGGGCACGACACCCTGTTCGACAACCTGTTCGTGCTCCAGAACTTCCTGGACCTGGACGCGTTCGCCGCGATGAACGCCAGGCACGGCATCACCTCGGTGAAGGCCGACGACTCCACCCACTACCCGTTCACCTGGGTCGTCACCCCCGGCGACCGGCTCACGGTCAAGCTGGAGTACCGCGACGACGACACCGGGAACGCCCGTCGTCTCCTCGACGACTACCTGCGCGTACTGGAGGACCTGGCCCGCTCGACCGGGCCGGTCGGCACGCTGCCCGGTCTGGCGCCGGAACCCGAGCCCGCCGCCCGCACGGACATCGGCACGGACACCGTCGTCGACCGGTTCGACCGGGCGGCGGACCGCGACCCGCATCGGGTCGCGCTCGTCGCGCACGGCGCGACCATGACCTTCGCGGGGCTGCGGGACCGCAGCCGCGCGGTGGCGGGTGTGCTCGCCCGCCGCGGCGTCGGCCCCGAGACGACCGTGGGCCTCGCGATCCCCCGCTCCCTCGACTCGATCGTGGCGCTGTTCGCCGTGCTGCGCGTCGGCGCCGCGTACGTGCCGCTGGAGCTGGACCACCCGGACGAGCGGATCGCCGCGATCGTCGCGGACGCCCGCCCGGAGGTCGTCCTCACCGTGAGCGCCGTGTCCCCGCGGCTGACCGGCGGCCCGGCCGAACTGATCGAGCTGGACCGCCCGCTGCCCGAGGCCGAGCCGTACCGCACGTTCGCGCCGGACGACCCGGACCGCCTGCGGCATCCCGCGTACACGATCTACACCTCCGGGTCGACCGGGAAGCCCAAGGGCGTGGTGACCGAGTACGCCGGGCTCACCAACATGCTGATCAACCATCAGCGCCGGATCTTCGCGCCGGTTCTCGCCGAGCACGAGCACCGGGTCTTCCGGATCGCGCACACCGTGTCGTTCGCGTTCGACATGTCGTGGGAGGAACTGCTGTGGCTCGCCGACGGCCACGAGGTGCACATCTGCGACGAGGAACTGCGCCGGGACGCGCCCCGGTTGGTCGAGTACTGCCTGGAACACGCGATCGACGTCATCAACGTGACCCCCACCTACGCGCAACAGCTCGTCGCCGAGGGGCTGTTGGACAGCCCTGAGCGACGGCCGGCACTGGTGCTGCTGGGCGGCGAGGCCGTCACCCCGGCGCTGTGGCAGCGGCTCGCCGAGACCGAGGGCACGGTCGGCTACAACCTGTACGGGCCCACCGAGTACACCATCAACACCCTCGGCGTCGGCACCTTCGACTGCCAGGACCCGGTGGTGGGCGTGGCCATCGACAACACGGACGTGTACGTACTGGACCCGTGGCTGCGGCCGCTGCCGGACGGCGTCCCCGGCGAGCTGTACGTGGCCGGCGTCGGCATCGCGCGCGGTTATCTCGGGCAGCCCGCCCAGACCGCGCACCGCTTCGTCGCCTGCCCGTTCGGCACGCCCGGCGAGCGCATGTACCGCACCGGTGACCTGGTGATCCGGCGTCCCGACGGGAACCTGGTGTACCTGGGCCGCACCGACCAGCAGGTGAAGATCCGGGGGCACCGGGTCGAACCGGGCGAGGTCGAGGCCTCGTTCGCGGCGCATCCGGCGGTGCGGTTCGTCGCCGCGGTCGCCCAGCCGGACCCGCAGGTCGACGGGGCCCACCGGCTGGCCGCCTATCTCGTGCTGGACGGCTCCGCCGACCTGGCGACCGTCGCCGCCGACGTGGGCGCCGGGCTGCCGGACTTCTTGCGCCCGACGCACTACGCCCAGGTCGACAGCATCCCGCTGACCGTGAACGGGAAGGCCGACACCAAGGCGCTGCCGGAGGCCAAGCCGCTGGGCGCGCTCACCACGGCGGGGAAGCGGGGACCGGAGACCGAGACCGAGACCGTGGTGTGCGAGTACTTCGCCGAGGCACTGGACCTGGACGACGACGAGGTGAGCGCGGTGAGCGACTTCGTGTCCCTCGGAGGGCACTCCATGCTGGCGGTGCGGCTGATCGGGCTGCTCCGCCGCGAGTACGGTCCAGTGATCACGATCCGCGATCTGTTCACCCTGCGCACCCCGGAAGCGATTGCCCGTCACCTCGATGAAAACTCCTGACACGCAGCGGCCCCGCCCGGGGTCCCACATCCTCCGCACCGCACTGCGGCGCAATGTCGGCGCCATGGTCTGGGGCACCCTCCTCATGGGCCTGTACCAGGCCGGCGAGACCGCCTTCCCGATCGCGCTCGGCCTGATCGTCGAACACGCGCTGCGGGACCGGAGCGTCGACGCACTCGTCCTGTCGATCGCCGCGCTGGCCGTGATCATCACGACCGTGTCGCTGTCGTGGCGGTTCGGGATGCGCGTGTTGCAGAAGGCCAACACGACGGAGGCGCACCGCTGGCGGGTGCGGGTCGCGGAGTGCGGCCTCCAGCCGGTGGCCAGGGACGTCGATCTCAAGTCCGGTGAGGTGCTGACCATCGCCACCGAGGACGCCGACCAGACCGCCGACATCATCGAGGTGGTGCCGCTGCTGGTCAGCTCGCTGGTCGCGGTGCTGGTCGCCGCGGTCGCGCTCGGCCTGGCCGACATCCGGCTCGGCCTGCTGGTGATCGTGGGAACGGTCGCGATCCTGTCGATCCTGAGCGTGCTGTCGAAGCGGATCGGTGCCGGCACCCAGGAACAGCAGGCGCGGGTGGCGCGGGCCGGCGCGAAGGTCGCCGACCTGATCATCGGCCTGCGCCCCCTGCACGGCTTCGGCGGCAACCACGCGGCGTTCCGGTCCTACCGGCGGGTCAGCACCGAGGCGAAGCAGCAGGCGATCACCGTCGCCCGCGTCAACGGCGTGTACGCGGGCACCGCGCTGGCCCTCAACGCGGTCCTCGCCGCCGCCGTGACCCTGACGGCGGGCTGGCTGGCGTTCGGCGGCCGGATCACCATCGGCGAACTGGTCATGGCCGTGGGGCTGGCGCAGTTCATCATGGAACCGCTCAAACTGTTCTCGGAGATGCCGAAGTACGTGATGATGGCGCGCGCGTCGGCCGAGCGGATGGCGCTGGTGCTGACCGCGCCGCCGGTGACGACGCCGGGGCGGCAGCGCCCCGCCCCGGGCGGCGACCTCGAGGTCGACTGCCTGCGGTACGGGTCGTTGCGCAAGCTGAGGTTCCGGGTGGCCGCCGGCGAGTTCGTGGCGATCGCCGCCTACCAGCCACGCACGGCGTCCGACCTCGCGTCGGTGCTCGCCGTGCGCGTTCCGCCGGACGCCTACGAGGGCGTGGTGCGGGTCAGCGGGCAGGCACTGGCGGACCTGTCCATCGAGGCGGTCCGCGGGCACCTGCTGGTGAACCCGTACGACGCGGAGATCTTCGCGGGCACCCTGCGCACGAACATCGACCCGTCGGGCACCAGCCGGATGGTCCCCGAGGCCGTCGAGGCGTCGATGCTGACCGACGTCGTCGCCCTCCACCGCGAAGGACTCGACTACGCGGTCCGCGACCGCGGCTCGAACCTCTCCGGGGGCCAGCGCCAACGGCTGTCCCTGGCCCGCGCCCTCGCCGCGGACGCCGACGTCCTCGTCCTGCACGACCCGACGACAGCCGTCGACGCGGTCACCGAACAACTCATCGCGCGCAACGTCGCGAAGCTGCGCCGGGGCCGCACCACCCTCGTGATCACCAGCAGCCCGGCCCTCCTGGACGCCGCCGACCGGGTCCTCGTCCTGGACGACGGCGTCATCACCGCCGAGGACACCCACCGCCACCTCCTCGCCAAGGACGAGACGTACTGCTCGGCGGTCGCGAGGTGACGCACCCCGTCGGGGGGCGGTGACCGGCGCGCGGTGTTTTGAGGGGCGGGGCGTCGGGAACGGCGCAACGTCGCAGGGGCGGGCGCGGGGAACGACGCGACGTCGCAGGGGCGGGCGCGGGGAACGACGCGACGTCGTAGGGGCGGGCGCGGGGAACGACGCGACGTCGTAGGGGCGGGCGCGGGGAACGACGCGACGTCGTAGGGGCGGGCGCGGGGAACGGCGCAACGTCGTAGGGGCGCAGGGAACCGCGCGACCAGCCCCACCGGCCCCGCAGCCGATCACCGCCCTCCCCGCGGAGCGCTCACGAGAGGACCCAGGCGACATCCCTCAGCAGAGCGTGCCGCCACCCCGCCCGGTCATGACCGGAGGCCGACCGCGACACCCGCACCACCGCACCGGCCCGCTCGGCCAGCGCCTCGACCGCCGCACAGTGGGGCAGCATCCGCGTCTCGTGTTCCCCCACGTCGAAGGCGACCCGCAGCCCGGACAGATCGGGCCCACGGGCCCGCAGGCGCGCGGCGACGGAGCCGCCGGCCGGGCCGTCCAGGAGATCCACCCGGTCCAGGGCGTCGGGCGTCCACCAGAACGACGGCGACTGGCAGGCGACGCGCGACACCAGCTCCGGGAACTCCAGCGCCGCGTACATCGCGCTCAGCCCGCCGAGGCTCTGCCCGGCGACCACCAGACGGTCCGGGTCGGCGGATACGCCGCTCTCCGCCACCAGCGGCAGCAGTTCGTCCCGGATCGCCTCCCACAGCTCGGGCCGGCACCCGAACTCGGCCTGCCGGTCCTTGGCCGGGAGGAAGACGAGCGTGACCGGGGGCATCTCGCCCGCGGCGACCGCCGAGTCGAACGCGGTCATGGCGGGGTGCAGGTACAGCCAGTCGTCCCCGTCGAGCAGCAGGACCAGGGGGCCGCCGCCGCCCGCCGGGTGGACGCGTACGGTGCGCCGTCCGCCGAGCCGTTCGCTGGTCCAGCGGATCCGGGTGTGGGGGAGGGGCAGTACGACGTCGCCGCCGGTGCCGACGACGGGCCAGTGCGGCTGGGCCGGGGCATCCGGGGTCGCGGCGATGGACCGGTCACCGCCCGCACCGACCGGGTTGAACGGGTCTGCGTACGCCGCCCCGTCCGCGACGAACTGGTAGGTCACCCGCAGGCGTTGAGGCATGCGCACGTCGGCGTACCAGCAGTCCGTGTCGCCCCAGCGGCGCAGGGGGACCGGTTCCGACCAGCTTTCGAACACGATGGTCGCCGGCGCACCGCGCCACAGGAACAGCGTCGTCCAGCCGCCGTCCGCGGGGATCGACGCGGGAGTTCCCGCCGCCGCCCAGAACTCGTCGGTGCCGGGGGTGCCGGGCAGCCCGAACTCGATGAACACGTTCTCCCTGTCGGCCGTGAGGCCGGAGACGGGATCGGTCATGACCGGCTGGGTCTCCTTGTGAGGGGGCAACGGAGCGGCTAAGGTCCAATTAGGCGAGCCTAACCTAATGTTCCCTTCCGTCCCAGACCCGACGCGACTGCCACCGCACCCCGTCGGACCCGAGGAGGCACCGAACATGAGCACCAACCCTTTCGACGACCCCGAGGGCCGTTTCCTGGTCCTGGTGAACGACGAGGGCCAGCACTCGCTCTGGCCCTCCTTCGCCGACGTGCCCGGGGGATGGACGGTCGTCCTCGGGGAGAACACCCGGCAGGCGTGCCTGGACCACATCGAGGCCAACTGGACCGATCTGCGGCCCCGTTCCCTCGCGGCGTCCATGGACGCCTGACTCCCGCAGCGGGCCCTTCCGCCGCCCCCGACACGGGTACGCCGCCGGCGGCGCCCGTCGCACGGCGGCACCCCACCTCCGCCGGCCCGTCCGCCGTACCGGCCGGCCTCCCGCAGGGACACCGCTGATGCTCTGTACACGACTGACCAACGCGCGCTTCCTCACGATGGATCCGGACCATCCCGTCGCCCACGACCTGGGCGTCTGGCGGGGCCGGATCGCCGGCCTGGACGAGGCCGTGACCTCGCTGCCCGCCCGCGAGGTGGTCGACCTGCAGGGCGCCACCGTGCTGCCCGGGTTCATCGACAGCCATGTGCACCTGGCCTGGACCGGATTGAAGGCGGCCACCCCGAGCATCGCCGGACGCGTCCGTGCCGAGGACGTGCTCGCGGGCGTGGCGGAGGCGGTCGCCGCCCGTCCCCCCGGCTCCTGGGTGAGCATCGCCGGCTACGACCAACGGGCCCTGGGGCGGCATCTGACCGCCGCCGAACTGGACACCGTCAGCGCCGGGCGCAAGGTCTTCATGCTGCACGACTCCGGGCACGGCTGCCTGGTCAACACCGCCGTCCTGGACCTGCTCCCCGCCGGCGTCCCGCACGAGGACGGCTTCCTCGCCGAGCAGGCCATGGGCCCCGCACGGGCGCTGCGGCTCCCGTACTCCCAGGACGAACTCGCCGACGCCATCGCGCGGGCCGCGCGGACCTGCCTGTCGGAGGGGGTGACCGCCTGCGCCGAGGCGGGCATCGGCGGGGCCCTGTTCGGGCACAGCCCGGTCGAACTGGGCGCCTACCAACTCGTCCGGGAGCAGGGCCGGTTGCCCGTGCGGGTGCAGCTGATGGTCGCTGCCGAGACCTTGCGCCCGGTCGCCGCGCACGCCGCCGACGGCATCCCCCGCGCCCTCGACCTCGGCCTGCGCACCGGCTTCGGCGACGACCGGCTCTCCGTGGGCGCCCTGAAGATCTACACCGACGGCGGCATGATGGCCCGTACCGCCGCACTGAGCAGTCCCTACACGGGACGTGACCACGCCGGGCAGTTGCAGGACGACCCGGAGACGCTCGCCGGCGTCATCGTGGACGGCCACCTCGCCGGGTGGCAGCTCGCCGTCCACGCCATCGGCGACCGCGCCGCCGACGTCGCGCTGGACGCCATCGAGCGGGCCCAGAAGATCCGGCCGCGCCCCGAAGCACGGCACCGCGTCGAGCACGCCGGCCTGATCCGCCCCGACCAGCTGGCCCGTTTCGCCCGCCTGGGGGTCAGCGCGGTCGTCCAGCCCAGCTTCCTGCGCGACTTCGGCGACGACTACGCGTCGGTCATGGGCGAGGAACGGGCCCCGTGGCTGTACCGGGGCAGAGCCTTCCTGGACCACGGCATCCCGCTGGTGGGCAGCTCCGACCGGCCCGTCACGATCGGAGCACCGCTGCGCGCCATCCAGTTCATGGTCGAACGGCTCTCGTCGTCGGGCAGGCCGATCGGCCCCGCCGAAGCCGTCACCGTCGACGAGGCCCTGACCGCCTACACCATCGCCGGGGCCTTCGCCTGCCACTGGGAGGACAGCGTGGGCAGCCTCACCCCGGGCAAACGCGCGGACCTGGTGGTGCTGGGCGACGACCCGCGACGGGCCGCTCCCTCGCGGATCGGTGACATCGAGGTGGTCGCGGCCTACGTCGACGGCCGCGTGCCCGACAGGCCGACGCCGTGAACAGGCGGGAGGACGCCGTGCGCGCGGACACCGTCGAGGAGTACGCCCACCTGTGGCGACACGACGAGCACCAGCTCCGGTGGGTCATCTGGAACACCACGGCGGGCCCCGAGGTCTTCGACCGGGAGACCGACTGTCCCGTCCCCGTCGACGACGAGGAGATCCTGCGCGAGGTGTTGCGGCGGATGCGGGCGGCAGGCGTACCGGAGAGCGACGAGTACCCGGGCCGGCCCTGCGGGTAGGCCGCCCGTCGACGCACCCGGGGAGGGTCGGCACCGCGTCCAGCAGCGCCGGGATCTCTCAGCCGGCCCTGGAACCGGCCGTTGTCATGGACGGCCCCAGATCCCACCGGTGTCCGCTCCCACGGAGTTCGGCATGGCCGGCGGGCCGCGCGTGCCTCGACCGGCTGTCGCGCGCGCTCACCGTCGCGGGGACGGGGCTGCCGGACACGGACTGCCGCCGATGGCGTGAGTACCCGCGGCACCTGCGCACGTAGAGGAGGGAGCCGACGCCAAGTGGTGGCGCCCGAATGCGGGGAACCCTTGATCCGTGAATACGATGAGGCCGTGACCCGCCTCGGACAGCGCAGCCGACCGCACCGCACGGTGCGGTCCTGCGGGCTGCTCGTGGCCGCCCTGCTGCTGGGCCTGCTCGGCATGCACGGTCTCGGCCCGGTCCCCGCGATCCACGATCCGGCGGAACACGACCGGACGGTGGCCGCCGCGCACACGGGTGTCGCGCTGTCGACGCCGGACGAGTGCGAGCACGGCGAGGGCGGCTGCTCGGGTCACCTGGCTCACGCGGACCCGGCCTGCGCTTCCGCGTCCGTATCCGGGACCCCCGACGTCGTCCCGGTGCTGCAGCCCGACGTGGTGTCCCGCGCCGGCCCGGCGCCGGACGTGCGGACGTCCCCGGGCGGCAGCGGGCCCGACGGCGGCCGGGCCCCGCCCTCACTCTCGGAACTCCAGCTTCTGCGGATCTAGAACGGCCCGCACGCCCCCACCCGTCGCCTCGGGTGTGGAGCCGTGCTCCGGCATGCCCTTCAGCAGATCCGAGACCAGAACGCAGGAGCTCACCCTTGACCGCACAGCGCAAGCTCATCCGTCGCGTCACCCTCGCCACCGCCGCCGGCGTGGCCGCTCTCGCCCTGGCCGCGTGCGGCGGCGACAGCGACAGCGGCGGCCACGACATGGGGTCGACGAACTCCGCGTCCGCCGACCCGTCCACCTCCGCCTCGGCTTCCACCGGGGCCGAGGCGGAGGCCGGCGAGCACAACGACGCCGACGTCGACTTCGCCACGGAGATGATCCAGCACCACCGCCAGGCCGTCACGATGGCCGGACTGGCCGACAGCCGCGCCTCCTCGCAGGAGGTCGAGGACCTCGCCACGAAGATCAAGGGCGCGCAGGACCCGGAGATCAGGACCATGTCCGGGTGGCTCACCGCGTGGGGCGAGGAGGTCCCCGAGGACATGGCCGACATGGGCCACGACATGTCGTCCGCCATGCCCGGCATGATGAGCGGCGAGGACATGGACAAGCTGGAGAAGGCGTCCGGCACCGCGTTCGACGACATGTTCCTCGAAATGATGGTCCGGCACCACGAGGGTGCCGTCGAGATGGCGAAGACCGAGAAGGCGGACGGTGCCTACGGTCCCGCCAAGAAGCTCGCGGACGACGTCATCACGGCCCAGACCGCCGAGATCGCACAGATGAACAGGATGCTCGGCGACAGCTGACGCGGACGCCCTCCCGGGACGGTACGGCCGGCCGTGCACCACACGGCCGGCCGCACCCTCGGCAGCGGAGCCCGGGTGCTCGGTCCGCGCCGACCACGGCCAGGCCGTCATCCGGGGCGGTGGTGACCGCCGCGGCTCGTCCCGCGCGGGGACTCAGGACAACGGCCGTGCACTGGTCACCCTCGGCACTCGTCGGGCGGCGGGCGGCTCGTGCGGACGGCGGCGCGGCTCCCGTCCAAGCTCAGCGGTTGACCGGCGCCACCAGGCCGGACTCGTAGGCGAGAACCACGAGCCGGGCGCGGTCGCGGGCGCGGAGTTCGGCCATGGCGGGGTTGACGTGCAGCCGAGCACTGCCAGGGGCCACGATGCCCGTGCGCAGCGGCGCCCTCTCCGGGTGAGGTTCGTCCGCGATCCCCCGGGAACTGGGAAGGAGGCGAAGGAGGGCGGCGGAGATGACTGACCACGAGGATGTGGCGGAGGCGCGTGAGGCCGACGCGGAGGCGCGTGAGACCGACGAGGGCGGGGTGGAGACGGAACTGCTCGACGGACTGCGCGTCAACGAGCAGCGCCCGGAGCGGCCGATCCTGCTCAACGCCGACGGCAGTCCCGTCGAGACGTGGCGGGAGAACTACCCCTACGACCGCAAGCTGCGCAGGGGCGAGTACGAGAAGTCCAAGCGGATCCTCCAGATCGAGCTGCTGAAGGTGCAGCGCTGGGTGAAGGAGACCGGGCAGCGGCTGGTCGTGCTCTGCGAGGGCCGGGACGCGGCCGGCAAGGGCGGCACCATCCAGAGGTTCACCGAGCGGCTGAACCCCCGAGGTGCCCGCGTGGTGGCCCTGGAGAAGCCGACCGAGCGGGAGGCCGGTCAGTGGTACTTCCAGCGGTACGTGTCTCACCTGCCGGCGCGCGGGGAGATCGTCTTCTTCGACCGCTCCTGGTACAACCGCGCGGGTGTCGAGCGCGTGATGAACTTCTGCACGGACGCCGAGTACCGGCACTTCCTGGAGCAGGCGCCGCTGTTCGAGCGGCTGCTCACCGACGACGGCATCCTGCTGATCAAGTTCTGGTTCTCCGTCTCCCAGGCGGAACAGCGCACCCGTTTCGCCATCCGTCAGGTCGACCCCGTACGCCGCTGGAAACTCTCGCCGACCGACCTCGCCTCCCTCGACCTCTGGGACGACTACACCACCGCGAAAGTCGACATGTTCCGTGCCACGGACACCGAGCACGCTCCGTGGACCGTGGTGAAGAGCAACGACAAGCGGCGGGGCCGGCTGGAGGCCATGCGGAGTCTGCTCGACCGCTGTGACTATCCGACCAAGGACCACGCGGTCGTCGGGAAGCCCGATCCGCTGATCGTCGGCGCAGCCGACACCCTTCTGGAGCCCGGCGAAGAACAGTCGGACCTCTCACCGACGCCGCTCGCCGGTCACGGCAACGGCCCCGGCCTGCACCCGGAGCGCGAGGACTGACCGGTGCGCCGCCCCCGGTCCTCGCCCGGCAGCGCCCGACACCGGATCCGCGTCGGCAGCCGCCGACATCCGAACGCCCGGCGACCGCGGCGGCCGGGTGCCGGCCGTGTTCAGCTCGTGGCGCGGTCCGCCGCCTCCCGAGTGATGTCCGCGTAGAGGCGGAAGAGGGCCGGCCGGGCTTCGCCGCCGTCTCGTTCGCGCAGGGCCGCCCAGCACCGGGCGACGAGCTCCCGGGCCTCGGTGCCGGGCCAGGGCCGCGGCAGGAGCTGAGGCGGCAGCAGCGGGTCGGGCTCCATGGCGCGGGTGAGCTCGGCGGCCAGCTCGACCGCGATGGTCAGGAGCGCGGAGGAGGAGAGCTCACCGGGGCCGGTGAGCCGGTCGAGGCGGGGCCGGGCGACGCGGACGAGGCGGTGGTAGCGGTCGGCGATCTCCGGCAACGGCCACAGGAGGCCGGCGAGTTCGGCGGGCTCGTGGGTGTCGCCCCGGCGCAGGTCGGTCGTGGTGAGGAGGGTGAGCCCGGCATGGGCGCCGAGGCGCCGGGCCGCGTCCTCGACGTACGGTTCCCAGGTGTTGGCGCAGACGTAGAGTCCGCCCTGGAGCGGGGCCCCGCCGAGGTGGACGAGCGTTTCGCGCAGCGAGTCCCGCGCCGTGCGCGCCGATTCGGGCACCGCGAAGGCAGCCAGGTGCCAGACCCCGTCCCAGGGCGCGAGCCCGGCGTCCTGCCGGAAAGCGTGCCGCAGGAAGTCCGCGTTGGGCGCGAGGGCCCGCGTGGTGTCCGCGGTCGCGCGCAGCTCCGCCTTGCGACCCCGGCCCTCGTGGGTGAACCGGCCTTCGGCCACGAGGCGTTTGACGCACAGCCGCACCTGCTGGTCGCTCATGCCCAGGGTGGTGGCGACGGAGTACAGCTCGTCCGCGGCGACGCCGCCGTCCTCGCGGATCAGCGCGTGGACGAGCATCCGGGTGGGGATCTCGACGGGGTCGGTCATGGTGTGCTCCGTCCTCTCGGCCCGCTCGCGTCGACCGGCCGGCGCATGGTGGTCACCGCGCCGAAACCGAGCAGCCCGCGCAGCCAGGGCGTGGACTCGGTGCGTACGGCGGTGAAGCCGCGCCGCTCGTACAGGGCCCTGGCGCGCGGGTTGGTGTCGATCACATCAAGTCTGATCTCCCGGCAGTCCCGCTCCGCCGCGACGGCGGCCACTTCCTCGATGAGCAGGCTCCCGAGGCCGCGCCCGCGCACGCCCCGGTCCACGGCGATGCCGTCCATGACCAACTGCCCCGGGGCCGGGTGGCGTTCGAACAGGGCGAGGAGCAGGAGCCGGGGCAGACCTCGCAGGTGTCCGTACGCGCGCAGCACGGCGGAGGCCGATCCCCCGGTGAGAGCCCGGCCGCCGAGCTGGTAACCCGCGAGGCCCACGAGCCGCCCGTCGAGGAGCGCGCACACCGCCCGGTCGGCGTTCAGGTGGGCGGCGAGGAACGGCACCGCCTTGTCCGGCGGGTTCAGGGCGGGACCGAGTTTGCGGCCGAACGCCTCCCAGTACAGCTCGGCCGCCCGCCGCTCGGCTCCGGCCGGAACACCCCGCCGGACCGTCACGGCCCCGGTGCCGGAGCCCGTCTCGTCCAGTTCCATGCCGTTCCCCCTCTGGTCGCCGCCTCTCCTCAAAACTATCATCTCCAGGACGGTCGTTCTGCAAGTGATAGTTTCTGGGTCGTCGGCGCCATCCACGACATCCGCGCCACCCGCGAACTCCGACCCGAACAGAGGCGGTCAGCTCTCATGCGTCCAGAGATCCGGCTGCGACGGCGTGGCCTCCGCATCGCCGTGTGGTCCGTCGTCCCGCTCCTCGTCGTGGCCGTGGGTCTCGTCGGGGTGGTGCTGTGGCAGCACTCCTACGACATGGACCAGCGGCGGGTCTCGATCCGCCACGGCGGCCACACCCTCAACGGCGTACTGACGACCCCCAAGGACGGCCGCGAACGCCACGGCCTGGTCGTGTACGTCCACGGCGACGGCCCCGTCGACGCCACCCACGACGACGGTTACCGGCCCATGTGGGAGGCGAACGCCAAGGCCGGATACGCCTCCCTGTCCTGGGACAAGCCCGGTGTCGCGGGCGCCCCCGGCAACTGGCTCGACCAGTCCATGGACGACCGGGCCGAGGAGACGGCCGCCGCCATCGCCTGGGCGCGCGCCCGCCCGGACATCGACGGCGACCGGATCGGGCTCTGGGGCGCCAGCCAGGCCGGCTGGGTCCTGCCGAAGGTCGCCGCCAGGACACCGGTGAGCTTCGTCATCGCCGTCTCGCCCGCGATCAACTGGCTCCGGCAGGGCCGCTACCACCTCCTCGCCCGGCTGTCCGCCGACGGCGCGTCGGCAGCCCGCGCCGACAGCGAGATCGCCGAGAGCGACGCCACCCGTCGGCTGCTGTCACGGCACGCGACCTTCGAGGAGTACGTCGCGGCGAGGGGCGGTGACGCGGACGGCATGACCGCCGATCGCTGGGGCTTCATCTCGCGGAACCACACCGCGGACGCCACGCACGACCTCCGCGCGCTGCGCGGCGTACCGGTGCTGCTGACCCTCGCCGGCCACGACCTCAACGTGGACACCGCCGACACGGAGCGCGTCTACCGCGAGGTGCTGGACGCGGACGGCGCACTGACGGTCGAGCGCTACCCGGACGCGAGCCACTCCCTGCTCAGGCGGTCCGTCGAGCGGTCGGACAGCAAGCTCACGCTCACCGTGCTCTTCGCCCCTCGCTCGCTCTTCGCGCACGGATACCTGGACGGACAACGGCGATTCCTCACCGAGCACGGGCAAGGCGGCCAAGCCGCTCGATGACAGGTCCGCAGGTTCGCGGAGGGGGAGGACCACGGCGCCGGGCGGGACGGCCGCCAGGGCGGTGTCCCGTCCCGCTGAGCGGCGTGGTGGCCAGGCCGGTTCAGCCGAGACTCGCGAAGGCGTCGGAGACGGCACCGGGGCGTCCTGGCCTGAGGAGCTTCTCGAAGACGGTCAGGACCAGTTCGTCGGTCTCGTCGAGGACGCCATGGTCGGTGCGGGTGACATGGCCGTTGTGGGGGCGGGAGCCGTGTTTGCGGAAGGACGCGATACGGGTGCCGTCCCGCAGAGCCTCGGCCCGCTTTCCCCCGGTGTGCAGGAAGGAGTAGCGCCGGCCATGAACGAGGGCCCGGCCGGTCTTCTCCCGGCGGCGTCCGCTCGCCGCGCCGTCGCTGACGAAGGCCTGATCGTCGTGGGATCGCAGGGAGAGGGGAGCGGGTTCACGGGCGGGGGCGGGCAAGGAGGGCCCGTTCGTCTCGAAGGCGCGGCTCTTGTCCGCGTTCATCCGCTCGGCGAACCGGCCCGTGAAGGACTGGACAGGCTCCGTGGCGACGGACGCCCGAACCTGGCCGGCGGCGTCGATCACATCGACGCGGGTGCGCGCCTCGTCGGCCTCGACGCGCCAGCCGCTGCGGGTGGGCCGACGCCAGAGGGGGATGTCCGTCATGGTCACAGCGTGTCAGACGGCCGCCCCGCGCGTATCAGCGGGCTCGCCTCGAACCGCTCACGAACCCGCGGGGCGGGGCAGCGCCCGGACCGTGGCCGGCGGCTGCCCCGCGGGCGCCCGTCACGCAGCCGCTCCGGCACATCCGCGGCCGACTCCGCCCGGGCCTCCCCGTTCGGTCGCGGCATCGGCGACGACGTCCCCGTAGGTGGAACGCCGGGGGCCGTCAGAGATCGACGCACACCGGCCTGCGGAGCGACACCGTCCGCGGACCCGTCAGGTCATCGGGGGGCCAGCACACAGAACTCCTGGCCGTCGGGGTCGGCCATGACCACCCGACTGGCCTCGCCCTGGCCGATGTCGAGACGCGTCGCCCCGAGGGAGACGAGCCGCTCCACCTCCGCTCGCTGGTCACCGTCGGCAGGGGGAGCGAGGTCGAAGTGCAGCCGGCTCCTCCCGTTCTTCGGGCTCACCGGCGGACCGCCCCACGTTATCTTCGGACCGCCGTGCGGCGATCGGATCGCCGTCTCCTGGTCCTGGTCCCAGACCAGCGGCCAGCCCAGCGCTCGGCTCCAGAAGTACCCGACCTCCTGCGAACCGTCGCACGCGAGCGCCCCGATGAATCCGCAGTCGGCGAGGAACTTGTTGTCCGGCTCGATGACGCAGAACTCGTTCCCCTCCGGGTCCGCGAGCACGACATGCCCCTCCTCCGGGAGTTGACCGATGTCGATGTGTCGGGCGCCGAGACGGAGCGCCCGCGCGACAACCTCCCGCTGGTCGTCGAGGGACGTGCTCGTCAGATCGAAGTGCGTCTGGTTCGGGCCTGTCTTTCGCTCCTCGGTCTGGAGGAATCTGATCCGGAACCCGGTGTCGTCACCGGGCAGGAGCGCGATGCCGTCGGAGGAGCCGTCGGTCAGCTCCCAGCCCAGGAAGCCGCTCCAGAAGCGCGCGAGTCCGAGCGGGTCGTGCGCGTCGAAGGAGAGCGCGTGGAGGTGGGACGTCATGTGCCGGTGTCTCCGATCCGCTGACGCGCCGGCCCACCCGCCGCTCGGGCAGGCCGGTCCGCCGGCAAGAGGGCTGTCATCCAGGTAAGGGGTGGAGCCTGCGCACAGGGCGCCGTCGGGTCAACTGATCAACGGCCGCGCACACGTGCGGACCCCACCATGCGCTCCGGATCCGTGACGTCACAGGCTTGCGAGGAGTTCGTCGAGCGGGGCGGGCGTCTGCTCGGGGCCGAGGGCCTCGACGAGGAGACGGCCGTAACGGATCTTGCGGCCCTTCTTGGTGCCGAGGAAGCGCCGCAACTGGCGGTGCCGGGGCCGCCCGTGCTGTGCGGGCTGGTGCAGGAAGGTCTGCCAGGGGCGCAGGTCGCCCTCGGCCTCGACGATCTCCTCCACCCGCGCGGTGCCCAGCGCGCGGATGAGTTCGTCCTCCAGGTCGGTCACGCACACGAAGATGTCCCGGCGCGACGCCCGTGCCCGGGTCAGGCCGCGGTCGTAGAAGCGCTGTTCGCCCTCGTCGCACAGTCCCGCCAGGCGCAGGCCGAGGCCCGGCGGCCCCAGAAGGCCGGCGTAACGGCCGACGCTCATCGCCCCGCCCATCGGCATCACGCACACCCCCTCGGCGGCCAGGTCCCGGCCGCGCTGCGCGGCCAGCGCCTCCACGGCGGCGAAGTCGCTCGGCCCTTCGAGCAGGACCGCCGTGCGCACCCCCAGTCGCACGGCCAGCTCACTCGCCGGTCCGCCGGGACCACCGGCCGCCCAGCCGCTCACCTCGTCCCGGAACGCCCGCATGTCCGCCATGCGACGAGTCTGCACCTCGGCCGACGACTGGGCATGGCATTATTCGCCGGCCTCGCTCGTCAGGACCCGTGCCCTGCCCAGCTGTTCACCCGGGCAGCCCCTGCTCTGCTCCGGACACCGGTCCGCCGTCCGAGCGGATCAGCCGGTCAGGGGCTGCCACCGGTCTTCCCCCGCGGGGTCGATGCCGCTGAGCCGCTCCAGCGTCCCACCGACCCAAGAGGCACTCATCGCGGACGGAAGCTGACCGCAAGGCCTTCTACGGTCGTGTCATGACTCAGACGCAGAAGTTCCTCGTCACCGGCGCCACCGGAACCGTCGGCCGTCAGGTCGTCGCCGAACTGCTCGCCCGCGGCCACGCGGTCCGCGCCCTCACCCGGGATGCGTCGACGGCCGCCCTCCCGGACGGAGTCGAGGCCGTCCAGGGTGACCTCACCGCACCCGACGGCCTGATCCCGGCCCTTGAGGGCGTCACCGGCGTCCATCTGATCACCTTCGGCGGCCCGTACTTCGCCCCGCTGGAGACCGGCCCGAGGATCCTGGAACTGGCCCGCGCGGCCGGCGTACGCCGGGTCACCGTGCTGCACGGCGGCGGGCCGTCACCGCTGGAGGACGCCGTCCGTGCCGACGACGGTGTGGACTGGACCGTGCTCATGCCGGTCGAGTTCATGGGCAACGCGCTGGAGTGGGCGGACGGGATCGTGGCCTCGGACGAAGTGCGCGAGCCGTTCGTCTCCCGGCTGAGCGCCATGGTCCACGAGGGGGACATCGGCGCCGTCGCCGCGGTCGCGCTCACCGAGGAGGGCCATGGGGGCCAGGAGTACGTGATCACCGGCCCCGAGCTGCTGACCGTCGGCGACAAGGTGGCGACGATCGCCGCCGCCCGGGGCCGGGAGATCACCCTGGTCGAGCTGACCGAGGAGGAGGCCGTCACACGGTGGCGGGCGGCGGGCCATCCGGAGGACGTGATCGGCTTCCTGCTGGAGGCGTACGGCAACACCCCGGAAGTGGGCCGCACGGTCCTCGACACCGTCGAGAAGGTCACCGGCCACCCGGCCCGCACCTTCGCCCAGTGGGCCGCGCGGCACGTGGACGCCTTCACGTCGACGGGCCCCGCGGCCACGGCGTAGCCCGGGACCCGGGGCCGGGACGGACGCGGCAGCGTCGGCCTCCGTGCGGAAGGACCCCCGCTGCGCCATCGGCCAGGCCGACGGCGCGTCCTGGCCGCGGCGGGACAGCCGATGACCGCGGCGGCCGGTCAGGCGTCGATGATGACGGGGATGATGAGCGGCCTGCGGCGGTGGGTCCGGAACGCCCAGTTCGCCACGGCGCGGGCGATGAGCTGCTCCAGCTGGTGCGCGTCCCCCACGCCTTCCTGAGCCGCGGTGGCCAGGGTCTTCTCGATGACGGGGATGACCGGCTCGAAGGTCGCGTCGTCGTGGACGAATCCGCGAGCCAGGAAGTCGGGGGTCTCGGCCAGGGCTCCGGTGTCCGCGTCGACGATCGCCACCACCGTGACGACGCCTTCCTCGGCGAGGGTGAGGCGGTCCTTGAGGGACGCCTCGGTGGCGCCGCCGACCTCCATGCCGTCCACGTACACGTTGCCCGCGGGCACCTTGCCGGTGATGGTCGCCCGACCGTTCACGAGGTCGACGACGACGCCGTCCTCGGCGATGACCACCCGCTCGGGATCGACGCCGGTACGGATGGCCAGGTCGCCGTTGGCCCGGAGGTGGCGCCACTCGCCGTGGACGGGCATGACGTTGCGGGGCTTGACGATGTTGTAGCAGTAGACCAGCTCACCGGCGCTGGCGTGCCCGGAGACGTGCACCTTGGCGTTGCCCTTGTGGACGACGTTGGCGCCCCATCGGGTCAGCCCGTTGATCACCCGGTAGATGGCGTTCTCGTTGCCGGGGATGAGGGAGCTGGCGAGCAGGACGGTGTCGCCCTTGCCGACGCGGATCACGTGGTCGCGGTTGGCCATCCGGGACAGCGCCGCCATCGGCTCGCCCTGGGACCCGGTGCACACCAGGGTGATCTTGTGATCGGGGAGCTTCTCCAGCTCCTTGGTGCTGACGACCAGGCCGCTCGGCACCTTCAGGTATCCGAGGTCGCGGGCGATGCCCATGTTGCGGACCATGGAGCGGCCCACGAAGGCGACCTTGCGGCCGTGCTGGTGCGCGGCGTCCAGGACCTGCTGGATACGGTGCACATGGCTGGCGAAACTGGACACGATCACCCGGCGAGGGGCGGTACGCATCACCTGTTCGATCGCCGGGTTCAGCTCACGCTCGGACGTGGTGAAGCCGGGGACCTCGGCGTTGGTCGAGTCGGTGAGGAAGAGGTCGACGCCTTCCTCGCCGAGGCGGGCGAAGGCCCGCAGGTCGGTGATGCGGTCGTCCAGCGGGAACTGGTCCATCTTGAAGTCGCCGGTGTGCAGCACCATTCCGGCGGCGGTACGGATCGCGACCGCGAGACCGTCCGGGATGGAGTGGTTGACCGCGACGAACTCGCAGTCGAAGGGCCCGAACTTGCGCCGGTCGCCCTCGCGTACCCGCACCGTGCGCGGCCTGATGCCGTGCTCCTTGAGCTTGGCCTCCAGGAACGCCAGGGTCAGCTTCGAACCGACGACGGGGATGTCGGAGCGCTCGCGCAGCAGGTACGGCACGCCCCCGATGTGGTCCTCGTGCCCGTGGGTGAGCACCACGGCGACGATGTCGTCGAGGCGGTCCCGGATCGAGGTGAAGTCGGGCAGGATCACATCGACGCCGGGCTGGTTCTCCTCGGGGAACAGCACGCCGCAGTCGACGATGAGCAGCTTGCCGGCGTGCTCGAAGACTGTCATGTTGCGGCCGATCTCACCGAGGCCGCCCAGCGCGACGACCCGCAGCCCTCCCTTGGGAAGAGGCGGGGCGGCGGTCAGCTCGGGGTGTGGATGACTCATACCTTGACGCTACCGGAGAGGTTCACCAGTGATCCATTACCTGGGCGTTCTCTTGTCCTGATTGTCAGAGTATCGCCGAGACTGTCTGACCTCATCTCGTGACCAGGAGCACCGAGCGCTGCCCTGTCCCGCCCCGGAAGCCCGATGGGCAAGGCCATTACCGGCCAGATCGTCCGCGCCGGGGTTGGCTTCGTCCGAGACGGAGAATCGATGGCGGAGACAGAAAACCGATGGGGACGGCGAGATCGAGGTCCGGGCAGCCCGGCCACTCCGATGACCGGGCAGCCCGACCACTCCGATGACCGGGCAGCCCGGCCACTTCGATGACCGGGCAGCCCGACCACTTCGACGGCCGGACAGGCTGTCCCCTCGATGGCCGGACGCCCCGGCCTCGTCGACGACCATCGCGGGCGGGGGACGAGCCCTACCGTGGATCCATGACGCCGCCTTTGGACGTGCTCGTGGTCGGCGCGGGGCCCACCGGGCTCGCGCTCGCCGCGCAACTGAGCAGCTACGGGGCTGCCTTCCGGATCGTCGACCGCTCCCTCGACAGGGTTCACGAATCGCGCGCGCTCGGTATCCAGCCCCGCACGCTGGAGGCGCTCGCCGGCTTCGGGGTGACGGATGAGCTGGTCGCCCGGGGCAACCCCGCGGTGCGACTGAGGACGCACCTGCCGGGGCGCGTGGTGCGTGAGCGACACTGTCGCTGCTCACCGACACGCCGTCCCGCCAACTGCTGGCCGCCTCCGACGACAGGGCACTGCGGCTCGAACAGATCCAGTTCACCGTTCTCGAAGGCCCGTGCGTCAGCGCCGCGGTCGAGGGCGAGATGGTGGTGGTGCGCGACCTGCACGGGGAACCGACCCCCTGGCCGCTGTTCGGCGCGACTATGCGGGAGCAGTTGCCGCAGGTCAGGGCGGTGTACGCGTATCCCTTGTACTTCGGCGACTACGTGCTCGGAACACTGGACGTGCTCGGCGTCCGTCCTCGCGTGCTGAGCGAGGAGGACGCGGCGCGGGGACAGGACGCGGCGGACGCGGTGGCGGAGGCTCTGCTGCCGGTCCACACGAAGCTGCTCAAGGGACACGAGGAGCCCGGCTGGGAGCCCGCGGAGGTCGTCCGGGCCCACTGGTTCGACACCTTTCGCGCCATCGGCGTGCTGGCCGCCCGCCGAGGGATGGCTCCTGATGACGCCCTGGCCCTCATGCGTGCCCGCGCGTTCGGGACGGGGCAGACGCTGTCCGAGATCACCGCGGACATTCTGGGACGGCCGTCCGCCTCCTGAACCCGGCCCGCTGGAAACGCGCACCGTCCTGACGCTTCGCCCGCACGGGAGGGTCCTATTTTCTCGTGGCGGGTAAAATTACCGCAAAGGGATGACGCGGCCGCCCTGGGGGTCGTCTCGCCGGCACGGCTCTGCTCTTCCGGTTTCCGGCGGGATCTCATTTCTCGGGAATACGTGATTGTCCCGCTCGGCGGCCGAGGGTGATCGTCCAGTTCATTCGCGCACCCGCACCGGTCAGGAGGGTCTCGGCATGGATCCATGGCTGATCTGGTTGATCGTCGCGGCGGTGCTGGTCGTGGCGGAGATCTGCACGCTCACCGCCGCCCTCGGAATGCTGGGCGCGGCCGCACTGGTCACGGCGGGATTCGCGGCGGTCGGGCTGCCGCTGCCCCTGCAGTTCGTCGTGTTCACCATCGTCGCCACCGCCAGCGTGCTGTTCCTGCGTCCGCTCGCGCTGCGTCACGTGCTGCAGCCCCAGGTGGCGCGGTTCGGCGTGGACGCGCTGGTCGGCAAAGCGGCCTATGTCGTCTCCGAGGTGACGGGCCGGGGCGGCAGGGTCCGGATCGACGGGGAGGAATGGACGGCCCGCGCCTACGACGAGACGCTGGTGATTTCTCCGGGAACGACCGTCGACGTCATGGAGATCAGCGGAACGACCGCACTCGTCTACCCCCGGGAGTGAACCATGGAAGTTTCGGCGTTCCTCATCGCCGGTCTGATCGTCGCGCTGATCGCGGTGTTCACCGTGGTGCGGGCGGTACGCATCGTGCCGCAGGCGCGCGCCCGGAATGTCGAACGGCTCGGCCGTTACCACCGGACACTCAAACCCGGCCTCAGCCTGGTGATCCCCTATATCGACCGCGTTCATCCGGTGATCGACCTCCGGGAACAAGTGGTCTCCTTCAAACCGCAGCCGGTGATCACCGAGGACAATCTGGTCGTCGAGATCGACACGGTCCTGTACTTCCAGGTGACCGATCCCCGGGCGGCTTTCTACGAGATCGCCAATTTCCTCCAGGCGGTCGAACAGCTCACCGTCACCACCCTGCGCAACGTCGTGGGTTCCATGGACCTGGAGAAGACCCTCACCTCACGTGACACCATCAACAGTCAGCTCCGCGGTGTGCTGGACGAGGCCACAGGCAAGTGGGGGCTCAGGGTCAACCGGGTGGAGATCAAGGCCATCGACCCGCCGCAGTCCATCAAGGACGCGATGCAGAAGCAGATGCGGGCCGAGCGGGACAAGCGGGCCGCGATCCTCGGAGCCGAGGGGCAGCGGCAGTCGCAGATCCTCACCGCGGAAGGCGACAAGCAGGCCGCCGTCCTCCGGGCGGAGGGCAACCGAACCGCCGCGATCCTCCAGGCGGAGGGCCAGTCCCGGGCCATCGACGAGGTGTTCCAGGCCGTGCACCGCAACGACCCCGACCCCAAGCTGCTCGCCTACCAGTACCTCCAGATGCTGCCCCAGCTCGCGCAGGGCCCGGGCAGCACCTTCTGGGTGATCCCCAGTGAGATGACCTCGGCCCTCCAGGGTGTGTCCCGCGCCTTCAGCGAGGTGCTGCCCCAGTCACCGGCCACCCGCGAGAAGCCCTCGGACGACGAGCGGGCCACCAAGGCCGCCGACGACGCGGCGCGGGCCGAGGAGGCCGCCGCAGAGGCCGTCGCCGACGCGGCCAAGGCCGACGGCTTCGCCACCGGCGACCTCCCGGCCCGCCCCCTCGCCGACGGCGGTTCACCCCCACCGGACATCCTGGAAGCAGCCGTGCCGGAGGACCCGTCGCCCGCGCGTCACCCCTGACGCACCAGGAACGTACGGGCCATCTCGCACCCCTGGGCGATGTCGCCGGGAACGACTTCATAGGCCGCCGAAACCTTGATCAGCTCCTCGTGCGCCAGCGGGCTGTCCTGCGGAGCAGCCTCGTCCATGCGATCCGCCCGCTTCCTGAGCTGTGACCGTTAGGTCAGCCGTCTCCCCCCGATGCCGGGAACACCAGCGGGTTCACGGGAAAAAGCAGCACGGCCACACGGCTGGAGCAACAGGACGCCGTACGGACGGACCCCGAACGGTGCCTTCGCCGGCCGGGGCCCGGTCCGCCGCCGGAGCGCGTGTGATGCGTGAGGACGGGTACGCGCTACAGCGGCCGGGTGGGGGCCCGGCTTGGTCGACCGTCCGTGAGGCGTGCCGTCGTGCCCGGGAGCGGCGGTGTGCGGGACCGCCGGGTGAGGGGTGTGCGGCATGACGGAGAGGGTCGGGGCGGCGTCGCTGATCCGGCTGATGCAAGCCAGCCACATCGGCACGCTGGAACAACTGCCCAGGATGATCGCCGAACATGCCGCCGCGGTGGGTGTGCGGGACACGGCTGTCTTCATCGTCGACCTTCGTGAGACGGTGCTGCGCCAGCTCACCGGCGAAGGGCTGGACGCGGGCGCCGGCGGACAGGAGTTCACCGTGCAGGGCAGCCTGCCCGGCCAGGCCTACCAGCGGGTGGACCTGCTCGCCGAGCAGATCAAAACGGGTGATCGTGCGTGCGGTTGGCGGTGGTGGGTGGCGATCACCGACGGCGTGGAGCGGCTGGGCGTGCTGCGGGGCGACACCGACGCCGACGAGGAACCGATGCGTCAGGCGCTGCGTGATCTGGCGTCGATGACGGCCCTGCTGCTGCTCAGCAAGCGGTCCTTCAGCGACTCCTACGCCCGTCTGGTGCGCACCGAGCCGATGAACGTGGCCGCCGAGATGCAGTGGAACCTCACCCCGCCGCCCGCCTACGCCGGACACGGCGCCACCGTGGGCGCCGTGATGGAGCCCGCCTACGAGATCGGCGGGGACGCCTTCGACTACGCCGTGGCCGGCAGCACACTCCACCTGGGTGTCTTCGACGCCATGGGCCATGACACCACCGCCGGGATCACGGCCAACGTCGCCGTGGCCGCCTGCCGTAACGCCCGCCGCCAGGGCGCGTCGCTGACCGAGACCAGCCGGCAGGTGGAGGACACCCTGGTCCAGCAGTTCGGAACCAGCCGGTACGTCACCGGGATCCTCGCCGACCTCGACATGAAGACCGGACGGCTCACCTGGATCAACCGCGGCCACCATCTGCCGATCCTGCTGCGCCGCAATCGGTGGACCACCGAGCTGGTCTGCCCACCGGCCGGCCCCATGGGCGCGGAACTCGGCCTGCCGGTCATCGAACGCAGCGAGCCACTGGAGCCCGGAGACCGGCTGTTGCTGTACACCGACGGCGTCGTCGAGGCCCGCGACGCCCAGGGCACGCAGTTCGGCCGGGAGCGGTTCACCGACTTCATCCTGCGTCACCACTCCGGAGAGCACACCCTGCACGAGACGCTGCGCCGGCTCATGGCCGCCGTGCTGGAACACCACGACGGCAAGCTCGACGACGACGCCACCGTCCTGCTCACCGAGTGGCGCGCCGGCCATCAGCGGAGACTGACCCCGTGAGCGGCCCCGACGGACAGGAGCGGAGATGAGCACCGACCGGCCCGCCTCCCAGGACCGGCAGAACACGCTGGAGGTGCACGTCCGCGCTCTGGCCGCCGACCGCTCCCTCGTGACGGCCACGGGCGCCCTCGACGTACGCACCGCCGTGCGCCTCTCCGACGCTCTGCAGCCACTCCTGCGCGCGAGGGGCCATACCGTGCTCGCCGACCTGTCCGGCGTCACGTTCATGGACTCCACCGGCCTGACCTGCCTGATCGGGGCCTACCGCACGGCCAGGAGCACCGGCGCCCACCTGGCGCTGATCGCACCCAGCGAACGCGTGCGGCACATGCTGGCGCTGACCGGCACGGACCAGGTGCTGCCCAGCCATCCGACGCTGGACAGCTTCCGCGACTGACGTCCTGGTGGTCGCGCACACCAGTGCCCGCCGGGGTCCCTGCGCGGTGCCGCCGTCATACGGCGCGTGCGCGGTTCCGGCCGCCATGGCGGCCGTCGCGTTCCCGATGGCCGTACCGGTCGTGGTGGCACAGCCGCATGCTCGCCAGTGCCCGGCTGCTGCCCGGTCGGCCGGGCGGATGGGCGGATGGGCGGATGGGCGTGACCCGGGTGCGATCAGCGCGCGATCAGGCGGCGTCGGCACCCCGCCGGCCGGTCCGCGCATGCGCGCCGGACCCCTGCCCGCCGCCCTGGATCAGGCGCAGGTGCCGGGCGCGGGCATGACGGGGCGGCTGGGAGGTGCGCGCCAGCCAGTCCTCGACGAGGATCATGCCGTACAGCATCACGCCCACGCTCGGCAGCAGCAGGCACGCAACGATGACCACGGTTCGGGCTCCCTCACGGCAGACAGCCGTTGCCGGGTGCCCGTGCCGCCCCGGGTCATCGACCCCCGGATGTGAAGAATCCGTGCATGGCCTCGGCTGTGCTCCGCACCGGTTCGCGCGGGCCGGTGGGCTGTCGGGAGCAGCCGCGAACCGTTCCGTTATGGCCCGTGCTGTCTGGGAACACATGCCACATCCACCGAGCGCGTGTCCGCCCCGGCCCTCGCACGGGTGCCTGGGCGCGGCACGCAACGCCAGAAAACGCCAGGAAAGGAAACGCGATGACGAAGGCGCGGGACATCATGACCGGCGGGACCGAGTGCATCGGCGCCGAGGAGACGGTGCTGGAGGCCGCTCGCAAGATGAAGGACCTCGGTGTCGGCGCCCTGCCGATCTGCGGCACCGACAACAAGCTCAAGGGCATGCTGACCGACCGGGACATCGTGGTGAAGGTCCTCGGGGCGGGCAAGGACCCCGCTTCCTGTCAGGCCGGTGAGCTCGCCCAGGGCGAAGCCGTCACCATCGGCGCCGACGACGACGTGGAGGAGATCCTGCGCACCATGTCCGAGCACAAGGTGCGCCGCCTGCCGGTGATCGACGGACACGACCTGGTCGGCATGGTCGCCCAGGCCGATGTCGCCCGCTCCCTGCCCGACCCCAAGGTCGGCGACCTGGTCCAGGCCCTCTCCACCGACTGAGACGGACCACCACGCCCCAGGCCCGCACCGACCGTCCGGCACCACCGTGACGCGGGCGCGGGCCCGGGGGCACGCCGCAGCACCGATCCCAGGGGAGCGACGAGTCCGAGGCGGGGGCGTGCGAGGCACTCGCCCCGGCCCCCAGGCCCCCGGCACTCGGCTTCAAGAACCTGACCGCCGAGCAGCACGAGCCGCCGCGCACCCTTGACCACCTGACCCAGCCTTGTGAACCGCCCGCACGTGTCCCAGCCGTGAGCGTGGGCACTGGGCGGCCATGGACGTACGGAGTTCGCCCGTGATCGATCGTTCCCTGCCCGCTCTCGCCCAGGGCTACAGCTGGCTGCCCGGCCTGTTGCGCGAGCACCCCGACGGCGTGGCGCGCACCCGCGTGATGGGCAAGCCCGCGCTGGCCGTGCGCGGCCCCGAGGCGGTGCGGTTCTTCTACGACGAGGAGAACGTGCGCCGCGGCGGCGCCCTTCCGGGGCCCGTGCTGAGCACCCTGTTCGGCCACGACGCCGTTCACACCCTCGACAGGGGCGCCCACCGCGCCCGCAAGGAGTTCTTCCTGCCGTTGCTGCACGCCGACCGGATCGCCGGCCTCGTCGAACATGTCGTCCCCGTCTGGGACGAGGCGGTACGGGAGTGGAGCGGGGCCGAAGAAGTCGTGCTGTTCGACGCGGCCTCCGTGGTGCTCACCCGCGGTGTGTGCCGCTGGGCGGGCGTTCCGCTCGACGAGGACGCCGGGGAGCCGGAGCTTCTGGCCCGGGACCTGGTCGCCATGGTCGACGGCTTCGCCACCGCCGGGCCACGGCACTGGCGGGCCCGGCGCGCCCGCAGCCGGCAGGAGGAGCGCTTCACCCGGCTGGTCGAGGACGTCCGCTCGGGCCGCGTCGACGCCCCCGAGGAGTCGGTGCTCGCCGCCGCGTGCCGGCACCGCGAGGCCGACGGCGAACTGCTGCACCCGCACACGGCCGCCGTCGAGCTGCTGAACGTCATCCGGCCCACCGTCGCCGTCTGCTGGTTCGTCGCCTACACGGCACACGCGCTGCACCTACAGCCGAACCAGCGCGAACGACTGCGGGGCGGCGACACCGCCTACACCGCCGCGTTCGTGCACGAGGTGCGCCGCTTCTACCCGTTCGCCCCGTTCCTCGGCGGCCTCGCCGTACGGGACCTGACCTGGCAGGGCATCTCGGTGCCGGCCGGCGGGATGGTGCTGCTCGACGTCTTCGGGCAGAACCACGACGAGAAGCTGTGGGGCGACCCGTACGTCTTCCGCCCGGAGCGGTTCCTGGAACACGCGGTCGAGCGGGACGAACTGATCCCGCAGGGCGGTGGCGAGCCGCGCACCGGCCACCGTTGCCCCGGTGAGGGTCTCACCATCGGGCTGTTGGAAACCCTCGCGTTCCGCCTGGCCGGACTCGACTACACCGTCCCCGACCAGGACCTGCGGATCTCCCTGCGGCGGATCCCGGCGCGGGTGCGCAGCGGCTTCGCCGTTCGGGACGTACGGGTGCCGAGTGAGCGCGTGCTGACGGCCGTGTGACGACACGCCGGCCTCTCAGGAGCCGGGAGCCGCGACACACCGACACAACCAGTCCCGCGGGAGCCCAGTTCCTCAAGAGCCGGGTGAGCCGTCCGCCGGCCGTACCTCGAAGCCGCCACGCCCGTCGAACCGTACGTCGTACACGGCGTCGAAACCGTCGGCGGGCGTAGGCCGGCGCAGCCGCCGCAGCGTGGCATGGATGCCGACGTCGGGCACGCGGGCGCGGCCCGTGCGCCCGGCGTTGCGGCGCAGCGTGCCCGCCAGGTCCGGTGGGAACCAGTACGCGGTGACGGCGGCGCCGTGCGCGCGGGCCGCGGCCACCAGCGGACGCCACTCCTCGGGCGAGGGGTTGGTGTTGTCCACCGTCACGGAACGGCCCGCGGCCAGGGCCTCCTCGACCAGCCGCATCTGCCGGGCCTGCTTGTGCCGGGCCGAGCGCGGGAAGAGGTCCTTGCTCACCCGTACATGGCCGTCCCGCAGACACCGCTCCCAGAACGTGGACTTACCGGATGCCTGGAGTCCCACCAGCACCACCAGTTCCACCACGGGGCTCAGCCCCCCGGCCGTCGGTCGGGCGAGGGTCCAGGTGTGCTCCAGCCGGTTCGCCGTGGCGGAGGTCAGGTCCGCGTGCACCAGGGCCGCCCGGCGGGCCGGTGTGCTCGCCGTCGGCACCCCGTGCGGTACGCCGTTCAGGCCGGGACGTCCAACGCGGACGGGACCCGGTCGGCCGCGGCCTGTCCAGCACCGCGTCCGGGCAGTCGGTCCGCTGTCGTCGGCGTAGCGGGCCGCGAGCGCCGTCATGGAGCTTCTCCTCGTCACGTGTGCGGGCCGCGCCCGAGTGAGTGCCCCACCACCCGCACGGCCGCACGGCCACGAGCGGCCGCGCACTCGACGCGACCCCCCGCTCACCGTAGGCACCCGGGCACCCTGCCGGGCGCGTCTCCTCGGACGCTCATGGCGTGCGCGGTCGGCATCCGGGTATACGCACGACCGAAAGCCGCTTCGAGCGGCGACTGCAACGAAAGAACCCACATGGTCATCCCGCTTATGAAGCAGGCGGCAGATGAGCCGGGCATGGACGAGCACGCCACGCTGCGCTGTAGCGCGGTGTGGGACGAGGGCGCGGCCCGCGCCGCCGACGCGCGCCAGTCACTGCGCGCCTTTCTCGCCTACGCCCGGCATACCGGCCGCCACCGTGTCCCGGCCCCACGGGCCCGGGACGCGGAGCTCACTGTCAGCGAACTGGTCACCAACGCCGTCCGGCACGCCCCCGGCCCCTGCGGGCTGATCGTGCAGCTGTCCGGAGAAGAACTGACGATCACGGTGTGGGACACCTCCACCGAGGCCCCGACGGTGCGCGAGGACGACCGGCGTCGTGTCGGCGGCCATGGACTCCGCCTCGTGCACGCCGTCAGTGACGAGGTCGTCGTCGCACTCCACACCCGGGGGAAACAGATCACCGCCTGTCTCCGCAAGGCACCCCACGGCGTCACCGCCCCCGCCCGCCGGAGTGTTCTGCCGGCTTCCATCTCCGGCAGAACACCGAGGTGAACGGGTGTCGTCCCCCGGTGGCGGCCGGCGATCAGGCCCCGGTGGGACCGCTGCCTGACCCGCGCTCCTCGGGGGCCTCGGCAGTCCGCTCGTTCTCGGCCCGGTCCTCCTTCTCGACGCCCTCCAGGGGCTTGCCCGCCACGGTGCCCTGATCCGTCTGGTAGCCCTCCTTCGCGCTCGCCGTCCCCGGTATCGACCGCTCCTGTGCCTGCCGCTCCGCTCCCGAGTGGGCGCCGGGCTCGTCGGCGCTACGGGCCCGGTCGTGCGCGTCACCGTGTCGGTCGTGGTCACCAGTCATGTCAGTTCCTCCGGTCGCCCTTACGGTCTCGCCGGGTTCCCTCCGACGAAGCCACGAAAACGGCCCGGCGGGGGCCGGCCATCGGAGCGTGTGTCGCCCGTCGGAGGGCATCGCCACCGGGCGGCCACCGAGTGCCCGGCACGGTGTACACCGCCATGCCGTCGATTCGCGACGGGGTCGCCCGCCCTGATCGCCCGGGTGACGGGTCACGGGCCGCGCGGGCACTCACGGGACCGGCGTCGGGGGAGGAGCCGCCCCGAGCGCGGCTTCCGCCGGGGGCGTCCGACGGGTCACCGGGGCGCGTCCGACGGGGTCAGTCGAGAAAGTCGGCGACGAGGGCGGCGAACTCGTCGGGTGCTGCCAGACGAATGCCCAGGTCTTCGGCCTTGGCGCGTTTGGAACCGGCCCCCTCTCCCGCGACGACCAGGCTGGTTCTCTTGGAGACGCTGGAGGAGGAGCGGCCGCCGGCGCGCTCGACGAGTTCGTTCATCTGGTTGCGGCTGAGCTTCTCCAGAGGGCCGGTCATCGCGCCGGTGACGACCACCGTCATCCCCGCCAACGGCCCGCTCACGGCCTCCGCGTCCGCCGTGGCACCGTCCGCGCCGGTGTCCGCCGGAGCGGGCGGGGTGGCACCGGGTTCGGTCATGTTCACCCCGGCCGCGGCGAGTTTGTCGATGAGCGGGGCCAGTTCGGCGAGCTCGGCGACGATGGACGGCGCTTTCTCGGTGCCGATGCCTTCGACCTGCTGCATCGCCGTGGTGTCGGCGGCCCGGAGGTGGTCCATGGTGGCGAAGTGGCGGGCGATGCGGCGGGACATGGACCGGCCGGTACCCCGCACGCCGAGCGCGCACAGCACCCGCGACAACGGCTGGTCCTTGGCCCGGCCGAGCGCGGCGAGGAGATTGTCGGTGCTGGTCTCACCCATCCGCTCCAGACCGAGGAGCTGCTCGCGGGTGAGGGTGAACAGGTCGGCGAGGTCGGCGACCAGCCCGGCGTCGACGAGCTGGACGACGCGGGTGTGGCCGAGGCCTTCGATGTCGAGCTGGTCGCGGCCGGCCGCATAGGAGAGGGCTGCGACCAGATGGCAGTTGCGGCCGTTCTCGCACCGCCAGCGCTGCTCGCCGGTGTCGATGCCGGAACCGCAGCGCGGGCAGACCTCGGGGAAGGCGATGGGCTGCTCGTCACCGGTGCGCAGGTGGGCGACCGGTGCCTCGACGCGGGGGATGACGTCGCCGGCCCGGTGGACCATGACGTGGTCGCCCAGGCGCAGGTCCCGGCGGGTGATGTCGCCGGGGTTGTGAAGGGTGGCGTAGGTGATGGTGGCGCCGTCGATCTGGACGGGTTCCAGGACCGCCCGAGGAGCGATGATGCCGGTGCGACCGACGTTCCACTCCACCTCCAGCAGCCGGGTGATCTTCTCCACGGCGGGCAGTTTGTAGGCGATCGCCCAGCGCGGGGCGCGCGAGCCCGATCCGGCGGCCCGCTGGTCGGCCGCGAGGTCGGCCTTGATGACGACCCCGTCGATCCCGAACGGCAGCTCGGCGCGCAGCGCGGCGATCTCGTCGACGCGGCGCAGGACCTGTTCGGCGGTGTCGGCGGTGACGCCCGGGACGGCGGTGGAGGCGGTGGTGTTCACCCCGTATCCGGCGGCCCGCACCATCAGGTCGCTGTGCGCGAGGTCGCTCAGCTGCCCGGCCAGTGCCGTTTCGGTGCCGGGCACCGGGAGGAGCCCGTAACCGAAGAACGTCATCGGCACGGTGTAGGCCCGTTCCCGGGCGCGCAGGCTGCCGGCCGAGGCGCCGCGCGGGTTCGCGAAGGGTTGTCCGCCGTGCGCGGTGCGCACCTCGTTCGCGTGCTCGAACTGGGCGGTGGTCATCAGGACTTCACCGCGGACCTCCACGGTGACCGGCTCGGCCAGCTGCTCGGGGAGGCCCTCGATGGTGCCGATCGCGTGCGAGACGTCCTCACCGGCGGTCCCGTCGCCACGCGTGACCAGCTGTCTCAGCCGGCCGTGGCGGTAGCGGGCGGCGATCGCCAGTCCGTCCAGCTTCGGCTCCACGCTGAAGCGGGTGACGTCGTGACCGGTCCTGCGGGCCAGTGAGGCGGTCCAGGCGGTGAACTCCTCCGGGGAGAAGACGTTGTCCAGGCTCAGCATCGCCACCGTGTGCGGTACGTCCCCCTCCACCGCACCGCCGGCGACCTTCCCGGTGGGGGAGTCGGGCAGCACCTGATCGGGGTGGTCGGCCTCCCATGCCGCGATGCCGCGCACCAGCCGGTCGTAGGTGTCGTCGTCCAGCGGGGAGGCGCCGTCCGCGTAGTAGGCGGCCGCGGCCTTCACCGCGTCCTCGACCGCCTGGGCGTAGGCGGCGGCATCCACGATCCGAGCAGCTGGTGTCGTCATACCGCTCATCCTGCCTGCCACCACTGACAACGCCCCGCGCGCTGGTGCGCGGGGCGGCCGCCGCCCCCGTTCGGTGGTGTCACTCGTCGTCGGTGGTGGCTGCCTGGTGCCTGAGCCGGCCGACCGCGGCGGTCAGCTGTTCGCACACGTCCTCCGGCAGCGAGTCGCCGTCGACCGTGTCCACCAGCTCCTGAGCCAGGTGGTGCATCTTGCTGTTGGTGTTCTGGGAGGTCACGACCAAAGTGGTCCAGGCGTCCTCGGGACTGAGCCCGAAACGGGCCATCAGGATGCCACGGGCCAGGTCGATCGTCGGCCGGGTCCGCATCGCTCGCCGTAGCTGCGCCAGCTCGATCCGCGGGTCCCGCGCGTGCTTGCCCTGCGCGGACGCATTCCGCGCGGACGGGTCCTGAGTGCCGTCACCGGGGTCTGCCGGAGCGGTCAGGTCCGCTCCCGGTCTTCCGGCCGGGGGTGCCGCCCCGTGGCCGGGAGCGTCGTCGTCAGGAGCCGTGAACAGGGAGCGCGTGTCGGTGAGTTCGAGCACCCGGTCGACGACGGGGCTGGTGGCACCGAGAGTGACGTACTTGGCTTCCGAAAGGGCCTGTTGCCGGATGCACAGGAGGACGTTGAGGGTGGAGCAGTCACAGAACTCCACCCCGCTGAGGTCCAGTTCGACACCCCGGGCCGACTCGGCGAGAGCCGAGCGCAGCGCGCGCCGCAACGGCTCCTCCGCTCGAAGGTCGAGTTCACCGCACACGGTCACGGCCACACGGTCGCCGTGACGGGTGGCTTTGACGCTCATGTCGGTGGAGCGGTGTGCCCCGGTGCGGCCCACCGGCCCCGCGCAGGCGTCGGCGTCTTCCGACCCGGGGCGCGCGGAGTACGCCGACTGCGGCATGACACTCTCCCACGGTCTCTCGTCCACTTGCCTCTCCACGGTCACGCCTGCGCACGGATACGTCAATAGATACACGAAATTGAGTTCGCGCATTTGTGTGCGTGAAAACTTCGTCGTATGATGCGTGCATGGGTGGAGTGCCTGAGCCGCACAACGGATGGACGTTTCTCACCAATCACGCGCGCGTGCTGGCGGTCATCGCAGATGATCCGACCGCGCGCATCCGGGACATCGCCGCGCACTGCCGGCTGACGGAGCGCGCCGTCCAGAAGATCATCGCCGACCTGGAGCAGGACGGCTATCTGTCGCACACCCGGGAGGGACGCGGCAACACCTACCGGATCGAGCCCGGCAAGGTCCTGCGCCACCCCGCCGAGGCCGGCCTCACCGTGGCCTCGCTGCTCTCGCTGCTGGCGCAGGACGAAGTCGACCGCTCGGTCCAGGGTCATGTCGGTCCGAGCCGTGCCGACGCGGACGGAGACCGGCTCGGTTGACCCGGCTCAGATCCGCCAGCCGCGGATCCGGTCGGCGGCCTGGTAGACGGTGGTCTTGCGGGCCTGGATGTCGCGCACCAGTTCCACCAGGGCGCCGTAAGGCGGGTCGATGCCCTCGCCCGAGGCATGCATGTACGCCACGACGACCTGGCAGGCGTACAGCGAGTTGCGGTACGGCAGCGGTTCGAGCCGGACGAGCGTGTGCAGCAGGGCTCCGGCCCGCCAGGCGGCATCCGGCGTGGCGACACCGGGCCGGGGGATGCGGGTCTTGTGGCGGGCGACCGCGGCGACGAGGGCGGAGTAGTCCGCGACCGTGACGTCCTCGGGCACGGACTGCTCCTGGATGTCGAGCAGCCAGGGAATGTCGACGTGGAGCACCATCAGGCGGCTTCGGCTCCCTGGTGGCGGCCGGCCGGAGGGATCTCGTCGGGAAAGGCCTCGTCGAACTCCTCGCGGTGCCGCTCGCCCCAGGAGACCGCATAGCGCACGAACTGCTGGCGCAGCCGCTCACGCAGGGACAGGTCGTGGACGTACTGCTTGAGGGAGGTACCCGCGGCCGCGGCCGCGGCGCGCAGTTCCTCCATCTCCTCGTCGCTGTAGCTGATGTTCAAGGACGGCATGCCAGCATGGTACCTACTTGGTACCTGGCAGGGGAGTGGCTCCGGGCGCATTCCGGTCGGGCAGCCACCTTGCGGTGGGGTCCGGGACGGGGCTGCGGGCTGAGCCCGGTCCTGAGGGCCTGCGGCCTCCGGGGACGAGGGAGCTCCGGCACGCACCAGGTGCAGGTCCGTGTCACACACCAGTCCGGCAGGACCACCACCTCCGCGGCCGCCACGGTCGTCGCCGAGACGACGGCCCCGACGTTCACGACCAAGCCGGCCCTGGTCCTGCGCATCGGAACGGTGAACAGCATCGCCGTTCCCGTGAAGCTCAGTTGGGAGGCCGCCGACAACACGGCGTTGAAGGCCGTCAGCGCTGACGGCTCCGCTCGGCGCGACGTACGGTCCGACGATCACCGGCGCGCATCACACCACCAAGTCCGGCGCGGCCACGGCATGGTCCATGCCCGCCTCCGACCAGGCGGGCGACATCGGCACCGCGTCCGTCTCCGGTACCCCGGTCATCATCCGCCGCCGACGCGTGGGACTCAGCGCAGTTCGCCCGCCAGCAGCCCCATCGTGAACATGTCGTACCACTGGCCGTCACGTCGGAAGACCTGACGAAGACGGCCCTCCTCGACGAAGCCCGCCTTCTCGTAGACCTTGCGCGCGGCGTGGTTCTCCGTGACCACGGTCAGCGTCACCTTGTGCAGGCGCATGTCGTCGAAGCCGTAGCGGCAGACCGTCCGCACGGCGTCGGTGGCGTATCCACGGCCCCAGTAGGGCTTCTCGCCCAGGTAGAGGTCGAGTTTCGCGATGCCCTTCTCCGGCTCCGCCTCGTGCAGCGTGACCAGGCCGATGAGCTGGCCGTCGGCGAGTGCCTCGATGCCGAGGAGCAGGTCGGCATAGGTGTTGCGGGGGCGCTCCTCCAGCCACGCGCGGACGCGCTCCACCGGCTGGGCGTAGGTGTCGTCCATCCACCGCATGACCTCGGGATCGTGGTTCCAGCGCCACAGCGCGTCGGCGTCCGCGGGCCCCATCGCCCGCAGTCTCACCAGCTCTCCGAGCGCCACCCTCACCGACCCCTTGATGCGTCTCGTGATCATTTGCGAACCTCGCAGTGATGCCACGGCCGGCTCGCACGCTCAATCGAAATCCGGGCACGGTGAAACCGCGGTCCGGGCATGCTCGGCTGCCCCTCGTCATCCGTACCCCTGTCACCCGTTCCCCCGCGTCGACGTGCCGGGGCGCTCGCGGGCTCCTTCAATGGCGGTAGTCCGGTACGACTTTCTCGGGAGCCCGCGCGCCCGGACGGACCATGGCCGCGGCAACCCCGACGGCTGTCGGGAGAGTACGCATGCCAACGCCGCAGCCCGAAGCCGAGCGCGCCACCGCCCTTCGCCGAGGGACGCTGCGCGGCATCGGTGAGTGGTGCGCCCGCCACTGCGTGACCGTCCTGGTGCTCTGGCTGGCCGCGCTCATGGGACTCCAGGTACTCGACCGGACGCGCGGCGGCGACTACTCGGACGACTTCACCCTGCCCGGCTCCCAGTCGCAGGACGGCCTCGACGTACTGAAGGCACATGAACCGGGGGCCGGGGGATACGGGGCCCAGATCGTCCTGAGGGACGCTTCGAAGCCGCTCACCGATGTCAGCGGTCCGATCGGCACCGCGGTGACCGACCTGGGGAAGCTGCCCCATGTGCTGAGCGCGCAGAACCCGCTTCCCGCGCCGGGCACCACGCCGTCCACCGGGACCCCGAACGTCGGCCCGCTCTCCACCGACGGCAAGACGGCCTACATCACCGTCAAGTTCGACGTCCAGCCCTCCACGCTGGGGCCGTCCTACCTGGACGGAGTCGACACGGCCGTCCAGCCGCTGCGATCGGCCGGCGTGACGGTGGAGTACGGCGGCCCGCTCGGCGAACTGGCCCGGCCCGAGACCGACGACCGCACCAGCGAGGCGATCGGCTTCGGGGTGGCGATCATGGTCCTGCTCGTGGGTTTCGGCAGCGTCGTGGCGGCGGTGCTGCCCCTGGTGGCCGCGCTCATCGCCGTGATCTGTGGACTGGCCCTGCTCGGCCTGCTGGCCGCCGCTTTCACCTTCGCCACGGTCTCGCCGACGCTCGCCACGATGATCGGTCTCGGTGTCGGCATCGACTACTCCCTCTTCCTGATCACCCGCCACCGCCAGAACCTCATGAACGGCCGCGGTCCCGTGACTGCGGCGGGTCTGGCGGTTGCCACCAGCGGCCGTGCCGTGCTGGTCTCCGGCTGCACGGTCGTCATCGCCCTGTCGGGTCTGTGGGTCTCGGGGATCAGTTTCATCGGCAAGCTCGGCCTGGCCGCCGCCGTCACCGTGGTCACCGCCGTGCTCGGCGCCCTCACCCTGGTTCCGGCGGCACTCGGACTGATCGGCCGGCGGATCGACCGGGTGCGGGTGCGCAGACCCTTCGCCGAGACCGACGCCGAACCCGGCGAGGAGGCCCAGGGCACCTGGCATCGTTACGCGCAACGGGTGGAGCGCCGCCCGTGGTGGTTCCTGGCGTCCGGTGCCGTGGTCCTCGCCGTCCTCGCCGTCCCCCTCTTCTCCATCCAGCTCGGGCACATCGGCGACGGCGCCGATCCGAAGTCCTTCACGGACCGGCGAGCCTTCGACCTGATGTCCTCGGCCTTCGGGCCGGGGTCCAACGGCCCGATGACGCTGGTCGTCGACCAGAGCGACGTCCCGCAGGCCGACCGCGCCGCGCTCGCCACCGCCGCGCAGAAAGCCCTGGCCGACGTGGAGGGCGCGGCGACGATCACCCCTCTCACGCCGACCTCGGACGGCGATGTGCTGATCGGCACCGCGTATTCGGCAGCTGCCCCACAGGACGAGAGCACCACCGCCCTGGTGAACCGGCTCGTGGACGACGTCCTGCCCGAAGCGGTGTCCGGCACCGACGCCCGCACGTACGTGACCGGCACGACCGCGGCCCAGGTCGACTTCCTGGACATCGTCTCCAGCAGGCTGCCCCTGATCATCGCGGTGGTCGTCGGCCTGGCCTTCCTCATCATCCTCATCGTCTTCCGCGGCGTGCTGGTCGCCGTCAAGGCGGCCGTGCTCAACGTGCTGTCCATCGCCGCCTCGTACGGCGTCGTGGTGGCCGTCTTCCAGTGGGGCTGGGGCGGTCCGGCGCTCGGTGTCTCCGGCGAGGTGCCGATCGAGAGCTACGTGCCGATGATGATGTTCGCCATCGTCTTCGGGCTCAGCATGGACTACGAGATCTTCCTCCTGTCCCGCGTCCGCGAGGCGTGGCTGCGCACCGGGGACCCGAGGACGAGCGTCGCCCACGCGCTGGAGATCACCGCGCGGGTCATCACCTGCGCGGCGCTCATCATGGTCAGCGTCTTCGCGGCCTTCGTCCTGAGCGACAACATCGTCGTCAAGATGCTCGGCCTGGGACTCGCTGCCAGTGTGCTCATCGACGCCACGCTCGTGCGGCTGCTGCTCGTGCCGGCGGCCATGACACTGCTCGGCAACTCCGCCTGGTGGACCCCGCGTTGGCTGGACCGGCTCCTGCCGCACGTGGACACCGAAGGGGAGGGAACGGCCGCCGCGGCGACCGCCCCGGCGGCCCAGGAGGGGACGCGCCGCTAGGTGTGCTGTCCGGCCGGTCCCGTCGTCGCCCGCGGTTGCGGTCAGGGCTCCGTGCCGATGTCGCCGCGGCGCGCGGGGGTCAGGGGCGCGCGTCGTAGGTCTCGCGTGCCGCGATCACCTCGACAGCGTGTTCCTCGGCCCAGCGGCCCAACGCCCGCAGAGGCGCGTCCAGGGTGCGTCCCAGATCGGTGAGTTCGTACTCCACCCTTGGCGGCATCTCGGCGTAGGCGTGCCGGGCGACCAGCCCGTCGCGTTCCAGGTCCCGCAGGGTCTCGGTGAGGACCTTGGCGCTGATGCCCTCGACCGTGGTGCGCAGGTCACCGAAGCGCATGCTGCCCCCGCTCAGTGCGATCACCACCATCGCCGTCCATTTGTTGGCGATGCGGGCCAGTGACGTGCGGGAGGGGCAGGTCGCCGTGAGGACATTGAGTTCCGGGTGTTGTGACACGCGCCACATTCTTCCATCGGTTACGTTGAGGTGACTGGTTACCGATGGTGAGTATAGGTCTCCACCAGCAAGAATCTATGAAGGAGAAGATCGAGATGGAGTCCATTACCACGCTCACGGTGGCCCGTCGGTACGCCGACGCGGTGTCGGCCAAGGACTTCGCCGCGGTGGCGGGCATGTTCGCCGAGGACATCGTGTGGCACCAGCCCGGCGACAACGCGGTGTCCGGCACCTACCGCGGCATGGCCGCGGTCAACGGGATGCTCGGTGCCCAGATGGCCGCCACGCAGGGAACCTTCGAACTCAGACTGACGGGCGACCCCATGGTCAACGGCGCGCTGGCCGCCATGCCCGTCCGCTTCTCGGCGCGGCGCGACGGCGCCGAGATGGCGATGGACGGCGTCGACCTGCTCAGGGTGGAAGGCGACAAGATCATGGAGGTGTGGCTCTTCTCCGCCGACCAGCACGCCGAGGACGCTTTCTGGGGTGCCGGTTGAGCGCGCCCTGACCGGAGGGGCAGGAAGCCCCTCCGACCCTCTGCTGCTCCTCGCTCCTCGCTCCTCGCTCCTCGCTCCTCGCACCGCGATCCCGGGTGACCGGGGGAGAGACGGTCGGGTGGCCGCGCGGCGCCGGCGGTCCGTCGGAGTGACTCGGCTCGGTGGGGGCGGTAATCCGGGTGCGGTGGGGTAAAGGGACGTCGATCGATCCCGTTGAGAAGGAGCCGAGGATGACCGACGACGCCTACCTGTTCCTGCTTGACGACGCGGCCATGCCCCTCGGTGTGCCTCCGGCCGCCGTGGGCGACCTCGCCTGCATGGAGACTCCCGCGGTGCGGGCATGGCTGGACGCTCAGGGAAGCACCCCCACATCCCCGGAGCTGCGGGTGCTGCCACCGGAGGAGAGGGGATCCGTCCCCGAGGGCGCGGAGCGCCTGCCGGTCCCGCTGAGTGACGAGGAACTAATCCGGGTGCGTCACCGGCTCGCCCCGGAGACGATCGCCCGGGTCGAGGAAGAGCTGCTCGCCTACCGCGACTACGCGGACGACCGGGACGGCCTGATCGCGCGCGCCCTGGCCGCGGGCGTACCGCCGCACCGCATCGTGGAACTGACCGGCGAGGACCCCGCGACGGTGACGGCCGCGACCGGTGGCTGAGCGGGGACGGCCGAGCAGGGACAGCGGGGTGCCGTACCGGGTGCCGCTGGAGCCGGTTCGGCGATGGCGCCGCGGGAGCCCGCCCGACCGCTCGGTGCCCGGTGAGTCACCGGGCACCGAGCGGTGCGAGGGCCCGCTGCGGGCAGTCGCTCAGGGGCGTTGCCCCACTCGGTCCACCACGCCGTGGGCGGCCACGTACGACCACTGCTTGTAGGTCGTCGATCCCAGCTTCTCCTTGCGCTGGTCACGCGTGCCGAGGTACTGGTACGTCTTCGCGTCGAAGATCAGCACCTGTTCACCGTCCTCCCAGGGAGTCCCGGGCGGGCCCACGTACTGGATGCCGATGCCGGGGCGGCCGTCCACGTCCGGCCGGCCGGGCAGCACCTTGACCCCCGGTACGGCGGCGAGGGCTTCGAACGCGGCGGGGCGCAGTCCCTTCGGCAGGGCCGGGGCGTGGAGCAGGCCGGAGAGGAAGGTGTGGACCATCGGCCAGTCGTCGGCCTTCATCGGCCGACCGTAGTCCGGCTTCCCGCTCACGTCGCGCAGAGCGATCGACAGCTTGTCCGGATCGGTGGGCAGCTGCTTCAGCAGCGACCACCTGCGCGGCGGCCAGGCGCGCGCACCGGGCTTGTCCGGCGGGACCCACTGGGTGTGACCCAGCTCGCTGACGTAGGACCTCTTGGAGCCGTCGACCGAGTTCCAGCTCTCGTCGACGTACGTCTTGCTCCGCCCGCCACCGACCGGGGTTTCCTCGATGATCTCCTTGGTGTAGATGAACTGGTCGTCGCGCGGCGCGATCGGCTTCTCGAGCCTGCGTTCCTCGGCCGCCGCCCCCCGCAGCACGGTGGTCGCGCTCACCGGCCGGGTGGGCGGCGAGGTCCCCGGGTCGTCGGCGATCACCACGGTGGTGGCGACCGCGGCCGCGGCCACACCGGCCACCGCCATCCGCAGCAGCGGACGGCGGCGAACGGACGCGGGAGCGGCGGGAGCCCGCATCGCCTGGTGCAGGCGCAGGCGGGCCCGGGCGCGGACGTCGTCCGCCAGGGGCGGCGCGTCCCCGTCCCACTCCCTCAGGAGCTTGAGGTCATTCATCGTCGGATTCCTCTCGGAGAGCAGTCGGATCGGATCCGCCCAATGCCTCACGAACCTTTCTGCGAGCCCTGTGCAGCCGCGACCGGACCGTCCCCACCGGCACCCCGAGGGCGCGGGCGACCTCCTCGTAGCCGAGGTCGGCCCAGGCGACCAGCAACAGCACGTCCCGGTGCCGGGGGGGCAACCTCCCCAGGGCGCCTGCCAGTTGGCGGCCCACCGCCTGTGCGCTGACCCGCGCTGCCACCCGGTCCGCGACCGTCTCCTCGGCCTGGTCGCCAGGGGCTGCCGAAGGCAGCCGTCCGAGCGCCTTCAGCCGCCGGGCTTCGGCGCGCCGGTGACGGCCTATGAGGTTGGTCGCGATACCGAACAGCCATGGGCGTGCGTCGGCCAGCACCGTGTTGTACCGGAAGCGCTGCTGGAACGCGGTGGTGAACGTCTCCGCCATCACGTCCTCGGCCGCCTCCGCACCGAGTCGGCGAGCGGCGTATCTGTGCACCGAGTCAGCGTGGCGGTCGAAGAGCACGGCGAATGCCTCGGGCTCATCCCACGACCGTTCGATCACCGAGGCGTCACTGTCCTGCCCCATCCTGACGCCTGGTTCGACGGTCATCGGGGCTCCTTTCGTTTGATGCGAACGCTCTGACGGCTTGGGCTTTCACCTGTACTTCGCCGGTCGCGGGAATCCGGTTCCCCACGGTGGGACCTCACGCGTCCGGGCCGGAGAGGCATTCGACTCGGCTGGGGCCGCGCTGTCGGCGTCCGCGGTCGTGTGGCCACGCCCTGCGAAGTGGCCGTGCACAAGCGGGACTTGGGGGTATCCGGGCTACTGCGTCCGGAACGCGCGGGCGTCACAGGGCAAGGCAGGAGCAGGACATGAACGGCATGCATGGCCGGCGCAGGCCGGCCGGAAGGGGCTGGAACATGGTGATGTCCAGGATGCGGACCTCCTCATTACTCGGTGCGCTCTCCGCTGGGGTGCTGCTCGTCTGCGGGTGCGGAGGTGACTCCGACGAGGAGGCCTTCTCGGGGCAGAAGGCCGATGACATCGCGGCCAGGGCGGTGACTGCTACCGAGAAGGCCTCCTCCGTCCACATGAAGGGGACCGCGCAGGCCAACGGGTCGAGCACCGTCGAACTCGACATCCGAGTGGACGACCAGGGCAACTGCACCGGGACCATCAGCGGGGACGGCGGCCGCGCGGAGTTGCTGCGCAGTGAGGGCGGTGACGTCCTGATCAAGGGTGACCGGGCCTTCTGGACCAACTCGGCACGCGCGAGCGGCGGTGACGTCAAGCGGGGCGAGCGGCTCGCCGGCAAGCTGGCGGGCAAGTGGGTCGCGGCGCCCGCGGACGGGCCGGATGCCGCCTTCTGCGACAAGAAGCGGTTCCTCGCCTCCATGGACCAGGACAAGACCGAACGGCAGGGCCTGAAACGCGGGGAAACGACCGAGGTGGACGGCGAGGACGCCCTCACCCTGGAGAAGGACCAAGAAGGCAGCCACATCAGCATGCAGGTCGCCACCGAGGGAGAGCCCTACATCCTGAAGGCCGCGACCAAGGGCTCCGAGGACAGCAGCGTGACCTTCGACGACTACGGCGAGAAGGTCACGGTGCAGCAGCCGCCCCGGAGCGAGATCGTCGACGCCTCAGACACGCAGTCCTGATCCGACCTCGTGCAGACTCCTCCAGCCGGTGTTCACGGCACGCGGAGCCCGCCATGCTGTCTCGCCTGGCGGGCAAGCCACCTCGGGGCGCTGCCAGTTGCCTCCGCGCGAAACACTGAGCAGCTTCAGCACAGTGATCGCACCGAGCACGATCACCACGAAGGCGGCGACGGATGTCAGCGAGGCCCCGCCGGCCGACATGAGAACTCCCTGGGCCCTGGCAGTGGACCGGCACGATCGGTCTCCGGCCGAGCCCGTGGTCAGTGGGCTGTCCTCCCCCTCGACGGCGGAACCGTGCGGCGCCGTGGACCGTCCGTGTGGGCATCCGCAAGATCGACCTGCTGGAGGACCTCGCCCGTGACAGGCACAGCCACGCGTTACCTCTACCTGGCACGGCACGCCGAGGCTTCGCCGGACGAGAAGCAGCTGACCGACAAGGGTCGTCGTCAGGCCGCGCTGCTCGACGCACGGCTTCAACGCGGCCCGATCTCGGCGATCTGTCACGGCCCACTCCCGCGAGCGGCCGAGACGGCACGGCTGATCCGTGACCAGCTGGACAACGTGTCCATCCGGTCGTCGGAGTCGGCCGGTGACTACATCCCCTACATGCCTCAGAAGGAGGAACTGCCTGCACAGTCGGCCGACGCGATGCTCAGCCGTCTGCTCCAGTTCCCGGCCGAGGAACGGGAAGACGGTCCGGAGCTGGCCCGGAGAGCCCTCACCCGGTTCACGGGACCAGTGCGCGCCGCCGAACCTCGCCACGAACTCGTCGTCACCCACAACTTCCTCATCGGCTGGCTCGTCCGGGACGCCCTTGACGCGCCGAAGTGGCGGTGGATGGGCCTCGACCACGCCAACGCCGCCCTGACCGTCATCCGCTACGCCCCCGGCCGGCCCGCTTCCGTCCTCTTCTACAACGACCTGGGGCACCTTCCCGAGGAGCTCCGCTGGACCGGCTTCCCCTCCGGCCTCCGGATCTGAGGGCATACCTGGTCAGGGACGGGCGCCCGGTGTGTTCACCGCGCGGCGGCGCACGCCTCCCCCGTGGCGCTGGCCACTCCGGCGACCGTGCTCGTCGCAGTCAGCCCGATGGCGACCGGGCGTCGTTCGGGTGGGGCGGCCGGGACGCGTTCCAGGACTCCGCCCGCGAAGACGTCGTACAGCGGCAGGGTCTCGAGGTGGACGTAGCCGATGTGGCAGTCACAGGTGGTCAGGGGGCAGGGGCGGGGGCGTAGGGCGGCCCGGTAGGAGCCGTCGTAGAGGTTGCCCAGTTCGGCGCGGACGAAGTGGCAGCGGCGGACGGTGCCGTCGCCGTCGACCGAGATCACCGAGTCGCCGGTGCGGCAGGGCAGACCGGCGCTGGTGTGCGGGGTGCGGCTGTAGGGGAACAGCGGGTCGAGCGCGGTCCACGTGTCGGCGTCGGCGTCCTGGTAGGTGTGCCCCTCGGCCGCGTTGATCCACAGGTAGACGTGTTCCGGCAGATCGGCGCGCAGGCGGCGGGCCGCCTCCAGGTGCTCGGGCAGGCCGACGACGCCGACACTGAAGCGGACCCCCCGGTCGGCCAGGTCATGGCACTTGGCGAGGAAGCGGTCGTACGGCGTCTGGCCCGGGTGGTAGGTGCACCACAGGGCGAGGGTGTCGGCGTCCGCCTCGGCCAGCCAGTCGGTGCGGCAGCTGAGGTTCGTCTGGATGGCCACCCGGCGGATGTGCGGGAGATGGGACAGCTCCGCGAGGGTGCGCCGGTACCAGGAGCGGACCAGGCCCTCGCCCCAGGGGGTGAAGAGGAGGGAGAGCCGGTCGTCGGTCCGGTCGCCGGCCCACTGGGCGAAGCGTTCCAGGGCGGCGCGGTCGGCGCGGAGTCGCGCGGTCGAGTCGCGCCGCTTGGCGAACGGGCAGTAGGGGCAGTCGTAGTCGCAGGAGGCGAGCGGGCCCCGGTAGAGGAGGGTCAGGTCCATGGCGGGACGGTCACTTCCTCTCGTAGGCGGACATGGCCGCCCGTACGGTCGGGGAGAACAGCTCCGGGCCGATGGCGTCGGAGTGCGCCAGGCCCTCGGGTGTGAGCCGCAGGGTCGTGGAGTCGGTCCCGGTCAGCCAGCCGCGGTCGGCGAGGCGGTGCAGTTCCGGGCCGAACTCGTCGGCGGGGGCGCTGCCGAAGCGGGCGCGGTAGTCGCCGACGGAAAGCCCCTCGGCCTGGAGGAGCGACTGCAGCAGGTGGCGGCGGCGCGCTTCCTGGCCGTCCATGCGGTAACCGACCTCGACGCGGCTGAAGTCGGACGTGGCGACGTAGTCGTCGATGATGCCGCGGATCTCGTGCATGCCCACGGCGTAGTCGAAGGAGTAGTGCACGGTGGAGGTGTAGGAGCGGGCGCCGCAGCCCAGGCCGATCATGCCGTCGGTCTGGCAGGCGTAGTCGTCGGCGCCCTGCGGCGGGGCGTCGGCGCGGCGGAACATGCGCATGGACTGCTGGGTGTAGCCGTGTGCGAGGAGGTGGTCGCGGCCCGCGCGGTACAGGCGCAGCCGTTGCCCGTCCCAGGCCGGGTCGGGCAGGTGGTCGGCACCGCGGCGGCCGAGGCCGGTCAGCGGGCGGACGTAGAGCGGATAGAGGTACAGCTCCTCGGGTCGCCAGGCGAGGGCCGCGTCCAGGGAGTGCCGCCAGCTCTGTTCGGTCTGGCCGTCGATGCCGTAGATGAGGTCGATGTTGAGGACCGGGATGCGGGTGTCACGGATGCGGGCGAGGGCGGCCTCGACGTCGGCGCGGCGTTGCGGACGTACGGCGGACCGGGCCTCGGCGTCGACGAAGCTCTGGACGCCCAGACTCAGCCGGGTCGTCCCGCGGTCCGCCAGGACGGCGAGGCGGTCGGCGGTGGCCGTGGCCGGTGAGGCCTCCACCGACAGCGGGATCGCGCGCAGGCCGGCGCCCATGCGGTGCTCCGCGATGTCGCAGAGACGCTCCAGCTCGGCCGCGGTGAGGAAGGTGGGCGTGCCGCCGCCGAACGCCGCGGTGGCGAACCGTACGTCCTCCTCGTGACCCAGCGCGTTCCGTACGGCGTCGGCCTGCCGTTCCAGGGCGTCCAGGTAGGCGCCGGTCAGGCCGTCGGGGGCGCCGATGCGGGTGAACAGGTTGCAGAAGCCGCAGCGGACCTCACAGAACGGTATGTGCAGGTAGAGGGAGAGGGCGTCCTTGGCTTCGGCCGCCCACAGGGAGACGAGCGAGGGGCGGTCGGGCAGGCCGCGGTAGGCGGTCTTGTGCGGGTAGGCGTAGACGTAGTGCTGGTAGGGGCTGGTCAACTGGGCGGTGGTCATACGGCGGCCTCGGCGGGGTCGAGGAAGAAGTGGGCGTAGGGCACGGTCCACACGGACTCGTGGCCCAGGCGGTGGCCGGTGTAGCCGTCGTCGCCGTAGGCGGTGCCATGGTCGGAGCAGACGATGGTGAAGCAGCGGCGGCGGCTGCTCGCGGCGGCGAAGAGCCGGCCGATGTGCCGGTCGACGTACTCCAGCGCGGCGGCGTGCGTCCGGCGGGTGTCTCCGGCCTCCCGGGTCGCGCCGGGCAGGTGGAACCAGTTCGGCTGGTGCAGGGCGGAGACGTTCACGAACAGGAACAGCCGCTGCTCGGCGGGCAGTCGGCCGATGACGGATTCCGCGCGGTCGATCTGGCGCTCGAAGGAGCGCGGTGAGGTGACGCCGAACTCCGGCTCCCAGTGGGACTCGTCGAAGAGGCCGGGCAGCACCGAGCCGAGCGGGCCCTGCTTGTTGAAGAAGCCCACACCTCCCACGCACACGGTGTGGTAGCCGGCCCCGGCCAGCCCGGACACGAGATCCGGGGTGTCGTACACGAAGGTGCCGCCGGCGGTGGTCTCGCTGCCCGCGAAGCTCGCCGCGAACAGCCGCGGATGAGGCCCGGGAGCGGCGGGCGTCGGCAGGAAGCCCGCGAAGATCGCCTGGTGGGAGGCGTAGGTGAAACTGCCCGGCGCGTGGCGCTGCTCCCAGCGGCCGTCGGGCAGATGGCGGGCGAGATGCGGGATCCGGCCCTCCGCCGCCAGTTCGACGGCCACGTCGTGGCGCAGCGTGTCGAGGGTGACGAGGAGGATGTCGTGACTGCCGACGACCTCGTTCATGTCCGGCTCAGGCATACGGTGTCCTTGTTCTGTACAGGGCGAGCGGGCCGGACCGGGCGTGACCGTTCAGCACGGCCGCCACCTGCGCGGCATAGGTGTCCAGGCCCTCGGCGCCGCTGCCGGGCAGGCCGGTGAGCCGGGGCAGCAGATCGCCGAAGGCGTTGACCTCGCCGACGAAGGCGCGGCGCCAGCCCACGGCCGGCAACAGGTCCACGCCGACGCAGAGCGTGCGCGGGAAGCAGGCCGCGGCCCGCTCGCACACGCCGAGCACGTCGGCCCAGCGGGCGCCCGCCGCCTCCACCGCCTGCCGGGCCGCGTCGAGGTCGCCGCGGCTGCCGCCGAGGTGGAGGTTGGTCAGGGGCGAGCGGCTGGTGCGGACCACCGCGTGGGTGGCCCGGCCGGCCACCACGACCACTCTCAGGTCCGCGGCGCGGCCCTGCTGGGATGCCTTGGGCAGCCAGCGCTCGACGTGCAGGCCGTCGGGGGCGAGCGCGTCGACGATGGCGGCGATGTCCTGTTCCCGCTCGTAGCGGCGCACCTTGAGGGAGTTGTGCAGACGGCCGTCGGGGGCGCGTTCCACGGAGGTGGTGGCCCTGATCCGGCCGCCACCGCCCGTCTCGACGGCGAGCACTCCCGACGCGGACGAGCCGTGCGCGGGTTTGACGAACAGCCGCGGCATCCGGTGCGCGCGCATCAGCGCCCGTACGTCGTCCCAGCCGCGCACCGGCGCGCCCAGCGGTCCCGAGGTGGGGGAGGAGGGGACGGGTACGCCCGCCGCGTCGAGCACGGCGTGACAGCGGCGCTTGTCGAACAGCACGGCGAGGTCGTCGGGGTCGTCCAGCCGGACGCCGCCGCGCAGACCGCGCAGCGCGGCGGTGAACGCGGCGTACCAACGGGCCGAGCCCTCCACCCGGGTGGGTTCCTGGGCGCCCCGCAACAGACGGTCGACCGCAGGGTTCTCGCCGGGTGAGTCGACGCGGACGAACTCGTCAGCGGCGAACTCGGCCCCCCGGGCGCGCAGGACGTCCACCCAGGGGACGACGCGCGGGCCGGGCAGGCCGGCCGCGCGCACCGCGTCGCCGAAGAGGGAAACCCGGCGGTTCTCCGGGTTGCCGACCACCGCGAAGCGCGGCCGGGAGGCTGCCGCCGGCCGGACCGTGGACGACGTGGTCACTCGCCCACGGCGACGTAGCGCCAGACCGTGCCGTCGCCTTCCGTCTCCTCCTCCGCGTCGTCACGGTCGAGGTCCACCTCCACGCCCGCCGGTTCCAGGGTCTGCCGGACGCGGTCCTCGAAGGGCTTGCTGAGGTAGTGGTGGTGCAGGTCGAGCTTCCTGAGGTGGGTGAGCGGCTGACCGCTCAGCAGCGCGCCGGCACCCTCGTCGGTCAGGACGCCCATGGACAGGTCCAGCACCTCCAGCCGGGCCACGACGGGCGCGGAGGCGACGGCCGCGGCGACGGCGTCCTGCATCTCGCTGTTGCGCAGGGACAGGTGACGCAGGCGCGGCAGCCGGGCTCCGGACAGGATGGGCTCCAGATCGGCGGCCTCGCTGTCGCCGCCGTAGTCGGGGGTGCCCAGCCACAGGTCGAGGTGTTCCAGGGCGGGCAGGTCGCTGCCGCCGATGCCGCGCACCACGTCGGCGGGCAGGCCACCGGTCTCCACGACGAGCTTGCGCAGCGCGCCGTGGCTCAGTGCGGGGAACTCCAGCCCCGTCCCGCCGCGCACACCGAACTCCTCCAGGGCGGGGAAGCCGGTCAGCAGCGGGGTGACGTCGGACTGGTTGATCCAGGAGATCTCGCACTCCTCCATCACCATGTCGCCGAGGAACAGCGCGCGCAGCGCGGGGAGGTGCTCCCGGGCCGCGAGGAGGGCCTCGATGACGTCGGACGGGCCCGTTTCGTAGGCCTCCGACCAGGCCCCGACGATCAGGGCCCGGAGGCGGGTGGTGTCGACGGTGCCGCGGAAGCGCGCGAAGGCATCCGTCCAACCCTCGTCGGAGTCGTACACGTCGGCCTTGACGCGCCAGGCGACGGACTCCGGATCGGGCAGGCCGTCCGTCTTCGCGTCGGGCCCCGGGAAGTCGTAGGCGGGCAGCCGGTACAGCTCGTGCAGGTGGTCACCGATGGTCATGCGGCTGCTCCAGAGTGGAAAAGGTGCGCGGTCCGTGATGACGGCAGTTGTACCAACAGGCACTGACAACGTCCGCCGGGGGGTGCGGGATCGAGGGGCGTTGTCAGTGGCGGCCCGTACGGTTCTCGACATGAGGCCGGTGCGAGGGGCACCCGGCGGTGAGGGGAGAGCCATGTACCGGCAGGGAGACGTGCTGATCGTGCCCGTGACGGAGGAGGCGGTGCCCGCGCAGGTGGCCCACGCGCCGAGGGAGCGGCGCGACGCGCGGGGCCGGCTCGTGCTGGCGCTCGGCGAGGTCACCGGGCATGCCCACGCGGTCGTCGGACCGGGGGAGTTGGTGCGTGAGCCGGGGCCGTTCGGGCCGTTCCTGCTGCACCTCCCCCAGGGCGGGCGGGTGGTGCACGAGGAGCACGCGGCGATCCCGCTGCCCAAGGGGTGGTACCGCGTGATCAGACAGCGGGAGTACGTGCCCGGGTCCGTGCGGATCGTGGCGGACTGACACAGCGCGGGGCAACGGGCGGACATGAGGGGCGGGCACATGACGGAGCAGCACATGGCGGAGGGCCACATGACGGGCGGGCACGTGACGGAGGAGCATCCGACCGGGGCGGACACGGACGCGCCGGAGGAGCACCTGACCACGGCGGACATGGACGCGCTGGCGGCGGAGGACAGCGCCTCCGACGGCCTGGGCGCGTGGCGGGCGTGGGCGTCGGCGACCGTTCCCGCCGACCGGGCGGCCGCCGAGGACGGTGTCCGGCGGGCGTACCGGCGGGCCGGACTCGCCGAACCGGAGCGCGTGGTGTGGGCCGGTTCCCCGCGCGCGGCCGTCACGCTGCTCCGGGAACTCGCGGACCGGGGCCCCAGCGTGCGCGACGCGGTCCGCAGCACGCCCTGGGCGCTGGAACGGCGTCGACTGCACGAGGAGTTGGGAGCGGGGGGCTGGTCGGCGCACTGGGCGGCGACCGGTGGACGGTTGTGGGAGTCCACCCAGGCACTCGTGGACCGGATCCGCACCGGCGTTCTCGACGAGCTGGTGGGCCGGGAGACGGGAGCGGAGGCCGCGGAGGTCCGGCTGCTCCTCCTGGACGCCGTGCTCGGACAGCACGACGCCCCCTGGCTCGCCGCGTTCGCCACGGACGACGGTCCCCTCGACGCGGTGTCCGCGGACGGCGGTCCGCTCGACGCGGTGGCCGCGGTGTGCCGCAGCGCGGGCTGGTGGTGGCCGTACGCCCGGGTGGCGGTCGTGTGCGAGCGGCCCGTGGCCCTGCACCGGGACGAGGCCGGCCGGCTCGACCGCGGAGACGGTCCGGCGCTCGCCTATCCGGACGGTTTCGCCCTCCACGCATGGCGCGGCATGCCCGTACCGGCCGAGTTCCTCGCCGAACTGCCCTCCCTGACACCGGAGCGGATCCGGTCCGAGGAGAACGCCGAGCTGCGCCGGGTCATGCTGGAGTACTACGGTTACGACCGCTATCTGACGGACTCCCGAGCCCAGCCCGTGCACCGGGACGTGACGGGCACCCTGTGGCGCATCGATCTGCCGGACGACGAGCCGGTCGCGATGGTGGAGGTGCTCAACTCCACACCGGAACCGGACGGCACCCGGCGCACGTACTGGCTGCGCGTACCGCCCACCACCCGGACCGCGAAGGCGGGCGTCGCCTGGACGTTCGGAGTGGATCCCGAGGTGTACGCGCCGGTCCGGGAGACCTGACGCGGACGCGGCCGGGCGTCACCGGCGGGGGAGCTGGGCCGGTGGTGTCTACGCCCGCGGGGCTGGAAGGCGATCACCTGGGACGCGGCGCCGGCCATACGGGGTGACGCCGCCCGCGGCGTCGGCGGTACCGGGTGATGTCCGCGACGCCCGCGGGGGTCCACGTCCCGGCACGTCCTTCGCCTCGGCCCCCTGCCGGTGCCGCGGCACAGTCCCGCACGATCCGTGAATTTCCTGATGGCGGCGAGGAGCACCGCCCGGCGCCGTCGCTGGCTGAGCGGGCCCGCGGCCGCTGCCGGGCTGTAGGTCTTCCACCGACCGAAACGCGCAGGCAGATCCCGCCACGGTACCCCGGTGCGCTGCCGGAACAGAATCCCGTTGATCACACTGCGATGGCTCTCCCAACGGCCCCAGCGCTGACTGGACTTCGGCAGCTGCGGCTTCAGCCGGGCCCATTCTTCATTTGTGAGATCTCCGCGCCCCATGAGCATGCCAACGAACCAAGGTTGCGGCAGCCACAAGATCCGCCGGACACGCTAGGCGCCCCGTGCTGACGGTGCGGAACCGCATTGCAGGCTCTGCCGATCGGTCCTGGAATCAGTCCAGACCGGTAGCCCATGCCGTCAGCGCGGCGAAGTCGTCGTGGGAAAGGCCGATTCGGGGGTCGACCCGGTGCAGAAGCGCGGGACCGTCGTGGTGCTCGTTCACCCAGGCCCGATCCGCCTCTGTGATCTCGTCGTCGATCCAGGCGAACGCCCGGCCATTCGCCCACGCGACGATCTCCGGCGTCTTCCAGAACACGCCGCCGCCCGGCTCGACGCGCGGCGAGGACCAGGCGATGAAGGGCAGTTCGGGCAGTCCCAGTACCGGTGCGACGAAGGCGTTGGCTTCCTCCTCCCACGTCGTCGCCCACACCAGGTCGAAGGGAAGCGCCCTCAGTGCCGGGCCGTGATTCGGATTGAGCCAGACACGCAGCGGTTTCACCGGCTTGTTCGGCAGCCCCCACTGTGTCAGCCGACGCCGCTCGGCGGCTTCCCAGCGCGGCGTCAGCAGTCGGTGCGTCTCGTATCCCGCGGGACGTCGATGCGGCTTCGCGGCATACGGATTCAGCGGTCCGTCCACATCCACCAACAGCACCGGACGCACCAGCACACCCCCTGATTCTGACCCGCACGGTACCGCCCGACACGAAGACCGCCCAGCGACATTCCGGCAGGCACCGACCTTCAGCGGCCGGCGCTCCGAGCGGATGGGGGTGGAGATAAGGATGTGGATGGGGATGGCATGGGGCGAGATCGCTGGTACGAAGCCGGCGGCAACCCCTGGGACGACAAGGAAGCCCTCGCCGGATCACCCGGATCACCCGGATCGGGGTTTTTCTGCCGCGTCTACTGAGACAACCGCCCTTCCAGGTAACGCCGCACCGGCGGATACACCCCGCCCGGCACCAGTGCCGCAAGCTCCCCGGCCGCGACCCACGCCACCTCTGTCACCTCCCGCGGCGACGCCGCCCGCGCCTTGCCGCCCAACAGTCGGCATGCCACGTACACCACCCGCCAGCCGGACACCGGATGCACCCGGGAACCGAGCACCACCACCGGCGCCACCCACACACCGGCCTCTTCCAGGGCCTCCCGGGCCGCGGCGTCGGAGGGTGTCTCGTCCGGGTCGAGCTTCCCTGACGGGAAAGTCCACCGCAGGGAGCCGACCGGGGAGGCACGGCGAATGAGCAGGACACGGCCGGCGTCGGCGATCACCGCGCCTGCGACGGCGGCGTTCGACCTCACTCGAAGACCCCAACTCCTTCTGGGAAAACAGGCGTTCAGGGGATCCTTACCCACCGCCTGTCAGCCGGCACGCTGAGCGTCATTCACGGGACAAGCCGTAGCAGCGCGTCTCTCGCACAGCCCCCGGTCGAGCCCGGCGGTCGTTCGCGGCCGAGGGCGCGCTCGTCGTGGTGGGCTTGCCGTTCGGGCGCTTCACGATGTCTCCGTACGCGGTGCGTCCGAGACGGACTGAGGCCGAGGTGCTGTTGACCGCCCTCGCCCGCCGCGTCGACCGCGTCAAGCCCGCCGGTGAGGCGTGGCGAGCCACCTCAGCGACACGCTGCGCTCTGGGCGTCGCTGCCGGTGAGCGTCTGGTCGGCGAGCTGACCTGCGGCCCCGGTCCGTGCACGGTGAGACGGCCGTCGTGCCCAGTACCTCGACCCTACTGACTGTGGACGATCTGGATCAGGTTGCCGCAGGTGTCGTCCAGGACCGCGGTGGTGACGGGCCCCATCTCCAGCGGTTCCTGGGTGAAGCGCACCCCGAGCTCGCGCAGCCGCTCGAACTCCGCGCGTACGTCGTCCACGGCGAAGGCGGTGGCCGGGATGCCGTCCTCGACCAGCGCCGTCTTGTACGGCTGCACCGCGGGATGGCCGGAGGGCTCCAGCAGCAGTTCGGTACCGTCCGGGTCCTCCGGTGAGACCACGGTCAGCCATCGGTCCTCGCCCACGGGGACGTCGTGCTTCTTCACGAAGCCCAGTACGCCGGTGTAGAAGCGCAGGGCCTTCTCCTGGTCGTCGACGAAGACGCTGGGCAGGTGAATCCTCATGGGCTGTTCTCCGGTGTGTCGGGCCTGAGCCATCGGGTCACGATCTGCTCGAGAGGCTCGGTGTTGAGGTCGTGGAACTTGTAGCGGCCCTCGCGCCGCGAAAGGACCAGCCCCGCGGATTCCAGGACGGCCAGGTGCTGGCTGATCGCCTGACGGGACAGCCCCAGACCGTGCTTGGTCACCAGCCGTGCGCAGATCTCGAACAGGGTCTGGCCGTTCCGTTCCACCAGTTCGTCGAGGATGCGCCGACGGGTCGGATCCGCCAGTGCCTTGAAGACATCCTCCGCCATGACGGCACCATAGGCAAGTCATCGCTTGCCTATCAAGTCGGGTGCGTCGGCAGCGCCCGCTCGGACGGACGCGCTGCCGCGACGCGGGGCGGTCGTCCGGTCATCCCCGTCCGGTCATCCCCGTCCGGTCGTCCCCGTCCGGTCGCGGACGACGGTCCGCGCGGCGGGTGGGTCGTGAGGGTCGGGCCGATCCGGGCGTCGGCCGGTCGATCGGCCGCCTGACCGGCAGGCTCACCGTGGACGGGTGCGCGGGGCAGCGGAACATCGCACGGTCGGCGGCGCGGAGCGCGGTGGCGGTCGCCCTGGGTTCGCCGGTGCCCGGATCGCGGTCGTAGGGGGGAGGCGCGCTGAGGATGTGGATCCGGATGGTGACCGCTCCGGAAGCGGTACACCGTCGGCCATCGCCTCGACCAGGGGCGGCAGTTGTCGATAACCGCCCACGCGCGAAACCGAGGTAGCTCATTCCGAGCAGTGCCATCGGCTCGACTGACAAGAGGTGTCCGATCACCCGGTCCAGGGTGTCGAGGCCGGCCTCGCGCTCGTAGCGGAACGGGTGGAACGCGCCACCGGATCCGAACATCCCGAGCGTGCTCTGGTCCACCGTCTGGGACCCGCGCTGGGTCAGCGGCCCGACTGTCGACCCGGCCCGGCCCGCATGCCCGCCCCGTTGTAGGAATGCGCCGGTGCGCCGCCCTGCCGTAGGAATGCGCCAGTGTGCCGTCTGCCGTAGGGATGCGCCGGTGCGCCGTCAGCAGGCCGTCGCCGTCGGATCGCGGCGTCCAGCGGTCGGCCGGCAGGACGGCGCCGCGCACCCGTGGCGGGCCCTCGGCCGACGGGTGCCCTGGAGCAACACGTTGGGTCCGGTCGACACGAACTCCTTCAACCACTGTGCCTACGGCGCCGTGGGTGACTGGAGGTTCCAGAACATCGGCGGTCTGTCCGCGATCGACCCCGGCTACAAGCGCTCCCGCGTCGCGCCGGCGCCCGGCGGGAACCTGACGGAAGGCTCGGGAAGCCTCAAGACCGTCTACGGCCCCCTGTCGTCGAAGTGGAGCACCCGCGACGGCACTCTCGACCTGATGGTCACCGTGCCGGTCAACACCGTCGCCGAGGTCCACGTTCCGTCGAAACCCGCTCGGCGGTCACCGAGGGCGGCAGGCCGGCCGACACCGCCAAGGGAGTCCGGTTCCTCCGCATGGAAGGCGGAGCCGCCGTGTTCGAAGTCGGGTCGGTGTCCTACCGTTTCGGCGTCGACACCACCCTCGGCCAGGCAGGCCGCCGAGAAGCCGAGCCGGAGCAGTGAACGACTGGTGGCTCGCCCGGACCCTCCGGGCGAGCCACCAGTCGCTCGGAAGGCCCGACAGGCGCCGGCGTCCATCCCGTCCGTGCGCCTGCGCCCACCTTCCGCTCGGTGCGACACGTGGGTGCCGGGATGGACCTGACGTCGTCGTCGACGAAGCGGGCGGCGTGGGCCCTGGCGAGTGCCTCCGGAGCCCTGCCGGTGTACGGAGCGAGAGGCCGACGTATCCCGGCCCTTTGCTCCTCATCCAGGTCACGTTCGCCGATGCCGCTGGGAGGCACGGTGATCGCCGGGCGCGCGTGGTCCTTCACGGCGTATCCGCTGCCTTCTTCGGCCCGGCGGTCGATGTGGTCGACGAGTGGTGAGTCGTACAGAGCGAAGAGGGGGTCCGGTCCTGGCTCAGGGTGCCCAGTCAGGTGGCGGCGGCAGTGGCCATGACCGTGGCCGCCCGCACGCGTCCGGGCACCGGATCGTCCGGCGCCGGGCCGTCGCGGACACCGACCGTCAGCGGACAGGCCGCACGTCATCGGCCACGTCCTGCACGACCTCGACGGCATTGCTCCAAGCGTTCGGCGCACGCGTCGAACGCTTCGGCGACGTCCCGCGGCGGGAAGTGGTGCGTGGCCAGGTTCGCGGTACGCACCCGCCCGCGGGCCGAGCGTGCCCGTCCGATCCGTTGTCGGCTGCGGTGTGTCCGTCACCATCGCCCACGCCTGCATCCCGGGCCGCCGTGGACCTGCCCGACGACGGCCTGGGACGCCGGCAGGACCTGGGCCAGACCTGCGGCAGGCCGGAAGTGGCACCGCGAAGCCTTTTATGGATACGATGTAACCGTAAAGAGGTCGCGACCGTCTCCCGACCCGTCGGCCGCTTCCTGGCGACCTGCCGCGGTCTGGGGTCCCGGAGCGCGCCGAGTGATGTGTGGGGCAGAGGAGAGCAGCGATGAAGGCAGCAGTGGTGGCGACGGCGGGCGGTGCCGTGCCCGAGTACCAGGACTTCCCCGAGCCCGAGGCGGGCCCGGACCAGCAGATCGTCTCCCTGGTCGCGACCGCGGTCCATCCCGTGGTGCGCGCCAAGGCGTCCGGCGAGCACTACAGCAGCACCGGGCGGTTCCCGCTGGTTCCGGGCGTGGACGCGGTCGCTCGCACCGCCGACGGCACACTCGTGTACACCGGCGACGTCGAGGAGCCCTGGGGCACGTTGGCCGAGCGGATGGCGGTCGGCATGGCCCTCCCGCTCCCGGAGGGGATCGATCCGGTCGCCGTGGCGGCGGGCGTGAACCCGGGCATGTCGTCCTGGATGCCGCTCACCGCCCACGCCGAGGAACAGGGCACGCCGGACACCGTGATGATCGTCGGAGTGACCGGCGCGGCCGGGGGTCTCGCCGTGCAGAACGCGCTGGCGCTCGGCGTGCGGCGCATCGTCGGCGTGGGCCGCGGCGCGGACGACCTCAAGCGTGTGGCGGGCCTCGGCGCCGAGACCGTCGAGATCTTCGGCGACCAGGGCGCCGACGCGGCGGCCATCGCCGCGGCCCTCGACGGCAAGGCCCCCGACCTCGTCCTGGACTTTCTGTGGGGCTCCGTCGCCGAGGCCGTGTTCCAGGCGCTGGCCGCCATGCCCGGCGGTGCCACCAGTTATGTGGAGATCGGCGGCGCGGCCGGTGAGCAGGCCACCGTCCCCGCCTCGCTGCTGCGCAGCCGTCCCTTCCGCCTGAGCGGCAGCGGAATCGGCTCCTTCGACATGCGCCGCTACTTCGTCCAGGTCGCCGCCTATGTACAGCTCATCGCCGACGGCAAGGTGAGGGTGAACGCGCAGGCCTACTCCCTCTCCCAGGTCGGTCAGGCATGGACGGCTCCCGCTGGCCCCCGGCCCGTTCTGACCACCGACTGACGAAGCGGGAGCGGCCACGGCATCGCTCGGGGACGTGGCTCTCCGGTCGGCTGAAGCTTCCGCGGGCCCCGCCAGAAACGTCGCCGGCCTGGGCGGTGCCACCTTGGATCATCGCCGACCGCGCACGGGGCGCACCCCCGCGCGTGATGCGCTCCCGGACTCTGCGCGAGCATCCGAAACGGTGGCGTCTCCCGCCCGGTGCAAGGGTGCCCCACTGTGCCGCTGTGGAAAACGGATACGCTAAGGCCGAAAGTCCTGTCCAGGACATCAGTCCCCAGTCGATGTGGCCGAAGGGGTGACCGTTTCATGGCTTCGGAGGTCCAGCCCGTTCCGGGCAGTGCGGCCTGGTGGGCGAGCCGGACACCTGCTCCCGCCTACCGGCGTGGGCGCCCCCCGATGGACGTCGGCCGGATCGTCGACACGGCTCTGAAGCTCATCGACGACGTCGGGATCCAGGCACTGACTCTGCGGATGCTCGCCGATGCCCTGGACTCGGGAACGGCGACGCTCTACCGGCACTTCAACGGCAAGGACGAACTCCTCGCCCTCGTCGCCGACCGGATCCTGGGCGAAGTCCCTGTGCCGCCGGAGGAGTTGGACGGCCTGCCCTGGCGGGAGGCCGTCAACACCGCAGCGGAGGCCCTCTACGGCGCGCTGTGCCGGCACCCCAACGCGCTGTCGTTGCTGGCCTCCCAGGTCCCCGTGGGCCCCAACGCTCTCCGAGCCAGGGAGCGGCTCATCACGCTCTTCCTGAGCCACGGGTTCCCGGTCGGCCTGGCCGCCCGCGCCTTCACGGCCATCGGCCACTACGTGATCGGCTTCGCCATCCAGCAGCACGGCCCCGGGGTCCCACAACCCGAGGACCACGCGCAACTGCGGGACTACTACCACTCGCTCGACCCGGCCACGTATCCGGCCACGATCACCGCGGCCGACGAGTTGACCTCCGTGTCGCAGCACGACGAGTTCTGGTTCGGCCTGGGTCTGCTCCTCGACGGGTTGGAGCAGGCCAGGTCCAACCCGTCGAAGGAGCGAGCCTGAAGCAGCAGCAGGGCGATGAGCCCGTCGGTAGGTGCTGCTCAGTGCCAGCCGTCGAACAACCCGTTCGTCGCCAGTACGGAAGAGGGAACTGGGCCGGCCGGGGGATACGCCATGACAAGGACGGAACCGCCCCGGACGGCGCCAATGCGGCGAATGGCGATATCTGCACTTGACGTCCCACCTTGTTGGCCGTCCCGGGATCGACGCATTTGTATTCGACGCCCTTCTGCGCACCGCCATTGGGCGGGCTCCAGACCAAGCGGATCCGTCGTGAGATAGCGGGCTGTCGCAGGATCGGGCAAGTGGCGCGAGGCCGCGGTGGTCCCCCTTGAGGGCCACCGCGTTGGGCATCTCCTGCCACACCGCGCTCTGTTCGCCCAGTGCCGCACCGTCCCAGACCCCGAGGGACCGTGCCGTCAGGTCTCAGGTCTCAGGTCTCAGGTCTCAGGGCAGTTCGATCTCCGCCCGGACCTGCTTGCCCGCCGGGTGGGCGTCCACCGTGACGCTCCGGCTGACGGCCTGGACGACCCGAAGACCCTGTCCGCCGACCCGCTGCGGGTCGGCGGGCTGGGGAGCGGGTGGGTGGGGTGAGGTGTCCCAGACCGTGATCCGGGCCAGGCGGCGGTCCGCGGCGAACCTGTCCAGGCCCAGTTCCAGGTGCAGGCCGCAGGGGCCCGGCGCGTGCTGGCGGGCATTGGTCACCAGTTCGCTGACGACCAGCTGGACGGCTGTCTCGGTGGCGGAGTCCGGCGGCCGGGCCCAGCCCGCGGACTCTGCTTCGTCAAGGAACGCGAGCGCCGCCTTACGGGCCGCCGCGCTGGTCGCCGACCCGTCGTGCCAGGTCAGCCGCCGGGGCAGAGGATCACGCTGGTACGAGCGGTGGTGCCCTTCCGACGCAGGCTTGATAGGCGGGATGGCCATGCGAGTGCCCTTCGTTGCTGAGTCAGAGCGTCACATCCGGTACCCAGTGAGCGCGCTGTGACCCCGCGTCTACCCTCTCCCCATGTGGGTAACCCGGCTCTCGCCCAGGTGGCGGACCCCGGTACGCGCCGCGTGCGACGGCGGGATCAGGGCGGGCGCCCGTGCAGCGCGGTCCTGGCGGGCACCGGTGTGCGAGCGCCAGAGGTGTACAGAAGAGGTCCGCTCCGCCATGCTGCCCCTCGTTCCAGGGCGGGCAACTTCATGGACGGCTCACGGGGGATGACTGTGGACGAGCGCTCGGCACACCGGCGTCACACGCCGCGTACCTGGTGGATCATGCGGCCGTTCCGGCGCTTGGAAAGGCGGCTGTGGATGACACCGGCGGACATGAGATCGCGCACGGACCACTTGGCCCGGGTGCTCGGCCCGGATCACCCCGACGTCGTCGCCGCCCGGTCGCGAGCCGCGTTCTGGCTCTCGGAGCGCGGCGACCACGCCGACGCGGTGCTCGAAGCCAGGCGCTGTCGCGCAGCTGACAGCGGCGCGCGGCCCTCATCACCCGGTCCCCCTCAGGCACCGGCAGTCGCTCGCCGACCACCTGGCGAAGGACGGTCGTCCGGACGCGGCGATCGCCGAACGGGAGAGCCTCGCCACCGCCATGACCGCGTCCCTCGGCCGTGCGCACCCGGACACCCAGTCACAGCTGCGCATCGCCGCCCACCTCCGGGGCAGGAACGGGCAGACGGCCGAGTCCGTCAAGTCGCTGACCTCCTTGCTCGCCGAGAGCGAGTCCCTCTTCGGCCGGCAGGACGACGGCACTCGCGTGTGCAGGGAATACCTGGCCGAGGCGCTGGAACGCGACGGTGATGTCCGCGGAGCGCTTCGGCTCGTGAACCAGGCGATCGTCGAGGAGGAGCAGCGCATCTTCCACCTCGAATGCCGCTCGACCCCTGACATCGTCAAGCTGCGCGCCGCGAGGGAACGGCTGACGGCACGGGTCTGACGGCGACGGACGTGAGCGTCCGACCGCGACGGGCGTGAGCGTCCGGACCGCGACGGGCGTGAGCGTCCGGACCGCGACGGGCGTGAGCGTCCGACCGCGACGGGCGTGGCGTCCGGCCGCGCTCTGGACGACGCGGCCGGGCCCGGTTCGCGGTCGGCCCGAGTCAGTCGGCCGCTTCGACGTAGGACGCCAGGTTGGCCAACGAGGAGGCCATCCCGGCCTCGTGGTCCGACGGGTCGATGCCGGGTGGCACGTCGGTGGCGATGACCGTCACCTCGGTTCCGTCGCCTCCTTCGCCGTGGGCAGTGAGCTGCCAGGTCATCGTCATGGTGCCCGAGTACGCCGGATCGTCGGCCTCGAACACCGCCCGCTGCACCACACGCTCCGGTGGCGTCAGGTCGGCGAACCCGACGTCGACGACATCCGTCGCCTGCGACGACTTGCCGGGACTGTCGGAGGCGTCGAGGTAGGTGAGCACCATCCGGAATCCGCCTCCCGGCCGGGGATCCCACCGTTCGATCCGTCCCCGCATGCCGGCCGGCGGCAGCCAGGTCTCGAGGGACTCCCGGTCGAGGAGCGCGTGGTAGACGGCCGACGGTGGCGCCGCGATCACCTGGCTGGCGCGGTCGGTTCTTCCCATGGCCCCGATCCTAGAACCGAGGTGCAACGCCTGCGCGGGTTCCGGTCCTGAACGGGCCATCGGGGTCAGGGTCGCCTGCGGCTCTCCTTCGGGTGACTGCGCTGGGCCGGTGTCATGGCGCGGCGCCCCTGCGCGGCGGTGTTGGTCCGGTGGTTCTTCATCGGACGCAGGCACTCGATGAGGTAGTCACCGGTGTCGGGTTCGAGGGTCACCCCGTGGGTCTCGCTGCGGAACCCGGGGAAGCGGCGGTCGAAGGACTCCAGGGCGGTGAGGTAGCGCAGCAGCGGGCCGTCGGACGCGCCGACGCTCTCACCGGGCATCAGGACGGGAATGCCGGGCGGGGTGACGGTGACCATGGCGGCGGCCACCTGGCCCGGCGCGTCGGCCAGCCGCACGCGGTGCGTGCCGCCGCGGATCAGCTGCTGGTAGCACAGCTGCGGCGGGGCGACCGGCTCCGGCAACTGCTGGAACGCGGTGTCCAGCAGATCGACGAGACCGGCGGAACTCAGGTGGTCGTGCATGTCCTGGCACAGCGCGCGCAGGGTCAGGCCGGCGTAGCGCCTCGGGTGCTCGGTGACCAGCGCGGGCAGGACGCGGTCGAGCGGGGCGTCCTCGTCGTAGAGGGCCTTGAAGTCCATCAGGGCGTCGAGGAGAGTGCCCCACTTGCCCTTCGTGATGCCCATGGAGAACAGCACCAGTGTGGTGTAGCTGTCGGTCTTCTCCACGACGATGTGGCGGGTGGCCAGGTACGCGGTGAGCACCCGGGCCGGGACGCCCCACCCGGCCGTCTCGCCGGTCGCGTCGATGCCCGGGCAGGTCAGGGTGACCTTGATCGGGTCCAGCATGCAGTAGCCGTCGGTGAGTCCCGGGAAGCCGTGCCAGGCCGCCCCGGGTTCCAGGTGCCAGCAGGACGGCTCGGTGCGCAGCAGCTCGGGGGAGGCCTCGTCGAACCGCAGTCGGGCACCGGTGCCCGGGTCGGTGACCGTGTCGGGCTGCCACACGCCGAAGAACCACGGCGGCCGGTCGCCGGCCTCCTCGATACGACGCCGGATGCGCACCATCTCCTGGCGGAACCGGACCGCCTCGGTCACGGCCTCGTCGAGCAGCCAGTGCCCCTGCGGCCCGTCCATCATCGCCGTCGCCACGTCCAGCGAGACGATCATCGGGTAGAGCGGAGAGGTGGTGCCGTGCATCATCAGAGCCTCGTTGAACCGGTCGTGTTCCACGGGCGCCCTGGGCGCGGGCCTGACATGCACCATCGCGCTCTGCGAGAGCGCGGCCAGCAGCTTGTGCGTGGACTGGGTCGCGAAGACGGTCGGCCGGTCCGGGCCGGGGAAGGTGCCCTCGTCCACCGACATGCCGTACCGGCCCGCGTAGAGCGGGTGGAAGCGGGCGTACGCGAACCAGGCCTCGTCGAAGTGCAGCCGGGGTGTGCTCGCGGCGAACGCCCGCGCCGCCGCCGGGGCGTCGTAACACAGGCCGTCGTAGGTGGAGTTGGTGAAGACGGCGTACTGGGCGTCCGGTGACGAAGCCTGCCGCGCCAGTGGGTTGGCCGCGATCCGGGCCGCGACCGAGTCCGCCCTCAGCTCCGCGCGAACGAGGGGGCGAAGTGCTTCGCGACCGAGGCCGCGAACGAGGGGGCGAAGGATTCCGCGACCGAGGCCGCGAAGGGGGACACGCCGGGGGCGTCTGCCATGGCCGCCGTGACGGAGGCGGCGAAGAACTCCGAGGGCGTCACGTCCCTCCACTACCGGGTCACCGGCACGGTGCCGGACATGGGCCGGCTGTCGGCCGAGGCGTGCATGACCACGAAGCCCCTGGCCATGCGCATGAAGATGACCATGGCCGACCAGCCGGGCCACCCGCTGGAGGTCCGCTTCGTCGGCAAGACGATGTACGTCGGCGGAAAGGGGGTCGACCCCGCCAAGCTGGACGGCAAGAGCTGGTGGGGAGTAGCCCCGGCCGCATGGGGCGGTGACGCGTTGGAAACGCAGTCCTACGGCGTACTGCCCCGTCAGATGGAGGGAAGCCCGGCCGTCCAGTCGACGGTTCTGGCCGGCTCGCCGAATGTGCGGACGGTCGGGGAGGAGACGGTCGACGGCACGGGGACCACGCACTACACGGGAACGGTCACCACGAAGGGACTGTCCGACGCACGTGCCGCCGCGGACGGGGCGACCCGCGAGCGCCTGATCAAGACCCTCATGTACGTCACAGGGCTCAGGATCGACCGCACGCTCACCATGGACCTGTGGGTGGACGGCGACGACCGCGCCAAGCAGTTCCGTGTGCGGGGCCAGGCCTTTTCCCTGCAGGGCGCCAACGCGCCCGGTCCCCTCGATCTGACCGTCACCTTCCTCGACGTCAACCAGCCCGTGACCGTCGAGGCACCGCCGACCGAGGACACCCGTATGGGGCTTCCTTCGGCGGACTGACGGGCGGGCGGGCCCCGCGATCCGCCCGCCGAACTGCCGCTGTTCGCGTGCGGTCGCGCCCACCAGCCGGCGGCCCGCAGTGACACGGCTCCCCGCCCCGTGCGGATGCCTTGACGCGACGGCGTCAGATCTCAGCTCCGCGCGGCGAGAGCCTCGCGCCACGCGGGACTGTCGACGTAGTGGTTGTCGAACCGCTCCGAGGAGTCCTTGATCTCCTGCGGGTCGGCTTCGCCGCGCATCACCCGGCCGAGGAGCCGCAGATAGTCGAAGCGGTCGGCGCCCGGGGTGAAGACGAACAGGACGTCGGCCGTCCTGCCGGGCGCGGCGGCGAAGGCGTGCGGGGTGTGGGGCGGTACGACCAGGAAGTCGCCCTGTTCGAGGACGGTGACCTCCTCACCCACCAGCACCTGAAGCGCTCCCTCGATCACGAAGAACAGTTCGGACGCCTTCCTGTGCAGATGGGCGGGCGCTCCCACCGCCCCTTCGGCGAACGTGGACCGGTAGCTGGTGAGCCGTCCGCCGGTGTGCTCGGAGTCCGCGAGGAGTGCCATGACACTGCTGGGGTCGCGGGTGGTCTCCGCTTCAGCGGCACGGGTGAGTACGGGGGCGAAGTCCCCGGGGCTTTCGTTGTTCCTCGACGTCGTCATGACCATGACTCTAGGTCGCCGATCGACCGTGACAGGGTGCATTTCAGAAGAGGAGTCAGTCACGGGTCGATCACCCCGATCCGGCGTCCCTGGTCACGCGGGGCGTTCAGGCAGGGCTGTCCTGCAACGCGTCACGAAAGGCGGTCATACAGGGGGCGCAGTACCGCTCGGCTGTCTTCTCGTCGCTCGTGGCGGAGTTGACCCGGGTGAGGCGGCGCCCGCACAGGGGGTGGCCGCTGGCGTCCTTGGACATGACATGCCAGACCAGCTCACCCTGGTCGCCTCCGGGCTCCGCCCGCATCTCGTACATGGCGTTCCTCTCTGCGCGTTCGACAGGTGGGAAGTGGCCTTGCTCCCAGCGAAAGGGCGCGCGGCGGATGCCGCCAACCGGGGTAGGCCGGCAGAGCGAAACCGGGGCGCCTCGGGTTTGAATCGGATCGGACCGGATCGGACCCCCCGCAAGGCTCCCTGAAACAGTCGGTGACCGGTGTCCCGGGCATGCCGGGTGCAGAGCCGTCGATGGGGGGTAGAACACGGACAGGACTGACCCGAGTCCGCCAACGAGGAAGGCGGATGACGCCATGCGCAGGATGCCCCTCCGGATCGTCCAGGGAATCGGGCTGCTTGCCGCGCTCGCGGTTGTCTTCTGGATGGCGACCCAGCTCGTGCACAACTTCTGACGCGTACTCACCGCGCCAGCTGGAGTGTCCCGGCCGCGCGGGGTGTTCGTCCCGGCAGGCCGTCCTCTGCCGACCGGCCACCCCGAGCCGCCCGATCGCCGGCCGCGCCCGAGCAGCCCGCGATGCCGGGCCACCACGTCCTCCGCAGAGCCGACTGGAGCGGTGAGCACGCGGGTGCCGCTCCCCAGAACAGGCACCGTCGGCCCTGCGGAGGCCACGGGGAAGTGGTGCCACACCTTCTGCCCCGCTTTCCCTCGGTCCGCACCGGTCCGCCGCGCGCCGCCACCAGGTCTTCACACGCCTGACCGACCACCGGGCCGGGACCGCCTCCCACGGGAGGTGAGGAGCGAGGGTACGGGAGCAGGTGTGCAGGGGAGCCGGTGCGCCGGGGGTGCTCCGGGGCGTCCCTCTGCCTTGGTGACGACAGAGGGGGTGCGTCGGGTCGGCGGGCTGGGCAGCATGGCGGGGTGGCTGACCTGCTGTGGGACGGCGTGAAGTCGTGTCCCGGCGGCGCGCGGGTCCCCTCATGGACACTCCTGGGTCGTGGAGAAGTGGCGAGCCCGGTTTGGGAGAATGGCGGGTATGGACATCGGCCGCAGGAACAACGTCTTCGTCACCGGCAACCCGCAGGGGCCGGCGGTGGTGCTGGCTCACGGGTTCGGCTGTGATCAGAACATGTGGCGGCTGACGGTGCCTGCCCTGGTCGAGGACTACCGGGTGGTGCTGTTCGACTACGTGGGCTCGGGCCGCTCGGAGCTGTCCGCGTTCTCCGAGAGCCGCTACGCCTCGCTGCACGGCTATGCGCGGGACGCGGTGGAGGTGTGCGAAGCGCTCGACCTGCGCGACGCGGTGTTCGTGGGGCACTCGGTCAGCGCGATGACCGGGGTGCTCGCCGCCGACATGGCCCCGGAGCGCATCGGCGCGCTGGTGATGGTCGCTCCGTCTCCGCGGTACATCGACGACGAGGGCTACCGGGGCGGGTTCAGCGCGCCGGACATCGACGAGCTGCTGGTCTCACTGGAGTCGAACTATCTGGGCTGGTCGGCGGCCATGGCGCCGGTGATCATGGGGAACGCGGACCGACCGGAGCTCGGCGAGGAGCTGAGGAACAGCTTCTGCGCCACGGACCCGGAGATGGCGCGCGTCTTCGCCCGGACCACGTTCCTGTCCGACTCACGAGACGACCTGAAAACCGTGCGAGTGCCGACGCTGGTGCTGGAGTGCGCCCAGGACGTCATCGCGCCCCGGGAGGTCGGTGCCTTCGTCCACCAGGCGATACCCGGCTCGACACTGGTCACTCTCGATGCGACCGGGCACTGCCCGCACCTGTCCGCACCCGAAGCCACGAACGAGGCGATCACCGGCTTCCTGGCAGGCCTGCGGTGATGTGCGGCACCGGGCGGCAGCCCGACCCGCACGGAGCCGGCGACGGGCGAACGCCGGGGGCGGCGTTCGCCGCGCTGCTGGAGGACAGCGCCGAGGAGCTGTACGAGAGCGCGCCGTGCGGTTACCTCTCCACGCTGATGGACGGCACCATCGCGAAGATCAACGCCACGCTGCTCGGCTGGCTCGGACTGGAGCGGGAGGCGGTGGTGGGCCGGATGCGGTTCACCGACCTGCTGACCGTGGGCGGCAAGCTGTATCACGAGACGCACTTCGCGCCGCTGCTGCGGATGCAGGGCGAGATCGGCGGCATAGCGCTCGAGATCAAACAGGCCGACGGGGCCCGGATGCCGGTGCTGATCTCGTCCGTCGTCAAACGCGGCAGTACCGGCGAGCCGCTGCTGATCCGCACCACGGTCTTCGACGCCCGGGACCGCCGTGCCTACGAAGAGGAACTCCTGCGAGCCCGGAAGGCAGCCGAGGAAGCACGCAGGCAGTCGGAGACCGATCGTGCCCGGCTGCAGGACGCCCTCGGCGTGCTCCAGCAGTCGCTGCTGCCCGCCACGCTGACGCCGGTACCCGGAATGGAGGCGGCCGCCCACTACCGCACCGCCGCCCCCGACCGGCTCGGCGGCGACTTCTACGATCTCTTCCCCGTCGACGGCACGTGTTTCGCCTTCTTCCTCGGCGACGTCTGCGGCAAGGGCCCCCAGGCCGCCGCGCTGACCTCACTGACTCGCTACACCCTGCGCGCCGCCGCCGTGCACGGCTCCGACCCCGTCGCCGCCCTCACCACCCTGAACACGGTGCTCCACGAGCGTTACACCGGGAGCGGCGATCCCCGCTACTGCACCGCCATCTTCGGCATGCTCGAACCCGACCCCGCGACCCGGCGGGTCAGCGTCCGCCTCGCCTCAGGCGGTCACCCCCCGGCCCTCGTCCTGCGCGCCGACGGTGGCGCCGACTTCCTGCCCACCCCGGGCGGCCTCCTCGTCGGCGTCCTGCCCGCCGCGCACTTCGTCACCGCCACCACCACCCTCGGCCCCGGCGACACCCTCCTGCTCTACACCGACGGCCTCACCGAGGCGCGCACCGGCACCGAACGCACCAGCCTGTACGGGGAGGACGCATTGCGGGACTTCGCGGCCGAACACGCCGGCAGGACCCCGCAGGCCGTCATCCAGGCGCTGACCGGCCTGCTGGACGGCTTCGGTGACGGCCTCGACGACGACACGGCCTTGCTCGCCCTGGGCGTCCCCGCCCCCGGCCCGACGACGAGAAGCACCGCATGAGTCCACTCAAGATCACCTCCCGAGAGGCCGTGACCGGTCCGGTTCTGGAGATCCACGGCGAACTCGACTACGCCCACGCCGCCGAGCTGCGGGACCTGCTCACCACGCTCACGCTCCAGCCGGGCCAGCGCCTCGTCCTGGACCTGGCGGGCATGGACTTCTGTGACTCCAGCGGCATCACCGCCCTGATCGCGGCCCGCCATCACGCCGACGCCGCCCAGGCCGACGTCGCGCTCGCCGCCGTCCCCGCCCGTACCCTCCGCGTTCTGCGTATGGTCGGCCTCGACCAGGTCTTCCCCCTCCATCCCGACAGCGTCGCTGCCACCCGGCCGAGCGCGGACACGGACGACAGCATCGGGAGGACACCGACGGCCTGACCGGCACCGGGTGGGCCCAGAAGTCCCCGGCATGAGCGGGCGGCGCCGAGAGGGCCGTACGTCCGCCGGACGCGTAGGCGGGCAGGGGCATACGGCGAAGCCGGTTTCGCGGTCTGTCAGCCGAGGTACGTCGGCGGTGCGCGGTGCCGACGACGCAGATGGCTCCACGGAGGGCGCCCTGGCAGCGAACGGCGACCCGGGCTCCGCGGGGCACAGCCGTGGCACGCGGTTCTGGGGCTGCACCGCATGCCGACGTAGACGCAGTCCGTGCCGTCGCGGGACTCTCGTCTCCACGCCGGATCCCCGCCTCCACGCGCGATCCCCGCCGGATGGCGGCCTCACCGCAGAACCCTCGACGGCCGCCCGCCACGGACTCCTGCGCCACCCGGCGTGGCCGGCACGGAACGTCACCGAACGGGTCAGGCGCTCATGGCCTGCTCGACGGTGGGATGGCGGGGGATGACCCCGTCCAGGCCGACCAGTTGAAGGACGCGCAGTACCGGTTCCTGCGTGCCGGCGAGCCGCAGCCACCCCTGGGCGTCACGCGCGGTCCGGTGGACGGTGATGAGGACGTTGATGCCGCTGGAGTCCATGAAGGTCACACCGCTGAGGTCCACCACCGTCCGCGGTGGCGTCGCGCCGTCGTGGGACAGCAGGACCTCGCTGAGTTCCTTCGTGACGGTGTGATCGATCTCGCCGCGCAGGGTGACGACCTGAACGTCGTCGACGGCGGTGTGGTCGATGGACAGTTGGCCGGGCGTGGCTGGTTTCTGGGAGTCTGTCACCGTTTCCTCGACTGCGCTCGCTGTTGGGGTGCTCGGGTCCCGACACGATATGCGCCGACAGCCTCCCCCGGGGCCACGGCGTATACCCATCAGCCCCCCAACCCGGACCCAAGGGGCATGTGAGCGACGGCGCTGGGTACGCGCAGCCGTGTGAACAGGGGAAACAAAGGCGGGCCCGGCGGAATCAGTCTCCGATGGTGAGGGCGACGTGATGCCTGGTGCCCCTCCGGTGTGGGACACCGTCGCCCTGGACGGAGACGGTGCCTGTATCGCTCACGCGCGTCGTCGTGCGGTGGACTTCCTGGCCCGCGTGCAGGCCGAACACGGCCTGCCGGTCTCGGCCCGCGCGATGGACCTGACGCAGCTGGTGGTCAGCGAGCTGGTCACCAACGCGCGTAAGTACGCTCCCGGGCCGGTGCTGATGGAACTGCGCATCACGGGCGCCGTCGTGGAAGTGGTGGTGTGGGACAGCGATCCCGTCCTGCCGGTGGCCCGGGCCGCCGACCCGGGCAGAGTCGGCCAGCACGGGCTGGAGATCGTCATGGCCGTCGCCCAGGGCTTCGAGGTCCAGCGTGAATCGGTCGGCAAACGCATCACCGCCCGCATCGCCCTGCCCGACGATCCCGGCGGAGACATCACCGGACTCGGCCCCCAGTAGCGGCCGCGCTCACCGCACCCGCCCGCGCCGTGTCACCGACGCGAGAACACGGGACTCGACCGACCGGACGCGCAGAGACGCCGAACGGCGTCTCTGCGCGCTGCGCGGTCAGCCCTGTTCCCGCTCCACCGGAAGCCACAGCTCGGCGTCGGCCTCGGTCCTGTCGGGTGACAGGCGGGTGCGCAGGATCTCGGGGCCGGGTCGGCTGCGGTACGGGTTGGACGGGAACCACTGCGTGAACACGTCCCCCCACAGCGTCTGGATGGCGTGCGGCGCCGGTCCGGAGGTGGTGAAGACCGCCCAGGTCCCCGCCGGTACAGGCAGGACGGCCGTTCCGTCAGGGGCCGCCGCCGTCGTGATCACCCCGTGGTAGTAGTCGAGCGTGGTGCCCTCGGCACGGCTGGGGTCCAGGTCGTCGCAGACCGCGACGATGCCCTGCGGCTCCTGGTCCGACAGCTGCTCCAGGCGCTCCAGGGTGTGCGGTTCGATCCCACGGACGAAATCGATGATCGCCTGGTTCGGCCCCAAGTGCACCAGCGGTACCCGGGCCTTGAGGCCGACGACGGTGAAGGCCGGCTTGTCCACGACGCGATAACGCATGCTGCTGCTCCCTTCGACGGTGAGACGGAAGGACAACCGGGGCTGGGAGACGAGCGCGGTGCCGGTGCGCCGGGCCTCGCCCGGACCGACACCGTGCATGGCGCGGAACGCCCGTGCGAAGGCCTCACCCGACCCGTAGCCGTAGCGGACCGCGATCTCCAGCAGCGACTCGCGCCGTGCGAGTACCTCGGCACCCGCGACGGTGAGCCGGCGGCGTCGGATGTACTCCGACAGCGGCATGCCCGCGAGCGCGGAGAACATCCGCCGCAGGTGGTACTCCGAGGTGGCCGCCCCGCGCGCCAGCTCGGCCACGTCGATGGACTGGTCGAGGTGGCGCTCGATGTGCTCCATGGTCTGGTTGAGCCGCTCCAGCACGCTCCGGTCCCCTTCCTCATTGTGATCACCACGCTAGGCAGCACGCGTCCTGCCGGACCCGACATCCTGTGCCCGATCAGGTCGGGTACGCACGACCGCCGCCCGGCCGCGGGCGGCGGTGCTCAGCTCTGACCGCACCAGGGCCGAGGGCGGCACGGCCCGCCCGGAAGCGGCGACGGGCATGTGAGGTACGTCAGAAATTGTGTGATCTCCGCCGGCCCGGGCAGACGCCGCTGTTATGAGCACCCCCACCCGGAGCACGGTAGACGAGGCCGCGGAGCAGCAGAACGCGGGCGTGCGAGCGGCACCGCTGCTCGTGCCCGCGTCGGTTCAGCCACGCGGACCCGGCGGGCGGGGCTTCCCGTCGGCACTGGGTGGCGGGCGGGTGGCGGGGTTGGACGGGCTGCGTACGCTCGCGGTGGTGTTGGTGATCGTGTACCACGTCGAGCCGGACCTGGTGCCCGGGGGCTCCGTGGCCGTGGACGTCTTCTTCACGCTCAGCGGCTTCGTCATCACCCGGCTGCTGATCGCCGAGTACGCCCGCACCGGTCGCATCGGCCTGCGGTCGTTCTACCGGCGGCGGTGGCTGCGGCTGGGACCGGCCATGCTGACGATGTGCGCGGTCACCGCCTTGCTGTCCGTGGCACTCCCGCTGCCCCTGTTCGACGGTGCGTGGATGGCGGCCGGGCTGGCCGCGGTGTCGGTGGTCAACCTCGTACGGGCCGGGGAGGCCGGGCCGTACTCGGACCTCACCGCGCCACTCAGCCACACCTGGTCGCTGGGGGTGGAGGAGCAGTTCTATCTGGCCTGGCCCCTCCTGCTGCTGGTGCTGCTGCGGCGCGCGACCGCGCGGACGGTGCTGTGCGGGGTCGCGGTCCTGTGCGTCCTGCCGGTGCTCTGGCGCATGGTGCTCTGGGATCCCACGGCGGCGCACCGCATCTACAACGGCCCCGACACCCGCGCCGACCAGCTCCTCGTCGGCGCCCTGCTGGCCGTCGTCCTGGCGCGACTGCGCGCCGACGACCCACGGCTGGCACTGCTGCGACGATGGGCGGGACGGCTGTGCTGGCCCGCGCTCGCGCTGTTGGGGCTCATCGCCTGGCAGATCCCGATCACCGAGGCGAGCGGGTGGAACCCCGTGTGGTTCACGGTCGGGCTTCTCGCCGCCGCCGTCCTGTCGGCCACGGTGGTGGCCGCGCTGGACCAGTGCCCGCAGTCGTGGGCATCCCGCCTGTTGTCGGTGTCCGCGCTGGCGTGGGTCGGACGCAACCTCAGCTACGGGATGTACCTGTGGCACTACCCCGTCATCCGGCTGCTCTCCGACCTCGGCGTGGACGACGACCGGCTGCTCCCGGTCGGCGGCGCGGCGACGGTGGCGGCGGCCCTCGCCTCGTACGTCCTCGTCGAACGGCCTGTGCTCCGACGGGACCGCAACCGTGCGCGGAGGCAGGCACCGGTCGCCGCCGTCGAGCGTGCACCCGTGTGATCCCGTCACGGGTGGCCGACGGAACAGCCGTGTCGCGTCCGGCACTTCAGCCGAGGGCCAGCAGCTTGCCCGTCGCTCCGATGGCGAGCGCTGTGCCGATGACGCAGAACAGTCCTTGGACGACACTGGTGGCGGGCATGCGCAGCCGGGCGTGGACGTAGGACGACAGACCGAGCGCACCGGGGACGAACCAGACCAGGACCAGGGGAATCAACGGCACGTCCTGGTCGGTCGTCGACGGGTTCTCCGACGGTTCGGAGTGCGACATCTCGAGCAGGAACATCATCAGGACCACTCCCGCGAGGGCCACGGCATCGGCTGCCACGAACAGCAGCGCGATCGCGGCGTCCGTCAGCCGGGAGGGCCGGCGCCGCCCGGTGCCCTCGGTTGTGCCGCCCCGCCTGCCGGATCGCCGACGCGTGCGGATGCCTCTGCGGACCCTCTCCCACCAAGCCACTGTTCGACTGCACCATGGAGGCGGGGATTCCACCCCGGCCCGGCACATAACGAATCGGAACTCATCCGCGCGACCTGCCGGATTCAGTAGGCGGCGCTGTTCCCCCATTGTGGATCTGAGCCCGGCCAGGCGGCCCGTATCCGCGCGGTCAGCCGTCCCGGCAGTCTCCCGACCGACCGGGTGGGCCGGGTGGGTCCGGCCGGGCGAGCAGCAGGGCCCGGTCGTCGGGGTAGTCGGCGCCGGGCTGGTGGTTCAGGAACAGCTCGCACAGGTCGGGTACGTTCAGGCCGGCGCCCCGGCGGGCTGTCGCGGTGAGGCGGTCGAAGCCGGTGTCCAGGGGTTCCCCGCGGCGTTCGATGAGCCCGTCGGTGTACAGCAGGACCGCCTCGCCTTCCGCCAGGACGGTTTCCCCCTGGCGGTAGTGGGCGCCGGGCACGGGCCCCACCGGCGGGGAGATCGGGCCGTCCAGATAGCGGCTGGAGCCGTCGGGGCGGACCACGAGCGGCGGGGGATGTCCGGCCTTGACGTAGGTGAGGGCGCGGGTGGGCCGGTGGTAGAGCAGGTACGCGGCGGTGGCCATCTGGCCCCGGTGGTACAGGTGCAGGTACTCGTTCAGCTCGGTGAGGACCGCTTGAGGGTGGGTGCCGCAGCGCAGGACGATGCCGCGCAGGGCGGCGATGATCTGGGCCATGACCGCGGCCTGGGGGAGGCCGTGCCCGGCGACGTCACCGGTCGACAGGCCGATGTGGTCCTCGTCGAGGTCGTACAGGTCGTACCAGTCGCCGCCGACCATCACCATGTCGCTGCCGGGCGCGTAGCAGGTCGCCACCTCCAGACCGGCCACGCCGGGCAGTCGGGGCAGCAGGCTGAGCTGGAGGCGTTCGGCGACGCGGTGTTCGTGTTCGTACAGCCCGGCGCGGCGCACCGCCTGGGCGATCTGCTGGCCCACCGCCGTCAGGTGCTCCGGCTCCGGCACTCCGCCCGACCCGGGGTGCACGGTCAGGGCGCCCAGGACGACACCGTCGGCCTCCAGCGCGATCCGTACCGCCCCCACGGCCATGGTGCGCGCGATGTCGCAGGGTTGGTCGAGGTCCTTCCAGGCGGTCTCCGTCAGGACGCGCAGATCCTCGCCCGGTTCCAGGGCGGGCACCAGGCGCTGGGAGTGCAGCTCCAGCGTCACGCCGTCGACCTCCAGCACACGTGCGGCCGTGGTCGCCACGGCCTCGGCGACCTGGGCGAGCGTCGCGGACGAGGCCAGTGCCGCGGTGAGCTGGTACAGGCGTTGCAGACGGGCACGGGCGGCCTGCTCGGCGAGCAGCAGTTCCTCGCGCTGGGCTTCCGCGGTACGCCGGATGGCGATCTCCCGGTTCAACGCGCTGACCTGCTGACTGAGGACGGTGAACCGGTCGGCGTGGTCCAGGCGGTGCAGGTGCAGTTGCACCACTGGCTCAGCGCCCTGCCACCAGGTGGCGCGCACCCCGTGGCAGCGGAAACGGGTCCGGCTGCCGTCGCTGTCCTTGATCACGAGCGCCCCCGGCAGCGGGCTGCCGCTGCGCAGCCAGTTGCCCAGGTGGGCCCGCAGGGCGCCCGGGTCGTCCTGGGCGAGGGCGTACAGGCTGGCGCCTGCTTGCAGCTGGGGGATCGAGGCGGTGGCGGCGGGGTTGGCCGCCAGGATCCTGCCGTCCCCCGCGCAGAGCACGACGGGGTGGGGCAGGGGTTTGGTGATGGCCTCGAACAGGCCAAGGCTCACGCAGGCACCGTACCGGTGTCCGGGCCGCCGAGGGGCAGATCGGTGGCGACGAAGTACTCGCGTCCGGTCGACGGTCCGGCGCCGGGCACGAGGTGCACGACGACACGGCAGCCGGAGTCGCCGCGGGCGATGGTCTCCTGCAGTTCGACGCTCGCGTAGCCGAGGTTGCGGGCGGCGATCGTCCCGAAGACGTTCGAGGTCATCATGCACATGGACTCACGGCCCAGGACCTTCTCGGCGAACGGGCACGCCCGGTTGCCGAGCACGATCTTGGTGTCGTCCTGTTCGATGACGAAGAAGTCGCCCTTGATGCGGCGCTTGAGGTCCACCAGTGCCTCAGCGACCTGCTCCGGGGACAGGTGATCCTGGCCGAGCGCCTTGAGGTACATCTCGTCGATCTGCGTGCCGACCGCCTGGCCCACCAGGCTGATGTACCCGGAAGCCTCGTCCAGACCGATCACCGACTCCAGCGACGTCGCCAGTTCCCGCACCAACGTCCGCAGGAACAGGTCACGGTCCAGGTCGATCTTCACGTCCACCGGGTGCTCCATGGCGAACGCCCCTCCTCCTGTGCCCACTGCCCGCACCGTGCGAACGCCCGGCCGTCACAGAGCCTAAGGACTTGGCCACGCCGGTGGCCACCCGCCCGGAGCCCTCAGCCCCGTGCGGGCCGGTTGCTCCTCCCCGTTCCGTACCCGTGTCCGGATGCCGACGGCGTGTGCCACACCCGCAGCGGAATGCGAAGGCGGCCTCCCACGGCGGCGCGTTCACCCGATTTCGGCCGTGGGGGATAATAGGAACCGAGCCGACGGGTGATCTGGGGTGATGGAGTGAGCATGGCGGGGGAGGCGGATGCGCGCACAGCATCGTCGACCTGGTTCACGGACGCTTCGCGCGTGCACCCGTCGGCGGGTCGGCCAGGTCGGTATGCGGTCGGCGAGGTCGGCTCGCCGGCGCGCCCGGCCCGGGAACAGACTTTGCACCAGCTTTTCCTGAGCGACGAAGAGGCGTGCCACTTGGAACTGTCCGCGGTCACCTTCGTCGATGCCGGCAGTGTCCGGGTCCCGGCGCTTGCCGCCGCCCAGGGCCTCCTGGAGGAGCGACGGATCGTGCGCGAGGAACCGCCTGCCGCTCCGCGGCGCGTGCGGGACACCTTCCGGCCGGATCCGCCCACCGTCGAGGTGGCGGCGTGATGACCACACTGACCGACGAACCGTTCCTGCATCCCGCCCTGTTCTACCGGGACGAGCAGGAGTACCTGCACGGCACGGTGCCTTTCATCCGCGACGGTCTGAAGGCCGGGGAGCCGGTGGCGGTCGCCGTGCCCGGGCCGAATCTGGCGGTCCTCAGGACGGCCCTGGGCGAGGACGCGGCGGACGTACGGCTCCTCGACATGAGCGAGGCGGGGCGCAACCCCGGACGGATCATCCCCAAGGTGCTGCGCGCCTTCGCGGACGCCCATCCCCGGACGCGGGTGCGGATCATCGGTGAGCCGGTCTGGGCCGGTCGCAGCAGCGTGGAGTACCCGGCGTGCGCCCAGCACGAGGCGCTGATCAACCCGGCGTTCCAGGGCCGGGACGTCACCATCCTCTGCCCGTACGACGCCGGCCGCCTCGACGAACAGGTTCTCACCGACGCGTACGCGACCCATCCCCTCGTCATCTCCGACGGCCAGGAACAGCACAGCACCGCCTACGCGCCCGAACAGGTGGTCGCTCGCTACAACGAGCCGCTGGAGCACGCGGAGACGGCCGAGGAGCTCGTCTTCGACGCCGAACGGCTGCCGGGCGCCCGGCACTTCGCGGTCGAACGGGCCGAGCGGTTCGGCCTGTCGGGTCTCCGCCTGGAGAACGTGGCCCTGGTCGTGGCCGAGCTGACCACCAACAGCGTTCTGCACGGCGGGGGTTCGGGCACTCTGCGGGTATGGGCCGACGACGGCCAGATGGTGTGCGAGGTCCGCGACGGCGGATACCTGAAGGATCCGCTCGCCGGCCGTCGCCCACCCGCACCGGGCCAGCTCGGCGGCCGGGGGCTGATGCTGGTGCACTACCTCGCCGACCTCGTACGCATCCACACCGCCCCCGGTGGCACGGCCATCCGCTGCTACATCACCCCCTGATCCCGCTCGGCAGCCCGAGGCTGCCTCGGCCTGCTGCGGGGCGGGTGCGACGGCCCGCCTCGACACCCTGGCGTGCGAAGGCGGCTCCTACGGCGCCCGCATGTGCCAGAGGTGTCGCCGCGACGGAGGTGGAGCCGTCCGTGGACCGAGGCGGTCGCGGAACCCGGCACCATCGGCCGCTGAAAGAGGAAACAGGCAAGCGCGACCGGCTCGCGCGCAGGGCGCTGGATGGCCTGCCTGGTGAAATCCCGGCCTGCCGAGCACTCGCCGACGAGACGGCCGACCTCTTTCCGGAGGCGTCGAGTGTCGCTGGCGGGACGGCGGGACGGCGCGACGTTCGGCCGTCCCGACGTTGTTGTGGGTCGCAGCCGCCGGTTCTTCGCGCCGAACAGCCGTCCTGCTTCCGGCTTGTGGGCGTCGGCGCGCGGATGGACAGGGGTAGGTGAGGACGGAGGTCCCAGCCCTCGGCAGGCGCAGACCGGTGCCGGGCTCGGCCTGCTGGCCTCGGATCACGGGCTTCGGGCCTCGGGGCACGGGCCGCGGATCACGGTCTGCCGATCGCGGTCCGCGGGCAGCCCGCCGTCAGGAGCGGCCGGCGGACCGCGCCGCCCGGTCCGACAGGTGGCGAGGCCGCGTGTGCAACTCCCGGTAGGGCTCTGTGATGTCGGCGGGGCCGAAGCCGGTGCCGGGGGCGGCCGTCACCATCACCGCGAGTGCGGTGATGGTGCTGCGTACCGGAGTCTTCTCCAGCGGTCCTCTCGCAGGGTTGGACCGGCCGTCGGTCAGAAGGTGCAGTCCGGGACACCGGCGATCTTCTCGCCGCCCTGGATGTAGAGGTTGCTCACCCAGGCGACGTCACTGCCGGAGAACTCCATGACCGCGGTCCACCAGCTGTTGCCGCCGACGGCGGGGTCGTACACGTACTGGCCCTGCTTCTGGCACACCGCGTCCATGTGGTGCTGCGAGCGGACGGCCAGACGCGGCGACGCGGAGGTGGGCTGGCTGCGGAGGTTGACGTCGGTGGCCCAGATGTAGATGTCGGTGAGGGCGGGGTCACCGGCACTGGCGGCACTGACGGACTGGGCCGGGGCGGCCTCGGCCGTGGCGGCGAGGGTACCGAACGCGAGGGCGGTGGCGGCGACGGCGGTGGCGGAGCGGCGCAGAAGCTTGTGCATGTGGGGTCCCCCCATGTGGTGGATGGTCTCAGCGGACGAAGTCGTGCGTCCGCCGGGAGAAACTGCGGTACGTCGTCGGCGAGTGCTCGGTGACCGTCATGTCGGACATGGCCCCGCTGGTCGGCGCCCCGGTGGCGGCGAGCGGGCCACGGATGGCGTCGGTGCAGCCCGCGCAGGGCGTGGCGCGACTGAGCATTCGTGTCCCTGTCCCTCTGTCGAGCCTCGCTCCATGACCTGTGAACTGTGACGTGTCACCGTGGTGAGGCCGGGCGCCTCACCGGCGTTCGGCACTCGCGCTGACGTCAGCACTCTAGAAACACAGGCGGATCACCGGTCCCTGACATCTGTCAGGGACCCAGCCGGACAGGTGGCCGACGGTCCGAGTGCTGGGCACTGCGCACTGGGCGCGCCGACGGTACTCCTGAGGTGGCCGCACCGTCGTGTCTCCGCCGCGCACGCGTGGAGTGGGTGCTGAGCAGCCATCGACCGCGGCCGCCGACGTCTGGCGGGGTGCGGTGGGCATCGGTGAACGCTGAGGTCGGTCGTCGGGCTGGCCACACGGGTTCTGGGCGGTGAACTGTCTTGTGTCGCGCGCCGACTTCCGCGGAGTGAACCGGTGTTGGGCCGTCATCGCCGCGCGGAGGCGACGGAGTGACCGGCGGGGTGTACCCGCTGGGTCGTCGTGGGTCGCCGTGGATCGTCGTGGGGTCGGCTGTGCGACTCCGGTCGCGTCGGCTTGGAAACCGCCGGCTTCCAGGGTCATTGCGGGGTCTCAGCATCGGGGGCGGGGATGGAGCAGCTCAAGGCCTTGGAACCACAACTGATCGCGGGAGCGTTCCGGTCGTCCGCACAGGTCGATCGCCGCGCCGCGATGCGTCGGCTGCGCAGGGCGCCGCGGCCGTTTCGACGGGCGACTCGTCTGCTGTTCCGTCTGTGGATCTACTGGCCGCCGACGGCCAAGACCAAGGTGGTGCAGCTGGCGGTCATACTCGTCACGCCCGTCTTCTGCTGCCAGCAAGTGCTGGCCGTCTCGCTCTTCGTGCAGATGAAACGAGCGCGACGAAGGCATACTCCGGCGACCCGACGAACAGGCCCGCCAACTCGATGTCCGACCCGCTGGATCAACGCATGGTTTCGTCGCCTGGGCCGCTGAGACGTCTCAGCCTGCATCATGCTGGTCATGGCCATGGGCACAGCCGCGCTGTATGCCTTCGTCGACAACCATGGCCTCATGGAGACGTGGAATCCGACCCAACTCCCCGACTCGGTCTGGCGCTCCAAGGTCTACTCAGGCTGGTGGGCCAACTGGCACACCCACCGCGAACTCGCACTGGATGGTGTTCATCGTGCTGGGGGTCATGCTGGTCGACATGCTCGTGATCGTGTATCCCTCCTCGATCGGGTATCACTGGGCGTTGGCCGTCAAGCAGGCGTACGCCGCCTCGCTGTACGAGAGCGGTCTGCCGAGCGACGAGCGGGACGCGGGCGATAGCGCAGGTCTGGTCCGTTCCGGTACTTCCGGTCACCACCCGCAAGGCCACGACCGGCATCATCCTGTACCTGCTGGTCCCCGCGGTGCCTCAGTGATCCCCGTACTGTTCCAGTGAGCAGCCAGCGAACAGGCAATGCGGCCAGGGTGGTTGGCATCGGGCACCCCGGGTGCTCCGGCAAGGCCCGTCCAGGACGCCGTGGCAGCGACGGTCGTCCAGCCCCCGTGCCAGGTGGCGGCGAACGGCGGGTGTGACGATCATTGGCCGACTGCGGGGTTCTTCAGGACCTCGATCACGCTCGCATAGCTGTCGGAGCCGTGCCCTGCGGCCTTGGCCCGTTCCATGGCGGACTTGAGGAGGAGGGGCAGGGCGTTGTCGATGCCGCGGGAGGTTGCGGCGTGGAGGAGATGGTCGATCGCGGCGATCTGTACGTCGACGGTGGCGTCGTCGCCGGGGTAGCGGCCGGCGTCCACCTGGGGAGCGTAGGTCGTCAGGAAGCCGGCCACGGTGGTCAGCCAGCGGATCGCGACAGGGGTGAAGGCGGTGGCCGGTGTCTGGTCGGCGCCGACCAGTGCGGTGCCGTGCAGCCAGCCGGTCATGGTGGACCACATCAGGCCGAGCAGCGCGGCGTCGTAGAGGGAGGCCAAACCCGGGTCCGCACCCAGGTACAGAGGGTCGCCCAGGGCCGCCAAGGTCGGGCGGTGGGCTTCGAAGGCGGCGGCGGAACCGCTGTAGAGGAACATCATCTCGGGGCTGCCGACTCCCGGCGGGGTGGTCATGATCGCGCCGTCGAGATAGTCGGCGGAGTGCGACCGGGCCCATGCGATGGTCTGGTGGGCCTGTTCGGGAGAGCCGGAGGTGAGGTTGACCAGGACCTTGCCCGCGAGAAGACGGGCGACGGGGTCGAGGACGGTGTGCAGAGCCTCGTAGTCCAGTACACAGGCGATGATCAGCGGGCTCGCCGCGACGGCTTCCGCCGGTGTGGCGGCCAGCCGGGCGCCCCGGTCGACCAGTGATTGGGCCTTGTGCGCCGAGCGGTTCCACACGGTGGTCTCGTAACCCTGCTCCAGCAGGACGGAGGCCAACGCCGAGCCCATGGAGCCCAGTCCGATGACGGATACCGCCAGGTGATCAGAACGCATGCCACAACTCCCTGTACGTCCGCCTGCGGCGGTTGGTCACGTAAGCCCAAGATCGCAACGTGCGACGGCCGGGAACAGTGACACCGGTGACGGCAGGCACCAAATTCCTGCCATACGCTTCAGGGCATGAATCCTGGTTCCGTCGCCGTGGTCGTGACCGAGGACGTCGAGGTCCCCTCGTGGGACCTGTACGAGTTGAGCATCCCCTGCACCGTCTTCGGGAAGCCGCAGCCCGACCTGGCCGACCCGTGGTACGACCTGCGGCTGTGCGGCACGGGAGAGCGTCGGCAGGACAGCTCTCCGACCGCCACGGGACTGTCCCTGCGGACCCGCCACGGGCTCGACGACCTCGTCGGTGCCGACACGGTCATCGTGCCCTCGGTGCCCGACCCGTGTGTCGACGAGGGCAGACCGCTGCCGCGGGCACTGATCACAGCCCTGCGCGACGCCTACGACTCCGGCGCCCGCATGGTCTCCCTGTGCACCGGAGCGTTCGCGCTCGCCGAGGCCGGGCTGCTCGACGGACGGCGTGCCACCGCGCATTGGATGCACACCGCTCAACTGGCCGAGCGTTACCCGAAGGTACGAGTCGACGACTCGGTGCTGTACGTGGACGACGGCGATGTACTCACCAGCGCTGGGCTGACCGCCGGACTCGACCTCTGTCTTCATCTGGTCCGGCGTGACCTGGGCGCGCACGTCGCCAACCAACTGGCCCGCCGGATGGTGGTGCCCGCCCATCGGCCGGGCGGCCAGGCGCAGTTCATCGACCTGTCGGTGCCCGCCACGGACGACGGGAGCCTGGGTCCCGTACTGGACTGGGCCCGTGCGCACCTGGACCAGCCCCTGACAGTCGAGGACCTGGCGCAGCGCGCGGCGATGAGCCCGCGGACCCTCCATCGGCGACTCCAGGCGGCTACGGGGACCACCCCGCTTCAGTGGCTCCTCAGCCAGCGCCTGGCACGGGCGCAGAGCCTGCTGGAGGCGACGGACCTGCCCATCGAGAAGGTCGGGGAGCTGAGTGGCCTCGGTACGGCGAACAACCTGCGCCACCACTTCCTCAAACAGATCGGCGTGTCACCGGGTGCCTACCGGCGGGCCTTCCCCCGGACGGTGCCCGGGTCATCCCCGGACGAAGATGCCGGCGAGGTGGAGCGCGGCCTGCCGCGGCCAGGCTCCAGCGCCCAGGCGCACCGGACGGCGTGAGTGAGCCGGCCATGCGCGAGGGGACGTCAGCCGCGTGCGGGGTAGGCGGGCGCACTCTGCCCGGACCGGTCATCGAGGGAGTGGTGGTCCCTGATGCCCGTCGTCTCGGTCTGTCAGGAGATCGGAGCCGTCGGAGAAGGGATGCTCCGCCCGACTGATCGCTACGGGCGCCGGTGAACACGGGCTGATCAGCCCGTAGCGGGCTGGACCTGCCAGGCGCTGTCGCCGGTCCTCGACGGTTCCTGGCCAGTGCACGGTGCACGGTGCACGGTGGCCGGCGTCGGATACGGCTCAGCGGGGTCAGGAGGCTCGGGCATGGTGGTCCAGCAAACGGTTGAGCATCTGCACGAACTGGTCGCGTTCGGCCGGACTCAGCGGTGCCAGCAGTTCGTCGTGGAGGTCGTCCAGGACCTTGTCGAGGCGGCGTAGGTGACGGCGGCCCTGAGCCGAGATGGTGATGATGTTGCGGCGCCGGTCATCGGGATCCGGCGTCCGCTCGACGAGGTCACGCTCGGCCAGTTCGTTGAGCACGCCGACCATGTCGCTGCGGTAGATGGCGGAGCGCCCGCTCAACTCGGCCTGGCTGGCCGGTCCGTACTCCTCCAGTGAGGCGAGCACGGCGTAGTGCCACTTGCGGGCGCCGGCCCCGCCCAGCCCCTCGGTGATCAGCCGGTCCGACCGCGCGGAGAGCTGCGACAACAGTCGGCTCGCCCGACGGCGCAGCCTGCCTGGCGTCCTGGCCGCGCCGTCGTCCGGCATGTCTGCGGCTTCGGCACTGATCATGGCACTGATCCTACCCGTTGCGTTAGTCCGACTAACGATGTACGTTCGCCGCTCGGGCGAAAAACGTTAGTGCGACTAACGCTATGTAGGTGAACTCCGAAGAAGGAAGAGGAAGGAAGCTCTTGCCCGTCAAGACACTGCGGATCCCCACCCCGGACGGCCAGGCCGACGCCTTCGCCGCCTTCCCGAGCCGCGAGAGCCACGACGCGCGGCTCCCAGGGGTCCTGATGTACGCGGACGGTTTCGGTATCCGGCCCGTGCTGCGGGACATGGCCCGTGAACTGGCCGGGCACGGGTACTACGTGCTCGTCCCCAACATCTTCTACCGGAACGGCCCGGCGCCGGTGATCGCACTTCCGGACCACATCGGAGAGGAGGTCCGGCCCGCGGTCATGGCCCAGTTGATGCCCTTGATCGAGGCGCACACCCCCGAACGGGTCCTGAGTGACGCCGACGCCTACCTGAGGTTCCTCACCACCCAGCCCGAGGTCGACGCCGGACCGGTCGCGGTGACCGGGTACTGCATAGGCGGCCTCCTGGCGATGCGCACCGCCGCGGCGCACCCGCGTCACGTAGCCGCCGTCGCCGGATTCCACGGTCCTGTGGGCGCCGACGGGCCCGACGGCACGCATCGCCTCCTCTCCAAGCTCACCGCCCAGGTCCATCTCGGGCACGCCGAGACCGATCTGACCCCCGAGGCTCTCGGCGAGCTCAACCAGGCGCTGGATGGCGCAGGTGTCGACTACACCTCCGAGATCTACCCCGGCACCGTCCACGGCTTCACCATGGCCGACACCGACGCCTTCAACCCCTCGGCCCTGAAGCGCCACTGGGACCGCCTGCTCCCTCTCCTCGGCCGCACCCTGGTCAACAGCTGAGGCTCCGGCTGCGAAACCGGATGTGACGGCCTCTTATTGGGGCCTTGGGGTCCTGGGGCTCTGCGGGTGTTGGGGCTCTGCGGGTGTTGGGCTGTCGGAGTTGTCTGATTTGTGGAATCTGTCGGGGCTGATCGGAGCCGTAGGGACTCGGCCCTGGCGCGGCGAGGGCCCGTCAGCACCTGGTCGGGTGCGTGTGTACAGTCACCTCGGCGCCGCCCGACGCACGGGTCGGCCATCTTCGACTGGACGGGGGAGCCGTGACGACCACACGCAGCGAGCCGGAGGATTTCCCGGCGACCGCCGAACCGCCCCTGCCTGTGGAGCAGCACAAACAGCGGATGCGGCGTCGCCTGGAACGCCTGATCGGCATCGCCGCCACGGAAGGCAACGCCCTCGTGGTGCTGCGCAACGGGGACGAGATCTTCCCGGCCATGCTGGAGAGCATCCGCGGCGCGCGGCACACCGTGGACATGATGACGTTCGTGTACTGGCGCGGTGAGATCGCCCGAGAGTTCGCGACCGCGCTGGCCGAGCGGGCCCGCGACGGTGTGCGGGTGCGGCTGCTGCTGGACGGCTTCGGCAGCCGCCGGATCGAACCGCACCTGCTGGACATGATGGTCGGGGCCGGCGTCAAGGTGGCCTGGTTCCGTAAGCCCTTGTATCTGAGCCCCCTCAAGCAGAATCACCGCTGCCATCGCAAAGTGCTCGTCGTGGACGAGGAGGCGGCGTTCACCGGCGGGGTGGGCATAGCCGAGGAATGGTGCGGAGACGCCCGCAACGAGGGCGAATGGCGCGACACCCACGTTCAGGTGTCCGGGCCGGCGGTGGACGGCATCGCCGCCGCCTTCGCGCAGAACTGGGCCGAGTGCCACGACACCCTCTTCGACGACCGTGACCGTTTCACCGGCCACAGGCCGCAGGGCGACGCCGTGGTCCAGGTCGTCCGCGGCTCGGCCAGCTTCGGCTGGCAGGACATGCAGACGCTGCTGCGGGTCATGATCGAGTCCGCTCAGGTCCGCTTCCGGCTCGCCACCGCCTATTTCGCCCCCGACGCCTACTTCATCGACCTGCTGTGCGCGGCCGCCCGACGCGGCGTCGAGGTGGAGATCCTGCTGCCCGGTCCCCATACCGACAAGCGCGTATGCCAACTGGCCGGTCAGCACTTCTACGAAGACCTGCTCGACTGCGGGGTCCGCATCTTCGAGTACCAGCCGACGATGATGCATGCCAAGGTCATCACCGTCGACCGGATCGCCGCCCTGATCGGCTCCACCAACTTCAACCGCCGCTCTCTGGACCACGACGAAGAGGTCATGCTCGCCGTCCTGGACGAGGACTTCACCGCCACCCTCGACCAGCACTTCGACGAGGACCTGCGGGCCAGTGAACGGATCGAGAAGGGCCGCTGGAACCGCCGCCCCCTCACGCGGCGACTGCGGGAGGCGGCCGTCGCTCCCATCCGTCGCTTCCTCTGACGCCTCCCGCGAACCCGGTCACGGCCACCGCTGGGGTGCCCACGGGTGGACGGCGGCGACCAAGGTCCGGAGCGCCCGTCACATGGAAGCGGTGTGACGGGGCACTTGTCTCTCCCCAACCTAATCAGGGAGTCGACTCGTGGTTATCGCCGGTGTTGTTGCCGTATGTGTGGTTCTGGCCGTCCTGGCCTTCTTCGTCCCCCGTCTTTCCCGCCACCCGGAGCGCGGCACCCAACGTTCGCTCGGCGCCGGTGCGCGAGCCGGCGGCAAGGCGCCGGGTGTCCTGGGCAGGCTTTTCAGCAAGCCCTTCCACACCAGTTCCCGCGCCGTGGGCCGCAGTGGCTCGGCCGGCCGCCGTACCCGCGGTCGCCTTCCGTTCTGACCGTGGTGAGGCGGCGTTGCCGTCCGGGGGCAGACCGTCGTGCAGGTGCACCGGTATGAAGAGCCGTTGCCGGTCCACTGGTTGAAGAGCCGTTGAGGCGGCCTGCGCCCCGGCATGCGCGAGGCAGGAGCATCCCCTGCCTCACTGCAACTGCCCGAAGCGAGTGAGGGTGTGCGGACAGGACGAGCCGCACCGGAGCCGTCCGGAGCCGTTACGCGGTGCTGGAGCCGCCGCAGTGGCGGTCCCGCGTCGGCGAGTGGCGATGCCGCCGGTGACGGCCGGTGGCCGGCCGGCCGGTCGGTCGGACTGGCCAGAACCAACTGGACGGATTCAAAGGGGTGGCGGTGGCCGGATCCGCGGAACCGCCTTCGCGAGCGGATCAGTTCGCCTGTCGCGGCCCCCGACACCTCGCGGCACGGACCAAGCCAACCGTGATGCCTCGTCACCGTCACTGCCGCGGGTGGGCCGTCACCTCGTCGTCGACGGGAACGCCCAGCCGGTCGGCCACGGTGGTGAGGGCCGTTCCCAGCGGGAGTGAAACCCGGGCGAGGGCGTGCGGGTCGCCGCGTGTGGGGTCCCGGTTGACGATCAGGACCGGCTTCCCGGCCTGGGCTGCCTGACGGACGAACCGGAGCCCCGACATCACCGTCAGTGAGGAACCCAGGACCAGCAGCGAGGCCGCTTCGCGGACCAGTGTGCGGCAATGCTCGACCCGCGGCGGTGGGACGGTTTCGCCGAAGAACACCACGTCCGGTTTGAGGATGCCGCCGCAGATCGTGCAGGGCAGCACCCGGAAGTCCGCGACCTGGTCGTCCGTGAGGTCGGCGTCGCCGTCGGGGTTGATCGCGGCGGCGACCGGATCGAAGCCTGGATTGGCCTCCTCCAAGCGCCGGGCAAGCTCGTGGCGCGGACTGACGGCACCGCAGGAAAGGCAGACGACCCGCGCCAGGCTCCCGTGGAGTTCCACGACGCCCTCGCTGCCGGCGGCCTGGTGGAGGCCGTCGACGTTCTGGGTGATCACCCCCGACAGCAGGCCGTCCCGGGCGAACGCGGCCACGGCCCGGTGTCCGGCGTTGGGCCGGGCGCGGCCGAAGGTGCGCCAGCCGAGGTGGCTGCGCGCCCAGTACCGGCGCCGGGCCTGGGCGCCGGCGGTGAAGTCCTGGTACGTCATCGGGGTGTGCCGGCTCAGGCTCCCGCCCTCGCCCCGGTAGTCGGGGATGCCCGACTCGGTGGAGATGCCAGCCCCGCTGAGCACCAGCACACCACCGGTGCGCAGTGCACCGGCCACCGGCTCCAGGTCCGTGGTGCCCGGCGGCAGGTCCTCGGCAGGGGTCCAACTCAGAGTGGGGCGCATGCGCATGCCGCAAGGGTACGGAACGGGCCGCCCCTACCCGTATCCGCTGTCCACGACGCCGTCGGCCCGGACGGCGCCCTGCATGATCCGTCCAGGGGAGCGTGCTCTGTGGGTCGGGCCGCGGTGTGCCGCGACGGGCTGTGGCGCCTTGTGCTGCGGTGTGCCGGCTGTGCTGCGCGGCAGCGGACGGCCCCGCGTCATCGCTGGTGGACCAGCTACGGTGACGCGGCCTCGGCCTGGTCCCCGTCGGAGACAGCGCTCCGGTGGGCGCGCCTGACCTGGTTACCCAGGGTGCCTCCCCGGTCACGCGTCGGACACGAGGGATCACCGCAGGCGAACGCCGCGCCCTGCTGCTCAGGCGGCAGAGAGCGATCGAAAGCGTCACACGTCGCGAATCCCTCCGGTGGCGGCGGCACGACGTACCCCAACACCTGGCACACCGAGTCAGTCGGAGCGACGAGTGACCAGACCGGATTGGCTTGCCGTGCTGTCGGCAGGCGTTCGTGCGATGCCTCCCCACGACCGGACCAACGAGCGGATCAGCTCAGCACTCCCCGCCCCACACCGCACTGTGCAAGGTCACGGGGCCCAGGAAGATGTCCACGTTGGGGTCGTTCGGGTAGTGCAGGCACCCCGTGAAGTTCCCGCCGTGCTGGGCGGTGAGGTCGAACCAGATGTGCTCCGCGCCCGGATAGCGCACACCGTTGTTGAGGATGTACATCCCCTGGTCCGAGTGCAGGTTGTACAGATTGCCCGTCGACTTCCACGTCGGCTGGCCCCACGCGACGCTGTTGATCCATACGCAGACGTCTCCCCTGGGGCAGTCCGCCGCAGCGGCTGACGCCGGCGAGGAAGAAGCCACACCCGTGGCCGCCGTCATCAGCAGCGCCGCTATGGCCACGCCCGCCTTCTTGCGAAACCGTGCAGTCACGGTCTTCTTCGTCTCAGTCACTGCCGGTCGGCTGTGTCGGCCGGCCGCTTCCAAGTGGCCAAGCATCGCGGCTGATCCGGGACCCTGGTCCTGACAGATGTCAGGGACCGCGGTCTCTCGGGATTGCCTAACGTGCGGGGCGAACAGTACGGGAAACCTCCCCGAGCCGACCCGAGCCGACCCGAGCCGACCCGAGCCGACCCGGCTCGGCACCGAAAGGAACGTCATGCGCAAGAGGACCGCGGCACTCGCCGCTGCCGGCGCGATCGCCCTTGTGGTCACCACCTCCCAGAGCGCCGCGGCCGACGGACACGGCCGCGGTTGGTACGGCGTGTGGGCGGACGGGGTCAACGTCCGCAGTATCAACGAGGGCGACTGCGCGACCTCGCCGAGCACCTCGAACTGCCCCTCGATCATCGGCCAGATCAACTCCTGGGACGAGGTGTTGGTGTACTGCCAGATACCGGGCCAGTCGGTCGGCGGCAACCCCTACTGGGTGATGGTCCAGCCGCGAGGCTGGACCAAGTACGGGATCATGTCGAGCTATTACGTCGAGAACAGCAGCAACTGGATCGACGGCGTCCCCGGCCCGAACGGCTGCGCGATCTAAGGCGTGATTCGGAAGTTCGCTGACCGCCGCCGTGTCCGCCGTGTCCGCCGCGTGGACGTCGTAGGTGCTGGGCACCATGCCGGCCAGTTCGGTGAGGCGGGTTTCGGAGGTGCCCGGTGATGTGCGGCCGACCGCGCAGCGGGCCTCGGCGAAGGTGTGGTCGCCGCCTCGCAGCAGCGCCACCGCGCGTTGGACGCGGCGCGTCACGAGGTAGGCGTACGGCGACTGGCCGTAGGCGAGCTGGAACTGCCGATGGAGGTCTCCGGCCGGCAGGCCCGCCTGGCGGGCGAGCGCAGGGACGTCCAGTGGCTGCGCGTACTGCCGGTCCATCTGGTCGCGGACGCGGCGCAGTCGCGCGAGGTCGTTCAGGCGTTGTGCGGCCATCCGTGCGCGCGTCCATGCCGGGTGACACATGAGAGAACCTCTTTCGCCGGTGGTGGTGCGCGTACGCGTGTCCGCGGCGCGGAGTGCTCGATCTCGGGGGCGGACGTACTGAGTCTCGTGGGCGGACGCAGTGAGAAGGCGCTTCGGCGTCCGTGGCACGGTCCCGGTCGGTGGCCGGACTGCCCGGCCACGTCCTAGCGGAGTTCCTGGAAGCGGATCATGTTGCCCGCGGGATCCCGGAAGGCGCAGTCGCGGATGCCGTACGGCTGCTCGGTCGGTTCCTGGACGATCTCGGCGCCGCCGGCCCGTAGCTTCTCGAAGGTGCTGTCGAGGTCGGGGGTGGCCAGCATGATCCAGCCGTACGTGCCCTTGGCCATCATCTCGGCGATGGTGCGGCGCTCGTCCTCGGTGATGCCGGGGTCGGCGCCCGGCGGCGCCAGGAGGAGGGCCGTGCCGGGCCGGCCGGCGGGGCCGACGACGATCCACCGCATCGTGCCGTGTCCGACGTCGCTGCGTACCTCGAAGCCGAGCAGGTCGCGGTAGAAGGCCAGGGAGGCGTCCGGGTCGGTGTGAGGGAGGGAGGCCGTGTGGAGGGTGATGTCCATGGCTCACACAGTAGGGGCGGTCCGGTGACCGGCGCTTCTCGGTTCCTGACCCGTTCGACCCGTCGTCCGGTGCCTTCTGGCGCGTGGTGGGTACCGCGGGGTGTCCGGCACCGCGCGGTGCACTGTGCCGTGGAGCGTCTGCCGCGTGACTGTTTCGGGGGTGCCGGTGGCGGTGGGCGGGGACAGGGCCTCCCGCTCGGCTGCCGACCCAGTCGGCGTGACCGCTCACGTGGCGCCGGCCGGTGTTCGGCGGCGTACCGGCACCGTCTGCGACTGTCGGCCTGTCGGAGCGGCGTGGTCCTCGGTGAGGGCGGACGCGCCCCGGCCTCGGCCTCACCTCGGCCCCCGGCCTGAAGCAGGGACCGGGCGCAGCGAAACGTCCACGATCAGCGGTGGCCAGGTGGCCGTACTCGGATCCGTAACCGGGGCGAGGGACGGAGGATCCGGACGCCGTGCAAGGGTCACCCAGGCCCTGCGACGGGTGCTCGAAAAAACCTCGGCCGGTGATGTCGAGAATCCCTGACTGGCTCCGTCCCCGTAGTGAACGCGACCACAATGGGTCGCACAGCACCGAGGAGAAATCCGATGGCCAAGTACTTGCTGCTCAAGCACTACCGCGGCGCCCCGGCTCCGGTCAATGACGTGGCCATGGACCAGTGGACGCCCGAAGAGATCTCGGCGCACGTGCAGTACATGAACGACTTCGCGGCCCGGCTCGAGCAGACCGGCGAGTTCGTCGACGGTCAGGCTCTGGCTCCCGAAGGAACGTGGGTCCGGTACGACGGCGAGGGGCGCCCGCCGGTCACCGACGGCCCGTTCGCCGAGACCAAGGACCTCATCGCCGGATGGATGGTGATCGACGTCGACAGCTACGAACGCGCCCTGGAGCTGGCCGGGGAACTGTCGGCCGCTCCCGGAGCGGGCGGGAAGCCGATCCACGAGTGGCTCGAGCTGCGCCCCTTCTACGGTGTCTCGCCCACCATCACGGAGTGAGCCTGAGATGAACGAGGTCCTGCTCCGCAGCCTCACACCGAGCGTGCTAGCCGTCCTCGTCCGCCGCGGAGCCGACTTCGCGGCGGCCGAGGACGCCGTACAGGAGGCGCTGGTCGAGGCGGTCCGCGTATGGCCGGCCGACCCGCCGCGGGACGCGAAGGGCTGGCTGGTCACCGTGGCCTGGCGCAAGTTCCTCGACGCGACCCGCGCGGACGCCGCCCGGCGCCGGCGTGAGGACCTCGTCGAGGAGGAGCCGGTGCCCGGGCTCGCGCCCGCGGTGGACGACACGCTCCAGCTCTACTTCCTGTGCGCCCACCCGTCGCTGACACCGTCGTCGGCGGTCGCGCTCACCTTGCGCGCCGTCGGCGGACTCACCACCCGTCAGATCGCCCAGGCCTACCTGGTGCCCGAGGCGACCATGGCGCAGCGCATCAGCCGGGCCAAGCGCACCATCTCCGGCGTGCGCTTCGACCAGCCCGGTGACGTCGCCACCGTGCTGCGCGTTCTCTACCTGGTCTTCAACGAGGGCTACGGCGGCGACGTCGACCTCGCCGCCGAGGCCATCCGGCTCACCCGGCAGCTGGCCGCCGCGATCGACCACCCCGAGGTGGCGGGGCTGCTCGCCCTCATGCTGCTCCACCACGCCCGGCGCGCGGCCCGGACGGCACCCGACGGGAGCCTGGTGCCGCTCGCCGAGCAGGACCGCGGCCGGTGGGACACGAAGTCGATCGCCGAGGGCGTCGCGATCCTGCAGGCGGCCCTCGCCCGCGACCGGCTGGGCGAGTTCCAGGCACAGGCCGCCATCGCCGCGCTCCACGCGGACGCCCCCGTCGCCGAGGAGACCGACTGGGTGCAGATCGTCGAGTGGTACGACGAACTCGTACGCCTGACCGGCAGTCCCGTCGTCCGGCTCAACCGCGCGGTCGCCGTCGGCCATGCCGACGGACCCCGCGCCGGCCTGGCGGCGCTCGCGGCGCTGGACGACACCCTGCCCCGCCACACCGCGGCCGCGGCGTACCTCCACGAGCGCGACGGCGACCTGGCGACGGCGGCGCAGCTGTACGCCGAGGCGGCCCTCAAGGCCCCCAACCTCGCCGAGCGCAACCACCTGACACGCCAGGCCGCCCGACTCAACGCCCGCCGCTCTCACTGACCGGCCGCACTCGCTCCGGGGCCTGCCATGGTTCCGCCGCCGTTCGGTACGGAACCCACAGGCATTCCGGCCCGTCCGCGGACGGCACGGGGCGCACCCCCCCGCCCGGTGCCGGTGCCGGTGCCGCTGCCGGCCGACGCGGAGCCACGGCCGGCCGGTGTCGGATCACTTCACGAAGCGGTACTTCAGGTGGGTGGCGAGGGGCGTTCCGACGACCCTGACCGGCTGAAGCGTGCGGGGCGCGGTGCTCAGGTGCTCGAAGAGGCGCAGCCCCGCGCCGAGGAGTGTGGGCACCACGTGCAGTTGCAGTTCGTCGATGAGCCCTGCTTCGAGGTACTGCTGCACGGTGCTCGCCCCGCCCGCGATGTCGACGTTCTTGTTCCCGGCGGCGGCCTTGGCCTGGGCGAGGGCGCTGTGGATGCCGCAGGTGACGAAGGTGAAGGTGGTGCCGCCCTCTTTCACGAGGGTCGGCCGAGGGCGGCGGGTGAGGACGAGGACCGGGGCGCGGAACGGCGGGTTGTCGCCCCAGAACTCTTCGCCGGTGTCGTACATCGTCCGGCCCATCACCACCGCTCCGGTGGCCTCGAACCACTCGCGCATCAGCTCGGAGTCGCGGTTGTCCTCCCCGCCGGTCATGTTCTGGCGCTGCCGCCAGCTCGCGAGGTTGTGGATCCACTCGAAGAGCGCCTCGGCGCCGTCGCCCGCCGGGTTGTCGGGGGTGATGTCGGTGCCGGCGACGTAGCCGTCCAGAGAGATGGCCATATCCGCGGTGACGGTCACGATGGAGTGCTCCTGACGTTGTGGAGTGTGCTGTCCTATGCCTTCACGTCGATCGGGAGGCGGCGCATTCGACAGTCCTGGCGGCACGTGTCCCGTCCGCCAGCCCGTTGGCGGCACGTGTCTCCACCCGCCCGCCCGTCCGGCCCACCCGTAGACGCAGGACCGACCGCCCGCACACCTCACCGTCACACCCCCCACTGCGTGACAGCCGGGCGGGGAGATATCCATGTGTGCCCTGCCGCCGCCCTTCGACAGGCGCACAAACCTGCGAGGTGATCACCCGATGGTGAGTTCCTCCGCCCTGTCCGTGGGCGGGACGGGACGCTGTAGGAAGGCGGCGCGTGACCGGCACCGCCTCGGTGGCCGGCGAGCAGGGGGAGCGGCATGGCGCAGGAGGACGGACGGGGCGGGGGACCGGCCGGGCAGGCGGTGCTGCTGGCGGCGGGCCTGGCCGACCTGGCGGTGAGCTGCCTGGGCTCGGCCGTGGGAAGTGTGCGGGGGTTGCTCGGCCGCTCGGACACGGGAGAGCTCGCTGCTGACGCGCGGCGGGATCTCGCGGCACGCGGGCGGCTGGCGGTGGACCGGTACGCGGTGGCGCCGCCGGCCCATCTGGAGGTCCTCGCCCAGCAGGTCCTGGCGCGACGGGCCGGTGACGGTGACTGACCGGGACGAGGTGGCCGCCCTGAAGGTGCGTGTCGATCAGGTGCTGGGCCGGTTCGTGGCGCAGGAGACGGACCAGCTGCTCGCCATCGACACCGCTCTGGGCCCGGTGGCCGATCAGGTCGAGGCGGCGGTGGCGCAGGGGAAGCGGCTGAGGGCGGCGTTCTGCTACTGGGGCTGGCGGGCGGCCGGTCAGCCCGACAGCGACGCCCTGGTCCGGGCGGCGGCGTCCATGGAACTGGTGCATGCCGCCGCGGTCGTCCACGACGACATCATCGACGACAGCCGGTTGCGGCACGGTGGACCGACCGCGCACGTCGCCCTGCGCGCCGCGCTGCGCGGGCGTCCCCGCGGCGCGACCGCGGCCCGGGCGCTGGCGATGCTGGTGGGGGATCTGCTGATGTCGCTGGCCGGTCAGCTGTTCGCCACCAGTGGCCTGCCCGCGGCCTACCTGGCCCGGGCCCGCCCGCTGTGGGCGGCGCTGGCCAGAGACCTGATCGCGGGTGAGTGCCTGGAGCTCCTGCGCACGGGCGGCGAACCGGACACGGCACAGTCCTTACAGGTGATCCGGTACAAGAGCGCGAAGTACACCGTCGAGCAGCCGTTGTTGATCGGAGGGGTGCTGGCCGGTGCCGGGCAGGGGTTGCAGGAGGGCTACTCGCGCTACGGGCTGCCGTTGGGCGAGGCGTTCCAGCTGCGGGACGACCTGCTGGGCTTGTTCGGGGACACGGAACTGACCGGCAAGGCCAACACGGACGACCTGCGCGCTCACCGGCCCACCGCCCTGCTGGCGGAAACCTGGAAGGCGGCCGGGGACGCCGACCGGGAGCGCCTGCGGACACTGCTGGGCCGGCGCGACGCGGGCCCCGACAGCCTGACCGCGGTGCGCGAGGTGATGAGCCGGCTGAAGGCACCCGACCGGATCGAGCAGATGATCACCGTGCGGGTGGAGGAAGCCACCCGCGCCCTGGACGACCTGGACCTCCCCGCACACGCCGCGCAAGCCCTCACCCACCTGGCACACGCGGCGGCCGTTCGCCGGCACTGAGGACAGGGCGGGACGGAACCCGACTCCTGCCGACGCACAGCACACCCCTCGCCAGCCGACGACCGGCTCCCACCTCGCCATCCGGCGGACGGCACCCACCTCGCCATCAGCTGAACGGCATGCACCCCGCCGTCCTCCTGGCAGGGACCCTCCACCCTCCCGGGCGCGGACGCCCATCCCCGGCCGCAGCCCCGGCCCAGCCCCCGTCCCGCCCAACCGCCCTGCCCACCTCGCCTGATCTCCGACCGGGAGCCTGTGATGACCTACACCACGGCGTCGATGAACGCCCTGCGCACCAGCGGTGACGAACTCGCCGACGCGACGGTGGCCACCCTCTTCGAACGCGGTCAGGTAGGCACGTTCAACACGTTGATGCGCTACGTCTCGACCGCCGGCGCTCCACTGCCCGACGGCCTGCCCGACGTGGCGCGGGAGTACCTGCACGCCACCGGCGCCCCGCCGGCCTGGGTCGACTGGGGCGAGATGGAGAAAGCCAGGCTGTTCTTCATCGACAACAACGTGCACATCTCCACGGCGCTGTCCTTCGCCGCCATGCCCGCCTGCTACCTCGTCCCGCACGTGGCGAGACTGCTGGCGACGACGCACGCGCTGGACTACCCGTCCAAACGGATGGCGGAGACCGGGCAGTTCACCGTCCACCTGATGCAGCCCGGCGCGTTCGAAGCCGGCAGCGCCTTCATCCCCGCCGCCCAGAAGGTCCGTCTGCTGCACGCCTCCATCCGTCACCATCTCGCGCGGGACGACCGCTGGGACACCGACAGCCTGGGCGTGCCGATCTGCCAGGAGGACCTGATCGGCGGCCAGATGTTCTTCTCGCTGCTGGTGCTGGACTCCCTGCACCGGCTGAACATCCACATGAGCGCCGAGGGCGCGCAGGCCTACCTGTACGCCTGGCGGGTGGTCGGCGCGATGCTCGGCGTCGACCAGAGCCAGGTGCCCACGGACATGGCCTCCGCCCGCCAGTTCCTCGACCTGTACATGCTCCGCCACATGGGACCGAGCGAGGACGGCGCCCGTCTCACCCGCCAGCTGACCTCGCTGTACGAGGAGATCGTCCCCGGCACCTTCTTCGATCCCCTCGTCTCCGCCCTGATCCGCCACCTCATCGGCGACACGTGCGCCGACTGGCTCGACGTCGCACGCACGCCCTGGGACACCGCCGTCAAGGCCGTACCCCACCTGCTCGGGGCCCTGGAGAGCATCGAGGACCGTTCCCCGTTCGCGGCCTGGGCCCTGGACCGCCTCGGACACCTCACCACGGTCTTCGAGCTGTCCTCCCTCACCCGCGGCCGTGTCATGCACTACGCGATTCCGGAGCACCTGAAGAAGGACTACGGCATCTCCGCCACCGTGCCCCGCACCCGCCGCTGGACCCCGCCCCCACCCGCGGCCGTGCCGAACTGACCGCCCGGGCGGCGTTCTTGCCGACCGGCGCGACCTTCGGGGATGCCTGGGCAGCCGGGTGTGGGTGGCGCCGGGTGCCCGACGGCGGCGCCGTGCCGCAGGGCGGCGGCGAGCGAGCCCGCGGGCCGCGGTCGGCGCGGCAGGCCGCCGCGTGAACGGGGCCGGGTCACCTGATGTCGGAGCACAGGGCGCGGTCCACGAGTCCGCGGACGGCGCGCTCGGCCGCGAGAAGCTGTTCGAGGCCGCCGCCGGTGCCGGTGGCGACGACGACGACCGAGCGGCGCGCGTCCGCGGTGAAACCGGTGCGCACGGTGAACCCCTCCAGGTCCCCTCCGTGGCCCCAGGTGTCGTCGCCGCAGGTCAGCGGCTGCTGCATCAGTCCCAGGCCGTACCGCAGGCCGGGGAACCCCATGTCGTAGTCCTCGCTGACGGGCACGGTCCCGCGCATCTCCGCGAGCTGGGCGGGAGGCAGCAGCCGCCCGCCCAGCAGGGCGGTGAAGAAGCGGTCCAGGTCGCGTTCGGTGCCGACGAGGGCAGCGCTCGCGTCCGCCCGGGACATGTTCCTGACCGTGGTGTCCGTCCAGGTGGCCGAGCCGGGGAACAGATGGTGGGTGTGCGCGTGCGGCGCCTTCAGGTACGGATCGTCGCCGGGCGCGTAGGTCCCGGTCAGGCCGAGCGGGCGGACGACGCGGTCGCGCACCTCCTCGGCCCAGGGCCGCCCGGTGGCCTTCTCGATGATCATCCCGGCGAGGAGGTAGCCGGGGTTGGAGTAGTTCCAGTCGGGTTCGGGATCATCGGCCCGTGCGGGCGGGAAGTCCGGCCGGTGGCGCATCGCGCCGGCGACCAGTTGCTCGGGGTCCCAGTGATCGAACCGCGTCCGCTCGAAGTCGGCCGCGGTGTTCCCGGTGTCGTCCTCGGGACCGTAGTTGTGGATGCCACTGGTGTGCTGGAGCAGGTTCCTGATGGTGACGCGGCTGCCGTCGTTGCCGTTGCCGCTCACCACACCCGGCAGCCAGCGCTCGACCGTGTCGTCCAGGGACAGGCGGGCCTCGGCGACCAGTTGCAGCACCACGGTGGCCACGAACGCCTTGGTGACGCTGCCCATCCTGAACTCCGCCCCGCGCGGCACAGGACGACCGGTGTGCGGTTCGGCCTCGCCCGCTCGGGCGTGTACCGTACGGCCCCCGTCGCGCACCCGCACCGTGACCCCGACGAACCCGCCCTCCTCAAGGACGCGGGCCGCCTCCCGTTGGAGCTGGCGCGAGGTGACCCGGCCGTCAGAGCCGTCCGAGCCGTCCGTGGTGGCTGCGGACGCCGGGCGGGGAGGGGCCGTGGCACCGGACACCGGGGCCGTGGACGCGACGGCGGCAGCGAGCACAGCGGCGGTGACAAGCCGGGCCCGCGAGGTCTTCACTGTTGCCTTCATGTCCTCAGACTCTGCCTGGGCGCACCAGCCGGGCCCATGGTGGCAGCCGCCGGAGCGGAGGTGGGGATACCTCCCCGTCCCGGGTCGGGCCGGCCGGTAGGGGACGTCCGGGACGGACTGTGGTGACGCGGCAGCAGGACACGTCCGTCGCGTGGGCGTGAGCATCACGTCGAAAGGCTCGGCCGGTCCGTTCCGCCCCGCTCGCCTGGTCCGCTCTCGCCCTCTCAGTGGTGGTGGCTGTGGCGGCCGAGGGTCTCCACGGGCGTCGCGCCGGGGCGGGTCCACTGCGGCACGGGACGACCGGTCGGCCCCCAGGTGGCGTTCCCCTCCGCGTCCGAGCGCCAGGACCAGCACGGACCGAGCCCCTCGGGCCAGCCCTCGGGGTTGTCCTCCCACGCCTCGCCGCGGCCGTAGGGCGTCATGTCGAGCAGGCCGAGGGAGCCGTTGACCCGCTCGTTGCCACGGCCCGTCGTGGAGTAGGTGAGGAACACGCGGTCACCGTCGCGGAGGAAGCAGGTGAGGTGCCCCATGTCGGCACCGACCGGTGCCTCCACGTCGCGCACCGAGTACCAGGGCTGGGTGTAGCCCATGAACGCGACGTAGGAGGCCACCTCGACCGTGATCGGCAAGCCGAACCGGAGCCGGCCGGATCCGGGGATCCGGGCGGGGTCAGCCCCGGGACACGGACGGCGGCCGGGAGGCGGCGGGCTCCAGGCGGACCACGATCGCCTTCGACGTCGGTTGGTTGCTCTTGTCGGCCACGCTGTCCAACGGCACCAGGACGTTGGTCTCGGGGTAGTAGGCGGCTGCGCAGCCCCGGGTGGTGGGGTAGGGGACCACACGGAAGTCCTCGGCGCGACGCTCGGCGCTGTCGGACCACACGCCGACCAGGTCGACGTGTTGTCCCTCGGTCAGGCCGAGTCGGGCCACGTCCTCCGGGTTGACGAGCACCACCCGGCGGCTCCCGTGGATGCCCCGGTAGCGGTCGTTGGACGTGTAGGGAACGGTGTTCCACTGGTCGTGGGAGCGCAGGGTCTGCAACAAGAGGTGCCCTTCGGGGGCCCGCAGCATCGCGAAGTCGTTGGCGGTAAAGAGGGCCTTGCCGACGGCGTTGTGGTACACACCCTCGTTGACCGGGTTCGGCAGTCGGATGCCGCCGGGACGTGTCACGCGCCGGTTGAAGTCGTGCAGTCCCGGGACGATGCGGGAGATCCGGTCGCGGATCGCACCGTAGTCGGCTTCGAACCGCTCCCAGGGGATGTCGGCCGCCGTGGTGTCGAGAGTGTGGCGGGCGAGCCGGCACAGAATGGCGACTTCGCTGAGCAGCAGCGGTGAGGCCGGCTGGAGGCGGCCACGGGAGGTGTGCACCTCGCTCATCGAGTTCTCGACGGTGACGAACTGCTCGCCGTCGGCCTGGATGTCCCGTTCGGTGCGGCCGAGGGTCGGCAGGATGAGCGCGGTCTCGCCGCACACGGTGTGGGACCGGTTCAGCTTGGTCGAGATGTGGGCCGTCAGACGGCAGGTGCGCATGGCCTCTTCGGTGATCTCGCTGTCCGGAGCGGCACGGACGAAGTTGCCGGCCAGAGCGAGGAAGACCTTGATACGGCCCTCGCGCATCGCCTTGATCGAGTTCACGGAGTCCAGCCCGTGGGCGCGCGGCGGGTCGAAGCCGAACTCTTCCCGGAGCGCGTCGAGGAAGGCGTCCGGCATCTGCTCCCAGATGCCCATCGTGCGGTCGCCCTGCACGTTGCTGTGCCCGCGGACCGGGCAGGCGCCGGTGCCGGCCCTGCCGACGTTCCCGCGCAGCAGCAGGAAGTTCACGAACTCCCGGATCGTGGGGACGGCGTGCTTGTGCTGGGTGATCCCCATCGCCCAGCAGACGATGACGCGTTCGCTGCGCAGCACCTCGTCCCGGACCTGCTCGATCTCCTCGCGGGTCAGGCCGGTCGCGGCGAGGATGTCGTTCCAGTCCACCGTGCGGGCGTGCTCGGCGAACTCCTCGAAGCCCGTGGTGTCGGTGCGGATGAAGTCGTGGGCGAGCACCTTCCCCGGCCGGGCGTCCTCGGCCTCCAGCAGCAGTCGGTTGATCCCCTGGAACAGCGCCAGGTCACCGCCGTTGCGGATGTGCAGGAACCGGTCGGCGATCTGGATGCCCTTGCCGATCACCCCACGGGGTTTCTGCGGGTTCTTGAACCTCAGCAGCCCTGCCTCCGGGAGGGGGTTCACCGCGATGATGCGGGCGCCGTTCAGCTTGGCCTGCTCCAGCGCGGACAGCTGGCGCGGGTGGTTGGATCCGGGATTCTGTCCCACCACGAAGATCAGGTCGGCATGGTGCAGATCGTCGAGACCGACCGTTCCCTTGCCCGTGCCCAGCGTCTCGTGCAGAGCGAAGCCGCTCGACTCGTGGCACAGGTTGCTGCAGTCGGGCAGGTTGTTGGTGCCCAGTGCCCTGGCGAACAGTTGCAGAAGGAACGCGGCCTCGTTGCTGGCCCGGCCCGAGGTGTAGAACACGGCCTCGTCGGGGGAGCCGAGTGACCTCAGCTCCGAAGCCAGCAGTTCGAAGGCGTCGTTCCAGCTGATCGGCTCGTAGGAGTCGGAGCCCGGCCGCTTGACCATCGGTTCGGTGAGCCGCCCCTGCTGGTTCAGCCACTGGTCGGAGCGCCGGCTCAGCTCGGAGACCGTGTGCGTGCGGAAGAAGTCAGCGGTGACGCGCCGAGACGTGGCCTCGTCGTTGATGTGCTTGGCGCCGTTCTCGCAGTACTCGTTGCGATGCCGGTGACCCGGTGAGGGGTCCGCCCACGCGCACCCGGGACAGTCGATGCCGTCCACCTGGTTCATGGTCAGCAGGGTCTCCCCGGTACGCCGGGGGGAGGTCTCCTCCAGGGAGTACTCCAGCGCGTGCACCACCGCGGGCACGCCCGCCGCCCACTTCCTCGGTGACGTCACGGTCAGAGACTCGTTCGGTTCCTCGCCGGGCGCCTTCTTCATCAGGTTGCCTCTCACTCACGCTGTCGCCGCTCGTGGGGTCAGCCGACGGGCCAGCGAGCCACCCGGCTCCGGTGCGGCTTCGCTTCCTCGGGCCGTACGCGTCCGTCGCGGATGGTGCCCCGCCACGCCCCGCTCTCCGCACCGAGCCCTTCGATGTACCCCTTGAAGTGCCGCAGCTCTCCCCGTACGACACGGCTGACCAGCTTGGGGAGGCCGCCGAGCACACCGGTGACGCCGCGCGACTCGATCTCGATCCGGACGGTGACGGCCGTACCGTCCGCCGTGGTGGGCCGGAACGACACTTCGCCCCGGTGGACGGTGTGCCGTTCAAGACTTCGCCAGCTCACGTGCGAGTCGGGTCGCTGCTCCACGATCTCGGTCTGGAACTCGCGGCGCAGGGGCCCCACGGCGAGAGTCCACGTGAGGAGGGCGGGCCTGACCTGCTCGACCTTCTTCACCACGGTCATGAAACGGGGGAAGCTCGTGAACTGGGTCCACTGGTTGTACGCGGTGCGCACCGGAACCGCGACCTCGATCGTTTCCTCAACGGTATACATGGCCCACCCATCGTCAGGCGCCACTCGCCCCAGTCTCACCGCACGCCCGGCCGGTCGCCACACGTCAGCCTCATGCGGCCGCAGCGAGCCGACTACCCGTCATCCACATGTCCTAACGCGGAAGGCAGGCGGCACGGGCACCAGCGCGCACCGCGGGCAGCCGCACGCGGCACCCCGAGGGCGGATCGGTCAGCACTGATCGGGTTCCTCGGGGCCTCGCCACGACACCGGGGCGGCTACCTTCGCCTCATGACCGAGCTGATCCGAAGAAGCTCGACCCAGCGCTCGACCCAGCGAAGGAAAGGCACCCGCCGTGTCACTCGTCCGCGTCCAACACATCTCCATCTCGCTCGACGGGTTCGCCACCGGCGAGGGCCAGAGTCTCGACGCACCCTTCGGCCACGCCGGTGAACGGCTGCACGAATGGATGTTCGCCACTCGGTGGGGCCGCGAGATGCTGGGCCGACCGGGCGGCACGGGCGGCGTCGACGACGCCTTCGTGCGGCTGTTCGCTCCCGGGATCGGCGCCGAGATCATGGGCGCCGGGAAGTTCGGCCACCCCGGCTGGCACGAGGACCCGCAGTGGAAGGGGTGGTGGGGTCCCAACCCGCCGTTCCACACGCCGGTCTTCGTCCTCACGCATCACCCGCGCCCGTCCATCCGGATGGAGGGCGGCACGACGTTCCACTTCCTCGACGCCTCGCCTGCCGACGCGCTCGAGACGGCCCGCGAGGCCGCCGGCGGCCAGGACGTACGCATCGGTGGGGGGCCCACCATGATCCGTGACTTCCTCACCGCCGGGCTCGTCGACCACCTGCACGTCGTGGTGGTCCCGATCCTGCTCGGCCGAGGCGTGCGCCTCTGGGACGGGCTGGAGGGCTTCGAGAAGGACTACGGGGTCGAGGCCGTCTCCGCGCCGAGCGGAGTCACGCATCTGACGTTCACCCGTGCGGGTCTGTGAGCCGCGGCCGACGATCCCGCGCACCTTCCGGGCGGGGGAGAGACCGGGGCGGGGCCGTGGCGGGTCACGCGCAGGGATCGTGACCCGCGACGTCTCCGCCGAGGTCGTCCGCGAGCATGACGGCGGCGACCATGCGCTTGCCCACCGGCTCCCGGTGCACCTCGAAGCTCTGGCACACGGCCATCACGATCTCCAGACCGTGCTGGCCCACCCGGCCCGGGTCGGCGGCTGTGGCCACCGGCAGCGTCGGGTTGCTGTCCCAGACCGTCACCTCGACCCGGCCACCGGTCACCTCCACATCGAGCAGGCATGGACCGGGCGCGTACTTGCAGGCGTTCGTCAACAACTCGCTGACCACCAGTTGGACCGTGTCCATCGCGCGGCCGGACACCGGAAGGCCGTGAACGGCCTGTACTCCCTCCAAGAAGGTGCGTGCCAACCTGCGTGCCTTTGAGATGTCGCCGGAGCCGCCCTCATAGCCTTCGGAGACCTTGATCAGCTCTTCACTCACCAGCTGATCCTGTTTTTGGGCAGCCTGATCCATGCGATCCGCCCGCTTCCTGAGCCGTGACCGTTACGCGAGGCGCCTGCCCACGAAGCCGAGTTCTACACACCCCGTTTGATCACGCGCCGTGGAAAGCTGCGCGAGTCCCGGCTTCAACCTCAGCCCCAAGGGCGCCACGACCGCCCCTGGCGGGTCGCGGGGTTCCGGGCGTGGGGGTGTGTCCGGCGGGTCCCAGGCTCCGGGCGCGGGCGAGCGGACACACAACCGCCCGCCTTCGCAGGTGGCGGTTCACGCCTGTGTTCCCAAGCGAGCCCCGTAGCGAGAGGCCGTCTCCGTACCGTCAGAGCCTGGCATCCGCTGCCTGCACACTCTCATCACGATGTCCGCCGTGACGAGGAAAAGGGCCATGTCGTGTTCGGTAGTACGTACAGGGAGTCGGGCAAAAGGGGTGATTGGGTCAGCGTGCGGCTCTGGCGGTGGTGTGCAGATGTTCGAGAGCGTCCAGCACCACGGTGTGCCGGTGCCAGAGCAGCCACTGGCCCACTTGTGCCCCGGTGGCGTCCAGGGCGGCGAGCTGGGCCCGGGTGAAGTCGGTCAAGGGCTGTTCGTGGTGCGAGGAGATCATTCCCAGCACCGTTCCGGCGCGACTGGTCAGGGGGAGGCTGTGGGCGGCGCGGCTGCCCGCGTGCAGGATCGTGCGGCGGGAGTCCTCGTCGAAGACGTCGGCGACCGCGACGTCCTTCACCGTGACCTGCTGGCGTTGCGCGGCGGCCTGTGCGCAGGATGTCGTCGAATCCTGGACGAAGGCGAAGAAGTCGGTGAACTGCCGGTTCAGTCCGGTGTGCTTCTCCAGGCGGAGCATCCCGCTTTCGGCCAGTTGTACGTTGCCCATGCCGGTCTCGGTGACGTGCAGCACGCGCCGCATCGCGGCCTTCAGGACCGCCCCGTGGCTGCTGCGGCTGGCCTCGTCCACGGCCAGGCCCGGCAGGGGCGGCGGCCTGTAGCGGGCCCGGCCGGGGAACCACACGTCGGCGTCCGCGTCGGGGCCGGGGATGCGTGCGGCGGCGTCGGCCAGGGTGTGCAGCTTAATGTTGAACCGCTGGGAGGCCTGGCGCAGCAGCTCGAAGGCCGCCGTTTCGGAGGCCAGCCCATAGCGTCCGAGCAGTGTCCGCTGGGCGGGCACGACAGCGGCGCGCGCCAGTCGGCGATTGCGCAGCTCGATGTCACTCTGGGGCGGCTGCCCGGTCGTCTCGCCGGCAGGCGGCGTCCGGACGGCATCGGGCAGGGGCGGGCTCAAGGGCTCCTGGCGCACGGAACGGTCTCCCTTGCTCGGCACTCTTGCCAGCGCACGTCAGGCTGAGCCGTCTCTCGCTCTCGCGGTCAGCCGTGCGCACACTGCGGATGTGCCTCTGTCCCAAGCACCCGCTCAACCTTAATCACATCCCCTGCCGGTCCCGCCAGAGCACCTCCCATCATGACCGTGAGTGACAGGGCGGTGTCGAGGGGTGTGCTCCTCCCTCCGTGCCACGGGTCGCGTGGGGCCGGTGCGCGGGAAGTGTTGGGGCGGCCGCTGCCCCGGCGTAGGCCGTTCGTTCTCACCTGTACGGTCCGCGGGGTGTGAGGATGAACGAGGGGGCCACCCGGCAGGACAAGGGTTGGGCAGACAGCCCTTGACGGCTCTTCGCCGACCGAGGCCGGCGAAGAGCCGTCCCGCCACCCTGTGGCGCGAAGGGCCGACCCGCCCCCTGTGGGATCTTCGTGCCGTACGGAGAGTGTCTTGCCGTGCGGTGAGGGGCAGGCGTAGAGGAAGCCTTGCCCCTGTATGGAGACCAGCATGACGACCTCCCGCGTGCCGGGCGCTTCGCCCGACGGCACACGTGACGACGCCACGAACGCCCGTCTGGCACAGGAGAACGCCCAGCTTCGGCAAGCCGTCAACTCCCACGCGACGGTGGACCAGGCCATCGGCGTCCTCACCGCGATCCACCGGCTCGTGCCGGCCGCCGGGTTCGATGTGCTGCGCGAGATCTCCCAGCGCACCAACACCAAACTGCACACCGTGGCCGAGACGGTGATCGCCTGGGCGCTGGGACAGCCGTTGCCGGACGCGGTGGGCCGGGAGCTGGAGGCGGCCGTGCGGCGGCGGTCGGACGAGCGGCGCGCTCCGGACTCGGGGGCCGGGCGGCCGGACGGAGCGCCGCCGGCCCGGGACAGCGCGACCGGCTAGGCGTTCAGGGCCTGCTCGACGGTGGGATGGCAGGGGATGATCTCGTCCAGGCCGACGAGCTCAAGGATGCGGAGTACGGATTCCTGGGCGCCGGCGATACGCAGCCAGCCCTGAGCGTCGCTCACGGCCCGGTGGACGGTGACGAAGACGTTGATGCCGCTGGAGTCCATGAACGTCACCCCGCTGAGGTCCACCACGACGCGTGGCGGCGCCGTGTCGGCGGAGGCCAGTAGGGCGTCGGTGAGGATGTCCTTGACTTCGTGGTCGATCTCACCGCGCACGGTGACCACCTTGCTGTCGCCGACGGTGGTGTGGTCGACCGACAGGTGGTCGGGCCGGGCTGCTCTGTGCGGGTCTGTCACTGTTTCCTCGACTGCGCTCGCTGGTAGGGACCTCGGCCCCGACATGATCTGCGCCGACAGCCTGCCCCGATGCTACGGCGAACCTGCCCCGTTCCCCTGCCGAACACGTGTGCGCGTTATTACCCGGACCGTGCGCGGGCGTGTGCGGCGTGGTGCGAGGCGTGCGCAGGTATGGACCGGGGGAAATCCGCGTCCGGGCCGAGCCGTGGTCTGCCGGTGTCGGCCCACGTCATGGGTCCGACCCGGCTGCCTGGTCGGTGAGCTGGCCGTCAACGTCCGCACATCCGCTGCCGTCGGCTGTTCGAGGTCGATTGCCTCACTGCCGGACGCGCGGAAATCTGTCTTTGTCGGGGTAGACATTGGTCGGCGCCGTGGTTATGGTTTCTCTCGTACCCAGAGAGACAGCAAGGCCTGGCAGAGATGAACTGCCGGTCGGCAGTACAGGAAAGTGCAGGACGGTGTGGCGGTGGAGTCCCGAAGCCAGAGCGGTTGCAGGACGGCGACGGGGCTGACGGCCGCACCGGGTGGCCCGCGGTGATCAGGGGCCGCCGTGAGCAGTTCGCATCACCAGCAGGACGCAGTACCCGTTCGACAAGCAGTTGATCACCGAGGGAATACGGAGGAATTGACGCCATCAGGATCGCCCGGGCGAATGTCTTGAGCCCGGGTACCGCAGGACATCGATAGTGAGGTGGTCTCCGGTCAAGCAACCGCGATCCCGGCAGCCCCGACCGCATCTGGGTCGGCGCTGCGGAAACAGAAGGCCGGCGCAGTACCAGGGCCGGCAGATGGTGTAGCAGTTCCTTCGGGGCCCTGGTGCCATTGGCACCAGGGCCCCTCCACGCGTCGCACAGAGAGGTGCAAGTGACCGCAGACGACTCGTACGACCGTCTCGACGATGACGACTACCCGGCCTACACGATGGGCCGGGCCGCCGAGATGCTCGGCACCACCCAGGGCTTCCTCCGCGCCATCGGCGAAGCCCGCCTCATCACCCCGCTCCGTTCCCCCGGCGGCCACCGCCGTTACTCCCGCTACCAGCTGCGCATCGCCGCCCGCGCCAGGGAACTCGTCGACCACGGCACCCCCATCGAGGCCGCGTGCCGCATCATCATCCTCGAGGACCAGCTCGAAGAAGCCCAGCGCCTCAACGCCGAGTACCGCAGCGCCGCGGAATCGGCGAACCCGACGGCCGCGGCCTGAGAGGCCGGGACCCGCACCTCCTCAGCACTTCTCGCCCGAGCTTCGCGGTTGTCACCCGCACGGGTTGCCCGGAACGCACCGCGTTCCGGGCAACCCGTGGACGATCAGTTCGTCAGCGGGTGACGAGCAGGCCGCGGCCGCGCAGCACCCGCCGTTCCACCGGGCTGAAGATCAGCAGGTCGATGGCGATGCCGACGAGCAGGATCAGGAAGATGGCCAGGAACACCTGCGACATGCTGGCGTTGTTCCGCCCGTTCTCCAGCAACTGGCCGAGGCCGACACCCAGATCGGGCGAGGAGGCGATGATCTCGGCGGCCATCAGGGACCGCCAGGAGAACGCCCAGCCCTGCTTCAGCCCCGCCAGATAGCCGGGCAGCGCCCCCGGCATCACGATGTGCCAGGCCCCGCGCACCCCGGTCGCGCCCAGTGTCTTTCCGGCGCGCAGGAACAGGGGCGGGATCTGGTCGATACCCGCGACGAGGCCGTTGGCGATGGAGGGGACCGCGCCGAGCAGGATCACGGCGTACATCATCGAGTTGTTGAGACCCAGCCAGAGCACGGCGGGGGGCACCCAGGCCACCGACGGCAGCGACTGCAGGCCGGACAGGATGGGGCCGATGGCCGCCCGGACGAAGGTCACCCGGGCGACCAGCAGGCCCAGCGGTGTGCCGATGGCGAGCGCCATGAGGAAGCCGAGCAGACCGCGCGAGACGCTGGTCCAGATGTACTCGACAAGGGTGCCCTGCAGCCACGCGTCGGTCACCTCGTCCCACACCGCGGACGGCGCCGGCAGCTTGTAGGCGGGGGCGGCCTCCAGCCACACGAGGAGCTGCCAGGCCAGCAGCACCAGCGCGATGGCGGTGAGGGGCGGCAGCGCCTTGCGCAGCAGGGTCTCGCGCAGCGGTGTACGAGCGGTCTGTACCGTCTCCAGTGCGTCGAGCCCGGCCTCCAGCCCCGCCAGATCCTGCGTGTCCGGCGCCGCCGCGTGGGGCTTTCCGGCCGCCGACGAGCGGTCCTTCGCGTTGTCGTCCGTCGTGTCGACGCCGGTGTCAGTGCTGGCCATGGCGGCGGATCTCCCTACGCAGTTCTTCGGTGATCTCGACGGACAGTTCGGCGACCGCGCTGTCCTCGATGCGGCGCGGCTGCGGGATGTCGACCGTCCACTCCCGCGCGATCCTCCCCGGCCGCGAGGACAGCAGCACCACCCGCTGCGCGAGCTTCACCGCCTCCCGCACGTTGTGCGTGACGAACAGCACCGACACGCCTGTCTCACCCCAGATGCGGGTCAGCTCGTCGTGCAGGACGTCACGGGTGATGGCGTCCAGCGCGGCGAACGGCTCGTCCATCAGCAGCAGCCGGCTGTCCTGGGCCAGCGCTCGGGCCAGGGCGACGCGCTGCCGCATACCGCCCGACAGCTCGTGCACCCGCTTGCCGTGGGCGCCCCGCAGGCGTACGAGTTCCAGCAGCCGCTCCGCCTCCGGCCGGCGTTCCGGCTTGGCGACCCCGCGCAGCTTCAGCGCGAGTTCGATGTTCTTGCCCGCGGTCAGCCACGGGAACAGCGCGTGCTCCTGGAACATCAGGGCGGGTCGGCCGTCCGTGGCGATCGAGCCGGCGGACGGCCGGTCCAGTCCCGCGGCCAGGTTGAGCAGGGTGGACTTGCCGCAGCCGGAGGCCCCCAGGAGGGTGACGAACTCGCCCGGTGTGACGTCGAGCGTGATGTCGTCCAGTACGAGCTGCTGTCCGCCGGGCGTGCCCGGCGCGGGGAAGGACTTCGAGACGTGCTCGATGCGGACGGCGGGTGTCACCGCCGTGGTGTTCTCGGCAGCCTTGGCGATCGCAGTGGCCATGGTCGTCACCTCCTGGGAACTGATCGGGTGCGGTTGTCGTTACTCGGCGCCGAGACCGGCGTCGTCGACCTCGTCCTTGCCCGCGGCCTTGAGGACCTTGTTGAGCGGTGCGAGGTCGTAGATGCCCTTCAGGTCGGGCTCCTCCAGCAGACCGGCCTTCACCGCGTGCTCCGCCTCGGCGTTCAGGGTGGCGGCCAGCGGGTCGTCGAGGAAGGTGATCGACTTCCAGGCCGGGTCGATGACCCCGGCGGGCAGGGCCTTGCCGGACTCCTCCTTCAGCGCCTTGTTGGCGGCGGCCTTGGCCTCCTCCGGGTTGGCGTTGATCCACTCGTTGGTCTTGACCGAGCCGCGCAGCACGGCCTCGACGACGTCCGGGTGCTTCTTGAGGAAGTCCTGGCGCACGATGATGTTCGTGATCACGAACTTCTTGTCCGGCCACAGGTCGGCCTCGTCCAGCAGCACCTTCGCGCCCTCGGTGACCAGCTTGGACGCGGTCGGCTCCGGTACCCAGGCGCCGTCGATGGAGCCGGACTTGTAGGCGTCCGGGGTGATCTTGTTGTCGGTGCGGACGACGGAGACGTCGCCCTTGCCGCTCTCCGCGTCGACCTTCCAGCCCTTCTCCGCGATCCAGTTGAGGAACGCGACGTCCTGGGTGTTGCCGAGCTGCGGGGTCGCGATCTTCTTGCCCTTGAGATCGTTCAGTGTCTTGATCTTGTCCGGGTTGACGACGAGCTTCACCCCGCCGGAGGCGGAACCGCCGATGATGCGCAGGTTCTTGCCGCCGGACTTGGTGTAGCCGTTGATCGCGGGGGAGGGGCCGATCCAGCCGATGTCGATGGAACCGGCGTTCAGCGCCTCGATCTCGGAGGGGCCGGCGTTGAAGGTGGCCGCCTTGATCGTGGTGCCGCCGAGCTCCTTCTGCAGGAGACCCTTCTGGATGCCCACCAGCGCGGTGCCGTGCGTGAGGTTGGGAAAGTAACCGATCTTCACCTCGTCGGCGGAGAGCTTCTTGGCGCCCGCCGCGACCTCGGCCTGCTTGCCGTCGTCAGTGGACTGGGAACCGTAGCCGCACGCGGTGAGCAGGAGGGGAAGCGCGGCGACGGCGGCGAGGGTGCGCAGGGCGGTGAGCGGTCTTGCGGCAGACACGGAGGTGTCCTCTCAGGAATGGGTGATCGGGGAGGTACGGAAAGGTGGGGCGTACTGCTTCTCGGCACGCGCCGGCTCTCCACTCGGGAGCCGGCGGCGGCGGGCATGCCGCCGCGGGCCGAGAAGTGCAGCGTGGGAGGCGTGTTCGCCGAGGGTGGCCGGCCGCCGGCGGAGGCGGGGCGGCGGGAGCGCTGGTCCGGAAGGAGTCAGGTCCTGCGGCGGCAGAAGGGCCGACAGATGGCGCTGGACGTACGGCCGAGATCGATGTGACGACGCGAGGTCAGAAGGGGCCGCGACCGGGCCGCGTGCTCGACCGTTCCCATGGCCACCCCCCACAGATCCCTAGTTTTCCTACCTGGTTGCTAGGGATCGTGGCAGAAGGTGGCCTCCACCCCAAGGGGTAGTCCGCATGATGGACGCCGACATCTCATTTTTTGGGACCGGCGGTGGTGGTCCGGCGTGTCAGGGGTTCACCCAGGCGCTCGGAGCGTCGGTCAACGCCGAGATGTCGGCGGGAAGTCGGGCCGACGCGACGTCGGCGAGGGACACGCCCTCGAGGATCTCGCGCACATGGGACCGCAGCGCGATCCACAAGGGGAGCAGCGACTCGGCGGAGCCGGTGTAGGGCAGCTCCGGGGGCCGGACCCCGCGCACCGAGACCAGCGGTCCGTCCACGGGGCGGATGACGTCGGCGATGCTGATGGACTCGGCGGGTCCGGCCAGCCGGTAGCCGCCGTTGCCGCCGCGCCGGCTGAGGACGAGGCCGCTCCGGCGCATGTCCGGTCACACGGCCCGCCCCGGGGCTGTGGCCGCCGCAGCCAGCCGGTTGGCGGGGCGGGCCAGGCCGTAGTTCTCGCGCAGGGTGCGGCCGGTGTACTCGGTGCGGAACAGACCGCGCCGCTGCAGGATCGGCACCACCTGGTCGACGAAGTCCTCCAGACCGCCCGGCAGATAAGGCGGCATGATGTTGAAGCCGTCGGCGGCACCCTGGGTGAACCACTCCTCCAGCTGGTCGGCCACCTGCTCGGGGGTGCCTGCGAACACCCGGTGACCGCGGCCGGCGCCGAGGCGGGCGATCACCTCGCGCAGGGTGAGGCCGTCGCGGCGGGCGAGTTCGGCGACGAGTGTGAAGCGGCTCTTGTTGCCGTTGATGTCGCGTTCCTCGGGGAGTTCGGGCAGCGGGCCGTCCAGCGGCAGCCCGGTCAGGTCGGTGCCGAGCATGCCGGACAGCTGGGCGAGCCCGTACTCGGGCACCTGAAGGTCGGTCAACTCCTGTTCCAGGGCTCGGGCTTCCGCCTCCGTCGAGCCGATGACCGGGGCGATGCCCGGCAGCACCAGCAACTGGTCCTCTGTGCGGCCATGGCGAGCGAGCCGGGACTTGAGGTCCTTGTAGAAGGCCTGGCCGTCGGCGAGGGTCTGCTGGGCGGTGAAGACGGCCTCGGCGTACTGGGCGGCGAACTCCTTGCCGTCCTCCGACGAACCGGCCTGCACCAGCAGCGGGTACCCCTGGGGAGTGCGCGGTACGTTCAGGGGGCCTTGCACCCCGAAGTACTCCCCGCGGTGGTTGATCTCCCGCACCTTGTCGGTGTCGGCGTAGACGCCACGCTCACGGTCGAGCAGGATCGCGTCGTCCTCCCAGCTGTCCCACAGCTTGGTGGCGACCTCGACGAACTCCCGTGCCCGCTCGTAGCGCAGCCCGTGCTCAAGGTGATCGTCCTGCCCGAAGTTGCGGGCCTCGTTCACGGTGCCGGAGGTGACGATGTTCCAGCCCGCCCGGCCGCCGCTGATGTGGTCCAGGGAGGCGAACTTGCGGGCGGTGTGGAAGGGCTCGTTGAAGGTGGTGGAGACGGTGGCGATCAGGCCGACGTGTTCGGTGACGGCCGCCAGGGCGGACAGCAGGGTGAGCGGTTCGAAGCCGCCGAGCGCGTTGTGCCGGACCTTGCCCCACAGAGCGAGGCCGTCGGCGAGGAAGACCGAGTCGAGCAGGCCGCGCTCGGCGGTCCGCGCGAGCTGCTGGAAGTAGCGCAGGTCCGTGACCCGTTCGGGCTGGGTGCGGGGGTGACGCCAGGCGGCGTCGTGGTGGCCGGCGTTCATGAGGAAGGCGTTGAGGTGGAGCCGACGGGGGCTGGACGCGGTCATGGGGTTCCTCGGATCGGGGCGGTGGGACCAACGGGCAGGGGGAGACCGACGGGGGGACGTGACCGGCGGGCAGGGGGAGACCGGCGGGCAGGAGACAGGTGGGTGATGAGGCGCGCGGCGGACGGGTCAGCCGCCGGCCGGTACGCGCCAGGAGCTGAGCCGTCGTTCCACGGCCACCAGGACCTGGTTGAACGCCACGCCGATGGCGGAGATCGTGATGATGCCCGCGTACATCTGCGGGATCGCGAAGTTGTACTGCGAGGCGTTGATCAGATAGCCGAGGCCCGCCTTCGCGCCGATCATCTCGGCGGCGACCAGCACCAGGATCGACACCGCTCCGGCCAGCCGGATGCCGGTGAACATCACCGGCACCGCGGACGGCAGGATGACCTTCTGGAACAGGCGCGGCGCGGGCAGGTTCATCGACTTCGCCAGCTTCAGCAGGGTCGGGTCGACGTTGCGGACCGCGCTGATGGTGTTGAGCAGGATCGGCCAGGTGCACGCGTACACCACGATGGAGATCTTCGAGGTCTCGCCGATGCCCAGCAGCAGGACGAACACCGGCAGCAGGGCCAGCGCCGCGGTGTTGCGGAACACCTCCAGCAGGGGGCCGAGCAGGTCGGCGACCGGCCGGTACCAGCCGATCAGCAGGCCGAGCGGCACGGCGACGGCCACCGCGATACCGAATCCGCTGAACGAGCGCACCAGACTGGCACGCGCGTTGTCGGCGAGCTGACCGTCGGCGGCCAGTCCCCACCAGGCCTGGGCGACCTCGCTGAACGGCGGCAGGAAGGTCCGGTCTACCAGGCCCACCCGTGGTGCGGTCTCCCACAGCAGCAGCAGAGCCACGATCGCGACGGACTTGGTCGCCCCCTTGAGCAGCAGGTACGGCAGCCCGCGGACCGCCCGGCGCAGTCGGGCCGGCGTGCAGCGGACGTCGCTCACCCTCGGGGGCGATGCCTCACGTGGCGCGGAGGCGGCGGGGGATGAGGCCGGGTCGGAGTCGGCGGCGCTCACCGGGCCCGGTGCCGTGGTCTTCTCGGTGAACGTGCCGGTCGTGGTGCTCATGCGGGAACCTCCTCCTTCTCCAACTGCTGGGCCCTGGCCACCTCGTCGCGCAGCAGCGACCAGAGTGTGTGCCGGTGCCGCGCGAACTCGGGACTGGAGCGCAGGTCGTCCGTCGCCGTACGGGAGTCGAAGGCGACCGGCACGATCTGCTTGATGCGACCCGGCCTCGATGTCATGACGGCGACGCGCTGCCCCAGGTAGACGGCCTCGTCGATACTGTGCGTGATGAAGACGACGGTCTTGCCGGTGCGCTGCCAGATGCGCAGCAGTTCGTCCTGCAGCGACTCCCGGGTCTGGGCGTCCAGCGCGGCGAACGGTTCGTCCATCAGCAGGACGTCGGGGTCGTAGGCGAGGCTGCGGGCGATCGCCACCCGCTGCCGCATCCCTCCCGACAGCTCCTGCGGATGGCGCTGCTCGAACCCGGACAGGCCGACCAGGTCCAGGAACTCCCTGGCTCGTGACGGGCGTTGACGCCGTGGGACGCCGGTGGCCTCCAGGCCGAACTCGACGTTGCCCTGCGCCGTGCGCCACGGCAGCAGCGCGTACTGCTGGAACACGATGCCCCGGTCCAGGCCCGGGCCGGTGACGGGTTCGCCGTCCAGCAGGATCCGTCCGCCGGTGGGCCGGGTGAGGCCGCCGAGGAGATCCAGCAGCGTGGACTTCCCGCAGCCGCTCGGGCCGACCAGGACGACGAACTCGCCGGCCGCTATCTCCAGATCGACGCCGTCGAGGGCGGTGAACCGGGAAGCCCGTCGCGCCCTTGTCCGGTCCTTGACGGTGAAGTCCTTCCGTACGTCCTCGAACACGATCTTGGGTGTGGTGGGGGTGGTGGTGGAGTCCGGCATGGGATCAGCTCCCGCTCTTGGCCGTGGAGGGGGACTTCGCGTTGCCGTTGAAGTCGTTGGTGTAGAGGTCGGACAGGGTGACCTGGCCTTTCTTGATGTCACCGCGTTCGGCCAGCCAGTCGATCCACAGCTTGAGTTCCTTGCCGGTGATCAGACCCGCCTTCTCGGCGACGCCGTAGGAGCGCCAGTACTTCAGGGGTGCGGTGTCCTCGTTGCGGCCGCGCTTCTTCACGATGTCCGTCATCCGGGCGATGACCTCTTCGTGCGGAGTGGAACGGGACCACTCGACGGCCCGCCCCACGGCGGTGACGAAGGTCCGGGCCGTGTCGGGGTTCTGCTTCAGGAAGCGGTCCGTCATCACGTAGGTGCCCGCGCTGAACGCGCCGAGCAGTGCGAAGTCGGTGAACAGCGGGCGGATGCCCCCGGCCGCCAGTGCCTTGTCGCGCAGGACGCCGCCGAGCACGGCCACGTCGATCTGCTTCTGCCGCAGCGTCTGCTCGGTGTTGACCGGTGGGACCACGAGTGGCTCGACCTTGCCGATCTCCGCCCGGGACAGACCGCCTCGCCGCAGATAGATGTCGAGCATGGCTTCGGCGTGCGCTCCCAGTGTGTTCATCCCGACCTTCTTGCCGATCAGGTCCCTGGCCGAGCGGATGGGGCTGTCCTCGAGGACGTAGAAGCCGTTGTAGGCGTACTTGTCGGAGCCGTAGTAGCTGATGACGGCCTTGACGGGGGCGTTGTTCGCCGCCAGTTTGACGACCGCGCCGTTGAACGCGCCGCCGAAGTCGACCTGGCCCGTGGCCGCGGACTGGATGTCCTGCGGCCCGCTGATGGTGTTGCCGACCCAGTCCAGCTTCACGTCCTCCAGATAGCCGAGGTCCTCGGCCAGTTCCGGCAGGATCACCTGGCCCGCCCAGCCCTGGTACCGGATCGTCTTGGTCGGGCCCTTGCCGGATGTGGCTCCGGCGGTCGTGCCGCAGCTCACGGCCACCGCAGAAAGACCGAGCAGGGAAAGGAACTGGCGTCGGGTCGATGCCGTAATGGCCATGGGAAAGGTCCTGTTCACACGAATGGCGGGTGGGGCGAAATCGGGCATGGAGAAGCCATGGCCGATGAGGGCCCGGAAAGGGGGCGCGAGTAAGGCGGACACCGAAAGGGGCGGAGACCCGCCAGTTCTTCTTGCGGGAATCAGCCGACTACCTGTTCAGTCGTTCAGCCGTCTGATTTTCTGTAGCGGCCAGCCGTCCATACCGACAGCGGTCGTGGTGGCGGCTGTGAAGCGGGAGCGGGAGAGCGGCGCCCGTCGGCGTGTTCAGCGGCCGACGGCACAGCCGGCGCCGACCTGACATCGCAGGTCGGCGTACAGGCGCGCGGCGAGGTTCTCGGACTTGCTCACAGCCATGAGACTTGCAGTGAAATTCGGCCACGTCAATGTCGACTGCCGACGCTTCTCATATTCTCAAGCCCCCGACATGTGCGTGCAGTGCCGCGTTCACAATTGCAGGAATGGGGGGCGGTGTGACCTGTGCCGATCACGTCGAGCAGGCCAGGGAAAAGGCTGAGCCAGCGGCCTCGCGGGGTCAGACCGGCAGGACGAACGGAGGGTGCGCGCCATTGAGGAAATAGTCCCCGACATCACGCAGCCGGTGAGCGGCGGGCTCGTACAGGGTGTGGGTCCGGGCATTGCGCCAGAAGCGGTCGAAACCCAGCCGTGAGGACGCGGAGCGGGTGCCGACGATGTCGAGGGCGCGGGTGGTGGACTCCTGTGCGGCCCGGGAGGCGGCGGCTTCGGCCATGGCCACGAGCACGGAGATCTCCGCGTACTCGTCATAGGTGAGGTCTTCGCCGCGCGCCAGCCCGCCGTGGACGGCGTCCCGTGCCTGGGCGGCGAGTGCGGACGCGGAGTGGGCGAGGACGGTGAGTTCTCCGTAGACGGTCAGTGCCTGCGGGTCCTGGGGAGGGCGGGCCGGCCGGTCCGGGTGCCAGGGGGAGTGGCCGACTCTGCTGTACTCACGGGCTTCGGCGAGCACTCCCTCCGCCATGCCGAGCAGGAGCTGGACCGAGAGCAGGCGCCCGACCGGCGATGCCAGGGCGGCCAGGGGTGACAGCATGTCCTCGTCCGCGGACAGGGAACCGAGGACGTCCTCGGCGGCGACCGGTACGGCGTCGAACTCCACGCTCCCACCGGCCGCGAGCCGCTGCCCGAAGGTGTCGGCGTCGCCGTCGATCCGCACGCCGGGGTGGGCGGCGTCGACGACGACGGCGAGAGGCTCGCCGGTGTCGGCCCGCTCGGCGCGCACGGCGAGGCGGTCGGCGACCAGGACGCCCGTGGCGTAGCTCTGCCGGCCGTCGAGCACATGGCCACCGGCTTTCCTGGACAGCGTCAGCGGCAGTTCCTGACGGGCGAGACCACCGCCCCAGCACCACTGTTCCGCCGCGGAGCGCCGCTCGACCTGAGCGGCGAGGGCGGGCTCGGCGAACAACCGGGCGCTCCAGGACAGGAAGTAGTGGCAGCCCAGCAGTTGACCGATCGCGCCGTCGGCGGCGGCGATCTCCCGGATGACGGCGTAGGCCGTGGTCCAGTCCGCGCCGCCGCCTCCGGACTCGTGCGGTACGAGGAGCGTCAGCAGTCCCGCCTCACGCAGCCGGGCAACCTCGTCCAGCGGGGCCTTGCCCGCCTGCTCCCTGGCCACCGCGTCCGTGGCCAGGTCGTCCGCCGTCTCGCGGCCCACGCGCAGCCAGTGCGCGCGGCCGGGCCCGATCCGGTCGGAGTCCGAGGCGGGTCCGGACGGCGCGGTGGCAACGCCCATGGCGGTGGTCTCCTCAAGCTCGGTGGCCGGGTGCGCTGTCGGGGCACCCTTGGTGATCGGGCACGTACTTGTAGCCCACGCGCCGTACGGTGACGATCCGGTGCCGGTGGGCCCTGCCCAGCTTGCGGCGCAGCCGCGCGATGTGGACGTCCACGGTGCGGCCGTCGCCGATGTGGTCGTAGCCCCAGATGCCGGCCATCAGCTGGTCGCGCGAGTGCACCTGGTGCGGATGCAGAACCAGGTGCGCCAGCAGCCCGAACTCCAGGTACGTGAGGTCGAGTTCGCGTCCGTCCAGTTCCGCGACATGGCGCGCGGGATCGATGCGGACGACGCCGTCGCCGGTCTGCGGCACGGGAGGCGTGTCCGTGTAGGCGACCGGGCGGATCTCCGGTCGTGTCACGTCCTTGGCGAAGAGCTGGGCGGGGTCGGTGCCCTCGGGAACGAGCACGAGGTAGCCGACGAGAGGCGCGGCATCGTTTCGCTCGTCACCGTCCCGCGCGGTGTCGCCCACGAGGCGGAGATGGCGCATGTCGGGAAGCGGTGAGTCCGATGGCGTGGCCTGGGCCGGAAGTGCCGTGGTCATGGCAGTCGTCCTTCAGAGGTATGCGGGCCACCAGGCGCCGTGGGTGGGTTCGCCTGATCACCTGGGGTGAGAGAGAAGGAGCGGAGTGGCACGCGCGGTGTGCGCCGTGTGCCTTACACGCGACAGCAGGCGGCGCTGACGACGTGACCGAAGTCGACATGCCGACGGCGAACGAGTCGCTGCTGTGTGTGGGCCATGGACATCATCCTGCGCACCCGCCGGGCGGAACGTCAATGCTTCCCTAGTAAATCGATAGGAAATATAGGGAACATGGGTCCGGGCGGGCTCACCGGTCACCGTCGGTCGTCGGGCAGGGCGTCGGGCGCCGGTCCGGCCGTCCTGGCCACTCGGGCACGCAGTGCGGCCAGACGGAACCTGAGCTGCACGGGCGTGGGCGGCAGCGCGCGGGCGTCGCCACGGGCGTAGGGGCGCTCGACGTAGAACTGTCCCGCGCCCGACACGGTCGTGACGGCGATGTACCGCAGGGTGGCCACCATCAGTAGCGGAATGACCTGATAGGTCTGGTTGTAGACCAGTTGCACCGAGTACGGCAGGTCGTGCACCGCCAGCACGCTGACGATGCTGGTGCCCTTCAGGGTGCCGATCAGCATGTTCCCCGCCGTCGGCACGATGGAGCGCATCGCCTGCGGAATGACGATCCGGCGCAGGGTGCGCCGTCCGCCGATGCCGAGGGCCTGTCAGGAATGGCAACGCCGCTGAGCCGGTCGCGTCCCGGCCTTCGACACCGGGCGGCGGGCACGGCGGCTTGCGGGCCGGGTTGCGCGGACCCCGCCGTCCCGCGTGACGCAGGCCACACCCCCGCTCCGGAACCCGGCCCCCGGCGCACCCGACTCCTGAACCGGTACGGCTCGAACCGAGCTGAGTCGTACGACGCGATCCAGGAGACCGATGATGGAAGAGTTCCCCCAGCCCTCCTCCGGTGCGGGTACGGCGCTCCGCGGACCGACGCCCCCGCCCGCGCCGTACGGGCGAGTGCGGCGGCTCGGCGGGAGAGGATGAGCGCGTTGGCCGATCGCGAGGCCGGCCGCTCCGGCAGGCGGTCCTGCGCCCCGAGAAGGTCCGTCCGATGACCGGACAGCGCCTCTGGCGGCCGACCCGTCGCAGACTCACCGACACCCTGCTCACCGCACTGGTTCCCGTGGTCGCGTGCGGCGTCACTCTCGGCGGTCTGACGACCTGGGTCGCCTTCGGCAACGCGGGCAGCCCGGCACGGATCGAGGTGCCCGCCGGGCGTGTCTTCCTGCCGTACGGCGACGCCCGGGACACCGCGGCGTTCTTCCGGATCTCCAACTCGGGGGACGCGAAGGACCGGTTGGTCGACATCACCTCGTCCGCGCTGCGGGGCGACATCACCCTCTCGCGCCACCGCACCACGAGCGGCAGAGTGGCGTACCGGGAAACGGTCGACTCGGCCGTCGTGCCCGCGAACGGCAGCCTCACCATGTCGCCGCACAGTCTGAACGTCACGGTGCGGTCCGGAGCGGGATGGACCGCGGGCGACCTCGTGCCGTTCACCCTGCACTTCCAGCGCAGTGGGCAGATCAAGGTCCTGGCGATCGTCGTCCGCCCCGGCGAGGGCCCGTTGTGAGCGTTCCGGCAGCCGCCGTGAGCGTACGGCCGCCCGGGAGGGAACTCCGCCCTCTCCCGTAGTCGGACCGAACCTCCCTGCGGTTCCCGCCCGTTGCCGTGTCGTGGATCATGCCTCCCGGATTGAGCCCGGACCGGGGCAATGTGCGTACCCCACCCTGACGACCGCACGGCGGATGCAAGGATGAGGCCCGTCATGACTGCTGGGTGGTGTTCGCGCACGCTTCGGGCCGCGGTGTTCGCGGCCGTCTGCGTGCTGCTCGCCGCACTGGGTCACGTGATGATGTCCGGCGGCCGGGTGCCCTGGTGGGCCCTGGCCGCCGGTGCGGCGGTGACCGGCGTCGTGGGGTGGTGCCTGGCCGGCCGCGAGCGTGGGCTTCCGCTGATCGTGTGCGTGGTGGTCGCCGTGCAGACGGCTCTGCACGCGGCGTTCTCCGCGGCGCAGTCCGGCGCTCACCCGGCGGCCTCGGTACCTGGGGACTGGGCCTCGGCAGACATGGGTTCCATGGGTCACGACCTGGCGTCCATGCCGATGCACCCCGCGCCCGTGGACGCCGTGGACATGACTCACACGGATCACTTCGGCCATGCCATGGGCGAAGCGCCGTCGTTCGGCATGCTCTGCGCCCACCTGCTGGCGGCGCTGCTGTGCGGCCTGTGGCTCGCGCACGGCGAGCGGGCCGCCTTCCGCATCCTGCGGGCCCTGGGTACCCGGCTGGCCGTACCGCTGCGGCTGTTGCTGGCCCTGCCCACGCCACCGCACCGTCCGCGGCTGCGCGTACGCCGCCGCTCGGACCGGGTGCCGCGGCGTCTCCTGCTGGTCAACGCGCTCACTTCTCGGGGCCCGCCCGTGGGGACCGCTGTCGTCTGACGACAGCCGGTGTCCCGAGGCAGCCCAAGTGCGCCTCGGGCTTTCGCCGTACGCCCGCGTACGGTCCCCATCCCGTTCGCCGGACCGCCCCGCTCACCCGTGGGTCCGGATCCGGATGACCCGAGAAGGACACCAGGTGACCCTTCCTGTCCTGCCCACCTCGCCCGAGAAGACGACGTCGAGCGACGACCTGATAACGGCCTGGGCGCTCGCCGCCCGTGGGGGCGACCCGGACGCCGTCGAGCGTTTTGTACGAGCCCTGCACCGCGACGTCGTACGCTACGTCGCCCATCTCTCCGCCGACCCCCAGGTGGCCGACGACCTGGCCCAGGACACGTTCCTGCGAGCGCTCGGCAGCCTGCACCGGTTCGAGGGGCGCTGTTCCGCACGTACCTGGCTGCTGTCCATCGCGCGCCGCGCGGTGATCGACAGCTTCCGGCACGCCGCCGCCCGCCCGCGGCTGTCCGACGAACAGGACTGGCAGCTGGCGGTCGAGCACGCCCAGCCGCGCGACCTGCCCGGCTTCGACGACGGCATCGCCCTCCTCGAGCTGCTGGCCGCACTGCCGGACGAACGTCGTGAGGCGTTCACTCTCACCCAGCTCCTGGGCCTGCCGTACGCCGAGGCCGCCGCGGTGAGCGACTGCCCGGTCGGGACGGTCCGCTCCCGCGTGGCCCGCGCCCGCATGACGCTCATGGGCATGCTGGCCGAGGCCGAGAGGCACTGCCTGGAGCCGGCCGGCGAAGAGCGCCCGGGTGTGGCCCCCACCGCCCTGGCCGCATGACACCAGGGGCCGGTGCCCGCCGGACACGCGAGCACCGGCCCCTCCCCGTGGGCCGGTGGTCGACCGATGACCAGTCCTATTGCGTCACAACCGCTGCGAACAGAGAGAGTTGGTGAGCCCGGCGGTATGCATGCTTCGCTGACCATCGGCGTCTACGTGTTCGAGGACGCCGAAGAGCTTGATGTCGTCGGCCCGTGGGAGGTCCTCGGCTTCTGGGCCGCGCACGTGGCGGCGTTTCCCGTGCGGTTGCTGGCGATCGGCCGGGAGGAAGGGGTGGTGCGCTGTTCCAAGGGGCTCGGTCTCGTCGTCGACCGGAGCCTGGCCACCGCTCCCGCGCTCGACCTGCTGGTGCACCCCGGGGGTGACGGGACGCGTCCCCTGGCGAAGGACGGCGCGCACTTGGACCGGCTGCGGGACCTGCACCGTCAGGGGACCGTGCTGGCGAGCGTGTGCACCGGCTCTCTGGTCCTGGCGGCGGCGGGCCTGCTGGAGGGGCGGCCGGCCACGACGCACCGGAACTACGCCGAGCGGCTCGCGGGGATCGACGGGACGATCGACGTGCGCCCGGACGAGCGGTTCGTCGACGACGGGGACATCGTCACCAGCGCCGGTGTGTCCGCCGGTATCGACATGGCCCTTCACCTGGTGGGGCGTTTCGACAGCCCGGAGGCGGCGGCCGAGGTGCGCCGGGCCATCCAGTACGACCGGCCCGTCAGCCGATGAGCTCGTCCGGCGTCAGGTCCAGGGCAAGGGGCTTGGCTCCGTAGGTGACGCGTACGACGCCGTCGGGATGGCGGTCGGCCGTGGCGCTCACGCCGAAGACATCGCGCAACAGGCCGGGAGTCAGGACGTCCAGAACGGGGCCTGCCGCGACCACCTCGCCGTGGTGGAGGGCGACGAGGTGGTCGCACAGGCGGGCCGCCAGGTCGAGGTCGTGGAGGACGGCGAGGGTGGTGACACCGGTGGCGCGGATCAGGTCGAGCAGTTCGAAGCGGGCGCGGATGTCCAGGTGGTTGGTGAGCTCGTCGAGGACCAGGAGTTTCGGGCGCTGGGCGAGGGCCCGGGCGAGCAGCACGCGCTGACGTTCGCCGCCGGACAGGGAGGTGAAGTCACGGTCGGCCAGCGGGCGGGCGCCGCACTGGTCGAGGGCCTCCTCGACGGCTTCGTGGTCGTCGGTGCCGTCGCGGCCGAGGAGGCTGTGGTGCGGGGTGCGGCCCAGAGCGACGATCTCGGTGACGCACAGGCCGTTCGGGCTGCCGCCCGAGTCCTGGAGGACAGCGGCCGTGCGGCGCGCCGCGCCCCGGGGCGACAAGGTCCACACGTCGTCGCCGTCGACGCGTACCACGCCCCGTTCCGGGCGCAGCGAGCGATAGACGGTCCGCAGCAGCGTGGACTTGCCGCTCCCGTTGGGGCCGACGAGGCCGACGATGTCGCCGGGCTGCGCCTCCAGGGCCACATCGCGCAGGATCGGGCGGCGGTCGAGGGTGATGTGGAGCTGTTCCACGGTGAGTTTCATACGGTGTCCAGGCTCTTGTTGCGGCGGAGCAGCCAGAGGAAGAAGGGCGCGCCGAACAGGGCGGTGAGGATGCCGAGGGGCAGCTCGTTGGGGCGGTCGACGGTGCGGGAGAGGAGGTCGACGACGACCAGGTAGATGGCGCCGACCAGGGCGGACTGGGGCAGCAGCCGCCGGTGGTCGGCGCCGGTGACGAGCCGCACCAGGTGCGGGATCATCAGGCCGACGAAGCCGATCCCGCCCGCGACGGCGATGACCGTGCCGGTGAGCAGGGACGCCAGCACCAGCAGCAGGGCGCGCAGTCGGTGCACGTCGACACCGAGGGCGGTGGCGGACTCGTCGCCGGCGAGCAGCGCGTTCAGTTGCCTGCCGAAGAGCGACAGGACCACGGTGGTGGTGAGGACGACGACGCTGACGATGGTCAACTGCCCCCATTTGGCACCGGCGACGCTGCCCAGCATCCAGAACATCACGGTGCGCAGTTCGGTGGGCGTGGCCTGTAGCTGGAGGTAGCTGGTGGCCGCCAGGAAGAGGTAGCCCACGGCGACCCCTGACAGGACGAGCCGGGTGGGGGCGAGCCGGCCGCCGCGCTGTCCGAGCAGGAAGACCAGGACCACCGCGCCGCCGGCGCCGAGGAACGCCGCCGTGGACACGCCGAGCCCACCGAGGGCTCCACTGGTGAGGGTGATGACGAGGACGGCGCCGAGGGAGGCGCCGGAGGAGACGCCCAGGACGTAGGGGTCGGCCAGCGGGTTGGCCACGACGGCCTGCAACACCACCCCGGAGACCGCCAGCCCCGCGCCGACCAGGGCGGCCAGGACGACGCGTGGGGTGCGGAAGTTCCAGACGATCTGGTCCACGGCGGGGTCACCGCTGGTGCCGCCGCCCCCCAGATGACGCAGGACGATGCGCCACACCTCGCCCAGCGGCACGCTGACGGAGCCGATGCTGATCGCGACCATCATGACGGCGGCGAGTACGACCAGCAGCGCCACCAGGACCAGCGTGGGATTCAGTCGCCTCGGACGCTTCGGAACACGTCGGGGTGCAGCATCCGGGCGATCCTGTCCACGGCCAGGTCGTTGCTGGGGCCGAGGTAGATCGAGTCGGACAGAACGGTGTAACGCTTGTTCTTCGCGGCCGGCCACTGGGGGAACTCCTTGAGCAGTGCGCGGGCGTAGGCCGCGGGGTTGGGATCGTTGTAGCTGATGACCACGAGGGCGTCGACCGGCTCGGCGGCGACCTTCTCCTTGCTGAGGTCGGCGAAGGAGGTTTCGGAGGCGGAGGAGAAGGCGTTGCGGCCGCCGGCCTTGGCGAGGACGTCGTTCCAGATGCCGTTGGCCGCGACGGAACTGAAGTCGTTGCCGCCCATCGACATGTTGGAGAACACCACCATGACGTTGGGCGCCTTCTCGCCCCTGACCCTGGCCGACACGTCGCCGATCTTCTTCCGGGACGCCGCGATGAGTTTCTCGGCGCGGTCACCGACCTGGAAGATCCTGCCCAGGTCGCGCAGCAGCCGGTAGCTGTCGGCGACGGTCATCCGGGAGGTGTCCTGGTCGCAGCCCTGCGGGGAGATGTAGCTGTTGGCGCCGACCGCCTTCAGGTCGTCGCGGGTCGCGAATCCGTTCTTCGCGTCGAAGCCGTAGGACGTGGTGGACAGGACGAGGTCGGGGCTCAGGCCCAGCATCGCCTCGCGGGGGATGTCGTAGGCGTCGTTGGGTGTGATGTCCCCGGTGGGCAGCTCCTTGATGGCCTTGGCCCGGCCGGCCACCTCGGACATCCCGTACGACTGCCCGTTGGCGACGACGCGGTCGCCGAGGCCGAGCGCCAGCAGCGAGGACACCTCGGCGACGGAGGCACCGTTCATGACGACCACCCGGCTCGGCGCCTTGGTGTACGTGGTGGTCTGCCCGCAGTTCTTGATGCTCACCGGGTAGCCGGGGGCGTTCGCCTCCGGGGCGGCCCTGGCGGTCGGGGAGGACGAGGCTCCGCAGGCCGCGGTGGCCAGGCAGAGCGCTCCGGCCAGGGCCGCGGCAACGGGCCGTTCGATCAGCATGGCGGGCTCCTCGGGGTAGGGCGGACTCCGCTCAAGTAGTCGGTGCGAAGTCCGCCGGGGTTCCCGAGGAGTCAGATGTCTCTCGCGTCCGGTGCCGGGAGCGTTCCGGTCTTGACGCAGTGGTCGAGATAGCGGAAGACCAGAGCGCGGTCGGCAACCGGGCAGGTGATGCCGCTGCCTTCGAGGCCGCGCAGGACGTTGTCGGCCCGGACGCGGCCCAGCGCGAGGTCGACTTCGGTGTCGCTGCTTCCGGTGTCACCGGTGTCGGCCCAGGAGTCGAAGAACGCCCCGGTCGTCGCGGCCACGTCGGCGGAGCGGGGCAGCTGCGTACGCCACTGCGCCAACGGCAGCCGCTTCACCGCGTATCCGTACTCCTGCACCCAGTCGTAGAGGTCGGCCAGCCGCAGCGGGGGCACGGGGGCATGGTTGAAGACCGTGCCGGAGGACGGAGCCGTCAGGGACAGCCGTACGACGGCTCGGGCGACGTAGTCCACCGGCGTCCAGATCTCCGCGTCGAACAGGTCGGGCAGGATGCCCGCGGGGATGCCCGACTGGAGCACGCTCCACAGGAAGTCCCGCTCGTTCACATAGCCGGTGTCCGGCGCTCCGACGACGCGGCCCAGGCGGTGCAGGGTCACCGGAAGCCCCCGCTCGGCGGCCTGCTCCACCAGACGCTCGGAGGCCCACTTGGACTGCTGGTAGCCGTAGACGAGCCCGGGATGCGGGGGGAGGAACGCCTCGGGTACGTCGGGGCTGACGCTGCGGGGCGGGGCGACGGACAGGGTCGAGACGAGGTGGAGCGGGATCGAACGTGCCGACGCCATGCGCAGCAGCCGGCGGGTGGACTCGGTGTTGGCGGCGCGCAGACTGGCGTAGTCCCGCATGATGCTGACCGTGGCGGCGTTGTGGAAGATCACGTCGCAGGTCTCGGCCAGTTCCGTGAACCGGGCGGGACCGAGTCCGAGACGGTCCCGGGCGAGGTCGGCCGGGACGGCGGTGACGCGCCGCGGGTCGGCGGGCAGCGGAAGCTGCTGGTCGGTCAGGGCTTCGCGGACGCGGTCGGCGGCCTCCTCCGGGCTCGTCGCGCGGACCGGGCAGACGATCTCGGCATCGGTCGTGGCCAGGAGTTCGGCCAGCAGATGTGAGCCGACGAATCCGGTGGCGCCGGTGAGCAGGATCCGGCGTGGCGCGGTTGGCGCGCCGACCGGGGCGGCGGGCGTGATGTCCTCGTCGAGCACGGCGTCGGCCAGGACCGCCTGGGGAAGGCCGGCGGCGGCCGTCGGCGCGTCCTGGCGGTGCTCCAGGTGGCGTGCGAGTTCGGCGGCCGTCGGATGCTGGAAGAGCCAGGCGACACGCACCTCCCGTGCCAGCTCCACGCCGAGCCGGTTGGCGACCTGGATGGCCTGGAGCGACTGGGCACCGAGGTCGAAGAAGTCGTCCTGGGGCGAGATGTGCCCGGCACCCAGAACCTGCTCCCAGACGCCCGTGATGGCCTGTTCCAGGGAGCTGTTCGGGGCGGCGGCGGTGGTGGTGGTCGCGATCTCCACGACGGTGCCGAGGGCGTTCCTGTCGATCTTTCCCGAGCCGGTGCGCGGCAACCGGTCGGTGAACTCCACGGCGGAGGGGACGAGCGCCGCCGGCAGCGTCGCCCGCAGGTGTTCCCGGACCTGGGCGGAGGTCGGCGCGGGGTGTTCGGCGACGACGTGGGCCGCCAGCCGCCGGGTTCCGTCCGGCAGCACCTGTCCGACCACGGCGGCCTCACGGATGCGCGGGTGGGTGAGGAGGACGGTCTCGACCTCGGCCGGCTGCACACGGTGGCCACTGATCTTGAACTCGTCGTCGGCCCGCCCCACGAACCGCAGGTGTCCGTCGTCACCGAGTCGCACCAGATCGCCGGTGCGGTAGCCGCGAGGGCTGCCGGGCAGGGAGGCGAGCGGGGCGAACCGGGCATCGTCCTCGGGCCGGCCGCCTCGGTAACCGAGAGCCAGCGCCTCGCCGACCAGGTACAGCTCGTCGCCGAGGACGACGGCCCGCATGCCGGGCAGCGGGACCCCGATCGGCACGTCACCCGGGGACAGGGCGGGGTCGTGGAGTGCGGCCACGGTGGCGACCACGGTCGCCTCGGTCGGGCCGTAGGTGTTGAACAGCCGCACCGACGGACCGACCGACTCCCGCCATCGGCCCACGCGTTCGGGCAGCGCGGCCTCGCCCCCGATGATGACGGTCCGCACCCCGGCCGGAAGGACGGCGGTGCCGGTCGAGACGGCGTAGGCCAGTTCGTGCCAGTAGGCCGTGGGAAGGTCGAGCACGCTGATCCGCAGCCGGTCGCACGCGTCCAGGAGCCGGGGCACCGACTCGGTCATGTCGTCGGTGCGTACGACGAGCGTCGCTCCGGCGCACAGGGTCAGGAAGATCTCCTCGACGCTGGCGTCGAAGTGCAGCGGCGCGAACTGCAGGACCCGGTCCTCGCGGCGCAGGCCGTAGCGGTGGGTCGCTCCGGCGACGAAGGCGGCGAGAGCACCGTGGCCGATCTCCACGCCTTTGGGCCGGCCGGTGGATCCCGAGGTGTAGATGACGTACGCCGGATCGCCGGGAGCGCCGGGGGTCGAAGCCGGCGCCTGGGGCCCGGTGTCCGGCGCGTCGAGCAGCAGCACGGGACGATCCAGGACGCGGGCGGCGTGTGCGTCGGTGGTGAGCACGAGGGCCGGTTCGGCGTCTTCCAGGAGCGCCGCCGTACGGGACTGCGGCGCGCCCGGGTCGAGTGGGCAGTACGCGGCCCCGGAGAGCAGGACGCCGAGGATCGCGGTGACGGCGTCGATCCCGCGGGGCAGGACGACGGCCACGAGGGCGCCCGGTCCGATGTCCCGGGCCGCGAGCCGCCGCGCGAGGTGCCGTGCGGAGCCGAACAGCTCCGCGTAGGTGATGCTCTGTCCGTCGTGTTCGACGGCGATGGCGCCGCCGCGCCGGGCGGCGTGGTCGGCGATCAGACTCAGCACGGGGCGGGCGGGCCGGGGGAGCGGGCCGCCGTCGAGCACGGTGACGGGCCGCTGCCCGCCGATCACCTGGGCCGGAGCGGCGACCGCCTCGCGCAGCAGTGCCAGCAACCCCTCCTGGTGGGCGGCCAGTTCCGCCTCGTCGTAGAGGTCCGGGTTGGCGTCGACGGCGATCCGAAGGCCCGAGCCCTCGGCGCGGTCGTACACGTTCACGGCCAGGTCGTCGACGGGCCCCGCGGACACGTTGTGGACGGTGCTGCGGTGTCCGGCGAAGCGCAGGTCGTACTCGAACGGCATGATGTTGACGCCCGGTCCGGACAGCCGGCGCTTTCCGCCGACCAGGTTCAGATCCCGCCGCACCTGCTCGTAGCGGTACCGCTGGTGCGGCAGCCCGGCCCGCAGCTCGCCGGACACGCGGAGCGCCAGGTCGCGCAGGGTGTCCTGCTCGTGGACGGCGACGCGCAGCGGCAGGATGTTGCGCACCATGCTCGGCACGCGCAGGGACACGGAGCCGAGGCGCCCCATGGCGGGCAGGCTGAGGACGATCTCGGGCGCTCCGGTGACCCGCTGGATGTACGCCGCTGTGGCGGCCAGCACGACGTCGGACCAGGACACCGAGAGGTCGCGGGCCACGGCGTGCAGCGCCGACACATCACCCGGATCGAGGTCCGTGACGCGGCGCAGGAAGGTCCGCGCCGGAAGGGCCTGCCCCTCGGCGAGGCCGACGACCGCCGGGCGGTCCGCGAACCGCTGTGTCCAGTACGCACGGTCCACCGCGAAGCGCTTCGACTCGCGGTACGCGCGCTCTTCCCGCCGTACCGACTCCAGGGTGCCGAAGCCGCTGTCGCCGGGAGGCGAGCCGTCCACCAGCGCGGTGTAGACCCGCGCCACGCGCTGGGCGACCAGGGAGAGGCCGAAGCCGTCCAGTGCGATGTGGTGCACGCGGTGGTACCAGAGGAACTGGTCGGGGCCCGTGCGCAGCAGGGCGTGGCCGAAGACGGGGTCGTGCCCGAGATCGACCGGGCGGGCCATGTCGTGCGCCATCCAGTCGAGGGCGGCACGATGCGGGTCCGCTTCGGTGGTGAGGTCGGCGATGTACGGGTGCCAGTCGAGCCGGGGAACGCTCAGCTGCCAGGGCCGCCCCTGGTCGTCGACGACGAAGCGGACGTTCAGGGCCTCGACTTCGGCCACCGTGTGGCGCAGTGCCTCCTCGAAGGCGGTGGGGTCCACCGGTCCGTGGATCCGCACGTACTCGGCCGTGTTGTAGGCGGGACTGTCCAGGTCGAGTTGCTGGCCGGTCCAGATGCCTTCCTGGGCGGCCAGCAGCGGGTGCCGCTCGCCGGGCGCGTCAGACGTCGGCACGGGCCGCTCCCGCCTGGCGTTCGGACAACAGCTGCCACCACTGGGCGAACGAGGTGCGTTCCGCGAGCTCCAGGAAGCTCACGTCCACGCCGGCGTCCCGCCACCGTGCGGCCAGGGTCGTGATGCGCAGCGAGTCCAGGCCCGCGTAGAGGGGGTTCTCTTCCAGGTCGACTTCGTCGGGGTGCTGATGCAGGAACTCCGCCAGGTCCGCACGGAAGCCCGCCGGCGTCAGGGGCTCAGGCATGTCGCTCTCTCTTGGTGGCTGGTGGGTTGGAGCTGTGTGAAGGTCAGTTGACCTTGCGTTCGGAGTCGCTCCAGAAGCGGTCGCGCAGCTTTCGGCGGAGGATCTTCCCGCTCGGGTTGCGCGGCACGTGGTCGATGAACTCGTACCGGGCCGGCAGTTTGAAACCGGCGAGCCGGCCGACGAGGAAGCGGTGCAGGTCCCTGGGGGACGGCTGCTGTCCGGGGGCCGCCACGACGAAGGCGTGGACGCTCTCTCCCCACCGCTCGTCCGGGGCTCCGACGATCACCGCCTCGGCCACGCCGGGGTGGTGCTCCAGCGCGTTCTCGATCTCGGCGGGGTAGACGTTCTCGCCCGCGACGAGGATCGCGTCCTTGATGCGGTCGCGGATGAAGACGTAGCCGTCCTCGTCGACGTATCCGGCGTCCCCGGTGTGGATCCAGCCGTCGACCAGGGTCTCGGCGGTCTTGTCGGGCAGACCCCAGTACTCGACCATGTGGGCCGGGGTGGCCAGGCAGACCTCGCCGATCGCTCCGGGCGGCAGTTCCCGGCCGTCGTCGTCGATCACCTTGCTGCGGACGCCGGGGTAGGGGCGGCCCGCGGCCTGCATGCGGGGGTGGCCGGGAACGTGGTCGGCCGGGGGCAGGCAGACGGCGGTGTTGCCGGTCTCGGTGAGTCCGTAGATCTGAGCGAACTCGGCCCCGAACATGGCCAGGCTCTCTTCGAGCAGTGCTTCGGAGATCGGCGACCCGCCGTACACGATCTTGCGGAGCGTCGTGAAGTCGCCGGGTGTGGCGCCGGGTTCGCCGAGCATCATGCGCAGCATCGCCGGGACGACACAGGCGGTGGTGATGCCCCGGTCGCGGATGAGGTCGATCGCGTCGCGGGCCGCGAAGGCGCGCATCGCCACCACGGTCACGCCGGCGTTGAAGTTCTGGGTGGCCCACCACAGGCCGCCGACGTGGAATCCGGGGATGCCGATCAGGGCCGTGTCGCCGGTGCGCCAGTCGATCCAGTCCAGCCCTTCGGCCGCGAGGGCGTCACGGATGGCGAAGAAGCTGCGGTGGGCCAGGACGACGCCCTTGGGCAGGCCGGTGGTGCCGCTGGTGTAGAGCTGGGCGACCGGGGTGTCGGGGTCGGCGGACGGGGTGGGGTCGGTGTCGGGCTGGGCCGCCTTCCAGGCCGGGAAGCCCTCGGCGGTGCCGAGCCGGACGACCGTCTTCGGGGGCGCTGTCGGCAGCCGTTCCAGGACGGGCGCGAAGTCCTCCTCCAGGAAGAGCAGTTCACTGCCGGAGTCCTGGAGGATGTGGCTGACCTCGGGGGCGGTCAGCCGCCAGTTGATGGGCACCAGGACGGTCTCGCTCTTGGCGCACCCGAAGAGGATCTCGTAGTAGTGCTCGGACTCCTTGCCCAGATACGCGATCCGCGCGCCCGGCGCCGCTCCCGCGGCACGGATGGCGTGGGCGACGCGGTTGCTCTCGTGATGCAGTTCCTGGTAGGTGAGGCGGCGGTCCTCGCAGAGGACGGCGGTGGCCAGCGGCTGGCGCGCCGCGTGGAAGCGTGCCGTGTCGACGAGGGTCTTGAGTTCCGGGTGATGGAGTCTGCTGCCGGTTCTCTCCGGCGCTGACAATTCGGCCACGATGAGGGTCCCTGCTCTCGGTCGTCCGAAAGCGCGCCGCCGTACGGCGGCGGCGCGCTGGGGATCGGTTCTGGCTTACGGTCCGTTCACGATGGCGAGTTTCACTTCGCCGTCGCAGCGGCCGCCCTCGCCGTCCCAGTACCGGTAGGAGGTGTCGGCGACGATCAGCGTCTTTCCGCCGGGCGACCGCCGTTCCACCGACAGGAACTCGATTTCTCCGAAGAAGGAACGGGCGTTGATGGGACGCCGGAAATTACCGCCGAACCGGGCGATGAGGATGTCCGGGAGCTGATGCCGCCAGTAGTCGTCGAGAGTCCACGACGTGAAGTCCTCCAGCAGGCCCTCTTTCACCGACTTGGCGACGGCGTAGTACATCATCTGGTTGTAGCTGATGTTGACTTCGACCGCGTTGAGATGACCGGTGTCGTCGATATAGCAGGATTCCGGGATGGAGAAGGAGCAGCCGGCCGTCACCCGCCCGGACCGTGCGCTGACCGACGCGGACTTCAGGTACTTGCAGTTCACCTTGTACGGCCTCAGAACCCGCGCCAGGAGTTCGTCGTCGCTCTCGAAGTCCCGTGCCGGCGAGTCCGGTCGCAAGGCGGCCTGTGCGCTCATGCCGCGGCCTCGTCGTAGAGCTTGCGCTCGTCGTGGACGGTCAGCCGGAAGGAGACGGTCGGCTCGGGTGTGGTGGTGTGCCGGGCCCGGTGGATGAGGCTGCGGTTGTCCCAGACCAGCAGGTCGCCCTGCTGGAAGCTCTGCAGGTGGATGTTGCCGTGGGCGAAGGTGTCGTCGAGCTGCCCGGTCGCCTCGAACAGCTGGTGGAGCAGGTCCGACTCCAGGGGCTTGCCGTCCTCGTCCTCGATGCCGACGGTGAAGCCCTCGCTGATGTAGAGGACCGTCTCGCCCGTCATGGGGTGGGTGAAGACGGTCGGCTTGACGACGGCCGGGGTCTTCGTCTCGACCTCGTCGATGATCTCGGAGATCGGCCGGTACACGTCATGCGGCCGGATCTTGAAGTATTTGCGCACCGAGTGCCGGCAGTAGGTTCCCGCGACTTCCTTCTTCAGCTCCTCGGGGAGCCGCTCGTACGCCTTCCCCATGTCGATGAAGTAGGTGCCCCGGTTCTTCTCGGGTATCACCTGGGGGTAGATGAGGGTGAGGCCGAACGGGTCCGGCATGAACTGGTAGTCGGCATGCCAGAATTTGCCGGTCTTCGGCACGCCTATCTGCTTGCCGTCCTTCGGCACGTTGGACGAGACGAATATCTCCTCGACCTCGGGGTGTTTGTACATGGGCTCGTAGTAGGTCTCCGGCCGGCCCAGGAGCTTGCCGAGTTCCAGGAACTGCTGCGGCGTCAGGTCCTGGTTCTTCAGAACCGCGATCTTCTTGGTGTAGACCGTCTCCTTGAGCGTGGCGATGTCCGCCGGTGAGGCGGTCGTGTGGTCGAACCCTTCGACGGTGGCGCCGATTTCCTTGCCGGCCTGTGCCTTGATGTCCATGGTGGTCCGCTTTCCGTGAGTGACGGCTACTGGGCGAGTTTCTCGTCGATCAGCTGGGCGGTCGCGTCCAGGGTGAAGTCCTCCTGGAGTTCGTTGTCCTCGATGGTGACGCCGAGGTCGCGCTCGATACGCATGCTGATCTCGACCAAGGTCAGCGAGTCGACGTCCAGCCCGGCGAAGGTGACATCCGGGCTGATCCGGTCAGGGGGCGCATCGTGCAACTTCGCGAGGATCGTGACCAGTTGGTCGTAGGTGGTGCTCATGATGCGGGTACTCCTCCTTCGTCGTACGGGTGGCTGATCTGGGGGAGGGCGGGCCAGGTCAGGAGGCAGGAGCCCCAGGTGAGGCCGCCTCCGAACGCGGTGAGCAGGACGCGCTCCCCCTGCTGGATGGTCTGGTGGGAGGCCGCGTCGGCCAGGGCGAGGGGGATCGACGCGGCGCCGGTGTTGCCCACCGACTCGACGTTGGACACACAGCGTTCCAGGGGCAGCCCGAGGTCCTCGGCGACCGAACGCAGGATGCGCAGGTTCGCCTGGTGGGGAACGAAGTGGTCGATGTCGTCGGCCTTGTGGTCGGCCCGGGTGAGCGTGGCGCGTGCCGAGGCGGCCATGCGGGTGACCGCGTGCCGGTAGACCTCTCGGCCCCGCATCGAGAAGTGGTGGTCCCGCGGGAGCACTTCGCCCGGTGCCGAGCGCTGCCGGGAGCCGCCGGCGGCCACCATGATCAGGTCTTCTCCGGTGCCGTCGCTGCCGAGGTCGAAGTGGCCGACGGCGCCGGGCTCGTCGGCGTGCCCGGCCCGCAGGACGACCGCTCCGGCCCCGTCGCCGAAGATGATCGCGTTGGCGCGGTCTTGCGGGTCGACGATCGTGGAGTAGGTGTCCGCGCCGATGAGCAGGACACGTTCGGCCACGCCGGCCGCGATCAGACCGGCGGCCGAGGCCAGCCCGTACACGAATCCGGTGCAGACGGCGCTGATGTCGAACGCCGCCGCCTCGGCGAGGCCCAGTCGGGCGGCGACGAGTGGGGCGGTGGCCGGGCAGGAGCGGTCCGGGGTGGTGGTGGCGACGATGACCGTGTCCACGGCTTCCGTGTCGGCGGACCGCAGAGCGCGTCGGCCTGCCTCCACCGCGAGGTCCGAGGTGGCCTGGCCGGGCTCGGCGACGTGCCGTCGGCTGATCCCGGTCCGGGTCCGGATCCAGGCGTCGCTGGTGTCGAGCCGCTGGGACAGTTCCTCGTTGGTCACCACGCGCGGGGGAACCCAGCCGGCCAGCCCGCACAGAACGGCTGAACGTTCCTGCGGGGCGTGGGGCGGTGGGTCGTGAGGACTGTGCGGGCGTGCGGGCATGCTGGACACAGCGGTGTCTCCTCGTGGTGCTCCGGGTGCGGGAATGGGGTGCGCAGAGACAGCGGGCAGGCGGGGCCGGGTCGGCCGGGTGAGGTGCGGCGAGCTCTACCGGTGGGGGCGCCCGCGGAGGGTGACGACGGCCACGGCGCCGAGACAGATTCCGGCGGCGATGACGTACACCGCGTCGCGGACCCCGTCGAGCAGGTCGGCGCCGGAGACCCCATTGGCTCCGGTGCCGGCGACGGCGACCAGGACGGCCAGGCCCACGGCGCCGCCCACCTGGAGCGTGGTCGACGCCATGCCGGAGGCGATGCCCTGGTCACCGGGGGCTACCCCGGCCGCCGCAGCGATCCACATGCCGGTCCAGGTGGCGCCCTGGCCGAGGCTGAGCAGCACGATGCCGGGCAGCAGGCGGACGTACGAGCCGTCGTCGGTCAGGGACACGGCCAGCAGCAGCGCGCCGGTGGCCCCCGTGGCCATGCCGCCCAGCATGGTGGCCCGTACCCCGAGGGCGGACACGGCTTTCTCGCCGGCCTGTGTTCCGACGGCGACGACGACGGCGGGCACGAGGAAGGCGAGTCCCGTTCCCAGCGCGCTGTAGCCGCGCACCGTCTGGAAGTACAGGGTCAGGAAGTAGGGGACGGAGCTGAACGTGGCACTGAACAACGTTGTCAGGGCCATGGCGCCAAGGAGGCCGCGGTGGGCGAACATCCGGATGGGCGTGAGGGGATGGCTGGTACGCGCCTCGACGAGGGCGAAGAGCGAGAGCAGGACCACGCTGAGGGCCGCGCAGATCAGGACGCTGCGGCTGCCCCAGCCGGCCTCGGGTGCGTGGACGAGGACGAAGACCAGCAGGGTGATGCCCGAGGTGGCGGTCAGGGCGCCCAGGAGGTCGAAGTCCCGCTGCCGGGTCAGCGGTCCGTCGGCGGGGAAGAGCAGCGCACCGGCCAGCGCGACTCCTCCGGCCAGGGGGATGTTGACGTAGAACACCGAGGGCCAGCCGAAGGCGTCCACGAGCACCCCACCCAGCAGTGAGCCGAAGCACAGTCCGCCCGCTCCGGCGGCTCCCCATACGGCCAGTGCCCGGTTACGGCTCGGGCCCTCCTCGTAGAGGGTGTTGATCAGGGAGAGGGTGGCGGGAAACAGCAGGGCTCCGCCGATGCCCTGTACGGCGCGCACGGCGACCAGGACGCCGGCGGAGCCGGACAGTCCGCCGACCAGTGAGGAGAGGGCGTAGAGCAGCGCGGCGAGGATGAAGATCCGGCGTCTGCCCAGCAGGTCGGTGGCCCGTCCGCCGAGCAGGAGGAACCCCCCGGTGGCCACGACGTAGGCGCTGACCACCCATTGGAGGTCCTGGCCGGAGAAGCCGAGCCCGCTGCCGATGCTGGGGAGGGCGACATAGACGATGTTGAAGTCGAGCGAGATGACCAACTGTGCTGTGGCCAGGACGAGCAGGGGCAGTCCGAGACGTGGGCGCGGCGGAGCGGATGGTGATGTGTGTGCAGACATTTCCGGACAATCCCCCTTGAGGTCCGCCGATCGGTGCGCGGCGGATCCCTTGTTCACGTGCACCACCGCGAAAGGTGATCGGGGTGGCAGCGATGCTGAACCTGTGCTGCGTGTCGAATGCGCCGGTTCTCGGTCGTGAGTCACTCGTCTGGAGCGCGGCTCGTTCTGGATCGTGGCTCATCCCCGTTCAGTGCGACAAGCCATCTCCGCCGGTTTTTGGACTGGCTGAGATTCCGGTTGCTGCACTCGCTCACGCGTACGACGGAACGTCGGGGGAACCCGCTGCCCGGCACGCGCTTCTCCGGAGGGCGGGGGTCGGCGCCCTAGAAGCTGTGGGCGTTCCGGGGAGATTTCATGGCGATCGGAAGCGCTGCCGGCCACCGTTTCCCTGTGCGGTCCATCGAAGGTGCCGGTGTGCGTAAACGTGTTTTTTTGGCCACGCGAGGGGTGGCCGGAAGTCGAATAGATGACCAGTTCGACTGCGAATTCGATTCAATTGGCGCCGTGTTATAACTCACCTTTGGGTCGCGGAAGCGGCCGCGTCGGCGTGAATGGAAAAGCGGCCTTTTACGGTAGTCGGACGGGAGGATGTCCTGGTTCCCGGCGGCGTCGACTTTTTTCATCACACCGCTCGGGCGGCGATTCTCTCCGTATACCCCCGTACGGTATGCGGCATGAGGAGTTCGTGGCAGAGCGGGGAGGCGGTCTGATGTCGTCGGCCGATACCCGAAAGCGTAGTTTCGTCGTACCCCCAGTTTTACTGGGGTTCATCTTCCTCCTGTTCTCGCTGACGGCGGGCGCGTATGTCGTGGGACGCCTGGCGGGACCGGTGGCGCCGGGAATGCACCGGATCGACGAAGATCCGGGAGGCGTCGAGAAACCGGGCATGTCGGACATGCACGGCATGGGCGGCACGGACCGTGCCGCGCGGGAGGGCCGATGACGTCCGCCGACCACCGTCCGGCGTCGGACGGGCCCCTGGTGACCACCGATCTGCTGGTCGGCGGGATGACCTGTGCCGCCTGTGTGGGGCGGGTGGAGAAGAAACTGGGCCGGGTCGAGGGCGTCACCGCGACGGTCAACCTGGCCACAGGGCGGGCCCGGGTCTCCCATCCCGAGACGGTGACCTCGCAGGACCTGATCTCCACGGTCGAGAAGGCGGGCTACACCGCCGAACTGCCGCCCCCGCCGGCCTCGGAGAGTCAGGAGTCCTCGGACCCGCGGCCGGCGGCCGCCGCCGGTGCGGACGAACGGTCCCGGCTGCTCATCACGACGGTCCTGTCGGTGCCCGTTCTGGTGCTGTCCATGGTCCCGGCCCTGCAGTTCGACTACTGGCAGTGGGTGTGCTTCCACCTCACCACGGTGGTCGTGCTGTGGAGCGCCCTGCCGTTCCACCAGCGGGCCCTGAAGGGACTGCGCCACGCTACGGCGACCATGGACACCCTGGTCTCCCTCGGTGTGGTGGCGTCCTTCCTGTGGTCCGGCTACGCGCTGTACTTCGGGGGCGCGGGAGAACCGGGCATGCGCATGCCGTTCAGCCTGCTGCCCGGTGCCGAGGCCGATACCGCCCACCTGTACCTGGAGGCGGCGGTGAGCGTGCCGCTGTTCGTGCTGGCCGGCCGGTACCTGGAGGCGCGGGCCAAGCACGGCACGGGATCGGCCCTCCGCGCGCTCGCCGAACTCGGAGCCAAGGATGTCGAGTTGCGGGAGGACGGCGACAGCCGCCGGGTCCCGGTCTCGGCACTGCGCGTGGGGCAGGAGTTCGTGGTGCGGCCTGGAGAGAAGGTCGCCACCGACGGGGTCGTGACCGAGGGCAGCTCCGCTCTGGACCTGTCCCTGGTCACCGGCGAGAGCGCCCCGGTGGAGGTGAACCCGGGAACCGCGGTGGTGGGCGCCGCCGTCAACGCCGGCGGACTGCTCGTGGTCCGCGCCACCGCGGTCGGTGCCGACACCCAGCTCGCCCGGATCACCCGGCTGGTGACCGACGCCCAGGCGGGCAAGGCGCGCATCCAGCGGCTCGCCGACTCCGTCGCGGGTGTCTTCGTCCCCGCCATCGTGGCCGTGGCGTGCACGGTGCTCGGCTTCTGGCTCGGTGCCGGGGCGGACGGTGAGCCGGCCGTCACGGCAGCGGTCGCGGTTCTCGTCGTGGCCTGCCCGTGCGCGCTCGGCCTGGCCACGCCGACCGCCTTCCTGGCGGCCACCGGGCGCGGTGCGCAGCTCGGTGTGCTGATCCGGGGGCCGGAGGCGCTGGAACGCTTGCAGCGCGTCGACACCGTGGTCTTCGACAAGACGGGCACCCTGACCACCGGTCGCATGACACTGCTCGAGACGACCGTGAGCGCCGCCGGCGAGGATGTCACGCGGGTTCTGCGACTGGCCGGTGCCGTCGAGTACGGATCCGAACATCCCATCGGCCGGGCCGTCGTCGCCGCCGCGCGCCGGGCCGTGGACGGTGCGCCGCTGCCACCGGTGACCGGGTTCCGCGCTGTGGCCGGGTCCGGGGTGTGCGGCCGGGTCGACGGCCGCGAGGTCTCCGTGGGGCGCCCGCGGCCCGACACGGTGCTGCCCGACGGGCTGCGGCAGGCCCTGGACCGCGCCGAAGCCGCCGCGCACACCGCCGTGGTCGTCGACGTGGACGGCCGCCCCGTCGCCGTCCTCGCCGTCGGCGACAGTCTGCGGCCCTCCAGCGACCACGCCGTACTCCAGCTCCAGGCGCTCGGCATCGAGCCGATCCTGGTGACCGGTGACGGTCCGGCCGCGGCCCGCGCCGTGGCCGAGCGGGTGGGCATCGACGAGGTGCACGCCGGGGTCACCCCGGAGGGCAAGGCGGACATCGTCGCGGCGCTGCGGGCGGACGGACGGCGCGTGGCGGTCATCGGCGACGGGGTCAACGACGCCGCCGCGCTGGCCTCGGCCGACCTGGGCATCGCCATGGGCGGCGGAACCGACGCGGCGATCGGCGCGGCCGACATCACCCTCGTACGGGAGGACATGCGGGCCGTCGTGGACGCGGTACGGCTCACCCGCAGAACCCTCACCACCATCCGGGCCAATCTCGTCTGGGCCTTCGGTTACAACGTCGTCACCGTGCCACTGGCGGCCACCGGCTGGCTCAACCCCATGTTCGCCGCCGTGGCGATGTCCGCCAGTTCCGTCCTCGTGGTCGCCAACAGTCTGCGGCTGCGCGCCTATCAGCCCGCTCCACGGAACCCCGGTCACCCGGAGGACGCCGAGGGCACCCGTCCCCGGAAGGAATCAGATGACCTCAGCGTCACCAGCGTCCGCTGAACGCCCTGCCCCGCTGTGGCGCCGCCTGGCCGCGTCCGGCGCCGTGCGTTCCGCGGCGGTGCCGACGGGCACCTGCGCGGTGGTCCTCCTCCTGCTCTCCGCCTACACGGCGACCGGGGCGGCCGGCGATCCGCCCGAGACCGTCGACGTCAGCGACGGCCGCATCTTCCAGCCGACCGGCTCCGGCAGCACCAGCGCCTTCTTCTACCTCCGCAACACCGGCGGTACCGACGACACCCTGGAGTCCGTCTCGTCGCCGGACCTCGGGGTGACCGCGCTCGCCCGCACGGTCACGGACGACGGCGAGAGCCGCCCGGAGCTCATCGGCCGCGTCACCGTTCCCGCGGGCGGGAGCCTGCGCATGGACCCGTCCGCCATCAAGGTGCTGGCCCTCGACCCACCGAGGCTGGAACTCGGCAAGAAGGTGCGCTTCGACCTGTGGTTCCGCAATTCCGGCCAGGTCAGGGTCACCGCGGTGACGGTGAGCCCCGGCCCGCTGTGACGGCGGACGGCGCTCGTCAGGCCTCACCCATCAACGTGCGGATCTCGGTGATGAGTGCGACGAGTGCCGCCCGCTCGGGGACGGTGGTGTCCGGGTGCCAGAGGTCGACGAGCAGGCAGGTACGCGGGCGGGACCCGCGGTTCCACGCCTCGTGCTCGAAGGAGTAGTCGAAGAGCAGGCACTTGCCCTCCTCCCAGGAACGGGTCTCGCCGGCCACCGTGATACCGCACCCTTCCGGGATGTCGACGGCGAGATGCAGATTGATGCTGAAATTCCACAGGTCGCAGTGCGGGGCGATGGCCGCGCCGGGCAGGAGGGTGGAGAAGTGGCACTCCAGCAGCGGGCAGATCTTCTCCGTATCGACAGCGTGTTCCTTCAGCACCTTGAACGCGGTGGGCACGGTATCGGCCGACTCCTCGACCAGCGCCCCCTTGCGGAACAAGTAAAGGGCCTGCCAGTCCTGCTGACGCGTGAGGTAGTGCTCGTAGTCCGAGAACGCGTTCCGCCGAGCTTTCCAGGCGGTTTCCAGCTCGGCCTTGATCGAGGCGTGCTGCGATTCCAGAGCGTGTACCACCGGGCTCAATTCAGGGTGCCCGTACGGATCGTGCCAGGGCTGCTGAGAGATTCCCGGCATGACCCACTTGGCGCCTTTCTGCAAGGGATGCCGCTGCTGGGTCTTCGCCTCCAGCATCTCCTCGACCCGCACGATCGATTCCGATCCGTACAGGTCCCGAATCGCGGCGAAGGCGTTCTCTATCTCCGGTGTCACAGGTGTCTCCAGAATTCTGTGGTTCACGGTCCGACTCTCCGCCCGGACGGCAAGGGACATACCCCTGCCGCCCGGATGGAAAGCGCTTGCTGGCGCGGTGGTGGAAGCGCGGGCGGAGCAGAACATGCCTCCACGCACCCCCTGTGCTCCCCGTGCTTCCTGTTCTCGACGGGAGCCGGGAACCAGGCGCCGCCGCGCCCCGACTACCAGAAGGGACAGGTGTGTTCCAGCCGCTAGCGTTCCGGCTCCCCGGAGACCTCCGCCGCCCACAGCAGGGCGTTCAGGTCCTCCCGGGCTCTCGCGACCCGGGAACGGATGGTGCCGATCGGACATCCCACGGCGGAGGCGGCGTCGGCATAGGGCAGTCCGAGGAGTTGGGTCAGAACGAACGCCTCGCGGCGTGAGGCATCCAGGCCGTCGAGCAGGTCCAGGAGCGCCACGCCCTCCTCGAAACCCGGCAGCCCCGACGGCTGCGTGCCTTCGGCCGCGGCCCGCCAGTCGGCGGTCTCGGCGACCTGGGGGCGGGCGGAGGCATACCGGTAGCGGTCGATGACCGACCGGCGGGCGATCGCCATCAGCCAGGTGCGGACACCCGAACGGCCGGCGAACTGCGGCAGGCTGTTCAGGGCGCGCAGGAAGGCGTCCTGGGCCAGGTCGTCGGCGCCGTGGGTGTCGCCACTGAGGTGGGCCACGAACCGCCACACGTCACTGTAGGTCGCCTTCACGAAGCGTTCGACGGCCAGGGGGTCGCCATTGCGGGCGGCCAGCGCCCAATCGGTCACTTCGTCTTCGTCGTTCCCCGGACCGGATGGCCTCGGGGCGAGCCCGGCAAGGGCAGGGATCATCGCAGAGCGTCCTTCGGGATGCTGCGGGCGCGCACCAGGGAACGGCAGGGCGCGGCCCGGCAGTCGGGGGCACTCAAGACGCGCCGCGTCCACGGTGGGTGGGCACGCCGGAGCGCCATGGGCCGAGGGCCGGCGTGCGGCGCGGTGCCACCTCGCGGTGGTACGGCGGACGGGCACACCGGTGCTCCGTCTGTCCGTCAGGGACAGACGGTCAGCGGGCAGGCGCGTACCTCGGCGGGCCTCTGCGTGAGACCACGTGCTGCAGCAGTGCCGCACGCAGCCTGCGTGCGGGGCCCGGTGTCACCGGACGTCCGGGCAGCCGCGGGCCGGGCACCGAACACGCGATCCGCAGCGCCAGTCGCAACGGTACGAACACCGCGGCGGCGAGTGCGCGGCCGAGCCGGAACACCGCGGACTCCCCGCGCCACAGCCACAGCCCGCATACCAGGGCGGCGAGCGAGTGCGCGGCGAACATGAGGGCGGACGTGTGACCGCCGGACGCCATCATGCCCATGGAGCTCATGCCCGTGGAGCTCGCGGAGCTCAGGCCCATGCCGTCCATGGCCATCGCGTTCATGCCCGTGCTGTCCACGGCCACGGAGCTCATGCCCATGCCGTGCAGGTGTTCCGCGAGCTGTTCGTGACTCATGTTCTTCATGAGCTCGATGTGCTCGGCGCTCGTTGTGGAAGCCGTCGCATGCGGCCGCAACAGATCGAACAGTGAGTGCAGGCCGAGTTGCGCCACAACCGTGGAGCCGATCACCACCACGGCGCCGCGCTCCCGCCCGGTGACCCACCAGGCGGCGGACGCCGTGCCGACGAAGGCGCTTCCCAGGACCAGCCCGGACGGGGACACCCCGGACGCCCAGGCATGTCCCAGAGCCGCCGTCAACACGCAGACGAGCGCGAAGAACGCGGCTCGTACGGCGCGAGACGCCAGCCCGGTGGTCATGCCTCCATGGTGTCATCAGACAGCAGTGCGAGGGGTGTCATCCGGCAACCGAACACGCGCGAGACCCACTGACGCGCACGCCACGATGCTTCCCGGGGCGCCGGACGAGGCCGCGACAGGCGTTCGTGCGGCGTTCCTTCCCAAGGCGTCGGCCGGCAGGCCGAGTTGGTTCCCGTGCCGCGGCGGGAGATTCCTCACGTCGCGTCTGTGGGTGCCGCGGCACATCAGCCGGGTCGTCAGAAGGGTCCCGGGGGGCGCGCGTGCCGGCCCCGGGAGCCGGCCCGGATGGCTCGGGACCGGATGCGGGCCCGCCGCTCCGCCGGTCCCTCGCCTGCCGTCGCCACACCACCGACGCCGAGGCGGCCGACCGCGCCCCGAGCGGCCGGACTTGGGAGAGGCGCGACCCTCGCAGAGGCCGGCCCCTCCTGGCCGCCCGGACCGTCCTGGTACACAGGACTGGACAAGAAGCCGAAACAGAGAATCCGGAATGCGGTATCGGACGCGGGTCGTTCACACCGACATGACCTTGGGAGCAGTGCTCAACGCGACCCAGGCGCGGAACCAGGTCGACGCCTCCGTACGGCTGGCCCGTGAGGCCGCGGACGCCGACCTGCGCTCCGTCTGGTTCGGGCAGACGTTCGGTGCGGATTCACCGCAGCTCGCGGCCGTCGTCGGGCGGGAGGTGCCCGAACTCCAGGTGGGCACCTCCGCGATCCCCGTCTTCGGCCGGCATCCCCTGGTCGTCTCCAGCCAGGCCCTGACCGCCCAGGCCGCCACGCGCGGCCGCTACCACCTCGGGCTGGCGCTGGGGACCAAGCTCCTCACCGAGGGCGGCTTCGGCCTGCCCTTCGAACGGCCTGTCGCCCGGCTGCGGGAGTTCCTCACCGCGCTACGGCAGTTGACGCGGACCGGCACCGCCGACTTCCACGGCGAACTGCTCACCGCTGTCACGCCGCTCCCCGCGCGCGTACCGGGCGCGGAATCCGGCGTGCCGCTGCTGGTGGCCGCCATGGGGCCGCAGGCCCTGCGGGCCAGCGGCGAACTGGCGGACGGGATCCTGCCCTACCTCGCCGGCCCCCGCGCACTGGAAGAGCACATCGTCCCGGCGCTCACCGCGGCGGCCGAGGCCGCCGACCGGCCCGCGCCGCGGATCGTGGCCCTGGTGCACGGCGTGGTCACGGACGACATCGACGCCGTACGGCACAAGGCCACCGAACAGCTCGCGTTCTACGAACGGATCCCGTCCTACGCGCGGCTCATCGAGCTCTCCGGGGCTCGGCGGGCCTCCGACGTGGCCGTGATCGGCGACGAGAAGGCCGTCGCGGCCGAGGTCCGCCGCTACCGCGCGACGTCCTCCGTGAGGACGGGCCCTCGAACCAGTGGATGTCCAGGGGCTCCCTCCATCGCCCTGCTCATGCGAGGGCGGTCGCGGCGTCACACGCCGCGTCGGCATCGGCCACCAGGATGCCGTCGTCGCGGCCCGGCCCCGATGCCGGCCATGGTGGCCGACAGGGGCGGGAGCCGACAACGGCACGACGGATGTCACCGGTCGTCGGACAGAGCCGTCACACGCGCCTCAGGGATCCAGCAGGCGACACGCGGGCTGAAGAAGCCCCAGGTCACCGCGCCGGCCTCACGCGGCCAGCGTCTCCTCTTCCTGGCAGACGCTCACACGGCCCGCCCGGTACTGCTCGAGCAACGCGTCCGCCGCGAGCAGAGCCTGCTCGGCGGTGCGGGCCCCGGTCATCACGCACAGCGTGTACGTGGAGTCCTCAAGATCCCGGCTGGTGCGGCCGGTGGGGCGTACGTCGTGTTCGATGCGCGCCTGAGCGAACCGGGCCAGCACGGCCCGCAGTTCCTTCTCCGCCGGATGGATCATCGTGATGCCTCTCCCTTCGAACCCGCCCCTCAGGAGGGTGGCCTTACCTGAGGAGCGAGCTGTACCCATGGCGTCCGACGCCGCGGCTCTCCACCGACCAGCGTCCAGCAGACCTTCAAGTGCCCCACGTCAGGAGGTCTATGCCAGGCGAACGACCTCACGGCCACACCCCCGACCCCTGGGGCCGGACGCTCCCGCGCGCGACCGCCCGCAGATCCACGTGTGGCGTGGTTCAGGCTCCGCCCCGTTCACGGGGGATCTTGAGGCCCGCCTCGATCGCCACCGGCAGGCGGTTCTCCGCCGGTGGCAGCGGGCAGGTGGCCAGGTCGGTGTAGGCGCAGGGCAGGTTCGCCGCGCGGTTGAAGTCCAGGGCGGCGGTGCCGTCGGCGGCCGGCGGGTGGCCGGTTCGGGAGAGGCGGACCATGGCGCGGTACAGGGCGGTGGGCCGCGGGGCTCCGGGGAGCGCGGGGATCGGTGCGCCGGGGGCGGCGTAGGAGCGGAGCATGTGCCCGACGAGGCGGCGCCAGGTGTCGGGGGCGGCGTCACCGGCGGCGGCGATGACGCGGGCGTTGGAGCCTGGCTGGGACGATGCCGCCGCGTCCGTGCACAGTCGTGCCGCGATGTCTCCTGCCACTTGTCAGGAGCGCCGGCCACCCGCGTGTTCCTAGGCTGCCGACGGCTGGCGAGGCCAGTCCCGACCAAGGGAGACGCGCATGCTCAAAATGTTCCGTGGTGTCACCGCCTTCGCGGTCACGGCCGTGACGGCGGCGGTGATGTCGGCCGGTACGACTGCTGCCCAGGCCGACGACATGACATGGGCAGGCTGCCCGTACGGGTCCGTCTGCATCTACCCCCAGGACCAGAACCCGGCTGTCAGCCCGTCCCACATCTTCACGGCCTACGGCGCGCACAACCTGAGCAACCAGCACGGCAACCACTGGGTCCTCAACAACCAGTACGGCGGCGCGTTCGCGGACCTGTGCCACGGGTACGACGCCACGCGCTGCATATCCCGATCGATCCACGAAGGGGCGGGCGTCTACGCGGACCTCACTCCGATCAACTCGGTCTGGCTGTGGACGGCGTAGCCACTCTCGCGACGGCAGACGCTCCAGGTCGCAGTGGTGAAGAACGGGGGTCACGCCCCGTCCCCGCCGACCAGCCGGCACATCCGCCAACGGCCGGTCAGACCACCGGCGGCCCCGCCTCGATACGGCGCAGTACGGGAGGCAGGCGGTCCAGGTCGGGTCCGGTCTGGACCTGACGCTCGTCCCACCAGGTGGCGCCGGCCTCGTGCAGTGGACCGATCACGTCCGTGGCCTTGGCCGTGTCCAGGGGCGTGGCACCGCCGATCACGAACTCGAAAGGGTGCTCGGCCCCAGCCGCACGGTGCTTGCGCACGTAACCGACGAGATCCCGCACCTCGGCCGCATCGGGCACAGATCCATGCCGGGCGGTCTCGACGAGCGGCACCGCGCCGTCCCACCGCGCTGCCCGCCGCATGGGCGGGCGACGGGGCCAGAATCCGCCGACCCAGACGGGCGGGCGGGGCTGCTGGGCAGTGGCGGGCAGCAGTGTCACGTCCCGGACGTCGTAGTGCCGTCCGTGGTGGTTCACCGGCTCACCGGACCAGAAGCGCCTCAGTAAATCCAGTCCCTCGTCCAGCCGTTCAGCGAGGAGGCGCGGCCCGGCGGCGTCGCCGAAGCTGCGGTACTCGTCCTCGAGCGGACCGCCCAGGCCGGCGGCGAAGATCACCCGTCCGCCGCTGAGGTGGTCCAGGGTGGCCACCTGGCGGGCGAGTTGCTGCGGACGGTAACGGGGGACCGGCGTCAGCAGCGGGCCCAGCCGGATCCGGGAGGTCGCCAGCGCGGCCGCGGTCAACAGCATCCAGGGGTCTGCGAAGGGGCGCCCCTGGTGTTGTCGGTGCAGTACATGGTCCCAGACGAAGAGCCCGTCCCAGCCGGCCTGTTCGGCGGCAGCCGCCACGGTCGCGACGGTGCGGGGATCCGCGAAGTCACCGAAGTCGGGGATGTTGACGGAGAAGCGCATCCCGGCAGGATGCACAGCCGGCCACGAAGGGGCAACCGGATTCCCGCCCAGGCGGATTCCCGGCGGGCCGTCACCTGGGCCGCAAGTCCTGGCATCGACTGGTCAACCCTCTTGTGCGCCGGGGCGAACCCGGCCGGCCCGCCGCCTCCGTCCGTGCCGACCGCGCTTCCCGGCGGCCGTGTACGACATCCCCGCCGCCCCCGCCGCCCCCGCCGCCCCCGCCGCCCCCGCCGCCCCCGCCGCCCCCGCCGCCCCCGCCGCCTTCGCCCCTCCGGCGAGGCCTCTGCATAAGGGTCCCGGGGACGGGACGTGTCCCGCCGGGGTGTTCACGCGTTGCGTCACCCCTTCGAAGTCGAGCCTGATACCTCCGATGACTTTTCCACGCCAAATCTCCTCATGCCTCATTGACACGTATGCGGCCCCCTTCGATGATCGGGACATCCGATGAATGGAGAGCGCCATGCAGGAATCCAGTTCATTCGCGAGACGCAGGGTGCTCGGGGCCGCCACGGGTGCCGCCGCAGCCGGCGTCATCTCCGCCGCCGCCCCGTCCACGGCCGCGTCGTCAGCGACGGACACCGCGGAGAAGGCGGCCGTCGGGGCCGGCACGGACGGCGTCTGGGGCGTCGTCCCGGATCCGGTGCCCGTGCCGCTCGACGCCTACGCCGACAACGACGGCATCGACACCGCCTCCGCGCGCGGCGGCGACTTCGACGGCTCCGGCTACACGTACCCCGGGGAGGAACTCCCCACCGGGCGCGTCGAAGTGGACGGCGTGCCCTACCTCTTCCCCTCGTCCGCCCCCGGTGCCGACAACGTGGTCGCGATGGGGCAGCGCATTGAACTGCCCCAAGGCCGCCACCTGTCGCTGTTGTTCCTGACGGCCGGCAGTTACGGCGACGCGGCCGGTACGGCGACCGTGCACTACGCCGACGGTTCGACAACCGCGGCCCAGCTCAGCGGCAGCGACTGGTACGCGACGGGAGGCTCGCTCTCCGCGCCGTACCGCTACCGCCCGGACGGCACCAGGGACGAGCACCGCGTCGGCATCGGCTCGGCGGAGGTGTGGTGCGACCCCCGGCGCGAGGCGGTCGCGGTCACGCTCCCCACCACCAACCGGCCCGAGGCCGACAAGACCTCTCTCCACGTGTTCGCGCTCACCGTCCAGCCGGCCGCCCAGGGGAAGGCGCTGGCACTGCGCAACGCCCGCTCCACGGTGTCACTGCTGGAGCCCACCGGCGCCCAGAGTGTCGAGGCGACGGTCGTCAACGCGGGCACGGAACCCGTCCGGGCGGCCGACGGCGTGACCGTGCGCGTGGACGTGCCCGGCGCCCGCACAGTGCGGCCGGCGCCGGTGCGGCGCCTCGATCCGGGCGAGCAGAGCCGGCTCCGCATCGGGATACGCCGCCGGGGACAGACGGCACCCGGAACCCAGCAGGACGGCCGTGTCATCGCCGCCGGCCGCGGGGGACAGGCCGCCGTGGAGCCCAGCAGGCTCACCCTCGGCGTGGCCGACTACGAACCGACGGACACCTCCCTGGCCCGGCACCAGGCGCCGTACTGGTTCAGCGACGCCAAGTTCGGCATCTTCATCCACTGGGGCGTCTACTCCGTTCCGGCCTGGTCGCCCGTCGGCAAGCAGTACGCCGAGTGGTACTGGAACCACATGCAGGACCAGAACAACGCCGTGTACGCCTACCATGCGCGGACGTACGGGGAGGACTTCGCCTACGACGACTTCATCCCCATGTTCCGCGCCGAGCGGTTCGACCCGCGGGCGTGGGTGGAGCTGTTCCGGGAGGCGGGCGCGCAGTACCACGTGCTGACCTCGAAACACCACGAGGGCTTCGCCCTGTGGGACACCAAGATCTCCGACCGCAGCTCGGTGAAGATGGGACCGAAGCGGGATCTGGTGCGCGAACTCTTCGACGCGTCGGCGAAGTACACACCCGAACTGCACCGCGGGCTGTACTTCTCGATGCCGGAGTGGTTCAACCCCGACCACCCCTGGATGGGTCACGCTCCGCGCAACCCCTACACCCTGGACCCCCTGCCCTACACCGGACACGTCTCCGGCAAGGACTACGTGAAGGGCTACCAGGCCCCGCAGATGCTGGAGTTGATCCACGACTACGCCCCGGAGCTGCTGTGGTGCGACATCGGCGGGGTCAATGACAGCCGCACCGTCCTGGCCGAGTACTTCAACCAGGCGAAGAACAGCCGTGATCCGCTCGACGTCACCGTCAACGACCGGTCCGGGATTCCCTTCCACGACTTCACCACCCCCGAGTACACGACCTACGCGAACACCGTGGTGGCGAAGTGGGAGTCCAGCCGGGGCCTCGACCCCTACAGCTACGGCTACAACCGCGCCACTCCCGACGACGCCTACATGACCACCGAGGAAGTCGTCCGCAACCTCGTCGACATCGTGTCCAAGAACGGCAACCTGCTCCTCGACATCGGCCCGCGCGCCGACGGCACCATTCCCGAGGTCATGCAGACGCGACTGCGCGAGACCGGCCACTGGCTCAAGACCAACGGCGAGGCGATCTACGGGACCACGTACTGGTCCCGTATGGCCCAGCTCGGGCAGGACCTGCGCTTCACGGTGCGGCAGGGCAGCGCGTTCTACATCCACTCCCTCGTCGCCCCGGGCAGCCGGCTGACCGTCGAGGCGCCGGTGCCCGTCCGCAGCGGGGACAAGGTCACGATGCTGGGCCACGACCGGCCGCTGACCTGGAACGTGCGAGGCGGAGCGCTGGTCATCGACGTGCCCGCGGCAGCGCGAGCGGCAGGGGAACACGTCTGGGTCTTCAAGGTGGAGTGGCGCGGCTGAACGCTCCGTCCCCTTCCCGCACGGCGCCCTACGGGAGGGGGACGGGCCGCCCTCCGGTCAGTCGGCCGACTCGGCGGGGGAGCTCCGTGGAGGCGAATTCCGCCACGCCGGGCGTCACTCCCGCGCGATCACGACCACCTCGTCACGATCGGTCCAGCGCCGTCGCTCGTCCTTGTCCGGGTTGATCCGCACTCCGTGGTCGGGAACCGCCGTGGCACGGTCGTGGCGGCGGTACCCGATGGCGCATTCGCCCCGTCGCCGAGCCGCCGCGACGACCGTGGCGAAGGACGCCTCACGTCCGGGCAGGATGTACGACGCCGCCGGTCGCAGGTGGACCTGACTGCCGGTGAGGGAGAACAGTTCCTCGAACACGGCGGCCAGATGCCGGTTCTGGGAGATCTGGGCCATGAGCAGGCCGATGAGTTTCCCGCTGATGATGACGTCGGCCCCGGGGCTGACGGGCGCGAGCGTCCGGTTGCGGTCGTCGGTCATCTCGGTGACCACCGGCAACTCCCGTCCGGTCTCCTGCTCCAGCAGGTGCAGGACGAGGAGCGTGACGAGGGTCCGGTTGTCGGCCTCGTCGGGTCGCTGTCCCGGAGCGGTGTCCGGGCCGAGCACGACGACGCTGTCGTACGAGTCGATCTCCAGGCACCGGAGGGTCTCGGGCCGGGTGATGTCTCCGGGCCGGAACGTGACGGTCAGCCGGGGCGCGAACGCCGCGCCGGCGACCCGCACCTGATCGGCCGTCACCTCCTGCCGGTCCGCCACCACGGCGATGACCGAGCCGTGCACGGCGTACCGGCCCAACTGGTCGACGATGAGGGAGGCCCGCCGGTTCCAGCCGAGGACCAGGACGCGTTCGGGCCGGGCGCCCGCCGGCCGGCAGGGCGCCATCACCGACTCGTCGACCAGGGCGGAGCAGTCGCTGAGCCGCTCGGTGTCGTCGTCCCGCGTGATGACGATCAACTGGTCGCCCGGGCCGATCAGAGCCTGCGGCGGCGGGTTCAGCAACGGTCTGCCGTCACGCAGCAGGCCCACCACGCTGGAGGTGGCGTACGCCAGCAGCGTGTCACCGAAGGAGCGGCCGGCCAGGGCCGGGTCACAGATCAGGTAGAACTCGTCTCCCGCGAAGTCCAGGAGGTCGCGGTACACCAGGGAGAGGCCGGGACGGCGGGCGGACTGGACGATCAGCCGGGCGGTGATCGCGTCGCTCTCCAGGACGATGCCGCGCGTTCCGGCGGCGAGGGTGGCCGCCAGCCGGTAACGGTGGTCCCTGACGGCGGCGACGACGGGCGGGCCGTCCTGCTCACCGAGTGCGGAGCGCAGCGCCAGCAGCGTCTTGACCACTTCCGGATCTTCTGACGGATCGTCATGGGGCAGTACCAGCACTGCGCCGGCCGCGCCCGGAAGGGTCAGGGCGAGCAGGGCGGGGTCGGTGGGGGGACCGCTGCGGCAGATCAGCCGGGTACGGCCGGTGGCCCCCACTTTGCTGCTGAGGGCCTCCTCCATGGTGGTCTTGTTCCGGTCCGCCAGGACGGCCACCGCGCCGTACCGCTGGTTGGCGTTGGCGGCGACCAACTCACCCACAACGGTGAACACTTGCTCGGACCAGCCCAGCACCACCGAGTGCCCCTGCTCGATGACCGTAGAGCGCCCCCGCCGCAGCGCGGTGAGCCGCTCGGTGAGTCCGGTGGTGATCAGACCGACGAGGGTCGAGACGTACACCAGGGCGACCAGCGCGAGCAGCACCGACAACAGGACGCGCAGGAGCGGGCCGGTCGCCCCGCCGAGCCGCAGTGTCTCACCGGTGAGCCGCCAGACCGCTGCCAGCCTCCCCGAGCGGGACGCGGGCGCGTCCGGGTCCGTCCACACCAGCACGACGCTCGCCGGGAGGACGAGGGCGAGGCAGGCCAGGGCCAGCCAGCCGACGAGCGCGGAGGTGCCCCGGGCCAGCGTGGTGTCGAACCAGTAGCGTGCCCTGCCCTTGAGTGAAGCGCTTCGTCCCACACCTGCCCCCTGTTCCGTGGGGGCCCGCGACGGCGGCCGTACCGCTGCGCTGTGCCCCGCCCGCCCCCACCGACCGCTACGGCCACGCGGCCACGCGGCCACCTGGAAGTGTGCCGACGAGACGGCCGTGACATGCGGATCTTCGTCTGTCTTTCATCCCTTCGGGGACGTCACGGAAGAAGCCGCTCCGCCCGGGGCCCGACGGGGCGTCAGCGGCCTGACCTCGGCGTCGCTCGTTCGAGGCAACGTCGCGGCGCGGGCGGGCGGGTCGGTCCGGCCGACCGGTACAAGTGCGTCATGACTGAAGATCACAAGGCCGTCGCGGCAGGTCCGGGCCTGTCCAGGCGCAGCTTCACCACGGCGGCGGGAACGGCTGCGGCGGTCACGGCGGTGGCAAGTGGCGCGCCTGCCGCGGCGACGCCCGTCCAGGCCGCCCCGGCGGCGCCCGCCCGGGGCGCGGACTTCGACAGATGCCTGGCCGTGGCCCGCGCCCTGCTGGTCGTGGACGACGACGACCGCCCCCTGGTCCCGCGCTACGAGCGCGTCCTCAAGGACGGACTGCCCGCTCAGCGGGCCGCCACGCCCAAGAAGGTCCTCGTCATCGGGGCCGGCCCGGCCGGTCTGGTGACGGCATTGCTGCTGAAGCGGGCGGGCCACCACGTGACCGTTCTCGAGGCGAACGGCAACCGGGCGGGCGGACGCGTCAAGACCTTCCGCAGCGGCGGCCACGAACGGGCGGCGCAGCCCTTCGCCGACCCCCGCCAGTACGCCGAGGCGGGTGCCATGCGCCTGCCCGGCAGCCACCCGCTGGTGATGGGTCTGATCGACCGACTGGACCTGAAGAAGCGGCGCTTCCACTACGTCGACGTCGACGGCGACGGCCGGCCCGCCAACCGCACGTGGATCCACGTCAACGGCATTCGGATGCGGCGCGCGGAGTACGCCCGCGCCCCCCGCCGCGTCAACCGGTCCTTCGGCGTGCCGCGGGCCCGCTGGGACACTCCCGCCGCGGTCATCCTCCGGTCGGTGCTGGACCCGGTGCGCGACGAGTTCAGCACGGTCGGCGCCGACGGCAAGCGGGTCGACAAGCCGCTGCCGGAACGGGTGCGGGGCTGGGCCAGGGTCATCCAGCGGTTCGGTGACTGGTCGATGTTCCGCTTCCTGACCGAGCACGCGGGTCTGGACGAGCGCACGGTCGACCTGATCGGCACCCTGGAGAACCTGACCTCACGCCTGCCCCTGTCGTTCATCCACAGCTTCATCGGCTCCTCCCTCATCAGTCCCGACACCGCCTTCTGGGAGCTGGAGGGCGGTACGGCCGTACTGCCGGACGCGCTGCTGGCGCAGGTGCGCGACACGGTCCGGTTCGACCGCCGGGTCACCCGCGTCGAGTACCACGACCCCGACCGCCCTTCCTCCGACACCCGGCACGTCGGCCGCGAGGGCGCTCGCGTGTGGGTGGACACGGTCTCCGAGGGGCGCGACGGCCCGGTGGTGCGCGAGCAGTTCACCGCGGACGCCGCCGTGGTCACCGTGCCCTTCTCCGGGCTGCGGCACGTACAGATCAGCCCCTTGATGTCGTACCGCAAGCGCCGCGCGGTCGCGGAACTGCACTACGACAGCGCCACGAAGGTGCTGCTGGAGTTCAGCCGCCGCTGGTGGGAGTTCACGGAGGCCGACTGGAAGCGCGAGCTGGACCGGATCGGCCCGAAGGTGTACGACGCCTACCGCACCGGCCGCGCACCCTCCGACGGCAGCCTGCTCGGCGCCCATCCCTCCGTCCCGGACGGCCACATCACCCCGGGCCAGCGCACTCACTACGCGGCCAACCGTGCCGTCTCCCGCGACCAGCCCGAGGCCGCGCACGTCGTGGGCGGCGGCTCGGTGTCGGACAGCGCCAACCGGTTCATGTACCACCCCTCCCATCCGGTGCCCGGCAGCTCCGGGGGAGTGGTCCTGGCCTCCTACAGCTGGGCGGACGACGCACTGCGCTGGGACTCCCTGGACGACGAGGCCCGCTACCCGTACGCCCTGTGCGGACTGCAGCAGGTCTACGGCCAGCGCGTCGAGGTCTTCTACACCGGCGCCGGACGCACCCAGAGCTGGCTGCGCGACCCCTACGCGTACGGAGAGGCGTCCGTACTGCTGCCCGGCCAGCACACCGAGCTGCTGCCCTCCATCCCCGCGCCCGAGGGCCCGCTGCACTTCGCGGGCGACCACACCTCCCTCAAGCCGGCCTGGATCGAGGGAGCCCTGGAGTCGGCGGTCCGCGTCGCCCTGGAGGTGCACACCGCCCGACCTGTGTGACGGCCCGCCGGGGATTCGGAGGTTTCGCCGGAGGTCGCCACCGGCGAGGATGCTCGTCATGACCGCGGAAAACGGCATGGCCCCCGCCCGTGCGACGCACGCGCCGCCCCTGGTGTTCGGTGCGGGGGCGGCGATCGGAGCGCTGGGCGGGATGATCGGTCTGGGCGGCGCGGAGTTCCGGCTGCCGCTGCTGATCAGTCTGTTCGGGTTCGCCGCGCTCTCAGCCGTGATCCTCAACAAGGCGATGAGCCTGGTCGTGGTCCTGGTCGCGCTGCCCGCCCGGCTGGCGGCGGTCCCGGCCTCCGAGGTGGCAGCCCACTGGCCCGTCGCGGTCAACCTGCTGGCCGGGAGCCTGCTCGGTGCGTGGGCCGGGGCGGCCTGGGCGGTACGGATGCGCAGCTCCACCCTGTACAAGGTGCTGGCGGCGCTGATGGTGCTGATGGCCGCGGCCTTGATCATCACGCACATCAGCACCATGGGGCCGTCGGCGCTGCCGCTGTGGGCGCAGGTGCCCTGCGGGGTGGTGGCCGGGTTCGGCATCGGGGTGGTGGCGGCGATCATGGGGGTAGCCGGGGGTGAGCTGCTGATTCCGACGATCGTGCTGCTGTTCGCCGTGGACATCAAGACGGCCGGAAGCCTGTCTCTGCTGGTGTCGCTGCCGACCATGCTGGTGGCCTTCGCCCGCTACAGCCGTGACGGGAGCTTCGCGGTGGTCGGCGCCAACGTCCGCTTCACCCTGGTCATGGCCGCGGGTTCGATCGCGGGGGCCCTGCTGGGCGGGCTGTTGCTCGGCGTCTTCCCAAGCCTGGTGCTCATCCCCGCGCTGGCCGCGATCCTGCTCGCGTCCGCGGTGAAGCTCGCCCGTCACGACTGAGCCGGCGGGGTCGGCTCCGCCCGCACCGCCGGCGCGACGTCGAGCCGGGTCGCTGCACGCCGCGGCGAGTCCGTGGTGCCCGCGCCGTGCGGCCCACCGGACTGGTCCTCGCACCGGAACCGGGGACTGGAAGGCGCGGACATGACGATGACGGACAGCGAGGTGGCGAGCGAAGCCCCCGGCCCGGTCCCGTGGGTGAGGGGACCAGGCCGGAGAGTCCACGGCCGCCGGGCGACGGTCAGCGTCGTGGGGTCACCTCACGGAGCGAGCCGGTAGGCGTTCGTGATCGTCTGGCGCACGGTGTTGCCGCCCTTGTCCTTCAGATCCACCCGGAAGGAGACTGCCTTGGCGGTCGCCGGGTGCGTCACACGCACCGAGCGCGCCCCGTTCGCGTCGCTCGTCACGGTGAGCGGCTTCCAGGTCCGGCCGCCGTCGTAGGAGACCTTCACGGCCAGCGTGGCGACCCGCCCGGCCGGGGCTGCCGCGCCGCTCAGCTTCAGCGGCACCGTGAGCGTGCCACCTGCCGGAGCCGTCCCGTGCAGGCTCAGCTTCGGCGTGAGCCGCACCGTCGACAGCGGCAGCTTGACCGAGCCGTTCGACGTCGGGCGGGCCGAGGTGAAGGTCCACACCCCCGCCACCTTCGTGCTGGTGGAGGTGTCCTTGGCGGAGCGGCTCGCCTCGACCGTCAGACGGTACGCGGCGGAGGCGGCGGAAACCTCGGTGCTCAGCCAGTCCGTGGCCGAGCCCTCGGCCAGGATCCGTCCGCCGGATTCCAGCCGGGCGAAGCCGCTGGTGACGATCGAGGACCCCGGGTTGCCGCCGCCGTCGTTGAACAGCGCGATCCTGGCGTCGATGTAGTCGCGGATGCGCCGGGCGTCCTGCTCCTCCGGGCCCCGTGCCGCGAGATCGGGGCCGACCACGCCGGTGTTGAACCTCAGCGTGTGGCTGGAGCCCGGCTTGTAGGTCACCCGCTGCTTTGTGTAGATCATGCGCGCCTCACTGCCGGCGTCGAGCTGCGTGGCCGTCCAGGACCAGCGCACGCCGGCCGTGCTGAGGTAGTGCGTGCCGGCGCGCGGCAGCGTCTGCACCGGCGGGTCCTGGATGCCGACGCTGCTCCCGAGGTCGTCCAGTGGCGTGATGTGGACCTGCCCCTTGACCCCGGTGACGGAGGCGCCGAAACCGAGCTTCACCTCGGCGACCTCGGCCCGGGTGACGGTGCGGGTCAGGCCGGTGAAGAAGCTGCCCTTGCGGTTGAAGGCGAGCCGGTAGTCGACGTTCTTGCCGGCCGCGCCGGGCGTCCTCCACACCCCGTTGAACTGGGCCCGCATCGTGGCGGAGGCCGGGCCGAGGGCGGCGGTGCGGATCGGCGGCGTCCCGTTGGTGGACCAGGAGTTGAACGCGCCCACGGCGTTGTCGTAGTAGCCGACGACGGAGGTGACCAGCTTCGCGGCCGGGTCCGGGGCCTTCACGGCGAACGGCTTGGCCTTGCGAGAGTCGAGGGTGACCGACACGTTCCCGGTCACCTTCAGCACCGGCTGGACGAAGAAGCCCAGCTCGTTGTCCTCGGCGAAGACCAGGCTCTCCAGTTGGTAGGAGCCCTTGCGCAGCCGCTGGACCACCGTGCCGTTCTCGCGGAACGGCAGCTCCACGGCCTCACCGAGCCCGTCGGCGTGGTTGACCGTCGTCGCGTAGGTGGCCGGGCTCGCCCCGTCGGCGTCGATGTGCCGCACCGTGACGTCGTACGACTCCACCTCCCGCTCGACCACGAGACCGGTACGCACCTGTTGGCCGCCTCCCGACGCCAGCACAGTGCCGCCGAAGACGCCGTCGACCGTGCCCTTGCGGGTGTCGGCGGTGACGGTGGTCTTCGCGGTGCCGCCGGCCGGGACGGTGAGCTGCGCGTCCTTGACGGTGAACATGGCGGCCGGCGCCGCACCGCCCGACGGGCCGACGCCTGAGGCACTCAGCCGCAGGGTGACGGCCTGGGTGCCGTGGTTGCGGTAGGTGAGGGTCTTGGCGGCAGGCTTGTCGTCGGCGTGCGGCCAGGCGTGCGTGCCGAAACCGAGGGAGCCGGGCTCGGAGACGACCAGAGCCGTGGCGGCGCGCTCCAGGTTCACCCGGCCCGCGCCCTGCTGGTGGGCGTTCAGCAGCGGATTGGGCTCGGCCGAACCGGTCAGGAGCGACTTCAGCCGGGCTCCGGTCCAGTCCGGGTGCTGCTGGAGCACCAGGGCGGCGGCGCCCGCGACGTGCGGAGCGGCCATCGACGTACCGGAGTAGGCCACGTAGTTCTCGCTCGGGGGTGACTCGCTCTGCCCGGTCAGGGCGGCGGTGATGTCCACACCGGGGCCGGTGATGTCCGGCTTGGGCGTGCCGTCGAGGTTGGGGCCGCGGCTGGAGAAGTCGGCGATCCGGTCCTGCTTGTCCACGGCCCCGACGGTGAGCGCCGCGGGGGCGCTGCCGGGCGACCCGAGCGTACGGGGCCCGTCGCCCGAGTTGCCCGCGGCCACCACGAACAGGGCCTTGCCGGAGAGCCGGGCGACGGCCGCCTCCTTCGGGTCGACCCCCGGGGTGTCGGGGGCGCCGAGACTCATGTTGACGACCTGCGCGCCCTGGTCGACGGCCCACTGCATGCCGGCGACGATGTCCGAGGTGGTCCCGAAGCCGTCGTCGCCCAGAACCTTGCCGTCCAGCAGCTTCACGCCGGGCGCCACGCCCTTGTGTCGGCCGCCGGACTTCGCACCGCTCCCGGCGAGGGTGGAGGCCACGTGGGTGCCGTGCCCGAAGCGGTCCTTGCTGTCGGGGGAGTTGCTGAAGTTCTTCTGCGCTGTCTCGACGCCCTTGAGGTCCGGGTGGGTCTGGTCCACCCCCGTGTCCAGGACCGCCACCTTGACGCCCTTGCCGGTGTAGTCCGCCTTCCACATGGTGGGCGCACCGATCTGCGGCACGCTCTCGGCCAGGGTGGCCCGGACCTTCGCGTCCAGCCAGACACGGGCGACGGGCCGCGCGGGGGCGGCCGTACCGCCTGCCGTACGAGCCGAGGAGCGGCCTGTGACGGCCGCCCACAGCGCCGGAGCAGCGGACTTGGGCGCCTCGAACGCCTCACCGTCGACCGCGGACAGCGCGCGGCGCTCTCGGACGGCCACGCCCGCGAACGGGTCGCGTCCGGCGGTGCGGGCCCCTTCTCCGGCGCGGCCCTGCCGGTAACCGACGATCAGCGGCAGCGTGGTGCGGTGCGCGTCGTCGTGACCGTCCTTCACCAACCCCGCGACGTCGAAGAGTTGCCGGTCGAGCACGCCGTCGGCGACCAGGCGCAGGGCGTCCTGCGGGACGACGTACGTGTGGCCGGCCGCGCGCCGCACGGAGAAGCCGATCCCCTCGCGGCCCTTGCCGCGCACGAGCCGGACCACCCGGCCGTCGGAGCCGACGGCCACGCGGTCGCCGGTGATCAGCGTGACGGTCGCCGGCGGCTTCGCTGCACCCGTGGCCTTCGCCGTGCCCTCCGCCTCGTCGAGCCCGTCGTGCGTGGCCGAACCGGCGGCTCGAGCCGGCTGTCCGCCGGCCGATACCGCCCCTGTGACCAGCGCCCCGGCCACCACGGCGGCCAGTGCCGCCGTTCTCGCGCGTGTCGTGGATCCCACTCGCGTTCCCCCGCCCTCGTGTGCATGCCAGCGCGTTCTCCGGTATCACGCGCTGGCGACACGTTCGGTTCTCGGCGGCGCTCGACACGGCTTCCGCGACCCACCCCGGAAAGCGGACGGCGCCGGCCCGCCGAAAGTCCGCTTCGGCGCGCCGAAGAGACCCTGGAAACCCCGGACCCGGGAGATCGACCAGAGGCGCGCGGAGGAGCGCAGAGCTCAACGGGTGCACGCCTGCTCGCGCTCGGCCTTCCCGCTCGGGCGACCCTGCTGTGGCGGGACCTCGCGACCGCGGGCGCGCCTGTCCCACGTCCTGGCACCGGAGAGTGAGCAGTACGACCTGGCCGCGTTGACGCCCGAGGTCCTGGCCGAGGGCGGGACACGGGCCCCGCACTGATGTCCACCGCGCCTCCGCCCTCCGTCGCGCTGGACCCGACTCTCTCCCGCCCCTGCCGCCCTCGGCCTCACGTGATGAACCGCGCAGCTCCCGGTCACGTGAGGGGCCCGGGTCTCACCGCGATGGCGTCGCCGTCGCGGCGGCCGGTCGTCGTCATGAGGACGTCAGGTGGGTCACCACCGAGCGCATGGCGTGGAGCAGAGCCGGGCGAGTCTCCTCGGGAGCGTCGAGGGTTTCGAAGCCGTGGTGGCCGTTCGGGACGTCGACCAGTTCCAGGTGCGCCCCGCAGTCCTCGGCCGCGGTCACGAACGCCTCCACGGTGGCGGCGATCTCGGGTGTCTCTCGCCCCGCACGGACGAGGACGATGGGCAGGGCACCCGCGTGCGCGACCCCCAGGACGGGGCGGAACCGGCTGTCGGTCAGCCCCCAGTTGGGCAGCGGCGCCAGGATCGGATAGGAAGCGGCCAGGCAGCGCAGCCAGGCCGGGGGTTTCGTCAGCCAGTCGGCGGTGAGCGGGCCGCCACCGGAGAAGAACCACAGGGCGACCCGGTCGGCGTCCACCCGGGGATCGGCGCGCACCAGTTCCACCGCGGCCGTGACGTCCGCGGCGGCGCGTTCGTAGTCGGTGATGTCGTGCAGCCGGTGGTCGAGTGTCACGCCGACCATGCCTTCGGCGGCGGCCAGGCGGGCGTATCCGACCAGGGTCGGCCAGTCACGCGGGGTCGGCCGGGCACCGGCGGGGACCGGACCGCCGTGCACGAAGATCACGGCCGGTCGTCGCCCGCCCTCGGTGCCGGGGACGTACAGATCGACATGTCCCCTGCGGTCCCGGGGCAGTTCGGGCACGTCCAGCGGGAACGGGCGCAGATGGGCGGGTGGTGTGCCGGCACCGGCCGGTCGCAGGCGGCGGCCCTCGCCGGCCGCGGCGCGCAGCAGGACGTCCGCCAGCTCGGCGGGGCAGGACAGCATCGGCCAGTGGCCGGTGGGCAGTTCGAAGAAGCTGACCTGGGGGCCGGTCAGGGCCGCCGCCCGGGGGTCACCGAAGTCGACGAGCCGCTGCACCAGATCGATACTGACGCCGTTACGGGTGCACAGCACCCCGGTGGTGGGCACGGTGGCCACCGCTCCGGTCAGCCGCAGCGGCTGGAGCAGGGTGCCCAGCGGTTGCGGAGCGGCAAGGGCGGTGAGCCGGTCCAGTGCCCCGTCGGAGACACCGGCGGTACTGCCCCAGCGCTGCCACTCGTCGCGAGCCGGCGGCGCCAACGCACCCGCAGTCTCCCCGCGTCGGAGCCGCTCGACCAGCTGCCCGCGCACGGTCTGGTCCGGTACGGCGGCCAGGGCCGGGACGCCGTCCTGCGGCATCGCACAGTCCAGGTACACGACGCGGGCCACGCGCTGCGGGCGCCGGTCGGCGGCACCGAGCACCGGATGGATGCCGTAGTCGTGACCGACGAGCACGATCTCCCGGCCGGACGCTGCGTCCACCGCGTCGATCACCGCGATCACGTCCTCGACGTGCGTCTCCAGGTCGGCGCGGGCCGACGGGGCGGGGTGGCCCGCGTCCACTCCGCTGAGCGGGACCGCGTGCACCTCGCCGCCCGCCGCGGCCAGTTCCGCGGCCGTCTCCTGCCACACATGGGTGCCGGTGAACACGCCGGCCACCAGGATGAACACGGTCATGGCCCTCTCCTCGGGTTCGTCACCAGACGTGGCGCCGGTCGCGCCCGCCGTGGTCCTGCGGACCGGGGCCTTCGCCCGATCCGCGCGCCGGTACCGTAGGAGCTCCCCCAGAGGGAGGTTCAACTGTCCAGGTCGCACGAGGTGCTCTGGAGCATCGGCGAGCTCGCCGAGCGGGCGGGTGTCACCGTGAAGACCGTCCGTTTCTACTCCGACCGGGGCCTGCTGCCCGAGGCGTCCCGCAGCGGCGGCGGGCATCGCCGGTACGGCCCTGAGGCGCTGGAGCGGCTGCGGCTGATCCGCTCACTGCGCGCTCTTGATCTGCCGCTGCCCGAGGTGCGCCGGGTCCTGGAGGACGAGGGTGCGGCGGGCCGGGTGCTGGAGGACGCCGTCGCGGGCCGTCTGCGCGAACTGGGCAGTGAGCTGAGGGCGTTGCGCTGGCGGGAGGCGGCGCTGCGGCTGGTGGGGGAGTCCACACCAGCGGAGCGGGCCGGCCGGCTGCGGCTGATCGGCGCGGTGAGCAGCCCGCCGAGCACGGCACCGCTGGCCCGCTTCTGGCGCGGCTGGCTGCCGCCGCGGATGCCGGCCCGGGCGACGGCGGCGTTTCTGGAGGTGGCCGTCCCACAGCCGCCGGACGATCCGGACCCGGCGCAGGTGCTCGCCTTCGCCCACCTGCACGCGATGACGACAGGCCCCTGTGCGCCCGGCCGGCAGCCCCAGCCGGACGTGCACCGGGTGGCCGGGGCCCGCGGGGCGGCGGTGCTGTACGCGGGCCTCGCCGAGGCGTACGAGCTCGCGGGGCCGCAACTGCGCCGGGCACGGGATCCGTTCCCCGGTGAGGCGTTGGACGCCTATGTGGCGGTGTACGCGAGCGTGTACGGCGGCCGGGACACCCGGGAGTTCCGCCGCCTGCTGGCCACGCGGCTCGCGGCCGGGCCGCGTCTGGAGCGGTACTGGGAGTTGACGGCCGTGGTGCTCACGCCACCGGGTGGCCGGCCCGAGCCGACCCCGGGCTCCGCGGACGACTGGCTGCGCACGGCACTGGATCAGGACAACGCCGAAGCGGCGTAGACGGCTGCCCGCCCTCTTCCGACGGCTGGCCCCGCGTCGTGCCGACAGAGGCTGTGCGCGCGAGCGCACGCAGCGGCTTCAAGCCCTCTCCGGCAGTTGATCGCCGATTGCTGCGGCTGATCGCCGATTGCTGCGGCGCGCGTGCGCCCGTCATGGTGCGCAGGCCCTGGAGCGCTACACCGAAGGCTCGCCTGGCGCGATTACGGCTGCTCCTGCGTCCGAGAGCGGTTCCAGCGCGCCGTCGACGACGGCGACCTGCCTCCGGAGGCCGATCCGGGTCTACTGGCCGCTCTGGCCTTGCCGGGCCAGTCCGCGTACAGCTCACGGAAATGACAGTCGAGGAACATCAGCCTGGCCATGTTCGGGCGCTGCGCCGGTGTCTGCGGGGCGCTGGGGGCCAAGTGCCCGGCGAACAACGCGTGGCCCAGGCGGTTCCACGCCGGCACGTCGGTGCGCCGGCCCAGCACGAGCGCGGTACGTCCCCCAGTACGTCCAGCAGTTGGCGCGTCGCCGGTGTCACCCGCTCCGGTGCGGGTCGCCGGCCCCGGCTGCGCTGCCTGTTCACCCGGGTCAGGTCGTGCAGGTACCGCCGTTCGGACTCGTTCGGCCGCAGAGCCCCGGCGAGCGCGTCCAGCACCTCCGCGGACGCGCTCGGTGAGTGCCCCTGTTCCAGCCTGGTGCAGTACGAGGCGCTCACGCCCGCCAGCAGCGCCAGTTCCTCGCGCCGAAGACCCGGCACACGCCGGCGTTCACCGTAGATGGGCACCCCGGCGTCCTCCGGGTGCGGTTGCGAGCGCCGGGCCTGTAGGAAGTCCCCGAGCTGCGATTTCCGTTCATGTCTCCGAGTACGGACAGCCTCCGGGCGCGTAGCCTGTCCCGGCTGTGGATAGGCAGCGGCGGAGGTGGCTCGCGGGCCGGGACCGTGGGTGACCGTGGGCGCCCCCGCCCCGGCATCCCGCACGCACCGTGAAGGACACCTTGAGCGTCACCACGACACGACTGAGAACGAGCTCCGCCCGGCGCGGCTCGAAGTCGATGCCGCCGCCCAAGCCGTGTCAGGACGCCCGGCCCATCGACGGCGGGTGACATGAACCGGCTGGGGCTGACGAAGGGCGGTTCGGCGGACAGGGGCGCCTACGACTCATGGCCGGCAGGGCCGTCAGGCCGGCCGGTCCGAGGGTGAGGCCGCACGGTGACGCGTGTGCGGCATGCTCAAGCCTGCCAGGTCAGTACCCGACTCGGAAGGTCGCGTCCTGCCGCTCCGTGGCCGTGGAAATGGGGTCGATGCGCAGGACGTAGTTCGAGTGGCGGATGTAGCGGGTCGGATTGTTGTACGACCGGAAGGACGCCCACCCCGCGTCGGCGAGGCCGGCCGTGCGGTGGAAGGTCGCGTCCGCGGCGAACGTGGACGTGCCGTCGTTCTCGTCGAGTCGGAGCGCGTAGTTGTAGTGGCGCAGGTACCGGGTCGGGTAGTTGACCGACCGGAAGGAGACCCCGGAGCTGTCGGCGAGTCCGGGGGCCAGGGTCCACAGGGAGTCCTTGTACGGCTCGACCGGGTACTCGTCGATACGGGCGGCGTAGTTGGAGTGACGGACGTAACGGGCCGGGAAGTTGTAGGACTTGAGCCGGTTCCAGGCCGGGGCGCCCCACTTCGCCAGCAGATTGTTGTACTCGGTCGTGGTGATCGTCGTGATGCCGCAGTGCTTGGAGTTGACCGGCTGGGTGTAGGTCTTCTGGTCGAGCGCCGTCCAGGTGCCGGAGGCCAGGTTGCTGGACTGCCAGGCGTAGAAGACGCCGTTGGGCGTGTAGGTGTCACCCCACAGCCACCAGGTGCCGGAGGCAAGGGACTTGACCAGCGTCGGGGCTTCGGTGCCGCCGTGTGCCACGCCGCCGCTGAACTCGGTGAAACTGCCGGGGGCCAGGGAGGTGGACCTGGCGCTCACCAGCGTCTGGTTCTTCTTGTAGTAGAGGTAGTTGTAGCCGTTCACGCCCACGGCCATGTCGCCGTCTATGACGTCGTATCCGGGATCGAAGAACACCTGCGGTGCGGAGGCGGTGACGAAGTCGCTGGTGTAGTTGACCATGATCACGTTGTGGCCGCTGTTGTTCACCGAGGAGTAGATGACCGCGTACTGGCCCCGGCCCGCGTCCCAGAACGCCTCGGGCGCCCAGCTGTGGGTGCTCATGTCGTGCAGCTTCAGACGCCGGTAGCCGGTGAGTGTGCGCAGGTCGGCGGAGTCCCAGACGTGGATGTACTGGCTGTTGTAGCTCCAGTCGGTGCCCTTGAGGTCGGTGGCGAGCACCACGAACGTGCCGTCCTGCTTGCGCATGAGGAACGGGTCACGCAGACCCAGCGCTCCGGCGGTGGGGGTCGCCAAGGGGTTGTTCTGGTTGAGCGGGGTCCAGTTCAGTCCGTCGGGGCTGACGGCCAGGTGCAGGCCGTAGTCGGTGCCGTCGCCGAGATTGGTCGACTCGGTGAAGTAGACCATCGCGTACGCCGAGTCGGCGGCGTGGGCGGTGCCCGTGCCGAGCGCCAGGGTGAGGGGGACGGCGGCGGTCATGCCCAGGAGGGCACGACGGGTCAGGAGGGGGCTTTCGCTCATCTTGCGCTCCAAGGTGGCGTGCGGGAACAGCCGAAACGGCCGGGATTTCGAACGCGGTTCGGAAAATCGATCAGAACGTAGGGCTTGGTCATGTGAGCGTCAATCATCCTGACGTTCTTTTGTGATTTCTGTGCCGCTGGGGCACCGCGTACTGGGTGGATCCATGGCTGCCACGCACCGTGCGGCGGGTCCTCGGAGCCGCCGCCCTCGTCGTGGCCCACTGCGGAACGGGCGGCGGACTCCGACGCCGGGACCGGAATCGGGCCCGTCGATGCGGCCGGCGTGATTCGTTGGAGGTTTCGAAACATTCGCTGGCCTGTGTGCCTGGGCGGACGACGCCTGACCAAGAAATGAACGGCTGACAGAGTTGACAAGGCTGGAGGCCTCCCTAGTATCCGTCACGTCGGTGAGCCGAAAGCGGATCGAAATTTCGAACCACTCGCATATGTCATGTACCTGTCATCGGTAAGTGCGCGGTAGTCATCCGGTGTCTTGTGCCGGCATGCCGGCGACCGCGTCACCCGCCAAGCCCTTCGCGAGCGCCGTAGGTGTCCAGCCGGCGGTGCCGCCCCGAAAGGAGCCCATGGTGCCCAGACGATCAGGCAGACGACTGTTCCGTCTCTTCGCGGCCGTCGCGCTGACGGTCACGGCTTCCTTCACGGCCGCAGTCCACTCCACCGCCTCGGCCGCGCCCGGCAGCCCGGCGCTCACCCCGCCGTTGGGGTGGAACAGCTGGAACAGTTTCGGATGCGGGGTCACCGAGGCGCAGGTCCGTCAGGCCGCCGACGCGATGGTGTCCTCGGGCATGCGGGAGGCCGGTTACCGGTATGTCGTGGTCGACGACTGCTGGTTCGACCCGCAGCGCGACGGGGCGGGCAACCTGCGGGCCAATCCGACCAAGTTCCCGAGCGGGATGAAGGCACTCGGGGACTACATCCACAGCAAGGGCCTGAAGTTCGGCATCTATCAGGTGCCGGGCGAACGCACCTGCGCGCAGACCACAGGCGCCTATCCCGGGGCGACGGGCAGCAGGGGGCACGAGACCCAGGACGCCGCCACGTTCGCCTCGTGGGGCGTCGACTACCTCAAGTACGACTGGTGCTCATCGAGCGGTACCCGTGACGAGCAGGTCGCGCGGTTCACGCTGATGCGCGACGCCCTGCGCGCCACCGGGCGGCCGATCGTCTACAGCATCAACCCCAACAGCTTCCACGCCATCACCGGGGCCACGTACAACTGGGGTGAGGTCGCCGACCTGTGGCGGACGACCGAGGACCTGCTCGACATCTGGCAGAACGGCAACACCAACAGCTACCCGATGGGCGTCGGCAACGTCCTGGACGTCACCGCGCCGCTGGCGGCACAGTCAGGTCCGGGGCACTGGAACGACCCCGACATGCTGGTCGTCGGCCGCCCCGGCCTGTCACTGACCGAGTCCCGCTCGCACTTCGCGCTGTGGGCGCTGCTGAGCGCACCGCTCATGGCCGGCAACGACCTCCGCACCATGTCCGCCGACGTGAGCGCGATCCTGCGCAATCCCCGTCTGCTGGCGGTGAACCAGGATTCGCTGGGCGCGGGTGGGCGCAGGGTGCGTGACGACGGTGACATCGAGGTGTTCGCCAAGCCGCTGTCCGACGGCTCGGTCGCGGTGGGCCTGTTCAACCGGGGAGGCGGCACGGCGACGGTCACGACGACGGCCGCGCAAGTCGGGCTGTCCGGCGGGCCGTTCACCCTCACCGACCTGTGGACCGGCGGTACGGCGAGTACGTCCGGACCGATCTCGGCGAGCGTCCCCGCGCACGGCGTGGCCGCGTTCCGGGTCAGTGGGGGCAGCCCGCTGGCCGCCACCACCTCGCGCCTGCGCGGCACCGCTGCCGGCCGCTGCGTGGACGTGGACAACGCGTCGACCGCGGCCGGCGCCACGGTACTGATCTGGGACTGCCACACGGCCGCCAACCAGCTGTGGACCACGTGGGCCGGTGGCGAGATCCGGGTCTTCGGCGACAAGTGCCTCGACGCCTACAACCAGGGCACCGCCAACGGCACCCGGATCATCACCTGGCCGTGCAACGGTCAGAACAACCAGAAGTGGACTGTCGGCGCCGACGGGTCGATCCGCAACGTCCACTCCGGGCTGTGCCTCGACGCCGACCGGGCCGGTACCACCAACGGAACCCCGCTGGTCCTGTGGACCTGCAACGGGCAGGCCGGCCAGAAGTGGACCCGCGTGTGAGGGCCGCCACGCCCCCCGCGGTCATGGTGAGCGCGGCTCGACCGCCCGCCATCGGCACGAGGCTCACCGGGCAGCCGCCTTGGAGGTGGGCCTCATGCCGGCGGTCGCCGTCGTCGAACAGGCTCAACGCGACTGCCGCGGACGGGGTCGGAGATCGCCGTCACCCTGACCGTCCGGGGGAGCACGGCTGCCCCGAAGGCGGAGTGAAGGGGCCGCGCGGACGCCGGTGCCTGGGTTGCCCGGGAAGCGGGCAACCCAGGGCAGGGGCCGATCGGCCGGGCTTCCTCGACAGCCGTACCGGTGACTGAGTCTCCGGACTGCGTGACCTGTGTGCCGTGCCGTTCCCGGGCGTCAGGGCCGGGCCGCCGAGCCGGTGGGGGGAGGAGGGACGGGCCGGCCGGACCTCGTCGCCACGTCGCGGAGCGTCCTGTGTCCCTGCCGGCAGGGGGAGGCAGAGCGAGGGGAGGGGGAGGCAGCCTGGTCAGCCGTCGAGGGGTTCGTAGTCGAACCAGTCGAAGTGGACGGTGCCTGCCGTGGCGTACATGCCGATGACCCGGCCCGTGAAGCCGCCGGCGACCTCGGTCGACAGGTAGCGGCCGTCGAGGGTCGCGAGCTCGGTGAACGTGCCGTCGGGCTGCTCCACGCCGAGGGAGACGACGTCGGGCCCGGTGCACGGTCCGTGCGGAGACGGCGGTTCCGTGGTCGTCACGGCGAGGACGACCGGCCCGGCGGGCACGGACTGTTCGGCCACGACCGTGCGCAGGGAGCCGACGCGCGCGACCACCCGCAACCGCGTGCCGGACACCTCGACCGCGTAGTGGTGCCGCTCGTCGAGCCGTACGGCGAGCCCACCGCTTCCCTCCGCGGCATCGACCAGAGTGCGCGCCCGGCACGACAGATGCTGCTGGCGCCGGCCGGTGAACACCACGTCGGGCTCGTCCAGTGAGCCGCCCCGCGCGCGGAGCGTCAGCCACCCAGGGCGCTCCTTGGTGGTGCACCGGTCGGCGGGCCGGTCGCGTACGGAGATCCAGGACGGTCGCAGTTCCGCGAGCTCGAAGTCGTCCAGATGCTCCTCGACGGGGCCGGGGAAGAGGGGCCACGGGAGCTCGGGCAGGTCCAGGGCGACCTCACCGACGACCGGCCAGCCGTCCACCCAGGTCACGGGGGCCAGAAAGGTCTCCCGGCCGAGCACGTGCCAGCCCGGCGTGCCACCGCCCGGTCGGACGCCGAGCAGCACCATCCACCAGGAGCCGTCGGGGCCTTGGACCAGGTCCGCGTGGCCGGTGTTCTGGACGGGGTGGTCGGTGCCGCGGTGGGTGAGGACCGGGTTGGCCGGGCACGGCTCGAACGGGCCTGCGGGTGTACGGCCGCGGGCGATCGAGACACCGTGGCCGCGCTCGGTGCCGCCCTCGGCGATGAGCAGGTACCAGTAGTCGCCGATCCGGTACAGGTGCGGCGCCTCCGGGGCCTTGGCGCCGGGCCCGCCGGACCAGAGCCTGTGCGGTGTTCCGTACGTCTGGCCGGTGGACGGGTCGATACGGACCTGCGAGACCCCGGCGACCGTGCACCAGCAGGTGCCGTCCTCGTCCCAGACCAGGTCGGGATCGATGCCGGGGACACCCGGTGCCCAGATGGGGTCCGACCACGGTCCGGCGGGGTCGGTGGCCGTGACGATCAGGTTGCCGCCGCCCTCGCTGCAGTTGGTGACGATCAGCCAGAATCGGCCGTCGTGGTGGCGCAGGGTGGGGGCGTAGATCCCGCCGGAGGACGGCATGGAGGCGGGCAGACGCAGTTGCTCCGGCCGGTCCAGGGCGTTGCCGATCTGCTTCCAGTGCACCAGGTCACGGCTGTGGAAGAGAGGTACTCCGGGGAAGTACTCGAAGCTGGAGCAGGCCAGGTAGTAGTCCTCGCCGACGCGGCAGACGCTGGGGTCGGGATGGAAGCCGGGGATCACGGGGTTGGCGAAGCGTCCGTCCGGCTGGAGCAGAGGGGGCACCCGAGAGGTCCTTTCGTCGGTTCGTGATGCGGGCGTGGGTGGCTCAGAGAGCGCCGGGGGCCGTGCGGGTGATGGGAACGGGACGGCGGACGGCGTGGTGGGCGGGGGTGGCTCAGCTCGGCCGTCTCGGGCTTCCAGGCGGAAACGGCCCGGTTGGTGTGCCGGGTGACGGGTTGGACAACACCGGTCCGGTCGTGGTCGTCGAAGCGCTTCAATTCCAGGCGCAAGTTAACGGCTCAAGCGTGCTTGAAGCAAGGGTCCTGACCGCGGCAGCGGGCTCCCGCGGCTGGCTTATTGACAACGGTCAGTCCCGACCCGCTGTTGAAGCGCTTCGACATTCGGCTTTTGCCCCGCCGGATCCGGATCCGGATCCGGATCCGGATCCGGAGCGGGAGCCGGATCCGGGGCTGACAGCCTGTCCGGCTCGTGAGGACGGACGAGCCGACCGGGCGACGTGCGGTGCGTCGGTCAGGGCGCGGATTGGTGATCCGGGAGAGACGCCTTACCCGCGCCGCGCGATCAGTGCCGCCACCCCGTCGAGCACGACCCCGAGTCCGAACTCGAAGTCCGCGTCCTGCTCGTCCGCCTGGTCCAGGGCGTCGGATGTGAGGACGCGGGTGACGGCTGGGTGGCGCTCCGGGTCGGTGAGGGCGGCGAGGGTGCGCCGGTAGCGGCGCAGGACCTCGTCGGGGGCGTACCCGCTCGCCGTGTACGCGGCATCCAGGTCGGACATCAGCGTCGCCTCGTTGCGCACATAGCCGCTGACCAGCATGATCACGCCGAGTTTCGTGCCCTCGTCGAGCCCGGTGCCGTCGAGGGCCGCGAGACCGTACTCCATCCATGCCACCGACTTCGGGCTCGCGGGCGGCCCGGAGACAGGGACCCGCAGGAGCCACAGGTTCTCGTGGAAGAACGCGCGCTGCGCCCGTGCCCACCGGGTCAGCCCCGCGCGCCACCCGGCTCCGTCGGGCAGCGGTTCGGGGGGCGCGGGCGTGACCGCCTCCTGCATGAGGATGTACAGCTCGTCCTTGGCGCCGACGTACCGGTAGAGGGACATCGGCGAGACGGCGAGCTCCTTGGCGACCCGCCCCATCGACACGGCCCCGATGCCCTCGGCGGCCGCGACGCCCACCGCAGCGGCCACGATGCGGTCCAGGCTGAGCCCCGGCTTCGGCCCCTTCGAGGGGCGCGCCCTGAACCCCCAGGCCGTCGCGAGGCTCGCGGGCAGGCCGGTGTCCTCGTCCGCCGCCATCCGCGTCGCCTCCCTCTGTGCGTCCGGGACTGTTCCCCGGGTCTCCAGGCTTGACGCACATCCTAGTTCTGCGTAACCCTTACACAATAATGCGTAAGGGTTACGCAGTAAGTAGTCGTGGAGAGGCGAGGCCATGCCCGACGCACCCGCCATCGAGGCCACCGGCCTCCGCAAGACCTACGGAAAGGTCGAGGTCCTGCGCGGTCTCGACCTGGCCGTGGCGCGCGGCACCGTGTACGCCCTGCTCGGCCCGAACGGCGCGGGCAAGACCACCACCGTGCGCATCCTGGCCACGCTCACCGAGGCCGACGCGGGCACCGCCAGGGTCGCCGGGCACGACCTGCGCACCGAGCGGGCCCGGGCCCGTCGCGCGATCAGCCTCACCGGCCAGTTCGCGGCGGTGGACGAGATGCAGACCGGTGCGGAGAACCTCCGGATGACGGCCCGGCTCGCCCGCGCCCACGGCGGCGCCCGCGTCTCCCGTGCCGCCGCACGCACCCGGGCCACTGAACTCCTGGACCGCTTCGACCTCGCCGATGCCGCCGACCGCCTGGTCAAGACGTACTCGGGAGGCATGCGGCGGCGCCTCGACCTGGCGGCGTCCCTGGTGGGCCGACCCGAAGTGATCTTCCTGGACGAGCCGACGACGGGCCTCGACCCGCGCGGCCGCCAGGAGCTGTGGAGCGTGGTGCGCGAGCTGTCGGCGCGGGGCACGACGGTCTTCCTGACCACCCAGTACCTGGAGGAGGCCGACCGGTTGGCGGACCGGGTCGCCGTGCTTCACGGCGGCGAGCTGGTCGCCGAAGGCACCTCCGAGGAGCTGAAGCGGCGCGTCGCGGGCCACCGCCTCGATGTCGTCCTGACCGACCCGGCCGCCTGTCTGCGCCTGGCGCCACAGGCGGTGTACAGCGAGCCCGAGACCCGCACCCTGGGCTTCCTCACCGACGGCGGTGCGCCCCAGGTGCGGGCGCTGCTCGACGCGTTGGACCCCGACGGCACGGTCATCGAACGGTTCTCACTGAACACCACCACCCTCGACGACGTCTTCCTCACCCTCACGAAGTCCGCACAGCCCGCACGGCAGGAGCCCAGCCATGTCTGACGCACTCATCATGGCCGGCCGCTCCGTCCGGCTCAGCCGCCGCAACGTCGACGCCCTGATCACGGCCATGGCGCTCCCGGTCATGCTGCTCCTGATCTTCGTGTACTTCTTCGGCGGAGCCATCAACACCGGTATGGAGTACGTCACTTACGTCGTCCCCGGCGTCCTGCTGCTGTGCGCGGGTTTCGGCTCGGCCAGCACCGCCGTGGCCGTCACCGAGGACCTCAAGGGCGGCATCATCGACCGCTTCCGGTCCCTCGACGTCGGCGGCACCGCCATCCTGGCGGGCCACGTCCTCGCCTCCACGGCCCGGAACCTGATCGCCACCGCCCTGGTCCTCGCACTCGCCTTCGCGATCGGCTTCCGGCCTTCTGCCGGTCCGGGCGGCTGGCTCGCCGCGGTCGGCCTCCTGGTCGCCTACATCGCGGCGCTCTCCTGGCTGTCCGCCGCGGTGGGGTTGCTCGTCAAGTCCCCCGAGGCAGCCGGGGGTTTCACCTTCTTCGTGAGCTTCCTGCCCTACCCGAGCAGCGCCTTCGTGCCGACCGACACCATGCCGTCGTGGCTCCAGGGCTTCGCCGCCCACCAGCCCGTCACCCATGTCATCGAGGCGGTACGCGGACTGCTGCTCGGGCAGCCGGTGGGCTCGACCGGGTGGGTGGCGCTCGCCTGGTGCACGGGCATCCTCGCCGCCTCGGCGGCCGTTTCGGGACCGCTGTTCAAGCGGCGTACGGCTTGAGGTGCGTCGTCGGCACGCCGACCCGCCGACACTGCCGTGGGGACGACAGGACAAGCCGCCGCACCCGTCCGACCCTCTGGCCCCTGCCCCGGTACCGGAACTGCGCCCGAGCGCCCCGATCAGTAGCCGTAGATCATCTTGTAGGCGACCTCGGGGAGGAACTGTCCGGCCGAGGAGCCGGTTCCGACGCCGCAGTTGCCGTCGGACTCGCCCGGAACCTTGATCCACAGGAGCATCTCGGCGCCTCCGCCCAGCCGGGTGGGGGTGCCGATGCGGCGGCCTGAGGGGTTGCACCACTGGCCGTTGGAACCGTTGCCGTTGCGGCTGGTGTCCACGACGAACGGCTTGGTGTAGCCGTAGCGGGCCTTGAGTTCACCGTTGACGGCGTTGCCGTACGCGGTGTTCTCGGCCGTGGTCAGGTAGTTGGAGACGTTGAGCGAGAAGCCGTGGGCCTGTCCGAGGCCGGCTTCGTGGAGACGCCGGGCCATGGTCGCCGCGCTCGCCCAGGCCGGGTTGCCGGCGTCGAGATAGACCCAGGTGTGGGGAGCCTGGCGGTTGAACTCGGCGAGCGCGCCGGTGAGCATGGCCTCGCGTTCGTCGATCTGGGCCTGGGTCATACAGCCGTAGTCCCCGAGGGAGTCCGGTTCGAGGACGACGATGGCCGGGCGGGCCGCGATACCGCCCGCGAACTGTGCGATCCAGCTCCTGTAGGCGGACGGCGAGGAGGCTCCGCCCGCGGAATGCCCGCCGCAGTAGTCGCGGTGGTAGATGTTGTAGGCGACGAGGATGGGCAGCTTGTCCTGGGCGTCCGCGGCGCCCACGTACGCGCCGGTGGCGGTGCCGATGGTGCCGCTCCAGGAGCCGAACCAGCGGGCCGTCGGGGTGTTGGCGATGGAGGCGTTGATCGCGGGCGCCCGGCCGTCACCGGGGTTGGCGGCGGCCCACCGCTTCGCGCTGGAGTCGGGGTCGACGTAGAACCCGTTGGTCATGGTCGTCGGGTCGGCCGCGTGGGCGGACGGTGCGGCGGCGAGCGCCAGCGGCAGCGAGGAGAGGGCTGCCACCAGGGCGAGCAGTCTGCGGTGCATGACGGTACCTCGGTTTCTGACAGGGGTGCGTCCGATGGTCGGCGGTGAGCATGGGGGAGCGCTCCCTCCGGAAGCGCTCCCCGCGGCACTGTCGCTCAGCAGGTCGAGTTGGTCTGGGTGAGGAGGCCGAGTCGCCACGGGAGGAGGTTGTAGTCGCCGCCCGCGTTGGGGTTCATGCCCTGGTAGAGGTACTGGAGCCGGCAGGCGGGGATGGTGAGTGTCTGGTCGTAGCCGGCGCGGATCATCTCGCCGTGGCTGATGTCCCTGGTCCAGGCCCCTGAGGGGAAGGTGACGTTGGTCGACTTGGCGAAGGGGTTGCTCTCGGATGCGGCCAGTTGCGTCCAGGAGCCGGCGAGGTTGTTCGTCGTCCAGGAGCGGAAGTAGCGTCGGCCGTCCGATCCGATGGCCTCGACGAGGAGCAGATACTGGTTGGAGCCCTGCACCTTGTACACGTTGCTTGCTTCGAAGAGGGCGTACTTGGAGTCCTGGGCCGCGATGACGGTGTTGGTGAAGCCGTTCGGGAACTGTCCGACGGTCGTCCGGGAGCGGTACAGGTGCCCGTTGTCGTCGGAGGAGAACAGGTAGCAGTTGGCGCTGTCGCAGATCACCCACATGTCGACCCAGTGACCGTTGCCGATGTTCTGCTTGATGATGTCGGGCATCGACGCGTAGAAGTTGCGCGGCGCGCTCCACCCGTTCGGATCGCTGATGTCGGGATTGGTGGAGTAGGAGGCGTTGCCCGTCTGGTACACGAGGTACCACAGGCGTTGCGGCGCGTGGTAGAAGACCTGCGGCGCGGCCCGGTACCCCTTCCCGATGGCGCTGCGGTCCAGGTAGTGGTGCGTGGCCGAGCCCGCCTGCGACCAGTCACTGAAGTTCAGGTACACCAGGTTGTATCCGGAGGAGCTCGCGGTGCTGGCGAACACGTGGTACTTGCCGTTGTACTGGACGACCGTCGGATCTTTGATCCCGGCAATGTTGTGCGTGGGGTCCGACTTCGGTGAGATCAGCGGTCCGCTGGAGCTCCAGCGGAAGGAGGAGGGCAGCGCGGCGGCGGACCGGGGTGAGGGGGCGTCGTCCCGCCGCGTCGCGACCGCACCGCCCATCGAGGTGAGCGTTGCCTGGTAGGCCGGTTTCTTGTTGCCGTTGCGGTCGAACAGGAGCGGGTTCTCCCCGCTGCGCCAGGAGTCGCTGTCGCGGATCCCCCAGACGGTGATGCCGGTACAGCGGGCCACGTTCATACAGGCCCGGACGGTGTTCGCGTACGCGGTCGGCGGTGCCTGCGCGATGTCCAGTTCGGTGATCTGTACGTCCACGCCGAGGGCGGCGAAGCTCGACAGCGTCGTCTGGAAGCTGGCGGGCGGGCCGCCGGCGCCGAAGTGGGCCTGGAGGCCCACGCAGTCGATGGGCACGCCGCGCGCCTTGAAGTCGCGCACCAGGCGGTAGACGCCCTGGGTCTTCGCGGCGTTCCAGTCCTCGATGTTGTAGTCGTTGTAGCAGAGCTTGGCCGCCGGGTCGGCCGTCCGGGCCGTGCGGAACGCCTGCTCGATGAACCCGTTGCCCAGCACGTCCCGGAAGACCGAGCTGCGCAGCTGGCCGCTGCCGCCGTCGGCGAAGGCCTCGTTGACCACGTCCCAGGAGTGGATCCGGCCCTTGTAGCGGTTCGCCACCGTGGTGATGTGGTTGTTCATCACGCCGCGCAGGGTGTTCGCGTCCCTGATGGAGCTGACCCAGCCGGGCAGTTGGGAGTGCCACACCAGTGTGTGGCCGCGTACGCGCTGGCCGCGGGCCGCCGCACGGTTCACGATCTGGTCGGCGGCACCGAAGGTGAACTGTCCGCGGGACCGCTCGGTCGCGTCCCACTTCATCTCGTTCTCGGCCGTCACCGAGTTGAACTCGCGGTCCAGGATGCCGGTGTACGTGCCGTCGCCGAGCCTTCCGGCGGCCACGGCGGTCCCGAAGTAGGGGCCGGACTGGGCTGCTTGGGCCCCGAGTGTGGAGGCGCGGACGTCGTCCGGGGCGTCGGACGCGGCGGTCGCGGCCTCTGGTGTCACCAGGGCGGCCATGGCCAGCACGGACAGCGCCGAGGCTCGGCGACGGCCGAGCCGTTTCAGCGGGTTCATGGTTCTCCTCGTACCGTTGGCGGGGGGTTGCGTCGGTGCGGTCGGGTGGGATGGAGGGCTGGGCTGGTGCGGTCGGTGGGGCCGGGTCAGGGCGTGGACAGCTCGAACCGCTGGACGCGGACCGCGCCGCCCAGTGCCTGGGTGGCGTGGTTGAAGAGGGCGAACCGGTAACCCATGAAGAACCGCCAGTCGTTGCCCATGGAGAAGGACGGGCCGAGGCGGGTGAAGTGGGTGCCGTCGGTGCTGAAGGAGAAGTTTCCGGGGCGTGCCGCGCCGGGGCGGATGTCCGCGGTCGCGCGCAGCCGGACGCGGCTGCCGGTCACGGCCGTGCCGGCGACCTCGGTGCCGGTGCCGGTGGTGTTCCAATTGCTGTCCATGGTCAGCCCGTTGACCATCACCACCCGCGTCACGCCGCTGTCGCGCCTGACACCGATCCAGGCCGAGGAGTCACGCAGCAGCGCGAGTCCGGCCCGGTCACCGTCGCGCATCGCCGAGAAGTCGAGGTCGACCGTGGCCGTGGAGGTGGGGCCCTGGATACGGTGGGTGAGCGTGTTGCGGGCCCAGTACAGGTCGTTGGTGACGGTCGCGGTCCGCAGAGTCAGGCCGTTGTTCACTGACCACTTGGTGTTGTCCGGATTGTGGTTCCACTCCCACTTCGGCTTCAGGGCCGTGCCGTCGAACGTGTCGACGCCGACCATGGGGGTGACCTGGCGGGGTGGAGTGGGCACGGCCGGGCTGGGATACGAGGTGCCCCAGGCGCCGTTGACGAGTTGCACGACGGGCCAGCCGTCCGAGGTCCAGGTGATCGGCGCCAGTGCGGGCACCCGGCCGCCGGGGTACGCGTCCACGAAGGCGAGGTAGTACCAGGCGCCGCTCTGCGTCCGCACCAGCCCGCCCTGGTGCGGGACGCCGCCGCCGGGGATCGGGCCGCGCAGATCGAGGAGGACCTGACGCATCGTGTACGGACCGAAGGGGCCGCTGGACGACTTCAGGATGTACTGCCCGTTCGCGGGGCGGGTCAGGAAGATGTAGTACTGCCCGTTGATCTTGTAGAAGCGCGCGCCCTCGAGGGTGCCGACACTCGGCGGTGTGGTGAACACCTGCTGTGCGCGGACCTGGGTGCGGCCGTCGCGGGAGAGCTGGGCCACGCTGATGGTGGTGTTGCCGTACGCCACGTACAGGGTGTCGTCGCTGTCGACGAGCAGCCCGGCGTCGTAGTACGGCGTGCTGATCGTGGTGAGTCGGCTCCACGGTCCCTCGACCGCGGTGGCGGTGTAGACGTACGTCCTGGCGAAGTCGATCTGGCCGAGCCAGTAGAAGGTCTGGTTGCCCGGGCGGTATGCCAGCGAGGACGCCCAGATGCCCCGGACGTAGCCACGGCCGCCGTTCAGGTCGTACTTGGCGCCGAAGTCGAGGGTCGGCACCGCGTGTCCGGCGATCTCCCAGTTCACCAGGTCGTACGAGCGCAGGACGGGCGCGCCGGGCGAGTAGTGCATCGTGGAGGCCGAGGCGTAGTAGGTGTTGCCGACGCGGATCACGTCGATGTCCGCGAAGTCCTGCCAGACGACCGGGTTGGTGTACTCCGCCGCGGCCGCGACGGCCGGCCCTTGCGTGCGGCCGGCGGCCGCGGCACCGTGCGGCGCTCCGAGCAGGGGAAGGACGGATCCCGTCACCAGACCGGTGGCCGCGGCCAGCGCTCGACGGCGGTCCCACTCATGATGCGGGCATGACATATCCATAGGGCGTTCTCCTTGCGCGGCCGGGTCGTTGGAGGTGGCGCGTGGAGTCACCGTCAGTCACAGGACTGAGCGGCAGGTGCCGTTCGGCATGTCGAACGTCGATCGGCACACCGAGCACTCTGGATGATAGGAGGCCGGTACGCCGCGTCAATACCCCTCGCATGATTCGGTTCTCACGTCGAAATGTTTCGCTCGATCGGTGTCCGGAAGCCGGTCGGCGTCGATCGCCTCTCGGCGCCTCGCACCTGGCCCGCGCGCGCTCGGAGTCGGCGAATCTCCATGTGTTGACATGTTCGGCTGTCTCTCTATAGTCCGGGGTGATGGTGTGACGGGCTGCGCTTCGATCGTGGGACCGGCCGAATCTTGCGGTCGGCCACGCGCAGACCTGCTCGTGTACGCCGGTTCTGTGAACGCCGCAGCGCGGTCGGAGGCATCGAGGCCATGGAGCGGCGCCGGACGCCACCCGGGCGCCCGGCGCCGGTCACGTCACGCCCGGTGCGGCGGTCCCGTTGAGGCTGGACCCGCCCGACGCGGCGAGGGCACCGCCCGGGAACAGGCACTGGTGACGGGCTGCCCGGAGGGCGGGGGAGGGGGCGGCCGTCGAGGTGGGCCGGAACCGGTGTCGGCGACGTGACGTCCGGGGTGAAGCCGCCCTGCCGTCAGACCGAGCGAGGGCGTCCGTCCATCAGGAGCTGACGTCGCCGGCCTGCCGGCGCAGCGGAGTCGTCCACCTGACCGGCTTTCCCGACGGCCCGCACGTGCACACCGGCTTCTGTCACGGCGACGCCGTGACCGGCCTGATGGGCGCCTACGCCGTCCTCGCCGCCCTCCACCGCCGCGACCACGACCCCGGGTTCGACGGCGAGTGGATCGACCTCGCTCTCTGCGAGTCCCTGTTCCGACTGGTCGAGTACGCCGCCTCACCCACCTTGCCGAAGCCGGGGGCGTCCGCCGCGGCGTTTCAGCCCGTTCCTGTGCGGTCCCCCCGTGACGCCGACAAGAACAACCCCTCCCTGGTCACGCGCTGGACGGAACCTGTCCGCTCTGACCGGCTCGCTCGGAGCGCTCCGCGGCCCGTCGGCGCAGCGCTCCGGGCCCGCCGGAGCCGCCGACGCCTCGCCCACCGGACCTTGCCGCTCGCGACCTGGCGTGACGATCCGTTGAGCGGGTCCCCGCACGCTGATTCGATCTCAGTCGTTGAGATTTCACCTACCGGGGAGCAAGTCATGTAAGGCTTGCCTTATATGCTGACTCGGCCCCTTCCGCCCGTCCGGCGCTGGGGCGCGCCACCGTCACTCCCGTACGACAGGAACCACCATGCGCAGGACCTACCGCGGCCTCTTCGCGGCGCTCGCTCTCCCCCCGTTGCTGGCCGGCTGTTTCGTGTCGGCGGAGGACGGCTCGGAGACGGACGCCGAGGGCGGGTCGGGCGGGCGGCTGAAGGTCGCGCTCGCGGTGCCGCCGGCGCAGGCCCTGTCGCCGTACAGCAACGACGCCACCGTGCTGAGCAAACTGTCCGTCGCCGAGGGCCTGACGGCGCTGGACGAGGGCGGGACCGCCGCGCCCGCACTGGCGAAGTCGTGGACCCGGAAGAACGCCACCACCTGGACCTTCGAACTGCGAAAGGCCGTGTTCCAGGACGGCACCGACGTCACCGCCGAGTCGGTCGTGAACGCCCTCGGCCACGCCGACTCCGCCGAGACCAAGCCCCGTGTCCTCAGCGACGTGACCCTCGCCGTGCGGGCGGACGACACCGACACCGTCACCATCACCACCAAGACCGCCGACCCGGTGCTCCCGCTGCGGCTGGCCAGCCCCGCCCTCGGCATCCTCTCCCCGAAGGCGTACGGCAAGGACGGCACCGTCAGCCCGGTGGGCACCGGGACGGGCCCCTTCGAGATCACCGAGCTCACCGGGAAGACCAAGGCCGCACTCGACCGCTTCGACGGCTACTGGGGCGGCAGGGCCAAGGCGTCCGGCATCGACGTGACCTGGATAGCCGACGGCACCGCCCGCGCCAACGCCCTGCGCGGCGGCGACGTCGACATCGCCGAGTGGATACCCACCGCCCAGGCGAAGCTGCTGGACGAGGACACCCGCCACGAGGTGCCCTCCGTGCGGACCGACAGCCTGATCCTCAACACCCGAAGCGGAGTCTTCACCGACGCGGCGCTGCGCGCGTCCGTCCGCGAGGCCGTGGACGGCTCCGCCCTGGTCGACTCCGTCTTCGGCGGGTACGCCGACCCCGCCGAGGGCCTGTTCGGGCCCGCCGTCCCCTGGGCCGCCGACAAGAGGGTCGAGGTGACCGGGCGCGCCACGGCCGCGACGGCCGCGCGGGTGAAGGCGAACACCAAGGGCAGGACCGTGCGCCTGGCCACCTACACCAACCGCGCCGAACTCCCCGAGGCCGCGAGCGTCCTCCAGCAGCAGCTGGAGAAGGCCGGGTTCACCGTGAAGCAGGACGTGCGCGAGTACACGCAGATGGAGGCCGACCTCCTCGCCGGCGAGTACGACGCTCTCGTCTTCTCCCGCGTCACCCTCCTCGACACCGGCGACGCCGTCGCCTACCTCGCCAGCGACTACACGAGCGACGGCGTCTACAACATCGCCGGGCTGAAGGACGCCGGGGTCGACCAGGCCATCAAGTCCGCCGCCGGACAAGGCGATACGGCGCGGCGGCAGCAGGAGATCATGTCCGCCGAGGCGGAGATCCTGCGCACCGACGCCGTCGTGCCGCTGGTCCACGAGAAGGTCGTCCAGGGCATCGCCGGCAAGGTCGAGGGTGTGCTCCTCGACCCCCGCGAGCGCTCCCTGATCGACGTCGACACCCACCTGAAGTAGCGGCTGATGAGCGTCACGTCGGCCGACGCCCGCCCGGTCCGGTGGCGCGCGGGCGTCGGCCGCCTCGCCGCCGCGGGCGCCCTGCTGACGGCCGTGGCCCTGCTGCCCTGGCTGTCCGGCACCGATCCCGCGCTGACGGTGCTGCGGGCCCGCTCCGCCGACCAGGATCCGACCCCCGCGCAACTGGCCGCCGTTCGCGAGCAACTGGGCCTGGACGAGGGCCCGTTCAGTCATCTCGCGGACTGGCTGGGCGGACTGCCGCGCGGCGACGCGGGCAGCTCCTGGGTGTCGGGCGAGGCGGTCCTGCCCGAGGTGACCGCCGCCTTCGCGGTCTCCGTCACGATGATGCTCGGCGCCCTCGTGGTCACGATCGCGGTCGCCGCACTGGTCAGCGCCCGCACCCTGTACCTCGGGTCCCGGCGGCGACTGCACCGGAAGAGGGCGGCCACCGGGGCCGCCGTCCTCGCCGCACTGCCCAAGTTCCTCCTCGCCTCCCTGCTCGCCACCGTGTGCGGCGTGTGGCTGGGCTGGTTCCCGTCCCAGGGCTGGGAGGGGCCGCAGTGGATGGTGCTGCCCGCGCTCGCCCTCGGTGTGCCCTCCGGGGCGATGATCGGCTCACTGCTCGACCAGTCGCTGCCCGCCGCCTTCAACGAGCCCTGGGCACGGACCTGGCACGCCTACGGGTTCGCGCCCGGCCACCTCGCCCGGCACGCGCTGCGCCGCACGCTGGCCGGTGTGCTCCCGCAACTCCTGCCGACCGTCGTGGCCCTGGTCGGCGGTGCCGTCGCGGTGGAGAAGATCTTCAACATCCCAGGGCTCGGCCGGCTCGCCCTGGACGCCGCCGTGGCCCAGGACCTCCCGCCCCTGCAGACCGCGACACTCGTCCTCGTCCTGCTCGGCATCGGCACCGGCCTGCTCATCCGGGCCCTGCGCCGCGCCCTCCTCGGCCCGGCGCTGCGGGACGGCGCCCTGCCGACCCTGCACGCACCGGACCTGCCACGAGGCCGCTCCACCCGCTGGATCGCCGGATCCTGTGCCGTCACCCTGCTCGTCCTGGTCGGGGCCGGACTGCTGCGCGATCCCCTGCACGTCGACACGGCCGCTCGACTGCTCACACCCTCGGCCGTGCACCCGTTGGGCACCGACGCGCTCGGCCGTGACCTGCTCGCCCGTCTCGGCCACGGAGCGCTGCGCACCGTGGGCACGGCCCTCGCGGTGACGGCGGTCTGCACCGTCACCGGGCTGCTGCTCGGCCTGGCGGCACAGGTCGGCGCGGGCCTGACGGAAGTGGTGTCGACGCTGCCGGCGGTCCTCGCCGGACTGCTGACGACCGCGGTGACCGGCCCCTCGGCCTGGGGTGCCGCGTGCGCGGTCTGCCTGGTCGGCTGGACCCCCTACGCCGCCCAGTCCGCGGCCCTGCTCGAACAGGAACGGGCCAGCGGCCACAGGCTCGCGTCCCTCTCCTTCGGCGCCGGTCCCGCGTATCTCCTCCGCAGACACCTGCTGCCCGCCGTCCTGCCCGCGGTACTGCGCAACGCCCTTCTGCGCCTGCCCACCACCGTCCTCGTCCTCGCCTCCCTGGGCTTCCTCGGCCTGGGCGAACAGCCGCCCACCGCGGAGTGGGGTCGCCTTCTGTCGGAGAACCAGCCGTACGTGGAACTGGCGCCCTGGACCGTCCTGGGGCCGGCATGCGCCCTCATCCTGCTCGCCGTCCTCGCCGTGACCACCACGGCCTCGGGACGGGGCCGGACCTCCGCGGACGCCCGATCCACCGTCGCGGCGTGAGCAGCACACGAGTGCCTCACCGGCGACGCGAATCCGGGGCTTCTGACGGATCCATCCGTCAGCCGGCCGAGCTCCGCGGCCGAGAAGGCCACGCAGGTCCCGCGGGTGCTGGAGCGGTCGCCGTTCGCTGAGGGCCGGTCGGATCGCCGGGCCGCTGCCGCGGTGCGGGTGAGGCTCCGGTCATCGGTACGCCGACGCCGCGAAGCAGGTGGGTGAAGCCTGCGGCGCAGTCACCTCGCGGGGGCATAGATGAGGATCTCCGCCGTATCCGGCCGGGTCGGCGGCATCGACGCGCTGGAGGCCAGAGTGATCAACGAACGAGCCGGACAGGCGGGCTCGCACACCGTCAGTGTCCCGGTCCTCATTGTGGGCGGCTCCCTGGTCGGCCTGGCGACCTCGTTGTTCCTGGGACGGCTGGGAGTACCGCACGTGGTGGTGGAGCGCCACGCGGGCACCTCCATCCACCCGCGAGGCCGCGGCAACAACGTCCGCACCATGGAACTGTTCCGGGTGGCGGGCGTCGAGAAGGCGATCCAGGAGGCGGCCGCCACTCTGGCTGTCAACCACGGCATCCTCCAGGCGCCCACCCTGGTCGGCGACGCGGGGGAGTGGCTGTTCCGGGACATCGACCCGGGCGGCGGACTGGCCCGCTTCAGCCCCAGCGCCTGGTGCCTGTGCAGCCAGAACGACCTCGAACCGGTCCTGCTCGACCACGCCCGCAGGCACGGAGGCGACCTGCGGTTCTCCACCGAGCTGATGTCGTTCGACAGCGACCCCACCGGTGTCACCGCGATGGTCAAGAGCCGCGAGACGGGTGAGCACACGACCATCCGCGCCGACTATCTCGTTGCCGCGGACGGCCCGCGCAGTCCCGTGCGTGAGCGACTCGGTATCGATCAGAGCGGGCCCGGCGACCTGTTCCACAACGTCAGCCTCACCTTCCGCTCCCGCCGTCTCGCCGAGGTCGTGGGTGACCGTCACTTCATCGTCTGCTACCTGACCAGCCCGGAGGCCGACGGCGCCCTGCTGCCGGTGGACAACCGCGAGAACTGGGTCTTCCACGCCCCCTGGCACCCCGAACGGGGTCAGAGTCTGGAGGAGTTCACCGACGAGCGGTGCGTCGAGCACATCCGCCGGGCGGTCGGGGTCGCCGACCTCGACGTGGAGATCACCGGCAGGGCGCCCTGGCACGCCGCTCAGCGGGTCGCCCGCAGCTACCGGTCGGGACGAGTCTTCCTGGCAGGCGACGCCGCTCACGAGATGTCCCCCACCGGGGCCTTCGGTTCCAACACCGGCATCCAGGACGCGCACAACCTCGCCTGGAAGCTGGCCGCGGTGCTCGGAGGATGGGCGGGAGAAGGGTTGTTGGACACCTACGACGCCGAGCGCCGCCCCGTGGCCGAGGCCACCAGCGCGCGGGCGGCGGCCAGGTCGGCCGAGCACAGCCACCCCGGATTCGCAGCGCCGCCCGGAGCGGGCGGCGGTGGTCCCCAGCGGGGCATTCTCAACGTGGCCCTCGGCTACCGCTACCCGCAAGGCGCCGTGGTCGGCGCCGATCCCGCGGTGCCGGTGGTGCCGGAGAGCCTCGACCTGACCGGCGGCCCCGGCAGCAGGGCACCTCACCTGTGGGTACGCCGCGGGGACGAACGGATCTCGACGCTCGACCTCTACGAGCGGTCCCTCGTGCTGCTCAGCGACGCCACTGAGCCGAACGAGTGGCACGGGGCCGCCACCCGCCTGGCCGACAAGCTGGGCCTTCCGCTCACCTCGTACCGGGTGGGCACCGGAGCCCAGGCCGACCTGGTGCCGCAGGACGCCGACTGGGCGGAGCGCCACGGCACGGGACCTGGGGGCGCCGTGCTCGTCCGGCCCGACGGGTTCGTCCTGTGGCGGTCGCCGGGGCCGGAAGTGGATGCCGAGAGCGTGCTGCTCCACGTCCTGAGGAGCGGGCTGGCGGTCGCCTGAATCCTCGCGGGCTTCGACCGTGTGCACGTGCCGTGCGGTGTCGAGCGGCCGGCGGCCGTGGACCGATTGTGCCCCGGCCGGGTCGAGCCGACCGGTGAGGTGTCGTTGCCCGGCCGTGGTGGTGGGGACCAGCGGACGCGCTCCGCGTCATCCTGCCACCGCGGCGTCCCACGCGCCGTTCGGAGGACGAAAGGCCGGGTCTCCCGCCCTGGCGCGCGCGGGGCGACACCACTGGGTCACAGACACGGCGCGTCACCCGTGCGGGGGGACCGGCACCGGCGGGCCGAAGACTGCGCGGATGGCCCGGTTGCCTTGGCCGATCTCGTGCGGCCGGCACCCGCCCGGTCACTCCCGTACGTCGTCCAAGTCGCGCGACGCGCGCGGATGAGCACAAGATCGAATGCCGTCGTATCACCGCGGCCGACGTTCGATGTCCCCCCTACGAAGGAGTCGTGCGCAGGATGACCACCACCTCCGAACGTGTTGCAGGTTCGCGGGCGCGACAGGCCTCGCCTCATGTCTCCCAGTCCGTGTTCGACGGTTCCCGGCTGCGCGTCGTCCTCCTGGTCGACGTCCACGACGGCGCCCAGCAGGAGTTCCTCGAGGCCTACGAGCAGCTGTGCAACCAGGTCGCGTCCGTCCCCGGGCACGTGAGCGACCAGCTGTGCCAGTCGATCGAGAATCCCTCCCAGTGGCTCATCACCAGCGAGTGGGAGAGCGCTCCGCCGTTCCTCGCCTGGGTCAACAGCGAGGAGCACGTGCGGATGGTGGAGCCGCTGCACAACTGCGTGCGCGACACCCGGTCGCTGCGCTTCCACGTCGTCCGCGAGACCGGCGGCCCGGCGGCCGGCGCGGACCAGGCGGGGCGCCGGCTCCAGACGGCGCCCCGGATCGGTGACGGTGTGATCCGGCACGCGCTCACGTTCACCGTCAAGCCGGGCAGCGAGGAGATCGTCGCCGGGATCCTCGCCGACTACGCCTCGCCCGAGCCGCGGGTCGACGACAGCACCCGGCTGTGCCGCACCTCGCTGTTCATGCACGGCAACCGGGTGGTGCGGGCCGTCGAGGTGCGGGGCGACCTGCTGGCCGCGCTGCGACACGTCGCCCGGCAGCCCGAGGTCCGTGCTGTCGAGGAGGCCATCAATCCCTACCTGGAGCAGGACCGGGACCTCAACGACCCGGAGTCCGCCCGGGTCTTCTTCACCAGGGCCGCGCTGCCGGCCGTCCACCATGTGACGGCGCAGCGGAACGACCCGCGGGCCGAGCGGTACGCCCTGTGCTTCCCGGCCCGGCCGGGTAGCGGCATGAAACTGGCCGAACTCCTGGCCCGTCAGGACGAGGCGGCGGCGGACGACCCGCGCAACCCGGTCCTGCGCAGCACGCTCTTCCAGCGCGACGACGTCGTCGTACGGCTGATCGACGTGCGCGGCGGACTCGAGGCCGCCGACCCCGCAGTGGTTCTCGGTCTGTCCGACTCAAGGCAGTTGGCCGACCTGACGACCCTCCTGGACGACGTCGTGGACACGTCCGTGCCGAACGACGCAAGTCTCGCGCGCCTCCTCGAACTGGCGCGCATGGATCTCGTCACCGACCGTCGGTCTCCCGACGCCTGAATCGTCATTTCCGTGGGAGCGGCGGTGCCTGCCTCTCCCACGTCGGTGCAGCACATCATCGGAGGAACACGTGATCACATCTCGTCCCAGAATCGTGAGCATGAGCGAGGTCGAGCCCAACCGCCGGCGAGGCGGTGACCTGCGCGCCATGCTCACTCCGGCCACGGCGGGCGCCACCAGCGGTTTCATGGGGGTGGCCCTCATCCAGCCCGGCGACCGAATCGGTGAGCACTACCACCCGTACTCCGAGGAGTTCGTGTACGTGGTGTGCGGGCAACTGGAGGTGGACCTGGATGGTGAGCCACACCCGTTGCAGGCCGAACAGGGGCTGCTGATCCCCCTCAACGTGCGCCACCGCTTCCGCAACGTCGGCGCGGTGGAGGCCCGGATGGTCTTCCACCTGGGCCCGCTGGCCCCGAGCCCGCCGCTGGGCCACGTCGACACCGAGGGGACCGACGCCGAGTCGGCGGTGGTGGGGGCGGAGACGGCCGCACGACGTCAGGTCCGGTCATGACGAGACGAGTGGCGGTCACCGGCATAGGCATCGTCGCTCCCGGCGGCACGGGTGTACCGGCGTTCTGGGATCTCCTCGCGGCCGGGCGTACGGCGACACGGGCCATCACGTTCTTCGACCCGGCCGGTCTGCGGTCACGGATCGCCGCCGAGTGCGACTTCGACCCCGCGGCCCACGGTCTGGACGTGCGGGACGTGGAACGCAACGACCGCTACATCCAGTTCGCCCTGGTCGCTGGGGACGAAGCGGTACGGGACGCCGGTCTCGACCTCGCCGCCGAGAACCCCTGGCGCGTCGGGGTCTCGCTGGGCACCGCGGTCGGCGGCACCACACGACTGGAGAACGACTACGTCCTGGTCAGTCACGGCGGACAACGCTGGGATGTGGACCACCGCGAGGCGGGCCCGGACCTGCACCGCGCCTTCTCGCCGAGCACGCTCGCCTCGACGGTGGCGGAGCGGTTCGGGGCGCGTGGCCCGGTGCAGACGGTCTCCACCGGCTGCACCTCCGGGCTCGACGCGGTCGGGTACGCCTTCCACACCGTGGCGGAGGGCCGGGCCGACGTGTGCATCGCCGGCGCCTCGGACTCGCCGATCTCCCCGATCACCATGGCGTGCTTCGACGCGATCAAGGCCACCTCCCCGAACAACGACGACCCGGCCCACGCCTCGCGTCCCTTCGACGCCGACCGCGACGGATTCGTCATGGGGGAGGGGGGCGCCGTACTCGTCCTGGAAGAGCTGGAGCACGCCAGGGCCCGCGGCGCCCACGTGTACTGCGAGCTGAGCGGATACGCCACGTTCGGCAACGCCTACCACATGACCGGCCTGACCGGTGAGGGCCTGGAGATGGCCCGGGCCATCGAGGACGCTCTCGACCTCGCACGGCTGGACCCCACCGACATCGACTACGTCAACGCGCACGGGTCGGGCACCAAACAGAACGACCGCCACGAGACCGCCGCCGTGAAACGGGTTCTGGGCCCGCACGCCTACGACACGCCCATGAGCTCCATCAAGTCGATGGTGGGCCACTCCCTGGGCGCCATCGGGGCGATCGAACTCGTCGCCTGTGTGCTGGCCCTCACCCATCAGGTCGTACCGCCGACCGCGAACTACGAGACACCCGACCCCGAGTGCGACCTGGACTACGTCCCGCGCGTGGCCCGCGAGCGCAAGCTCGCCAGCGTGCTCTCGGTGGGCAGCGGATTCGGCGGCTTCCAGTCCGCGGTGGTCATGAACAGGCCGAGGGAGAAGACACGATGAGCGAACCCCGCCCACGGCGCGCGGCCGTCACGGGAATCGGTGTGGTCGCGCCCAACGGAGCCAGTACCGACACGTTCTGGAAGTCCACCAGGGAGGGCATCAGTGTCCTGGACCGGGTCACCCGGGAGGGCTGTGAGCACCTGCCGCTGCGGGTGGCGGGCCAGGTGCGCGACTTCGACCCGTCGGCAGCGATCGAGGAGCGCTTCCTGGTCCAGACCGACCGGTTCACGCACTTCGCCATGGCCGCGGCCGACCTCGCGCTGGACGACGCCCAGCTCCACCGGTCCGAGACCGACGGTGCGCCGTTCTCCGTGGGCGTGGTCACCGCGGCCGGTTCCGGCGGCGGCGAGTTCGGACAGCGTGAACTCCAGCGGCTGTGGGGCAAGGGGAGCCGTTTCGTCGGCCCGTACCAGTCCATCGCCTGGTTCTACGCCGCCAGCACCGGCCAGATCTCCATCCGCCGCGGCGTCAAGGGTCCCTGTTCGGTCGTCGCCTCCGACGAGGCCGGCGGTCTGGACGCCCTCGCCCACGCGGCGCGGGCCGTGCGGCGTGGCACCGATGTGATCGTGGCCGGGGCGACCGAGGCGCCGATCGCGCCCTACTCGGTGGTCTGCCAGCTCGGTTACCAGGAACTCAGCACTGTCGACGACCCCACCCGTGCCTACCGCCCGTTCACGTCGGCAGCCTGCGGGTTCGTGCCGGCGGAGGGCGGCGCCATGGTCGTGGTGGAGGAGGAGGGCGTGGCCCGGGCACGGGGCGCTCGCGTGCGGGCCCACCTGGCCGGACACGCGGCGACCTTCACCGGCGCCTCCCGCTGGGAGGAGTCCAGGGAAGGGCTCGCCCAGGCCGTGCGGGGAGCCCTGGCGGAGGCCGGCTGCGCCCCCGAGGAGATCGACGTGGTCTTCGCCGACGCCCTCGGCGTACCGGAGGCGGACCGCGCGGAGGCCCTGGCCATCGCCGATGTCCTCGGCGCCCATGGCAACCGGGTGCCCGTCACCGCGCCGAAGACCGGGATCGGCCGGGGTTACTGCGCGGCGCCGCTGATGGACGCTGCCGCGGCGGTGCTCTCGATGGAGCACGGCCTGGTCCCGCCCACCCCGAACGTCTTCGACATCTGCCACGACCTCGACCTTGTGACTGGCCGGGCACGTACCGCCGAGGTGCGGACGGCGCTGGTTCTGAGCCGGGGACTCATGGGGTCGAACTCGGCGCTGGTGCTGCGGCACGGCGCCACCGACGCCTCGTAGCGAGGCGCCGCGGAGCAGTAGAGGAAGGGAATGGCATGACGGACCGCATCACTGTGGAAGAGCTGGCCGAACTCATGAAGAAGTGCGCCGGCGCCACCGTCGCTCCGGAGGAACTGAGCCTCGACGGAGCTCTCTTCGAGCGCATGGGTGTCGACTCGCTCGGGCTGCTGGGCATCGTGGGCGAGCTGGAGAACCGGTACGGCACGCCGATGCCCACCGACGCCGAACGCTCCAAGTCGCCCCGGGAGTTCCTCGACGTCGTCAACAGTGCCCTCATGACAGGAGCGTGAGATGACCGGACACACGGAGAACGAGATCACCATCGCGGCGCCGTTGGACCTGGTCTGGGAGGTGACCAACGACCTGGAGAACTGGCCGAGGCTGTTCAGCGAGTACGCGTCCGTCGAGATCCTCTCCCGGGAGGGGCGCAGGACGACCTTCCGGCTGACGATGCACCCGGACGAGAACGGCACCGTGTGGAGCTGGGTCTCGGAGCGCGAGCCGGACCGTGACACGCTCACCGTCAGGGCCCGCCGGGTCGAGACGGGGCCCTTCGCCCACATGGACATCCTCTGGCGGTACGAGGAAGTACCGGGCGGCACGCGAATGGTCTGGACGCAGGACTTCGCGATGAAGCCCGAGGCGCCGGTCGACGACGCGTGGATGACGGACAACATCAACCGGAACTCCAAGGTCCAACTGGGCCTGATTCGCGACCGCGTCGAGAAGATGGCCGCCGAGCGTGGTGCGGCCGCCGGTCTGACCGAATGACCCGGAGGGAGGACAGCCCCATGCACCAAGCTCTGATCGTCGCCCGGATGGCCCCGGGATCGGCACCCGACATCGCCAAGGTGTTCGAGGAGTCCGACCGCGGGGAACTGCCGCGGCTCGTCGGCGTGACCCGGCGCAGCCTCTTCCAGTTCGGCGATGTGTACATGCACCTGATCGAGTCCGAGCGTGACCCCGGGCCCGCCATCGCCAAGGTCACCGGGCATCCCGAGTTCCGGGACGTCAGCGAGCGGCTGGCCGCGTACGTCAGCGCGTACGACCCCGAAACCTGGCGTTCCCCGAAGGACGCCATGGCACAGCGTTTCTACGTGTGGGAGCGCGAGCCGGCCGGCTGATCGCCGCCGGCCCTCACCGGTCGCCCGGGTCCGCCATGCTGCGGGCCCGGGCGACCGGTGCTCTGAGGGCGGCTCGCGGGTGAGCTGTGCCCCGGGGTGCGGTCGGGATCAGTCGGGTACGTGGCAGTCGAACGCGTGCAGATAGGGGTTGACCGGACTGATGTCGTCGATGACCAGGCCCGCCTCGGTCAGCCGGTCCACCATGCTCTGGGTGGTGTGCTTCGCCCCGCCGACGTTGAGGAGCAGCAACAGGTCCATCGCGGTGCTGAACCGCATGGAGGGCGAGTCGTCGACGAGGTTCTCGATGACCACGACCCGCGTCCCGGGGCCACCGGCCTCGCGGACGTTGCGCAGCGTGCGGGCGGTGCTCTCGTCGTCCCACTCCAGGATGTTCTTGATGACGTAGACATCGGCCTTCACCGGGACGGCCGAACGGACGTCGCCGGGCACCACGCGGGCGCGGTGCGCGAGGTCGCCGCCCTCGTGCAGTCGCGGCACCGCGTTCTCCACCACCCGGGGAAGATCGAGCAGCGTCCCGTGCATCGTGGGGTACTTGTCCAGCAGACTCGCCACCACGTGCCCCTGGCCGCCGCCGATGTCGGCGACCGACGCGCTTCCCGTCAGGTCGAGGAACTGTGCGACGTCGCGCGCCGACTGCACACTGGAGGTCGTCATGGCGCGGTTGAAGACGTCAGCCGACTCCGGGGCGTCCTCGTTGAGGTAGGGGAAGAACTCCTTGCCGTACAGGTCCTCCACCACGCTGCGGCCGGTGCGCACCGCCTCGTCCAGCATCGGCCAGACGTCCCAGGTCCACGGCTCGGTGCACCACAGCGAGATGGCCCGCAGGCTGTCGGGGTCGTCCTCGCGCAGCAGCCGCGAGACGTCGGTGTGCGCGAACGTCCCGTCCGCGCGTTCGGCGAAGACGCCGTAGCAGGACAGGGCCCGCAGGAGCCGTCGCAGCGGGCGGGCTTCGGCCTTCACCGTGGCCGCGATGTCCTCCACGGCCATGGGCTGGTCACCGAGGGCGTCGGCGACGCCCAGCCGGGCGGCCGCGCGGAGGGCGGCGGCACAAGCCGCCCCGAAGGCGAGTTCCCGCAACCGCATGGACGGCGGAGGGGCGGGTTGAGCGGTTGTCATCCGCTTCCTTTCTTCTTGTTCCGTGAAGCACGAGGGTCACCGGGCGTTCTGGGGTTCCCGGGTTCGTGGAGGCCGCCGCGGGGTGTCAGCACAGACCGGCGGGCTTGGACGACCCGCAGGTGTTGTCCTGGAACGTGTTGTCCTTACCGGGGTCGGTGATGACCAGGTCCGCCGGGGAGTTTCCCTGCACCAGGTTGTCGCTGATCCAGTTCCGCTCGTTGGCCGTACCCACCAGACTCTTGAACAGGACGATGCCGCCCGACAGTGGGGACGTGCCGACGTTGTTCTTGATCACGTTGTGGGTGACGAGGTTGTCCTCGGTGCCCGTCAGGACGATGCCGGATCCCTGGAGGGCGTCCAGCCGGGCGGTCTTGGGGCAGAACTTGTTGTTGCGCTCGATGTAGTTGTCGCGCACGGTCACGCGCCCGGCCTTCGGCTTGTTCTCGTCTCCGACGACGAACACCGCGGCGCAGTTGCCGGTGAGGTGGTTGCCCGCGACGGTCAGGTTGCGCAGCCGGCGGACGGTGACGCCGATCCGGTTGCCCTCCAGCCGGTTGCGCTCCACCAGGGTTCCCTCGGTGTCCGTGGCGCCCTGTTCCTCGGTGACCGAGTTGGCGAGGAACAGGCCCGCGTCGCCGTTGTCCCGGGCAGTGTTGTCGCGGAACACGCCATGGACCGAGCGCTCCGTGGCGATGCCCCAGACCCCGTTCTTCACCGCGGTGACTCTCCGCACGGTCAGCCCGTCGGCCTCGTAGGCGTGGATGCCGCTCCTGGTGAAGCCGGTCACCGTGAGGGAGGCGATGGTGACGCCGTCGACGCTGTGGTTCTTCGTGCCGGTCACGCAGATGCCGTTGCCGGCCGCGGCGCAGCTGTTGGCGGCTTCGGCGGCGCCCGATCCTGTGGTCGGAGCGGTGGTGGTGGCGGTGCTCGGGCCCGTCTCCGGTTCGAGCACGGTGCCGCGGCCCATGCCACGCAGGGTGAGTCCGGGTGTGGTCACGTTGACGCTCTCGTGGTGGGTGCCGTGCGCCAGCAGCACGGTGTCGCCAGGGCTGGCGGCGTCCACCGCGCTTTGAATGGATTCCCCCGGTCTCACCAGATGGACCGTGTGGGCGGCGGCCGACGGAGTGGCGGCGAGGCCCGCTCCGAGCAACGCCGCCGTGCATACCAGGTGGGCGATATGATGATTCTTCATGATGTGCACGTTATGACGGCACGAGTCGAGAACCAGCGGTATGGGCCATTCGGTGGCGTGGCCCCCACCAGCCGCCGGCCGGTGAGCCACGAGCCCTATGCCGTCACGGCGTCAGCTGCCAGGAAGGCCGTGGCGTTGAGGTGGCCGTGGCCGTCGGGGCAGCCGCCATGGCGGACCACCTCTTCGGCGTGCGCTCCGGCGCGCGAGGGTGTGCCCGTAGTCAGGTTCACCGGGTCCCGACCGTCGGACAGCCAGGGGAATCCCCGGCGTCAGCGGGATCAGCGCCTGGCGGTCGGGGAGGCCGCGGCCGCGCAGCCCCTGGAGAGCTGCGGGCCACGCGGTCACCCGGCTTGCCGCGTGCGGCACATCGAGGGCGGTGTTCTCCGAGGGGGAGAAGCCGCTGAGTGTCAGCGCCCGGTCCCGTCGCGGCGGCAGTACAGGAAGAGGTGGGGCTCGGCTCCGGCGCTGGGATGGTCCGGTGTGAAGACCGTGCTGTGCTGGGACAGCACGGTCAGCCCTGCCGCCCTCACCATGCCGGTGACGTCCTCTTCGGCGAAGCTCGTGGCACGGACCGGCTGGCCCATGAAGACCACCTCGACGTCCTCCACGTCCGCGGGCACGGTGGCCAGCACCAGATGTCCGCCGGGCCTCAGGGCCACGGCCAGGCGCTCCATCAGAGCCGACTGCTCGGCGCGGGACATCTGCAGCAGCGAGAAGAACACGCACACGCCGTCGAACGAGTCCGCCTCGAGCGCCAGATCCCGGATGTCGCCGCAGCGGAACTCGGCCTCGGGCACCTGGCGGGCAGCGAGTTCGACCATGACGGGGGAGACGTCGACGCCCAGCACGGAGTGCCCGGCCCCGATGAGCGCGGCCGCGGTGGGCCTCCCGGTGCCGCTGCCCACATCCAACGTCCGTGCGGCGGGCGGCAGCCGCTCGATCAGCCACTCCAGTGCGGCTCGGTGCGCGCCGGCATGGGCGAACGCCTTCTCGTAGTCGGAGCCCAGCGCGTCGAACAGCACGGCGGCGGGCGGCCGTTGGTCGTCATGCTTCACGTCGGTGTGTCCCTTCGCTCGCGGCCTGCATCGTCGCACCCGCGGCATGCGACCACAACGGCACGCGAAGTGCGTTCGTCGGGACGGGTGGAGGAGAGGGCAGCCGCGGTCTCACGGGCGACCCCTGCGACCCGACGTACGGTCTCCAGCCGGCGGGTTCCGGGGTGCGCGATACCGCCGCCAGGCGCCGCGGGTCGGTCGGTGCGGCTTTGCCACCGGAGCGCGGGACGAGCCGAACCCGGGGCCGCACCGCCTGATCGACATCGCTCACCGGGCACAACCATTCGGCGCGGTCATACGTCTTCGTCAGCGATCACGTCGTGATCGCACTGACGAGGAGACCATCATCACCGCCGTACGAAAGACCCTGACTGCCACCGCAGTGGTCGGCGCCGTCCTGGCCGGCTCGGCCGCCTGCGGCACCGTGGAGCAGCTCTCCGCGGGCAAGAAGCTCGACCAGGCCTTCGACAAGCTCGCCAGGGAGAAGACGATCTCCTTCGAGCTCGATCTGGACACCGACGCCAGGACGCTGAAAGCACTGGACGCCTCATCGGACCCGGAGCCCGGTGACGAGATGTCCGACGAGGTCGCTGACCTGCTCAGTGGCGCGAAGATCAGTGTCACCGTGCAGTCGAAGAAGCCGATCGAGGAGTCCGGGGAGAAGGACTACGTCGGCATGGCGATGAAGATCAGCAACAAGGACGGTGACCTCACCGAGTACCGGGTCGTCGGCGACTACACCTACATCCGCTGCGACGTGGACACCCTCGGCAGGGCGATGGGCTTCCCCGTACCGTCGATGAAGGACCTGCCCCCGGAGGCGAGCGGGCTCAAGAAGGTGTTCGAGGGCGAGTGGGTCAAGATCGACACCAAGGAGATGGAGAAGACCACCGCCGGGATGGGCGCGGAGCCCGGCGCGAAGCCCGCGCCGGAGCCCACCCTCGACGCCAGGACGCAGAAGCGACTCCTGGAGGCGCTGCGCAAGACCATCGCGCGCGAAGTCGACTTCAAGACGGCCGACGACAAGGACGGTTCCGAGCACATCACCGCGACCGCTCCGTTCCGTACGCTGATCACCGAGTTCCTCGGCGAGATCCGTCCGCTCGCGAAGAACTTGCCGCCGGGCATGGAACTGCCCACTGACAAGGACCTCAAGGACGCCCCGAACACCGAGGTGACGGCTGACTTCACACTCAAGAACGGCGAGCTGACCGAGGTCTCCGTCGACCTCGCCAAGCTGGCCGAGAACGCGAAGGTGAAGAAGCTGGGCCTGGTGGTGCGGATGAACGAGGGCCAGAAGCCCACGGCTCCGGCCGGTGCCACCGAGCTGAACATCGACGAGATACTGGGCGGGTTCGGCGCCGCGATGATGGACGAGGACGCCTTCCTCCAGGACGCGGCGTAGGCACGCCTCGCGTCGGGCGGGCACGGGGCGCCGCTGAAGCGCCGCGCCGAGCCCGCCCGACGAGACGGGACTCAGCGGGCGGTGGGCTGTGCCCCCTCAGGGAGCGCACCCCGGCCTCTCATGCTGTTCCGTTGAGGCTGCCGCGCGCGGGGTCGCCGTCCCGATCGAGCATTCTGGCGGTTCGCCAGGTCACGGCGACCGCCGGGTCCGGACACTTTCGTCCGTTCCTAGTGCCGTGGCAGGCAACGTTCGCCCCGTCGCGACGCCCGGCACGCACTCTCGCCGCACCGGCCGAAAGCCCGAGTACATCCAGTACGAGGGCTTCCGGCCGGCACGCCGAGAGCACGCACCGGACGCCGCTCCTTGACGGGCAAACGTTGCCTGCCACGGCACTAGTCGTCGCCGCTGCTGGTGCCGTTGATGCTGCGGCGCCGGTTCTTCCCGGAGCGGCGCACCAGTTCGCTCGCGGCGAGTGTCAGGGTCGCCACCGCACGGACCCAGCGGGGCCCGCCACGCTCCGCCCACACCACACAGGCGCACCCGGCGACGGTGAGCGCCAGGACACCGCACAGCACCAGACCGATCATGTTCCCCACCTCTGCGTTCACGCGTACGATCCTGCTGATCGTCTCAGACCGAGAAAGGCGCTCCCGTCGCACCCCTCACACCTGCCGGGCGACTCGGTCGGGCATCGGAGAGCGCCGCAATCGTCTTCCCTGCCTCCTTGGACGCCTCCTCGACGCGGGTCAGGACGTGAAGCGGTGCTCACGTGCGGGTGGCTCCGGGTCGGTTTCCTCCGGGCCGGTCAGTGCGACTCGCGTACGACCGCGACACCTCCGGCGGGGACGGTGACCGAGCCGCAGACCGGCTTGCCCGTGAGGAGTTCGACGCCGTCTGCGGGGATCTCCGCGCCCTGTCCGGCGTGGTCGATCAGGAACAGGTAGTCGGCGTCCGTGCCACGGCGCCGGACCACCTCGATGCCCGCGGATGCCTCGCACTCCGGCCGCACGCCCGCCTCCTGGCGGATGCGGTCCATGAGGGCGGCCAGGGTCCCGGGCTCCGGCCGGGTGGTCACATACCAGGCGGTTCCGGCGCCGTACGGGTGACGGGTGACGGCCGGCATGCCGGTGAGCGGGCCGTCGGCGTACGCGGCGACGGCCTCGGCGCCGGTGAGGCGGACGCGTTCCGTCCAGAGGTCGGCCGTCGCGTCCCGCGGGACGTTGCCGGTGAGGCCCACCTTCTGACCGGGCAGCAGCGGGAACAGCTCGTCGCCGTGCACACCGAGGAGCTGCCGGAAGGCGCCGGGGTAACCGCCCAGGCGGACATGGCAGTTCTCGTCGACCGCGCCGCTGTGGAAACCCACGGCCAGGGTTCCGCCACGCTCGACGAAGCCCGACAGGTTGGCCGCGCTCGTGTCGTCGACCAGATAGAGGCTGGGTGCGAGGAGGAGTGCGTAGCGGTCCAGGCCTGGGTCGTCGGGGCGTACGAAGTCCACGGCGACGCCCGCGCGCCACAGGGGTCGGTACCAGTCGCGCATCAGGTCCTGGTAGCGCGGCTCGGCGCTTGGCTGCGAGGGGAGTTCCAGAGCCCAGCGGGCGTCCCAGTCCCAGATGACGGCGACCTGTGCGGGGCTGGTGCTGCCGCGCACTTGGGCGAGGGAGCGCAGGTCGGCGCCGAGTGCGACGACGTCCCGCCAGATCTGGCTGTCCGTGCCCGCGTGGGGCAGCATGGCCGAGTGCCACTGCTCGGCGCCCGCCTTGGCAGCCCGCCACTGGAAGAAGAGGATGCCGTCGGCGCCGTGGGCGACGTGGGAGAGGGCGTTGCGGCGCATCTCTCCGGGACTTTTGGCCCGGTTGACGGGTTGCCAGTTGACGGCGCCCGTGGAGTGCTCCATGAGCAGCCAGGGACGCCCGCCGGACAGCGACCGCATCAGGTCGCCGCTGAGTGCGATGTCGATCTCGGGCTCGGGGTCGTCGGACATCAGGTAGTGGTCGTTGGAGAGGACGTCCAACTCGGGTGCCCAGCGCCAGTAGTCGAGCGCGTCGAAGGTGGGCAGCACCATGAAGTTGGTCGTGGCCGGGATGTCCGGAGCCGCCCGGCGCAGGACCTCGCGCTCGGCGGTGCACAGCGAGAGCAGTTCGTCGGAACAGAACCGGCGCCAGTCGAGTCGGTGGGTGGGGTTGGGAGGGGCCGTGGTGGTGCGCGGCGGCAGGATCTCGTCCCACGCGTAGTACCACTGGCTCCAGAAGGCGGTGCCCCAGGCGTGGTTGAGTGCGGACAGGTCGCCGCCGTACTTCGCTCGCAGCCAGTCGCGGAACGCCTCCGCGCTTGTGTCGCAGTAGCAGGCGGCGTTGTGGCAGCCGTACTCGTTGTGGACGTGCCACAGCGCGACGGCGGGGTGGTCGGCGTAGCGCTCGGCGAGGACGTTCGCCATACGCAGGGACGCCTTGCGGTAGGCGGGGCTGCTGGGGCAGAAGGTCTGGCGGCTGCCGTAGGACAGGGTGCGGCCGTCGGGATCGACCGGCAGTGCCTCCGGGTGGGCTCTGAAGAACCAGGCGGGCGGGGCGGCGGTCGGGGTGGCGAGGTCGGCGGCGATGCCGTTCTGCTGGAGCAGGTCCAGCACGCGGTCCATACGGGAGAAGTCGTGGACGCCTTCCGCGGGTTCCAGCAGCGCCCAGGAGAAGATGCCGACACTGACCATCGTCACCCCGGCCTCGCGCATCAGGCGCATGTCCTCGGCCCAGACCTCCTCGGGCCACTGCTCGGGGTTGTAGTCGCCGCCGTAGGCGATACCGGGCAGGCGGAGGCGGCGTTCAGTGCTCACTGGTGGTGCTCCGGGAGGTAGCAGGAGAGTCATGACTGGTGGGGCCGTCAGCCTTTGTTGGCACCCAGGGTCAGGCCGCTGACGAACTGGCGCTGGAGCGCGAAGTACACGATCAGCGTGGGGATCGCGGTGAGCAGGGCGCCGGCCGCGACCAGGTTGGGGTCCGTGAAGTACTGGCCGGAGAGGTTGTTCAGGGCGGAGGTGATCGGCATGTTCTCGCCGGTGGAGATCAGCACGATGGCCCAGAAGAAGTCGTTGTAGATCCAGATGGACAGCAGCGTGGCCAGGGCGGCCATCGCGGGCTTGCACAGCGGGAGCACGATCTGCCAGTACAGCCGCCACACGGAGGCGCCGTCGACGAGGGCGGCCTCGGTCAGCTCGTGGGGGAGGGAGCGCATGTAGTTGCTCAGTACGAAGGCGCAGAAGCCCGACTGGAACGCCACGTGGATGAGGACCAGGCCGAGCGCGGAGTCGTACAGCTTGCCGCTCATGGTGATGCCGGGCAGGTCGATGAGCAGGTAGAGCCGGTACAGCGGGGTGATGATGACCTGCTGCGGGAGCAGGTTGCCCGCGGTGAAGACCAGGAGCAGGAACAGGTTCACGCGGAAGTCGAAGCGGCTGACGTAGAAGGCGACCATCGACGACAGGAACAGGGTCAGCAGCACGGCCGGGACCGCGATCAGCAGCGTGTTCCCGAAGTAGTGCAGCATGTCCGACTGGGTGAAGGCGCTGGTGAAGTTGTCCAGGCTCAGCTCGTCGGGCCAGGAGACGTAGCCCTTGTCGCTGGTCTCGGCGTACGGGCGCATCGCCGCGAACAGGGCCCACAGCAGCGGGGCGAGCCAGGCCAGGGCCGTGACGGCGAGGAACGTGTGCAACAGGATCCGGACGGGGCGGACGGGCGTGCGCTGCTTCGGTGGAGCCGCGAGGGTGGGGGTGCTCATGCGCGCCGCTCCTTGCGGAAGGTTGTGATCAGGTACGGGATGATCACGACGAGCGAGATCACCAGGAGGACGACGGCGATGGCCGAGCCGTACCCGATGCGGCTGGACTCGCCGATGATGTTGTTGGTGACCAGGATCGAGAGCAGTTCGGTGCCCTGGGCGCCCTTGTTGAAGACGAAGACCAGGTCGAAGGCGCGCAGCGCCTCGATGATCGTCACGACGAGGACGACGGTGTTGGTGGGGCGCAGGGTCGGGAAGACGACGTTCCTGAACGTCTGCCACTCGTTGGCGCCGTCCAGCGACGAGGCCTCCCGCAGGGCCGGGTCGACGCCTTTCAGGCCGGCCAGGTAGAGGATCATCATGTAACCGGCGTGCCGCCAGGAGGCGGCGATGAGGATGGCCCAGAGGTTGAGGTCCGGGTCGCCGATCCAGTCGATGTAGTGGCCGGGCTCGTTGGCGCCGATGAGGCTGTTGATCAGGCCCGTGTCGGGGTTGTACACGAGCTGCCAGACGAAGCCGGTGACCGCCAGCGACACGACGACCGGCAGGAAGTAGGCGGTCTGGTAGACCCGGCTGAAGCGGATCCTCTTGTCCAGCTGGACCGCGAGGAAGAGCCCGAACGGGGTCGGGATCAGGATGAGCGCGACGAACCAGATGACGTTGTGCTGGACCGCCGGCCAGAACTGCGGGTTGTCGTTGAACAGTTGGGTGAAGTTGTCGAGTCCGACCCACTTGATGGAGTCGAAGCCGATGCCGTCCCAGCTGGTGAAGGCCAGGGCGATGGAGGCGAGGGCGGTGACCCAGACCAGGGTCACGTGCAGGATCGTCGGCACGCCGGCCATCAGGCCGAGCGTGAGCCGGTCGCGGCGGGTCAGCAGGCGCCGGTGGCGCCGCGGGACCCGCTGCTTCGGCGTCGTGGTGCCCGGAGGCGGCGCGGTGGCCGCCTCCGGGATCTTCGTGGTCGTCTCGGAGCTCATGGTGTCGTGGCTCATCCGCTTCGGAGGGAGGGCCGGTCTCAGCCGGACGCGAAGATCGTCTTCTTCTGGCGCTCGATCGAGGACAGCAGACCGTCGATGTCCTTGGGGTTGCGGACGAAGTTCTGCAGGGCCGGCTGCATTACGGTCGAGGTGAAGTCCGGCCGGCTGTCGCGGTCCATGAACTGCGTGAGGTGCTTCGCGCCGCCGATCATCTCGTACGCCTTCTTCTGCAGGGCGCTGTAGCCGGAGGTGTCGGCCTTGGAGGAGGCGGCGATCAGGCTCGGGTCGGCCTTCAGGTAGATCTCCTCGGCCTCGGCCGTGCCCAGGAACTCGAGCAGCTTGACGGAGCCGGCGTGGTTCTTGGGCTCCTTGCTGAGCATGATGCCGTCGGTCGGCGCCTCGACGGTGTCCTGCCCGTACGCCGGGTCGATCTCGGGGAAGGCGAAGAAGTCGAGGTCGTCCAGGGCCGCCTTGTCGGTGAACTGCTGGGCCACGAACATGCCGAGCATGTACATGCCGGCCTTTTTCGCCGCCAGCGTCTGGGCGGCGTCCTGCCAGGTACGGCCGACCGCGCCCTCCTGGTGGTAGGGAAGGGTCTCGGCCCAGGTGTCGAAGACCTTGCGGACCTTCGCGTCGGTCCACGAAGCCTTGCCCGCCATCAGCTCGACGTGGAAGTCGTAGCCGTTGAGGCGGACGTTGATCTGGTCGAAGGAGCCCATCGCCGGCCAGCCGTCCTTGTCGCCGAAGGCGATCGGGACCAGCCCGTCCTGCTTCATCTGCTTGCACAGGGCGACGTACGCGTCCCACGTGGTGGGGACTTCGTAGCCGTACTGCTGGAAGACGCTCTTGCGGTAGAAGACCGCCCACGGGGACGTCGTCAGCGGCACCAGGTAGTACGTGCCGTCCCGCCCCTTGCTCAGGTCGTGCATGGCGCTGGGGAAGTTGCCGCCGATCGTCTTCCACACGTCGTCGATCGGGGTGGCCAGCCCCTTGGCCGCGAAGAACTGCATCCGGTAGCCGGCGAACCACTGGAACACGTCGTCCGGCGTGCCCTGGAGGTAGGAGTTGATCGACTCCTGGAACGTGTTGTGGTCCTTGGTGTTGATGTCGACCGCGATCCCGGACTGCTTCGTGAAGGCCGCGTAGACGTCTCCGTACGCCTTCTTCGGGACGGCGTCGGACGCGTTGGAGCCGACGGTGACGGTCTTGGTGTCCGACGAGGCGGAACTGCCGGCGCAGGCACTCAGGAGGGGGATGCCGGCACCCAGTGCCGCGGCTCCGCCGAGTCCGCGGAGAAGGGTGCGGCGGCTGGTGCCAGACATGGACCGACCGAGGGGTGAATGGTGCATTTCGACTCCTGACAGGGCTGGCGGTGCCCAGCGCGGCACGTCAGCTGGAAGGGGGTACGGCGGTGGGGCGGTCGTCGAATCGACCAGAATCAAACGCGATCGAACAAGTGCGATCGGCGGACGCCAGGAAGCGTGAACGCTGTGTGGACTCGCTGTCAAGACTTGGCGCTCGGCGAGTCATGGCGGGTCGGGTCCGGCCGGAAGCCGCACAACGCGCGCGGCGGACCGGGCCGGCCGGGCTGCCGATCGAACCACTGGGGAAGGGGATCCTGCCTCTGAGCTGCGGCTATGCGGATCGGATACGCCTTCGTCAGGTAGGTGTGCCACCTCGCTCCGCTCGGCCCTCGGCGTTGACGACCGCCGCACGTGAGGCAAGTGGCGTTGTGAGAACCCTTGACGGGTGATCGATGGATGCGTAGACCTTGACCGCGCGGTCAGACCGCGCGGTCATGTCACTGACCGCGCTCGACGTAGGCACACGGCCATGAGGAGACTTCATGACAGCAGAGGCGGAGCGTGGTGTGGGTTCCCCCGCGCCCCGCAGCGCGGACGTGGCCAGGCTGGCCGGCGTCTCACGCAAGACGGTTTCCCGGGTCCTCAACAACGAGCCCTACGTCTCGGACGAGTCCCGCCGACGCGTCCTGGCGGCGGCCGAAGAGCTCGGCTACCGGCTGAACCATGCCGCCAGGGCGCTGGCCTCGGGACGGACCCGCTCCATCGGTGTGGTCGCCCTGGGCACCGCCGGATACGGAACCGCCTCCCTGCTCGTGGGCATTGAGCAGGCCGTACGGGACGCCGGTTACGCGCTGCGCGTGGTCAACACACCGGACGGCGACCCGAGGAGCATCGCCGGCGCCGTGGAATCACTCCTGGAGCAGGGCGTGGACGGCGTCGTCGTCTCCGAGCCCATCGTCGAAGGAGAGGTCCCGCTCGGTGTCGACGTGCCGGTCCTGTTCCTCGGAGCGCCCCCCGCCTTCGCTGCCGCCCGGACACTGTCCGTCGGCGTGGGCGCCCATCAGCTGGCGCGCGCGGCAACCGAACACCTGCTCGACCTCGGGCATCCCACCGTCCATCACCTCGCCGGGCCGCGGCGGTGGTACGCCACCAAGGACCGCATCCAGGGATGGCGGGCGGCACTGGCGGCCCGTGACGCGCACGAACCGCCGGTTCTGAACGGTGACTGGTCTGCGGCCTCCGGTTACGCAGCGGGCCGTGAGCTGGCCTCGGACAGCTCGGTGACCGCGGTGTTCGCGGCGGGCGACGAGATGGCCATCGGCCTGATCCATGCCCTGCGGGAAGCCGGGCGCCAGGTGCCGGAGGACGTCAGTGTCGTCGGTTTAGACGGCAACCCCGTCTTCGCCTACGTCTCTCCTCCCCTGACCACCGTGCGTCAGCCCTTCGAGGCCGCGTCGAGCGAAGGGATCCGGCTCCTCGTCCACGCCATGGAGCGGCCCGACACCGCTCTGCCGCCGGTGAACGACCCGCCCGTCGAACTGATCGTCCGCGGTTCGACCGCACCTCCGCGCTCCCACTGACCCCACCACCCCACCGCATGCCGGTGCCCCGGCGCACTCACAGGCCGGGGCGCCCCACCTCGGCCGTTCCCCGCTTGTCGCCGCGTCCCCGGAACGATGTACGCGGCAGGCCGTGAGCCGGCCTCGGACCGCTCGGTGACCGCGGTGTCCGCGGCAGGCGACGAGACGGACATGCGCCTTGCTCGACCTCCACGCCATCGAGAAGCCCGGCACCGAACCGCCACCGGCGAGTGACCCACCCGTGCGAGGACCCTGAGGGCCGGACGGATCCGCGCACCGAGTGAGGCACCGCCCCCATGCCACCACCCTGGCGTGGCCCCACACGCCCTGGGCATCCAGTTCCGCCTTCCCTCTGCGCGCCGCGCCGCGCATCGCTCGCATGCCGCGCCCGTTCAGTGTCGTCCGGTCGATCCCCGGGCGACGCGCCCGACGAACTCCGTCGCCTCCCGCCGACTCCGTCCAGGGGCGACGGGCACCGAAACCCACCTCTCTCCCCTCATCGGAGCCGCACTATGTCCCCCGTACAGCCAGGCGCCATACCGGGCGCCGCTCCACGTTCCCGTACCGTCACGCTCCTGTCCGCACTGTTCGCGCTGATCGTCGCGGTGGGGACACTGGTCCTGCCCGCCGCCGGCCCGGCGGGCGCCATCTCCAGCCCCTCGCAGACGATGTACACGCCGCCGGCGGGCGCGCCCGCCCCGGGCGCGCTCTACCCGCGAGCGCTGCGTCTACAGCACAACGGCTCGGCCAACGGCACCATGCTCGCCACCTTCGAGCAGTACACCGACAGCCGCCCCGTCTTCCCGGTCTACCGCAGCACCAACAACGGGACGTCCTGGACGAAGATCTCCGACGTCGCCGACACCCAGAACGGCTGGGGCATGCGCTGGCAGCCCGAGCTGTTCGAACTGCCCAGGGCCATGGGCGGTTTTCCCGCCGGCACCATCCTGGCGGCGGGTGACTCCGTCCCCGCCGACCGGGGAGGCAGCAAGATCGACCTGTACGCCAGCACCGACCGCGGGCAGACGTGGACCTTCGTCACCAACATCGCCACCGGTGGCGAGGCGCACGCCGAGAACGGCTACACCCCCGTCTGGGAACCGTTCTTCCTCGTCTCCGGCAACAAGCTGATCGTCTACTACTCCGACCAGCGCGACCCCGACCACGGCCAGAAGATCGTGCACCAGGTCTCCACGGACGTCCGCAACTGGGGCCCCGTCGTGGACGACGTGGCGGCGCCCGCCTACAGCGACCGGCCCGGCATGCCGGTGGTCACCCGGCTGCCCAACGGCAACTACGTCATGACGTACGAGCACGGCGGTGCCCCGGAAGGGAATTTCGCCGTCTACTACAAGGTCTCCTCCGATCCTGAGGCGTTCGGCACCGCCACCGGCCGGGTGCTGAGGTCGACCGACGGCAACGTTCCCACCAGCGCCCCCTTCGTCACCTGGCTGCCCACCGGCGGCCCGAACGGCACCCTCGTCGTGACCGCCCACAGCACCGGTGACCTGTTCCTCAACACCCAGAACGGAGCCTCGAACGCCTGGACCCGCATCCAGTCCAACGTCGCCCCCGGTTACAGCCGCGGCCTGCTTCCCCTGGCCGACGGCCACAGCCTGCTGGTGACGAGCGGTGGCCTGTTGCGCTCCACCGGTCTGAACTCCGTCACCTACAGCACGATCGACCTGGGTGGTGGGATCTCCGACGGCGCCACCTACACCGCGTCGAACGCGGGCAGCGGCCTGAAGCTCACCATCGCCGGTGGCACCGCGACCAACGGCACCACCGCGACTCAGCAGAACTCCACCGACGCCACTGACCAGCAGTGGCGTTTCGAGCGGCAGTCGTCGGGCTTCTTCAAGGTCCGCAATGTCGCCAGCGGCAAGGTTCTGGGTGTGGAGAACCAGTCCACGGCCAACGGTGCGAGGGTCCTGCAGTGGGACGACAACGGCACCCTCGACCACGAGTGGGCTGTCGCCCCGCACCCCGCCGGGGGCTACACCGTCACCAACCGCATCACGGGCAGACTGCTCGAGATCCCCAACGCCTCCACCGCTGTCGGCACCGCCGCCGCCCAGTGGGAGAGCAGCGGCTGTGCGTGCCAGCGGTGGAACCTGACGCAGGTCGCTCTGCCGCCGCTGGGCACCGGGCAGTACGTCCTGGTCAACAAGAACAGCGGCAAGTATCTCGACATCCCCCAGGGATCGACCACCGCCGGCACCGCCGCCCAGCAGTGGCGCAACTCCGCGTGCGCCTGCCAGATGTTCACCTTCCAGTCCGCCGGCAGCGGAGTCTGGACCGTCAAGAACGTCACCAGCAACCTGAACCTGGACATCCGCGCCTCCTCCAGCACCGCGGGTGCCGCGGTCGTCCAGAACACCGCCTCCAGCGCCGCCTCCCAGAGGTGGACCCTCACCGACGCGGGCGATGGCTACTACAAACTCCGCAACGTGAACAGCGCCCTCGTCGCGGGCGTCGCCCAGTCGTCCACCACCGACGGCGCTGCCGTCGTCCAGTGGAACAGCGTCGACGTGGACGACCAGCTCTGGAAGATCGTCCGCATCAACTGACCCGACGAAAGGCAGGGTGACCGGCATCCCGCAGGCCGGGCTCGCCGACCGAGCCGACGAGCCCGGCCACCCCTGTTCCCCAGCGCGTCCACGCCCGCGCCCGTGTCGCAGAGCAGACGCCGGCCAGCTCAAAGGAGGGCGCTCCCGGTTCACGTGTCCGGGTAGTTGGGATTCTCGGGCAGGGGTGGTGAGAAGACCACCTTGCCGTCCTTCCAGCGCGCCCGGTACTCACGTTCGCCGCCGGAATGACAGCACTGCGGATCCGTCGGCAGGTAACGGGGGTAGGACAGGGTGACCGTCTCTCCGTCCTGGCTGACGATGGCTGATTGGGCGGCCGCGGGCACGTCGTACCCCGCGTACTCGTTGCCGTAGAAGAAGAACACGGAGACGCATGTCCCGTCGACGCTGCCGGAGCAGTGGGCGTGGATCGCGCGAAAGGGTCCACGGAGGTTCTTCAACGTGCCGGCCTTGGTGTCGGCCGTGTATCCCAGGCGCTTGATGCGGAGCACCGCCCGGTCCGCGTCGAAGGGCTCCGTTCCGCCCTTCGGGGGCTTCCCCGCGGGCGGGCCCGCGGTACCCCACAGGGAGACGGACGGGCTCGACTCCGGTTGTGCCTTGTCCTCCGACGCTCCGCACGCCGTCACCAGCGTCAGGCAGAGCACCGCCGCCGTTGCCGGGGATCTCACTGCTCGCCGCACGCCGTCACCCCCAGAAAGACCCGCTCCAGCATTCCGTACCGCATAGTGTTCAGGTCCTCCCGGGAGATGTCGCGTGTGACGTGTGAGCAGAGTTCGGCGGCCCAGTCAGAGGCGGATGCCTGTGTCAGCTGGAAGACGGCCGTCGTCCCGAAGCCCGGCTCGGTCCCCTGAGCGGTGTTCACCGGCACACTCAGCAACAGATGCTCACCGTCGGGAGAGGGCACGACGGCCCGAACGTGAGCGGCTGCGGGTATACGGGTTCGGGCTATGAGTCCACCCGGGCCCCATCGCTCGACGACGTCCCGCCTGACGCTGACGGTCTCGTCGCCGCCCGAGAGGAACATCGTGGCACGGGCGATGTCCGGGGGGATGGTGGTCTCGCGGTGGTCACCCTTGGCATCCCACACCTCCGCACTGCCGTCCTTGCCGATCAGCAGCAGACGCCGGCCGTCGCCGCTGAACCGCACGGCGTTCCGATCGGCGAGCGGAGCGCGGAAACGGGGCAGGACCACGGAGACCCGCCGTCGATGGCGGAGATCCCAGACCTCCACGCCGCGCAGGTCGGGGGTCGTCACGGCGACGCGCTCGGACGCCGGGTCGGCTGCCAGCGTGGTCGCGTACCGGGCTCGTTCGACATCCGAGTTCTCCCGGAACAGCAGCGTCTCGCCCACCTTGCGGCCGGTTGTGACGTCCCACTGCGAGAAGGCACCTCCCACCAGGGCGACCAGGCGGCCGTGCCGGGTGAATCCCAGGTTGCGGAGCTCCGTGGCCTGGGGCGCCGCCCTGAGGGGCAGATCGACGTGTATCCGCCGTAGTACCCGGAGGGAGGGCAGGCTGTAGAGCGTGACCGCCCGCGCGGAGGCCTCATTCACGGCCAGCGTCTTCTCCTCGGCGTCGAACGCAAGCCGCGCTGACCTCTGGTACCCGCCGCCACCGACGGAAGCCCGCCGCCGTCCGGTCGTCGGGTCCCAGACCGCGACCGCCCCGCCGACGCCCACCGTGACCAGATGGCGGCCGGACGGGGAGAAGTGCGCGGCCTCCTCGTCGTGGCCGGTGACGAAGATGCCGGAGGTCGAGAGGGAGCCGGGCGCCGGGGGAGTGGTCACCAGTACTTCCGTCCCGCGGGCGAAGGCCATGCGGCGGCTCGCGCCGGCCAGGGCGTAGCGGGTGCGGCTGCCCTTGGCACCGTCCTCGGCCAGGACGAGAAGGCGTTGTCCGGTGGCGGCGTCGTGCACCGTCACCTCTGCGTTGTCGCGTGCCAGGACGACCTGGTCGGAGATGCCGACCAACTCGCCGGTCGTCAGGTTCTCGGTGTCGCAGGGCAGGCCCTGGAAGAGACGCGGGTCGGGGCTGCCGGCGGAGACGTCGGTCAGCCGCCACGTGCCGCCGGCACACGTCGTGCCCACGGGGCGGGGGCCCGGGGCGAACTTCGGCTCCGCCGAGCCGGGGACGGCGATCCGGCGGCCGGAGCGCGCGTCCCAGACGCCCTGGGGCCAGGCCCCCGGGTCGGAGGCCACGACGTGTCTGCCGTCCGCGTCGAAGACGAACCCGGTGGGTGATCCCTCGGGCAGCGGTTCCAGGGTGAGGGGCGCGGCGGTGGGTCGGTCGAGGTTCCAGACCTGGGCCGTGTCGTCCTGCGGAGGATGGGTCAGCAGGCGGCGTCCCGTGCGGTCGAAGCGCAGTTCGTCCACTGCCTGAGCGGTGCTGGTGGTGCTCGTCGCGCCTCGCAGGGTGAGCAGGGTTCTGTTCCTGCGCAGGTCCCAGATCCTGATGCGGTTGCCGTCGCCGCCCACACCCAGCCGGGTGCCGTCAGGACTGACCGCGACGGCCGATACGTCGTCCATCCGGATGATCAGGGAGGGACCGCCGGCCTCGACACGCCACACCGTGAGCCCACCCGCCACGTTGCGTACCGCCACGACCTCGCCGGAGTCGTCCAGCGCTGTGTCCGCGACCTCCCCGCCCGCGGGCAGGACCGCGTCGTACGGGGCATCGGCCAGATAGCGGGCGAACAGGTTGTCGTGTGCCTGTTGGGTGGACGCGGTGCGCCAGGCGGCGACGGACAGGAGCGCGGCCTTCTCCCGGTGGGAGTCCGCCTCGCTCCGGGCCTGCTGCACGAGGCCGGCGGACAGTTCGGCGGCCTTACTGCCACGTACCGAGTGCGCTCCGATGCCGGCCAGGGTCGCCATCACCGCCGTGACCGCCGCCGCGGCGACGGCTCTGCGTAACCTCCGGCGCCGACGCCACTCCTGGCTCGCGCCGAGGTATGCGCGTTCGCTCCCGGAGATGTCGTCCGGCCGGCCGCGCAGGTGCTCCCGCGCGTGCCTGAGTTCGGAACCGCGCATCAACAGGGCGTGTTCGCGGCCGCTGTGCTCCCAGCGAGCGACGCGCTCGCGCACGTGTTCCTGCCAGTTCCGGAAGCCGCGGTCGGCGTCGACCCAGGAACGCAGCGCAGGCCAGTGCTCCAGCAGCGCTTCATGGGCGAGCGCGACCGTCTCCACGCCGTCGGACGCGCGATCGAGGTGCACCAGCCGCTGTACGGCCAGTAGTTGCGCGGCCTCCCAGCAGGCGGGGTGCAGCTCCGTGCGGCGTGCGACGCGCCCGGTGTCGACCGGGTTGTCGAGACCTCCGTCCCCTGGGCGAACAAGCTGTACGAACAGTCGCCGCACCTCGTCACGCACGTCACCCAGCCGTTCCTTGACGACGCGCTCGGCATGCGACGCGAGGGCGCCGGCGACGCGGCCGATCTCCTCGTAGGCGGCGTGCCCGAGGACACCCTGACGCTGTTGCTCCCACAGCAGGGTGAGGGTGAACTCGAGCAGAGGCAGCGCGCCGGGGCTGCGGCCCGCGTCCGAGAGCAACCGCTCGGCGAGCAGTTCCTCGAAACGCACGGCCCCGTGCAGTGAGGCGATCGGGGACAGCACCACCTCACGGAGCTGGTCTTCGGCCAGACGGTCGACGAGGACCGGCGCCGCCTCGCACACCCGCCCCAGAACAGGGAAGCGCTGCATGGCCTTGAGGAAGTCCAGTCGCAGGGCGAAGACCAGCCGCACCAACGGTCCGCCGTCCGCGGTGCGCCATCCGGTCATCACCACCAACTGGTCGACCAAGGCATCGGCCGCGTCGGGCGAGCAGCGGAACAACATCTCGAACTGATCTACGATCAGGGCGAGCTGGGCCGTCCCGGAGCGGGTGAGCAACTCCCGGACGACCGGAGCGGTCGCCCCCTCCCGCAGTCGTCCGGCGAGCCGTTCGACCTGTTCGAGTCGGTCGAGCGGCTTGATCACGTCGTCCGGCGTGTTGAGCAGGGGCAGCAGGGCGGAAGCAAGCATGAGTTCCGCTCCCAGAGCCGGCTCCGGGACCAGCGAGGCGATGCTGTAGTCCCCACGCTCGCGCAGCCGGGGTACAAGGCCGGCGTGGATGAGCGATGACTTGCCCACCCCGGACACCCCGATGACCGGCACGATCGACGACGTGGTGACCGTCTCGGTCAAGGCCTTGATCTGCTCGGCTCGCCCGAAGTAGTGAGTGGCGTCCTGCTCCCGGAACGACTCCAGTCCACGGAACGGCGATGGCGGCGCGGCGAGTCGACGCAGTTCAGGATGGACATCCAACAGAACACCGGCGGTGATGGCGTACGCCGCTCGTTGCAGGAACCGTCCGTCGGTGGCGACAACCATGCCGACCACGCCCATGAAGTGCTCGTCCCACAGGGGCGTGCCACTGAAGCCCTGCCGGATCTCGCAGGCGCTGGTGCTCTCGAACTGCAGCCAGCCCCGGCCGCGGTCGTCCACGATCGTGCCGAGCGACCAGACGCCCTCGTCGTCGCCGGCCGGGAAGCCGAACGCCCGGAACGGGTGGCCGCGCACGGTCTCGACGTCCAGCAACCGCACAGGCTCAGCCCCGGGCGGCGGGTCCTCATCGAGTGCGAGGACGGCAATGTCACCGGAGCCGTCCTCCGCGACAGGCAGGTGCGTGATGAGCCGCGCGCTCTGTCTGCGGGCTGCCCGCCCGGCAAGCGGAAAGTCCAGCTCGACGGTGAGCCCCACAGCGAGGGGACTCTGCTCCCGCTCTCCGGTGACGGCCGACACCACGTGCGCGCAGGTGAGCACGATCCGGGGCCCTGCCAGAAAGCCGGCCCCCTGTGGCGCGGCCCACGCGCCGCGCGACCACAGGCGGGCGATCCCGGGGTTGGGCACAGGTCCGGGCACCGAGGCGTCCCCGTCCCCTTATCCCGCCACGGCACCATCGCGGGCGGCGACGGCCTGAGTGATCGGCACGGATTCCGGTCGCTGCTTGTCCCACTCCAGGGTGAGGGTGAGCGACCCCTCGCCGGCGGTCTTGGCGAGGAAGACGCCGGCTTCCGCCGACAGCTTCAACCCGAGCTCCAGAGTGATCTTGTCCGGTTGGCGCGGCAGGTCGGCCACCTTGCCGAGCACGGCATGCGCGGCCTCGCGCACACTTTCCAGACCGCGCTCCAGCGTCTCGGACGCTTCCGTCACCATCCCGCCGGGCCTGGCGACTCTGACCACCGCCTGTGGTCCGTTGTCGACCTCCACCAGCACGGAACCGCCGCTTTCCAGCGGTACCCTCAGCAATTCGGGCATTGAGCTCCCCCGCCACCTACTGCGATGTGATGCGCGCCACCCTAGTGCTTGCCACAGGTGGGCATGAGGAAATCAGCAATTCGCCGGGCGGCGTGACGGCTGCGGCTGCCTTCGCAGCAGCGACTTCCCGGAGTGGGCCGAGGTGTTGCGCTGCTGCGACGCGAGCTGTGGATCGCCATCTTCATGCCTGAGGGCTTGTCGTGTCGCCTGGCTGTCCAAGCACCCACGTTCGAACCGTACTTCGCCCCGACCGGCCGAAGGTGGTGGCCGCCAGGCGGATCACCCGGACGAGCCGTCGTTCCCCGTCCCCGCGTCGGGATTGCTTCCGGCCAGCCAGCGCGTGAGGTCCTCGGCATGGTGCAACTCGTCGGCCACGCGCTCGCGTTCGGCGTCGGTGAGGTGGACCTGTCGCAGTTCGCGTACCCAAGTGTCGATGTGGGCGGGCTCCTCCAAGGCGGTGGCCAGTTCGATGAGCGTGGCCATGGCCAGCGCCCGGTCCAGCGCCGAGGCGGTGTCGCCGTGCCTGCGCAGCGCGGAGGAGATCGCCCGGAAGGCGGCCCGGTCGTCGTTCTTGAACTCACGGAAGACGCGGGCGTTGTCGAGCGCCCGGGCCAGGCCCTGCAACTCTCGGGACCCACCGTATTCGAGTTCGGCCGGCTCGTCCCGCCGGATGAAGATGAGCGAGTTGCCGGACGGGTCGACGAGAGTGAAGCGCCTCTGACCCGGACGGAAGCGTGTGATGCGCGGTTGTCCCTTGGCCGGCACCTTGCCGTAGGCGGCACGCATGGCCCGGGTGAAGTCGGCGTGGTAGGGGGCGACCTCGTCCACCATGACCAGGCAGATGCCGCCGTCCTCCCCGGCCGGGTCGTGGCCCCTCGGCGGCTTGCGGAAGTGCACCGCGAAACCGCTCCACTCCAGGGCGAGATAGAGGTAGGGGCGTGCCTGCCTGTAGGTGACCGTGAAGTCGAGCGCCTGGTAGAACGCCAGCGTCTCCTCCACGTCCACACACGGCAGAACCGGCACCACCGTCTCATTCGGCCGTGTCGTCGTCTCGGTCAACAGTCCCCCGTCACATGGCGTTCGGGCGTCCTGGCGTCCCCGCGCTCTCGGACACCAGCCCCGACGAACGGCGCCGAGCTTCGGGGCTCGACGGTACAGCCCCTGTCCCAGGGTAGTCAAATTTTATTAGTCGTCGGGTGGTGGTAGCCCTGGACGTCGAGGCGGCCGCTGTGGCGGGCCACCTCCTCGGCGAGCGCTCTGGAGCGCGAGGGCGCTCGCCGAGGGCAGGTCCACCAGGACCCGACCCCGAGGGCAGGCTCACCAGGACCCGACCGTCGAACGGTCCGTTGGAGACGTCCGCCATGGCGTCGCAGTCCGAGCGCGCGGACCGTCATGGCCGGGCATCGGCGGCACGGTCCGGCGACCGCCGCTACGCCGTGTATCGCTGGTTCACCTACGCCGTGTATCGCTGGTTCACCGACGCCGAGGCCCGCGCCGTCACCCCGCCCGAGGAACAGGAACGCCACGCTCGCCAGCTCGTGGCCGACCTGCGTGCGGCCGCCGGCCGCCGGACCGGTGACTCCGTGGTCGCCGGACTCGTCGACCGGTTGCAGTCCGCGAGCGCCGACTTCCGGCGGATCTGGGCCGAGCACGAGGTGGCGGTCCGGCGTGCCGACCGCAAGACCCTGCTGCATCCGCGGGTCGGCTGCCTGCTGATGGACTGCGAGACCCTGGTCACTCCCGACCAGGGCCAGCAACTGCTGGTGCTCGCCCCGGCGGACGCCGAGACCCGTCAGCGGCTGGAACTGCTGCGCGTCATCGGTGTGGAGGAATTCCCCACGGAGGAAACGGATTCGGCGGCACGTTGAGGGGGCGGTCATGGGCACCGGCTCGGCATTCGGCGGCCAGCTCGGCGAAGAGGCAGTCCTGGCTCCGGAGGGTTGCGCGGTAGCCGACTACGGCGACACGCAGCCATGCACCCGGATGGCATTCGGAGCGTCGTCCGTCCTGAGAGCCCGCGTCCGGGCCCGCACCACAGAGTGTTCTCGTACGCGGCCGCATCGGGGAAGCCGGCTGTCGGAAAAAAGGTTCTCCTGCGCACCGAACCGTACTCCCGCGTTGCCCGTTGTCAGGTGCGTAGGCGCGCGCTGACCTCGCGCACCGGTTCGTATTCGAGGGGAACCCGAAACTTCATGAAGAGCAAGCTGACCGCCGTGGCCCTTGCGGCCGTCGTCGTCGCCGGCACCGCCGCTGCCGCCATGCCGGCCGCGGCCGCCTCCGCCAAGGCCGAGCCGACCCGCTGTCACACCGCCGACCTGCGGGCCGGCTTCGCCATGGGGGATGACGCGAGGCCGGAGATGGAGCAGACCGAGAAGCAGACGCAGGCGTTCGTCTGGTTCACGAACCAGAGCAAGCGGACCTGCACCCTGTCCGGCTTCGCCGGTGTCGACATGATCGGTGCTCAGGAGACCGACGGCACCTGGTCGCTGGCGCGTTCCTCCAAGAAGCCCGTCAAGATGATCCTGGAGCCGGGGGACACGGTCGACTTCAGCATCAACCTGCTCCCGGTGGCCGCGTCCACGCCGAAGAAGGAGAAGTTCGTCCCGGCGAAGCTCCTGGTCACCCCGCCGAACGAGACGCAACCCTTCAGCCTGAAGTGGCCGTTCGGCGGCCAGATCCTCAAGCAGGACGGCGCCACCCGCCCGGTCACCTACCTCAACCCGATCGGGATGTGACCGACTACCTCAACCCGATCGGGATGTGACCGACCGGACTGCCTCTGAGCTTCCCTTCGGCGTCACTGGTGGCCACCGCGGGACTCCCGGATGAACCGAAGCCTCCGGGGGTGCGGTGGCCACGTCCGACACGCGAGTCAGCGCGCTCATGGAAGATGAGACGATGACGAAAGAAGTGACCGAGATCGTTCTGAGCAAGCAGGACCTTCGTGAGGTCGCCGCGTTCGCCGCCGCATGTGCAGAGGTCGTGCTCAAGATATTCGAGGCCGATCAGCCGGGTGACTCGCGGCCCCGAGACGCTGTCAGTGCCGCGTGGGAGTTCGCTCGGGGCGGCGAACGAGGGAAGTCCCTGCGCGAGACAGCGTCGGCGGCTCTCAAGGCGGCCAAGAGCGCGGACACCGGGGCTGCGCGCGAGGCAGCGTGGGCGGCGATGTCCGCCGCGGGCGCCGCCTACCTGCATCCATTGGCCAAGGCCACCCAGGTCAAGCACATTCTCGGAGCCGGTGCCTACGCGGCCAGAGCAGCCGAACTCGTCGCCGACGACGATCGGAGCGTCGGTGCCGGGCACCTTGAGCAGACGGTGCATCGTGCGACGCCGGGCGTCGTTGACGTGCTCAAGCGCTTCCCGGCGGCGCCGAGCGGCGGGGGCCGGGTCGGTGAGCTGATCCGCATGCTGGACGCTGACCTTCGTTCACTCGACCTCAGGTGACGGGCAGTCCGTAGACCCGGTCGAAGTGCTGGGCCACGAGGTGTCCGGCACCGTCGCAGGAGAGCTGCCAGTCGTTGACGCCGGTCTCGCGGCCGTCGGTGAAGTTCCACAGCAGACGGCCGGAGGCGGCGTCGATCGCGTAGAAGCCGTTCCTGTTCTCGAAGGCCGGCACGTGCACGGCGTCCGCTCCCACCGCGATCGGGTGGTCGACGTTGAGGCGGGGGGTCTCGCAGAACCAGCGCCGGTCGCCGGTCGCCGCGTCGAAGGCATGGACGCCGTAGGGATCGGTGCCCGTGGCGTAGACCGTGTTGCCGCCCGTCCCGAGGGAGGCGAACATGCCGCGTTCCGCCTTCGCCTTCCAGCGGAGCTTTCCGGTGGCGAGGTCCAGGGCGATGAACTCCGAGCCGATGGCGAAGACGGTTCCGCCGAGCACCGCGAGACCTGGCCGCAGGTCGTAGCCCACCGGGTACCGCCAACGCAGGCCACCGCCCTCGCGGGTGCTGCGGACCGTGACATTGCGCAGCCCGTCGGCGTAGACGAAGGCGTTGGACGTGATGACGGGCTTGAGGGGAACGCCGACGTCCTGCGGGTCGATCGGTATGACGACGGCCCGGCGGGCCCTGAGGTCGACGCCGAAGACCGCGCTGGTGGAGGTCGCGACGCCCTGCTCCTCCGACCGGCGTTCCAGCCTGGCGCCGAGGACAGAGACGACATGGCCGTCGTATCCACCGAGGAGTTGATCGAACTGGACGTCCCGGCCGAAGTTGAGGGTGAACTTCTCGGCGCCGCTGGCCAGGTCGACGCCGATGAGGGTCGCACCGGTGCCGAGGGCGACGGCGGCGTCGTTGGCCAGCAGGACGGGACTGGGGGAGAGGCTGATGCCCTGGTAGACCCATTCGGGCTGGGATCCGTTCCTCAGGTCGAGGCAGATCATGGTGCCCGGGCGGCTCTTCAGCAGGGCCGTGCCGTCGTTGAAGACGGCCGGGGTCTGGAGCAGCGGGCCGCCGCGGTAGACCCAGGTCGGTTCCGGGGCGGGGCCGGGCCGGGGCGCCCGCTGCCCGCCGGACCTTCGTCCGACGACGAGGGCGGTGCCCCCGACGAGGGCCGCGCCCGCGGTCACGGCAAGGAGGGTGCGCCGGCCGACAGGCGGGCGTTCGGGGGCACGGCGGTGCGCGGGTGCGGCGGAACGTTCCGTCACCGGTTGGGCCGGCTGCGCCGGTTCGGCAGCGGCCGCCGGGGGTCTCCGCTCCGGCGGCTCCGCGGTGGCCGGCGCTCCACCGGTGGCTCCGCTTCCACCGGTGGAGCGGTCGTCCGCGTCCCCGGCCGGGCGGACGCGGTCCGGGTCCGCGGCGCCGTCCCCGCCGTCGGTCCCGTGCGACGACGGCCCCACCGCTGTCCGGCCCGGTCCGTATCGGGAGGACGCGGCGGGAGTTCCGGCGGCTGCGTCGGCCGCGGGCCGTGCGGGCGTCAGGGTCCGCGCGAGGCGGTCGAGATCCGTCGCGGCCGCCTGGCGGTCGTCGACCATGGCGGCCACCCGCGCGGGCAGCCAGCCCTCCGTCAGCACGTGTTCGGCACCGCCGGGCGCGCACGCGGCGGAGAGCCGGTCGGGGCTGATACGAAGGGCCGGGTCCTTGGCGTGACAGAGGCTGATGATTTTGTCCAGTGGCTCGGGCACCAGGGTCAGATCGGCCGAACCGTGGACCACCTGATAGAGCAGGGTGGCCGCGGCGGCCCCGCTGAACGGCGCGTGTCCCGACGCCGCGAACGCGAGCACCGAGCCGAGACAGAAGACGTCTCCCTCCGGTCCCACCGGATCGCCGGTGGCCTGTTCGGGACAGACGTAGTCGAGCGAGCCGAACAGGCCGCCGGAGCCGGTGAGCTGGTAGCCGTCCCGGGCCCGGACGATGCCGAAGTCGATGACGCGCGGACCGTCCGCGGCGAGCAGCACGTTGGACGGCTTGAGGTCGCGGTGCACCAACCCCTCGGCATGCACCGCGATCAGCGCCTCGGCGATGCCCGCGCCCAGCGCGAGGACCGTCTCCACCGGCAGCGGCCCGTGTGCGGCGACCGCCTCGGCCAGGGTGGGGCCGGGTACGTAGGCGGTGGCGAGCCATGGAGTCTCGTCGTCCGGGGCCGCGTCCACCACGGAGGCCGTGTACACGCCGCCGACGGCCGCGGCGGCCGCCACCTCACGCCGGAAGCGGATCCGGAAGTTCTGGTCCTCGGCCATCTCGGGACGGATGACCTTGACCGCCACGGGGCGGCCGGCCGGCGAGGTGGCCAGAAAAACCCGACCCATCCCGCCTGCTCCGAGACGGGCGACCGGACGGTAGGGCCCTAGCTGCTCGGGATCTTCTGGGTGCAGTGGTTGCATGCCCTCGGCCGCCTGTTCTTGGTGATACGGGCGGGAGTCCCGCCCCCGCCGCGGGGGAAGGCCCTGTGGGGGTCTGGCAGCAGACTAGAGGCTGAGACGGCCGATGAGTGTGCTTGTCGGCATCCGTCACCGCTCCCTCGGACGAAGGCGTTCCGCCCTACTCATGCGCTGGCACGCCGATGTGACGTCGCGTCAGAGATCGGGTGACACGTGCCCGTCCTGCGGGAACAGTGCGCCAGGAGAAACATGAGGGAAATGTGCAGGATGAAACCACCGGCCCGGCGGAAGACCTCCGATGTGCCGAAGGTCACCCCGCGCCTTCGCCGTTCCCGCTCACCCTTCCGCCCGTGCTCACCAGCCCGTTTCGGCGAGGTCCTCGCGGGAGGGCGTCGGCCAAGGCGCCGACGGCGGGGATTCACGGCGCCGCGCCCCATTCGGTGCGATCGGTGACTGTGCCGAGCGCGGGGGCCTACTGGAAGGCCGGCGGGTGGCGCGCGACCCACTGGTCGAAGGGCCTGGCCGGCCGGCGGAGGATGCCCTTCACGTCGGGGCTGATCGCCTGCTCGGCCGGCAGCGGGACGCCCAGGACGTCCAGGGTGCCATTGGTGCCATCGATGACCTCTTCGGGCATGAAGTGCGCCATGTGGGCGCGCGTCTGTTCGCGAGGCAGCTCCACGAAAGGGACTTCCTCACCCGGCGCCCGGGAGATCGCCGCGGTCTGCCGGCGCGGGCTGACGGCCTCGGGCCCGGTCAGTTCGTACGTACGGCCCGCGTGCCCGTCCTCGCAATGCCGCTGCGGCTACGGCGGCGACGGCGGCGATATCGGCTTCGCGGCCCGCGACGCGATCGACCTCATCCGCGACCGGGGCATCACCACCGCCTGTGTCGTCCCGGCGATGCTGCGCATGATGCTCGGCGAGCCGGGTCGATGACCGGCAGGGCCGCGCCTGTCGGCCTACGGCCTGCCTCAGCGGCCGAGGGCCCTGGCGAGCTGGTCCTTGTTCATGGCGGACCTGCCCTCGATGCCCTTCTTCCTCGCCTCCTGGTAGAGCTGCTCCCGCGTGGCACCCGATCCCGAACCCCCGCTGCGGGACTTCCCGGACTTCTCTCCGCCACGCTGCGAGGGTGACTTGGTCTTCGTGGCGCCACTGCTGCTGGACGACCGCGCTCCACCGGACTGGGCACGCTGCTTGTTCACCGTTCTCGCGGCCATTTCCTTGGCCCTGCCCTTGGACATGCCGCGTTCCTCGGCGCTGTCCTTGATGTGCTCGTACTGCCGCTCCCGCTTGGAGTTCGACCCTGCAGGCATGACCAGTCTCCAGTCTCCTTGTTGCGGCGTGCGGTACGCCGATCGGACGAACGCGGACAGATTTTCTGCGACGCGGTGGTGAAACGGTCGCCATCGACGGCGGCCGTCGGCTTGCTAGTGCCGTGGCAGGCAACGTTCGCCCCGTCGCGACGCCCGGCACGCCCTCTCGCCGCACCGGCCGAAAGCCCGAGTACATCCAGTACGAGGGCTTCCGGCCGGCACGCCGAGAGCACGCACCGGACGCCGCTCCTTGACGGGCAAACGTTGCCTGCCGCGGCACTAGCGGGTGACCACGTTGAACACCTGGTGCATCCGCGGTCGCACGTCGGGGAAGCCGAGCTCTCGCAGGATCGGCATGATGGTCTCGCCGAACTGCTGGAACGCCTCTTCGGAATCCCAGACGTCCACGACGAGCCAGCCGTTGTCGGTGGGGGCGGCGGTGTGCGAGATGAGACCTGCCACCGGCCAGTCCGCGGGGCTCTTGACGGGGCCAGGTCGTCCGGTCACCCTTTCCGCGCTCTGTTCGTATTGCGCCTGGGTCATTCCGGGCATCTCGAGAATCACGACGATCGCCATGCTGAGCTCCCTTGCGAAGAGGTACAGCGCCGTGTGGCCAGTCGACCACTCCTGCGAGCCGCCTGCGCGTCGGAATGAGCCGAGCAGGGCACACCGCAGCGCAAATCCGGCATCGAGCCACCGATCTTGAGGCTTCTCGGCATCGGAGAGATGGTCGGCCTGTCGCCGCTGGACGTGCTGGCACGGACATGCGCACGAAATACCCGAACCGGCGTACAAGGCTGGCTGCGGAGCGACGCTCTTCGCCGCACCTCCCCGACGCAACGCCCGGACGCGGACGCCCGCTCGCCCTGCTCGGCCTCAAGTGATCACGAAACGGACGCCCGCCGACTACGCCGAAGCCCTGCGTCCGCACGGTGTTCTGCTCGTCCTTCGATCGAGTCGTCCTGCTGAACGCCTCAGAATGGGGTAGCAGAATTCCGGCAACGTACCCCCGCAAGAAAGTGATGCCACTCCCATGGCGCAGACACGAGACGTCGTCGAACTCATTCTCCAGGACCACCGGAAGATGGAGGATCTCTTTCGTCTGATGCGCAGCGTCGAAGCCGACCGGGCTGCCGCTCTTCGCGAGTTCTCCGATCTGCTGATCGCGCACGCACTGGCGGAAGAGGCGAAGGTCTATCCCGCCCTCAAGCGCTACAAGAAGATCGACGACGAAGAGGTGGAACACGGCGAGGAGGAGCACGAGGAGGGCAACCAGGCACTCCTGGAACTCCTGGAAGTCGACGAGGTCGGCTCCGAGGAATGGGACGAGAAGCTGGAAGAACTCGTGCAGGCCGTCACCCACCACGCCGACGAGGAGGAGCGCACCATCCTCAACGGAGCACGCGAGAACGTGGCCATGGAGCGCCGCGAGGAACTGGGCGAGGCGTTCGTGGAAGAGCGCGAGCGTCAGCTGAAGGCAGGCTGCGGTGCCGTCGACAACGTGCGCCGCATTGTCGGCTCCTGACCGCGACCCGTTGCCACGCCCCCTCGGACTGCCGGCGCTGGGAGGCGGGCGCCCCTGACCTTCCGGTTCCCGCGCAGTCCCTTCCCGGGTGCAGGGCGACCGCCGTAGGCCGGGCTGCGTCCTGCGGGCTGCGGCCGACTCGCTGGTGACCCGCTGTCCGGCGAGCGCGGTGCGGGATGTCGGGCAGCTGGGGCGCGGTGGTTCGGAGGCGCGGGTTCCACCGCTGCACCGGGCCCCAGCCGCGGGGCCCGGTCCCGGGAAGGTGGTGGTTACACCGCTGGCCCGGGAGGGATGTCCTGATCCGGCACATGCCTGGGGTCCCGGATCTGTCCGGGGCCCCAGGCATGCCGCTGTCTGGCGGGTTACCAGCGATACCAGCGGCCCTTGCGGCCGCCGGTGTCGGCGGAGCGCATGACGAAGCCCAGCAGCCAGACGACCAGCACGATGACGGCGATCCACCACAGTGCCTTGAGCGCGAAGCCCGCGCCGAAGAGAAGCAGAGCCAGCAGAAGAACGAGAAGCAGGGGAACCATAGTTATCAACCTCCATCGCTCCTCGTGCCCGGCGAATGCAAGAACATACGGTCGATTTCCCTGGTTTCTCCACTGATCTTGCGGGCACTGAAACCAGTTCCTCCACGGCGTTCACCTCACCACCTCATCGACGAACGGCGGTGGGCGGCTGTCGCTTCGGTCGAGTTCCACGTGCGGTGGCCGCGGGCCCGCATCCGTCTTCACCTTGGCGTCGGCCGCGCCGTACGGCGGCCGGAAGAGCGACCCGCAGGCCACCCTGAGCTACCTCGCCGACCACGCGACCGTGGACGGGAACCACCTGCTCCGAGATCACCGGGCGTGATCTACTGCCGATCATGCCGTTGCTGATGCTGGACCTCGACAACACTCTGGTCGACCGCGACGCCGCCTTCCGTGACGCCGTCACCGCATTCCTCGCCGAGCACCGCCTGCCCGACACCGACCTCGCGTGGGTGGTATCCGTCGACGCCAGCGGCTATACCGCCCGACAAGATGTCGCCGAGGCCATGACCGACCGATACCGGCACATGGTGCCGGCCACGGCCATCCACGCACTGCTCGACCATGGCGCCGCCGATCGCGTCGTGCTCACCGATCCCTCACGCGAAGCCTTGGACAGAGCACAGGCCGACGGCTGGACCTCCGTGATCGTCACCAACGGCCGCACCGTCCAACAGGAAGCCAAGATCCGCCGTACCGGTCTGGACCAGCTCGTGCAGGGCTGGGTGATCTCCGAGGCAGTCGGCCGCAAGAAGCCCGAACCGGAGATCTTTCACGCTGCCGCAGAAGCCGTCGGAGTGCCCCTCACCGGCGCATGGGTCATCGGTGACTCCCCGCATGCCGACATCGCCGGCGCCAACGCGCTCGGGCTTCGCAGCGTGTGGGTGTCGAACGGGCAGCGGTGGGCCCAGGAGTCCTACCAACCCACCCATGTCACCGAGGACGTCGCCACCGCGATCACCTACGTCCTTGCCGGGAGATAGGGCACGACCCACCTTGGCGACGGCCTCAAGGGGGCGTCGGTGGTCGGTCCACCGCTGACCGCGGACCGGGCTCCGATACCCATTGCCGCAGCCTGACCTGCCCACGCCACGAGGCCCCGGGCACGGCCAGAGGGCCGTGGTCGGCGGCGACCGCACGGGCGTAGGGTCGCGGCAAGGGGCTGGAACGCTGCGGCTGTTCGGCTTCGCCCCACTGTTCGCATGCCTCGCCGATGCCGTTCAGCAGGTGCTCTTCCGCTCCGGGTACATCATGAGGAACGGGTGATCGTCCACGTCGAACGTGGGCTCCGCGGTGGACTCCGAGTCGATGTCGACGTCGCTCATCACGAGGTAGTCACCGGCCGCGGCCATGTCTTCGATCGCCTTTCCCGGGGGTTTCCGGCAGGTGGTCTGCTTGCCGCTCTCCAGGTCGTAGGCCAGCAAAGCGGGTCCCTTTTCCTTCCAGTTCTTCGAGTCGACCCAGACCACGTCGGAGGTGACGACCACGTTGCCGAAGGAGCGCAGGCCCGCCGTGTTGAGCGGTGTCTCCACGTGCCAGCGCGTCGTGCGTTCGGCCACGTCGGTCGCGGTCAGCACGAACCCCTCGCTGCTGGTCTGCACCTCGGGCGGCAGGCCCTCGGCGTCGGGAGTGGGCTCATCCTTGTCGAGGGGAACCGCCTTGCCTTTGTCGTCGATCCAGAAGTACAGCGGTTCGACGCCTCCCGAGCTGCCGCTCAGCTGAAACTTCAGCAGGTCGCAGACTTCGCGGACGCACCCGTACTCGCTGAGGACGGGAGCCTGGATGCCGTTCTCACCGGCCTGCGGCCATTCCGCTGGGGCCTTCGGGTCCAGTTCCGCGGTCTGCTTGCCGGTCCTCGGGTCGAGAAGGCGGACGCCCGTGTAGCAGTCCTCCGCCACGACGACGGCATGGGTGGCCACCCAGGACGTACTCGTGGCGCCGGGCTCGTCGCACTTCCAGTCCCCGTTCCACAGTTCGTCGCCGTCGGCGGCGTCGAAGGCGATCAGACCGGCCTCTGAAACGTCGACCAGCACCACCGGACGGCCGTCCCCCGAGACGACTCGCAGCCTGCTGTCCGCGTACCTGCCGCCCCGGTCGTAGTGGTAGCGGTCGAACGCCGACCAACGGTCACTGATGGAACCGCCGACCTCGGCGCGCCACGCCACCGTGCCGGTCCGCGTGTCCACGGCGATCAGCCCGCCGTCGGCCCACAAGGACACGGCGAGTGGCGCCCGCCCGGCGCGTTCGGCCAACTCCACGGTCAGCACCGTCTCGTCACGCTCGTACGACCAGTAGGCGGGCGTCTTCTGCGGAGCCTCCAACGGCTCGGCCCACACCCGGTTCTCTGCATCGAGTACCCGAAGCCTGTTGTCAGCGACGAGCGGTACCGTGGTCAGCGCGACCTGGAACCCGGGGGAGGGCCGCTCGACCCTGTCCGGGTACGCGCCCCTGGCCTTCGTCACCTTCTCGACGACCCGGTCGTCCTGCTGGCAACCGGTCAGTGCCGTGGCCAGCACGACGCCTGCGCTCAGGACCACAGTCGTCCGTATGGCGTGCCGCCCGGCCCAAGTCCTCAATCCCCCTGTGAACATTGGGGCATCCTAAAGGGTCGGCGGCCTTGTGGCCGGGCCGAACCGGAATCCTCGGTCCTCGACCTCGGCCAGGGAGAGGTGGCCAGTGGCAGGGGTGGCAGGGTGGCAGGAGTCGAACCTGCGGCATCCGGTTTTGGAGACCGGCGCTCTGGCCTCTGAGCTACACCCCTTCGAGGGAGTCAGCTTGGCACGCCCGGCACTCGAACTCCACGGGATTTCATGGGGCAGTCCCCGGGTGCCCGTCAACTGGGGCGATCGCGTGAACTGCGGTCTCCCCCACGGACCAGCCCCCTCGGTGGGTCGCGGTCGCCACCAACTCGCAGACGATCTCGCTGTGTTCAGCATGGCCCGAGCAAGCCCGTGCGGGGAGGGCGGCGCGCGAGGTTCTCCGCATTCCACGTCCGCCGCTGCCTGGGTCCACGTCCACAGACGCCTGCGCCTGTGCGGTCTCGCTCCGTGTCGTGTCCTTGATCGGTGCGAGGGGCAGTTGGGTGGAGACGAGAAAGCCGCCCTCCGGGTGCCTGCCCGTGGAGGTGCCCCCCGACCGCGGTGGCACGTTCACGCATCCCGATCAGACCGCAGCCGGGCGAACGGTCCGCCATCGTGGAGGCACTCGGTCCCGCGGACGCGGTCGGCGCCGTACGAGCCGCCCGTCCGTCGTCGGCGACGGTGACGGTGACGGTGATGGTCACACGATCGCGGTCGAAGGCGAGGCCGACCCGCGCGCTGTCGGTACCTGGAGGGACCGCGACAGGCGCCGGCTACTCCCGGAGGCCCATCCTGTGGCACGGCGGCACGATCACGGGCCACCCGCACTTCCAGGACGCCGTCCGTGTACCCGAACGGCACAGGCTGTTTCCCCACACCGCCCTGCACCCCATCACCCGCGTGCGGATCGACACCCGCTCGACGACGCCCTCACCGCGATGCGGGCCAACGGTACCCATTTCGCCGCTGTCGCCGGTGACGAGGGCACGGTCATCGGCTTCGTCACCACGGAGGAGTCCTGTCGGAACCCGTCGGCCCGACGGCCGCATGATCGCTCGGGTGCGGGAAGGACTGTGTCGCCCGCTGGGCGCACGCCGAGTTGTGGGGTAGAACGGCTATTGGCTCCCGCGATTGCGGGGAGCCGGAGCATGCCCGGCTGAAGGGCTGTTCCCGATAATGAACGAAGGATTGACCAGTATGGCCAGCGGCACCGTGAAGTGGTTCAACGCCGAAAAGGGCTTCGGCTTCATCGAGCAGGACGGCGGAGGGCCGGACGTCTTTGCGCACTACTCCGAGATCCAGGGCAGCGGATACCGCGAGCTGACCGAGGGCGAGCACGTGACCTTCGACATCGGCCAGGGACAGAAGGGTCCGCAGGCCCAGAACATCATCCGGGGCTGACCGGGCCCAGTGATGTGAACGGAGGCGGTTGCCCGGTCGGGCAGCCGCCTCTGTCGTACCGCATCCGGTGAGATGCGCGGCCATCCTCGCCGGCGGCGGACGCGTAGGCGGGCCATGACGTCGATGGCCTGTGGGGACCGCGATCGCCAGAGGCCGGCGGCGGCTCTCGGCAGCGAGGTGCATCTCCGTGATCAATCCGCCGGGGACGGCCGTGGGACTGAAGACCCGCTCGCAGGTGCCGTCGAAGGCCCACATCCACAGCCAGTCGCAGACGCCTCGCCGCGTGCCGTACTTCTCCGGCAGAGACGCCGACCGACGTGGTGCGGAAGCCGCAGGCCCCGTCGAGGAACGGCACTGGCCGCGTCCGCGCACCTCCCTCGTGCCGCGCCCGAGGGCCGGCCCGGCCCGCGGATCTTCGGCCGGGAGGGCTGGGGAGGAGCGTGCGGACATCCGGGCGGACGGGGCGTCCGGCCAGCAGGGCGGCGCTGGCCGACAGGGGGCTGGTGGCCGACAGGGGGCTGGTGGTCGCTGCCGCCAGCCCCCTGCTGCCTCCTGGGCCGCAGCCTGTCAGCGACGGCTCACCGCAGCGGTCGTACCTGGATGTTGCGGAAGCGGACCTTGCTGCCGTGGTCCTGCAACCGTATCGCTCCCGCCGCCGGTGTCTCGGACCGGCCCGAGGCGGTGGGACCGTCGAGGACGAGGTCGTCGTGGACCTTCCGACCGTTCCACACGACCGTCACCCGGGCGTCGGCGGTCTTGTCGCCGCTGTCGTCGAAGCGGGCCGCACGGAAGACGATGTCGTAGGTCTGCCAGGTCTCCGGCCTGGTCGCCATGTTCGTGTCGGGCGGCTTCTTCAGGTAGATGGCCCCGGCCTCGTTGGTGTCCAGTGAGGTGTCACCGTACGAGTCGAGGATCTGCAGCTCGTAGCGGTCCTGGAGGAAGATGCCGCTGTTTCCCCGGTCCTGGCCGGTGACGTCCGGCGGCAGCAGAGGGACACGGAACTCCACATGCAGGGCGAAGTCCTGGTAGGCGTCCTTGCTGCGGAGGTCGCCGCAGCACACCTCCATCGACTTCTCCTCCGCCAACGGCCAGGCCACCTTCCGCCCGTCCGTGTGCTGCCACCGGGCCTGCGAGTCGGCGGTGCCGTCGAAGAGCGCCACCTCCGTGGCGCGCGGATGCACGGTGATCAGGTCCAGGTTGACGTGACCGGTGTCGCCGGGATCGAACCGGTAGGAGAGGGTGTTCCGGCCGGCGCGCAGGGGCAGCGGTTCGGTCCGAGTGGACCAGGAGTCCCAGTCCCCGGTGGAGGGCAGCCGGGTCTGCCGGACCTTCTTGTCATTGGCGTACACGGACAGGGACTTGGTGCCGGCGAACGGGTCGGGGCCGTTGGAGTACCGCAGGTTCACGTCGTACGTGCCGCTCTTCGGGACGGTGACGTCGAACGTCGTGGCGACTTTGCCCTCGGTGGCGTAACGGTCGACGAAACCGCTGCCGGAGTAGCCGGAGTGGTCGGTGTTGATCCCGGCCGTGCCGGTCAGCCGGGCCTCCTCCGCCTCGTACAGGGTGGCGGCCGGGGGCTGCTTCCCGGGCATGGCGTTGAGCGTGTACCAGGCCTCGGTGCTCCACAGCGCCTCACCGGTCGCCGAGGTGAAGGGGCGCGGGGAGCGCACGTGCACCACGTGGCCGGGCTTGAGTCCGTCCGCCCGCAGCCGGACGGTGCGACCGTCGTCGGAGAGCGTCGCCGATCGCACGGCGAGCCTCTCCTCGGCGATCTTCGGGCCGCCGTAGTCGGTGGTCGCGGTGTAGCGCCACTGCTGGACCTGGTAGCGCGCGGCGAGTTGTGCTGCGGTCTGCTCGGAGACCGGCTGGGTGTACGTCAGGTCGAAGCCGCCCGGGACGGCACGCATGGTCTTGATGTCGAAGGTGTTGCCGCCGTTGGGTGTCAGCTTCTGCAGCCCGAACCGGAGTTTGCCCTCCTGGCCCCAGTTGCCGTCGGCTCCGAGCCCGCCGGCGTAGATCGCGCCGTCGGGACCGAGGGTGAGGCGGTTGACGCCGGCTTCCAGGCCCTGGGTGTAGCGGAAGACCGCGCCCTGGTACTGGCCCTTGACCTTCTCCAGGTAGGCGCGCTGGAGGCCGCCGTAGGTGACGTCGCCGATCAGCATCTGGCCCGCGAACTGACCTTTCCTCAAGTACAGAGGCGTCGAGGGCGAGTTGGCGATCTCGTTCTGCGGCAGCCAGAGGACCGGTGCGGTGACGGGCGAGGACTCGAAGGGGCCGGCGGGCTCGGTGTAGTGGTTGAAGAAGCGGTCCTGTTCGATCTGGACCAGCTTCGACGAGGGGAGCCAGCCGCCCTGGTTGTCGGTGGTGAACAGGCCGCCGCCCGGGCCCCACCCGATTCCGTTGGGTGTGCGCAGTCCGCCCGCGACCGGGCTGATCCGGCCGGTTCTCTTGCTGATCTTGTACGTGGTTCCGCGGCCGGGAGCGGGCTGCGGGGTGGTGGTCTCGCCACCGAGGTCGATGGCGACGGAGAGATTCACGTAGAAGTAGCCGTCGCGGTAGAGCAGACCGAACGCGAACTCGTGGAAGTTGCCCCCGTAGGGCCACGTGGCGACGGTGCGGTACGCGTCGGTGACGTCGTCGCCGTCCTTGTCGACCAGCCGGGTCAGCTCGTGCTTCTGCGAGACGTACAGGGAACCGTCGACGTACTTGATCCCCATGGGCTCGCGCAGCCCCTCGGCGACCTTCGTGACGGTGACCTTGTCGCGGCTGGTCGGGCCGGTGACGTTGCCGAGCAGATACACCTCACCGGCAACGTTGTCACCGCCGCCCCAGGTGCTGATGGCCAGTCGCCCGTCGGGCAGCCAGTCCATACCGCTGACCTGCGGCTCGAAACCGTCGGGGCGCAGGTCGGTGAGGTCGAGGTCGGGGCGTACGGAGGTGAGCGGCAGCCCGTCGCCGGGGGAGTCCCCGCTCGCTTCGCACTCCTTGCGTCCCGGCGCCGTCACCCGGACCACACCGGCGTCGGTGCTCAGTGCCTCGCGGGGCACGACGGTGAACTCGGTCTCGCCCGGCGGTTTCCAGGCCAGCTGAACCTGCTGCCCGCCGTCGCGTTCGAAGTGGTCGACGCGCACGGGGTGGGACCCGGCGGTGAGGTGGACGGTGCCGTCCTTCGGTTCGGCGCCGTGCAGACCGTCGTGGTCGATCACCGTGGAGCCGTCGAGCGTCAGCCGGGAGCCGTCGTCGCTGGTGAGACGGAACACGTACGACCCCTCGCGCGGGGCGATCAGGTAGCCGGTCGCCTCGGAGACGAACCGGTCCTCGAATCCGCCGAAGTCGGCGGCCGTGGACCAGTCGACGGTGGGCATGAGCTTGTCGTGGTTGGGGGTCTGTCCCGGCTTGAGGGCGCACAGTTTGCTGAGCGGCGCCTGGAGGTCGTAGACGCGCAGCGTGACTCCGGGCTCCTGCGGCGGGATGTCGGCGGCAGCGGTCGCAGCGGGGTCGGTCGCCGTCGGGGCGGGGTCGGCTGCCGCCACCGGTGCGGCGAGGACACCGCCTGCCAGGACGGCGGACGTGAGCACTGCGATGAGGTGTCTTCGGGCTCGGGGGAAGGGTCGTTGGCGCAATGGTCCTCCTGTGCTGGGGACCGGACCGTGCCGGATCGTTCCGGTCTTTCACGGGGTGGAGCGCGGGTTGCGCCGCAAAGGTAAGAGACTTTTGCTTGTCATGTCCATACTTTGTCATCAGTGTGTTCAAAGTCGGTCCACGCACCCTGGCGGACCGTCACGGCCGTCGCCCGGCCCGCGGGTGTTCGGTAACGCCCCGATGGTGGAACTGATCATGGGTGGGCAGCACTTGATCCCGGGAAGCCTTCCGGGAGTGGGCCCGGGGGAGAGGCGGTGACGACGAGTGAGTGAGCAGGGTGGCCGGGACTGGGTGTGCATGACTCCGGACGACTTCGACCGTGACGCGCCGCCACGCCCGGAGACGGACGGAAGGATCCCGGCCGAACTGGACGAGTGCGGTACGGCTCCGCTGTTCGGTGACGAACCGCCTCCTGCTGCGAGGACAGGCGGGCCCACTCCGCGCTCGGCTCGACAAGACTGCCAGGGGCGGCTGTTCTGACCTTCGGGCAGGCCTGGCGGAGCGCGGGGCGGCTCGACGCCCGCGTGCCCCGGTGCGTCGGGCGCGGTCCGCGGAGCGTGTCGGCGGGGGTCGCCGGCGTGGGGGCGCTGGGCAGCAGGCCTGGAGGGGAAAGTGTGCCAAGCATCAGAACGCCGACTCGGTGGACGCCAGCGTGACGGTGTCGCCCTCGATCCCCGGACGGGCAACCGCAGCCCATCCCGAGCCGGTCGGCCTCGGCATGCCCGGGCCCCGCGTCCAGGACGGTGACGGCGAGCAGCGGAATCGCCACGTAGCCGATGTTGGTGCCGAGATGACTGAACGCGCTTGCGGCGAAGAGCGCACGGAAACCGCGCAGGCGCCACGGAGACTCCGGGTGGGGATGCATGCGCGTACCGTGCGCGGAGATCCGCGGTCGCGCCTATTGATCTAGCCTCAGCTGAATGATCGAGGTCGGGTTCAGCATGGAGGACGTGGCCCGTACGCGGTTCGCGCTGTCTCCCCTGTGGGAGGTGGTGGCGAGCGTACGGGTGCTCAAGGGCGCCGACGAGCAGGGCCTGCACCGTACATGGACGGATCAGGCCCGGCCACGGCTCGCGTCCGCCGGACTCGACCTCGGCGTGCTGTTCGACCTGGTCCCCGTGCTGTCCCGGTCACCGTGGGCCGGCAGCGTCCCGTCGTTCCTCTGCCCGCCGCCCACGACTCCGCTGCCCTCGCTCGCCATGGAACTCGCGACCCTGCGGGCCACCCCGCCGGAGCTGATCAGGACGACGTCGGCGGTGCCGGCCGGGCGCATGGCGGCCCTGCGCGCGAACCCGGCAGCGGAACTCGCTCGCCTGGCAGAGGCGATCGAGGCCTACTGGGAGCTGGTTCTCGCCCCGTACTGGCCGAGGATTCTCACCCTCCTGGAGAGCGATGTCCGCTATCGCGCGGGCCGCCTGGTGGACGGCGGTGCGCAGCGCCTGTTCGCCGACCTGGACCCGCAGGTCGCCTGGGCGGACGGAACCCCGCACCTGTCCCACCGCACCGTGCGAGGCCCCCGCCCGCTGGACGGCCGAGACCTGCGGCTGGTGCCGTCGGCCTTCGTGTGGCCGCGATCTTCTCCGTACTGGGCGAGCCGTGGCAGCCTTCACTGCGCTACCCGCCATGGGGCGTCGGCGCCCTGTGGCAGAACCGCCCGACACCCGTCTGCGAGGCGCTCGCCGGGGTGATGGGCCGCTCGCGCGCCCTGCTGCTGGCTGAGCTGACGGCTCCCGTCTCGACCACCGAACTCGCCCGCCGTACCGGCCTCACTCCCGGCGGCGTCTCCCAGCACCTCACGGCCCTGCGCACAGCGGGCCTCGTCAGTGCCCACCGGTACGGGCGGCAGGTGCTGTACGCGCGAACCCGTACGGGAGAGGCGGTGGTTGAGGCGGCAAACGCGGGATCATGAGCCGTTGCCGGCATCGGCCGGCGGGAACAGCGGTGTCAGTGGGTCAGTGGGTGGTGAGCATGCCCTCGCGGAGCTGCGCGAGGGTGCGGGACAGCAGTCGGGAGACGTGCATCTGGGAGACGCCGAGCTGTTCGCCGATCTGGGCCTGGGTGAGTTCCTCCACGAACCGCCAGTGGAGGATCTTGCGGGAGCGCTCGTCGAGGTCGGCGATCATCGGGGCGAGTGCGTGGAAGTCCTCCACCAGTTCCAGCGCGCTGTCGTCGTTGCCGATGAAGTCGGACAGTGCGGTCTCGCCGTCCTCGCTGCTGCCGATGGCGGCGTCCAGGGAGGAGGAGCGGTAGCCGTTGGAGGCCAGTCGCGCCTCGATGACCTCCTTCTCCTCCAGGTTCATCAGCTGGGCCAGTTCCGCCACGGTCGGGGTGCGGCCCAGGCGGCTGCTCAGTTCCTCGGTGGCGCGCGCCAGCTGGACGCGGGCTTCCTGAAGGCGGCGCGGAACGTGCACGGCCCAGGTGGTGTCACGGAAGAACCGCTTGATCTCGCCCGTGATGTAGGGGATCGAGAAGGAGGTGAACTCCACCTCGCGGGACAGCTCGAACCGGTCGATGGCCTTGATCAGGCCGATCACGCCGACCTGGACGATGTCCTCCATCTCCTCCGCGTCCCGGCTGCGGAACCGGGAGGCCGCGTAGCGGACCAGGGACACGTTCATCTCGATCAGCGTGTTGCGCGCGTACTGGTACTCCGGCGTGCCCTCTTCCAGCCGGTCCAGCTGCTGGAAGAACAGGCGGGTGAGCTCACGCGCGTCCTTCGGAGCGACCTTGGAGGGGTCGGCCACCTCCGGCAGTGCGCCACACTCCACGCCCGCCGTCGCCGCTGCCGTATCCGTGACCATGTGTCCCTCCCCTGTCGGCCATGCCGACTCCGGCCCATCGTGACTTGCCATGGCCGCGCCTACCCCTTCCCCACGCCTTCACGCCTGCTTCTGCCCCGGGACTCGAAACCGCGACGGCGGCGCCGACGAGCAGCAGCTCCGCGCATCGCGGTCGAAGGCCTGGCGGAGAGGTATCTCCGCGCCGGCAACAGCCGCGCGCGGCCGAGCAGTCGTCCGCGTCGACGGGGGCCCCGCACGGCTTGGCCGTCGAGGGCCGCTGACGGTGCGAACCCTGGCTCTCCCTGTTCGAGAGCTGCCCTGGAGCGTATGTACAACCATTCGATCGCCGCGTACGTCGTAGAGCGCAGTCGATCACATCAAGATCGCAGGTCGCTCACATCACGTTCTCGACAACGGAGACCCATGCACGCCAGACGTACCGCCCTCGCCGCTGCCGTAGCCCTCGTGGCAGCGGTCTGCACACCGCTTCTGACAGCCCCCACGGCGTCGGCGGCCGCCGCCAAGCTGTCCGACGACTTCAACGGCGACGGTTACCGCGACGTCGTCATGCTGGGCGGCTCGCACGGTAAGGACGGCCGGGTCACCGTCGTCTACGGCACGTCGTCCGCTCCCGGCACCCGAGTCCAGATCCTCCACCAGGACTCGGCGGGCATCCCGGGCGGGGTGGAGGCGGAGGACGGGTGGGGAACCGCCGCCACCACGGCCGACCTCGACCGCGACGGCTACGCCGACCTGATCGTCTCCTCGCCCGGCGAGGACGTCGGCACCATCCAGTTCCGTGGCGGGCTGACCGTCATCTGGGGCAGCGCCAACGGTCTCGGCTCGGGTACGGTCTTCAACTCGCCGGCCCCGCAGGAGTACGAGGGCCAGGGTGACCGTTTCGGCGAGGACGTGGTGTCCGGCGACTTCGACGGCGACGGGGACCAGGACCTGGCCGTCACCAGCGGCAGTCGGGTGGGCGTGGTCCTGTTGAAGGGCCCCTTCACCCGCGCCGGCGGGAAGAGCGGCTGGAGCTTCCTGGGCGGCTCCTACGGCTACCTGTGGGCGCCCAACCTGGTAGCGGGCCGGGTCACCGCCGACGCCGCGACGGACCTGTACGTTCTCGGTTCGGACCTCCAGGCCTCCAGCGACGCGGACCTGCGGGCCTTCTTCCACCGCGGCGGCAGTACGTTCACCCAGCGCGCGGGCGAGCTGCGGGTGCCCGACGACGGGGGCCACCAGGGCGGCGACATCCTCTCCGTCGGCGACTTCGACAAGGACGGCTACGGCGACCTCGCCATCGGTCGCGGTTACGAGCAGGGCGACGGCGAGCGCGGTTACGTCACCGTCCAGTACGGCGGCTCGAACGGTCCCAGCACAGTTCGCAAGCCAGTCAGGTTCACCCAGAACACCACGGGGGTGCCCGGTTCCTCCGAAAACGGGGACTTCTTCGGCTCCGCCATCGCGGCCGGCGACGTCAATGGCGACGGCTACGCGGACCTCGCCGTCGGTGCCCGGGGCGAGGACCTCGGCGCCAAGCGCAACGCCGGCATGGTCACTGTCCTCCTCGGCCGCGCGGGCGGCCTGTCGGGCACCGGCGCCAAGTCCTACAGTCAGGACACTTCCGGCATCACCGGCACCGCCGAGACCGAGGACCAGTTCGGCGCCCACCTCAAGCTCACCGACTACACCCGCGACGGCCGGGCCGACCTCATGATCGACACCAACGAACAGCTGGGTTACGAGGACCGGTGGGGCCTCGTCCATCTGCTGAAGGGCTCCGGCTCGGGCCTCACGGCGACGGGCTCGAAGTCGTACTCCGTGACGTCGCTGAACCTGTCGTACACGCGGATGGGCGGGCCGTTCGCGCGCTGAGCCCACTGGTCGCCGGGCCTGCGGCGACCGCTGAGGAGCGATCCGCGACCAGCCCCCTGCCTGCGGGCCCAGAGCCCGCAGGCAGGGGGCTTCACGTCGAGCGACCGGGCAAGTCCTGCCCGCCCCCGGTCGGTCGACGCGTAGACCTGAGGGGTATCGGTCTCCGCGGACGGAACCCGCGCCGCCTTCGCGGGTCGGGCCGGGCAGCACGGCCTGGACATCGTCATGGCCGTCGCTCAGGGCTTCGAGGCCGAGCGGGGGCCGGCCGGCGAACGCGGCACCGTCCGCATCGCCCTGTCCGACGACCCGGGCGGCGACGCCACCGGACGCCGCCCCGGCGGCACCGGGGTTGAGCTGCCCGAGCGAGTGCCGGGGTGGACAGTTCGGCGCGCTGCCGCGTGCATGGGATGTGCCCTGCGGCTCGACGTCGGCCTCATCAGGCAGCAGACCGTGTCACCAGTACCGGCTTCAGTCGCGTCAAGGACAGTACGCGGTCGACCACCGGTGCGAGGGAACCACTCAGGCCCAAGGCGACGCCTGCGTCCGCGGCTTGAGCGTGGGCGTCGAGCAGTACGTTCAGCCCGGAGCAGTCGCAGAACGTCACCTGGCTGAACTCCACATCGACGCGGGCGGCACCGGTCCGGAGAGCAGCGGCCAGTACCTCGGCCAGCAGTGGCGAGGTGCCGAAGTCCACCTCGCCCGCCGCCTTCACCGTCGTCCGGTCACCCGCTGCCGCTATCGACGCCAGCAGACGACCGGCCTTCTCGTCCGGGCTCATGCTGACAGCCTGCACACCCGGGTGGAGCACGTCAAAGGGACCCCAAGGCTTCACGCGGCGGCGCGGGTGATCAGCCGAGGGGGCGGGAAGGTCTCGGTGCCGAACGGCATGAGACGTCAACGATGTATGCGATTCGCATATAGTTGCTGCTATGGAATCGAGTCTTGAGACAGTCATCAACGAGTGGCACGCGAGCGTGAATGAGGGTGACCCGCAGCGTTCGGCGAGGGCGGTCGGGGATCCGATCGTCGTCCTGGGCCCGAAGGGTGCGGGTCCGATCACACCTGAGCAGTTCGCGGAGTGGGTGGAACGCTCCGGGATCAAGCTGGTCCCGCGGTCGTGGCACCCGGTCGGTGACCGCCTGATGGTTGTCGAGGAGGACGCGACCTGGCCTGACAGTGACACGCCGACGCGCGTGGCGACCGTCTTCCGCGCTACCGCCGGCAAAGTGACTGCCGCCCTGCGGTTGCCTGTGAGGTCGGCGCTCGAGCTGGCCTACATCTGCCGTGAGATGGCGGCGTCCGAATGAGTGGTCAGGGACCGGGTCAGGTCTTGTTCGGCTTCGTCCGGCACTGGGCGCGCCGATCCGTGGTGAGTGATCCTGCTGCGGCTGAACAGGGACGGCTCGTGTTGGTCACCGAGGCAGTCCGATCTCTGACTGCACGTGGGGTACCGGCGACCGTGAACGCGGTCGCTCACGAGATCGGCATCGACCAGAGCGGAGCCTCGCGGCTGATCAAGAGTGCCTCCACGGCCGGTCATCTGGTCATGGAGGCGTCTCCGGTTGATGGACGACGACGCGAAGCGTCCCTCACCCCTGCCGGCCGATCCCTGCTGGAACAGGCTCACCGTTGGCAGGAGCAGGTCTTCGACCAGCTGACCGCTGGTTGGAGTGAGCAGCGGCGCCGTGACTTCCAGCAGGCGATGACCGAGTTGATGGACCAGTCCTACGTGATGGACGCATGAATCCACGCCAACGCACCCCTGAGCAGTGGAGGCAGGCCGCTCCCGAGCCACCCCCGCTCTTCGCGCTCCAATTTCAGAGCATGATGAGCAGACGCGTATTCGGCTTGAGCTTCCTGTTCACCGAACGGCTTTGTACGTATACCTCCAACTTGGGGTTGTTCCCCGCTTTCACGGAGACAGTTCCCCGGACATCCGTACCGAACAAAAGGCTGCGCGCCGCGTCGCCCGTATAAGCGCGGTCGGTGTCCTTCTCGACCACGATGACTTCCTTGTCCTGCTGAACCTGGGCCCGGGCACCCAACTGGTAGTAACACGAACCGCGTTCGTACGTCACGCCCGGATGGGAGTTGACGAAGGGGCGAATCTCGATCTCCTTGTCGACCTTCAGGAGCCGGTACCTGTCGGCCGGAATCGGTTCGAGGTTCGCCCGCACCTCGTCAACCGATATGTCCTGACCGACGGCGAACAGGTTCTTCGTGCCGCGCACTCCCTGCTCTCGCCCACGGAGGAAGCTGGTGGCGGCAGCACGCACGGTGCCGATCGCCTCCTCGACGCCCTTCTGGGAATCCGCGTCCCAGATGGCGATGTTCCCGGCCGGGAAACCGTAGTTCTGCGCGGTCCGCTTGGCCAGGGAGTTCGGAACGAGGATCGCGGAGGTCCAGTGGCCCGGAAGCCCACTCATCTTCGCCGTGATCCTGTCGAGCCAGGGGCCGAGGATGGCCATGTCGCCGTCGTGCCGCCGGTCGCCGCCGGAGGCGTTCTCCTCGCCGTCCGTCACGACGATCTGGAGGAAACTGTGCTCGCCGTATTCCTCCCAGATGTGGCCGAGGTCGTCCAGGGACTTCAGAGAAGCCTCGATGAGGGCCGTAGCCCCATTGTTGACCCGGTACAGCCCCCGCATGGACGGCAGATGCTTCACATCCATGTCCCAGACCAGGTTCTCCACCTTGTGGTCGAAGGAATAGAGGCTGATCCGGGTCTCGTGGCCGAGACTGTCCGACTCTGCCTTCAACCCCGCCACGAACTCGTCGACAACTCGGATGAGTTGACTCTGGTGCGGACGCATCGAACCCGAACAGTCCACTACCAGCGCGACGTGATTCACCTTGTGCTGGATCCTGTTTGCGGACACGCTTCTGCTCCCCCTCCGACGCTCCCCGAGTGACGTCTTCACTTTAGGGCGAGGCACTGACAACGGCGTCTCGCGCCAGGAGCATCGCCGCGAGGGCGCTCCGTCCTGCGACGGCTGATGGGGAGGGGAGGCGCTGTCGGTCCCCCCCCTCCCCATCAGCTCAGCCGTGGGTCAGACTCACGGCTGGAGGGTGGTGGCCAGCGGTTCGGTGCGGTCCGATGGCCGAGCCAGGTCACCCGGGTGGGGAGGTGTGTGACGCCGTGACACATGTCGGCGTTGGACGGGAGCGACGTGTCGAAGCGGCCGGCGAGGTCCACGAGCGTGCAGTCTCCACGCGCCCGGCATCCCCACGATGACAGGTACTCCACGCTTCTCCGTGCGGGCCGCGACTCCCGCCACCCGCGCGCCCATCACGTGAGCCGGACCGCACTCGCCGTCCTCACCCCTTCCCGACCTGAAGGACACCGATGAACGACTCAGCACTCATCACCACCGGCCTGCCGATCGCCCTGGCGGTCATCATGTTCGGCCTCGGACTGTCCCTGACCACCGATGACTTCAGGAGGGTCACCCGGACACCGAAGGCGGTGGTCGTCGCGCTGGTGCTTCAGGTGCTGGTACTCCCACTCGTGGCCTTCGGACTGGTGAAACTGTTCGACCTCGACCCCTTGCTCGCCGTCGGCGTGATGCTGTTGGCCGCTTCCCCCGGCGGGACCACGGCCAACCTGTTCAGCCACCTCTTCCGCGGAGACGTGGCCCTCAACATCACGCTGACCGCGATCAACTCGGTGCTCGCCGCCATCACCATCCCGATCGTCACCAACCTCGCCATCGACCATTTCGACGCCCAGGGCGACCTCGGCCTGCAACTCGGCAAGGTGGTGCAGGTGATCGCGATCGTGCTCATCCCGGTCGGAATCGGCATGGCGGTCCGTCGGCGCTCCGCCGACTTCGCCGCACGCGCCGACCGCCCGGTTCGGATCTTCTCCATCGCCGTGCTGGTCATCGTCTCGGTCGGTGCCCTGCTGGGTGAGCGGGAAAATCTGGCCGACTACACGCAGCAGGTCGGACTGGTGGCCGGCATCTTCTGCCTCGCGAGCCTCACCCTCGGCTACGGCGGTGCCCGGCTGCTCCGTCTTGACAAGCGCCAGGCGATAGCGAGCTCCATGGAGGTAGGGATCCACAACACGACCGTGGCACTCACCATCGCCCTCAGCGTTCTGGACAGCACCGAGGTCGCGATCCCCAGCGCCGTCTACTCGGTCCTCATGTACGTCCTCGCGACCGTCTTCGGCTACGTGATAACCCGGCGGCACTCGGACGCCGAGAGGACTCTGGATCAACCGATCGGTTGAGGGACTCGACGCTTCCAGCCGAGCCGCCGATCCCAGCGCACACTCGTCCGCCGATGACCGTGGTCAGCGGCGGACGAGTGTGGCACTCGGCCGGCCCGAGTACGGACAGCATGAGGTGATCGTGCGGGCCGTGGTGTCGGCGCTGTTCCTCCAGTGCGGTCATCTCCACCGCAGGTGGCCCACGGTCAGCCATGCCCCTGGGGCAGCGTCACCGGACCGGGATCGGCTGCGTGAGGTTCACCGGGTTGCCGTCCGGGTCCTGGATGTGGGCGACGCGCTGTCCCCACGGCATGTCGTTGGGGCCGCCGCTGACCGAGCCGCCCAGCGCCTCCACGCGGCCGAGCGTCTCGTCGATGTCGTCGACTCCGATGCTGAGCAGGATCCGCGACGCCGCCCCGGTCCCCGGGTTCGCCTTGGCGACCAGTCCGAGGTCGGTGTCGCCGATGCGCAAGCCGAGGTAGAAGGCCGGACCTTGCGCCGGTATCCGGAAGATCTCCTCAGCGCCGAACAAGGTCGTGTAGAAGCCGAGCAGAACGTCCTGGTCGGCAGTCACGATCACTGGCTGGATGGTGGACATGGGCACTCCTGACGCGAACGGTCGTATCGCTGGGTAGACCGTGCAAGGACGCTGAACTCATCGGCAGAACCACCTTGCCGGACGATCCACAACCCAGCCTGCCGCCCACGACCGACACCAGCACCCCCGAAACCAGGTCACACCACCTCGCCGGCCGGGCCACCTCAAGCTGGCGGAGATTCAGCGAACAGGCGCCGCGTCCCAGCCCCTCCACGTGGAAGGCGACGCATCATCTGCCGACCGGAGGCCGGGGGCCGGAGCCGTTCCGTCGTTCAGACGGATGTGGTCCTGCACGCTGGGTAGGCGGTCCGCCGGTGTTGGTGTTGGAGGTCGACAACTGCACGCCGGCGGGCAGGCGCTGAAGAACCGGAACGAACAGCGTGCCCCGCCGTCCCGACTGCCGCCCCGATCTCGTCCATCGGCCGCCAGGTCTGCTCACCCGGCCTCGCATACGTTGCGGGCGCTGACTCCGTTCCCCAGCGAGCGTGCGGGCTATGGACCTGGCCGGCGCGATGAGAGTGCGGTCAGCAAGAAGCGGGTCAGCACGGTGAGTTGCTCGCTGCCGAGGGTGAGGCTCAGGTCTCTGTCCGCTGACGCACAGGCGCGTTTGCCGGCCTCGAGCAGGTCGTCCCCCTTGTCGGTGATGTGGAGTTCCGCGGTGTGGCCGCGGCCGGGGAAGCTTCTGCGTTCGACGGCTCCGCGCTCCTCGAGCTGGCGGACGGTGGCCTGTGCGCTCTGGGCCGTCACTTCGGCTCGGCGGGCGAGTTCGCTGTAGGAGATTCCCGGAGGGATTCCTGCTCACCGACCGGCAAATCGACTGGTTCGAGGACCAGTACGCCCAGGCAGCCGACCGATCCGATCCGCGTCTTTCCCCCCTTCTGGGTGAGGTGGACGCGTCGATCGAGCCTGCCTACACGCGACCGGCGGATTCAACCCGCTCCGCGACGAGGGTGAGCGCTACGCGGAAAAACTACGGCAGGCGGGCGCGGAGGTGGTCCTGCGCCGCGAAGCCGACCTCGTCCACGGCTGTCTCAGCTTCTTCGCTCTCGCAACCCGCTTCCGGACTGCGGCACTTGAGGCCGCACAGGCCATCCGCGGCCGTCTGCACACGGCAACCTCCGGCCCGAAGGAGTAGCGCCTCCCCTTTCGGGTGCGCGACGCCGAAGCGCCACCGGAGCCGCCGGTTGGGACCACTCCATCAGAAGGGTCGTCCCAGGCACAGACCGCCGATTCATGGATGAACCGTCCTCTCCCGCCTCTGCGCGGGCGCCCCTACGGTCGAGTCCGCGGGTGCTCACCAGCCCGCCGCAACCAAGGAGCGAGTCCCCCCATGAAGATGACCGGCAATACCATTCTGATCACCGGCGGTACCTCGGGCATCGGCCTCGGTCTGGCCCTGCGCCTGCACGAGGCCGGCAACAAGGTGATCGTCGCCGGCCGGCGCAAGGAACTCCTCGACGAGATCACGGCCGAGCACCCGGGCATCGACGCGCTCGTCCTCGACGTCGCGGACCCCGACTCGATCGCCCGGGCCCGCGAGACCGTGGCGGCGAGCCACCCGGATCTGAACGTCCTGGTCAACAACGCCGGCATCATGCTGCGCGAGAACCTCCTCGACCCGTCCGGACTCCAGGTCGCCGAGGATCAGATCATGATCAATCTGCTCGGCACGATCCGGATGACGTACGCCGTCCTGCCGCTGCTGGTGGGCAAGGACGACGCGGCCGTCATGAACGTCACCTCGTCGTTGGCGTTCGTACCGTTCCCGATCACCCCAACCTACAACGCGACCAAAGCCGCGCTGCACTCCTTCTCCGAGAGCCTGCGCGTCCAGCTCGCCGGTGCGGACGCCGGCGTCCAGGTGATCGAGGTGATCCCGCCGGGCGTGCGCACGACACTGCTGGACCAGCAGGACGACGAGCAGTCCATGCCGTTGGACGACTTCCTCACCGAGACCCTCGACCTGCTGCGCGAGAAGCCCGACGCGAAGGAGCTCGTCGTGGAGCGCGCCAGGTTCCTCCGCGACGCGGTGGCCAACGGCTCCTACGACGACGTCCTCGCCATGCTCAGCGGCCTCTGACCCACCGGCCTGCGGGATTCCTCACCGATCACGTCGTACGGCAAGGAAGCGCCTGCGGCATCGCCCCGCGCCGGGGGGACCTTCCCGGCCGGTCGTCGGACTGGTGGCGACCGGCGCCGTCCGCAGTGCCGACCGGCCCGAGGGCGCCCGTCGCACGACGAAGACCGTCGTGTGGGACGGGCCGAGCGACCAGGCGGGCCCCGGGGCCGGGCCGGAGCGCCGGGCGTCATCGATCGGCGAGCGTTGCCGCGGGCCGTCGATCGGGGAGCGTCGCCTCAGGCCGCCCTCCCTGCCGACGGCCTGCGGCGCACCGCCGACAGTCGGCGCGTTTCCCGAGGTTCGTGCAGGTCAAGCGGTCATCGGGCCGTATCGCTGCGAGGTTCTCGACGGCGGCCGTGTGAGCGGCTTCGCGCGGGCGGGAGGGGACGCTCATCCATGGATCGGCTGTCTCTGGATAGGCGGGCGGGTTGCGGTGAGGATGGGGCCATGGACAAGAGGGAACTGGCGGAATTCCTGCGCCACCGCCGGGAGATGTTGCGGCCCCGCGACGTCGGGCTGGTCGAGGGGCCGCGCAGGCGTACGCAGGGGCTGCGCCGTGAGGAGGTCGCGCAGCTCGCCGGCATGTCCACCGACTACTACGCCCGGCTGGAGCAGCAGCGTGCTCCGCAACCCTCCGTACAGATCACCACCGCGCTCGCCCGGGCGCTGCGGCTGACCCTGGACGAACGCGACCATCTCTTCGTCCTCATCGGCCACAACGCCCCGGCCCGCTTCCACCGCTGCGAACATGTCAGCCCGACGCTGCTGCGGGTCCTGGACCGTCTGGACGACTCCCCGGCCCTGGTGCAGACCGACCTGGTCGAGACCCTCGCGATGAACCCGTTGGCCGTCGCGCTGCTCGGTGACCAGACCCGCCACACCGGTCTGGCCAGTAGCGGCTACTACCGCTGGTTCATGGACCCGGCCGAACGTCTGATGGTTCCCGAGGAGAGTCGCGAACGCCACGGCCGCGCCCAGGCAGCACGCCTGCGGGCCGCACTGACAGCCGGCAGCGACACCCGCCGAGCCGCCCGCATCCTCGCCGAACTCCAGAAGCACAGCCCTGAGTTCGTCCGCATGTGGGAACTTCAGGAGGTCGCCCGACGCTACGACGACTGCAAGACCATCCTCCATCCCGAGCTCGGCCGCATCGACGTCGACGCCCAGCTCCTGTTCACCGAGAACCGCGCCCAGACCCTGGTGGTGCTGACCACTCGCCCCGGCACGGAGAGCCACAGCAAGCTCGATCTGCTCTCCGTCATCGGACACCAACAGCTCACCCCCTGACATCCTGCTGCGGGGCATCACCGCCTCCGAAGGTCGCTGGATGGTCGACTGTCCAGCGACCCCACTTCCGCAGAACCACGGCATGCCACTGCGCGCGATGGCTCCAGCCGCCGGTCGGGGCTGGTGGTGCGTGGTCAACGCGGACGACGTCCATGGGTGACGTCAGCCACCCACCGCTCGTCCGGACGGTGTGCGCATCCACTGGACGTACGCCCGCGACGGCGAGCCGCGTCGGCATGTCCTGACGCTCGTACGAGCGGAACCGTTTCGCCGGGGCGCTGTGTCCTCCTTCGCGGAGAGTGGTTTCCTGCCGCGGAACGCCTGTGAAGGGGGATGGTCATGGGGCAGGTACGCGAGGGCGCACGGCTAGGGGCCTGGGCCGTCGGCGGGGTCATCGGCCTGGCGGTGCTGTACGTGATCGGGGTGTTCGCCTTCGGCGGCGCGGGGTGGATCACCGCCCCGTTCCGCGGTGAGGCGGACCAGCGCGAGAACACCGTCGGCTCGGGCGAGTTCCGTCGGACCACGTACGAGGAGTTCTTCGATCTGTGCGAGGCCGTGCAGAACGCCGAAGGGACGATCCAAGTGCTCCAGGAGGAGCGGAAGGCCGCCTCGCCGACTCGCACGACGCAGATCGACCAGTCGATCACCGCGCTGAAGGCCACACGGATCGAGTCGGTCAACGCCTACAACTCGAAGGCCGCCCAGGAGCACCGCGCGCCCTTCCACGACAAGAAGCTGCCGTACCGGCTGGAGGTCACGGCCGAGCGCACGACGTGCACCGACTGATCCCCCATCGCATCCCGGGAAGAGGGCGGCACCACATGAAACAGTTCGCACGCATGGCCCTGGCCACCGTCATCGCGCTTGTTCTGGGCCTTGCCCTGACCTCCTGCACGGACGACTCCAGCCAGGACAAGGAGAACAAGGCCAAGCAGGACAACTACGACCACCTCGTGGCCCAGCAGCCGGCGGGCCGCATGGAGTACTCGCCGACCCGCGAAGCGATCAACCAGTGGATCAAGACCTGGGGTAAGCGGGGCAAACTCTCGTACGTCTACATCCAGAACGCCAACGGCGAGTACGGGTACTTCGTCATGAAGGGCCTGCCGGTGCCGCGCTGCAAGATGCTCACTCCGACGGAGAGGGTGGAGTCCTCTTCCAACGGCATCGCGGTCCTCGCGCAGCCCGGCATGGACGGTACGTACACGTCGGGTTCCACCTGCAACGCCTACTACGGCTTCGACGCCACGACGGGCGCGTACATGGAGTTCACGGTGGGCACGAACCAGTCGTTCTTCCTGTTCGACAAGCCGATGACGATGCCGGAGTACGCCAGCGCCAAGCAGTTGGGGCCGACGTCGGTGGAGGACGTCGAGAAGCGACCTTGAGCGGTCGGGGCCGACGGGATGAGCGGCAGCGACGAGATCGAGGAGCGCACGACGGTCGAAGTGGCCGGCCGGACACCCCACGGCCGGCCACCGCGGGTCACACCGGCCCGGGCCGGTGGCCCGTGCGAGGGGTCACCAGTCCCGAGTCGTAGGCGAGGATCACCGCCTGCACCCGGTCGCGCAGCCGGAACTTGTCGAGGATGTGAGCGACGTGCGTCTTCACCGTCGTCTCGCCGATCCCCAGCTCGGCGGCGATCTCCGCGTTGGACAGACCGCGGGCCAGGATCCCCAGCACCTCCACTTCGCGCGCGGTCAGAGCGTCCAGGCGCGGCGGAACGGGGGGAGCGGCCTCCAAGGGCATGCCGGCGAAACGCTCAAGCAGGCGCCGGGTGACGCGGGGTGCGAGCACGGCCTCGCCGGCGGCCACCGTACGGATGGCCGCCACCAGGGAGTCGGCCGGGCCGTCCTTGACGAGGAAACTGCTCGCGCCTGCCCGCAGGGCGTCGACCACGTGCTGGTCGAGGTCGAACGTGGTCAGGATGATGACCCGGCTGCGAAGCCCGCCTTCGGCGATCAGACGGGTCGCCTCGACTCCGTCCATCCGCGGCATGCGGATGTCCATGAGCACGACGTCCGGTGCCAGCCGACGGGTCTCCTCGACGGCTTCCTGGCCGTCGGCGGCCTCACCCACGACCTCGATGTCCGGCTCCGCCTCCAGGATGAACCGGAAGCCGGTCCGGATCATCGGCTGGTCGTCAGCCAGCAGGACGCTGATGGGCCGCATGGTGCGCAGTTCCTCCGTTGCTCGCGATGCCGCCGTGGTCGGGCAGCTGAAGCACGGCGTGGACGCAGTATCCGCCGCCGGGCCGTGGGCCGGTGTGCAGAGTGCCGCCTGTCGCGGCGACCCGCTCTCGCATCCCCAGCAGACCATGACCGGAGGTGCCGGCGGGAACCGGGGGGCGTGCCGTGGCCCCACCGGCGTCACCCGGCCCGTCGTCACAGACGCGGATGTGCAGCCGTTCCGGTTCTTCCCCCCACAGCAGGCTGACCCGGGTGCGGGGCGAGCCCGCGTGCTTGACCGTGTTGGTCAGCGCCTCCTGCACGACGCGGTACACCGTCAGGTGGTAACCCGCGGGCAGCGGACCCGGCGTGCCCGACACCTGGTAGTCGACGTCCAGCCCGGTGGCGCGTACGGCGTCGACCAGTGCGGGCAGCGCGTCGATGGTCGGCTGGGGAGGTTCCTTCGACGGCGTCCCCTCCGCGTTCTCGTCGGTGCGCAGCACGTCCAGCAGCCGGCGCAGCTCGTCGACGGTGTCCCGGCCCGTCTGTTCGACGGTGGCGTGCAGCTCGTGCGCCTTGTCGGGAGACCGGTCCTGGACGCGGTCGGCCGCGATGGTCTGCACGACCATGAGGCTCACGTTGTGCGCCACGATGTCGTGCAGCTCACGGGCGATCCGCGCCCGCTCCTCCATCACCGCGGCCCGCGCGTTGGCGACCTGTTCGCGTTCCAGGGCGGCAGCGCGCTGCATGGCCTCGTCCCGCACGACCGTCCGCGCCCGGGACAGCCGGCCCAGGGCCCACGCCGCCAACAGGAGCACGGCATCGGTCAGCAGTGCGGCGAGCCGGTGTCCCGCCGGCGCGAGGAACGCCTCCACCGACGCGCTCAAGGGGATGAACACGGCGGCCACGAAGGTCGTCGCCCGAGCCGCCCGGCGTGCGGCCGTGAGGAACACGGCAGCCGCCACGGCCAGGTAAGTGGGGCCGATCGACGTGCCGTCCGGTCCGGCGAGCTGCGGGATGTAGGAGAGGTGCTGCAGCGTCCCGGCCGCGGCCGCGATCACCAGCAGGCTCGTCAGGGGCACCCTGCGGTGCAGAGCGAGCGGAAGAGTCGACAGCAGCACCAGGACGAGCCACCACTGATCCGGCGGCCGCAGGGTGTGAGCACCGGGCGGGATCGCCTCCGGCAGTGCCAGGCACGCCGCCGCCGTCAGGACGGCCAGCGTCACGTCCGTCACCACGGCCGGCACCTGGTGGCCCGCGAAGGGCCCCGACTCTCTCATGGGGACAACGGTAGAGGCGCCGCTCACGTCCCCCGCCCCTCCCAGGTCTGAACCAGGTGGCCGTTCTTCCTCCTCCCGGCCCCCTCCTTGAGGAGGAGAGGCACCGTCCACGGCGTCCGAGGACGCCGCCCGCCCTCGTCCGGACGGGGGAAGCCGGCTTGGTTCTCACCCGCCGGGCGGAGCGCGCGATTCGACGTGCCGACGGAGGTTCCGGGCGGTGGAGGCCGGTGGACTGGAAGAACCCACCACCGGCCACCGAATCTCGAGGTCCGACCATGCTCGGAGCACGCAGCCGCAAACCGTTCCCCGGCGACCCCATCGGCATCGATCCGTCGCGGAGCGCCGTACGGCTGACCCAGGTCACCAAGGAGTACGGTCGCGGTCCTTCCGCGGTCCTCGCACTCGACGATGTCAGCACCGAAGTCGCCGCCGGCAGCTTCACCGCCGTCATGGGCCCCTCCGGCTCGGGGAAGAGCACCTTCCTGCACTGTGCCGCCGGGCTCGACCGGCCGTCCTGCGGAACCGTCCAGCTGGGCGGACAGGACCTCGGCGAGCTGAGCGAGACGCAGCTCACCCGGTTCCGCCGGACCCGGATCGGGTTCGTCTTCCAGGCGTTCAACCTGCTGCCTTCGCTCACCGTGGAGCAGAACATCACCCTGCCGCTGCGGCTGGCAGGAGCGGGAGCGGACCACGACTCGGTCCGCAGCGTCACGGCCGCGGTGGGTCTCACCGGGCTGCTCGGCCGTCGTCCCTCACAACTCTCCGGTGGGCAGCAGCAGCGTGTCGCCATCGCGCGCGCCCTCATCACTCGCCCCGAAGTGATCTTCGCGGACGAGCCGACCGGCGCTCTCGACCCGGACACGGCCGAGGACGTCCTCGCCCTGCTCCGGCAGGCGGTGACCGACCTGCACCAGACCGTGGTGATGGTCACGCACGACCCGGCCGCCGCTCAACGTACGGACCTGGTCGTCTTCCTGGCCGCGGGACGCGTGGCGCGCCGCTTGGAGGCGCCCTCCGCCGCGCGGGTCAAGAGCGTCATGACCGAGCTGCGGAGGAGCAGCTGATGCTGCGCATCGCCCTCGCCACGCTACGCGTCCGCAGCGGAGCCTTCGCCGCGACGTTCGTCGCCCTCCTGCTGGGCGCGGCGGTGATCAGCGCCTGCGGCGTACTCCTGGAATCCGGGCTGCGTTCGGCCCTGCCGCCCGAGCGGTACGAGAAGGCGCCGGTTGTCGTCGCCGGCCGGCAGTCCGTCGACCTCGACGTGAGATCCGCGGACGGAACCGCCTACCGCAGCTCCCGGCCGCTGCCGGAACGACCGCGGCTCGACGCCTCCCTGGCCCTGGACCTCGCCGCGGTGGACGGTGTCGCCTCCGTGGTGCCCGACCGCGGCGCCACCGTCCGTCTGCTGGACGGGGACCGGGTCGTGACCGGCGCCAACGGAGCCGTACCGCAGGCACACACCTGGAGGAGCCGCGTCCTGGGCGGCTTCCGCCTCGCCGAGGGACACGGCCCCCAGGGCTCCCGCCAGGTCGTCCTGGACACCGATCTCGCGGCCCGGGCCGGGCTCCGCACCGGTGACGACGTACGGCTCATGGCAGCGTCCACCCCGCTCACCTTCGAGGTGGCCGGGCTGGTGTCCCTCGACGACGGTCGCACTCCCCGGCAGTCGGTGCTGTTCGCCTCCGCGGCCGCGATGAAGCGGCTGGTTCCCCGGTTCGATGCGTCCGTCGACGCCTTCGGCGTGTTCACCGCGCCCGGTGTCCCCTCCGCAGAGGTGACGGCCGGTGTCGAACGGGTGCTGGCCGGGCATCACGCGGCCGTGTACACGGGCGACGGACGTGGCGAGGCGGAGTTCACCGACATCGCGGTCGGCGCGGCCAACCTGGTGGAACTCGTCACCGCGGTCGGCGGCAACGTCCTGCTCGTGGCCGTGTTCGTGCTGTGCGCCACCACGTCCCTCGCCGTCCGCCACCGTCGCCGCGAGATGGCCCTGCTGCGCGCTGTCGGCGCCACTCCGGGGCAGCTGCGCCGGATGATCACGGCGGAGTCCGCGACGGCCGGCCTGGTGGCCGGAGTGCTCGGCTGTCCCCTCGGTGTCGGTGTCGTGTACTGGCTGAGCGGGCAGTTCGCCGGACGCGGCCTGGTGCCGCCGGACTTTTGGCCGGTCATCGGCCCGCTCCCGTTCCTCGCCGCCGTGGGCGCCACCGTCCTGACCGCGGTGACCGCGGCCTTCGTCGCGGCCCGGGCGGCGGCCCGCGTCCGTCCCACGGAGGCGCTGCGCGAGGCGTCGGCCGAGCCCGCGCGCCTCGGCCGAGGGCGTCTGGTGACCGGCGGTCTCCTGCTCGCCCTGGCCGTGTCCGTGCTGGGCCTGGGGTTCGGTTACCGCACCGACTTCATGACCCTGGTCGGACTGGCGAACTCGCTCGTCCTGCTGCTCGTCATCGCCGCCGCGGTCCTCGGCCCGCTGATCACCCGCGCCGCCACGGCCCTGCTGGCTCCGCTGCTCGTCCGGACCGGCGTCACCGGCTGGCTCGCGGCGGCCCATTCCCACGCCCGTGCCGCCCGGACCGCGGCCGCCGTCACCCCGCTCCTTCTGGCGGTGTCCTTCGCCGCGACGGTCGTCTTCACCCAGACGACCCAGCTGAGCCAGGCCGCCGACGAGATCCGTTCCGGCACGGTGGCCGACCAGGTGTTGACCGCCCCCGCCGGTGTGTCCCCGGACCTCGCTGAGCGGGCCGCCGAACTGCCCGGGGTGAGGGCTGCCACCGGTGTGGTCCGCTCCAAGGCGGTCGGCGTGGGCTCGCTGCTCGGCACGGAGGAGGCCGTCTCCCTGACCGCGCAGGGCCTGGAACCGTCCGCCCTGTCCGCCACCGTCGACCTGGACGCCGGCGAGGGGGACCTGTCCGCCCTGGCTCCGGACACCGTCGCCCTCAGCACGACGGCGGCCTCGTGGCTGGGGCTCGGCGTCGGAGACCGGGCGCGTCTGTACTTCGGGGACGGCGTGCCCTTCACCGGCGAGGTGATCGCCGTGTACGGCCGGGGGCTCGGCTTCGCCGACCTCACCTTCGACCACGACCTGCTCCTGTCCCACACCACCGCCGGTGTCGACCAGTCGGTGCTGATCCGCTCGGCGGCCGGCACCGCACCCGGGCTTTCCGCCCTGGCACGCGACTACCCGGGCACCGCCCTGAGCGGAGCCGTGGCGGTCGACGCCCAGGTGGCGGAACAGCGGGCGACCGCGTGGGTGAACTACGTGGTGGTCGGCGTCGTCATCGCCTACACCGCTCTCACCGTCGTCAACACGCAGGCGATGAACACCGCCACCCGCCGCCGGGAGTTCGCGCTGCTGAGACTGACCGGCAGCAGCCGGTCGCAGGTGCTGGGGATGGTGCGGTGGGAGAGCTTCACCGTGGCGGCCGTCGGAGGAGTCCTCGGAACGCTGCTGTCGGTGCCGCCCTTGGCACTGGTCGCCCTGGCACTGACCGGTGAGGTGATACCGACGGTGCCGGTCCTGGGCTGGCTCACGATCGTCGGATCGACGGCGTTGCTGGCGGTGGCCGGGGCGATGCTGCCCACCCGGCTGATGCTCCGGGGGCGTCCGGTGGACGCCATCGGGACGAAGGAATGACGACGAGGGAACGACGAGGACGGAGGAGGGACGAGGAGGGTGAAGGGACGGGGGAGCGATGAGGGGCGCCCCGGAGAGAGCTCGCGGACGCGCTCACCGGCGGGCCGGGCAGCGCACGCGGGCGACGCGCGTCCCGCCAGCGGAGGGGTGCGCGCGCGGACCGGGTCAGTCGACGACGGTGTCCCGTACCGAGGCGAACCGCTGCTGGAGGGCGGACAGACCGCTGCCGTACAGCTCCCGGACCAGAGCCTGGGCGCCGGCGGAGTCCACCGAGTCCTCCACGGAGTCGGCCCACCACTCGACGAACTCCTCGCCGGTGTCGGTGACGGGAGTCACGCGCAGGGTCGAGACGCTGCGGCGCACCGGGAAGGGGTGCTCGACGAGTTCGTAGGTGAAGGTGCGGGCGGTGTCGTCCAGAGCGGTCAGACGCTCGGTCACCACGGTGATGCCGTCCGCGAACCGCAGCTGTCGCAGGGAGCCGACCGTGGCCGGTCCGCCCTCCTTGAGGACGCTGGACTCGATGGCCGGGTGCCAGGCGTCCACGGCGTCGAAGGGACGGACGGCCCGCCAGACGGCGTCCGCGCCGGCGGGGACGACGGCGCTGGTGAAGGTGTGTGCCATGAAGGTGCTCCTGGTGTGCGATGACGGTTCGTCAGGAGGTGGGCAGGGGGAGAGGGCTCGTACCGTGTGTCAGACGGTCACGTCGTCGATCAGCCGCCGGGTGAGCGCGGCAAGACGGTCGAGGTAGTCGGCGTCGAGCGCCGCGGGGTAGGGGTGTTCCGGGGCCAGGCGGTACTCGACCGACACGACGGCCGCCCGCAGTGGTCGGCGGCCGCAGGTGAGCAACCTGGTGGTCGCCCCGCTCTTCACCGCCCGGCTGGAGGGGCTGGCCGGCCTGGACATCGAGACCGCGGAACTGCGGCTCCTCGGTCAGGTCGCGGGCCGTCACGTGGTGACGACCGCGCAGGGAGCGACGAGTACGGCGGGTGTGTACGCGGCGGGCAACGTGACGAGCCTCACGGAGACCGTCATCGGCTCGGCCGCCGCCGGGCTCAGGGCGGCAGCCGCCCTCAACCTGGATCTCATCACCGAGGACACCCGGCGAGCGGTCGAGGCGGCCGCGCCCGGCGTGTGACACGGGCGCTCCGGACGATGCCGTGACGGCGGGTGAAGACCGTTCGGGGAGGAGCCGGGCCGGGTCTCACCGTGTGCCGTCCGCGCCCGGCCGCCGTGGGCCCCCGGGCCGCCCGCCCTGCTCCACCAGCCGTCGGACGCCGCGCACACCGGACGGCCATCGCCCGCGCGGTCGTGGACGCGTCCATCCCGCTGAGTGCCGCGTCGACGCCGTCCGGTGTCCGCAGCAGACGGTGAACGTGGCCGTCAGGACCCGGATCCGGAGCCGATGCCCGCCGGCCCGCACCGGCCTGCACCGCACACCCGGAGCCGGGCGAGGTCCTCGCTGGCGGCCGGCTTCTGTCCGTCGGACGTCGGACGGGCCGGCCCGGGTGCGTCAGCCATCGGCGGGTCGCGGGTCGGTGGGCTGCGGCGAAGCGAAGGACGCCATCTCCCCAGGGGTGCGCGGGCCGTCGGCGGTGTCGGCCAACAGGCCCTGCGCGCGCAGCAGTCGGGCCACCGCGACGCCCCACGGCAGCCGCAGCCCCGCCTGGTGGAGGAGATCGGTGCGGGCCAGCATCGCGGGCGCGGGTCCTGTGCGTACTCCGGAAGGGGTGAGGAGCGCGGCGTCGTCGGCCCAGCGCAGGGCGAGATCGACGTCGTGGGTGGCCATGACCACGGTGGTGCCGCGCGCGCGGAGCCCGTCGAGGGTGGCGAGCAGCCGCTCTTGGCCGTCCGGGTCGAGTCCCGCGGTCGGCTCGTCGAGGATCAGCACGCGAGGTCGCATCGCGACCGCCCCCGCGATCGCGGTCCGCTTGCGCTGCCCGTACGACAGCAGGTGCGTGGGCCGGTCGGCCAGTGCGGTGATGTCCAGGGCGGCGAGCGCTTCGTCGACCCGCGCCCGTACCTCGGTGTCGGGCAGGCCGAGGTTCAGCGGCCCGAAGGAGACGTCCTGGGAGACGGACGCGGCGAAGAGCTGGTCGTCGGGGTCCTGGACGACCAGCTGGACGGTTGTCCGAAGCCGGGTCAGCCCCTTGCGGTCGTACGTCACCGCCTTCCCCTCGACGGTCAACCGGCCGCCACCGGGCCGGAGTCCGCCGCTGAGCAGCCGCATCAGCGTGGTCTTTCCGCTGCCGTTGCGGCCCAGCAACGCGAGCGCGCGCCCCTCGCACACGTCGAAGTCGAGGCCGCTGAGCACGGCGGGGCCGTCCTCGTAGGCGTAGGACGCGCCCCGCAGGGCGACCAGGGCGGTGGGCTCGCTCATGGCAACGCCCTTTCCAGTACGAGGGTGAGGGCGGCCACCGCTGCGAGGAGCGCGCAGCTCGCGGCCGTGAAGCGGACGGAGACGCGGGCCTCGGGCACGAGGACGCGCAGCGTGCCGTCGTAGCCGCGCCCCGCGAGCCCGGCCTGGAGTCGCGTGGCGTGGTCGAAGGCGCGGACGAAGGCGGTGGCCCCGAGCCCGGCCAGGGAGCGCCAGGTGGCGGCCCGGGTGGTCTGCCCGAGCCGGGCGGCCTGGGCGTCCCGGATGCGCCGCACGGAGTCCAGGAGCAGGAAGCTCATGCGGTACGTCACCAGGGCCACGTCCACGACCGGTGCGGGCACCCCGGCCCGCACCAGGCGCGGCAGCAGGTCGGACATCGGCGTGGTGAAGGCGAACAGCAGCACGCCCAGGGAGGCGGCCGAGGTGCGCAGCAGCAGCTCCCCGGCCCGCAGCGGACCGTCGCCGGCCAGGGACACGAAACCCTGCGGCCCGCCGACCTGGACGAGCAGGGGTGCCGCGCCGGTCACGCAGAAGCCCAGCGGTACCCGGTAGGCACGCCACAGTCTGCGGCCGGGCACGCCCGCCGGGCCCAGCAGTACGGCGAGGGCGACGAGGAGGACGAGTGCGGCGCCGGGCCAGGGCGGCAGCGAGATCGCGAGCACGGTGAGCCCGAGTCCGAGCACGGCCTTGTCCACGGGATGGCGGCGGCGCCAGCGACTGCTGTGCGCCGCCGCGTCGATCGGCAGCACGAGTGATCAGGACCCGTCGAGGGCGGGCTCTCCGGCGGCATCACCGGGCGCGCCGGCGGCGGCGCCCTGTTCCCGTGCCCGCAGTTCGCCCTGGCGCCGCCCCCGGCGCACACCGAAGTAGTAGGCGAGGACGCCGGCGCCCAGGGCGGCCTGGAGGGCGAACAGGGCCGACTCGATCTCACCGGACGGCGGCTCGTACAGGGGGGAGAACCAGGGCTCGTAGTCCGGGTCGATCTCGGTGATCGCGGTCTCCGCCTCGGCGTCGGCGCCGGCGAACGGCTCTTCCTTGTGGTCGCCGAGGCCGAGGACGAGCGGCAGCACGGCGAGCGCGGCCACGACGAACAGCAGCAGGGCGTTGATCTTCGCGTTCCTGCTCATCAGGCCACCGCCTCGGTCTCGGTCGTCGTGGTCCTGGCACGCTTGCCGGCCACCAGGACACCCAGCCGGGTCAGCTCGCCCTTGCTGGACTGCACCAGCAGCCGCATCACGAGCACCGTGAGCAGGCCCTCGCTCACCGCGAGCGGGATCTGGGTGACGGCGAAGATGGAGCCGAACTTGCCCAGCGCGCCCACGAATCCGCTGCTGGGGTCGGGAAAGGCGAGCGCCAGCTGCACACTGGTCACGCAGTACGTCGACAGGTCGGCGACGAACGCCCCGAAGAAGACGGCCACCATCAGCGGCGCCGCACACCGCCGCAGCAGTCCGTAGATCGCGTATCCGGCCCAGGGACCGACGATCGCCATCGAGAAGACGTTGGCGCCCAGTGTGGTCAGGCCGCCGTGGGCGAGCAGCAGCGCCTGGAAGAGCAGGGTGATGGTGCCCAGCACGGCCATGATCGGTGGCCGGAAGAGGATGGCGCCCAGTCCGGTGCCGGTGGGGTGTGAGCAACTCCCGGTCACGGAGGGCAGCTTCAGGGCGGACAGGACGAACGTGAAGGCCCCGGAGGCGCCCAGCAGCAGGGTGCTCTCGGGATGTTCTCTGACTTCACGGGTGAGGGAGCGGACTCCGTGGACGACGAACGGCGCGGCCGCGACGCCCCAGGCGACGGCGTGCGCGGGGGGCAGGAAGCCCTCGGCTATGTGCATGGCTTGACAGACCCTTTCCAGCACCTCGTGGATGGTTGACGCGCCTTGGCCGGTCTCCTGGCTGACGGGTACCACCGCCCGTGCTCCGCCTTCCCGGGTCACAAGGACCCAGTGGCTGCCCGTTGAGGGCTGGAGCCGGACTTCCCGATCACAGTGGCGAGGGCCGCACCGGCATCACACCGGATTTCCCGTTCACCAAGGCGTGGTGACAATAGTGCCCGCCCAGGGCCGATGACAAGCGCGCCTCAGGGGCGTGAAATGGGCCTTTGCCCGCTCACGTGACTGGGTGTACGCCCGATCCGGGTCCGCCGGGCGCGCCGGTTCCCTCGAACACGGAGATGTCGTGACCGTGCCGGAGGCGTACGGTCTCGGGCCGATCAAGGTGAGGGCGATCACCGGCGACGCGGTCGAGACGGCCGCGCCACTGACGGGGTCGGGATCCAGCGTTTCGGGCTGTTCCGGTGGCGGCGGTGTGTCCTCGGAGGGCAGTGGCGGCGTCGGGCTCAGCTGCGGCGAGGGACCGGCCGCGACCATCAACGGCGCGATGAGCCTGAAGGTCGTCGAGCTCCTCGACGCCGCTGCCGTACTGAGTATCGAACCCGTCGGGTGACGTACCGCTCGTCCCTGGGAGATCAGCGCGGTCCCGTACGACTCTCAGGGACGCGGCGACCGTTCCGGCGCTCGCTCCGCCACTCGGCGGGCCCGGCTCCCGCACGGCTGTTGTCCCCCGGCGCACGTGAGCCGCAGCGACAGGAGTCCGTGGCCACGCTGCGGTCCGCACCCCGGCCATCCGTCCCACTTCCTCGCGCTCGTCGTATCCCGCTCCTTCGGTGATTCGGAGGGGACATCCGTGTTCTCCCGCTCGGCCCCGGTCGGCTCGCCGCCGGGCAGTAGCACCCGCCGTTCGCAGCCACCCGCCCCCCGCGTCTGTGACACGACCCTGTGAAACGCCCCGTCCGGGCCGGCTGCTCGTCCGGCCGGAAGGCGACTGCCGGAACAGCTCTTTGAAGGACGAGGACAACGATCCGCGAAGGCTCCGATGCCGACCAGGGCCGACCGGCTCGATTACCAAACGGGTCGACCTGTAAGGTAAGTCGGTATGAGCTCCTTTCCGTCCTCCAGGGGACGTCCCAGGGATCCCCGCTCGCACGAGGCGATCGTCAGCGCGGCCACAGAGCTGGTGATCGAGGTCGGCTACGCCGCAACATCGATCGGGGCGGTGGCTGCCCGTGCCGGTGTCGGCAAGGACACGGTCTACCGGCGGTGGCGGGGCAAGCCGGACCTGGTTTTCGAGGCCGTGTTCACGACCACCGACCATGCTCCGACCCCGGACACGGGAACGCTGGCCGGGGACCTGACCGCACTGGTGCAGGGCCTGGTCGACGAGTTCCACGCGCCTGCCGCCGCAGCGGCGCTCCCGGGGCTGCTCGCTGACTTCGCCGCCGACCCGGTGCTGAAGGCGCGCATCCGCAGCGACTTCCTGGCCCCCTCGAAGGAGCGGCTGCTGATCGTCTTCGAGCGTGCCGTGGAGCGCGGGGAGATCGCGGGCGACACACCCGTGGATCTGGTCCTGGACACGCTGGCCGGAGCCGTGCTCTTCCACGTCGGCCTGGTCGGGGAACATCCAGACCGTCAGCTGGCCGGCCGGCTGGCTGACGTCATCGCCAAGGGAATCGAGAACCGATGAACGGCTGGCTCCTCGCAGCGGGCATCACCGCGTCCGGTGTGGCCGCGGCGCACATCGCCGGCGGGCACCGGGATGTGGTGCGTCCGCTGCTGTCCTGCGGACTCGCAGACGAACCCAGAAGGGTTCTCATGCCGTGTGGCACATGGTGAGCGTCGACCTGGTGCTCTCCGCGGCCGCCTTGGTCCACCTCGCGCTGGCGGACGATACGTCAGCGACCGCTCTGATGGCGTGGTTCGTGGCTGCGCACTTCGGCGCGTACGCGGTCGCTTTCCTGGTCGTCACGCTGTCGGTCGGCTGGCCGAGGCCACTGCTCCGGCTGCCACAGTGGATTCTTCTCCTGCCGGTCGCGGTCCTGACAGCGGCCGGTGCCGCGTAGCGACAGCCCCGGTGCCCGCGGGGCCGGTCCAAGCCGTCGGCAGCCTCCCGCCCCACAACTGGGGCGTCGGTGCCGGGCAGGGCTGTCCGGGGCCACTGGACCTTGACCGTCCGTCACAGCACACCGAGCGCGATCCGGCCTCGCTGTCCGACCACGTCAACCCGCACGGGACCGGTCCCGGTGATCCTGCCGATCCCCGCCACCTCGAAGGTCTCCCACCTGGAGGACAACGTCTCCGCAGCGACCATCTGGCTGACGGACGACGAGGCCGCACGGCTGAGCGCCCTCGGCTGACCCTGACGGAGGCGCCCTGCCCGCGCTGGAGCAGCGGGACGCCCCGTCGGGCGGTGGGCGACGATGCGCCGCACAGCGGGACTGTCCGTACGGCGCGCCCCGCCCGCGCCTTGCCGGCCCCACGTCACAGCGCTCGTGAGCGGTACGACGGAGCGGGGTCACGGGAATTGAGGGAACACCTTTGTAGCACTTGACGGTTTTCTGGCGGTCAGGCCGACCTGAAGGCCAAGTCGCCGTCGCCGGGCGGCGCCAGAAACCCCATCACGTCGCAGAGCGCCGGGCGCCGAGGCGCCGGTGGATCACGCTCTTCCGCTGCGCGGGCGGATACGCACGCGTCCCGGAACCCCCGCGGAATTGTCCTCGATCGGTAACAGGGGGATCCCGCGGTGTTCTTTCTCCGTCCTGACGGAGTGCACGGGCTCCACCAGGACGACACAGAACAGGGCGGACATGGCGCGGCATGGCGGACGGGGATGGCACGGCCGGGTACTGGCGGCGGCGCTCGGGGTGACGGCGGTGGCTGCCGCCGCCTCGGTGTGGACCGCGCAGGCCGGGCCCGTCGAGGAGCGGCCGGCAGGAGCGGGCGTCTCCACGCGCCCGTCCACACCGGCTTCCGGCACCGACGGGGCACCGGTGGCGGTGGGTATTGTCCATGCCTCGGACCGCGGCGCCCAGGGCGTCAACATCACCATCGACGACGGGCCGGACCCGGTCTGGACACCGCAGGTGTTGCGGGTGCTGCGGGAGAACGGTGTGAAGGCGACGTTCTGCATGGTGGGCACGCAGGCGCAGGCCCATCCGGACCTGGTCAAGGCTGTGGTGGCGGCCGGGCACCGGCTGTGTGACCACACGGTGTCGCACGACACCACCATGGACACCAAGTCCGACGCCTACCAGTCACAGCAGATCCTGGACTCCGAACGCATGATCACAAAGGCCTCCGGGGGCGTCCGGCCGCTGTACTACCGGGCGCCCGGCGGCGCCTTCACCCCCTACAGCCGGCACCTCGCCGCCTCCCGGGGCATGCGCCCGCTGGGCTGGAACGTCGACTCCAAGGACTTCGAGCTCCCCGGCACCGACGCCATCGTCGCCACCGTCAAGAACGAGATATCCAACGGGCCGACCCTTCTCTTCCACGACGCCGGCGGAGAGCGCTCCCAGACCGTCGCCGCCCTGCGCGAGATCCTGCCGTGGCTGAAGCAGCAGGGATACTCCTTCGGCTTCCCGGTGCGCTGACCACCGCGGCTGCCCCGCCACGGCGCCGGCCCGCCACCATGGCCGGCCGGCATCCGCGAACGACGCCACGCGCTGCCGACCAGGAGAAACGCCGGCGAGCCGGCCGGGTCGGCTGTTCTCCTGGGTGACACGAACCAGCGGTGGGCCGGGGCACGGAGCGGGACTCCCATCCTGCCCCGATTCGGTCTCGCGTTCTGCGCGTTCACCTGTTCCGGTCCGGTGTCCGGTCGCGGCTGTGGTTGTGTGTTCGCGCTGTCGTTGCGAGGGATGAATCTGATGACTTCCAAGTTCACCGAAGCCGATGCCGCCCGCCTGTGTGAGGCGGCTTCGGGCGGGAAACTGGACCCGGACGCCAAGGTGACCGAGGTGACGCTGTGGGACGTGCGGGTGGTGCTGGCGTACCGCTGGGACCACGATGAGCACGCCCGTCGGCAGGCCGCGTCCGTCGGGCCGCTGGACGACCTGTGGCTGCTGGACGCGCTGTTGAAGCTGCCTGTGGGACGGGCGGTCCCGCTGACGTCGCTCGCGGGCCGGGACCGTCGTCTCCTTGAGCGGGGAGAGCCCGTCCACGCGTGCGAGCGGCGCGCGGGGGCGGTGGTGCGGTGGGCGGTGCCGCCGCTGTCGGTGGACCTGGCGGTGGTGCGCAGCGCGCACGCCGGCCTCGAAGCGCTGGACGTGATGCCGTTCGGCGCGTACGCCCCACAGGCCGTCTGGCTGGACGGTCCGGTGGACGACTCCGCGCGACTCCAGGCGGAGGCGGCCCGGTTCAGCACCGGGGTGGTGCACTGGCAGGGCGTGGACGAACCGCGCGTGCTGGTGCCGGTGCAGCCGCTGGCTGACGTGCACGAGACGGCGGCCGGCTGGCAGTTCGCCGAGCACGCCTATGCGCGGCTGCTCGGTGCTTCCGACGGGCTGGGACTGGTCAATCCGCTCCGGTTGCCCACAGGCTGAGGTCGGCGGGCGGTCCCGGGTCGCGTCGGCTGCGCCACAGAAGACTGGCGCGTTCGTGCGCTTCGATCGCCGCGTAGCAGCGTGCGCTCCACAGGTGGCGGCGCTCGCGGGGCGACGCTGCTCGGAGTTCTTCGGCCCACGGCAGCCAGACGGCCAGGTTGTGCTGCTCGGCTGCCCGGACATCGTCGCGATCGTCGCTGAACCGGGTGAGCGACTGTCCGTCGCAGACGGTGCAGTCGCACGCCGGGGGAGTGGTGAAGCCGTAGAGATGAGCGAGTTTGTCCGGGCGGTAGTACTGCATGAGGTCAGGATGCAGAACGTACGACTTGGGCCTGCCGCTGCGGTTGGCGTCCGGCCTGCCGACTGCGTCGGGCGGCCGGAAGGCGCGGCAGGAGTTCTGCACGCCGATCGACACGAACGCGGCGCCGCGCGTGTAGGCGTCGAGGCCGGCGAGTCCGGTGCGGATGAGCGCCACATGGTTGATGTTGTCGATCAGACCGCGCAGGCGCCGCGCTGAGGACCGGTCGGAGAGCGGGTTGCCGGCAGAGCCGAAGGCCAGCGCCTTCACATGCGGGACCCTGTTCAGTGCGTCGATCAGGAACCGGACGCTCTTGTCGGACCGTAGCCATCCGGCGGCGAGCGGAACCGTGAAGATGACCTGCGAATCGTCGAGCCGCTTCAGGCGGCGGGTCGCTGCGCTGACGGCCACGTCATCGTCGGCGGCGAAATAGCGGGTCGGGGTGAGGGCCGCGGCAGCACCGGCGGCCAGCTGGTCCCGCCCGGGACGGTCGATGTCGTGCGGCAGGGCGAGAAGTCCTGCCGTGTCGGGTCGGGGCCTGACGTAAAAACTCTCCGAAGCAGTGGCGAAGTGGTTCTCATAGTGTGCTGGGTCGGCAAGCACCGGCACGGTTCCCACTTGCCGCAAGGCGTCCTTGACATCGCCCAACGCCCCGGCCCCGCAGAGAACCGTGCCGTCACAGATGTGGGTGGCGAGAGCGGCAGCCTCCACCGTGCGGGTGTGCAGGAGTATCCGTCCCCTGATCGCTGCGACGGCTGGCTGGTCCCGCTCGGATAAATCCCCGCCCTGCTCCATCGAACGACCCCTCCCCGTCACGGACCGCGACTCCCCGTGTCACAGGGTGCAAGGTGCGGGTGAGGGCGGCAAGGGTGTGTTCACGCCGCGTCCAGCGTCTCGTTGTGCGGAGCACGGACGCCGGACGGGAGGCCTGCCGCCGCATGTTCACCGACTTCGGTCACGCTCGGGCCCTTCGGACCCCAGTGCGTGTGACTCGGTCCAGTCGAGGCGTGTCCGTCCGGGCAAGGCCGCCCTGGCGGGAAGACTCGGCGTCGACGGGGGCACGGGCCATCGGTCCGGCCCTCGCGCAAGGGGACCTCATCGGTCCAGACCGGCTGTTGGATCGGGCCCGCTGCTTCTGGCGCAGCCCGGTGCGCCCCTGTTCCTTCCGCCGGCACGCAGCCTAGAAGGCGCCGGGCGCGTCCACGTCGACCCAGCGGTCCCTCTCCACTTCCCACGGCTCCCGGTAGGAGGCACTCCTGGCCAACGCCGCGTTCTGGTGCTCAGCGAGGGCCGCCAGGGCCGGATGCCGTGGCAGTCGGGCGCAGTGCTCGCGGAAGGGGTCGCGGCGGCCCGGCCAGAACCTCAGCACGAACCAGCCGACGGGGACCGCGATCATCAGCCAGAGGATCACGACGAGGAGGAGTGCGAGCAGGGTGTCCACGATTCCGTGCGGCGCGGACTCCTTCCGCAGAAAGACGATCTGGACAGCGTAGAAGAGGGCCAGCGGCAGCGCGGTCAGGGTGGCGGCGGAGTGGAGGCCGTCCTCGCGGCGGTCGGACCAGCGTGGCACCTTGGCGTCCTCGGTACGCAGGAAGACTTCCCGGGCCGCTCTGAGCGGCGGGTCGTCGACGAGTCCGCGCAGGGTCGACCTGCCGCCGTGCCGTGTCAGGGCGTCCAGCAGCGCGTTCGGTACCGGGTGTTCCGGTCTGTACGCCGGCGGCTCCGCCGGACGGACGCGCCGCCCCGTGGTGAGGAAACCCTCGGCGTCGACCTCCACCATGCCGCCCCGGATCAGCTCGGCCGCCGCGGCCCGGTCGGCGTCCTCCGGCCACCCCGCCGTGGCGATGGCGTGGTACGGGTCGATCTCCAGCGAGCCGAGCCGCGCCGCAGCCTTGCGGTCGGCCCGGCCGCGCGACCACCAGGCGATGCCGAGCAGGCCGTACACGACGAAGGTGGCCGCCAACGCCACGCCCGCCACAGTGAGTTGAGCCATGGTATCGATCGTGACAGCGAACCTGCTCCGCGGCTAGGCCACCTCGCCCGCGATGGTCGGGGCCCCCTCTCGTGGTCCTTGGGCCGGCCACCTTGCAGGCCCTGCCGCGGACCTGATCGCACCGACGGCGGCAGAATCCGCCTCGCCACCTCAGGGAGTCAGCCGTCGATCGGGGCCGGCGGGCTGCGGTGCGCCGGCGTTCCGACGAGCGAACGGGCCCCATGCCGTGGAATCGGGCCCGCTCGGCGCCCATTGCGCCCATTGCGCCCATTGCGTCCATGGCGTCCACGGCGACCACCGCGCCCCCGACGCCGCCGGGCGGGTTGCCCCGCCGAGCGGGCCCTTGTCCGGCGTCGGTGGATGTCTCAGAACATCGCCTGGATGATTCCCACGGTGCGCGTCAGGTGCGGCTCGGCGCGGTCCGTGCGGTGGGCGACGGCCAGCTCCACACGTGCGTCGGGCCCGGCCAGCGGCAGGTAGGCGACGCCGTCGAGCGTGAGCGCGGTCACGGGCTCGGGCACGACCGCGACGCCGAGGCCGCCGGCCACGAGCGTGACCAGGGTCGAGGTCTCGCCGACCTCGTGACGGATGTGCGGCTCGACGCCCGCGTCGCGCAGGAGGCCCAGGACGACGTCGTACATCACCGACCGGCGGTCGGCGGAGTGCACGATCAGGTCGGCACCTGCCAGGTCCGCCGCCCGCAACCGTTTCCGGCGGGCGAGGGGGTGGTCGACCGGTACGGCGACGACGAGCCGGTCCCGGCGCAGCGTGTGCACGGTGAGGGAGGGGTCGGCCGCCACCGGGCGCAGCAGTGCGACGTCGATCGCGCCGGAGCGCAGCGCCTCGACCTGGTCGGGCGCGAGCATCTCGCCGCGGAAGGAGAAGTCGACGCCGGGAAGCTCCTCCGTGAGCCGCCGCGAGAGCGCGGGCAGGAGGCTGTACGTCGCCGAGCCCACGCATCCGATCGCGAGGTGGCCCACCGCGCCGGCGGCGACGAGCCGTGCGTGGTGGGCGGCCTCGTCGACATCGGCGAGGATCGCGCGCGCCCGCTCCAGGTAGGCCCGGCCGGCCTCGGTGAGGTCGACGCGGCGTGTGGTGCGGCGGAGCAGCTCGACGCCGAGCTCTGCTTCGAGCTGGCGGATCTGCGTGGACAGCGGCGGCTGGGCCATGTGGAGCCGCTCGGCGGCGCGACCGAAGTGGCGCTCCTCGGCCACCGCCACGAAGTACCGCAGGTGGCGCAGATCCATATGCTGTCCGTATCAATCGGCTGGGATACGCGTACTTCAGAATATCGTGGCTCGCGATTAGCGTCGCTGCCATGAGTGCTTTCATCTATGCCGCGACGCGGACGCCGTTCGGCCGCTTCAACGGCGCGCTGGCCGGAGTCCGCCCCGACGACCTCGCCGCCGCCGCGATCACCTCCACGCTCGCCAGGGTGCCAGGTCTCGACCCCGTCGGGATCGACGATGTGGTGTGGGGCAACGCCAACGGCGCCGGCGAGGAGAACCGCAACGTCGGCCGCATGGCGGCGCTGCTCGCCGGGCTTCCGGTGAGCGTGCCCGGCACCACGGTCAACCGGCTGTGCGGTTCGAGCCTCGATGCGGCGATGATGGCCAGCCGGGCGATCGAGTCCGCTGACGCCGAGGTGGTGTTGACCGGCGGTGTGGAGTCGATGACGCGCGCGCCATGGGTGCTGCCCAAGTCGGCGAAGCCGTTCCCGGTCGGCGATGTCACCGCGGTCTCGACCACGCTCGGGTGGCGGCTGGTCAACCCACGGATGCCCAAGGAGTGGACGGTCAGCCTCGGCGAGGCCAACGAGCAGCTCCAGGAGCGCTTCGACATCTCTCGGGAGCGGCAGGACGAGTTCGCCGCCCGCTCCCACCAACTCGCCCACGCGGCGTGGGAGTCGGGCTTCTACGACGACCTGGTGGTGCCGGTCGAAGGCGTCGACCTGACCCGTGACGAGGGCATCCGGGCCGGATCCACACCGGAGGCGCTGGCCGGGCTCAAACCGGTCTTCCGTACACCGGAGCAGGGCGGCACCATCACCGCGGGCAACGCCAGCCCCCTCAACGACGGTGCCTCCGCGGTGCTGTTGGGCAGCGAGAAGGCCGCGGCCAGGATCGGGACCGACCCGATCGCCCGTATCGCCGGCCGCGGTGTGATGGCGCTTGAGCCGCAGGCCTTCGGCTACGCCCCGGTCGAGGCCGCGAACCGGGCGCTGGCCCGGGCCGGGATCGGCTGGGACCAGGTGGGCGCGGTCGAGCTCAACGAGGCCTTCGCCGTGCAGTCGCTGGCCTGCCTCGACGCGTGGAAGGTCGATCCCGCCATCGTCAACCAGAAGGGCGGCGCCATCGCGATCGGGCACCCGCTGGGCGCCTCGGGCGGTCGCGTCCTTGCCACCTTGGCCAAGGTGCTGCGCGAGACGAAGCAGCGCTACGGCGTCGCCGCGATCTGCATCGGGGTCGGTCAGGGACTGGCCGTCGTACTCGAGAACTGCGGCGTCACGGAGACGGCCCAGTGAGCCGGGCGGAGATCGTCGAGAACGCCGATGCCGCGGTCGCCGGCATCGAGGACGGGTCCACGATCCTCGTCGGCGGCTTCGGCCTGGCCGGGATGCCCTTCGATCTGATCGACGCGCTCATCCGGCAGGGCGCGAAGGACCTCACGATCGTGTCCAACAACGCCGGCAACGGTGAGGTCGGGCTGGCCGCGCTGCTGGCCGCGGGCCGGGTGCGCAAGGTGCTCTGCTCCTTTCCGCGCCAGTCCGACTCCTGGGTCTTCGACGGCCTCTACCGCGAGGGGAAGATCGAGCTCGAGGTGGTGCCGCAGGGCAACCTCGCCGAGCGGATGCGCGCGGCCGGTGCCGGCATCGGTGCGTTCTACTGCCCGACCGCGGTCGGCACGCCGCTGGCCGAGGGAAAGGAGGAGCGGGAGATCGACGGTCGGAAGTACCTGCTGGAATACCCCATCAAGGGCGACTACGCGCTGATCGGCGCGCACGTCGCGGACAGGATGGGCAACCTCGTGTACCGGAAGACGGCCCGCAACTTCGGACCGGTCATGGCCACGGCCGCGACCACGACCATCGTCCAGGTCGGCGAGGTCGTCGAGCCCGGAACGCTCGACGCCGAGGCCGTCGTCACCCCGTCCATCTATGTCGACCGGGTCGTCCAGGTTGAGGCCCGCCGTTACACCGTGCAGGGGGCCCGATGACCACCACGCCAGCCACCACATCAGCCACCACGTCGAGCGGCCAGACGTGTGCCGGGCCACCGAGAAGTGCCGAACACCGGCTCTCGATGGACGAACTGGCCGCCGTCATCGCACGCGACATTCCGGCCGGCGCCTTCGTCAACCTCGGAATCGGGCAGCCCACCAAGATCGCCGACCACCTGCCGGCCGACTCCGGGGTCGTACTGCACACCGAGAACGGCATGCTCAACATGGGCCCGAAGGCCGAGGGCGACGCGGTCGACCCCGACCTGACCAACGCGGGCAAGGTCCCGGTGACCGAGCTGCCGGGGGCGGCGTACTTCCACCACGCCGACTCCTTCGCCATGATGCGCGGCGGTCACCTCGATGTCTGCGTCCTCGGGGCTTACCAGGTCGCCTTCGACGGAGATCTCGCCAACTGGACCACCGGCAAGCCCGACGACATCCCCGCCGTCGGCGGCGCCATGGACCTCGCCATCGGCGCCAAGGACGTCTACGTGATGATGACGCTCTTCACCCGCTCCGGTGAGCCGAAGCTCGTGCCGCAGTGCACCTACCCGCTCACCGGCGTCGGCTGCGTCAGCCGTGTCTACACCGACTGCGGCGTCTTCGACGTCGGCCCCGACGGGGTACGGATCCGGGAGACGTACGGCGTCAGCGCCCACGAACTCGCGGAGAGACTCGGCATCACGCTGGCTTGATCCGTGTCACCTGGCGCGTCCAGCCCGGCCACGGTCACCGGCTCGGGTGGGGAGAGCTCGTGTCTCTCCACACCCGAGCTGCGACTCCGGGCGAGGCGAGCACGGCGGCCCCGTGTACGCGCGGTGGGAGTCGAGCGGGGTGCCGGCGGGGTGGCGCGCACCCTGGGCGTAGGCGGGCCGCGTGCTGCGGGCGCGGCCGTTCCCCGGCCGTGGCGGCGGGATCAGCGACGCCAGGTACGGCGAGCTCCTCGGAGCCCATCTCATCGGCCCCGACGTCACCGAGCTGCTCCCCGAACTGACCTTGGCCCAGCAGTGGGACCTCACGGTCCACGAGGTCGCACGCAACGTGCGCGCCCACCCCACCCTGGGCGAGGCGGTCAAGGAGGCCGTCCACGGCCTCGCCGGCCACATGATCAACATGTAGCGGGGCGGTCGGCGCAGCGGCAGCAGGGTCCGTTGTGTCGGTGGCCGCCGATCACAGCGTCTACGGGACTCCACGCTCATGTGGGTGCTCAGAGCCGCGCGGGCAGACTGGGTGCCGGCCCGCCGTCGGTGAGACGCACGGTCCGGGTACGGGGTGTCCGGTCGCGTAGGCGGCGAGGCTCGGAGTCACCGGTCACCATGGCCGGGTCCGCGCCGCCGGGTATGCCCAGGGACGCTGGTTCGGCCGCCGCCGTCGGCCCGTAGCCCGACAGGAGAGACGTCCGCGGGAGCCCGGAAGACGGCGGACACGTCGTCGACGAGCCTCGCGCACACCTCGCCCGGGCCATCGTCGAAGCCGGCGCCGGAGTACAGGTCGACGGCGGGCACCCGGACCTCCCGCGCCCGCTTCCCTTCGTCAGCTTTCCTGGCCGGGACCGATCAGGGACGTGAGCGTCCAGGCCGAACGCGCTGTAGAAGCCCGCCCCCGTATCCAGTGACGGCACCTGGAGTCCGTAGTGCTGGAGACAGATGACACGCAACATGTGCAGTCCCTCATGGTTCCGGTGAACCCGCGTCCCACACGGGCACCCAAGCGTGAGGGGCGGGCGTGAAGGCAGGGCCTCCGGCTGGTTCGGAGCGCGAGACGAACCGAGCGCCCGGAGGCCCTGTGACCCCGTTTCGGGGGTGCTCGGTACCTCACGGGTGTCTCGACGACCGCTGCGACCTGTCCAGGGCGCTCGGGCCGGTCGGCGCGGGCCGACGCGGGCGCTCTTGAGCTGGCTGGGTCGTCCTTACAACTGGTCCCCCACTCCGGCTGGTTCCGGAGGATGCATCCCGCCACCGTCCTTGACGTCCTGATCGCAGGTACGTCGGTCATAGGACTGGTCATTGGGGATCAACAGCACTCCGGCAACCTGCTCAGGTCGCTCGACAGCAAGCCAGCTGTCGCCCGTGAGGGCATCGTCCGGCTGGCGCCACGCTTCGGACGAATAGATCGTCTGACACCCCAACGCCACGCGCTTCTTGTCGACCGCGCAGGCGTCCACCGCACGGCCGGAATATTCGTCGGCGCCGTCGAAGCGGTAGTGGAAGTGGACCTGGTCACCTTCGGAGGGCACCTGCGGGTGGGGCTCAAGGCGCCAGTCGACGACCTCGACGGTGACACCGGAAGGCCGCCCGGACGTGTCCTCGACCTTCACCCTGACACCGGCCTCACCGCGCTCCGCCGTCGTGTCGGTGCAGCCCAGGCCGCAGCCTGACAGGGTGAGAATCACCAGAGCCAACAGGGCACCGACAAGTGCCCGTACGGGGAACACTGAGGTGACCTCCAGTCGGGATGCGGCAGAGCAGTTCATCCTGGCGCCCGGCAGCGGCGGGTGGTGGCGACGACCGCCTGCGAGGGGCGGAGGCGCAGCCCACAGGGGCGTTGTCAGCTGGGCGGGCGCATGCAACACCACGATACAGGCGGCCCGTTGAGCGATCGTCTACTCATCTCCGTCCTTCCCGCCGCGGTCGCTGTCTCCGCGGCGCGCTACCGCGAGAGAAGGGGAGGGGATTCCCCCTGTTCGGCTGGTGCGGTACATGGAACCGGGCACGACGTGGCCGCGCCCTCCGCTGCCCGCCGCGGCGGCTTCAGCCGAGCAATCGGTACACCACAACCCGAAAGGAGATCCCTGTCGAACCCGACACGGCCCTGCGGGGCTCGTGCGCGGGCTCCACTGGCAGCGAGGCCGGACAGGAGCCGTCGAGGATGCGCGCCAACGTGGTGCGCTTCTCCCCGGACGCCCGCACCGACTGGCACTCCCACGCCCTCGGCCAGACCCTGCAGTCGTTTCCGGGATCGCTCTGATCGGCACCCGGGACGGCACCGTCTTCGAGGCCCACCCCGGCGAGACCGTGGCCTGCCCGCCGGACGAGGAACACTGGCACGGCGCCGCCCCCGACCGGTTCATGGAGCACATCGCGCTGTGGGAGGGCACCGGCGACGGCACCCCCGAGACCGTCTGGTCCGAGCCGGTCACCGACGAGCAGTACAACGGCCCTCGCACCCGCGACCAGTAGCCCTGGCCCATCCATCACGCATCCGGGGCTCACTCAGGACGCTACGGCGTCCCGGGGAGGGCCGTGTCACCGACCCGCTCGGAGCGGACGATCAGACCACCACGCGACGGCCCATCATGCAGCGCACCCGGTGCCTACTTCTGGACGGGACCGCCGACTGCACCAAGCGTGAGCCCGGCCTCGGTTCACCGCACTGCACGACGCCGAGCATGCGGTCGAAGGGGCGGCCGAAGGGCACGAAACCGACGACGTCCGCGAACACCGCCTGGCGGCCGGGGACATGGCGGCGGGCCAGGTCGTATCCGCGGCGAGGGACGTGACCGTGGCGCCGAGCAGGGGCCAGGGGCATGCCGGCGCGTCAGGGGGAGGGGAGCGGTGCCCGTAAAAGGCGACAGACGGATCCGCATCCGGAGACGCTCGCGGCCCCGCCACTGCGCACCCTGGAGCTGCGGATGGTCCCGGACCTGACCGGGCTACCGCCCTTGACGGTCTGGCCCGAACTGGCCTCGTTCCTCGGCTGGAACATCGACGCCACCGTCGGCAAGCGCCTGCGAACAGACCTCAAGAAGCGTGGCCTTGTCACTCAGTGGGAGACAACGGCCCACGGGGGACGGACAACCTCGTCCGTCTGGCAAGTCAGCCGACTACGCACGCCCTCCTGGTTCGTGACCGAGTCCGGGCTTCCCTTCACCACCTGGCCCCGAAGGACTGCCAAGCAGGCCGTGACCGCGTTCCGGACCGCCGCCAAGATCCTCGACCGCACCGGCACGGCCGGCACACCGCCGCCCGACAGGCCATCGAGGGGTTCACCCGGGCGCTCAACGAAATCGACGGCATCTACACGGTCGAGCGTGAGGACGCCGCCACCGCCGTACTCCAGCTGGCCCGCCTCACCACCCCGCCGATCCCCGAACACGACGTCCTGGCCTGGTTCGACCGCGGCCGCGAGTTCTGACGCCAACGGGCGACTCGAAGACATTCCCAGCAAGTACTCTCACGCCGCTGCGACGGGCAGGCCGCCCATGGCTGGAGCGTGAGGTCCAGCCCGGTGATCGTCGTACGGGGGTGACGAGGCACCCAAGTCCTGCACGCCGACGGCTGAGCGGATTCCCGGCGAGCACGCTATTGACCGGTCAATTGGCCAATTGTACGGTCAAGTTATGTCCGTGCCGCTCTACGTCCAGATCAGGCGAGAGTTCGAAGCGAGGATCAGGTCCGGATCCCTGCCGCCCGGCTCGCGTCTGCCGAGCGAGATGGACATCTCCGCCGCATACGGCGTCAGTCGTGCCACGGCCCAACGGGTGCTCAACGACCTGGCCGAGGCAGGACTGGCGATCCGTCGGCGGCGTCATGGAACGTTCGTCGCGGATGTGAGGCGGCAGATCAATCTGCTCAACTTCGTCACCCCCGCGGTAGCCGCAAAGGGTGCGCCGGGCAGACACGAAGTGGTGTCCGCGCGGATCGTCAGGGCCGCAGACGCCGTACTGGCCCTTCCCGGCGCCCTCGCCGACACGGCCGTGGTGGAACTGGTCCGCCGCAAGCTCGACGTACGCGAGGAGCCGCAGTCGGTCGAACGGCACGTCGTTCTCTTCGCGGTGGCGCCCGGCCTGCTCAACGAGAACCTGGAAGACCTCGTCACCCTGCCGTATCTCCAGCGCAGGGGAGTACCGGTAGACGCGATCCGGCTCTACCTGGAGCCGGTGGTCCTCGACCAGAACGACGCCGCCTTGCTGCACAGCGAGACCGGAACGCCCGCGCTGATGAGGCGCAGGGAGTTGCGTGCCGATGACGGAAGCACCGTCGAGGTGGTCACGACCGTCGTCCGTCCGGGAACGGCCGAGTTCTTCCTGGAGCTGCCCGTCCCTGCCCCCTGAGCAGCTTGTCGCTGCCAGAAAGGAAGTGCGTGGACAATGAAGGCCATCATCATCGGTGCCGGCGTGCTGGGCGTGAGCGTCGCGAGGCATCTCGCCGTCGCCGGCGAGGACGTCCTCCTGCTCGATCAGCGGGGCGTCGGCATGGGCACGACCGCGACCACCTTCGGCTGGACCAACTCCAGCCGGAAGCCCGACCCGGACTACCACCGGCTGAACCTGGCGGGGATGGAGGAGCACGCCAGGCTCGCCGAGCAACTACGCGGCGCGCCGTCCTACTTCCCCAGCGGGGCACTGCAGTGGGCGGACGCCGCAAGCGAGCAGCGGCTCGCCGCCAACGTGGAACGACTGAAGTCCCTGGGGTACCCCGCACACTGGATCACGCGTGACGAAGCGACTCAGATCGCAGGGGACCTCCGCATCCCGGGAACCATCACGTCCATCGCACACTTCCCCAGCGAGGGATATGTTCTGCCGGATCTCTTCGTGGGCGCCTTGCTGGCGGATGCCGAGCGGCACGGAGCCAAGTGCACGATCGGCGAGGTGGTGGCCATCGATGACAGGCCTGAGGGAGTGGCCGTCACTCTGGCCGGCGGCCGGGTGTGTACGGGAGATCGAGTTGTCCTGGCGGCAGGCCGCTGGACAGAACGACTGGCCGCAGGAGCCGGTATCCGGATTCCCATGGTGACGGATGCCGGTCGTGGAGCGCAGACCGTCGGTCTGCTCGGCTACGCCGGCTTTCCGGAACTCGACCTGCGCTGCGTGATCCACACCCCCGGCCTCAACCTCCGTCCCGCGGCCGGCGGGCGTACCGTCCTACAGGCTCTCGATCTGAACCGTGACGTCGATCCGGCGAATCCCCCGTCCATGGACGGCAACCTGGCGAGCACCCTCGCCCGGCGGTTCTCCGCACTGCTGACCGATCGGCTCCGGGCACCGAGGATCGACCTGCGCGTCGGCCTCCGATCACTGCCCGCAGACGGCCACACCATCGCCGGCTATGCCTCCGCGCACTCCCGCGTCTACTGCCTCGTCTCGCACAGCGGGATGACCTTGGCACCGATTCTGGGACGGCTGGTCGCGACCGAGATCACGACCGACCAGGAACAAGACCTCCTCCGGGCCTTCCGGCCCACACGATTCACCGGCGCACAGCGCAGGGAGATCGAGGTGGATCAACACGCCATCAGCCTGGGTGACCAGTAGCTGACGCCTTGAGCGCGCCGCCTGCCACGGAGACCCGAGCCCCGTGATCTCAGCGGCCTCTTCCGAAGTGACGCCTGGACACCGGCCGACTTGCGGACCCAGGACCACTCCGCCTCAGCGGTACCGATGCCCAGGTTCGCGGAGTGATCGTCTTCTCACTGTCGACCGGGGCAGGTGGCGCAGGGCCCGCGCCGACCGCTCCGGCACGGGTCCTCGTAGCGACGCCTGCGCGGCTACACAACCGCCCACTCCAGCTCCAGGTCGGCGAGCGCGGCGAGTTTGGCGGTGGTGAGCTTGGCGCGACGGCTTTTCTGATTCATGATCCACACTCCCAGCCTGACCTCGGTGCCGTCGTCCAGTCGCTCCACGTGAGCTCGGGGGACGGTCACTGAGCCGGTGCGGGCCTTGTACTGGGCCAAGGCCGCGACGCCCCGCTCGAAGGCTCCAGAGGCTGCCCTGGGAACCTTGGTGGGTGTCTCCCGCTCCGGGGGAAGGGGCGTCACGCCGATCGCCTCCAGCAGCTCTCGCTGCCCGTCCATCAGCCCCTGCCACCCGGAGGGCCGACGCTGCCTCCGGAGCCATCGTCCGACATCCATGCCGTGGCACGTGACGCCCGGCTGGAGCTCGGTCAGGCCGGCTTCCTCGCGCAGCAGCTCACGCACAGCTGCGAAATGCCGCTGCCATTCCACCGGCCACTCAGGATTCCAGTGCTCGTCCACCTCGCGCAGCGCCGTCTCCCACTCCGGGTGTCCCACCAGCGCGCCGGGGCGCCGAAGGTTGGACAGCCACTGCCCGACCGGCTTGTCCAGCATGGTCGCGGACCGGGGCGCACACAGCGTCCAGTGCTGGTCGTAGTACGCCTTCGCGGCCTCCAGGTTCTCCTGGAACCGCTCGTCCGCCACCGACCACACCATGCCGAGCTGTTCCAGCCGACGGGCGCGCCGGCCGGTCAACTGTCCGGCTCCGTAGGCCCGTCGTTGTTCCGCGACCCACTGCCCGAGCGGTGTCGCGCCCTCTTTGTGCCCATAGGGAACGCGGGCGTGAAGCTCACGCTCAGTGAACTTCTTCAGCGCCGCCCAGCCGCGCGCCCAGTCCTGTTTCTCCGTGTCGATCACATTGAAGGACACCCAGTCCGCGACCATCACAGGATCCCTGGGAGCGGCGAAACGAAGCAGCAACCGTGACTCGTCCTCGCCCTCTTCCGGCGCGACACCGATGCGCACGGACGGCTGCGCCACGTCCTTCTGCGGCTCCTGCGGAATCGCGAGCAATTCGATCGCCTCTTCGTCGTGGGCCCGGAGACCTTCCAAGACCTTCACCAGAGGCCGGTATGAGCCTGAGGTGAACATGTCTTCCGGCTCTTCTCCCGGCTGGAGGAACACCGGCACGATCAGAGAAGCGAGCTTGCCCTGCCCAGGTTTCTGCCGCAGCGCCCGTCCGACGGCCTGGACGATGTCGTGCGGCGCCCCCTTGGGATCCAACAGGGCAACCGAATCAACGCTTCGAATATCAACACCCTCGCCCAGAACACGACAGTTCGAGAGCACGGCCCGCCGTGCCGTGGACCCGAACGAACCCAGAACCTCCCGTCGGCGTTCGGGGGTGTGCTCACCACACAGCCAGTCCGCCCAGATCCGCTCCGGGTACGTCTCCGGCTGATCCGCGTGCAGCTTCGCCGCCACCCGCTCCAGGCCCTCCGCGTACGCCTGCGCCTCGATCGTCCGGTGGTGGAAGGTGATGCACGTCTGAAGCCCGTGTCGCGCCATGGTGTGCAGGAGCGCGGCCTGCAACGCCCCGAGCCGCTGCCCCCGTACTTCCTCACTGCGCCGGTCCTCGCCCATCAGCCGTTCTGGGGTGACGAGGGGGTCCTGGAGTTCGAGGACGATGATCTGGTACCGCGCGAGCAGCCCGCGTGAGACAGCGGACGCGAGCGACAGCTTGTACAGGACAGGCCCGAAGACCTTCTCGTCGTCCATGGAAGCCGCCATCTCCCGCGGCAGCGGATCACGCGCTCCCTCGGCAACCTCCCGGTTGAGCCGCTCCTCCCAGATCCGCGGTGTCGCCGTCAGGTACAGCCGCCGGTACGCCGGAATCACTCGCTGGTCATGGATGCCCGCCCACGCCTTGCCCATCGACCCCGAGGTCCGGTGCGCCTCGTCGACCACCGCGAGGTCCACCGGGGCCAACTGCTGCCCGTAGGCGCCCTCGAACGCCTCCGCCAGCACACCCAGCGACGCGTACGTGGCGTAGATGGTCACCGGCCCGGAACCGTGCCACAGCGCCAGCTGGATCGGGTTCGTCGTGGAGCGCACCTTCAACGACCACAGCGCCGGGTCGTCCTGGAGCGAGCACACGGCAACGGCCGGCCCCGTGTGCCCGGCGTCGTGCCAGGCCTTCACCGTCTGCGCCAGCAGATCCAGCGTCGGCACCAGGACCAGCACCCGCCCACGGGGGACCATCCGCCGCGCCGCGGCCGCGGCCATGAGGGTCTTCCCCGTCCCGCACGCCGCATGGACCTGTCCGCGCAGACCTTGTGCGGGGATACCGCCCGAAGGCACGTCCAGGCCTCGCACGATGGCGTCGACGGCCTCGACCTGGTGATCCCGCAGTTTCACGACCGCCCCTCGCTTTCCCTGCCGGCCCCAGCTGGGCGGATCTTAGCGTTCACTGCGTTTCCGCCGGAGTCGGCTCGTGGCCGCGGGACAGCGGTCGTCCGACGGCGTGACCACGGGTGCGCGAGTCGCGCCACCGACATGGCGGCACTGTGTAAGGCACTTCGACCATTACATCAGTCGGCGGCTCGGGCGGGACGGCCGCTGTCGGGGCGATGTGCAGGTCCGACACGCCGGACGGAACGGCGCACCGACCAGACGCCGGCCAGGAATGAACGAGCTGCGGGTGGGCGCCTTCGAGGTCGACGACGTGGTGATTCCCCCCGTGGCATGCACTCCACGCCGCTGACGACCCCTACGCGTGAGACGCGTCGGTCGTTGACGAGAAGTACCTCATCGAGGCCGTGGTTGACAGGTGGAAGTGCTCACTTCAGGGTTGGTCAACCGGACGACGCAGAGGGAGAAAAACTGCCGTGGCCGACCGTTCCGCGACGAGTAATCGGACGAATGTCTACGTCGACATGGTGGGAGATCTCTTCCACCCGGGACACGTGGCGCTCCTCAAGGCCGCGCGCACCTTCGGAGAGCGGCTGATCGTCGGCGTACTCTCGGACGAGGTCGTGACCGAGTACAAGCGAAGGCCCATCATGACCCTGGCCGAGCGGGTCACGGTGATCGAGGCATGCCGCTACGTCGATGAGGGATACCGAACGCTCCGGAGCGCGTGACGACTGAGTTCCTGGACGATCACGACATCGCGGTGGTCGTGCACGGGGACGACATCTCGCCGGATGCCATCGAGGAGGTCTTCGGGCCGGTGGCCGCTGTGGGGAAGTTGCGGCTTGTGGAGTACACGGCGGGTGTCTCTACCACTGACCTCATCCGACGATGCCTGGCGCGAGGCGTCTCCGCGTGATCTTCGTGTGATGCCGCTCGTCAGACGCGGTCCGACCGGCACCAGCACCGAGTTGGACGACCCGGCCACGTCCAGTTCAAGGTGACCTAGAGGGTGCTGAGTGCCTGCATCGCGTCGCGTTCGATACGCGAGAGCTCGTGGAGGATGGAGCCGGCCTGCATGAGGTTCTTCACGTCGCCGGATTCGCCCGTTGCCGCGACAAGTGCGGCCACCTCCGTCCACAGGACGGCGGCCTCGGCGTACAGGCTGTGGCCAGTGCGCAGGCGGCTGCTGTCGATCAGCTGAGCACACTCGGCGAGGAAGGCCCGGTAGAGATTGCGGAACAGGGCGCCGCCGGTGCCGGCCTTCTCCATGAGGACGGCGGCCCGTGGCAGGTCCTCTCGCGGATTGTCGCTGCGTTGCAGCCAGTTGGGCACCTGCTTGGCGGTCTTCTCGATGCCCCGGTGGCCCAGGTTCGCGATGGGCGGGTTCAGGAAGGCGTCGGCGCACGTCTTGATCGCGGGGATGATCCGGTCCTGCGGTGACGCCGGTCTGCTGGGCACGGTGATCGTGAAGGAGCGGTGCTTGGCGGTCATGGGGCCGCGCTCGGCCCTGGCCCTGGCCAGACTGGCGAGGCTGGTCGAGACGGTTCCGCCTTGCTGGTCGGTGTCCACCAGGTAGGCCGCCTGTTCGTCATAGCCGTACATGGCCACGATGTGCCCGCCGAAGTGCACTTTGGTGCTGAAGTAGTCGAGGTGGTAGCTGTCGAGTTGAAGGCCGACCGGCCGACCGGCGTCGATGGGTGCCGCCGCGTTCTGCCATGCCTTGCGTGGAGAAGTGGTCTCCCCGACCAGCAACTCAAGCCCGAGTGTGGCGGCCAGGTTCCTGGTGAGTTCGAACGGTTTGACCCGGCCTCCCAGGAAGGGGAAGCCCATGGCTTTGCTGTCCCAGTAGATGAAGGACAGCCCGGAGCCGAGCCCGAACAGCATGGGTTCGGACAAGTCAAGTCCCTCATGCCGCAACAGCACGCTCAGTGTCGTTGTCTCACAGTGCTGCATACCGCGGACAGGAATGTCGTTGATCATGGCCATGCCGCTCATTTTCCTCCCTCACCCGACGACAATGCCGCAGGTAGCCTGCCAGACCACCGCGTCCGAGGCCCGATCTGCCGGAAAGGCCCTGTTGGGACTCCGTGAGGTTTCCTCAAGGCTCCCCGGCGTCGGCCGGGGAGCCTGCGTGCGCGGCAACTGCGGCTGCTCGGTGGTCGGCGACAAGCCACCCTGCTCAGCCCATCTCTGCGTCAGGGCGGACACCAGCAACCGGCGGCGTCGCAGCATGGCGGAGGGGGCGGTGGAGGCGCAGGCGCCTGGTGGGGGAAGTAGGGGTTGGCAGGAGGAGACGCCGGGGCCGTGCATGTCGACACCAACGTCAACAGAAAGACAATCGCCGCCAGGAATTCGACGAAGAAGATGAACTGACGCATGTGCTCGCGGTTCCTCCCATGGGCGGCGCGTGACTCGCTTCAAGGTGGCGGGCCTTGGTCAAGGGGAGCCAACGTGTCCGGCCGATCGCAGGCTTCCCGGCCGGCGCATTGCTGCGGCGGCCGAGGGAGCACGTAGCGCTGTGCGCGCATCACCGCGGTCCCTGTGCATCACGTCCCAGGAACGCCCGGCGCCGACCGGTCGGGCTGAGGCCACCGGGCCTCCGGAACGTGCGCCGCGGACCGCCCAGGACAAGTCGGCAGCACCGTCACCATGGCGAGCTCTTCGAGGTACGGGTCGGGGGGACACCGTACGGGCCCTGGCAGCCGCAGGTGCTCGAGCGTCCGCCCGCGACGCCGGGCCGGCGACCAGACGATGCGTGGGGTCGTCGCCGGAGGATTCAAAGACGTCCGCCTCCCGTGAGCCGGTCCACCAGCAGGTCCACCCTGCGCTCGGCGTCCCTCGGCGGCAGCCGTCCCGCCCGGGTCAGGGTCGCCAGCCCGTGCAGAGCCGCCCGGAAACCTCGGTGAACAGCGCCGGGTGGACGCCGTCGTCGGCGACCTCTCCGAGAGTCTCCAGCAGGGCGGCGAAGGCGTCCTTCAGCGGCGCGGGGGTGTCCTCGTGTGCGAACGCCAAGCCTCGTCTTGTGGCGCGCAGGTCCCGAACGGACGTCGCGGTGGTTCAAGTGTGTGCTGTGTCGGTGTTCCTTGAGTCCTGTCTCCCCGATCACAAGTGGTCCTCACGAGCGGGATGCTCCGTATGAACCGATCAAGCGGGCCAGTTGTCGGCTCGTCGCCCGTAGTGGTTCCTCGCTGCGATTGACCTGTGCCGTCACTTCGGCGCCCTCCAGGGCGCTGATGATGGTGGTCGCCAACTCCCGGGCGTCGCGGGCCTGGAAGCCGGAGCGCAGCAGCTTGTCGGTGACCGTCTGCTCCCAGCTGCGCAGTGCGTCGGCACATGCCTGTTGGATCTCGGAGTCGGTCCCCAAGGTCTCCAGCGCCGCTGCTGTGACCGGGCAGCCGTCGGTCCAGCCCGACGCGCGCAGTCCTTCGGCGAGCTGCCGGGCGCAGGCCTGAACGCCCGTGCCCGGGTCCTCCTCGCTGTCCAGCGCGTCGCGGAGGACCGCCGCGAACTCCTGGCCGCTGTACTTGATGGCGGCGACGGCAACGGCCTCTTTGCCGCCCGGGAAGAAGTGATAGACGGAGCCCAGTGTGGCCTCCGCCTCCTTGGCGATCTGCTTGATGCCCGTGCCGACATAGCCCTGGCGCTGCAGGAGGCGCGCTGCGGCGACGACGATCCGGTCCCGGGTGCTGGCCTGTCCCATGTGCACACTCTACTGGTTAGAACGTTCGTTTTAGAGCCGTGTTACATTGCTCTTCACGCTCTGGATAGAGCGTTCGTTTTAGTCCTCTCGTTCCTCGTTCCTCGTTCCTCGTTCCTCGTTCCTCGTTCCTCGTTCCTCGTCCCTCGTTCCTCGTCCCTCGTACCGTGGAGGTCTCCCCAGTGAGCAGCAAGCAGTCTGTGACCGTCATCGGCCTTGGCCCCATGGGGCAGGCAATGGTGCACGCCTTACTCGCCAAGGGTCACCCGGTCACCGTCTGGAACCGCACCTCGTCCCGTGCCGATGCCCTCGTCGCACGCGGTGCCGTGCTCGCAACGAGTGCCGAAGACGCCCTGACCGCCAATGAGCTGGTCGTCCTGAGCCTTACCGACTACGACGCGATGTACGCCGTGCTGGAGCCGGCGTCCCACGCCCTGGCCGGCCGCGTGCTCGTCAACCTCAGCTCCGACACCCCGGAGAGGACCCGTGCCGGGGCAAGGTGGGTGTCCGAGCACGGCGGGGTCCACCTCACCGGTGGCGTCAACGCCTCGCCTCCCGGCATCGGACAGCCGGGCTCGTCCACCTTCTACAGTGGGCCGCGCCAGGTCTTCGAAGCGCACCGATCCACCCTCGAGGTCCTGACCGACACGGACTACCGGGGCGAGGATCCCGGCCTGGCCGCGCTCCTGTACCAGATGGGCATGGTCATGTTCTGGACGTCCATGCTCAGTTACTGGCAGGTCATCGCACTCGCCGACGCCAACGGACTCACGGCAGCGGACGTCCTCCCGCACGCCACCGAGACCATGACCGGGATGCCGGCCTTTCTCTCCTTCTACGCCGAGCGCATCGACGCCGGCGAGCACAGCGGCGACCTGGACCGTCTGGCCATGGGCATGGCCAGCGTCGAACACGTGCTGCACACCAACGCCGACGCGGGCGTCGACACCACGCTGCCGGCCGCCGTGGCCGCTCTGTTCCGGCGCGGCATGGACGCCGGACACGGGGCGGACAGCGCCTCCAGCCTGGTGGAGCTGATGAAGACGGCCAAGGCATAGCTCCAGGTCGGCGAGACAGCGAGAAGAACGACCACAGGGCCGCCCGTCCACGGCGTGGTTCACGCGGCGGACGGCCATCTGGTCTCGACAAGGACCGCTACAAGAAGCGCAACACGGTCGAGGGGGCGATCAACAAGCTCAAGCTGTTCAGAGCCGTGGCCACCCGCCATGACAGGCGCGGATACGTCTGCCCGGGCACCGTCACCGCCGTGGCACCGCTCATCCGGCTCCGGTCGTGATCGGGGAGAGAGGACCCTAGTTCCAGCTGTGGGCCACGTCGACCACCAGCCGGTCGGGCAGCGGGATCACCCGGAACGGCAGCCGGGCCCGGACGCCGACCCCGATCTGGGTCTCGCCCTCGAAACTGCCGGCGAACCGGGTGTCACGGAAGGTGCGGTAGCCGGAGAGGTTCACGCCGGGCAGGGGACCGCCCACGTCCCCGGGGTACGCGACCGCGCCGGTCTCCGGGTCGTAGCTCGGCGCCGCGACCCGGACTTCGAGGATCGCCCCGCCGCTCACCGGGATGGGGTCGCCCGAGCCGGCCTGGTGGAGACGGTCGACGTACCGGACGAAGTAGCCGATGTGGTCGCCACCGCCGGGGACGTCGAACACGATGCGGTCGAAGCAGTCGTGCCGACCGGTCCTGATGTCCGCCAGCGGTACGGCACCGCTGTCGGGGCTGCCCTTGGTGCCACTGCCCCAGCCCGTCGGACAGGCCGCGGCCGCCCGCGAGGCACCGAACGGCGCGGCGCTCGCGGTGACCGCCGCCGTCCCGAGCGTGGTCCCGGCGAGCGTGAGTGCCGCCAACACGGCTCCGATTCGTCGCATGTCGTCCCCCTTGATGACGCAACGCTGCTGTAGCGCTGCTATCGGAGGAGACAGCCCGGTATGGCAGAAGGTTGTACGCCGGGGGCGGGGGAGTGCGGCTGGGCCCGGATGTCCTTCACCGACCCCCGCCACGACCCGCCGGCCGACCCGCTGGAGCTGGTGTTCCTGACCTGGTGTTCCTGACCCCGGACGGCGTCGACGGAGACCTGGGCGCGCTCTCGTTCGGGGACCTGGACCACGAGAAGGACCGGTAGCGGACACACGCGACCCCGGGGTGCCGGCCGTGGCGGGGCGGGCACCCCGGGGTCCCGGGGGGTGATCAGTGCACGGAGCCGGTCAGCTCATGACCGGTCAGTCCACGGAGCCGATGCGCTCCACGCGCTCCTGCACGCCGTTGCGGAGTTCGCCCAGGGTCGTGCCGGGCGGAGCCGTCCTCGGGGTGGAGGACGGCGGCTGGGTCTCGTCCGCGCAGGTCGTGCCGGAGGACGGGACCTTCAGGTCGACGAGGTAGTTGACGACCGCGTCGGTGGCGCAGGCGCTGCGGCCGAACGTCGTGTGACCCTCGGCGTCGAACGTCAGCAGCGAGGCGTTGTCGAGCTGCCGGGACAGAGCGACCGCGTCCCGGTACGGGGTGTCCGGGTCACCGGTGGTGCCGAGGACCAGAATCGGCGCCGAGCCCCTGGCCCGGAAGGAGCCGTCGTAGCGGCTGACCTTCTCGGCGGGCCACTGGACGCACGCGGTGGCGTGCTGGTGGTCGTACGTCGGCGGGCCGAACGCCATGGCCGGGCCGAGCAGCGGCGCCGCCTTGGCGTTGGCCGTGACGTTCCGCTGCAACGTGCGCAGGCTCTTCGGGTAGTCCTTGTCGACGCACTCGACGACCACGTTCGGACCGAGGAAGTCGAAGCTGGCCGGGGACGGCGGCCGCAACAGGAAGGAGGTGTTGTCCCGCAGCTGTGCCTTCTTCAGCGCCGCGCCGAGCGAGGGCCAGATGACCTTGCCCTCGTTGATGTTGAACATCAGCCGGTAGACCAGGGTGTAGCCGTTGGCCTTCCCGCCGCTCGCGGTCGTGACGGGGTTCGCGTCGAGGTCGCTCTTCAGCTTCTCGAACGCCCCGCGTGGGTCACCGTCGCCGAAGCCGCAGGTCGCCTGGTCGGCTGCGCACCAGTCGAGGAAGCGGCTCATCGCGCCGTCCAGCGCGAGGTACTGGGTCCGGTCGTAGGCGTAGGGGTGGTTGGCGTAGCGCTCGGGGTCGTACGCCCCGTCGAGCGTCACGGCCCGCACCCGCTTCGGGAACATGGCGGCGTAGACGGTTCCGATGTACGCGCCGAACGACCGCCCGTAGTACGTCAGTTGCTCCTCGCCGAGGGCCTGGCGCAGCAGGTCGATGTCGCGGGCCACGTACTCCGTGCCGACGTACGGCAGCAGCTCGCCGGAGTTGTCCACGCAGGCCTGGTTGAACTCGGCGGCCTCGCGCAGCGCCGGGCCGAAGGCGTCCGGGCCCGGGACGCCCTTGGCGTCGGTGACGGCCTTGGTGTAGCGGGCGTCGTCGAAGCAGGTGAGCGCCGAACTGCGCCCGACACCGCGTACGTCGTAGCCGAAGACGTCGAAGGAGTCGCGGAGGGCGGCCGGGAGGTCCTCGTGGTTGTTGCGGACGAAGTCCACCCCGGAGTTGCCGGGTCCGCCGGGCTGCATGAAGAGCGTGCCCTTGCGCTTGGCCGGGTCGGCGGCCTTCTTGCGGACCACCGCGAGCGTGATCGTGCGGCCCTGCGGCTCCCGGTAGTCCAGCGGCACGTCGGCGTCGGCGCACTCGAAGCCGCCCTGGCAGTCCGACCAGGTGAGGGTCGGGACGGGCGGCGGCGGTGTCTTCGACGTCTGCGGCTTCCCCGTCGAGTCCTGCGCGGCCATCGCCTGCGTCGCCGTCCCGGCCGCGGCGAGGACGAGCGCGGTCAGCGCGGCCCCGACGAGTCTGAGACGCGGGACACCTCTTGGTATGTGGTGGTGCGTGGTCAAGGTATGTCTCCCCCTGGGCTGTCGGGTCCCCGAGAACCCACCGGTCGAGGTGGGGTCGGAGACTGTCTGACTCAAGAGAGGGGAAAATGGCCGCAGAGGTGCCCTCGCGGCCGACATTCCACGAGATCTCTCCACCAGCCGGCGGTAGTTACCGTGGATTCCGAGGACCGCCCGGCCTTGGGGGGCCACTCCCGATGGTGCGGGGAGCAGGTCGTCGACGAGGCTGACGTGGCGGGGTGCGCCGAGGCGGCGGGTTGTCGAGGTCGACGTGGTCGGGGTTGTCCAGGTCGAGGAGATGGTCGTGCTGCGGTGGATCGCGGCGACCGCCTATGCCATCGCCTTTGCCCGCAGACCCCGAGAACGCCCAGACCAGCGGCCCGAGGTCTTCGACGTCCTCCTTGTCGGCCTGCGCCGACGGATGGCCGGTCGGCGTGCGTCGTTGCGGGCAGCAGTTCCGCCGAACGCCAGCAGGCCCTCAGATCGCCGGACACGCGCCAGGTGGGGCGGACTCAACTGTGTCACTGGTGGCACAGTGGTCGTATGTGCGGTCGCTACGTCTCCACTCGCAGCCCGAAAGACATGGTCCAGCTCTTCCAGGTCACCGACTGGCGTCCGGACGAGGCGTTGGCACCGAACTGGAACGTCGCCCCGACCGACGACGTGTGGGCCGTCCTTGAGCGCACCCCGCGCGAGAAGGACGATGCCGCCCCCACGGAGAGGCAACTGCGGCCGCTGCGCTGGGGACTGGTGCCGTCCTGGGCGAAAGACACCAAGATCGGCTCACGGATGATCAACGCCCGGGTGGAGACCGTGCACGAGAAGCCGGCGTTCCGCCGCGCGTTCGCCGAACGCCGCTGCCTGCTGCCGGCCGACGGCTTCTACGAATGGCAGCCGGGCAAGGACCCCGCCACGGGCCAGGCCCGCAAGCAGCCCTACTTCATCCACCCCCAGGACGACCAGGTCATGGCACTCGCCGGCCTGTACGAGTACTGGCGCAACCCCGAAGTCACCCGGGACGACGACCCCGCCGCCTGGCTGATGACCTGCACCATCCTCACCACCGAAGCCACCGACGCAGCCGGACGCGTCCACCCCCGCATGCCGCTCGCCCTCACCCCCGACCATTACGACGCCTGGCTCGACCCCCGCCACCAGGACCCCGAGGACCTGCGCGCGCTCCTCACCCAGCCCGCCGACGGTCAGCTGGACGCCAAGCCCGTCTCCTTGGCCGTCAACAACGTCCGCAACAACGGGCCCCAGCTCCTGGACGAGATCGCCCCGTAGCTCCGCATCCCTGGTGGGATGCCGTACAGGGAGGCCGGGCGCAGGCAATGACGACCGGCCACCGCCTGCTCAGAGACGCGAAGGACGTCGGAGATCGAACTCCGGTTTGGATTGTCGGGATCAGGAGCGCTGGCAACGCGCCGGGACCGGCAGGTCCGTCCTGGACGCGCCGCTGCCCAGTACGCCGACGGCCCGTCGGGTCAGATGTGCGGCATCCTCTCCGGCGACCTGCCTCCGTTGGCGGCGCCCGGTGATCCCGCGAGGATGGCGGCCGCCGTCATCGCCTCCCCCGGCCGGCCCGAGGCGCCGGTCCGGCTGACGCCGGCTCCGGCGCAAACCACCCTGAACCGATTTCGCTACATGTTCCGAAATTATTCGTGACGGCCAGGGCATATGGCCGAAATGCATCGCTCGTAGCTTCACTCTCGGGTCCGGCGCACCCCAAAAAGCTACTTCCGCCCGTCGATCCTGCGGGCCGTTCCGGACGGCCTCGTCGACTCCGGCAGCTTCTTCACGAGCCTGTGGGACGCGGGCGTCGTCGACGACGTGGCCTACACGGTGCCCTGGTACGCGTACACGTACGCACTCGTCTACCGTGCGGATCTCGCCAGGAAGGCGGGCGTCGAGGCGCCGGCCACTTGGGACGAGATGGTGCCGTTCTTCAAGGCGCTCCAGGGCGCCGGCGCCGAGCGCGCCCTCGGGGCCGACAACGGCTGGGACGTCTTCAACGGTCAGGACGCGGCGATGTACGCCTGGCAGGCCGGCGGCTCGCTGCTCTCCACCGGGGGGAAGTGGACCCTCGACACCCCGGCCATGGTCGACGCGCTCGAGTACAACGCGTCCTTCTTCACCTCGGGCGCCGCCGATATCGCCACTCCCACCTTCCTCGACGCGCAGCCGTACTTCGTCGCCGGGAAGACCGCCATGATGATCACGGGGCCCTGGGTCGTCGGGCAGTTGGACACCGCGGCGAAGAAGGACGGCTGGACGGCATCCCACGTCGCCACCGCCCCGCTGCCGGCCGGGTCCTCGGGCAGCGTCTCCTTCTCCGCCGGCGGCACCTGGGGCGTCCTCGCGGGCAGTGGCACCCCGGACGCGTCGTGGAAGCTCATCAGATATCTCACCGAGCCGGGCACCCAGGTCGCGCAGTACAAGGCGTACAGCTCGCTCCCCGCGGTCATCGCCGCCTGGGACGATCCCGCGATCAAGGACCAGCCGCTCCTGGGCGCCTTCCTCACACAGTTGAAGAACACGCGGACCTTTCCGCAGGTCACCACCTGGCAGCAGGTCGCGACCCGGATCGGCAAGGAGATGGAAGCCGTGGCCAAGGGCACGTCGACGGCCGAGAAGGCCGCCGCGAACATCCAGTCGTACGCCGACAGCATCGGCACGGGTGCGAAGTGAGCCACCGATGACCATCCCGTTCGTGCCGGTGCCCCGCAGGCGCTCTCGACGTGCCCGTCGCACGCCCGTCGCCTGGCTGTTCCTCGCACCGTTCACCCTTGTGTTCCTGCTCTACACGGCCATCCCCACCGTCGCCGCGCTCGGCTTCAGCCTCACCGACCTGCGGGGCTCGGACCTGCGCCATCCGTTCGCCGTCGACTTCGTCGGCCTGGACAACTTCCTGCGGCTGCTGAAGGACGCCAGTTTCCTGCGCGACATCCTGAACACCGCCCTCTTCGTGGCCGTCGGAGTGCCCCTGACCATGGGGACCGGCTTCCTGCTGGCCCTCGCGCTGAACTCCGGCATCCGACGGCTGCGCGGCACCTTCCGCACCCTCTTCTTCGCACCGGTCGTCACCAACATCGTCGCGGTCGCCCTGATCTGGCAGTACGCCTTCCATGCCGACGGCACCGTGAACAAGGTGCTCGGCGCCGCCGGCCTCGCCGGACCGAACTGGCTGGACGACCCGAACCTGGCCATGCCCGTGGTCATCCTGCTCGGCGTCTGGCGGAACTTCGGCCTCGCGATGGTGCTGTTCCTCGCCGGTCTCCAGGCGATTCCGGACGACGTCCACGAGGCCGCCTCCCTCGACGGGGCAGGACCGTGGCGGCGGTTGAGGCACATCACCCTGCCGATGTTGCTGCCGACCACCCTGATGGTGTCGGTGCTGCTGACCGTCTTCTACCTCCAGGTCTTCGACGAGCCGTACCTGCTCACCGACGGCGGCCCGCTGGGCTCCACCGAGTCGGTGGCACTGTTCACCTACCACCAGTTCGGGGCCGGTGAGTTCGCCATGTCCTCGGCCGCGTCGCTGGTGATGCTCGCGCTCGTGGCCCTGGTGAGTCTTGTCCAGTTCCGACTGCTGAGGCCCCGCGCATGACCATCGTCGCCGCGTTGCAGAACGCCGCAACCACCACCGACCGGACCGCTCCGCGCCCCAGGTCCGTCGCCCGCCCACTGCTGTACGGCGCTTTGGTGCTGTGCGCCCTGCTCACCATGCTGCCGTTCGTCTGGGTCGTCAGCGGCTCGCTGCGCAGCCTCGACGAGATCCGCTCCGATCCCGGCGCGTGGCTCCCGCACGACCTCACCCTGGACAACTTCGTACGGCTGTTCAGCACCCAGGGCTTCGGCCGGTTCATGGTGAACAGCATCGTGGTCGCGGTCATCGTGGTGGCCGGCAACATCGTCGCGGCCTCGGCCGCCGGCTACGCGCTCGCCAAGCTCGACTTCGCGGGGAAGCGGATCGCCTTCGGCGCGGTCATGGCGGCGATGATGGTGCCGTTCACGGCGGTGTTCGTCACCCAGTTCGTGATCACCGTCGACCTGGGGCTGGCCGACACGCTCACCGGGATCGCCCTGCCCGGCGTGGCGATGCCGCTGTCCGTCTTCATCATGCGGCAGTACGCGGCGTCGATCCCGGACGAACTGCTGGAGGCGGCCCGCATCGACGGCGCGGGAGAGTTCCGGATCTTCTTCCGGGTCTTTCTTCCCCTGGCAGGCCCGGCCGTGGCGACCATCGCGATCATGTCGTTCCTCACCTCGTGGAACAACTTCATCTGGCCGCTCATCGTGGCGCAGAGCACGTCCAGTTACACCCTGCCGGTGGGCCTGGCGGCCAACAGCCAGGCTGCCGCGCACGTGAAGGACTACGGCCTGATGCTCGCCGGGGCCATCGTCGTGATGATGCCGGTGCTGCTGCTCTTCCTGTTCCTACAGCGGTACTTCGTGCAGGGGATCTCCGGAACGGGAATGCGGTGAGCGTCGTGAACACGATCGAGACGGTCACCGTGGCCGCCCCCGCAGGCACGGTCATCGGCCGTCAGTCCGGCCGGGTGCGGCGCTTCTTGGGCATTCCCTACGCCGAAGCACCCACCGGTGCGCGGCGGTCCGCGGCGCCGGTGCCACGCGGCCGTTTCACCCGGCCGTACGATGCGACCCGCCACGGTCCCACCGCGCAGCGCGTGCCGCTGTCCGCCACGACCACCGTGCCGGAACCATCGGTGCCGGGGGACGACGTGCTCAACGTCGGCGTCGTCGCCCCCGCGGCGGATGACGAAAGGGCGCCCTTCCCGGTGCTGGTGTGGATCCACGGCGGCGGGTTCCTCGCGGGCAGTGCCGCCAGCCCGTGGTACGACGGCCGTGCCTTCGCCCGCGACGGCGTCGTCTGCGTCACCGTCGGGTACCGGCTCGGGGTCGACGGTTTCGCCCCGCTGGACGGCGTACCGACCAACCTCGGGCTGCGCGACCTGCTGCTCGCCGTCGAGTGGGTCCGCGGCAACATCGCGGCGTTCGGCGGAGATCCGGCCGACGTCACCGTCGCCGGGCAGTCGGCCGGGGGAGCGGCTGTGCTCGCGCTGCTCTCCTCGCCGGTGGCGGACGGGTGCTTCCGGCGGGCGGTCAGCCTGTCCGGCGGGTTCTTCGAAGCGGACGCGGCACAGGACTTCCTCGTACGCCTGGGACAGCGGCTGGGCGTGCCGCCCACACGGGCCGGGTTCACCGGCTGCGGTGTGGAGGAGCTCCAGCGGGGCGTCCTCGATCTGCGGGGCGCCGACACCCTCGTACTCGGCCCGGTCATCGGTGACGACGTGCTGCCGGTGCCGGTCGCGGACGGACTGGCCGTGCGCGGCCACGACGTGCCCCTGCTGCTCGGCGCGACGGGCGACGAGTTCGACAGCCCCCGGGACGAGGCCGGGCGCGCGGCCGGGACCCGCCTGACCGACACCCTGTTCCGGGCCGCCTGCCCGCGTGCCGCTGCCGCCCGGCGGGACGCCGTCGCCGGGACCTGGCTGTACTCCTTCGAATGGGTCTCGCCCGCGCTCGGCGGCGCGGCGCACTGCATCGACATCCCGTACTTCTTCGACGTACTGGACGCACCCGGCGTCACCGAGGCGCCAGTGCCGTGGCAGGCGACGTTCGCCCCGTCGCGACGCCCGGCACGCCCTCTCGCCGCACCGGCCGAAAGCCCAAGTACATCCAGTACGAGGGCTTGCGGCCGGCACGCCGAGAGCACGCACCGGACGCCGCTCCTTGACGGGCAAACGTTGCCTGCCGCGGCACTAGGTCCGCACCCGCCCGCGGAACTGGCCACGGTGATGCACGCCGACCTGGTGGACTTCGTCCGCGGCCGGACGCCGGCCTGGGGGAGGGCCGGCGGGCGGGCCGGTGATCCGGCGCGCGAGTACGGCGGTCCAGGCACGGCCCCCGCGGCTCCCGCGGTCGACACCACGGGCGTGTTCGATCCCGTGGTCCGGGCGGGGGAGGCGTGCTGATGGCAGGGATGAACCAGAGCGCGGTCCGACGGGTCAACACCTCGGTCATCCTGCGCATCCTGGCGGTGTCGGCCGGTCCGACGACCCTGACGGCACTGTCCGAGCAGGCCGGCCTCTCGCGCCGCACCATCGAACTCATCCTGGACTCGCTCGTCGAGGCCGGCTGGGTGGCGGAGCTGGACCGGGTGCCGATCAGCGGCTCCGCCGGACGCCCCGCCCGACGGTACGACCTGCGCGCCGAGCACGCGTTGTTGGCGGCCGTGTCCATCACCACCTCGGACGCCTCCGCGGTCGTCGCCGACGTACGCGGCCGCGTCCTCGGCCGGGCGCGGGGCCCGCTGCGCGCCTACCAGGACCCGCGGACCACGCTCGACGACGCGGCGGCCCTGGTCCTCGACGCCCTCGACGACGCGGGCGGGTCGGTGGACCGGCTGCGGGCCGGGGCGGTCGCGGGCGGTGGCGCGATCGACGACGAGGGAGTCGTGCGGCGTCTGGTGCACACGACGCGCTGGGAAGGCGTGCACCTGCCCGACGAACTCACGCGGCGCATCCCGATGCCGTGGTTCGCGGACAACGACACCAACCTCGGCGCGCTCGCGGAACACTGGCGGGGCGTGGCCGACGGCCACGAGAACGTCGTGTGGGCGATCCTCGGCAACCGCACCGGTCTCGGCATCCTCATCCGCGGAGCGGTCCACCGGGGTCTGGACGGCGCCGCGGGCGAGATCGTCGAGGCGGTGTCGATGCCGACCGGCTCGGTCGAGAACCACCCGGTGGCCTTGCTGACCTCGCCGGAACCGGCTCAGCGGAGTATCGCTCTGGCCCGTTTCGACGCCGCCCGCGCGGGCGACGCGACCGCGCTCGCGGAGGTCGACGAGTTCGTGGAGAACATCGCCTCGATCCTCACCACCCTGTCCTGGACGCTCGCACCGTCGCTCATCGTGCTCGGCGGCGGTCTCGAGGAGGCCGCCGATGTGCTGCTGCCCCGTGTAGGCCAGGCGCTGCGCAGCGCCCGTACCCCCGCGATCGAACTGCGCGCCACCGGCCTCGGCCGGGACGCGGCGCTCATCGGCGCCGTGAAGCTGGCCCTCGACCGTATGGACACGGAGCTGTTCGGACCGCCCGCCCCGCGCGCGTGATCGCCCCCCCACCGCACACCTCACCAGCCGCGGCCCACAACACGGAGTCTCACTGTGACCGAAACCCCCCGCACCGACGTCCTCATCGTGGGCAGCGGCATCATGGGAGCCGTCGTCGCCCGACAGCTGCGCGCCGCGGATCCGGCACTGCGCATCACGATGGTGGACGGCGGCTCGGCGATCGGTGAAGCACCCGGACTGCATCTGCACGACCTCGACGACCCGGTCCTGTGGGCGCGTTACAACGAGCGGGTCGCCACCGGCATCCAGGGCATGTACACGGGCGCCCAGGTGGTGCGCGAGGTCGCCGACAGCCTCACCGGCCTGCCGCCCGGCATGTTCCACGCCCTGGCCTTCGGCGAGGACGCCGAGGCGATGCCCGCGACGGCGCTCGCCTGGAACGCGGGCGGCATGGGCGTGCACTGGACCGCCGCGACACCGTGGCCCGCCGGGCACGAGGTGTTCGACTTCGGTGACCCGGCCCGCTGGGCCGCGGACCTGGACACCGCACGCCAGGTGCTCGGTGTCACGCCGGCCGCCATCGGTCCGACCGAGGTCGGCCGCAGGGTGCTCGACGTGCTACGCCGCCGCTTCGAGGGTGTGGGGCCGGAGGACCGGCGGCCACAGCCGATGCCGATGGCCGTCACCGCGACGACAGCGGGCCCCATGCCCCGCAGCGCCCCCGGGACGATCTTCCCGGCGATCGCCACGGGGGGTGGTCCGGCCTTCTCTCTGCTGACGGGCACGCTCGCGACCTCACTCGTCGTCTCGGGCGACCGCGTCGTCGGCGCCCGGCTGCGCCGCGTCGCCGACGACACCGAAGGGCAGCTGTTCGCGGACACGGTCGTGGTGTGCGCGGACGCGCTGCGTACGCCGCAGTTGCTGTTCGCCTCGGGGATACGCCCGCACGCCCTGGGCCGTCACCTCAACGAGCACGCCTTCGTCACCGCCCGGGTGCTCCTGGACCTCGACCGGTACGGCATCGGCCTCGACGAGCTGCCTCTGCCGCGCCCCGGCGAGTTCAGCACGGATTCGCTCTGGCTGCCGCAGAACGGAGCGGCACAGCCGTTCCATGGCCAGATCATGAACCGCACCTACGTCGACGCGGACGGCCGCCCCCTCGCCCACTCCGTGGGCCTGTCCCTGTACGTCCCTGTCGAGGCACGGCCCGAGAACCGGCTCGTGTTCTCCGAGACCGAGACCGACCTCGCCGGAATGCCGAGGATCACCGTCGAGTTCGGCTACTCCGACACCGACCGCGCGCTGATCGCACGGGCCCTCGACGACATCCGCTCGCTGGCCGAGGAGTTCGGGCCGCTCGACCCCGCCACCGAGCGTGCCCTGCTCCCACCGGGATCGTCGCTGCACCAGACCGGGACGGTCCGGGCCGGCCTCACCGACGACGGCGGCAGCGTGTGCGACCCGGACGGCAGGGTGTGGGGTTACGAGAACCTCTACCTCGCCGGAAACGGTGTGATCCCCACCGCGATGGCGGCCAACGTCACCCTCACCGGCGCGGTGACCGCTGTCCGCGCCACCCGTGCCGTGACCGCCCGTGCCACCGCGCTCGCCGCGCACTGAGAGGAACCCCACCGTGATCGACCTCGCGAAGCAGTACCACGTGGCCCTGCCGGAGTGGATCGACGACGAACTCGCCGACGTACCCGCCGTGCTCGTGGGCCGCGACGACCGTATGCGCCTGGTCCACCGCCTCGCCGACCGCAACTGGCGCGAGGGCAGCGGCGGCCCGTTCGCGGCGCTCGTCGCCGAGCGTGACACCGGCCGGATCGTCTCGGTCGGCGTGAACGTCGTCCTCGCCTCCGGCGTCTCCAGCGCCCACGCGGAGGTGGTCGCCCTCGGCCTGGCCCAGACGGCGACCGCCGGCTGGGACCTGGGTCGTGCCGGGCAGCCGGCACACGAGCTGGTCGTCAACTGGCGCCCGTGCGTCCAGTGTTACGGCGCCACGATGTGGTCCGGGGTACGCGGCCTCGTCGTGGCCGGTGAAGGTCCCGAACTGGAGGAGATCACCACGTTCGACGAGGGGCCGCTCGGCGCGGACTGGGCGGGGCAGTTCGAGGCGCGCGGCATCGAGGTCGTGGGAGACGTGCTGCGCGACGAGGCACTCGCCGTGTTCCGCGGCTACCGGAAGGCGGTCGACTCCGCGGACGGCGTCGTCGTCTACAACGCCCGCGGAGGCACCGCATGACACCGCGCTTCGCGACCGACATCATCACCTTCTACCACCCGGACTTCTGGGGCCTTCCGTCCACGGAGGCGGTACACGACTGGGCCCTTGAGAATCCGGAGCGCTTCTGGACGCGAGTGATGGACGCCCTCGACGAGGCCGGAATCACCGGCATCGAACTGACCTTCGCCCCCGGTGACATCGACTCGGCCCTGCGTGCCTTCGGCAGCGCGCCCGCGCTCCGCCGCGAGCTGGCGGCTCGGGGCCTGTCCGTCGTGAGCGCCTTCATCGCCGACGGCGACACCCCCGACTGGCGGCACGGTGACGACCTCCGGGGCATCGTGGCCGACGCCGAACGGCGCGCGGCCTTCCTCGCCGACGTCGGAGCAGAACTCCTCGTGACCGGACTGCCGATGCGGACGACGTACGGCACTCGCCCGCCGTTCTTCGTCGACGCCGCCTACATGAGCAGGATGGCCGACATCGCCCACGTGGTCGGCGAAGCCGTGTCCCGGCACGGCGTGAAGCTCGCCTTCCATACCGAGTCCAACAGCACCCTCTGGTACGAGCGGGACATCGACCTGTTCATGGCCCTCACGGACCCCCGCTATGTGTGGCTGTGCCCCGACTCCTGCCACATCGCCCTCGGGGGAGGCGACCCGGTGGCCGTCGCGCGCCGCCACCTTCCGCGTATCGGCCTCGCCCACTGGAAGGACGCGGTGGGGCCGATCGACGTGGAACTCACCATCGACGAGACGGTCTTCGCTCATCAACAGCCCTACATGACGACGCTGGGGACCGGCATCGTGGACTGGCCGGCGTGGGCCGACGCGATGTCCCGCACGCCCGGCGCCGGAACCGTCCTCATCGAACTGGACGAGGCTGCCGACCCGGTGGCCGCGCTGCGCGCGGGAAAGGCCCTGGCGAAGGAGTGGATCGGGGCCCAGCCGCGCTGTCCCGGGACGTTGGTGACGGGCGACACGCCTTGAGCCGACGCGGCCGCCGGCCTCCACGGATCCGGCGCAGGCCGGCACCCGCCCGATGCCCGGATCGTCGGCCCCGGCATCAGGCCGGACCAATGCCGTCAGTGCCCCACGGTCCACTCGTGTGCGTCAGTCTGCGTCCGTGGGTCCGGGAAACACCAGGACGCGCTCGCGCCGTATCCACCGCCCGCTTTCCCGTGTCCGCCTCACCCGCACTGCCGAGGAGATGGAAGGGTGAGCACGATCCTGCCCCGCCGGCCCCGCTCCGAGAGACCTCGGAGTTCGGCGGTCTGAGGATGTCGAGAAGGTGCCACCGGCTTCGTGCCAGGGGCATCACCGGCCGCCACCGGCCGCACGCGGAAGAAGGAGAAACCAGCATGGCGATCCAGCGGATGGACAACGTCGGCATCGTCGTCGAGGACATGGACGCCGCCATCGCGTTCTTCGTGGAACTCGGTATGGAGCTGGAGGCCAGGACGGAGGTCGAGGGCCTGGTCGCCGACCAGTGCACCGGACTCGACGGCGTCCGCTGTGACATCGCGATGGTCCGGACCCCGGACGGCCACAGCCGGCTCGAGCTGGCGAAGTACCACAGCCCCGCGGCGATCAGCGCCGGGCCGCGCGACCGGCCGCACAACATCCTGGGCACGCACCGCGTCATGTTCGCCGTCGACGACATCGAGGACGCGATGTATCTGTCCGGCTCTCGAACCGTCCTTTCCGGCCGAGCGCGGCAGTGGTCAGCGCCAGTCGTCGATCACGTAGGCGTCGGGGTGGCTGTAGCCGGGTTCGTTGGGCCTGTGCATGGCGACGCCCTGCAACCAGGTGCGGAAACCGCGGTCGATCATGTGGCGGTAGGCATTCTGGCGGGCCAGGTTCGTTCCGGCGTCCAGTTGTCCCAGGCCGCGCTCGGCGGCCAGCCGCTCGCACGCGTCGAGCAGTCGTTCGAACCGGTCGGCGGCTTCCGGGCCGGGACGCACGGCGCCGAATTTGACGAAGCACACGTCTTCTCCGGCCTCCGACCCGGCTCCGCAGTGGCAGACGGCCAGGCCATCGAGTTCTGAGCCGGCCCCCTGGAGCAGGATGGTGTCACCGAGTCCCTGGGCGTGCGTGGCCACGATCTCGCGTTCCACGCTCAGGCCCTCGAACACGGCCCCGGTCAGGGTGCGACCAAGGCTCAGGGCGTCGAGTCGCTCGGCGGCGGGAAGCTCGCCGTACAGCACTCGGCCGGGGACCGCGGCACTGCCTGTGACCTGCTTCTTCATGATGGCTGTGAGGAATCGGGGCCAGAAACCGTACCGGCGGTAGAGCTCAAGGTGCTTGGGGCTGTGCGAGAAGGTGAACAGGCCCAGGTGTCGGTTCTCCCAGGTCTCGAAGCAGTCCATGACCGGCTCCATGAGGCGCCTGCCGACGCCCTGGTCCCACAGGTCCGGATGTACGGTCAGCGGGCCGAAGTACCCGACGCTGCCCCAGTTGACGGCGAAGTTCGATGCTACGACCTCGCCCTCGACCGTCGCCGCGAAGGCCGCCTGTGGATCGGTCGCCCAGCGGGTGCGGACGTAGTCGGCGGTCCCGAAGAATGTCTTCGGCTCGGGAATCCCGAGGAACGTCCCGAAGGCGACTCTGAAGATCTCGTCGGCCCGATCCAGGTCCGCCTCACTCAGCGGGCGGACCGACACAGGGCCCGTGCCGCTCTTGCGCTCTCCTGCCGGTGGGATCATCGCTCTCTCCTTCCCGACCCCCTGTTTCATCGCACCACGGGCGGGCGCCGCAAGCGAGGCGAAAGGTCCGCCGATGGCCAGGGACCGGGGCGGTCTGCCTTGCCTGTCCACCGGGAACTGCGGAAGTCGTGGGTACCGAGGCCAGGTCCGGGAAGGCCATTCCCTGCCCAGGCCGGGGAGTCGGTCGACGGGTGCTGTCCGTTCTCGTGAACATCGGCCTCGGCCCCGGGCGGGTGCCTCCCAGCGTGATGAACAAGTGCCGTCGTGATCCGTGCACCAATCCAGGTCCGGCTCTCGCGCGCTGACTGGTCACCGTTCCGGGTGCTGACTCCCGCTGCTGCCGTCCGCCGCGGGTAGGCGATGTCCTCGCCGCCCCGAAGACATCCGCCCCCTCGCCACCCGGATCGAGAGCCAGATCCTCTACCGGCTGCTGCGCAGCTCCCTCGCCCCCCGTCCTGCGCCAGTGGTCGCTGGCAGATTCGGCTACGACCCGGGTGCGCGACGTGGCCCGATGGATCTGCGCGCATGACACCGAGCCGCTCAGTATCGACACGCTCGCAGCCGGGGCGCACAAGAGCCCCGCCGGCCTGCACCGGCACCTCGAAGCGGCCACCGGCCTGAGCCCCCTCAAGAACCAGAAGCACCCGGTCGGTGGGGCCTTGATGGATGACTCAGGTTCCGGTGGCCGGGGTGTCGGGGCCGGTGGCGCGTACATAGGTGACGAAGGCCGCGCCGCTGTCGAGCACGGTGTGGCCGGTGAGCTTCCAGCCGCGTGGATCGAAGGCGGCCTTGTCGGAGAAGAGCGGTATTCCGGTGCCGATGGTCAGTGGTGCCATCTTGAGGATGAGCTGGTCGATCTCGCCGTACAGGGCCCCGGCCAGTTCCGCGCCGCCCAGCAGCCAGATGTCCTTGCCGTCCTCCTGCTTCAGCTGCCGCACCTTGCCCACGGGGTCACCGGCGACCAGCTCGACGGCCGGGTCCGGGCTCTCGGTGAGGGTCCGGGAGAAGACCAGGTGACGTAGGTGGGGGTAGGCATCGGTGAGGCCGGCTTCGAGACCGATTTCGTAGCTGCGCCGTCCTTCCAGGACGGTGTCGAAGTGCGTGCCCTGCGCGGTGACGGACAGCGCCGCCCGGGCGTGGACGGGCAGGGTCTCGGGGTAGTCCGTCACAAGGTGCTGGATGTAGTCATGGGGGATCGGCCAGAAGCCGTCCGGGCCCGAGGGGTCGGCGCCGTCCGGACCCGCGATGAAACCGTCCAGCGTGGTGGCGATGTAGTACACGAGCTTTCGCATGCGGTGTTCTCTCTTCTGGGTCTGCACGATCCGACCGGCGGGGGGCCGGTGCGGGGCCGGGGGATCAGGAGTGGTCGGGTGTGATCCATTCGACGAACTGGACGATGACCCCGTTGGGGTCGGTGACCTGGAACAGTCGTTCCCCCCATGGCTCTTCGCGCAGGGGCATCGTGATGTCGACGCCTTCGGAACGCAGTCGTCTTTCCTCGGCTTCGAGGCCGGTGACGGTGAAGGCGAGGATCAGTCCGTCGGCGTGCCGTTCGCGCTGGTCGGGCGGCAGGACGTCGAGGCCGCGCCGGAGCAGGACGAGGTCGACGGCGGCATCGTCACGGGTGAGGGAGGTGAATCCTTCGGCCGCGGCCTGTTCCCGGTAGCCGAGGTGCTCGGTGAAGAACCTGCGGGAGGCCGTGATGTCTTCGACTGTGAGGGAGACGGTGGAGGCGGTGATCCTCAAGAGGGGTTCCTTTTCCAGGCTGCGGGGCCGGGGCGATGTCGAGGGCCGGGCCGGGTGGGGACGTGCTGACGTCCGGCTTGGCTTCACTGCTTCCCCTCCCGTGATCTTGCGTCGGTAGTAATATTACTTCCATGCGACTGACACTGTAAACATATATTTGCTCTGGAGGTAAGATTCGCCTCATGGAAACGAGGACGAGCACCGCAGCGAGTGCCACCACAGCCGGCGTCACCGCCCCGCTGGGCCTGCGGGAAGCGAAGAAGCAGGAGACGCGACAGCTGATCTCCGACCACGCGACACGGCTCTTCATCGAGCAGGGCTTCGAGAACACCACCATCGCCGAGATCGCGGCGGCCTCCCGCGTCGCGAAGAAGACGGTGACCAACTACTTCGCGCGCAAAGAGGACTTGGCCCTCGACCACCAGGACGAGTTCAGTGCCACGCTGGCGCGTGCTGTGACCTCCCGCCGCCCTGGGGAGTCCGCCCTCGCGGCGCTTCGCCGTGCTTTCGAGGCCGCGGTCGCGGCGCAGGACCCGGTCGCCGGATTCGCCGGCGCGGAGTTCTCCCGCATGATCACCGACAGCCCCACCTTGTCGGCGTGCCTGCGTCACCTGCACGACCAGCGCGAGCAGGCGCTGGCCGAGGCGTTGGCCGAGGCCGTCGGCGCGCAGCCGGACGACATCACCGTACGCACGGTCGCCGCCCTGCTCGGCGCCGCGCACCGCGTCCTGTTCCAACGCATCCAGGACCTGACCCTGGCCGGGCACACCAACGAGGAGATCGCCAAGACCATCGCGAAGGAGGCGGCATGCGCCTTCGACCTTCTCGAACCGGCCATCAATGACTACGCCATCGCCTGAGGGGCTCTTTCGCAATGCTGGGTTGCTGCGGTTGAGGACCTGTCCGGGGCTGCGGGCGGGGCGGCCGGCGGGCCTCCGATCCTGACGGTGTCGGCCACTCTGGCCAGTGCGCGCTGCACGTTCCATCGGGAGTATCCCGTCGGCGCGTCAGGAAGTACGGGCGGCGGTATCAGGCAAGGTGCCGGGTGAAGAATCGCAGCGTGCTGTCTGCCTCGAATGCCGGGACCTCACCGTGCTTGCCGGGGTTGGCGTGCAGCGTCTTCTCGGTCGAGGCGAAGGCGTCGAACAGTGCCAGGCTCTGGGTCCGTGGCACTCGCTCATCGTCCCACTGCACGAGGAACTCCACCGGGACGGTGATCCGCGCGGCGGTCTCGGCTGACACCTCAGCACCGCCCAGGCCCAGCACCGCCGCCCGGACCCGGGACTCGGCGGCAATGAGCGGGACACCGATCACGCAGCCCAGCGACAGACCCCAGTAGCCAACTGGGCCCATGCCGACATGACCGAGCTTCTGGACCGCGTCGAGTACTGTCTGCCATTCCGGCACGATCTGGCGGACAACGAGTGCCTCGAAGTCGGCGATCAGCGGGGCCAGCCCCTCACCGGCGTCAAGCCGGGCCTCGTACTCGGTCGCGATCCGGGTGAACTCCTCGTGTTCCGGCCGGTCACCGTGGCTGGGCGCATCGACCGCCACCACGGCGAAACCGCACTCGGCCACGAAACGGCGCGCACGCTCCACGATGCCAGGGGCTTTCTTGTTCTGACCGCCGCCGTGGCCCATCGCGATCAGGGGGCGGGGCCCGTCGGCACCATCAGGAGTCCATAGCACGCCAGGGATGTCGCCGAGGAGGAAGAGCTCTTCAAGAACGCCGTCGAAGGACGTCTCAGAGGTGAGGCGCATAGCGTTTCGGGCCTTTCGCGATGCCTGCTGCGGGCGCTCTCCAGTGTGATGCGCTCCTCGCGGAGCAGGATGCGCAGTCCCTCGTTGCTGATGCCGTCGACACCCCTCGGCGACCAGGAAGGCGGCCGGCTTGACCGGACTCCATGTCGAGAATGGCAGGTTGTGCTCGCCGGCTTGGACTTGGCGAGCGACCGCAGGGCCCGTCCTGTTCCCTCCCCGTCTGACGGCCCGGACGACGGCGGATCCGCAGAACGATCGCCGGTAGGCTGCGGCGGTGCGCACGGTCGAGCTCCTGTTGGATGAGGCGGCAGAGCTGGTGGTTCGGGATGCCTGGCGGCGGCTCGCGGACGCGGGGCTGCCCAGTCAGGCGCGCCACCGCTCACCGACCAACAGCCCGCACCTCACCCTGGTTGCCTGCCCGGAGTTGACCGCGCCGATTCGCTGGGAGCTCGCCGAGGTGGCCGCGGTCCTGCCGCTGCCGGTGCGGTTCACCGGCCTGGTCCGTTTCGAGCGGCCCACCTCGGTGTTGGCCTGGGCGCTGGACCTCGACCCCGCGTTGGCCGGTCTGCACCGCCGGGTGTGGGAGGCGGTGGCCTCGGACAGCCGAGCCGAGGCCCTCAATCCCCTGCACCAACCCGGGGGCTGGAGCCCGCACATCACCCTGGGCCGGACCCGGCGGGCCGGTGCCTTCGCTGACCGGCGGGTCCCCGAACTGCTGCCGGCGCCGCCGCTGTCGGCCTGGCTCACCACTCTGCGCAGCTACGACACCCAGACCGGCGCCCTGGAGGTGCTGGAGCCCCGCCCCTGAGACGCCGTCGGCACGCGAGCGCTCTCCGGCGCCGGAGTCGAGGTGCGCTGGCCGAAGGAACCGGCCCGCAAGCTGACCGCCCGTGCGGTGGTGGGTCCGCCCGACGACACCCGGGAACCGGAGGGCGCCTACGACAGTTGCCCGCCACGCACCCGGCCGTTCCTACTGGTTCGAATCCCCGGTGGGTCGGCCGCCCCGGCTGCCGCCCGGGCGGGCTGGGACGCGTGAAGGCTGCGCCAGATACCCATTGCCTGCTTCGGCACAGGACGGTCATTCGTAGCTGACCGTCGTCTTCCCGACCTCCGTGCACTCGAAGGGCTGAAGCTTCTGAGAACCAGCTCACGGCTTCGCTCTCGGCCAATAGCTTTCGGTCGAGGGGGATGCATGGTTGGAAAGCACACGTCAGAGATGCGACCCGCGCTCTGGTTTGTCCTTGGCTTCACCTTGTTCGTGAGTAGCGCTGCGCTGCTGGGTGTCACCGTGACGGTCAACAGCAGGATGGGTTCACCCCCGTCGGGCCCGTCGATCAACGTCCCCCGGCCGTGGCCCACTGACCGGATCAGCATCATGCCGTCCGGCCCTCCGCGGGTGAGCTGGGGGCCAACAGACGAAGGTTCCACCGGTGACCCCGGGGTCACCACTCCTCCGCGGTACGTCACGTTGGAGCCGATCAGCCCGGACAGACGCCGCGCTCTACCCGTGGTCACCCAGACAGTCCTGGTGTTCGGCCGCGATGGGTCCGAGGGGCCGGACACCACGGCCACGGTGTCCGCGATCGGGAGTCTTCTCGCAGGGATGGCAGCCATCGCCTCGTTCGCCCATGGGATCGCGATCCGCCGCCGTACTCAGGAGGACCGCAGGTCCGATGCCGAGCCGGATGGCGCCCCTGAGCCGAACGCCTGACCGTCCGTACGCGTGGGGTGGCTTCCCACAAGAGGGAGCCGCCCCACCCGCGTCCGGCCCGATCACTACCTTCATCGGTCCGCTGGTGTGCGGCTCGCTGCTCTCGGACATGTCTGCGAACGCTGCTACTTGTCGACCAGCGACATGTGGTGTTCGTTGTAGCGGTCCCCCTGCACCCCGACCCGGCCGGCCAGTTCGTTGAGGTCCGACAGTTCGTCGGCGGACAGCGGCAGTTCCGTGGCGCCGGTGTTCTCCTCGATGCGCGCGATGCGCCGCGTTCCGGGAATCGGAACGATCGTCGGATGCCGCGCGAGCAGCCAGGCGAGCGCGACCTGCCCCGGGGTGGCCTCCTTGGCCTGCGCGAGTGTCGCGATGTGCTCGACGAGGGCCACCGGCTGTCCCTGACTGAGGCAGTGACCGGCTACGACCTGCTCGACGGATCGGGATGCGGATCGACACCCTCAGCCAGGACTTCGCCCCCGAAGCTCCGCTCCTGCTGCCTCTGCCCGAGGACCCTTCGAGACGGGCCTCGCGCTGAACGGGTCCGGTGCCCAGCGGGCGACGGTCCGTCATCGCGCGTGGCCGACGTTGATTCCGACCAGGCCGCCTGCCGCAGGCGAGCAGTTCGTCGGGGTCAGGGGGTAGTCCAATCGCGCAATTGCCGAGCGATCCGGGCGACGCCGAGCGCTCCCGCAGCCGTGTCACGTACGAGCGCGACGGCTGCCTTGGGCGGGTAGTCGAGGGCGTGTGCGTTGAGGGCGAGGTAGGCCTCGGTCGTGTGCCAGGCGAAGGACTCGTTCGAGTGTTCCAGGCACGGCAGCTTCGCCAGGGTGTGCAGCAGGGCGGCGGCCTTGAGGTGCAGCGATCCGTAGATGTCCCGTTCCATCGCTCGGGCGTTGACCCGGGCGACGGCCGCATACAGCGGCCCGAAGTCGTCGACCTGTGGATCACCTTCGAGCAGCTCGGCGGCGTGCAGCAGGAACGTGACGTCGAGGGGGTGGAGGGGTTCCTGCTCGCTCACGCGGCGTGGCCCCGCTCTTTCTGCTCAAGCTCCCGCAGCGCCTCCTGCTCGATCGCCCGCTGCTCAGCGCTGACGTCGATGCCGCTGGGCTCGGCTGCGAAGGCCGCGCCGCTGCGGGCCATGGAGGCCTTGAAGCCCTCCAGGAACCGCTGCTCCACCGCGGTCGCCCGGTCGTAGGCGGCCGAGAGGATGTACTCCTGCATGCTGACCCCCGCTTGCTTGGCGGCCGCCGCGATGGCCGCCCGCTGCGCGGGATCGGGGAAGCGCAGATTCATCGCTTTGGGATCCGACATGGTACCCACGGTACCAGCGATACCACTCAGACGTCAGCGCGGGACTTTCCGCCGTGACGGACGAAGCGTGTGCTCGCCGTCGGCGGGGCGATCGGCCGGCCCGGCAGCCTCCAGCCCGTCTGTCACGGGACGGTTCCGCTCGTCACCGGTCCTTCTCGCGAGGCGTCATGTGCGCCGACCTGGAGATGTCCGACGTCGAGGCTCTCGGGAGTCAGGGGGCCGGGGCGTCGCCGTGGTGATCTCGGCTGTCTTCCCGGGTGCCCGGCTCACGCAGGGCTTCGAGACGCTCCATGTGGTCCTCGCCCCACTGGCCGAGGGGAGTGAGAGCGGTAAGGAGCGAGTGGCCGAATCCGGTCAGTGAGTACTCCACCTTCGGCGGCACCTGGTGATGGACCTCGCGGTGCACCAGGCCACTGGCCTCCAACTCTCGCAGATGCAGGATCAGCATCCGCTCACTGATGCCGGCCACCGTTCGGCGTAACTCGCCGAAGCGCAGCGGCCCCTCGCCGAGCCAGAACAGGATCAATCCCTTCCACTTTCCTCCCATGACGTCGATGGCAGCGTCCAGGCCGCAGGTATAACTCCGCTTCCGCACCGGCAATCCCCCTAACAAAACTGTGGGTACCAAACAGAATTGTAGGTACTTGTCGAAGTGTTGGTGCTGCCGCAGCATGGATCAGGCGTCGCACCGAGAGGGCAGCAAGTGCCGTGCGATGCCGGCTGTTCGACCTACTTCACGCTTCACATGCATCGGCATCAGGCAGGAGCAAACGTATGACCGGGCACCACCGCACTCCCGTGACCGTCATCGGGTTGGGCTCGATGGGCAGCGCGTTGGCTGAGGCATTCATTGACGCCGGACACCGGACCACCGTCTGGAACAGGACAGCATCCAAGGCCCTGCCGCTCGTGTCCAAGGGCGCTGTTCACGCGCAGACGGTGGACGAGGCGGTCGCGGCGAGTCCGCTGATCATCGCCTGTCTGACCACATACGAGAGCACCATCGAGGCCCTGGAACCGGCCACTGCCACGCTGGAGGGGCGGGCCCTGGTGAGCCTGAACAGCGGTTCGCCGGCCGGTGCCCGTCAGATGGCCGAATGGGCGCTCGGGCACGGCGCGCGTTACCTCGGCGGGGCGATCAAGAACGTGCCGTCCGCCGTCGGAGCTGAGGACACCCTCCTGTATTACGGCGGCGACAACACCGTCTTCGACGAGTTCGCGTCGACGCTGCGGGTGTTGGGCGGTGACACCGTATATCTCGGTGCCGACGCCGATCTCGCTGCCCTGTACGAGATGGCGGTGGGTGGCACCCTGCTGCCTGCGCTCGTCGGCTTCTTCCAGGGTGCGGCAGCGGTGCAGGCGCGTGGACTTGAGGTGGCCTCAATGGTGCGGTTCAGCATCAAGTGGTTCGAGATGATCAACTCGGTGCTGCCGGTCTTCGCAGAGGAGATCGACCGTGGCGACTACAGCAGGCCCGCGTCCTCGGTGAGTCTGTTCCTGGCTGGAGCCGCGCATGACGAGGAACTCGGCAGGGAAGCGAACCTCGACATGGAGTGGCACAAGCCCTTCCACGACTTGCTGAAGCGAGCCGTGGAGGCCGGCTACGGCGACCACAGCATCTCCGCCCTGACAGAGATACTCAAGAACCCGGCGCCGACCGCCTGACCGGGGACCGCGCACCATTGTGAGGGAAGGGGATCAATCACTCAGCCACCCGGATCGCTCACAGGCCGCGGTCCCGGCACACGACGCTGCGCTGGAGCGCGGTGTGCTGTGTGGCGATGCGGCGGCAGCGACCGGATCCCCTGGTCGGCTGCGGATCCGCCCACGTCCGCATCTGCCTCGGTGCCGCCCTGCACGGCGGGGCGTGGAGCATCCGCCCCCTCGGGACGTATGAACGCGTTCTGCCCTGCCGGCGGTTTGTCAGCGTACGCCTGCCGCGTCGAGCAGGGTGGCCACCGTGGGGACGATGAGGCCGGTGAGGCTGTCGGCTCCGATCCCCGCGCGGGCGCTGGCGCCGTCGAAGACCACGCTGAGCTGCCGGGCCAGCAGGTCGGGATCGGCAGCTCCGCCCCGTTCGGCCTCGGCGCGGAAGAACGCCGTCAGGTTTCCCTTGATCCGGTGGGCCACCCGGCTCGCCGGATGGCTCTGGTCCTTCAGTTCGATCTGCACGGCCAGGTACCGGCATCCTCGGAACTCGGGTGCCCCCGCCTGCTGTTCCACCTGCTCGAAGACGTGCAGGGTCCGCGCGCGGGCCGAGCGGCCGTCGTCGGCCTCGGGCAGGAGTGTCGTGATGAAGGCGGAAGCGCGTTCCTCCAGGCTCGCTGCCAGCAGTTCGTCCTTGCTCTCGAACAGCTGGTACATGGAGCGCTTGGACACCCCCGCCGCCTTGCACAGCGCGTCGATGCCGATGCCGACGCCGTCTCGGTAGGTGAGCGTGGCCGCCGCCTCCAGTAGCCGCTCTCGGGAGCTGGCTGCTTTCACTTCAGTGCTCATACGGTGAGGGTAACTCGATCCCGGCAAAATGGAAACCGATCGGTTTCTGCCCGTTCGCGCCTGCTGGCACGGGCCGCGCGACGGAGAGGGTGTCTGGGGGCCAGGGGCGGCTGGGCGACGGCTCCAGGGTCGCCGTCGCCGAGCCGTGCGAACTGTGCGTGCCTCAGTGGGCGATGACGGGCTCGCCCTCCGACGGAGCCAACGTCGTGTTCGGCATCAGGAGCGCCGTGAGTGCCGCTCCGACCACGAAGATCCCGGCGCCCCACGCCAGCGTGGCCGTGTAGCTCTCGACCCCGGCCTGCGCCACGGTCAGCGTGCCGGGCTTGTGCGAGGACAGGTAGTCGGTCGCGGCCGACGAGGCGACGGTGGTCAGCAGCGCCGTGCTGATCGAGCCGCCCACCTGCTGGCCGGTGTTGATCAGCGCCGAGGCGACGCCCGCGTCCTCGTGGTGCAGTCCTGAGGTCGCACCCTGGAACGCCGTGGTCATCGCCCCGCCGAGGCCGAGGCCCAGCAGGATCATGCCCGGCATGATGTTGGCGACGTAGGCGCTGTCCAGCGTGAGCTGGGTCAGCAAGGCCATACCGGATGCCGCGACCAGGAAGCTGACGCTGATCACGACCTTCGGGCCGACCTTGGGCAGCAGCAGCGCGGGCACCGTGGTCGATGCGGCGACGATGCCCCCGACCATGGGCAGGAAGGACAGACCGGCCTCGATCGGCGAGTAGCCGATGCTGGCCTCCAGGTAATAGGTCAGGAACAGAAAGATCGAGAACATCCCCATCCCCATGACGAACACGGCCAGGAACGAACCACCCCGGGTCCGGTCCAGCACGACTCGCAGCGGCAGCAGCGGATGCGCGACCCTGAGCTCCATCCATGCGAATACCGCGACCAGCACCAAGCCGCCGATCATGGAACCCAGGGCGACCGGATCGGTCCAACTGGTGGATTCGACGTGCGCGAACCCGTACACGATGCCGAACAGCGCGGCGCTCACCACGATGCTGCCCGGAATGTCGAGCTTGGGTCGCTCGGCGGCCGCAGGCCTGGCCAGCCACAGCAGCGCACCGACCAGCGCGACGCCCGCGAAGATGACGTTCACGTACATCACCCAACGCCATGACGCCCATTCGGTGAGCATGCCGCCGAGCAGCAGTCCGACCGCGGCGCCCGCGCCGGACAACGCACTGAAGATGCCGAAGGCCTTCGCCCTTTCGGACCGCTGAGTGAAGGTCACGCTGAGCAGCGAGAGCGCCGCGGGCGCGAGCAGTGCTGCGAAGAGGCCCTGAGCCACACGTGCCGCGACGAGCATGTCGAAGCTGGTGGCCGCACCGCCGACGACGGACGCGCCCGCGAAACCGATCAGGCCGGTCACGAAGGTGGTGCGTCGGCCGAACAGGTCGCCGAGGCGGCCACCGAGCAGCAGCAGGCTGCCGAAGGCCAGGGCGTAGCCCGTGACGACCCACTGCCGGTTGGCGTCACTGAAACCGAGGTCGTGCTGAGCCGCGGGCAGCGCGATATTCACAACGGTCGCATCGAGGGTGACCATGAGCTGTGCCACGCCGAGCACGACAAGTACCCACCAGCGCACGGCATGTGAGCCGCGGCGGCCCGAGTCTGTTTTCCCGGGGGAAGGTGCCCCGTGATCGAACGTGGTAGTCATTGCTGCCCCTCATCGATGGTCAGACCGGCCGCCGACAGGAAACCGATCTGTTTCCACCCAGGGAAACAGATCGGTTTCCTCGGTGCAAGTCAACCGCTGGTCCGCGCGCCCCCGGGCCGCGACCCGTCGGCCGCCTGGCCGTGACGCGATACCGCCGGGCGCTCGCCGCCCGCGGTGATCGGGGTGTGCGGCGTGCAGACGAAGGGGCGCTCCGGTTTCGACACGGAGTGCGCGGATCCGGGCGAACGGCAGGTGGTCCACGACGGTTCGGGGCGATCGTCCTGACCTCTCGGCGTGCGGCTTGATGGTTCCGAGAGTCGGGCGCGGTGGCGCCCCTGGCGGACCGGCCCGGCGAGTGCCGGCGTGTGGCCCCCGCTTGCGCCCGGAAACCGATCGGTTTACCGTTGCGCAGAACGACCGGTTCCACATTCAGGGGCAGCCACGCCTCCTGGGCCGGGCGTGAAGGAGTCCGCGACATGCCCACCCAGGAGACACGGCCCACCATCCGTATTCCAGGAGCCACCAGCCACACCATCGCCCCGCTCACTGGACATCGCGGCCGCGAGGGAACTCTGCGCTACCTCAAGGCGGGCAGCGGCGCACCTCTGGTCCTGCTGCACACCGTGCGCACGCAGGCAGAGCACTTCCGCCTCCTCATCCCGTTGATCGCGGACCGGTACACCGTGTACGCCCTGGACCTGCCGGGGATGGGCTACTCCGAGATCGTGCCCGGTGCGTCATACGACGAGCCGGCCATGCGCGCGGGCGTCGAGCGGCTCCTCACCGAACTCGACCTCCATGACGTGACGTTGGTGGGGGAGTCCATGGGGGCGGTGCTCGCCCTGACCACTGCGGCCGACCTGCCGGAGCGGGTCCGGCGCGTCGTCGCGGTGAACACCTACGACTTCCGCGGCGGAATCGCCCGGTCCGGACTCCTGGCCCGCGTAGTGGTCGGCGGTGTCCTCACTCCAGGAGCGGGCCCGGTGATCGCCGGAGTGGAGCCCAAGGCCGCCCTCCGCAGGATCCTGCAGGGCGGCCTCGGCGACAAGAGCGCGCTGCCGGAGGACTACGTGGACGAGCTCCTCCGGGTGGGCAAGCGTCCCGGATACCCGGCCGTCGCCCGGGGCGTGTACCAGAACCTGCCCAGCCTCATCGCCGCCCGCTCGAGCTACCCCGACGTCAAGGCCCCCGTCCACCTCGTCTACGGGGAGAAGGACTGGTCCCGCCCCTCGGACCGAGAGGCCAACAGGCAGTTGCTGCCGGCCGCCGACTTCACACAGATCCCCAAGGCCGGACACTTCATCGCTCTGGAAAGGCCCGACGTGCTGGCTGACCTGTTGAACGCGGTGGCCTGACGATCCGGACGCCAGTGAGGTCGGGCAACGGGCCGCGAGAGCGGAATGCCGCGGGGACTCCCAGGCCCGCTGCTCGGGAAGTCCCCGCGGCTTCGACGCCGTCGGCACCGACTCAGAGCAGCCGGTCCTTCGCCTTGTAGTAGGCACCGCCGAACGGCAGGAACCAGGGCGTGCCGTTGTAGAAGGGGACGGGCACCTTCGGGAAGCCGAAGCCGCGCAGCGGGTTGGCCTCCGGCTTGCCGTCCATCATCTCGGCCACGGCCCGGCCCATGTACGTGGCCATCTGGACGCCGTGGCCGCAGTAACCCATGGAGTAGTACAGGCCGTTGACCTCACCCGCGTGCGGGATGCGGTCCCAGGAGAAGCCGACCATGCCGCCCCAGACGTAGTCGATCCGGGTCCCGGCCAGCTGCGGGAAGATCTCCGTCATCTCCCTCTTGAGGATGCCGCCGCTCTTGACGTCGGAGGCCGGGTTGGACGGGGCGAAGCGGGCCCGGCCGCCGAAGGCGAGGCGGTTGTCCGGGGTGAGGCGGACGTAGTGGCCGACGTTCTTGTGGGCGACCAGCAGGCGGCCGTTCGGGATGAGCTCCTTGGCGCGCGCCTCCTCCAGCGGCTCGGTGACGATGATGAAGCTGCCGACGTTGATCAGCCGCTTGCGGAACCACGGCATCGACCTGTCGGTGTAGGCGTCGGTCGCCGCCATGACCTGCTTGGCACGGATGGTGCCGTTCATGGTCTCCACCAGGAAGCCGCCGCCGGGGAGGCGGGTGAGGCCGGTGGCCGCGTTGCGCTCGTGGATCTCGGCGCCGGCACGCTCGGCGGCGTCTGCCAGGCCGCCGACGAACTTGCCCACGTGCAGGCCCGCGCTGAGCGGGTCGAGCAGCGCACCGTGGTAGTAGTCCGTGCCGAGCTCGGTCCGCAGTTCGCTCTTGCTCAGGACGATCGTCTCGTGTCCGAAGTTGTCGGCCAGGTCGCGCTGCGTGGCCCGCAGGCCATCGAAGTGCCCGGGCTTGCAGACCGCGCCCAGGCGCCCGGAGCGGTGGAAGTCGCAGTCGATGTTCTCGGTGTGGGTGAGCCTCTCGACGACGTCGACCGCGTCGCGGAAGGCGTCGTACAACTCACGGGCCCGCTCCTGCCCGTAGCGCTTGCGCGCCTCGGCGGGGCTGATGGTGATGCCCTGGGTGCACATGCTGCCGTTGCGCCCGGAGGCGCCCGAGCCCACCTTGTCCTTCTCCACCAGGACGACCCGGGCGCCCTTACGGGCAGCGTGGTAGGCGGTGGACAGGCCGGTGAGACCGCCGCCGATCACCACCACGTCCGCCTCGTCGGGCAGGTCCTTTCCGGAACGGTCGGGGAAGGCGGGGGCTGTGTCCAGCCAGTAGGGGATCTGCTTCATGGCGTGCGTCCTCTGTGTTCTCGGTCTGTTTCGCCGGTGCGCCGTCGGTCAGCAGCCGAGCAGCTTCGGCAGGCCCGACAGGTCGGGCAGCTCGTCGTACGGCTGGTAGTCGGCGCTGCCGGGGCGGCCGTAGCGGTTGATCCACACCCGGCGCTTCAGGCCGAGGTCGCGGGTCGGGATGTGGTCGTACTCCCAGCCCTGGGCGGTGTGGATGACCTGGGACGGCTCGACGCCCATGGTCTTGAAGGCGTGCTCGAAGGTCTGGCGGTCCGGCTTGTAGGCGCCCGCCTGCTGGGCGGTGATGACGTGGTCGAACTCGACGCCGATGTTCTCGACGTTCCGCGCGATCAGGTTGTCGTCGGTGTTGGAGATGATGGCGATCTCGTACTTGGTCTTCAGGGCGCGCAGCGCGTCCGGGACCTCCGGGAAGGGACCGAAGGTGGGGACGGCATCGACGAGGGCGTCACCGTCGGAGTCCCGGTACTCCAGGCCGTGCAGGCGCATGGCGTTGCGCAGGCTGGAGTGCAGGATCTCGTGGTACGGACGGTAGGCCTCCAGGACGGCCTGGAAGCGCATGACGCGGAAGTCGTCGAGGAACTCGTCGACGTCCAGGTTGTCCAGGTCCAGCCGGCCGGAGTCGGCAAGGATCTTCAGGGTGGTGGGGCCGAGCTGGAAGTCGACCAGGGTTCCATAGGCGTCGAAGGTGACGATCTCTCGCATGGTGTTCAGCCTCAGTCTCGCGGGTTTCCGGATTTCCAGGGGGCAGGGTGGGGGGCTTCAGACGACGCGTTCGCCGGGGGTGACGATCGCGTCGAGTGCGGCCAGGTCGGCCGGGTCGGGGATCCATTCGGCCGCCGCCGCGTTGGCGGTGACCTGTTCGGGGGTCATGGCGCCGCAGATGACGGAGCCGACGGCGGGGAGCGCGGCCAGTGCGCCCACGGCGACCTCCAGGAGGGTGAGTCCTCGTTCGGCGCCGTAGCCGGAGAGCGCCTCAACCTTGTCGAGGGCCGCGTCGGTGAGCCAGCCCTGCCGCCAGGACAGCCGGCTGCCGGCCGGGGGCTGCTCACCGCGCCGGTACTTTCCGCTGAGCAGGCCGTTGGCCAGCGGGTAGTACGGCAGCAGGCCCACGCCGCTGTGCAGACAGGCCGGGATCAGGTCCCGCTCCACGCCGCGGTCGAGCAGGTGGTAACGGGCCTGGGTCGACACGAAGGCGCCGGTGAGCTGCTCGGGTGGGAGGTTGGAGCAGCCGATGTGACCGATCTTGCCCTCGTCGACCAGTTCACGGAGCGCGGCGACGGTCTCCTCCAGCGGGGTGACGCCGTCCGGCTCGTGGTACTGGTACAGGTCGATCCGGTCGGTGCCGAGCCGGCGCAGGGACGCCTCGACGGCGTACCGGATGTAGGAGCGGGCACCGCGCCGGCCGTGGAGGTCCGCCTCCGGCCCCATCTCCATACCGAACTTGGTCGCCAGGACGACCTCGTCCCGGCGTCCCTTGAGGGCAGCGCCGAGAAGGCGTTCGCCGTCGCCGCGCGAGCCGCCCTGTTCGCCGAAGCCGCCGTACATGTCGGCCGTGTCGAACAGAGTGATCCCGGCGTCGAGGGCCGCGTGGACGACGGCCTTCGTGCCCTCCTCGTCCAGACGTGCGCCGAAGTTGTTGCCGCCGACGCCGACCACTGAGACAACCGGACCGCGCTCGCCGAGCGTGCGGTATCTCATGACCGGCTTCCGAATCCGATGCAGACGTTCTTGGTCTGCGTGTAGCTGTCGAGGGCCGCTAGGCCCTTCTCCCGGCCCCAGCCGCTGTGCTTGTAGCCACCGAAGGGGAGTTCGACGCCGGTGCCGACGCCGGTGGCGTTGACGTAGACCTGGCCGGCCCGGATGCCCTCGGCGAGCCGCATCGCTTTGTCGATGTCACGGGTCCAGACGTAAGACGCGAGGCCGTACGGGCTGTCGTTGGCGATGTCCAGGGCCTCGTCGGCGTCGTCGAACTCGATGACGGTGACGACGGGGCCGAAGATCTCCTCGCGGGCGCACCGGGCGTCGTTGCTCAGGCCGGTGAGGACGGTCGGCTCGACGTAGTAGCCGTCGGCCAGGGCCGGGTCGGACGGCGCACCGCCGCCGGCCCGTGCCACGGCGCCCTCCTCGCGGGCCAGGTCCAGGTAGCCCAGCACCCGGTCGCGCTGCCTGCCGACGACGAGCGGGCCGATGTCCGGGTCGGTGAGACCCGGGCCGATGCGCAGCGAGGCGGCGTACGCGACCAGCTTGTCGAGGAACTCCTCGGCGCCGCGCTGGAGCAGCAGCCGGGTGCCGGCCGAGCAGGTCTGGCCGGCGTTGCCGAAGGCCGAGGCCGCGACCGCGGTCAGCGCCAGGTCGAAGTCGGCGTCGGCGAAGACGACGACCGGGGATTTGCCGCCCAGCTCGGTGACGGACGGCACCACGTTGGCGGCGGCGGCCTGGGCGACCTTGATGCCGGTCGGCACCGAGCCGGTGAAAGTGACCTGGTCGATGTCCGGGTGCCCGGCGAGGGCCGCGCCGGTCTCGCCGTCACCGGGGACGACGTTGAGAACGCCCGGCGGGAGACCGCACTCCAGGGCGATTCTGCCGATCTCCAGCGGGCTGAGCGGCGCCTCCGGCGACGGCTTGAGCACGACCGTGCACCCTGCCGCCAGCGCCGGGGCGGAGCCCCTCGCGGTGTTCTGCAGCGGGTAGTTGAACGGGATGATCTGGCCGGACACACCGATCGGCTCGCGCACGGTGTAGTCGATCAGGCCGGGCCCGAGAGGGATCGTCGTGCCGCCGAGCTTGTCGGCGACGCCCGCGTAGAACTCGAAGTAGCGGGCGGCGGCCTCGACGTCGGCCTTCGCCTGGCGGAGCGGCTTGCCGACGTCCTGGCTCTCCAGGCGGGCCAGCCGCTCGCCCTGGTAGCGGATGGCCTCCGCGATCCGGTAGAGGATGCGGCCCCGGTCGGCGGCCCGCATGCGGGCCCATTCGGGAGAGGTGAGGGCCGAGCGTGCCGCCGCGACCGCCTGGTCCACGTCCGCCTTGCCGGCCAGCGCGACATGGGTGATGACCGTACCGTCGGACGGGTCGAGGACCGTGAAGGAGCGTCCGTCGGCGGCGGGCACCTGCTTGCCGTCGATCAGCAGCTCGGTCAACCGCAGTTCGCCGGTCATGGCCGGATCTCCCCCTGCACCTCGCCGAAGATGACGACTTCGTCGCCGGGGCGCACGGTACGGATCCGGCGGACCCAGAGCACGATGCCGTCCTGCGGGGCGCGGACCTCCTCCAGCGTGTTGCCGTAGTGGTCGACGATGTGGGCGATCAGGTCGCCTTCCTTGCAGGTGTCCCCCGGCTCGGCGTGGCCGACGAAGAAGCCGCCGGCGTCGGAGCGGGCGAAAGTGCCGGAGACAGTGGTGTAGGTGTCCCGCAGCTCCGCCGCACCGTCGATCATGCCGAGTTGCCGGAGGATGTTGCGGATGGAGTGCATGTGCAGGGCGACGTTCTCCTCGCGGTAGGTGCCGCCGCCGACCTCGATGGTGATGGCGGGCTTGCCGGCCGCGAGGGTGGGGTGGCGCACTGTGCCGCCCCACTTGCCGCCCTTCCAGACCAGCTCGTGCCCGGCCGCGAGGGCCATGTCCGTCGCCAGTTCCTCGTAGCCGCCCTGAAGGATGACCAGCGGGGCGATCTCACCGAACGTGCCGCCGGTGTGCAGGTCGACCAGGGCGTCGATGGCGGGGACGACCTGTTCGACGAAGGTGGCGGCCAGGCGCAGCGAGTACGAGCCGTCCGCGTCACCGGGGAAGATGCGGTTGAGGTTGAGGTGGTCCAGGCCGCTGGTGCGGGCCGCCGCCTCGAAGGCCGGGGTGTTCATGCAGGGGATGGCGACGAGCGTGCCGCGCAGGGTGGCCGGGTCGATCTCGGCGACCACGCGGCGGACGGCCTCCTGGCCGTCGTACTCGTCGCCGTGCACGCCGGCGTCCACACACAGGACCGGGCCGTCCTGGGCGCCGTTGACGACGATCAGTGGGATGCCGAGTTCCACACCGTAGCTGCTGGTGCCGACCGGGATGAGGCCTTGGGCGCGCTCGCCGGGGGCGACGGTCAGTGGACCGATGGAGTACATGTCGTTCCTTTCCGAAACATGGATCAGATGCGGGCGGACGCCTCGGCGAGGGTCTCCGCGAGGATGTCGGCGATACGGTCGAGAAGGGCCCGGTCGCTGATCAGCGGGGGCGCGATCTGGACCAGTGGCGCGGACCGGTTGTAGACGCGGGCGAGGAGGCCGGCCTCACGCAGCCGGCGCGGGATCAGGTCGACGATCAGGTCGGCGCGGGCGGTGTCGCCGAAGCCGCCGTCCTCGTGGTCGCCGACGAGTTCGCAGGCGTAGAAGAACCCGGCGCCCCGGACGTCGCCGACGATCGGCAGGTCCGCGAGCGATGTCATCCGGCCCGCCAGGTGGTCCTGGAGGTCACGGACGTTCTCCAGGATCCGGTCCCGCTCCATGATCTCCAGGTTGCGCAGGGCGATGGCCGCGCTCAGCGGGTGCCCGCCGAAGGTGTAGCCGTGGTTGAGGACCACGCCGGGCCGGTTGATGACCTCGACGACGCGATTGCTGACCAGGGTTGCCCCCATGGGGGCGTAACCGGCGGTGATGCCCTTGGCGACGGTGACCATGTCCGGGCGGGCGCCGTAGCGGTCCCCGCCGAACCACTCCCCGACCCGGCCGAAGGCCGTGATCACCTCGTCGGCGACGAGCAGGAAGCCGTACCGGTCGGCCAGCGCCCGCAGACCTTGCCAGTAACCCTGGGGCGGGGTGATGCAGCCGCCCCGGTTCTGCACCGGCTCTGCGATGAGCATGGCGACGGTCTCCGGGCCCTCGGCCAGGATCGCGTCCTCCAGCTCGGCGAGCAGCCGGGCCGTGTACAGGTCGTCGTCCGCGTATTCCGGTGCGAGACCGAAGCGGTTGGTGTTGGCCACGAACCGGGTGTCGATCGCCGGCGGGCCGTACGGCTCAGTCAGGCCGGGGTCGTCGGTGAGCGACAGGGTGCCGATGGTCAGGCCGTGGTAGGCGCCGCGCCGAGAGATGGCCTTGGTGCGGCCCGGTTCGCCGCGCAGCGCGTGGTAGCGGCGGGCGATCTTCCAGGCGGTCTCGACGGCTTCGGCGCCGCCGCTGGAGAAAAAGGTGTGCTCGATGTCCACGGGGGCGATCCGGGACAGCCGCTCGGCGAGTTCGATCGCCGTCGGGTGCGCGGAGGAGGTCCACAGCGGGCTGTAGCACAGCTCGCGCAGTTGCTTCTGGGCCGCCTCGGCGAACTCGGGGCCGTAGGAGTAGCCGAGCTGGCAGCAGTACAGCCCGGACAGGCCGTCGATGTAGCGCCTGCCGTCGGCGTCGTCGACGTACGGGCCCTCGCCCCGCCGGATGACGAGGAGGTTCTCACCTTCCGGGCCGAGCGAGCCGTTGGGGGTCATGTTGAGCAGCAGGTGTCTGGCCGCGGTGGCGGACAGTTCACCGGCCGGGGTGCGGGTGCTGGTGGTCATGAGGTCTCACTCCCGGTGGACAGGCCCACCGCGGGCTCCGTCGGCAGCAGACCGTCCTGCTTTCCGCCACCGCCGAGTCGGCGCACGGCGGCGACCAGGACGAGGGCCAGGACGGCGATCGCGATGAGCACCGCGCTGATGGCCGTCACGGACGGGTCGACATCGAACTGGAGGACGTTGAACACCTGGACGGGCAGGGTCGTGGTGTCCACCGAGGACAGGAACTGCGAGATGAAGAACTCGTCGAAGCTGGTGATGAAGGAGAAGATCGCGGCGGCGATCATGCCGGGCATCGCCAGGGGGAGCGTGATGCGCCGGGCGACGGTGAGCCGGTTCGCGCCCATGCTGGCCGCCGCGTCCTCCAGCCGTTCGTCGATGCCCTTCAGTGTGGCCATGAGGATCATCACGGCGATCGGTGAGGCGAGCACGGTGTGGCCGAGGGCGATGGCGATCGGACTGCCGAGCATGGCGGCCGGCTCGAAGAGCAGGAACAGGCCGAGGGCGATGACCACTTGGGGGATCACCAGCGGGGCGAGGACCAGTCCGTACACCGCCGAGCGCAGCGGCAGGTTGCTACGGACCAGTGCCGTGGCCGCAGTGATGCCCAGGAGGAGCGAGAACACGGTGGTCAGTGAGGCGATCAGGGCGCTCAGCGACAGCGCGGCCGGCCACTTGCTGCCGTCGGCGAACAGCACCTTGTACCAGCCCAGCGTCCAGGAGTCCGGCGGGAAGGCGCCGAAGGCGTCCTTGCCGAAGGAGGTGACGACGATGAGGACGATCGGCAGGGCGAGGAACAGCAGGATCACCGTGGAGGCGACGGTCAGGAAGATCCGTCCGGCCAGTGTCGAGCGCAGCGCGATCATGAGATACCTCGGTTCTTCGCGGCTTCGCTCATGGCCTTGATCAGCCGCAGCAGGAGCAGACCTCCGAAGGTGAGGAGCAGCAGGATGATGCCGAGCGCGGCAGCGCCGTTCCACTGGTTCTGCTTCATCACCTGCTCACTGATGAGCGAGGCGACCATGGTCTGCTTCGGACCACCCATGAGGGCGGGGGTCAGGTAGTAGCCGAGGCAGAGGATGAAGCACAGGATGCCCGCGTTGACCAGGCCGGGAGCGACCATCGGGAGGTAGACCCGGCGGAAGATCGTCAGCCTGCCCGCGCCCATGCTGGCCGCGGCGGCCGGCAGCCTGCGATCGATGCCGCGCATCACCGCGTACAGCAGCAGCACGGTGTAGGGCAGCATCACCGAGGTGGTGCCGATGACCACGCCGAGTTCGTTGTAGAGCATCTGGAACGGAGCACCCGGGACGTCCAGATCCGTCAGGGCGTTGTTGATGACGCCGTGTTCACCGAGCAGGATGATCCAGCCGTAGGTGCGGACCAAGGCACTGATGAAGTGCGGCACGATGACGATGATCATCACCAGGCCTGCCCACAGCGGCTTGAGCCGGGAGACGGCGGCAGCCAGCAGGAATCCGATGACGAGGCTGAACAGCGAAGTCTCGGCGGAGATCCGCAGGGTGGTGAAAAGGACCTGCAGGTTGGACCCATGGAGGGCGTTCGCGTACCAGTGCAGAGTCCAGCCGCCGTCCTCGCCCTTGAGGCTGAGGAGCAGGGTGCTGAAGATCGGGTAGACGAACAGCACCAGCAGATAGATGACCACGGGGGCGGCGTTGAACAGCCCGAAGCGGGTTCTGCGCTCGGACAGCGCGCGGCGCAACCGCCCCGCGGGGGCCGCGGGGGCCTTGGGGCCCGTGGCGGGAGGCGCGGGGGCGAGAACGGATCCGGCCATGTCACCCGTCTCCTTCCACCGCGAACACGCTGACGTCGTCGGGGTGGGCGGTCAGGCTGACCTGTTCGCCGATGACCGGGGCCTGTCCGGCCGGGAGTTCCAGCCGTACCAGGCCGGTGTCGGCGTCGCCCGCGGGGCGGACGGTGACGCGGACGAGGGTGCCGACATAGGTGACCGTCTCGACGGTCCCGGTACAGAACCCGTCGCCCGGCGTGCACAGCCGGAGCCGGCCGGGCTGCACCGCGGCCCGTACCCGTGCTCCCTCCACTCCCGACTGCGGGCGGGCCTCGAGCAGGCCTCCCGTGTCGAGCTTCACGACGGTGCGCTCGGAGGTCTGCTGCTGGACTGTGCCGGGCAGGAAGTTGGCCGCGCCGAGGAAGTCGGCGACGAACGGGGTACGCGGGCGCTCGAAGAGCTCACGCGGGGTGTCGAACTGGTCGATCCGCCCGTCCCGCATCACCGCGATCCGGTCGGACAGGACCAGCGCCTCCTCCTGGTCGTGCGTCACATAGATGACGGTCAGGCCGAGTTCTTGCTGGATGCGCTTGATCTCGGTCTGCAACTGGTCGCGCAGCTTCTTGTCCAGGGCGCCGAGCGGCTCGTCCATGAGGATCACCGGCGGCCGGTAGACCAGCGCCCGGCACAGCGCGACACGCTGTTGCTGGCCACCGGACAGCTCGCGGGGCCGGCGGCGGGCCAGGGCGGAGAGTCCGGCGATCTCCAGGGTCTCCCCCACCCGGCGGCGCAGCTCCGCCTTCGGCACGCCCCGCAGTTGGAGCGGGAAGGCGACGTTCTCCCAGACCGTCATGTGCGGGAACAGCAGGTACTGCTGGAAGACGAAGCCGAGGCCGCGCTTCTGCGGCGCGAGGCGGGTCACGTCACGGCCGCCGACGACGATGCTGCCGGAGTCGGGCTCGCAGAACCCGGCGATCATCATCAGGGTGGTGGTCTTGCCGGAGCCGGAGGACCCCAGGAAGGTGACGAACTCGCCGCCCGCGATCTCCATGGAGACCGTGTCGACAGCGGTCACGCCGCTGTACGTCTTGCGCAGGTCCGTGACAGTGAGGGGTTTTCCGGTGCCGGTCCCAGCCGGCGGGGAGACCACCGGGGACGACTGGTGCTGGGACTTCAGGTTCAGCTCAGGCATTGACCCACTCCTGCCAGCGCTTGGACACGGCCGCCTCGTTCTTGATCCACCACTCGACGTCCAGGTCGAAGCCGGACTTCAGGTGCTCGGGCGAGCTGGCCAGGTTGTCGGCGGCGGCCGGGGAGAGCTTCTTGTAGGCGGCGGGCACCACCGGGGCCATCGGATAGACCTCGGCGTAGGCGGCCTGGATGTCGGGACGCAGCGCGAAGTCGACAAGCTGGTAGGCGGCGTCGAGGTTCGCGGCCCCCTTGGGGATGCAGAAGCCGTTGCTCTGCCGGCGGGCGCCGTTCCACTGGTACGCGAGCGGCGAGCCACCCTTGATCAGGGCGTCGAGACGGCCGTGCCAGACGCTGGTGGCGACAACCTCCTCGCGGCCCAGCAGGACGCCGGGCAGGGCACCGGTGTCCCAGTACTTGCGGACGGAACCCCTGATGTTGTCGAGGGACTTGAAGGCGCGCTCCACGTCAAGGGGGTACAGCTTGTCCAGGGGCACGCCGTCGGCCAGGAGGGCGAACTCCAGTTCGGGCAGATCGGCGTCGCGGGCCTGGAGGGCGCGGCTCCCCTTGAACGCCTTGGTGTCCCAGAAGTCGGCCCAGCTTTCAGGCTTCTTGCCGTCGAACGCGTCGGTGCGGTACGCCATGACGCTGGCCCAGTAGTTCTTGCCGATGCCATGGGACATCATCAGGGACTCGGCGATGCCCGCGTTCTTGGTGCTCTTCAACCGGTCGTAGTCGAGTGCCTCGGTCGCGTCCTCGTCCTTGAAGCGCACCACGTCGGCCATCGAGGTGTCGATCACGTCGAACTGCGGGCGGCCCTGCTTGATCTGGGCGAGCAGCTGGGCGTACGCGATGTTCACCACCTTGATCTCGATGCCGGTCTCCTTGGTGAACGCGTCGTAGACCGCCTTCTGGTTGGCCTCGCCGTACGTGCCACCGCTGTTGCGCACGACGAGCGTCTTGGAGCTCTTGCCGCTGCCGGTGGTCGCGCTGCGGCTGCTGCCGGTGCCACAGGCACTCAGGGCGGACGCGGCGGCGAGACCCGCCGTGACTCCGCCGACTCCGCGCAGGAACAGCCGGCGGTCTATCCGGGCGTCTCTCATGGTGTGCCTCCTGGGGTGGTGCTGCTGGGAAGGGGGGGCCGGGGGGTGTGGGGCGCTGTGGGCAGGGGGCGGACGCTATGGGCGGGGGGCCGCCTCGTCGGATCCGTGGCCCGCGCCGGGGGTACGGAGGGTGTCGGGGTTCGGGGCCGTGTCGGGGTCCCACGGGACGGCGAGGGCGGCGAGTTCGTCGCCGGGGGCGACGGTGAGGCCGTGCATGCCGTAGAAGATCCGTCCGCCGGCGGGGGCGTGGACGGTGTGCTGCGTGCCGTCGGCCGGGTCGACGATGCGGCCGAGGAGGTCGCCTTCGGCCACTTCGCCGATGACATCGGCGTGGAAGGAGAACTCCGGGTACCACAGGCCGGTGGCCTCGGCGGTGACGCCGGCGGACCAGACCCATGGGCGGACCGGCGCCGGGGCGGAGCCTTCCTGGTCGAGGACGCCCAGGTGGCGCAGTGCCGTGAGGAGGCCGTCGACGCGGCGCAGGGCCGTGGGCTCGTCCCGCTGTCCGAGCGATCCCACCTCGACCAGGACCGCCGAGATGCCCCGGCGGGCGGCGGCCGCGTGGCTGTTGCCGCCGTCGGCCTTCAGCCCGAGGATGACGTCCTCGATGCCGAAGGAGCCTGCCAGTTCGGCCGTGGCCTTGTCCAGGTCCGGGTCACCGGTGAGGCGGTAGCCGACGAAGTCCCGCAGAACCTGGTCGATGCCGCCACAGTGCAGATCGACGTAGACGTCGGCGCCGTCTATCAGGTGGGTGAAGAGCCAGGCGGCCAGCCGCTCGGTGGGGCCGCCGGCCGGGTCGCCGGGGAAGACGCGGTTGAGGTTCACGCCGTCGACCGGGGAGATGTTGAGCCGGCCCTCGTACACGGCGGGCGGATTGGCGACGGGGCAGATGATGACCTGCCCGTGCACCTCGCCGGGCTCCAGCAGGTCCGCCAGCCGTACGGCGGCGTCGATGGGCGTGAACTCGCCGCCGTGCACGCCCGCCGTGATGACGACTCGGGGTCCGGGGCGGGAGCCGTTGACCAGGGTCAGCGGGATGTCCGCGGTGAGGGTGCCGAGGTCGGCCCGGACGGTGCCGCGGGCCTTGGTGCCGGGCTGGGCCTCGAGGGAGCCGACGGTGAGGGTGGCGTCGTTCATGGTCATGCCTCCGTACGGCCGACGGTGGAGATGAAGTCGATGGGCTGGGGCGAGGTGCCGTCCAGCGCCAGGTCGGCGGCGATGTCGCCGAAGGCGGGCGAGAGCTTGAAGCCGTGGCCGGAGAAACCGGCGAGCAGGATCACGTTCTCGGCGCCGGGCAGCGGTCCGACCAGGGGGCGGCTGCTCTCGGTGTAACCCTCCATGTAGACGGAGAGCCGGGTCGGGTCCGGGTGCAGGTCCGGCATGTGACGCCCGATCAGCTCGGAGAAGATCTCCAGCTCTTCCGGCCGCACCGTGCGGTCCAGCTTGTTCGGGTCGCCCGCCGGCTGATGCAGGGCGCGGGACAGGCCGAGCTTGACGGAGATACCGTCCGGGGAGGGCAGGCCGTAGCAGTGGGTGGGCGCGGTCCGGATGAACGCTGGGCGCTCCTCGCCGAACCAGGCCTCGGGGGCGGTCGGCACGTACCAGGCGCTGACCAGGCGGCGGACGTCCACCTCCCACGGCAGGTCGGGCAGCAGGTCGTTGACCCAGGGGCCAGGGGTGACGACGACGGTGTCGAAGCGCTCGCTGCCGGAGTCGGTGCGGATCTCGACGCCGCCCGCGACGGGGACGATCTCGCGGACCGTGCTGTAGCGGTGGATCACCGCGCCCAGCTGCTCGGCGCGGCGGGCGGCGCTCTGGATGGTCAGCTCCGGGCGGATGAAACCGGCGCGGCGGTCGAGCACGGCCGCGTCGCCGTCCTCGATGCGGTACTGGGAGAAACGTTTCGCCAGAAGCTCGGCATCGAGCACCTCGTGGTCGAGGCCGTGCTCCTCGATGGACTGCAGGACGGTGGCCATCTGCTGGTGATCGGTCGGCCCCATCAGCAGGCAGCCGGTCAGCCGGCGCAGCTCACGGCCGGTCTCCTCCTGGAGCTGCTCCCACAGGGCGTCGGCGTGCTTGAGCAGCGGAACGTAACGGGAGTCCTCGAAGTGCGCGCTGCGGAAGATCCGGGTCTCACCGCCGGCGGCACTGCGGTCGTGGCCGGGGGCGAACCGGTCGTAGCCGACGACCTCGGCGCCGCGGGCCGCCAGCCGCCAGGCGGCCTGGCTGCCCATCGTTCCGACGCCGACGACGCCGACGCGCTTCCTGGCAGCTGACACAGGGCTTTCCTTTCGTATCGCCGAAGCGCATGCTGAGCGCCCGGCATGAGGCTGGTTGATTCAAGGTGGTTCGGGCGGGGGCCGGGCCCTTTCCTCGGGTCCTCGGCTCACAGCCGCCGCGTCTCGCGGCCCCGGCCCACTTCTTCGGAATCTCCTCCGCCGAGCGCCGTGCCACATTGTGGAACACCGTGCTAGAATCTGGCACGAGAATGGCAGCGGCTCGATGGGGAGTCAAGAGGTGTCCAGCAGAAATTCCGCGGATTAACGGGGGGAAACCGGATGGAAATGAAGAGCGTCACGAGATCGCTGCGGGTTCTGGAAGCGGTCGCCCAGCATCAGCCGGTCACCGTCGGAGAGTTGACGAAACTCTTCGGCCTACCGAAGTCGACCGTGCAGCGCACTCTGGTCACCCTGGCCGAGGCGGGCTGGCTGCGCGCGAACCGCCAGGACACGACACGCTGGGAGATCGGCGCCCGCGTCCTCGCTGTACGACCCGCCGCCCTGCAGGGCTCCAGCCTGTTCGCCGCCGCCCGCGAACCCATGATCCGCCTCCGCGACACGGTGAACGAGACCATCCACCTGTCAGTGCCCGACGCACTGCACAGCGTGGTCGTCGTCGACCGCGTCGACTGCGACCACGCCGTGCGGACCTTCCACACCATCGGTGACACCTCACCGCTGCACGCCACCGCCGTGGGGCGGGCGATCCTCGCCCGGCTTCCGAAGCAGGACGTCGAGGAAGTCATCGCCCAGGGCCTGGAGCGCTTCAGCGACACGACCCCCGCCGACCCCGACGAGCTGCGCGCCGAACTGGACCGGATCCGCGCCGACGGTTACGCGATCAACCGGAACCAGTACCGGCCGGGCGTCTGCGCCCTCGCCGCACCCGTGCTCGACGAGAACGGGACACCGTTGGCCGCCGTGGCCATCTCGATGCCCGACTCCCGGTACGACGTGAAACGGGAGTCCGAGTGGGCTGGCCTCGTGGCCGGCGCGGCAGAGGAGATCAGCGGACGCCTCCTGGGCGGCTGACGGAAGGTGGTGGCCCAAGAGGGCCCCGACCGGCGAGGGCCGGCTTGCACACGTCGAAGCGTGCAAGCCGGCCCTCGCCGCATGTCAGGGCAGCCGTCACCCCGGGCCCGACCGGGGGCGTCGGTTCCAGGGCGGCCGCCGCGCGCGGCACGCGGGACGGGGCAGGGGCGCTCCCGCCGCTCATCGCCGGGAAGACCATGGGGCGCCATTCCCCTTCATGCCGTATTGTGGAACGCCATGCTAGAATGCGGCATGAGTCGTGCCCGCAGCTCCGGGGAGGGAGTCAAGGTGAGCGACGAAGCCACGCGACTGATGGGGGCCGGATGGAAATGAAGAGCGTCATCAGGTCACTGCGCATCCTGGAGGCGGTCGCCCGGCATCAGCCGGTCACCGTGGGCGAGTTGACGAAACTCTTCGGCCTACCGAAGTCGACGGTGCAGCGCACCCTGGTCACCCTCAACGAGGCGGGATGGCTCCGGGCCAACCGCAGGGACACCACGCGCTGGGAGATCGGCGCCCGCGTCCTCGCCGTACGACCCGCCGCCCTCCAGGGCTCCAGCTTGTTCGCCGCCGCCCGCGAACCCATGATCCGCCTCCGCGACACGGTGAACGAGACCATCCATCTCTCGGTGCCCGACGCACTGCACAGCATGGTCGTCGTCGACCGCGTCGACTGCGACCACGCCGTGCGGACCTTCCACACCATCGGTGACACCTCACCGCTGCACGCCACGGCCACCGGGCACGCGATCCTCGCGCATCTCCCGCATCCCGAGGTCGACTTGTTCGCCACGGGCACGTTCGAGGGATACGGCGAGGAGACCATCACCGACCCCGAGGAGCTGCGCACGGAACTCCGGCGGGTCAGGGAGCGTGGCTACGCCGTCAACCACAACCAGTACCTCCAGGGCATCTGCGCCATCGCCGCCCCCGTCCTGGACGGTGACGGCGTCCCGCTGGCCGCCGTGGCCGTCTCCCTGCCTGATTCACGCTTCGAGCCCGGTCGGCTCGCGGAGCTGGGGCGACTGGTGACCGAGACGGCGGCGGAGATCACCGCGCGCCACCTGCGCTGAGTCACGGTTCGGGCAGGCCTGCGGCGGGACCGACCTGCCCCCGTGCCCGGCCGGGAGGACTCGGCGGCCGGGCACGGGGGTGGCCCGCGGTGCGCGATGCGGCGTAGGTCAGGGCAGAACCGCCGTCATCGCACAGGCACCGCGAGGTACTGGTACTCCAGGAACTCCTCGATCCCGACCCGGCCGCCCTCACGGCCCAGCCCGGACTGCTTGACGCCGCCGAAGGGAGCGGCCGGGTTGGAGACGAGGCCGGTGTTGAGGCCGACCATGCCGACCTCCAGACGCTCGCTGACCCGCAGGGCACGGTCCAGGCCCTCGGTGAAGACGTAGCCGACCAGGCCCCAGGGGGTGTCGTTGGCGCGCCGGATCACCTCGTCCTCGTCGTCGAAGGTGAGGATCGCCGCGACCGGGCCGAAGATCTCCGTGTCCATCAGACGGCTGTCGGAGGCGACGTCGGCGAGCACGGTCGGCGGGTAGAAGCAGCCCGGCCCCTCGGGCGTACGGCCGCCCACGAGCACCCGGGCGCCACGCTCCACCGCGTCGGCCACCAGCTCCTCGACCTTGGCCCGCCCGACCCGGTCGATCAGCGGGCCGACGTCGACACCGTCCCGGGTACCGGGACCCACCACCAGCGCGCCCATGCGCCGGGCCAGGCGCCGCCCGAACTCCTCCGCCACGGAGCTGTGGACGAAGAAGCGGTTGGCGGCGGTGCAGGCCTCGCCCATGTTGCGCATCTTGGCGACCATCGCGCCGTCGACCGCCTTGTCCACGTCGGCGTCCTCGAAGACGATGAACGGCGCGTTCCCGCCCAGCTCCATCGAGGTCCGCACGACCGCCTCCGCACTCTGGGCGAGCAGCAGGCGTCCGACGTCGGTGGAGCCGGTGAAGGACAGCTTGCGCATCCGCCCGCCGCGCAGAAGCGGTTCGCACACCTCCCCCGCACGAGAGGTGGTGACGACGTTGAGCACGCCGTCCGGCAGCCCGGCCTCCTTGAGGATCGCGGCGAGGGCCAGGCTGGACAGCGGGGTCTGCGGGGCAGGCTTGAGGATCATCGTGCAGCCGGCGGCGATCGCCGGGCCGATCTTGCGGGTGCCCATGGCCAGCGGGAAGTTCCACGGGGTGATCAGCAGACAGGGTCCGACCGGGCGACGGGAGAGCAGCATGCGGTTGCGGCCGTCGGGCAGAATTCCGCCGCCACCGTCGATACGCACGGCCTCCTCGGAGAACCAGCGGAAGAACTCCGCCGCGTACGCCACCTCTCCCTTGGCCTCGGCCAGCGGCTTGCCCATCTCGGCCGTCATCAGGTGGGCCAGCTCGTCGGTGCGCTCGAGAATGATCTCGTAGGCCCGGCGCAGGATCTCACTGCGCGCCCGCGGTGCCGTGCGGGCCCACTCCCCCTGCGCCCGGACGGCCGCGTCCTCCGCCAGCCGGGCATCCTTCGCGCCCGCGTCGGCGACCTGGGCGATGATCTCACCGGTCGCGGGGTCATCGACGGGCATGGTGGCGCCGTCCGCGGCATCCACCCAGGACCCGCCGATGAACAACTGCGTGGGTGTGTCGGTCATGACGTCTCTCCTGGTTGATCGGCGGCGGGGTCGAGCAGCTCCGCGAGGTGCAGGGCGCGGATGCCCCGGTCACCGGCGAGGTGGTCGATCTGGGTGGCGCAGCTGAAACCGTCGGCCACCACGACCGTCGGCATGTGCTGGGTGATGTCGTCGAGGCGGGGCTTCAGAGCCAGGTCGGCGACGGCCATCGAGGTGTCGTAGTGCTGTTCCTCGAAGCCGAAGTTCCCGGCGAGTCCGCAGCAGCCCTCGGCCTCGTCGACCTTCCGTACGCCGAGGCGCCCGAGCAGGTCGCGGGGGTGGCTGCCCTTGAAGGTGGCGTACTCGTGGCAGTGGGTCTGCAGGACGACCTGGTCCGGCAGCTCCGGCGGGGTCCAGTCCGGCGCGGCCAGGTCGGTCAGGGCGCCGGTGAAGGTGTGCACGCGGGCCGCGACGCGCTGGGCGGCGTCGGTGCCGAGCAGTTCGGGCACGTCACGCTTGAGGGCGGCGGCGCAGCTGGGTTCGGCCACGATGATGGGCCGGTCGTCGCCGTTGTCGAGGTGGGCGACCGTACGGGCCATGACGCGGCGGGCGGTGGACAGCTGGCCGGTGCTGACCCAGGTCAATCCGCAGCACAGGCCGTCCTGAGCCGTGCAGGGAATCCCGGCGTCGGCGAGCACGCGGCTCGCGGCGCCCGCCACCTCGGGGCGGAAGGCTCGGGTGAAGCTGTCGATGAAGAGCAGGGCCTTGGCCGGCTCACCGGTCTCCGCCTTGCGCAGGGCCCGGCGAAGCGCGTGCCGGGAGGCGAAGGCCGGGATCCGGCGCTTCGTGGTCACGCCGCCGAGCCGGGCGAGCAGCTTGCCGACCGGTCCGCGCAGCAGCGCGTTGACCGGGCGGGCGGCGAATCCGGCGAGGGCCGAGGTCAGCGGCAGCCAGCCCAGCGAGTAGTGGGAGCGGGGCCGGATCCTGCCCTTGTAGTGCTGGTGCAGGAACTCCGCCTTGTACGTGGCCATGTCGACGCCGACCGGGCAGTCACTGGAGCACGCCTTGCAGGACAGGCACAGGTCGAGGGCGTCGCGCACCTCTGTCGAGCGCCAGCCGTCCTGGACGAGGTCGCCCCGCACCATCTCCTGGAGCAGCCGGGCCCGGCCCCGCGTGGAGTCGGTCTCCTCCCCGGTCGCCCGGTAGCTGGGACACATCACACCGCCCGTGTCGCTGCGGCAGCGGCCGACGCCGACGCAACGGCGTACCGCGCCCGCGAAGCCGTCCTTGTCGTGCGGGAAGGAGAAGAGGCTCTCGACGGGCAGCACGTGGGAGGGCGTGTGCAGCGCGAGGTCGGCGTCGAGGCGGGCCGGGGCCACGATGACGCCGGGGTTGAGCAGCCCCTCGGGGTCGAAGATCTCCTTGAAGGCGGCGAACGTCCGGATCATCCGGTGGCTGTACATGATCTCCAGCAGCTCACCGCGCGCCCGTCCGTCCCCGTGCTCGCCCGACAGCGAGCCGCCGTGCGAGACCACGAGCGCGGCCGCCTCACCGAGGAAGCGGCGGGTCGCGGCCCGGCCGGCGTCCGTGGCGAGGTCGAAGTCGATGCGTACGTGCACACAGCCCGCACCGAAGTGGCCGTACAGCACCCCGGTCAGGCCGTGGGAGGCCAGCAGCTTGCGGAAGTCCCGCAGGTAGGCGGCCAGGTCCCCGGGCGCGACCGCCGCGTCCTCCCAGCCCGGCCAGGACTCCCCGCCGTCCACCAGGCGGGCGGCGAGCCCGGCCCCGTCCTCGCGGACCCGCCACAGCGAACGCCGTTCGGCAGGGCTCCGCACGACCCGTCCGCCGGTCATCCGGCCCTGGGCCTCGAGCACGTCGAGCAGTTCGGCGGCGCGGGCGTCGACCGCCGTCTGGTCGTCCCCGTCGAGTTCGACGTACAGCCAGGCCCGCCCCTCGGGCAGCCCGGTCACCGAGTCCGGGCCGCGGCGGGCGCGCATGGTGGCGACGATCGCCTCGTCCATGCCCTCCACGGCGGTGGGGTTCCAGCGCAGGATCTCGGGGACGTCCTCGGCGGCGTCGACCACGTCGTCGTAGCCGAGCGTCAGCAGGGTGGCGGCCGGTGCGGTCGTCACCAGGCGGACCGTCGCCGCGGTGACGACCGCACAGGAGCCTTCGGTGCCCACCAGCGCGCGGGCCATGTCGAAGCCGTGCTCGGGCAGCAGGTGGTGCAGCTGGTAGCCGGAGACCTGACGGGGAACGCGGCCCAGCTCGGTGCGGATGGGCGCCAGGTTGGCATCGACCAGATGCCGTACGTCCGCTCCGAGGCGGGCGACACGGCGGACCGCGTCCGGGTCGTCCGGGTCGGCCGCGCGCAGTCCCGTCCGGTCGGCGACGGCCCGCACGCCGTCGGCCGTGACGATCTCCAGCGCCTCGATGTGGCTGCTGGTACGCCCGTGCCGCACCGACCGGTTGCCGCACGCGTCGTTGCCGATCATCCCGCCGAGGGTGCAGCGGCTGTGCGAGGACGGGTCGGGGCCGAAGCTCAGCCCGTGCGGGGCGGTCGCGCCGCGCAGCGCGTCCAGGATCACCCCGGCCTCGACACGCGCGGTGCCCGCCACCGGGTCGATGTCCAGGATCCGGTTCATGTGCCGGGAGAAGTCCAGGACCACACCCGGTCCGACCGCGTTGCCCGCCATGCTGGTACCGCCGCCGCGCGCGGTGACGGGGACGCCCGCCTCCCGGCAGGCCCGCAGCACCGCGCACACGTCGTCGGTGCTGCGGGGGAACACCACGGCCCTCGGCGGGACCCGGTAGTTGGAGGCGTCGTAGGCGTACGGACCGGTGGAGCCCGGGCCGGTCTCCACCCGCAGGCCGGGAGCGGTCTCGGCGAGCCGCGCGACCAGCGGCTCCGGGGCCGTGGTGGTGTCGGTCATCGCCCTGTCGCCCCCGAGGTGCCGGCCTCCACCGCGGTGGCCCACGCCTGAAGGCCCTCGTCCACCGCGGTCTCGTCGATGACGAGCGCCGGGATCATGCGTACGACCTGGTTCCAGGCGCCGCACAGCAGCAGGAGCAGGCCCTCGTCGATGGCGGCGCGCTGCACGCGGGCGGCGGTGTCGGGGTCGGGGCCGCCGTCCTCGGTGACGAACTCGGTGGCCAGCATCAGACCGAGACCGCGTACGTCGCCGATGCCCGGCGTGCGGTCGGCCACCGCCTCCAGGCCCTGGCGCAGGCGGGCCCCCATCGCCTCGGCGTTCTCGACGAGCTTCTCGTCGCGTACGACGTCGAGGGTGGCGACGGCCGCCGCGCAGGCCACGGCGTTGGCGCCGTACGTGCCGCCCTGCGAGCCCGGCCACGCCTTGGCCATCAGCTCCTCGGAGGCGGCGATGCCGGACAGCGGGAAGCCGCTGGCCAGGCCCTTGGCGGTGACGAGGATGTCGGGGATGACGCCGAAGTGGTCGTGGCCCCAGAAGCGGCCGGTGCGGCCGACGCCGGTCTGCACCTCGTCGAGGATGAGGAGGAAGCCGTACCGGTCGGCCCGCTCCCGCAGGCCTTCCATGAACATCCGGGTGGCGGGGACGTAGCCGCCCTCGCCGAGGACCGGCTCGACGATGATCGCGGCCGTGTCGGCGGGCGAGGAGATCGTCTGGAGGGTGTAGTCCAGCTCCCGCAGGGCGAACCGGGTGGCGGTCTCCTCGTCCCAGCCGTAGCGGTAGGCCGACGGGAAGGGGGTGACGACCACGCCGCTCATCAGCGGGGAGAAGCCGGACCGGAAGCGGGTGCCGGACGTCGTCATGGAGGCGGCGGCCACCGTACGGCCGTGGAAGCCGCCGTGGCAGACGATGACGTTGGGACGGCCGGTGGCCTGGCGGGCCAGCCGCAGCGCGGACTCGACGGCCTCGCTGCCGGAGTTGGTGAAGAACAGACTGTCCAGCCCGGCCGGCAGCACCTCGCCCAGCTTCTCGACGAGCTGCCGCAGCGGCCGGTGCATGACGGTCGTGTACTGGCCGTGCACCAGCGTGCCCACCTGCTCCTGCGCCGCCGCCACGACCTTCGGGTGGCAGTGCCCGGTGCTGGTGACGCCGATGCCGGCGGTGAAGTCGAGGTAGCGGCGGCCGTCCTCACCGTAGAGGTGGACGCCCTCGCCCCGGACCGCCACCACGGGCGTGGCCTGGCGAAGGTGCGGCGACAGTGCGGTCATGTTCGTCTCCCGGCCTCGGTGCGCGGTCTGCTGCGGTGTCCCGAGCATCTCCGCGGACCAGGGGTGCGCCAACGTGCGATCTGTCCGGCCGGGCCGCGACATCCGGACGTTGTGTCAGCCTCACCGGCGCCATGCTGGGCGCCGATCGCTCACGGACCGCTCTTGCGCAGGTCAGCGGCGCTTGTCACAGTGGCCGGGCACCCCGGGCACGGAGCCGTGCCCGGGCAGGGGACCCCATGGAGACACCGTGAACGACACCCACCCGGCCGGCCATGGGCCCACCCGCGCCCCCAGCGTCGCCGACGTCCTGGCCCTTCCCGTCCTCGCCGCCGGACAACCCCACGTCGTCACCGGTGAGCCCCACCTGGACCGGCCGGTCAGGTGGGTCCACATCACCGAACTGACCGACCCCGCGTCCTTCCTCAAGGGCGGCGAACTCGTCCTGACCACCGGAATGCCGCTCCCGGAAGACGTGGCCGGCGTGCGTCGGTACGTCGACGAACTCGCCGACGTCGGGGCCGCGGCGCTGGTCATCGAACTCGTACGTCGCTACCACCGCCCGCCGGACGCACTCGTCGACGCCTGCCGTCTGCGCGGGCTTCCCCTCGTCACGCTCGCCAAGGACGTCAACTTCCTGGAAGTCACCCAGGTCGTGCACGCCCTCCTGCTCGGCAACCAGGCGGACGTGATGCGCCGCACCCAGCGCATCCACGAGGTGTTCACCGCCCTGACCCTGCGCGGCGCCGGTCCGGAGGACGTGGTGCGTACGGCGGCGGAGATGTGCGGCCGCACGGTCGTCCTGGAGAACCTGGCGCACCAGGCACTGATCTGCGAACCGTCCGGAGGCACGCTGGAGGACGCGCTCATCGGCTGGGAACGGCGCTCCAGGGCCGCCGAGGCCGACGACCACACGCCGACACGCGGCCCGGCGGGCTGGCTCACCGCTCCCGTCGAGTACCAGGGCGAGCGCTGGGGCCGCGTGGTCATGCTCCCGGCCCGCACCGACGGCCCCGCCTCCGGGCCGGAGGACATCACCGTGCTGGAGCGGACCGCGATGGCGCTGACCGTCGCCCGCCTCATCCATTCCACCCCCTGGGAACGCACCGCACACCGAAACGCCCTGCGCGACCTGGTCGACCAGCGCCACCGCTCCGCCGCGGACGCCCACGCCCGCTGCGCCGCACTGGGCTTGCCGACCCGCCAGAGCCGGTTCGTCGCGACCCTGGTCGACCTCCGCACAGGCACAGGAAAGACCGAGCTCGAGACCCGCCTGTCCCAGGAGCTCCGGACCGCCGGCATCCCGGCCCTCGTCGGCGAGCTGGCCCCCGACCGCCTCGGCATCCTGCTGGCTCTGCGTCCATCCCAACCCTGGCGCCCCATCGTCGAACGAATGTGCAGCACCGCACTGAGCATGGCCCCGCGAGCAGCGGTGAGCGTCGGCTCGGAGATCACGGACCTCTCCGACACCGCCCGCTCGTTCCGCGAGGCGGCCCGCGTCGCCGAGGCCACCCCACCCGGCCAGCCCCTCCCCGCGGACCGGTCCTTCCACGAGTCGTCCGACATCGGCCTGCACCGCCTGCTGTACGCCCTCCGCGAGGACACCCGGATCCAGGCGTACGCCGAACGGCAGCTCGGGCGACTCATGGATCATGACACCCAGCACGGCACCGACCTGCTGACGACCCTGCGCCACTACCTCGAAGCGGCCGGCAACAAGACCACCGCCGCACGCCGGGGCGGCCTCTCCCGTGAAACGATGTACCAACGCCTGCGCACCATCGAGCGTCTCCTCGGCCGAGACCTGGAGTCCGGCGACCAGCGCACCGAACTCCACACGGCTCTCACGGCACTCGATGTGCTGCGAGCCCACTGACACATGACGAGCAGCGGCTCCGGCAGTGCCACTCCGACCACCGGCCCGGCCTTCGATGCGCCGACTCGGCGGGGCGAAGGCACCGAGCAGGACGCGCAGGGTGCGGATGCTCCCTTCGCCTGCACCGAGTCCTGGGCCAGCAGATGGACAGCCGCCCGGACGACTGTCCGTCTCGCCTCAACTGTCTCAGCTGATCTGGTCCGGAGTCATGCGTCGGTCGGCTTCCTGAGCTGCATGCTCCAGTCGGCTCCGATGGTTCTCCCACCATGCCGAATCGCCCGGTGCCATGCCGTCGTTGCCCTTGTTCATCCCCACGGCACCGTCCATGAGCTCCCGGATGATGTCGGCGTGACCAGCGTGCCGGTGCGTGTCGGCGATCACGCGCACCACGGCGTGGTGCAACGTCACCTCGTCCCTCCCGCCGGGCCACCACGGCACCTTGCCGATCGTGTCCAGCGCCAGCGCGTCGAGCGTGGCATCCGCGTGGGTCCACGCTCGGCGGTAGAGCTCAACGATGTACTCGCGTGACTCGTGGGCGGTGACCCACATGTCCGCGTTCGGTTCGGCACCGCCTTCGAGCCAGGGCAGCGGTTCACCGGACGGCCGTCCGAAGGTGTCGCCGAGATAGCCCAGCTCCACGCCGGCCGCGTGCTTCACCAGGCCGAGAAGGTTGGTGCCGGTCGGCGTCGACGGACGGCGGATGTCGTACTCCGAGAGCCCTTCAAGCTTCCATAGCAGGGCATCACGGGCGGACTGTAGATAAAAGTGAAGATCAGCCTTGGGATCTGATGCGGTCATGGAACCAGTCTGCCGCTCGCATGATCTCTGTCCGACCGTGCGCTATTCGGCCAGAGGCTGAGTTCATGTCACGCGGTCCGCTTCGGTCGGGCTCATGGCGAGTGTGTGGCCGGAGATGAGGGGTCGGCGGCCAGTCATACGAGTATCTGATGCGGTAGCCGCCGCCCGACTGCTGGCCGGACACGCGATGGCGTGACCGAAACAATGCGCTTCTCTCTCGAAGACGCCCACCGCGGCGGTGGCATCCGCCGGCCGCTGGGTTTCCTGTTCGCGTGGCTCAAAACGGTACGTTGACATGGAATCGATCCGTATGAAGAATTCCACCGTCCAGCCAGAACTGATCTTCCTGGAGGTTGCATGAAGGGGAAAATCGCTCGAATCGTTGCCACGTCAGGGATGCTGGCGACTCTTGGGGTTGTCGGCTTGGGCAGCAGTGCCTCTGCTGCACCTTCCGCAGAGCACTTCATTGATCACTATTCCACGAAGGCGTCCTGTCAGGTGGGCGGGGAGTACTACCTCCGCCATGGTTACTCGTACTACGAGTGCTACCGTGAATCCGCTGGCTGGGGCCTCTACGTGTGGGACTGAGTACGTACGGGCGCGTCACGGGTTGAATTGTTCGCAACTCCGTTCTGTGCCATTCTTCTGTGATTGTTCGTTGCTCATCATGGACGCGATGTCCTTTTCCGAACCCTTTCAGGTCACTTGATAAGTGCCAGGGAACTGGGCCCATTCGTGAGGAATATGGAAACAGCCTCCCGCGAGATGGCGCACCATTCCGACGAGACCTGTTTTGGTGCAGGCGAGCATCGTGTCTGTTATCTGAAGGCCGTGCGGGCCGAGATTGCCCGCACGGCCCGAGCATCGCCTGGGCTGTGATTGGTCACGCTGACGCCCTGACCGAGCGTCCATGCCACGTCGCCCCGCTCCACCGAGGACTTGAGTCGGCTGGAGCGGGTACGGGGTGGGATTTTCGCTGTCGGGGTTCAGGTCGATCGGCGGGCCGTCCGCCCTATGGGCTGGTCGGCGGGGCGACGACCAGCTCGGTGTCCGGGTCGTGGTCGATCTGCGGAGGGCCGGCGACGATCATGGTGGCTCGGGCCCACGGCTGTTCTCGCACCATGAACGGCACTTCCTCCAGCAGCCAGTTCGCCACGTGCTCGCGCTGCTCGGGGGAGTCACCGTCGCGGACGGCCAACAAGTGCTCTTGCTCATCCAGGTCACCCTGCATCCACACAGAGGCGTCCAGCCACGGGTCAAGCTCTTCGCGGATGATGCCGGTGCCCTCGACCCAGACGAAGTCGGCACCGGCGGGGATGGTGATCGATCCGGGCCGGTGGTGGGTGATCCAGGCCTCGGGGCGGAAGTCCACCGCCTCACCCTGACGCAGGGGTCGCAGGATGTTCTCGACGAGCACGGCGCCCCAGTCGAAGTAGGCGTGGTGCCACGCGATGTCGTCGGTGTGCGCGATGGCGGAGTTGGGCACCACCTTGCACAGCCGCTCGGCCAGGGTCGTCTTGCCGGCGCCGCCCCGGCCGTCGATCGCGATCACCCGCGGACGTCCGCCGACGTCGGGTGATGCATCGCGCAGCTGCCGGACGGCGTCGAGTACGGTCACCACCCGCCAGCCGACGGCCTCGGTCTCGCCTGGATGTAAGCGCATCGACAACCTGACTTCGCACGTGGGGGCGCGGGTCCGGCATGCCCGGACGATCCGCCGGTCGCTTGAGCCTATCGACACACACCAGACAGATCGACAGCCGGCCGGGCCGCCGGGCTGCTCCGCGGGGGTCTGTCACTGTTTCCTCCGCTGGGCTCACTGATGGGGAACTCAGGTTCCCGGCCCGCTGGCGCCGACAGCCTGCCCTGATCTTACGGTGAACACCCGTTCGGTGATTCGCGTACCCGAGTCCACGGAGCGTGCGGGGCGGGGTCCGGGGTATGCGCACCAGATGAACGGGGAGACAAAGGTGGACCAGGGTGAGGACCGCATGATGCCCGGTGCCACTCCGGCGTGGGACACCATCGCTCTGGACGGGGGCGGGTCCTGCATTGCCGAGGCACGGCACTACGCGGCGGATTTCCTCGGCCGCGTGCAGGCTGAGCACGGTCTGCCGGTGTGCGCGCGTGCGATGGATCTGACGCAGCTGGTGGTCAGTGAGCTGGTCACCAACGCGCTCAAGTACGCGCCGGGGCCGGTGCTGATGGAACTGCGTATCGCCGGGGACCTGGTGGAGATCATCGTGTGGGACAGTGACCCGGTCCTGCCGGTGGCCCGGGCTGCTGATGCGGGCCGGGTCGGGCAACATGGCCTGGAGATCGTCATGGCCGTCGCCCAGGGTTTCGAGGTCCAGCGGGAACCGGTCGGCAAACGCATCACTGTTCGCATCGCGTTGCCCGACGACCCCGATGGAGCCCTCACCGGCCGTCGCCCCCAGTAACCCGCCCGTCGTACGGTCCGGGCGCTGAGGTTCGGACCGGCAGCAGGGGGTGCCAGCGCCGGCCCCCCGTGGGACCGCCGCGCCCCGGTGCGTCGCGCACCCGCCCGCGGCGCGTGGCGGAGGTCAGCCCGCCGGGTGCGTGCCTTCGGTCGGTTCGATCCCCTCGGCTCCCTCCGGACGGCGGGGAAGCAGGGTCACCGCGAGGGCCGGTAGGGCGGCGAGCAGAAGCCACGGTACGGCGGCCGGCAGGCCCAGGTCGAGCAGGGAGCCGGTGGCTGAGCTGCCCACGAGGACGATCAGGCCGGAGACGGAGGACAGGGCGCCGGTGTAGAGGCCGATGCGGCCGTCTTCGGCGAGGTCGGGCACCCAGGCGCGGGCGGCGGGGACGACCAGCATCTGGCCGAGGGTGAGCAGGACGACGTACCCGGCGGCGGGCAGGAGGCCCGCGATGCCCGTCCACTCGGCGGGCCGGGCGGCGGCGACGACGGCGAAGCCGGCCGCGATGAGCAGCAGTCCCCACGCCATGGAACGGCGCAGGTCGAGCCGGTCGCCGGCCCAGCGGGTGACCGGGAGTTGGGCGCACACGACCAGCAGGGAGGACAGGGCGAACAGCCAGGACAGGGCCGCCTGTGAACCGGTCGCGCGCTGCACCTCGTCGGGCAGGGCGAGGTAGAGCTGGTTGTAGGCGAGCAGGTAGGTGCCGTACGCGCAGCACAGGGCGAGGAAGCGGCGGTTGCGCAGCATCGTGCCCAGGCCGCCCCGTTGGCGGGTGCGGACCCGGCCGGGGATGTGCTGCGGCATCAGCCGGACATGTCCGGCGAGGACGAGGACGAAGACGGCGGCGCCGGCGAGGCAGGCGGTGCGGAAGTCCACGAGCAGCAACAGGCCGCCGAGCAACGGGCCGACGAACGCGCCGGCCTGGCCCGCCGCGGAGAGCAGGGCCAGGACGCGGGTCCTCGGGCCGTGGCCCTCCTCCTCCCACACCACCGCCTGCCGGGCCACCTCGGACTCCACGGCGGGGGAGAACAGCGCGGCCGCGAAGCCGATGACCAGCACGGCCCCGATGACCGTCCATGTCGCCTGCGCGTATCCCAGCCAGGCGAACCCGGCGATCCGCAGCACGCACCCGGTCAGCACGAGCGGGCGCACGCCGTAACGGTCCACGAGCCAGCCGCCGACCACGAACAGGCCCTGCTGACTGAACGTCCGCAGACCAAGGACGAAGCCGACCAGCCAGCCCGCCATGCCGATGGCGGTGCCGAGGTGCGCGGCGAGGAACGGCAGGACGGCGTAGAAGCCGACGTTGAAGGCGAGCTGGGTCAGGATGAGCAGCCGCAGCAGCGGTGACAGGTGCTTCCAGGTCCGCTCGCGCGGCGGCTTCGGGGCCCGGGCGGGTCGCCGGGGCCGGACCCGGGGGAAGAGATCGGTCATCGGAATCCGTCAGTCTGTGGGTGATGTGGGGACGGGCGTACGTGGTGGCGTCGGCATGGCCTGCTTCACTTCGGCGGGAGGGCCCGGCAGCCTCGCGGGGCGTGCCGGCGACCGCCGCCGCGGCAGGCGCACGCCTCCCGCCGCGGTCACCGCGAGCGCGCCGAGCAGGGCGAGGACGGCGGCGGGGGCGAGGACGGCCCAGGGGGCGCGTTCGGCGTACGGCTGGTTCTCGGCGAGCAGCAGGCCCCACTCGGGCGAGGGCGGCTGGGACCCGAGGCCGAGGAAGCTGAGGGCGGCCAGGGACAGGGCGATGCCGGGCAGTCGGAGCAGAGCGTGGCGGGCGACGGGTGGCAGGACGGCCGGGAGCAGTTCGTGGGCGAGCAGGTACCAGGGTCCGGCTCCCAGGGCTCGGGTGGCGGTCAGGTGGGTGGTGGCGCGTTCTTGCTGGATGAGGGTTGTGGTGTGGGTGGCCAGCGGGGACCAGGCGACCGCAGCCACGGCGAGTGCCGGCGTCCACGCGCCGCCGCCCGCGACGGCGGTGACGAGGAGACCGGCAAGGACGGGCGGTACCGCGTTGACGGTGTCGACGACGGGCCCGGACAGCCGGGGGAGCAGACCCAGCAGAATCCCCGTCGCGAGAGCTGTGGCGCTCACCGCGAGGGCGATGCCGAGGGTGTCGAGCGAGCCGTGCGCGATGCGGGCCAGGATGTCCCGGCCCAGGGCGTCGGTGCCGAAGGGATGGGCCCAGGACGGGGCTTGGAGACGTGCGCCGGTGTCCAGGGTGAGCGGGTCGCGGGGCAGGCCGAGGCCGATGACGGCGGTGAGCAGCACCCCGTACACCAAAGGCAGCGTCCGGGGCGCGGGCGGTGCGGGCCGGTGCAGGGAGTGCAGGGCGCCGTCGCGCAGCGCGGGCCCGATCAGCAGCCGGGCCGCCAGCCGGGTCAGGGCACCGGCAGTCGCCGCGAGGAGCACCAGGGCCAGCGTGCCGGTCTGTAGGACGGGCAGGTCCTGGGCGAGGGCGGCGCGCAGGGTGAGCCGGCCGAGGCCGGGTATGTCGAAGACCTGCTCCACGGCGACGGCTCCGCCGGTCAGGCCGACCACGAACAGGCCCAGGTTGGGCAGCAGTCCGGGCACGCAGCGCCGGAGCGCCATGCGGGCCACGGAGCCCGGCGGGATACCGCGGGCGGCGGTGGCCAGCGCCCAGGGCTCGGCGAACGCGCCGGGCAGCAGGTCGTCCAGCATCCGCCCGAGGACCGCCCCGGCGGGCAGGCCGAGGGCGAGCGACGGCAGCACCATCCACTGCGGGCCGTACCAGCCCAGCGCGGGCAGCCAGCCGAGCTGGACACCGACCACCGAGGCGAGGACGGCGGCGACGAGGAACTCCGGCAGCGCGGCCAGCACGGCCGTCACTGTGCCGCCGGGGGCGCGTGCGCCGAGCCGGCGCCGGGAGCCGAGCCACAGGCTGCGACCGCACACCGCGGCGGCCGTGCCCACGGCTACCGCGAGAGATCCGGCCATCAGGAGCAGGGAGACGCCAAGGGCCTGGGCGGCACCGGGCAGCACCTCGGTGCCGGAGATCCAGGAGCGGCCCGCGTCGGCGTGCAGCAGCCCGCCGAGCCAGCGGGCCAGCAGCCGCATCGGGCCGTCGGCCAGGCCGAGTTCGTCCCGTACGGCGGCCAGGGCCTCCGGGGTGGGATCTCGCTCGGCGGACCGGGCCTTGAGTACGGTCAGCGCGGGGTCGGTGCGGGACAGCCATGGCAGCAGGCCGATCCCGAGGACCAGGGAGGCGGCGAGCACGGTCCGCCACAGCAGCGTGGGGCCGCCGCTCCGCGCGAGGACGCGCAGGGCGGCGGGAACGCCGCTCGTCGTGCCGGTTGTACGTTTCAGCGCCGGGTCCCCGTTCCGATCAACTGCCGCTCGTACGGGTCGAGCAGGGCGCCTTGCACGGAGGCGCGGATGCCGGTGGCGACCTTCAGGTGCGCGAGCGGAACCACCGCGTCGGTGCCCAGGATCTCCGCCTCCGCCTTCATGGCGGCATCCTGCCGCTTGGCGGGGTCGGCCACGGCCTGGGCGTCCGCGACGGCCTTGTCGACGTTCCTGTCGCACAGCAGCGACAGGTTGTAGGTGCCGTCGCACGTGAAGTCGCTGACGAGGACGGACACGGGGTCGCCGGTGTCGAGCATCACGTTGCGGGAGGCGACGGCGGCGTCGAACTTCCCGGCCAGCAGGTCGCCTTCGAGTCGTGCGTAGTCGCGGACCTCGAGTTTCACCTTGAACCCGGCCTTCCGCAGCTGCTGTTGCAGCACCTGGGCGGCCTCGGCCAGTTCGGGCCGGCCCGTGTAGGTGGCGATGGTGATGCTCTTACCGCCGGGCTCGGCGACCTCGGCCCGCCCGGTGGGCTCGATCCGCTTGCCCGCCGCCCAGTTCAGGGCGGGACCGTAGATGCCCTGGGCGGTCTCGGCGTGTCCCTCGTAGACGTCCTTGGCGATGACGGAGGTGCCGATCGCCTCACGCGCGGCGGCACGCAGGCCGGCGTCGGTGAAGGCGCCGGACTTGGTGTTGAGGTACAGGCTGGTGTTGCGGGCGGTGTTCGTCTCATGGACGGTGCCCTTGTCCAGGGAGGCGATCTGCGCCACGGGGAGGGCCTCGGCGATGTCCGTCTGCCCGGTGCGCAGGGAGTTGGCGCGGGCAGTGCCGTCGGCGACGAACGTGGCGTCGATGCCGGGGGCCTGGGCGCGGCCGCCCCAGTAGTCGTCGAAGCGGTCCAGGGTGGCCGCCGTGTCACCGGTGATCTTGGTGAGTCGGAAGGGGCCGGTGGCTGTGCCGACCGGACTCACGGCGCCCTTCTTCGCGTACGCCTTCGGGGAGAACACCGCGAGGCTCGGGTTCGACATGCGCAGCGGCAGCACCGGGTCGGCCTCGCCGGTGTTGACCCGCACCTGGTCCTCGCCCACCGCCTGGGCGGTCAGCTTCACCCCGGAGAGGGCGGCGGGGGCCGGCTCCGCCCGGGCCGCGTGGGTGAGAGCGGAGGCGACGGCCTGCGCGGTGACGGTCTCGCCGTCCTGGAACTTCGCGTCGCGCAGCGTGAACAGCCAGCTGAGGCCGCTCTTCTCGCTGGTCCACGACTCGGCGAGCGCGGGGGCCGCGGTGCCGTTGGCGTCCAGCTTGGTGAGGCCCTCGGCGACACCCAGTCGGGACAGGTTGAAGGCGTCGTAACCGTACGGGGAGAAGTTCTCCGTCGGCGTGAAGGCCAGCGCCACCCGAAGGCGGCCACCTTCCCCGGAGGCGGACGAGCCGGAGGAGGACGCGCCCTCGCTGCCGGAGGCGAAACATCCGGTGAGGAGCGGAGCGAGGAGCAGGCCGGCTATGAGCCGATGGCTGGGGGTTCTCATGGTTCGCGTTCATGCCTTCCGGTTGTGCCGATCAAGAGGACATCAACGGGAGGATATGCGATAACCGTTTTCATTTGCATAGCGGGGGTCGGGAGGGGATGAGCGCGGTCCGGAACCAGCCCCGAGGGTGCCTCGCCGACCGCGGCTTCGCCGTCGGCCGCATCGTTCTGGGTGTCCGCGCCGCGGCAGTGGGGGTTGTGGTGGATGAGGGGCGAGCGCACGGCATGCCGCGCCTTGGTCGCGTCGCCGGGGTCCTGGGGGAACGCGAGCGGCGGCCCTCTTGACGTGCCCATGGTGCACCCGAAGAATGATCGTGGCCCTTTGACAACGTTGTCGACGGAAAGGTCGCCGCCGCATGCCGCAGCCAGCCGCGGAGTTCACACGCCGTCACCTCATCCAACTCCTCGGCGTTTCCGCCGCCTTGACCGCCTCCCCGCTCGTCCTGGGATCAGAGCAGGCCGTGGCCGAGGCAGCGGCAGCGGCAGCCGCCAGGAGCGTCGCGGCCAGGCCCGATCAGGAAACGATCCCTGTCTCCGACACCCACGACCGCGCCCTCCTCACCCACACCCGCTGGTCCGAACAGCAGGGGCGGGAAACGGCTCTTCGACGCCACCTTCCAGTCCTGCTTCGTCCTGGCGGCCCGGCTGCCGTGGGACGACCTCGACGAGGTGACGCGCCGCACCGTCGACACCGTCGCCCGCGAACAGGGCCGGCCCAGCCGGGTCGGGCACGGGAGACGATTCCGACTCCGGCGGCTGGATGCCGCACGGTCTCGACGGCGGTTTCCTGGGCGACACCGGACGGGAGGAGTTGGGTGTCCACGCCCCCGGTCCCGCCCGGCAGCGCGGGCGGAGTTCAGCGGGGACGGCCGTACCCGCACGTGCGCGGCACGACTGACGGCGCGGGGGAGTCCTGCGCACCGACAGCGCGGCCCGCTATGTGTCACTCCGCGTCCCGGCCACAGGTCACATCCGACGCACCTCCCTCGCCGTCACGTCGTGGCCTGAGGAGCACGTCCCCGCGGGGTGGGATGCCAGGAAGGAGATCAGAAGCAACAGTCCGCCTGGCGGGCTGAGAGAAAGCGAACCGACAACGCTACCGGACTCGATGGAGGCCTACGTGCACGCAGGAACGCACCGGTTCAGACGCAGACTGCTGGCGTTGCTCGCCGCAGCCGTGAGCGCCACCGTGGGACTCGCGAGTCCCACTCCCCAGGCCGTGGCCGCCGGGAGCGCGGCGGCCACGTCGTGGAACGTGACGTACAGGGCGGGAGAGCCCGGCGAGGCCCTGACCGCGCATCTGCAACTCGACGACACACGAGGCACCTTGTCGCTGGGCGTACGCCGAGGCAGCACCACCGTGCTCGAACCCGCCCCGGTCGGCATCACCACCGATGCCTCCGACCTGACCGCCGGTCTGCGGTTTCGTGGACACATGGTACGGAAAGTGACCGAACGGTACTCCACGACGACCGGCAAGCAGCGCCGGCGTGTGGCCCATATGACCGAGGCGCGGTTCTCCTTCACCAAGGATGACGGTGCCCGGCTCGACCTCGTCGTCCGTGTCTCGGAGGACGGGTTCGCCTACCGCTATGTCCTGCCCGGCGACGACGAGGTGAGGGTGCTCGGCGAGGCTTCCGCCTTCCAGGTGCCGGACGAAGCCGCGGCGTGGCTGATGCCGTACACGCCCAACTACGAACGGCCCCGCACCGAGACGACCGCTGCGGACGCCGCGGCAGGCGACTACGCGTACCCCTCGCTCTTCCGGGTCGGCGAGTCCTACGTCCTGCTCACGGAGTCGGACGTGGACGGTCGTTATGCCGGCAGCCGTCTCGCGCACGACGCCGGAAGCGGCCGGTACACCGTGGAACTCGCCGACGAACGCGTCGCCTCGGCGGGACCGCTGGCCACCCCGTGGCGCACCGCCGTCATCGGTGACCTGGCCACCGTCACGGAGTCCACCCTCACCGACGACCTGGCGCCCGACTCCCGGGTGACGGACACCTCGTGGATCCGTCCGGGCAAGGTCGCGTGGTCCTGGCTGGCCGGCTTCGGTTCCGCGCAGCGCAGCCTGGAGACCCAGCAGCGGTTCGTCGACTACAGCGCCGCCCACGGCTGGGAGTACACGCTGGTGGACGACGGGTGGAAGACCGAGGACTGGATGCCGCGGCTCATCGAGTACGCGCAGCGGCGTGGTGTGAAGATCCTGGTGTGGATGCACTGGTCCGATCTGGACACGGCCGCCGAACGCCAGGAGACCCTGGGCAGGGTCAAGGGGTGGGGCGCGGCCGGGTTGAAGATCGACTTCATGGATTCGGACGCCCAGGAGCGTTTCCGCTGGTACGACGACATCCTCGCGGCGACCGCCGAGCGGGAACTGCTGGTCAACTTCCACGGGTCGACCATCCCGCACGGCATCCAGCGCACCTGGCCGCACGTCATGTCGATGGAGGCGGTCTACGGTGCCGAGCAGGGCAATGTGTCTCTCGCCGACATCACCACACTGCCGTACACCCGGAACGTGGTGGGATCCATGGACTACACGCCCATGGGATTCCAGTTCGGCACCCGAAACACCTCGGAGGCCGCGGAACTGGCCCTGTCGGTCGTCTACGAGTCCGGCTTCCAGAACTTCGCCGGCTCGGTGGAGGCATACCGGTCACGACCGGAGCTCGAACGGTTCCTCGAGCAGGTACCGACCGTCTGGGACGAGACACGGCTGCTGTCCGGGCACCCCGGTGACGGGGCGACCCTCGCACGGCGTCACGGCGACCGCTGGTTCGTAGGCGACGTCAGCGCTGGCGACGGGCCTGCCACGCGCCGGGTGCCGCTGGACTTCCTCGGCGCCGGCCGCTGGCGGCTGGAGGTTCTGCGTGACGGACCGGGCGGCTTGGTGCGTGACTCCAAGGTCGCCGACCGCCGCGATGTGCTGTCGGTCCCCACGTCGGCGGGCGGCGGCTTCGCCGCTCTGATCTGCCGGGCCCTGCCCGGCCGTGCCACGTGCGACCGGCCCGTGGACCGCGTGCCGTTGACCGTCCTGTCGGCCACACCGAAGAAAGCGGAAGCCGACCCGGGGAAGACGGTCGATGTCGAAGGCACGTTCCAGGTGGAGGACTTCGGTCCGGTGCGCGACGCCACGGTGCGCGTGAGCCCCCCGCAGGGCTGGACGGTCACAGGTGGCACCGCTCACGCCGGTGAACTCGCCACCGGCGCCGCGATCGGCGCACGCGCCACCGTGCACGTCCCGTCCGACGCGGCGTACGGCTACCACGACGTGGTGGTGAGCGCCGCCTACTGGGCTCCGGGCGAGAAAGCCGGCGTCCCCCCGCTGCGTCAGGAGCGGACGGTACGGGTGTTCGTCGCACCACCGGGAGTGGACTACGTGAGCGATCTGCCGTTCGTCGAGGAGCGCAACGGCTGGGGGCCGGTCGAACGCGACACGTCGAACGGGGAAAACGCCGGAGGCGACGGCGGTCCCCTGCGCATCCGCGGCACCGCGTACGACAAAGGCCTCGGTATGCATGCCACGGCCGAGGTGTCCGTCGACATCCGCGGCGCCTACGACCGGTTCCGGGCTCACGTGGGTGTCGACGACGAGGTCGGCGGCACGGCCACGGTCGTCTTCGAAGTGGTCGGTGACGGGCAACTGCTCGCACGGACCGAGGTGATGACCCCCGCGGACGCCGCTCGCGCACTCGACGTCGACGTCAGTGGAGTGCGGCGCCTGACGCTGCGCGTCACCGACGGCGGCGACGGCATCAACTTCGACCACGCGGACTGGGCGGACGCACAACTGCGTTCGATCGCTCCTGACACCACCGGATAGCGCCATTCCGAGGGCCGGCGGCAGCGCCGGCACTCGGGCGCCAGGGCGCCCCCTACGGGGCGCGCTGCGACGTGACCTGCCCCCTATCCCCTGACCCCCGCAGACAACGACGTGTACCCCCCGGAGGTCTTCCGACATGAGATGGACCCGCCGCCTGCGCCTGCGCCTGCGCCTGCGCCTGTGCCTGTGCCTGTGCCTGTGGTGGCAGGAGCGGTGACAGCCTCCGCGCTGCTCGCCGCTCCGGCCGCCCAGGCCGCCCAGCCGAGCGACGCCCGACTCACCGATCTGGTCAACCCGTTCATCGGCACTGAGAACGAAGGCAACACCTATCCCGGTGCCGCCGTGCCCTTCGGCATGGTGCAGTTCTCGCCGGACACCGGTCACAACACCGGTTACGACTACTCGCACAGCCGCATCTGCGGCTTCTCCCTGGTCCATCTCTCCGGCGTGGGCTGCGGCCTGGGCGGTGACCTGCCCGTGCTGCCGACCACGGGTGAGGTCACCGAGACGGACTACGCCGCATACGCGGCCGAGTTCAGCCACGACGACGAGGAGGCGAGCCCCGGCTACTACAAGGTGGGCCTCGGCTCCGGCATCGACGCCGAGGTGACGGCGACCGAGCGCACCGGAGTGCAGCGCTACACCTTCCCCGCCACCGACAAGGCCAACGTCCTGCTCAACGCGGGCCAGTCGCTGCACAAGAAGGTCTCCACCCAGGTCGAGATCCTCGACAACCGGACCGTGCGCACCGCCATCGAGGGCAGTGGCTTCTGTCAGGACACCAAGCCGTACACCGTGTACACGATCACCCGCTTCGACCGGCCGTTCACGGCGTACGGCACCTGGGACGGCAGCGCCGTCACGGCGGGCTCGAAGACCGGACGAGACGGCGCCTACCTCCGCTTCGACACGTCCAAGGACCGCACCGTCGAGGCGACCACCGCCCTCTCCTACGTCGACGCGCGCGGTGCCGCGGTCAACCTCCGTGCCGAAGGCGGCCGTTCGTTCGACGCCGTCCGTGGCGCAGCCGGCCGGGCGTGGGAGAACCGGCTCGGCGACGTCCGCGTCGAGGGCGGCAGCGACGGCCTGCGCCGCACTTTCCACTCCTCTCTGTACCGGTCGTTCCTGGCACCCGACATCGGCAGCGACGCCGACGGCCGCTACACCGGCTGGGACCAGCGGATCCACCGCGCGAAGGGCTTCACCTACTACCAGAACTGGTCCCTGTGGGACACCTACCGCACCCAGTCGCAGCTCCTCACGCTGCTCGCGCCGCGCGAGGCCCGCGACATGGCGATCTCCGTGATCAAGATCGACGAGGAGAGCGGCTGGCTGCCCAAGTGGGGCTACGGCACGGTCGAGACGAACATCATGACCGGGGACCCGGTCACACCGTTCCTGACCAACGCCTATCAGCAAGGGCTGCTCCAGGGGTACGAGGAGCAGGCATACCGCGCCCTGAAGAAGAACGCCGACGACGTGCCGCCCGCCGACTCGCCGGCCGTGGGCCGCGAGGCCAACAAGGAGTACCTCGCACACGGCTTCGCGCCGTACGTCAAGGGCCGCCCGCATGTGAAGCCGGGCGACTCGGACTACGACCACGGGGCTTCGGCGACCCTGGAGTACGCCCTGTCGGACGCGATGCTCGCCCAGATGGCGCGGGATCTCGGACACCGTGTGGACGCGGAGCGGTACGCCGCCCGATCGCAGAGCTACCGGAACATCTTCGACGCCTCGACCGGCTTCTTCCGGGCCCGTGACGCCTCCGGGGCCTTCGCGGGGCCGGCTGACCCGGCGCGGAGCGAGGGCTTCCACGAGGGCACGGCCTGGCAGTACCAGTGGCTCGTGCCGCAGGACCTGCCGGGCATGATCGACCTGATCGGCGGCACGCAGGCCGCGAACGACCGTCTGGACTCCTTCTTCGCCTACGAGCAGCTGCTGAAGGACCCGGCGAAGACGGCCCGTGAGGTGTGGGTCAACGGCCCGTACGACTACTACAACGCCGACAAGTACAACCCGCAGAACGAGCCCGACCTCATCGCCCCGTATACCTACCTGTCGACGGGCCAGCCGTGGAAGACGACCGACGTGGTGCACGCCGCGCTGACCCTCTTCACGGACACGCCGACCGGCATGACCGGCAACGACGACCTGGGGACGATGTCCGCCTGGAACGTGCTGTCGTCGATCGGGATCTTCCCGGTACAGCCCGGCCATGACACGTGGGGCCTGTCCACGCCCGTCTTCGAGCGGGTCGATCTCACGCTCGACCGCCGCTACTACCCACGCGGCGGCCTGACGGTGACGGCACCCGGCACCTCGGTGGACGACCGCTACATCCAGTCGGCCCGCACGGACGGGACCGCCTACGACCGGACCTACCTGACGACCGACGCCCTGCGCTCCCTCCGCTCCCTCACCTTCACCGTGGGCCCGCGTCCGTCGGAGTGGGGGACGACCGCGCAGGCGGCGCCACCTGCGCTGAAGTGACACCGGACGCCTCTTGAAGTCCGGCTGACCCTGCTTGATCCCTGCGGTACGCCGTAACCATGAGGTGTTTCAGGGCGGTGGTCTCACTCCGCAGGGTCAGGCTGCGCGGGAGCGCGCGCCGCCGCGGTGGCTTCGCCCGGGGCTTCCCGAGTCCATCGCGGGCTCGGCTGTGGGGCGCGAGACGGTGGGGAATGTCGCGTCGGATTGACGTCGGGTGGCGTGGGCACGAGCACCTCAGGATGATGGACGCTCTGGCCTCCGGGCGAGGGCGGGCGGCAGGGAAAGGGTGAGTGAGGATGGCCGGGCGATCGAGGGGGGCGCCGAAGCAACGGTTCCCGTCGCCGGGCCGCAGCGGTGGCGTCCGAACGCCACCGCTGCGGCCCGGCGGTTATGATCCGGCGGACTACGTCGCGTGTGTGGTGCGCAGCGCCACGGAGGCCGGAGTGTCACCTCTGCTGGTGATGACCGTGCTCCACAATGAGGCGTACAAGCCGCACCATCCGCTGCTGGAGCGGCTGTGGCAGTGGTGGAAGGCCGAGGCTGCCTTCGGAGTGGCCAACATGCACCGTGCGACCTTCGAGCAGGTTCGGCGGACGCACGGTCTGCCGCAGCGGTGGCGCGACCTTCGTGACGACCCCGCTCTCGCCGTCCACGTGGCGGCCCTGCACCTGAAGGACCTCGAGCGGAGGCTTCCACAGCGGCACGTGCGCCGCTACACCCGCGAGGAACTCCTCGCCCTCGGCTACAACGCGGGCGAACGCAACATGCGAGCTTTCGCCCGGGGGGTCCCGCCGGGCCCCATGGCACGGTCGTACCTGCGCCGATTCCGTGCACACCGGAGCCGGGCCGCCGAGGTCTTGGCGGACGGGGGCGGGCCGCGCGACGCCGTGGCGGGTTGAGCAGTCGCGTTTGTCGCTTCCCGCAAGACGGGTTCGCTCCGCCCGTGTTCGACAGTGCCCGCAGGACGTGTGTCGGCGGAGGGCCGACCGCGTGATCTGTCCGCCCCCGCGTCGTCGGAGGCCCCGGCGTCAACTGTCGAGGCTGGGCCGCATCATCCTGTCCGCCCTGTGGCGTCCATGCGCGCTTACAGGTCCAGATGTCGTCGGGCTGATCCCTTCGTGCTCCTCTGCGCAGGCCACCCCGGTGAGCGCGGCCGGGTCGAGGCTCTTCCCGCCCTGGGGAAGGGACTGAGGTGTTGTCAGCCGACATCGAAGAGATTCGGCAGGCGGAGGCGGTATCGGGTGCGGTCATGGCGCTTGAGCGCCTCGAGCTCGGGGGCCCGGTACAGCGGGGTGATGGTGCATCGTTCGGCGGCCGAACCGATCTCGTCCAGCAGGGCGTTGACGGCCTGCCGGGCTGAGGTGTTGGCGCCTTCCATGGTGGCCAGGTCGATGGGGACGGCCACATAGTCACCGGACAGGAAGAGGTTGGGGATCTTCGTGGCCGACTGCGGACGGTGGTGGAAGGTTCCCGTCGGGTGGATGAGCAACTGTTCCTCGTTGACCGGGTTCGGGGTGCCGAGTCCGGTCACGGCCGGATCGAGGAACCAGGAATGCAGCACGGAGTCCTTCAGAACCGTACGGCCGCTGTCGTTGAGCGCCGCCTGCAACTGCGCCCACACCTCGCGGGCGACTTCGGTCCGGGTGCATTGCTTGGCCGTCTTGCCGTACAGGATGCCCGGCTGGTCCCACTCGGAGACGTCGACGGACAGGCAGTCCGCGACCGTTCCGTCACCGAAGTCGGCGGGGAAGTCGTGGCCCGGCCAGTGCTGGGCCTGGGCGATCGCGGTCAACGACCACGGGGAGTCGATGAGGTCGAGATGGCCGTGCAGGATCGGCGTCCGTTCGGTCAGATAGAACTGGATGCCGGTCATCCAGTCCGTCGCCAACCGGTCGCACGCGGCCAGTTGGGGATCGGCGGCGCGCACCGCGGAGTTCCAGGTGCGGCGGGCGTGCTCGACCGGCATGGCCGAGATGTAGTGGTCGGCCGTGACGGTCCGGCGGGCACCCACCGGGTCCTCCACGACAGCCCCGGCGATCCGGCCCGCTTCCAGGGGCAGGTCCCGTACGGTCCAGCCGATGCGGAACTCGACCCCGACCGACTTCAGATAGGTCACCCAGGGGTCGATCCAGGCCTCGTTGGTGGGCGCGTTGAGGATCCGGTCCAGCGGTCCGTCCGCGCCCCGCCCCTGGAGGTTGAAGGCGAACGCCTCCAGTAACGTGCCGACCGTGCGGGTGCTGGCCTCTTCGGCCTTGGTGGCCACGATGTTGCGGGTGATGCCGACGGCGAGGATCCGCTGGTAGTCGTACGACATCTGCCCGGCTCGTACGAATTCCCACCACGGCATCTGTTCCCAGGCGTTGTCGCGGCGTTCGTCGCAACTGGTGAGGAAGACCAGAAAGCGGTTGGCGAAGTAGAGGGCCTCGTGGAGAGGGAGGTTGAAGGCGGTGTCCAGGACCGAGGTGATGGCGCGGCGGATCTCGTCGGGGGTGAGCTCGGCCGGGCTGCTGTCCGGCCAGGGCAGCGGGATCCGAATGTCCTCGCGACCACCTGACCGGGCGAACAGCATCTCCTTGGGAGCGACGAGGTTGTCGTGGACACCGTTGGGATTACCGGGAAAGGGGATGCGCCGCATGGTGTCGGGCAGATTGTGATAGATCCCCGGGATGAAGCGGAAGCCGTGCTCTCCGGGCAGCGGGTCCCGGCCGCCCGCGGCGCTGTCCGGCACGTCCATGCTGCGAGCCTTGCCGCCCAGCGCCTTGCGTTCGTAGACCGTGACCTGGAAGCCCCGTTCGGCGAGCTCGTGCGCCGCCGTGAGCCCGGCGACGCCCCCGCCCAGTACGGCCACGGTTCGCGGTGCGGCGCCGCTCCGGGCCGCGGCCCGCTGGGGCCTTCCGAGGGTGACTCCGCCGCTGGCGGCCACAGCTGTACCCAGGAACCCTCTGCGCGTGGTGACGCTCATCGCCATCCCTTACCCTTGGTAACCCTTGGCGCACGAGGATAGGAGCGACGCACCGATCCCGGAAGGCGGCCGACGGAGTGGGGATCACTTTGGCTTGATGCGGCATCACCACGACGCCACCCGACCGCGTGCGGCAAGGCATTCCTGGTCGGCCTGAGGCTCCGTCGCGTGCCAGAAGGCGGGGACGTTTTCTGACACGCGCATTCCCACGGCCGGGGGCCGCCAGCCGTCGGCCACGGTGAGGCCGCGGTGGGCAGCGACGTGGCCGCGTGTCCCGCTCGGGGCATGACTTCCCCGTGTCTCGCTGGCCGGCCGGGCCCGGCCGGCCAGGAATCGCAGATCGCTGCGGAGGGGAAGCAGAAGCGGGGCGGGAGCGGGGTGGGAGCGGGGCGGGCGGCCACCCGGACAGGGCAGCCGCCCGCCCGCGTTGTCAGAGACTGAGGTAGAAGCGCACGGTCGTGCCGTCGTCGTCGGTGTGTATGCGTACCAGGTCGGCGACGTAGTGGACCAGCATCAGGCCTCGGCCGCCCAGCTGGCCGGGCTCCGGCGGGCGGCGGCCGGCCAGCGGATCGGTCAGCCGGCCCGCGTCGCGGACCTCGCACACCAGCTGCTCCTGCTCGGCCCAGATGGCGAGTGTCCCGTGGCCTCCGCCGTGGACCACGCTGTTGGTCGTCAGCTCCGCGACCGCCAGCTCCACGTCCATCAGCCGCTCCCCGGTCATGCCCAGCCGCATGGCCTGAGCGAGAGCGAACCGGCGTACGGACGGAAGGTCCTCCCCGCCGTAGGAGAAGGCCGCGGCGTCCGGTGCGGGAGCCAGTGCCTGGTTGTACCGGTCGACGACCGCCTGCCAGTCGTAGGCGTCGCTGACCGACTCACGCCCATCACCGCTGATGAGGGTCGGGTGGGTGATCTTCGCGTCAGCGATCACCTGCGGGTCCAGCCGTACCTCGTCGTAGGGGCACAGGATCGTCACCGCCCGGCCCTCGAACGCGGCGTTGATCAGCGCCTCGTGCTGTGCGCACGCCGGGTATTCGATCGCGCTGCGGCCGGCCCAGATCGGCTCGCCGATGATCCGCACACGCCCCTTCGGGTGGGCGTCGGCGAATCCGCGCAGCACCTTGGGGATGATCCGGCCCGGGTTGCGGCCGGCCTCGGTCATGTCCAGGAACAGGATGCCCTCGGCGTCCCCGCCCAGACCTGTCTTGATCAGTTCCAGGTTGGGGCCGGGTACCGCCACGGCCATCGGCTCGCCGCCCGCCAGGCCCTCGCGCAGGAAGGCCGTCGTCTGCCGCGTGTACTCCTGCTCGGTGCGGTAGAAGAGGGCAGGGTGCACGAACGCCTCGCGGGTGGTCACCGTGCTCGTCACAGAGCCACCTCGATCCGGTCCAGGCCCGGCCAGAACATCTCCAGAACCCGTGGCAGCTGCGGCGGGGGATTCTCGACCACAACCCTCCCGTCGGGCAGGCTCATGGCGGTGACCGCCAGCGCGCTCACCCCGGCCACGTCGACGAACGCCACATCCGACAGCTCCACGTACGACACACCCGCGTGCCGCCCAGCCAGCTCGGACAGGGCCTGCTCCCAGGAGGGGCGGGTGAGGGCGCTGATCTCACCGCGGGCACGTATCCCGGAACGACCTGGCAACGGGCTCACCTCCAACGCAGCCCTCCCGGGCACCGCCGCGGCGGGCCCGCCCACGCCGCCGGTCCCGTGCATTGACCTCAGCCGTTCAGGACGTGCTCGCGGCGTCGGTGCAGGACCAACGGTGCCGCGGCGGCGTCGTGGTCGGCATTCAGCGGGCTGCCGACCAGCAGGATGTGATCGGCGATCTCCACGGTCCGTGCCAGGCGGCAGGCGAGGAAGGCCGCCGCTGCGAGTGAGCGGACGGGGGCGCGGCAGGGCCGCATTCCCGCCGCTGTGGAGGAGCAATGGTCAGGACTTGTGGAGGAGATCCGCGCCGATCCAGCGGCGGTAGGCGTCCACGTCGACGTTGCTGCCGCACACGATGGTGACCACGTGTCGGCCGGTGAAGCGGTCGCGGTCTTCGAGGATCGCCGCGATGCCGAGCGCGGCCGAGGGTTCGACGACGAGGCCGGCGTGGTCGAGGAGCATCCGCATACCGGCGATGATCGACGTCTCCCGGACCAGGACGGCGTCGTCGGCGATCAGGAGGAGGTCGTCCAGGACGGCCGGGATGGGACGCCGGCCGGCGACACCGTCAGCGATGGTGTGGGTCGAGTCGGTGGTGACGACACGGCGTTGGCGCCATGAGTGGGTCATCGCCGGTGCGCCCAGCGGCTGGACGCAGATGACCTCGACTTCGGGTGCCCATGCCTTCACCACATGACCCACGCCGGTGGCCAGGGCCCCGCCGCCGAGGGCGATCAGGACCGTGTCGAACGACGGCGCGGTGTCCACCAGTTCCAGGCCGATGGTCGCCGCACCCTCGCAGGTCTCGAGGTCCAGGCTGTCTTCGACCAGCCGGATGCCTTCGTACCGTGCGATGGCCGCCGCCCGCTCGCGAGCCAACTCGTGGTCGCCGTCCACCAGCTCCAGCCGGGCGTCCCATGCGCGGATGCGGTCGAGCTTGGCCCGGGTCGCGAAGCGGGATGCCACGACGGTGACGTCGAGCCCCCGGCCGCGACCGGACCACGCGAGGGCCTGGCCGAGGTTGCCCGCGCTCGCGCACACCGCGGCTCGCGCGGCACTGCCGGCCAGCAGGCTCGCGACGACCTCGGTGCCGCGGGCCTTGAAGCTGCGGACCGGGTTCGCCGTTTCGAGTTTGATGCTCACCACGCACCCGAGGACTGGCTCCAGCGCATCGCAGCGGTACAGCGGAGTGTCGAGAAAGACCGGGTCGATTGTCCGGCGAGCCGCCCGGATCCGAGCAGTGTCGAGACGCGTCTTCTGCACGACACAGCAGCGTAGCCCCACCGGCACAGGTCCCATGAGCAACTCGCACGATTCACACGTCAGTCCAGGCCTCTCACGCTGGGGTGGGTTCCTCGGGGCGTTCAGCGGTTCGCCGACGGCACAGGTGTCGAACCGGGGGCAACATCAGTTGGGCAAACCCGTCCCCGCTCACCCGGGCCAGAGCCTCGTCCACCGCTCACCGCCGGCTGGCCGATCGCGACGGAAGTGATCGAAGGAGCTTGCCGACACCTGATCGCCGACCGGCTCGGCATCACCGACGCCCGCTGGGGCCTCGCCGGTGCCGGAGCCTTCCTCAAACTCCACGCGTTGATCAGCAACGGCGACCTCGACGGGTGTTGGCGCTTCCCTCTCGCTCACGAACGTCAGTGCATTCACGAGGGCTCAAACCAGGACGGATGCCAGCTCGCAGCCTGATCAGCGTGCGGCGCAGTTCATGCCGGACAACTCACGCTGCGGACAAGGACCGTCGGGCATGGTGTCGCGCAGCCAGTGGGTGATCCACTCGGCCAGCGACAGCCCGAGTGGGGCCAGGGCGTGTTCGGTGCAGCAGAGGTTGGGGTCCCAGTCCCACATCTGCCCGTCGGCCGTCTTGACATCGATCAGAGCCCCCATGGCGCAGCCCCGGTCCATGAGCGGGGCGGTCACGCGACGGCTTGGGCCTCAGAGGCAGCACCTGCGAGCAGGGAGCAGGCGAGTTGTACGCCAGGCGTGGCTCTCGAGTGGGGCACACCCTGCGCCCAGCGGCCGGCCGTGCGGTTGGCTCACCGTCGCGCAATCCTGACCGGGCGGCTGAACTTGTCCCGTAACTGATCATTGGCGTGAGGGTGGTCTCGGTGGGGTTGGGGCCTCTCGATAGCCTGCGGGTCCACCTGGGGAATGAGGGGCAGCGCCCCTTGGTAGGGTGCGCCGATGTCTTCGATCAAGCAGTTCCAAGTCACGTTTGACTGCGCGGAACCGGAGCGCCTAGCTCGCTTCTGGTGCGAGGTGTTGGGGTACGTCATACCGCCGCCACCGGAGGGGTTTGCGACGTGGGACGATTTCAAGCGCTCGCAGCCCTCTGAGCAGCAGGATTCATGGTTCGCCTGTATAGATCCCTCAGGGGTGGGCCCGCGACTGTTCTTCCAGCGCGTCCCCGAGGGGAAGGCTGTCAAGAACCGGGTGCATCTTGATGTACGGGTCGGCACCGGCCTCGTGGGGGAAGAGCGTCTCGCCGCACTTGAGGCTGAACGCCTGCGCCTGGAGCCGCTCGGCGCAGTACACGTGCAGACGTTGTACGACGGCAATGATGCCTGCATCCCGATGCTGGACATCGAGGGCAACGAGTTCTGCATCGACTGATGCCTCCTTCGAGCCGACGAGGTGGGAGGCCGCTCCCCTTGGCGCTGACCGCGCTGGGGGCGGTAGTTACCCCGTGAGGGCGAGGTTGTACAGCTGGGCGATGCCGAGCATGGCGTAGTGCGCGCCGTCGCCCTTCAGACGGCAGTTCCGCAGGATCTTCCAGGTCTTCATCCGGGCAAAGGTGTGCTCGACGCGGGCACGGACCTGTTTGTGCGAGCGGTTGTGTTCCTTCTTCCAGTCGGACAGTTCCTCGCCAGCCCGGCGGCGGTGGGGCATCACAAGTCCGGTGCCCGGACAGCCGCCGTCGGCGATCGTCAGGGTGTTGCCGACTGCGGCCTTTGCCCCGGATTCCGCCCATGCCTTGCAGTCGTTTCGGTTGCCTGGCAGAGGCCGGCCGACTACGACGATGAGTCGGGTGTCGGCGTCGATGACGACCTGATGGTCAGTGGAGTACCGGTAGTTCTTGGACTGTTCAGTGATCGTGTGGTCGCGGGTGGGCACCAGGGTGCCGTCCACGATGAGTACGGTGCCCTTCGCGAAACGCTGCCTGGGCTGGAGTGCGAGGAGTGGACCGAGCTGGTCCATGATCCGGTTCGCGGCCGACTTGGAGACGCCGAACAGCGGGGCAAGCTGGCGCATCGTCAAGTTCGTGCGCCGATACGCTGTAACAAGCAGCACCCGGTCCTCCAGCGGAAGTCCCCACGGTCGCCCCTTGCGGACCGCGTCCACTCCCTTGCGGCGTAGCGAGGTCGTGTCCCGAGTCGTGGTGTAGGGGATCAAGCGTTACGCGTTCCGGTACGAGACCCCTGACGATCTCCGTAGAGGCGGCCGTCCAAGAGGCGCCCTGTTCAGGTGAGTTGAACACCCGGTCCGGCGGAGTCACCGTCCCAGACCTGCGGATTCCGAGGCCTTGATCGGCTACACCACCCGGCGGGACGCCATCTGGTAGCGAGGTCACCAACTTCCCGAAACGGCGCAGGCTCAGCCCCGTAAACGGGGGTATCCAGGACGACTCCGACGCCGTGATCACACCAGCCACATCAAGATCATCTGACCCGTGGCCGGCACTTGCGGGACAGGCTTAGGGATGGCCAAGAGGCGCGTGGCCAGGGACAAGAAGTGCGCCCGGCGCCGCTCCCCCACCGCCGCCGTCGGGCGCGTCCGGGAGGAGGCTCGGACAACCGCGGGACCAAAGGTAGAAACGATTTTTCAGACGGCTGCACCTTCGAGACCCACAGTGACGCCATGGTGAGAGCAACCTCTGGCAGAGGGGCGCGTCTTTCGCCTGATTCGGAGTAATCGCATCATGCGATCTTTAATCATGCTCTTGCCAGCGGTTCGTTCTCTGCAGCTAGCTGGGTGCTGCGTCCACTTCCTGGCCGGGGCTCCCGATGAGCTCCGGTGGACCGACAGCGCACCGGACAGTCCCGGGGCCGTCGCTCAGGGAGGTGGACGGAAACCCGTGTGTGAGGAGTAGTCATGAAGAAGGCCTACGAGGCACCGACGCTCGTCCGGCTCGGTACCTTCCGGAAGGAGACGGGGCTCCTGGGACGCTCCGGCAACGACCGGCTGATCCTGAGCAAGAACTGACGACCGACGGTCCTTGACCCGACGTCATGACTGAACTGCACGAAAGTGCGGGGACGGGCCCCGGCGCCGCGCACTTCGCGGTCTTCACCGACCACGAGGACGCGGCCGCCGTGGCCCGCTCCTTCGCCCGCCCCGGAAGCCGGACCCTCGCCCATGCGTCGGGGCGGCCCTGGTTGGTAGGCCACTGGCACGACGATGAGATCGTCATCGCGAACGCGGGCGGTGCCGCCGTGGCCGTCGTCGGCTGCTGCCCCATCGACACCGTCGAACTGCGGCGCCGCGCCGCACGGTTGCGCGATCTCGCGCAGCTCGACGCACTGGCCCGCTCCCTCCCCGGCAGTTTCCACCTCATCGGTGTCCTCGACGGACAGGTCAGGGTTCAGGGCACTGCCTCCGGACTGCGATTGGTCTTCCACGCGGAGATCGAGGGCGTGCGGGTGCCGGCCACCCGTGCCGACACGCTCGCCGCGGTCCTGGGCCTTGACCCCGACGTGGAGGAACTGGCGGCGCGGCTGCTGTGGCCCGCTCCGTATCCGCTGTTCGAGACGTCCCTGTGGCGTGCGGTCACCGCCGTCGCTCCGCAGGACGCCGTGGTCGTCGCCGCGAACGGGCGCACCGTACGGCACACCCGGTGGTGGACACCGCCGGAGCCGGTCCGGCCGCTCGCCGAGGCGGCGCCCCTGATCCGGACGGCACTTCAGGAGGCCGTCGGTGCACGTACGCGGCAGGGCGGCGTGGTGAGCTGCGACCTGTCCGGCGGGCTGGACTCCACCTCCGTCTGCTTTCTCGCCGACCGCAGCCCCGCCCGCGTGGTGGCCAGTACGTGGCCGGGACGCGACCCGGCGGACACCGACCTGCACTGGGCCGAACAAGCGATGAAGCACCTCCCGGACGTCGAGCACGTGGTCTGGGACGCCGACGCGTCACCGCTGGTCTACGAGGACCTGCTCGACATCGACGACCTCCTGGACGAGCCCACCATCGGCGTCATGGACCGCTCCCGGGTCCTGCACCACCTGCCCGGCCTCGCCGCCCGCGGCAGCAGGCTGCACCTCACCGGCATCGGTGGTGACCACGTGGCCTGGTGCTCCGAGGCGTACTACCACCGACTGCTGCGCACCCGTCCGCCTTTCGCCCTGCGCCAGCTGCGCGGGTTCCGGGCGCTGTGGCAGTGGCCGCTCGCCGACACGGTCCGCGCGCTCGCCGACTCCCGGCCCTACGGGAAGTGGCTCGCCGACTCCGCCGGCCACTTGCGGGCCCCATTGCCCCCGTCCGCCGCGACAGGTCTCGGCTGGGGCATGACCCCACGCCTCTTCGACTGGGTGACCCCCGATGCCGAACGCATGGCCCGTCGGGCACTGCTCACGGCAGCGGCGACGGTCTCGCCGCTGCACCCGGACCGGGGTCTGCACAGCGACCTGGAGCAGATCCGCTCCGGCAGCCGCGTCATCCGGCAATGGGACGCCATGGCAGCCCGCACCGGCCTGCCGATGGCCTCGCCCTTCCTCGACGACCGCGTCATCGAGGCGTGCCTCGCCGTGCGCCCCGGTGAACGCGTCACGCCCTGGCGGTACAAGCCCGTCCTGAGCGCCGCGATGCGCGGGATCGTGCCCGATGCCTGTCTGCGGCGGACCACCAAGGCGGCGGCCTCCATGGACGCCTCCAACGGGCTGCGGGAACACCGCGCCGACCTGCTGGCCCTGTGGGAGGGCTCGCGGTTGGAGGCGCTGGGCCTGGTGGACGGTGCCCAACTCCGCCGTCTCGCCCAGCGGCCCGCTGCCGCGGGACTGTCCGACGCCATCCTCTACTCGACGATCGCCGCCGAAGTGTGGCTGCGGGGACTCGCCCGTGGCCGCGCCCACGTTCCACACCCCGGCTCCCGGCCCTGAGCCTGACCACCCCACGTCCCCACGTCCCCACGTCAGAAAGGCCCTGATATGCCCCTGCGGTTCCGTGACAACGTCTCCACGGCCGAGACCGACTACGGCACGGTGCTGCTGGACGAACGAGCCGGTTCGTACTGGGAGTTGAATCCGACCGCCACCCTGGTCGTGCGGACGCTTCTCGACGGCGGCGAGGAGTCGGACGCCGCCGCCGCCCTGGCCCGGGAGTTCGACATCGAACAGGCGCAGGCACTGCGGGACGTCGAGACGCTCGTACAGGAGCTGCGAACCTCGGGGCTCGCCTCATGACGACGCCCAGCGCGCTGGAACGACCCACCGATGTGCCACCGGCCCGACGCCTGGCCGCCCGTCTCGTCCTGCTCCCCGCCGTCGCCCTCGCCCTACTGCCGCCACGGCACGTCCGCACCGTACTCGGCATCCTGCGGCGCGGTGCCGCACCCGCCACCGCGGTACAGGCCCAGAACGCGCGCGACGCCATGTGCGCCGCCAGCCTGCGTTGCGCCGGACCGAAGGGGTGCCTGCCACGCTCACTGGGGGCGGCTCTGCTGTGCCGGCTCGGCGGAACCTGGCCCACCTGGTGCACCGGCGTCCGCGTCGTCCCGCCCTTCACCGCGCACGCTTGGATCGAGGCGGAAGGCGGCCCCGTCGGCGAGGGCGTGCCGAAGGGCTACTTCGCCCGGCTGATGGCCGTCGCTCCGCTGCCGCGGCCGACCGACCGATGACGCGTGCGGCGGTGCTCGACGGCGGCCGGGAAGCGGCCCCCGGGGACGACAGGTCCACCAGGGCGGCGGTCGCCACGATGTACCGGCTCACCGCCGGGCACCGGAGCGCCATCGCCGTCGCCACCGTGCTGACCCTCGTGGGCTCGGCCCTGGGACTGGCCCAGCCGCTCGTCGCCAAGCACGTGGTGGACGCGAGCGGTCGCGGCCAGGTCATCTGGCCGCTGCTGGCGCTGCTCGGCGTGCTGTTCGTCATCGAAGCGGCGACGGGAGCCGCGGGCCGCTTCCTGCTGGAACGGATGGGCGAGGGTGTGGTACGCCAGCTTCGGCACGGGCTGGTGGGGCGACTGCTCCGGCTGGAGATGAGGGAGTACGACCGTCACCGCGGCGGCGACCTGATCTCCCGGGTGACAGCGGACACCACCCTGCTCCGAGAAGTCGTCTCCCAGGCCCTCGTCGATCTGGTGACCGGAAGCCTTGTCGCAGCCGGGGCGATCGTCCTCATGGCCTGGCTCGATCCCCTGCTGCTGCTTCTCGTCTCCGTCACCGTGGTCGCCGCGGCCCTGGTCGTGGCGTCACTGCTCGCCGGCATCAGATGCGCGTCCGAACACATGCAGGACTCGGTCGGTGCCATCGCCGCCGACCTGGAACGGGCTCTCGGGGCCCTGCCGATGGTCCGTGTGCACCGCGCCGAGGAGCGCGAGGCGGCGGGTATCGGCGCCCGGGTCGAGGCGGCCTACGGCGCTGGGGTGCGCACCGCGAAACTCGCCTCCGTCATGAGTCCCGCCGTCGAGCTCGCCGTGCAGGGCTCCTTCCTCATCGTCCTGGTCGTCGGCGGTCTGCGCGTCAACGGCCAGGCCGGCTCCCTCGGCGATCTCGTCGCCTTCCTCCTGTACGCCTCCTACCTCGTCCTGCCGCTGTCCTCCGTATTCCGTGCCGTTGGCCTCATCCAGCGCGGGATGGGCGCCTACCAGCGCATCGACCAGGCGCTCCGTCTGCCGGTGGAGCCCGCCGGACCACGGGTCACCAGAGTTCGCCCGCACACGCCGCCAGGGCCGACCGCGCTGCTCGGACCACCCGCCCTCGCCCTGCGGGACGTCCGCTTCGGCTACGACCGGGACCGGCCGGTCCTGCGTGGCGTCTCCTTCACCGTCGCGCACCGGCAGCACGTCGCCTTGGTGGGGCGGTCCGGAGCCGGCAAGAGCACGGTGTTCGCCCTGGTGGCGAGGTTCTACGAACCGGACGCGGGCCGGCTGCTCTTCGACGGGCGACCGGCGAGCGAGCTCACCCGTGAAGCGTGCCGTCGACGCATCGCCGTCGTCGACCAGAACGCGCACGTCGTCCACGGCACCTTGCGCGACAACATCGCCTACGCCGTGCCTGACGCCCCGGAAGCGGAGATCCAGCGCGTCACGGAACTGGCCAGACTCGACGAAGTCGTCGACCGGCTGCCCGGCGGACTGGCCGCCGTCATCGGTGAGCGCGGCAGCACCCTTTCCGGCGGCGAACGCCAACGCGTCGCCCTCGCCCGAGCGTTGCTGGCGCGCCCCGCACTGCTCCTGCTGGACGAGCCGACCTCCCATCTCGACGCGATCAACGAAGTGGCGCTCACCACCGTCATGAAGGACGTCGCTCAGGAATGCGCTCTGCTGGTCATCGCCCACCGGCTGTCCACCGTCCAGCACGCCGACCACATCGTCGTGCTGGACGACGGCCGCACCGCCGCCGAAGGACGCCACGAGGAACTGCTGGCCGACAGCACCCTCTACCGCGAACTGGCCGCGAGCCAGATGCTCCGGCCGGGCGCGGAGCCCGGGAGAGGTGAGGGACAGGGCTCGGCCGGTTGAGCCGACGCCGTTCAAGCCGCGGCCCATCACACAGACGAATCACACGATGCCGAGGCGTCGGACACGGCAGAGACCGACGAGGGCGAGAGTGGGGCCTGACCCCAGCAAGAGCGGCCCGGGGCATCCGACTCCCTCCCGAAGCCCTGACTGCCACGGCGCCCGAGCGCGCAGCGGCCGGCCCCGGCCGACGGTCAGCCCTCGGCTACGGCACGGCGGGGGATGCTTCTGCAAGGCGGTCCAGTCGTTCGTGGAGGACCCGTACGAGGCGGGCGCGGTTCGGGCGCAGCGGGCGGTTCCCTGTATCGGTGCGGACAGGCGTCCGGCGGCTTCGCGCAGGATGACTCCGGCGTCCGTGTTGTTTTCTCGCCCCGTGTGCGTCTCGCCCGCGTCCGGCCTGACTGCCGCCAAGACCGGCCAGCGCCGTGGCGGCCTGCGTGCTGAACGGGAACCACCCCGTGGCCGCCTCGACCCGCGAGCGGGTCCTGCGGGCGGGGGACGAGCTGGACTACGCCCTCAACGGCCCGGCGAGCGCGCTGGCGGCGGCCACCTCCTACGGCACGCAGGGGCACGCTCTCGCCTTTCGGCCAGGAGCCGGTAGCGCTGCTCGCCGCGCGACGTCACCGGGTCGGTCGGGTGGGTCCACAGGTCGTGGTTGCCCGGTGCCCAGGTCACCCGACGAACCGCCCGCCGAGCAACCCCCGCGCCCAACCGCCGTCCTCGAACCGCTCCGTGACGTCGTCGGCGACGATCGGCCAGTCATGTGGCGTGGACGGACGCGGTGAGGCCACGATCTCGCGGTTCTCCGGCAACGCGATGCGCAGATCGCTGACGGCCGACAGCGTGTGCGGGCGCGGCCCAGGCCCCCGAGTCTCCTCGACAACCGCAGGCTTCAGCCAGGGTGCGCGAGCCGGTGAGGCGTGGGGCGAGCCGTAGTCCACTAGAAATGCAATTCCGCGGCGAGCGTTGCACGGCCCGCTCGCTGATTACGGCACCACCGACGAGAGAGAGAATCCAAGAACCGCCGGCCAACAGCGGAGGAATGCGATGACCTATGAATCCGGATCCCGTCGTGATCAGAAATACGTCGCGACAGACGACGCCATTGCCGTCATCGGGTTGTCCTGCCGCTTTCCTGGCGCCCCGGACCCGGACGCGTTCTGGAGCCTGCTGAGAAACGGTGAAGACGCTGTGACCGAGGCCCCCGTGGAAAGGTCGGGACAGTCCGCGGAATACGCGTCGCTCCGCGGCGGATTCCTCGACCAGGCGGACCATTTCGACGCGGATTTCTTCGGCATATCGGCCCGCGAAGCGGCCGCCATGGACCCACAACAGCGCCTCGCCCTCGAACTCGCCTGGGAGGGGCTGGAGAACGCGGGCGTGCTGCCGGAGACGCTGAAGGGCAGCGACACCGGGGTCTTCGTCGGCTCGATCTGGGACGACTACGCCAAGCTGGCCCACCAGCACGGCGCCGACGCCCTCACCCAGCACAGCCTCACCGGCCTGCACCGCAGCGTCATCGCGAACCGGCTCTCCTACGTGCTCGGCCTCCACGGGCCGAGCCTCGTGGTCGACTCGGGCCAGTCCTCCTCCCTCGTCGCCGTCCACATGGCCTGCGAGAGCCTCCGCAACGGCGAGTCCGCCTTCGCCCTCGCCGGCGGGGTGAGCCTCAACCTCATCCCCGAGAGCTTCCACATGGCCGACCGCTTCGGCGGCCTCTCCCCGGACGGCCGCTGCTACACCTTCGACGCCCGCGCCAACGGCTACGTGCGCGGCGAGGGCGGCGGCCTCGTCGTCCTCACCACCCTGCGGCGGGCGCTGGCCGAGGGGCACACTGTCCACGCCGTCATCCGCGGCAGTGCCGTCAACAACGACGGCGGCGGCCGCAACCTCAGCTCGCCCAGCGTCGAGGGACACCGCGACGTCCTGCGCCGCGCCTGCGCCCAGGCCGGCGTGGACCCGGCCGGCGTGCGGTTCGTGGAGATGCACGGCACCGGCACTCCGGTCGGCGACCCGGTGGAGGCCGCCGCCCTGGGCGCGGTGCTCGGCGCGGCCCGCGACGGCGCCGCGCCGCTGCTGGTCGGCTCGGTGAAGACCAACATCGGCCACCTGGAAGGCGCCGCGGGCATCGCCGGGCTCATCAAGGCCGTGTTGTGCGTACGGGAGCGCATGCTCGCCCCGAGCCTCAACTACGAGACACCCAACCCCCGCATCCCGCTCGACACCCTCAACCTGGAGGTGAACACGTCCCTCCGCACGCTCCCGGGCACCGAACCGCTGCTGGCCGGCGTCAGCTCGCTCGGCGTCGGCGGCACCAACTGCCATGTGGTGCTCTCCGACTGGGCGGACGACGGGGAACGACCCGGGGCCGAGGGCGAGTCGGCTGCTGCCCCCGGGGTGGTGCCGGTGGTGGTGTCGGGGCGTGGTGCTGGGGGGTTGCGGGGTCAGGCGGGGCGGTTGCGGTCGTTCGTGGCGTCGGCGCCCGGTGAGGTGTCGGTGGCGGATGTGGGTTACTCCTCGGCGGTGTTCCGGTCGCGGTTCGAGCACCGTGCGGTGGTGGTCGCCACCGACGGTGGTTCGCTGACGGCGGGTCTGGCCGCGTTGGGGGCGGGGGAGTCGGCATCGGGCGTGGTGACGGGTGTGGCGCGTGAGCGGGATCGTGTGGTGTTCGTCTTCCCGGGTCAGGGTTCGCAGTGGGCGGGGATGGGGCTGGAGTTGGCGGAGTCCTCGCCGGTGTTCCGGGCGCGGTTGGCGGAGTGTGCCCGGGCGTTGGAGCCGTTCGTGGACTGGTCGTTGCTGGAGGTGCTGGGCGACGAAGAGGCCCTTCAGCGGGTGGATGTGGTGCAGCCGGTGTTGTGGGCGGTGATGGTGTCGTTGGCGGCGTTGTGGCAGGCCCATGGAGTGCGTCCGGCGGCGGTGGTCGGCCACTCCCAGGGCGAGATCGCCGCCGCATGCGTCGCCGGTGGCCTGTCACTTCAGGACGGGGCGCGGGTGGTGGCGTATCGCAGTCAGGCGGTGCTGGCGTTGTCCGGGCAGGGCGGCATGGTGTCCATCGCGGCCCCGCGAACGGACGTCGAACAGCTGCTGACCCGCTGGCAGGGCCGCATCACGGTGGCCGCGGTCAACGGCCCGGCGGCCACGGTGGTGGCCGGTGATGCCGATGCGCTGGATGAGTTGATGGGTCTCTGCGGGGAGCGGGAGGTCCGCGCGCGGCGGATCCCGGTCGACTACGCGTCGCATTCCTCGCATGTGGAGCGGATCGAGGAGCAGATCGCCGAGTTGCTGGCGCCGGTGCGGCCCCGTTCGGGTGAGGTGGCGTTCTTTTCCACGGTGACCGGGCAGCAGCTCGACACCGCGCTGTTGGATGCCGGTTACTGGTATCGCAATCTGCGCCAGCCGGTGCGGTTCGAGTCCGTGGTCCGCTCCCTGCTCGCGCAGGGGCATCAGGCGTTCGTCGAGATGACTCCGCATCCGATTCTGACCGTTCCCATTGAGGAGACCGCCGAGGACGCGGACAGCGACATTTTCGTGGTCGGGAGCCTGCAACGCGAGGACGGCGGTTTGGGGCGCTTCTACGCCTCCCTGGGCCAGGCATGGGCCAACGGCCTGCCGGTGGACTGGGCGAGCGTCTACACGAACACTTCCGCCCGCCGCGTCGACCTGCCCACCTACGCCTTCCAACGCCGCCGCTACTGGCTGGACGAGCCCGACACCACCCCCGACACCCCTCCGGCCGGCACCTCCCTGCACGAGCTGGATCGCACGCTGCCCGACCTGGTGCGTGGTCACGTGGCCACGGTGCTGGAGCACGCCTCTCCGGACAGCCTCGCGCTGGAGCGGTCGTTCAAGGAGCTGGGCCTCGACTCGCTCAAGGGCATCGAACTCCGCAACCGCCTCAGCAAGGCGACCGGCGAGCGGTTGCCGACGACGCTGATCTTCGACCACCCGACGCCGGAGGCGCTGATCCGCTTTCTCCGGTCGCAGGTGCCGGACGAGAACTCCGGCAACGCCGGAAGCACCGCCACCGCGCCCGCCGCCGTAACGGTGCCGGCCGGAGCCGGTGACCCCGTTGTGATCGTCGGCATGAGCTGCCGCTTCCCCGGCGGTGTGCGGTCGCCGGAGGAGCTGTGGGATCTGGTGGAGTCGGGCGGGGAGGGCATCTCCTCCTTCCCTGCCGACCGTGGCTGGGATCTGGAGCGCCTCTCGGACCCCGAACCGGAGCGGTCGGGGACCTCCATCACCGACCTTGGCGGGTTCCTGCACGACGCGCCGGAGTTCGACGCCGAGCTGTTCGGGATCAGCCCGCGCGAGGCCATGGCCATGGACCCGCAGCAGCGGCTGCTGCTGGAGACCGCCTGGGAGGTGTTCGAGCGCGCCGGCGTCGACCCGTTGTCCGTACGCGGCAGCAGGACCGGCGTTTACACCGGGACGTTCACGTACCGCGACGCCAGCGGGGGCGGCTCCTCGGACGGGATCGAGGGCTACCGGATGACCGGTGGCGCGGCGAGCGTGCTGTCGGGTCGGCTGTCGTACGCCTTCGGTCTCGAAGGGCCGTCGATGACGGTGGACACGGCCTGTTCGTCGTCGCTGGTGGCGCTGCACCTGGCCGGGCAGGCGCTGCGGCAGGGCGAGTGCTCGCTGGCGCTGGTCTGCGGCGTGACCGTGATGTCCACGCCGCAGACCTTCGTGGAGTTCAGCCGTCAGGCGGGGCTCGCCCGGGACGGGCGGTGCAAGTCGTTCTCCTCCACGGCCGACGGCACCGGGTGGGCCGAGGGCGTGGGCGTGCTCCTGGTGGAGCGGCTGTCCGACGCCCGCCGCAACGGGCACCGGGTGCTGGCGGTCGTGCGGGGCTCGGCGGTGAACCAGGACGGCGCCTCCAACGGCCTCACCGCCCCCAACGGGCCGTCCCAGCAGCGGGTGATCCAGGCGGCGCTGGCCAGTGCCGGAGTGGCCGCCGACGAGGTGGACGCGGTCGAGGCGCACGGTACCGGAACCAGGCTGGGCGACCCGATCGAGGCGCAGGCCCTGATCGCCACGTACGGCCGGGAGCACAAGCCCGAGCGACCGCTGTGGCTGGGCTCCGTGAAGTCCAACATCGGTCACACGCAGGCGGCGGCCGGTCTGGCCGGGGTCATCAAGATGGTCATGGCGATGCACCACGGCGTGTTGCCGCGCACCCTGCACGTGGACGAGCCGACGCCGCACGTGGACTGGAGCGCCGGGACCGTCCGCCTGCTGACCGAGCGGCGCGACTGGCCGGAGGACGGCCGCCCGCGCCGCGCCGGCATCACCGCCTTGGGGATCAGCGGCACCAACGCCCACGTCATCATCGAGCACGCTCCCGCCGAGGAGCCGGCACAGGCGCCGGTCGGGGCGCCGGGGGACGGCGCGGAGCCGCGTCCAGCTCCCGTCCTGCTCCCGCTGCCGGTCTCCGCCAAGAGCGAGCAGGCCCTGCGCGACCAGGCCGCCAGGCTGCTCTCCCACCTGGACGCCCACCCCGGCCTCTCCCTCGCCGACGTCGGCTTCTCGCTCCTCACCAGCCGTTCCGCGCTCGACCACCGGGCCCTCGTGGTGACCGACGACAGAGCCGCCTTACGCGGTGGCCTCGCGGCTCTGGCCGAGGGCGGCCCCGCCCCGAACCTCGTCACCGGCACCGTACGGGGAGACAGGAGGGTGACGGCTTTCCTGTTCGCGGGGCAGGGCAGCCAGCGGGCCGGTATGGGGCGGGAGTTGTATGAGCGGTTCCCGGTGTTCGCGGTGGCGTTGGACGAGGTGTGCGGGCACTTCGACGAGTTGCTGGGACGCCCGCTGCGTGAGGTGGTCTTCGCGGCGGAGGGCACGCCGCAGGGGGCGCTGTTGCATGAGACCGGGTTCACGCAGCCGGCGCTGTTCGCCGTGGAGGTGGCGCTGTTCCGGCTGCTTCAGAGCGTGGGCGTGCGCCCGGACTATGTGGCGGGGCATTCGATCGGTGAGGTCGCGGCGGCGCACGCGGCGGGTGTTGTGCCGCTGGGGGATGCCTGTGCGTTGGTGGCGGCCCGTGGCCGGCTCATGCAGGCCCTGCCCCCTGGCGGCGCCATGGCCGCGATCCAGGCCACCGAGGAGGAGGCGCTCGACAGCCTGGCGGGATATGGCGACCGGGTCTCGATCGGTGCGCTCAACGGCCCTACGTCGGTCGTCGTCTCCGGCGACGTCGACGCGGTCGCGGAGATCGCCGCGGTGTGGCGGGAGCGTGGTCGTCGCGTCAAGCAGTTGCGGGTCAGTCACGCCTTCCACTCCGCGCACATGGACCTGATGCTGGACGAGTTCCATGCCGTCGTACGGGGTCTGGACTTCCAGCCGCCGCAGATCCCGGTCGTGTCGAACCTGACCGGTGAGACGGCGGCCGCGGAGGAGATCTGTTCCCCGGAGTACTGGGTGCGGCACGTCCGGGCGGCGGTCCGGTTCTGCGACGGGGTGCGGCGCCTGCAGTCCGCAGGCGTCACCACGTTCCTGGAGATCGGCCCGGACGGCACCCTCACCGGGATGGCCCGCGACTGCCTCGCCCCCACCGAGGGCGACGCCGTGCCCGACCTCATCCCCGTGCTGCGCCGCGACCGCCCCGAGGCGCACACCTTCACCACCGCTGTGGGCCGGCTGCATGTGCGCGGTACCGCTCCCGACTGGACGGCGTTCTTCGACGGGACCGGCGCCCGTCGGGTCGACCTGCCCACGTATGCCTTCCAGCGCAAGCGGTACTGGCTGAACGCCACCGGCCGACCGTTCGGCGAGGCCACGGCGCCCGCCCGGGGCCTCACCCCCGCCGGTCATTCGCTGCTGGGTGCCGCCGTGTCGCCGGCGGACGCCGACAGCCTGGTGTTCACCAGCCGGCTGTCGCTGGACACACAGCCCTGGCTGGCCGACCACGCGGTGCTCGGCAGGGTCGTGTTCCCCGGCACGGGCCTGGTGGAACTGGCGATCCGGGCCGGCGACCAGGCCGGCTGCGGCGCGCTGGACGAACTCACGCTGCAAGCCCCGCTGTTGCTGCCCGCGAAGGGCGGCGTGCAGGTGCAGGTCGTTGTCGGCGCCCCTGACGCGAGCGGCCGCCGCCCGGTCGGCATCGACTCCCGGCCCGAGGACACCCGGGACGACGGCGGCGCCCCATGGACCCGGCACGCCAGTGGCACCGTCACATCCACCGGCCCCGAGGCGCCGTTCGACCTCACCGCTTGGCCGCCGGACGGTGCCGAGGAGGTCACGGCCGACGGCCTGTACGCGCGGCTCACCGAGGCGGGCCTGGAGTACGGGCCGGCGTTCCGTGGGGTGCGCCGCGCCTGGCGGCGTGGCGACGAGGTGTTCGCAGAGGTGGCGCTGCCGGAGGACCGGCACGACGACGCCGCCTCGTACGGCCTGCATCCCGCGCTCTTCGACGCCGCCCTGCACGGCATGGCCCTCAGCGGGCTCATGCCCGACGGGCCCGCCGGAGGCGGCGGGAACATGCCGCCGCGCCCCCTGCTCCCGTTCTCCTGGAGCGGCGTACGGCTGGACGCCGTCGGCGCCACCACGCTGCGCGTCCGGCTGGCGCGCAGCGGCCCCGCGTCCCTCGCGCTCCAGCTGGCCGACGGCACCGGCCGGCCCGTCGCCGACGTCTCCTCGCTGATGCTCAGGCCGCTGGCCGAGGAGCAGCTCCGCGTCGCGGCGCCCGCGCTCCACGAGTCGCTCCTCCGGATGGACTGGACCCCTGTGCCGCTGCCCGCCGTGGGCCCGCCCGCGCCGCGCTGGGCCCTGGTCGGCACGGCCGGCCCCCGGCTGTCCGGCCCGCTCGCCGCCGCCGGGGCCGACGTCGTGACGTACCCCGGCTTCGACGCGCTGGGCGCCGCGCTCGCCGTCGGCGGGCCGCCCGCCGACGTGATCGCCGTCGCCTGCGGCGCGCCGGAGGACGAGGACGTCGCACCGTACGAGGCCGCCCGCTCGGCCGCCACCGACGCCCTCGCCGTCGCGCGCTCCTGGCTGACCGACGACCGGTTCGCCGGCCGGCGCCTCGTCGTGCTCACCCGGGGTGCCGTGCCCGCCGCCCCCGGCGAGACGCCCGCTCTGGCCGACGCCCCGGTCTGGGGCGTGGTGCGCTCGGCGGAGGAGGAGAACCCCGGCCGCTTCGCCCTGATGGACACCGACGGTACCGACGCGTCGCTGCGTGCCCTCCCGGCCGCGGCCGCCGCCGGCGAGCCGCAGGTCGCGCTCCGCGCCGGCGAGGCGCACGTACCCCGGCTGAGCCGGGTCGTCTCCGAAGGTGCGCTGACCCCGCCCGACGCCCCGGCCTGGCGGCTGGACGCGCCGGTCAAGGGAACGATCGAAGGTCTCGAGCTCGTGCCCTGCCCCGAGGCTACGGCGCCGCTCGGCCCCGGCCAGGTCCGCATCGCGATGCGCGCGGGCGGCCTGAACTTCCGGGACGTGCTGTTCGCCCTCGACATGTACCCCGACGAGATGGTCCTCGGCGGCGAGGGCGCCGGCGTCGTCACCGAGGTGGCGCCCGACGTGACCCGGCTGGCGCCCGGCGACCGGGTGCTGGGCCTGGTGCCCGGCGCGTTGGGCACGTTGGCGGTGGTGGACCACCGGATGGTCGCCCGCATGCCCGAGGGCTGGTCGTTCACCGAGGCCGCCGTCGTCCCGATCGTGTTCCTGACCGCCTACTACGGCCTGGTGGACCTCGGCCGCCTCCGGCGCGGCGAGTCGGTACTCGTGCACGCCGCCGCCGGCGGCGTGGGCATGGCGGCCGTTCAGCTCGCCCGGCACCTGGGCGCCGAGGTCTACGGCACCGCCGGCGCCGGCAAGTGGGACACCCTGCGGTCGATGGGCCTGGACGACGCGCACCTAGCCTCCTCCCGCACGCTGGAGTTCGCGGACGCGTTCCGGGACGCGACCGGCGGCGAGGGCGTGGACGTGGTGCTCAACTCCCTCGCCCGGGAGTTCGTCGACGCCTCACTCGGCCTGCTGCGCTCCGGCGGCCGGTTCGTGGAGATGGGCAAGACCGACATCCGTGCGGCGGACGAGGCCACCGCGGGCCGACCGGGCGCCTCGTACCGGGCGTTCGACCTGATGGAGGCCGGCCTCGACCGCATCCAGGAGATGCTGGCCACGATCCTGGACCTCTTCGAGAGCGGGGCGCTGCGGCCACTGCCGATCACGACCTGGGACGTACGCGGCGCCAAGGAGGCGTTCCGCTACCTCAGCCAGGCGCGGCACGTCGGCAAGGTCGCGCTGACCGTGCCCCGTCCTGTCGACCCCGAGGGCACGGTTCTGATCACCGGTGCCACCGGGACCCTCGGCGGCTTGATGGCCCGGCACCTCGTCGTCGGCCACGGCGTCCGGCACCTCGTGCTGGCCGGCCGCCGGGGAAGGGCCGCGGCGGGCATCGCGGAGCTGGCGGCGGAGCTCACCGCGCGCGGAGCCGAGGTGACTGTTGCCGCCTGCGACGTCGCCGACCGCGGCGCGGTGGCCGCGCTGCTGGCCGCGCTGCCGCCGGAGCACCCGCTGACCGGCGTCGTGCACGCGGCCGGTGTGCTGGACGACGGTGTGGTCGCGGCCATGACCCCGGAGAGCCTCGACCGGGTGTACGCGCCGAAGGTGGATGCCGCCTGGCACCTGCACGAGCTGACCCGTGACCGCGACCTGTCGCTGTTCGTGCTGTTCTCCTCGGCCACCGCCGTGCTCGGCAGCGCCGGGCAGGCGAACTACGCGGCGGCCAACGCCTTCCTCGACGCCCTCGCCCGGAGCCGCAGGGCCGAGGGCGCGGCCGCCCTGTCGCTCGGCTGGGGCCTCTGGGCGGAGGCCACCGGCATGGCCGGCGGGCTGAGCGACCGGGACCGCACCCGGTTCGCGCGCGGAGGCGTCGGCGCGCTGAGCGCCGACGAGGGACTCGAGCTGTTCGACGCCGCGCTCGGCACCGGCGAGCCACTCCTGGTACCGATGAAGCTCAACCGGGCCGCGCTGCGCGCCGGTGCGGGTGACCGGATCAACCCGGTGCTGCGCGGCCTGGTCCGGGGCAGCGTCCGGCGGGCGGCCGACGTCGGTGCCGGCCGGGGCGCGGTGTCACTGGCGGAGCGGCTGGCCGGGCTCTCCCCTGCGGAGAAGCAGCGGGCGGTCCTGGAGACGGTGCGCACCCAGGCGGCCGTCGTCCTCGGACACGCCTCGTCGGCCGCGATACCCGCCCACGCCGCGTTCAAGGACCTGGGCTTCGACTCGCTCACCTTGGTCGAGCTGCGCAACCGGCTCGACGTGGCGACGGACCTGCGGCTGCCGGCCACGCTCGTCTTCGACCTCCCCACGCCGCAGGCGATGGCCGGCTACCTGCTGACGCAGTTCTTCCCGGACGGCGCGGAGCCGGCCGAGCCGGTGGCCGACGCCGACGGGGAACTACGGCAGCTCGTCGCCTCGATCCCGGTGGGGCGGCTCCGGGCCGCCGGTCTTGAGGAGATCCTGCGCCGGCTCGCCGCCGCGGCGGACCAGCCCGCCGCCGCCGTCGGCGGCAACACCGAGCTCATCGACGCGCTCGACGCCGAGGACCTGGTGCGCATGGCACTCGAAGGATCCGAAGCCGCTTGACCACTTGACCTGTCGACTCCTTGACCTGCCGACCTTGTGAGGGCCCGGAACATGACGAACACATCCACCGAGAAACTGGTCGAGGCGCTGCGGAAGTCACTGAAGGAGAGCGACAGGCTGCGCGAGCAGAACCGGCAGCTCACCGCGGCCGCCGGAGAGCCGCTGGCCATCGTCGGGATGAGCTGCCGCTTCCCGGGCGGTGTCGGCTCCCCGGAGGATCTGTGGGACCTGGTCGTCCGCGGCGGTGACGCGATCACGGAGTTCCCCACCGACCGCGGCTGGGACCTCGACTGGCTCTACGACCCGGACTCCGAGCGCGAGGGCACGTCGTACACGCGGCACGGCGGGTTCCTGTACGAGGCGCCGGACTTCGACGCGGAGCTGTTCGGGATCTCGCCGCGCGAGGCGCTGGCGATGGACCCGCAGCAGCGGCTGCTGCTGGAGAGCACGTGGGAGGTGTTCGAACGCGCCGGCATCGACGCGGCGTCGGTGCGCGGCAGCCGCACCGCCGTGTTCGTCGGCGGCCTGCGCCAGGACTACGGCCCGCTGCTGTACGTGCCCGTGGAGGGCGTCGTCGGGCACCGGCTGACGGGCGTCGCGGCGAGCGTGTTCTCCGGCCGGCTGTCGTACGCCTTCGGCCTCGAGGGCCCTTCGGTGACGGTGGACACGGCCTGCTCGTCGTCGCTGGTGGCGCTGCACCTGGCCGGGCAGGCACTGCGGCAGGGCGAGTGCTCGCTGGCGCTGGTCGGCGGCGTGAACCTGATGTGCACGCCGGGGACGTTCACCGAGTTCGCCCGGCAGGGCGGTCTCGCCCCGGACGGGCGGTGCAAGTCGTTCTCCTCCACGGCCGACGGCACCGGGTGGGCCGAGGGCGTGGGCATGCTGCTGGTGGAGCGGCTGTCCGACGCGCGCCGCAACGGCCACCGGGTGCTGGCCGTGGTGCGGGGCACGGCGGTGAACCAGGACGGCGCGTCGAACGGCCTGACCGCGCCCAACGGGCGCGCGCAGGAGCGGGTGATCCAGGCAGCGCTGGCCAGCGCGGGCCTCTCGGCCGGTGAGGTGGACGCGGTCGAGGCGCACGGCACCGGAACCAGGCTGGGCGACCCGATCGAGGCGCAGGCCCTGATCGCCACGTACGGCCGGGAGCACGAGCCCGAGCGGCCGCTGTGGCTGGGGTCGTTGAAGTCGAACATCGGTCACACCCAGGCGGTGGCGGGCGTCGCGGGGATCATCAAGATGGTCATGGCGATGCGCCACGGCGTGCTCCCGCCCACCCTGCACGTGGACGAGCCCACCCCGCACGTGGACTGGAGCGCCGGGACCGTCCGCCTGCTGACCGAGGAACGCGCATGGCCGGAGGACGGCCGCCCGCGCCGCGCGGGCATCACGTCGTTCGGCGTCAGCGGCACCAACGCCCACGTGGTCATCGAGCAACCCCCGGCCGAAGCCCCGGCGGGGGAGGAGGACGGGCGGCCGGGCTTCGCCGGTGTCCTGGCCGACGTCGTACCGCTGCCGCTCTCCGCCAAGTCCCCCGACGCGCTGCGCGACCTGTCCGCGCGGCTGCGCGACCACCTGTCCGCCGGCCCCGGGCTCGACCCCGTGGACGTCGCCTACTCGGCGGCCACGGGCCGGACCGCGCTGGAGCACCGGGCGGTGCTCCTGGCGTCGGGCCGGGACGACATGCTGGACGGGCTCGACGCGCTCGTGGAGGGGCGCTCCTCCTCCCGCCTGGTGCAGGGCGCGCCCGCCGACGGGGTGACGGCTTTCCTGTTCGCGGGGCAGGGCAGCCAGCGGGCCGGTATGGGGCGGGAGTTGTATGAGCGGTTCCCGGTGTTCGCGGTGGCGTTGGACGAGGTGTGCGGGCACTTCGACGAGTTGCTGGGACGCCCGCTGCGTGAGGTGGTCTTCGCGGCGGAGGGCACGCCGCAGGGGGCGCTGTTGCATGAGACCGGGTTCACGCAGCCGGCGCTGTTCGCCGTGGAGGTGGCGCTGTTCCGGCTGCTTCAGAGCGTGGGCGTGCGCCCGGACTATGTGGCGGGGCATTCGATCGGTGAGGTCGCGGCGGCGCACGCGGCGGGTGTTGTGCCGCTGGGGGATGCCTGTGCGTTGGTGGCGGCCCGTGGCCGGCTCATGCAGGCCCTGCCCCCTGGCGGCGCCATGGCCGCGATCCAGGCCACCGAGGAGGAGGCGCTCGACAGCCTGGCGGGATATGGCGACCGGGTCTCGATCGGTGCGCTCAACGGCCCTACGTCGGTCGTCGTCTCCGGCGACGTCGACGCGGTCGCGGAGATCGCCGCGGTGTGGCGGGAGCGTGGTCGTCGCGTCAAGCAGTTGCGGGTCAGTCACGCCTTCCACTCCGCGCACATGGACCTGATGCTGGACGAGTTCCATGCCGTCGTACGGGGTCTGGACTTCCAGCCGCCGCAGATCCCGGTCGTGTCGAACCTGACCGGTGAGACGGCGGCCGCGGAGGAGATCTGTTCCCCGGAGTACTGGGTGCGGCACGTCCGGGCGGCGGTCCGGTTCTGCGACGGGGTGCGGCGCCTGCAGTCCGCAGGCGTCACCACGTTCCTGGAGATCGGCCCGGACGGCACCCTCACCGGGATGGCCCGCGACTGCCTCACGCCCGACGAAGGAGCGGACACCGCCGACCTCATCCCCGTGCTGCGCCGCGACCGTTCCGAGGCGCACACCTTCACCACGGCCCTGGCCAGGCTGCACGTACGCGGCGCAGGTCCGGACTGGACGGCGTTCTTCGCCGGCAGCGGCGCCCGCGCCGTCGACCTGCCCACCTACCCCTTCCAGCACCGGCGGTACTGGATGGACGCCACCGTGGAGGGGACCGGCGCGACCACGGCCCCCGCCCTCGGTCTGGCGCCAGCCGGACATCCGCTGCTGGGCGCAGCCGTGTCGCTCGCGGACGCCGACAGCCTGGTCCTCACCGGCCGGCTGTCGCTCGACGCCCACCCCTGGCTGGCCGACCACGCGGTCCTCGGCAGGTTCGTGTTCCCCGGCACGGGCCTGGTGGAACTGGCCGTCCACGCCGGCGACCTGGCCGGCTGCGGCGTACTCGACGAACTCACCCTGGAGGCCCCGCTGACGCTGCCCGAGCACGGCAGCGTGCACGTCCAGGTCATCATCGGCGTTCCCGACGCCGCCGGCCGCCGCCCGGTCGGCATCCACTCCCGGCCCGAGGACACCCGGGACGCCGAGGCGGACACCCCGTGGACCCGGCACGCGACGGGCCTGCTGGCCGTGGGGGAGACCCCGGAGGTGGCGGAGGAGATGGCCGTGTGGCCGCCGGACGGTGCCGAGGAGGTGCCGGCCGACGGCCTGTACGAGCGGATGGCGGACCTCGGCCTGGACTACGGGCCGGCGTTCCAGGGCGTACGCGGCGTCTGGCGGCGGGACGACGCGGTCTTCGCCGAAGTGGCGCTGCCCGATGAGCAGCTGGCCGACGCCGGTGCCTACTGCGTCCACCCCGCACTCCTCGACGCCGCGGGCCATGCCCTGGTGCTGGACGATTCGCCGGGCAGCGGTAATCCCCGCCTCCCGTTCGTGTGGAGCGGCGTCGACGTGCAGGCGACGGGGGCGTCGGTGCTGCGGGTGCGCATGACGGCCGCGGGGCCGAACGCCACGTCGGTGCTGGCCACCGACCCCACCGGCCGGCCCGTCATCACCATCCGGTCCGTGACCTCGCGGCCGGTCACCGTCGAGCAGCTGGGCGCCGCAACCCGCGACACGGGCGGCACGACGCTCTACGCCCTGGAATGGACGGCGCTCCCCACCGCCGCCGCGACGTCGGCACCAGCCGGACGGTGCGCGGTCCTCGGGGCGGACGACGGATCGGCGGCGGGTCTCGCGGCCGCCCTCGCCGCAGCGGGCGCGGAGCCGTTCCCCGGCCTGGCCGCCTTCGGCGCGGCGGGCGGCGCGGACCTGGCGGACACCCTGGTGGCGCCGTTCCTCCCGGACGCCGCAGGCGTACCGGACGGTGACGGCGCCGGGAACGGCGCGGCGGACATTGCGCGGGCCGCCGCGCACCGCGCGCTGGAACTCGTGCAGAACTGGCTGGCCGACGAGCGCTTCGGGTCGGCCGTGCTGGCGGTCGTCACCCGGGGCGCGGTCGCCACCGGTCCGGACGAGGACGTGGACCTGGCGCACGCGCCGCTGTGGGGCCTGGTGCGATCGGCGCAGACCGAGAACCCGGGCCGCATCGTGCTGGTCGACCTCGACGGCGACGAGGCGTCCACCGCGGCGTTGCCGCAGGCGCTGGCGGCCCGGGAGCCGCAGGTGGCCGTCCGGGCCGGGACACTCCTCGTACCCCGGCTGGCCAGGACGTCCATGCCCGAGGACGGGCCGGGTCGCTGGGACGCGGACGGCACCGTGCTGATCACCGGTGCCACGGGCGCGCTGGGCGGCCTGTTCGCCCGCCATCTGGTGCGCGAGCACGGCGTCCGGCACCTGCTGCTGACCAGTCGCCGCGGATCGGCCGCGGCGGGGAGCGCCGAGCTGGCGGCCGAACTCACCGGGCTCGGCGCCGAGGTGGAGCTGACCGCCTGCGATGTGGCCGACCCCGACGCGCTGCGCCGGCTCCTCGACGGCATACCGGCCGACCGGCCACTGAGCGGCGTCGTGCACGCGGCCGGCGTCCTGGACGACGGCGTCATCGGCGCCCTGACGCCCGAGCGGATCGACCGCGTCTTCCGCCCCAAGGCGGACGCCGCCCTGAACCTGCACGAGCTGACCCGCGACCTGGACCTGTCCGCGTTCGTGCTGTTCTCCTCGGCCGCCGGCACCATCGGCAGCGCGGGCCAGGCCAACTACGCCGCGGCCAACACCTTCCTCGACGCCCTGGCCCACCACCGGCGCGCGCACGGCCGCACCGCCACCTCACTGGCGTGGGGGCCCTGGGCCGAGGGCGGGATGGCCGCCGAGCTGAGCGACGCGGACCGCGCCCGCCTGGCCCGCGCCGGTACGACACCGCTCACGCCGGAGCAGGGACTCGGCCTGTTCGACGCGGCCCTGGCCCTCGACGTGACCTCGGCCGTCCCGATCGGCCTGGACACCGCCGTGCTGCGCGCCCAGGGCAGTTCCTTGCCCGTCGTGTTCCGCGGCCTGGTCCGCACCGTCCCCACCCGCCGCCTCGCCGAAGCCGGCGGCGCGGCCGGGAGCGGGGGCGGGGGCGCCGACCTCGGCCGGCAGCTGACCGGCCTGTCCGCGGAGGAGCGCGAAGAGGCCGCGCTCAGCCTCGTGCACGCCACCGTCGCGGAGACCCTCGACTACCAGAACCCCGCATCGATGGACGCCCGCCGCGGCTTCAAGGACCTCGGCCTCGACTCCCTGACCGCTGTCGAGCTGCGCAACCGGCTGGAGAAGGCCACCGGGCTGCGGCTGCCCGCCACCCTCGCCTTCGACTACCCCAACCCCGCCGCCCTCGCCCGGCACCTGGTCGACGAGCTGGTCGACACCGCGGCCCCGGCCCCCGCTGCCGCGCCCGTGGCGGCGGCGCTCGGCGACGACCCGATCGCCATCGTCGGCATGAGCTGCCGGCTCCCCGGCGGCGTGCACACCCCCGAGGAGCTGTGGGAGCTGGTGGCGTCCGGAACCGACGCCATCTCCCCCCTCCCCGCCGACCGGGGCTGGGACCTGGACGCGCTCTACGACCCCGACCCGGACAGGCCCGGCACCTCGTACGTACGCCACGGCGGATTCCTGTACGACGCGGCCGACTTCGACGCGGACTTCTTCGGCATCAGCCCGAAGGAGGCCCTGTCGATGGACCCGCAGCAGCGGCTGCTGCTGGAGACGTCGTGGGAGGCGTTCGAGAGCGCCGGGATCGACCCGGCCACGGTGCGCGGCAGCAGGACCGGCGTGTTCGCCGGCGTCATGTACCACGAGTACGCCTACCGGCTGCCGAAGATGCCGGAGGAGCTGGAGGGCTACCTCGGCATCGGCAACGCCGGCAGCGTGGACTCCGGTCGCATCGCCTACACCTTCGGCCTGGAGGGCCCGGCGGTCACGGTGGACACGGCCTGCTCCTCGTCCCTGGTGGCGATGCACCTGGCGTGCCAGTCGCTGCGGCTGGGGGAGTCGTCGCTCGCCCTCGCCGGCGGCGTGACGGTGCTGTCCGCCCCCTTGTCGTTCGTCGAGTTCAGCCGGCAGCGCGCGCTCGCCCCCGACGGCCGGTCCAAGTCCTTCTCGGCGGCCGCCGACGGCACCGGCTGGTCCGAAGGCATCAGCATGCTGCTGCTGGAGCGGCTGTCCGACGCGCGGCGCAACGGCCACGAGGTGCTCGCCGTGGTGCGCGGCACGGCCGTGAACCAGGACGGCGCCTCCAACGGCCTCACCGCCCCCAACGGGCCCGCGCAGCAGCGGGTGATCCGGGACGCGCTGTCCGCGGCCGGGCTCGCCCCGGCCCAGGTGGACGCGGTCGAGGCGCACGGCACCGGCACCAGGCTGGGCGACCCGATCGAGGCGCAGGCACTGATGGCGGCGTACGGCCAGGACCGGCCGCAGGACCGGCCGCTGTGGCTCGGCTCGGTCAAGTCCAACATCGGCCACACGCAGGCCGCCGCCGGCGCGGCCGGCGTGATCAAGATGGTCATGGCGATGCGCAACGGCGTGCTGCCACGCACCCTGCACGCCGATGAGCCCTCGCCGCACATCGACTGGAGCGCGGGCAGCGTCTCGCTGCTGACCGAGCAGCGCGCCTGGCCGAACGGCGACCAGCCACGCCGGGCCGGCGTGTCCTCCTTCGGCATCAGCGGCACCAACGCCCACGTGGTCATCGAGCAGCCCCCCACGACGGACGACACGAAGGACGCCACGCCCGTCGTCCCGGTGCCGGTGCCGGTGCCGGTGGTGGTCTCGGGGCGCGGCGAGGCGGGTCTGCGGGGGCAGGCGGGGCGGCTGCGGTCGTTCGTGACCTCGGCCTCCGACGACGTGTCGGTGGCGGACGTGGGCTTGTCCTCGGCGGTCACGCGGGCGCAGTTCGACGACCGTGCGGTGATCGTTGCCGCGGACCGTGGGTCGTTGACGGCGGGGCTGGCCGTGCTGGAGGCCGGTGGAGCGGATTCCGGGATCGTACGGGGTGTGGCGGGTTCGCGGGATCGTGCGGTGTTCGTCTTCCCGGGCCAGGGCTCGCAGTGGACGGGCATGGCGCTGGAACTGGCCGAGTCCTCGCCGGTGTTCCAGCAGCGGCTGGCGGAGTGTGCCCAGGCGCTGGAACCGTTCGTGGACTGGTCGCTGCTGGAGGTGCTGGGCGACGAAGAGGCCCTTCAGCGGGTGGACGTCATCCAGCCGGCGCTGTGGGCGGTGATGGTGTCGTTGGCGGCGTTGTGGCAGGCCCATGGAGTGCGTCCGGCGGCGGTGGTCGGCCACTCCCAGGGCGAGATCGCCGCCGCATGCGTCGCCGGTGGCCTGTCACTTCAGGACGGGGCGCGGGTGGTGGCCTACCGCAGCCAGGCGGCGCTGGCGCTGTCCGGGCAGGGCGGCATGGTGTCCATCGCGGCCCCGCGAACGGACATCGAACAGCTGCTGACCCGCTGGCAGGGCCGCATCACGGTGGCCGCGGTCAACGGCCCGGCCGCCACCGTGGCCGCCGGTGACGCCGACGCCCTGGACGAGATGATGGACCTCTGCCGGGAGCGGGAGATCCGCGCCCGCCGCATCCCGGCCGCCTACGCCTCGCACTCCCCGCACGTGGAGCGGATCGAGGAGCAGATCGCCGAGCTGCTCGCGCCGGTGCGGCCCCGTTCGGGCGAGGTGGCGTTCTTCTCCACGGTGACCGGGCAGCAGCTCGACACCGCGGTGTTGGACGCCGGCTACTGGTACCGCAATCTGCGCCAGCCGGTGCGGTTCGAGTCCGTCGTCCGCTCCCTGCTCGCCCAGGGGCATCAGGCGTTCATCGAGATGACCCCGCACCCGATCCTGACCCTCCCCATCGAGGAGACCGCCGAAGACGCCGACACCGACACCCTCGTCGTCGGCAGCCTGCAACGCGACGACGGCGGCCTGGCGCGCTTCTACGCCTCCCTCGGCCAGGCATGGGCCAACGGCGTACCGGTGGACTGGGCGAGCGTCTACACGAACACTCCCGCCCGCCGCGTCGACCTGCCCACCTACGCCTTCCAACGCCGCCGCTACTGGCTGGACGAGCCCGACACCACCCCCGACACCCCTGCGGCCGGCACCGACGCGGTGGAGACCCGCTTCTGGGAAGCCGTCGAGCGGGAGGACCTCGAAGCCCTCACCGGCACCCTTCGGACCCAGGAGGCCGACGCGCTGGGCACGATCCTGCCCGCCCTGTCCTCCTGGCGCCGCGGCCGGCGGCGGCAGTCCGCGGCCGACTCCTGGCGCTACCGCGTCACCTGGCGCCCCGTGCGGGAACCCGACCACCCCGCCCTCACCGGCACCTGGCTCCTCGTCACCCCCGCCCGCGACACCGGCGCCCCGGACGACGACCTGGCCGACGCGTGCGAGATCGCCCTCGCCCGCCTGGGGGCGCGTACGGTCCGCGTCGCCGTGGACCCGGCAGACCCGGGCGACGGTCGCGCCGCCGTCGCCACTGCCGTCGCCGCCGCCCTCGCGGACGCCGCCGCCGACGGCGCGCCGCCCGCCGGGGTGCTGTCGCTCCTCGGGCTCGACGAGACGCCGCTCCCCGGCCGGCCGGCCGTGTCCGCCGGCACCGCCGGCACGCTCGCCCTGCTCCAGGCCCTCGCCGACACGGCGCGGGACACCCGGCTCTGGCTGGTCACCCGGGGCGCGGTCGCCACCGGCGGCGGCGACCGGCTGACCAGCCCCGTACAGGCCCAGCTCTGGGCCCTGGGCCGGACCGCCGCCCTGGAGCACCCGCAGCTGTGGGGCGGCCTCGTCGACCTCCCGGCCGCCCCCGGGGAGCGGGCGCTCGCCAGGATGGCGCACCTACTCGCGGACGCCGGGGACGAGGACCAGCTCGCGGTCCGCGCCTCCGGCGCCTTCGCCCGCCGGCTGGCGCGGGTGTCGCCCGGCGACCGCGCCACCCGCGCCGCGTGGCGGCCCAGGGGCACGGTCCTGGTCACCGGCGGCACCGAGGGCACCGGGGCACACGCGGCGCGCTGGCTCGCCCGCAGCGGCGCCGAGCACCTGGTACTCACCCACCAGCCGGACACGCTCCCGGACGCCGGCGGGCTGGCGGCCGAGCTGACCGGCCTCGGCGCCACCCGGGTCACGGTCGAGCCGTGCGACACCACCGACCGGCAGGCGCTGGCCGAGGTGCTCGACCGGGCCGCCACGGACACCCCGTTGACCGCGGTCGTCTTCACCGCGGCGGCGACCGAGCCGGGCGCGCTGGCCGAGACGGGGCCCGACGCGCTCGCGGACGCGCTCGACCGTGTCTCCGGCGCCGGCCACCTGCACGCGCTGCTCGACGGCGTCCCCCTGGACGCCTTCGTGCTCTTCTCCTCCGTCGCCGGGGTGTGGGGCAGCGGCGGCCAGAGCGGCATCGGCGTGGCCAACGCCTTCCTCGACGCGCTCGCCGAACAGCGCGCCGGGCAGGGCCAGCCGGCCACCTCGCTGGCCTGGGGCCTGTGGGGCGACGTCGGCACCGGCGCCGAGGACGACCCCGAGGCGGAGCAGGCCCGCCGTGACGGGCTGCGCCGCCGGGGCGTGTCCGAGATGGCCCCGGAGGCGGCCGTCCTCGCCATCCCGGCGGCCGTCGGCGAGGGCGAGGCCACCACGGTCGTCGCCGACATCGACTGGGAGCGCTTCGCGACCGCGTTCACCGCCGTCCGGCCCAGCCCGCTCCTCGGCGACCTCGCGGAGGTCCGGCGGACGCTGGCCGCCGCCGAGGAGGACCGGGCCGCAGGGGCGGACGACGGCACCGGCGGCCTGGCCCGGCAGCTCGCCGGGCTCGCCGAGGCGGACCAGGACCGGGTGCTGCTCGACGCCGTGCGCGCCGCGGTGGCCGAGGTGCTCGGCCACTCCGACCCCGCGGCGGTCGAGCCGCACCGGGCCCTGAAGGACGTCGGCTTCGACTCCCTGGCCTCGGTGACGCTTCGCAACCGCCTCGGCGCCGTCGCCGGGCTGCGGCTGCCCGTCACCTTCGTCTTCGACCACCCGACCCCCGCCGCCATCGCCGCGCATCTGCGCGGCCGGCTCGTCACCGGGGCCAAGGCCCCGCTCGACGAGGAGCTGGACCGGCTACAGGCCGCGCTCTCCTCGGCGACCGGGGACGAGGACGTCCGGGAGCGGGTCGCCGCGCGCCTCACCGGGTTCCTCTCCCAACTCGGCGCCTTCGACGGCGACGGCACGAAGACGGCCGGGCTCACCGAGCAGCTCCAGACCGCCACCGACGACGACATCTTCGACTTCATCGACAGCGAGCTGGGACGTGACCGGACCGCAGAGCTCGACAAGCAGTGAGGCTCGACACCCAGTGAGGACAGCCATGTCTGACGAGCAGAGGCTCCGCAGCTACCTCAAGCGCGTGACGGTGGAGATGAGCGAGGCCCGCCGCCGCCTCGAGGAGGTGGAGGAGCGTGCCCGCGAGCCGATCGCCATCGTCGGGATGAGCGGCCGGTTCCCCGGCGGTCTGCGGTCCCCGGAGGAGCTGTGGCGGTTCCTGGCGGACGGCGGCGACGCGATCTCGCCCTTCCCCGCCGACCGGGGCTGGGACCTGGACGCGCTGTACGACCCCGACCCGGACAGGCCCGGCACCTCGTACGTACGCCACGGCGGATTCCTGTACGACGCGGGCGACTTCGACGCGGAGTTCTTCGGCATCAGCCCGCGCGAGGCCACGGCCATGGACCCGCAGCAGCGGCTGTTCCTGGAGACCGTGTGGGAGGCGTTCGAACGGGCCGGCATCGACCCGCTCACCCTGCGCGGCAGCAGGACCGGCGTGTTCGCGGGCTGTAGCGCGGAGGACTACAGCACGGTCCTCGCCGCCGCCCCGCCCGAGGAGGTCGAGGCCCACCGGCTGACGGGCACGTTCCGCAGCGTCCTCTCCGGCCGGGTGTCCTACCTCTTCGGCCTCGAGGGCCCCGCGATGACCGTGGACACGGCCTGCTCCTCGTCGCTGGTGGCGCTGCACCTGGCGCGCCAGTCGCTGTTGCGGGACGAGTGCTCGCTCGCCGTCGTCGGCGGCGTGAACGTGATGGCCACACCCACCGGCTTCGTGGACTTCAGCCGACAGCGGGGGCTCGCGCCGGACGGCCGGGTCAAGGCGTTCTCCGCCGCAGCGGACGGCACCGCCTGGTCCGAGGTCGTCTGCGTGATCCTCGTCGAACGCCTCTCGGAGGCGCGGCGCAACGGCCACGACGTGCTCGCCGTGGTACCCGGCTCCGCCGTCAACCAGGACGGTGCCTCCAACGGCCTGACCGCCCCCAACGGCGCGGCGCAGCAGCGGATGATCCGGGCCGCGCTCGCCGACGCGCGGCTCGCGCCGTCCCAGGTGGACGCGGTCGAGGCGCACGGCACCGGCACCACCCTGGGCGACCCGATCGAGGCGCAAGCTCTGCTGGCGACCTACGGCCAGGACCGCCCCGGCGAACGGCCGCTGTGGCTCGGCTCGGTCAAGTCCAACATCGGGCACTCGGGCGCCGCCGCCGGCGTCGCCGGGATCATCAAGACCGTCATGGCGCTGCAGAACGGCGTGCTGCCGCGCACCCTCCACGCTGACGAGCCCTCCCCCCACGTGGACTGGTCCTCCGGGGCGGTCTCCCTGCTCACGGAACCGGTGGACTGGCGCCCTGACGGCGACCGTCCGCGCCGGGCCGGGGTCTCGGCGTTCGGCGTCAGCGGAACGAACGCGCACGTCCTCATCGAGGAGCCACCACCTGCCGAGGCGGACGACGACGCCCAGCGGGCCGTGGGCCCCGGGGCCCCGTCCCCCGGGGTGGTGCCGGTGGTGGTGTCGGGGCGTGGTGCTGGGGGGTTGCGGGGTCAGGCGGGGCGGTTGCGGTCGTTCGTGGCGTCGGCGCCCGACGACGTGTCGGTGGCGGATGTGGGTTACTCCGCGGTGTTCCGGTCGCGGTTCGAGCACCGGGCGGTGGTGGTCGCCACCGACGGTGGTTCGCTGACGGCGGGTCTGGCCGCGTTGGAGGCGGGGGAGTCGGCACCGGGCGTGGTGACGGGTGTGGCGCGTGAGCGGGATCGTGTGGTGTTCGTCTTCCCGGGTCAGGGTTCGCAGTGGGCGGGGATGGGGCTGGAGTTGGCGGAGTCCTCGCCGGTGTTCCGGGCGCGGTTGGCGGAGTGTGCCCGGGCGTTGGAGCCGTTCGTGGACTGGTCGTTGCTGGAGGTGCTGGGCGACGAAGAGGCCCTTCAGCGGGTGGATGTGGTGCAGCCGGTGTTGTGGGCGGTGATGGTGTCGTTGGCGGCGTTGTGGCAGGCCCATGGCGTGCGTCCGGCGGCGGTGGTGGGCCATTCGCAGGGTGAGATCGCCGCCGCGTGTGTGGCGGGTGGGCTCTCGCTTCGGGACGGGGCGCGGGTGGTGGCGTATCGCAGTCAGGCGGTGCTGGCGTTGTCCGGGCAGGGCGGCATGGTGTCCATCGCGGCCCCGCGGGCGGATGTCGAGCAGTTGCTGACCCGCTGGGAGGGCCGGGTCTCGGTGGCGGCGGTCAATGGCCCGGCGGCCACGGTGGTGGCCGGTGATGCCGATGCGCTGGATGAGTTGATGGGTCTCTGCGGGGAGCGGGAGGTCCGCGCGCGGCGGATCCCGGTCGACTACGCGTCGCATTCCTCGCATGTGGAGCGGATCGAGGAGCAGATCGCCGAGTTGCTGGCGCCGGTGCGGCCCCGTTCGGGTGAGGTGGCGTTCTTCTCCACGGTGACCGGGGAGCAGCTCGACACCGCGGTGTTGGACGCCGGTTACTGGTATCGCAATCTGCGCCAGCCGGTGCGGTTCGAGTCCGTGGTCCGCTCCCTGCTCGCGCAGGGGCATCAGGCGTTCGTCGAGATGACTCCGCATCCGATCCTGACCGTTCCCATCGAGGAGACCGCCGAGGACGCGGACAGCGACATTTTCGTGGTCGGGAGCCTGCAACGCGACGACGGCGGTTTGGGGCGCTTCTACGCCTCCCTGGCCCAGGCATGGGCCAACGGCCTGCCGGTGGACTGGGCGAGCGTCTACACGAACACTTCCGCCCGCCGCGTCGACCTGCCCACCTACGCCTTCCAACGCCGCCGCTACTGGATGGAGGCTCCCGCCGCATTCCACGCCGCCGGTCCGGTCGGGGCCGACTCCTGGCGCTACCGCGTCGCCTGGCGCCCTGTGCGGGAACGCGACCATCCCGCGCTCGCCGGCACCTGGCTCGTCGTCGCGCCCACCCACCCCGCCTCCGACGACGAGCGCGTCCCCGCCCTGACCCGCGTACTGGAGGGCAGCGGCGCCCGGGTGGCCGTGGTCGAGGTCAACCCCGGCGCGACCAGCCGGGAGCAGCTCGCCGAGCTCCTGGCCGCGCCCGCCGCCGAGCCGCCGACGGGCGTCCTGTCGCTGCTCGCGTGGCACGACGCCGCGTCCGGCCCGGGCCACGCCGCGTCGGCCACCCTGCTGCTGCTCCAGGCGCTCGCGGACGCCGGCGTCGCGGCCCCGCTGTGGGCCGTCACCCAGGGCGCCGTACGCGTGGACGACGCCGATCGGGTGGACCACCCGGACCAGGCCGCGGTCTGGGGCCTGGGCCAGGGCGCGGCGCTTGAGTTCCCCCTCGCCTGGGGCGGCCTGGTGGACCTGCCCGTCACGGTGGACGACTGCGTGGCGGCCCGCCTGACGGGCATCCTGGCCGGGCTCGACGGCGAGGACCAGCTCGCGGTCCGCTCCTCCGGCGTGTTCGCCCGCCGCCTGGTGCGCGCTCCCCACGGCGCCGCGGCCGCCGGCCCCGACCGGCGGTTGTCCGGCACGGTGCTGGTCACCGGTGGTACGGGGCCGATGGCCGCCCACGCCGCCCGCTGGCTGGCCGGCAACGGCGCCGAGCACCTGTTGCTGACCAGCGCCGCCGGGTTCGACCCGGACCGTACGGTCGAGCTGGAGGCCGAACTCGCCGCCCTCGGCGCCGAGGTGACGTTCGCCGACTGCGACGCAGCCGACCGCGCCGCGCTGACCGGCGTACTCGCCGCAGTGCCGGCGGATCAGCCGCTCACCGCCGTCGTCCATACCGAGGGACTGCTGGAGGAAGGGCCGCTGGAGGCGTTCGACCCCGCTGCCCTCGACGCGATGTTCCACGCCAAGGCCAGTGCCGCATGGAACCTGCACGAGCTGACCCGGCACCAGGAACTGTCGGCGTTCGTGCTGTTCTCCTCGGTCTTCGCCACCCTCGGCGGCACCGTTGGCCTCGCCGGCTGGGCGGCCGCCAACGCCTTCCTCGACGCCCTCGCCGACCACCGCAGGGCGCGCGGCCTGCCGGCCACCGCCGTCGCCTGGGGCGCCTGGGCCGACACCGAGGTGCGCGGCGACGAACAGGCGGAGTTCGAGCAGGCGCGGCAGGAGCGGCTGGCGCGCCGCGGGCTGCCGTCGCTGGCGCCCGAGACGGCCATCGCAGCTCTCCAGCAGGCGTTGGACCGGGACGAGCCCGCGCCCGTGGTGGCCGACGTGCGGTGGGAGACGCTGCTCGGGGTGCTCGGCCAGGACCGGCCGCGCCCGCTGCTGGCCGAGATCCCGGACGTCCAGCGGATCCGCCGGACCGCCACCGCCGACGGCGGCCAGGGGGCGCCGGGGCAGGGGCTGCCGCGGCTCGCCGGGGTGTCCGGAGCCGAGCAGCACCGGCTGCTGCTCGACCTGATCCGCACGCACATCGCCGACGTGCTCGGCCACGCGGACCCGGCGGAGGTGACGGTCGACCGGGCGTTCCTGGAGATCGGCTTCGACTCGCTGACCACCATCCAGCTCCGCAACCGGATCAACGCCGCCGCCGGGCTGCGGCTGACGGGCCGCGCCGTCCTTGAGGCCCGTACGCCCGAGGGACTCGCCCGCCACGTACGGGAGGAGCTGGCCGTCGTGGAGGGCACCGGCGTCGCGGCGGAGTCCGGCGCCGACGGCACGACCGGCGCACCGGCGTCCGGCGGCAGCCAAGAGGGGCTGCTCAGCGCCCTGTTCCTCCGGGCCGGCGACCGCGCGGGGACCGCCGGCACCACTGGCCTGCTCGACGTGCTCGACCTGCTGGACGCGGCGGCCCGGCTGCGGCCGGCGTTCGACGCCCCGGAGTCCGGCGAGCTGCCGGAGCCGGTCGGGCTCACCGAGGGCTCCACCGCGCCCGCGCTGATCTGCTTCCCTTCGGTGCTGGCCACCTCGGGACCGCATCAGTACGCCCGGTTCGCCGCCGAGTTCGCCGGCGAGCGGGACGTGACGGTGCTGCCGCTGCCGGGCTTCGCCCGCGGCGAGCGGCTGCCCGCGACGCTGGACGCGCTGGCGGAGGCAGCGGCGGCGGCCGTGCTCGAACATGCCGGGGAAGCGCCGTTCGTGCTCGCCGGCTACTCGTCCGGAGCACTGCTGGCCCACGCGGTCGCCCAACGGCTGGAGAAATCCGGCACGTTCCCCGAGGCGGTGGTGCTGCTCGACGCGTACCGGCTGGACGCCGCGAACCGGTCCACACTCGGCCCCGCCCTGCTGGACGGCATGGCGGAGCGCGCCGGCGACCTCGTCCCGGTCGACGACACCAGGCTCACCGCGATGGCCGGATACCTGAGGCTGCTCGAGGACTGGGAGCCCGCCGCGGTGAAGGCGCCGGTGCTGCTCGCGCGGGCGAGCGAGCCCGTTCCCGGCTGGCCGGCGCGCGACGACTGGCGGTCCTCGTGGAGTCACACCCACACCGCGTTCGACGTCCCTGGAGATCACTTCTCCGTCATCGAGGAGAACGCCCGGCTGACCGCCCGGTCGGTCCGGGGCCGGCTCCGGTCCGTTACTGCCACACCCACCGACTGACGACGAAGGTACGAAGGGAGCAGCCCGGATGACAGAGAAGACGCAGGTGCTGATCGTGGGCGCCGGCCCCTGTGGGCTGGCCACGGCCTGCCTGCTGCTGCGGACGGGCGTCGGGGTCCGGGTGTTGGAGGCCGCCGCGAAGCCGAGCACCGGCTCGCGCGCCATCGTGCTGTGGCCGCCGACACTGGAGATCCTGCGCGACGTAGGAGTGCTGGACGAGGTGGACGAGATGGGGTTCCGTTGCAGAGCCCTGAACTACCACCTCTCGGGCGGTCGTACCGTCCGCGTCGCGCTGGACGCGGCCAGCCGGCCGCTGATCCTTCAGCAGGACCGGACCAACCGGGTGCTGGAGGAGCAGCTGGAGCGGCTCGGCGGCCGCGTCGAGCGGTCCACCCGGGTCACCGACGTCGCCGCCACCGACGACCTGGTCACGGTCAAGGCCACCGGACCCGACGGGCCCGAGCTGATCGAGGCCGACTGGCTCGTCGGGGCGGACGGCGTCGGCAGCAAGGTCCGCGAGCGCCTCGGCATCGAGTTCCCCGGGGAGCACATCCCGAGCACCGCCCTGCTCACCGAGGGACGGATGCACGGCGACTTGGACCGCAACGAGCTGCACTACGTCCTCGGCACCAAGGGCGCCCTGGTCTGCGCGCCGCTGCCGGGCGGCACCGTACGGGTGTCGGCGGGCATCGCGCCCGACACCCCGCTGACGCCCGAGACCGTGCAGCGGCTGCTGGACGTCCACGACCGTGGGCTGCGCATGTCCGACCTCGACGCCGTCACCTCGTTCACCAGCCAGGAGCGGATCGCCGCCCAGTACCGCGAGGGGCGCGTCTTCCTCGTCGGCGACGCCGCGCACACCCACTCGCCCCTGGGCGGGCAGGGGCTCAACCTCGGCCTTCAGGACGTGCGCAACCTGGTGTGGAAGCTCGCCGGGGTCATCCAGGGCCGCTTGGCCCCGGCCGTGCTCGACACCTACGACGTCGAGCGGCGGCAGGCGGCCGAGGAAGTCGTCCGGTTCACCGGCCGGATGACCAGGATGGCCGTGCTGCCCCCGGCCGCCGCCCGGGTGCGCAACGCGGTGTGGAGCGGGTTGCAGCGCACCGGCGTGCTCAGGCGCTTCTACGCGCCCACGCTCGCCGGCTGGCGGGCCCGCTGCCCCGACGTGCTGTTCGGGACGCCTGCCGTGCCCGAGCGCGGGCGTCCGCAACTGCGTCCCCGGCGGTTGCCGGGGCCCGGGACCCGTACGCCGCACTGGGTGCCCGCGCCGCGGCCGGAGGCCGGCATCACCCACCTCCGGCTGCTGACGACGGGCGGCGAACTGGCCCGCCGGGCCGCGGAGATGGCCGGCCGCCGGCCGGACCTGGTGGTGCACGAACAGGTGCCGCTGCCCGGGCGGGGCCCCGGTTTCCTGCTGCTGCGCCCGGACGGCTTCGTCGCCGCCGGCGGCCGGGAGGCCGGCGAAGTGGCACGCGCCGAACGGCTGTTGGAGCGCCTTGCGGCCTGAGCGGGGGCGCAGCCGTCCGTGCTCCGCGAGCGGGCCACTCGCGGAGCACGGATCTTCGTTGTGACGCCGGACGATTCCGCGGCGATTCCGTGGCGAGTCCCTGGCGATTCCGTCGGCCGCGTGATTCGGTACGTCCCGGCCGGCCATGATCCGGCCCTGGGGGCCGTACCCGTCGGATCCGGGCTTCCAGTCCCTGTCCGTCGACCAGCCGGGGCCGCCCGCCCCGTCAGGCGCGCGCGGCGGCCACCAGCTCCACCGGCATCTCCAGCATCACCGCGTGCTTGTTGCTGGGCGCGTAACCGACCGGCCCCGTGACCCGTATCGCGGCCACCCGGTCGAGCAGCTCCTCCAGCAGCACCCGCAGCTCCAGCCGGCCCACCTCGTCGCCCAGGCAGTAGTGCGCGCCGGCCCCGAACGTCAGGTGCGGGTTCGGGTCCCGGCGTACGTCGAACTCCTCCGGCGCGGCGAACACCGCCTCGTCCCGGTTGGCCGCGGGCCACCACAGGGTGACCTTGTCGCCGGCGCGGATCAGCGAGCCGCGCAGCTCGACGTCGCGGGTCGCGGTGCGCCGGTTGTACGGGTTGGGCGGCGCCCAGCGCAGCATCTCCTCCACCGCGCCCGGCACCAGCGACCGGTCCGTACGCAGCGCGCGCCATTGGTCCGGGCGCTCGGCCAGCGCCAGTACGCCTCCCGCGGCCGTGTTCCTGGGCTGCTCGCTGCCGGTGAGCAGCAGCAGCCCGAGGTTCGAGGCCCGCTCCAGCGGGGAGAGCGGGCTCGTCCCGGGGATCTCGCCGATCGCCACGACCGACGCCAGGTCCTCGCCCGGGTCCGTACTCTTGGCCGCCAGCAGCCCGGTGACGTAGCCCTGCATGGCGGTCAGCGTGGCCTGGGAGCGCTCCGTGGGGCGACCGGCTCTGCGGTCCGTGAAGCCCACCACGTCGTGCGCCCACGCGACCAGCCGGTCCCAGTCCCGCCGGGGCGCGCCCAGCAGCAGCGCCACCGCGCGGACCGCGAACTGCTCGGTCACGTCCGTGACGAAGTCGCAGGCGCCCCGGGCGACCGCCTTGTCGATCACCTCAGCCGCGCACGTCCGCAGTTCGCCCTCCAGGGCCGCGGCCACCCCGGCGGAGACGGCCGGCCGCAGCAGCTGTTTGATCAGCTCGTGCCGCGGGTTGTCCATCATGGGCAGCAGTACACCCGCGACCTGGCCGAGCGGCAGGTCCGCCAGGTGCGAGCCGCCGCCCCGGCGACCGCCGCCGCCCTGCGCCGAGAACGCCGGGTCCGCCGCCGCGGCGGCGATGTCGTCGTAACGGGTGAGCACCCAGAACCCCTCGCCGTCGGGCATGTGCCCCGGCGGGTGGAAGAGCACGGGGGCCTCCCGGCGCAGCCGGGCGAGCACGTCGTAGGGCACGCCGGCGGCGAACCCGGCCTGGTCGGTCAGGTCGAAGCCGCCGAGCACGGCGGGGAGCGCGCCGGGACCGGTGTCCGGGCCGTTGCGCGAATCGTTCGTCATCCCGATCCCCTCGCGTGACGTCAGCGGTGGTGCAGGAACTCCATCGCGTCGCCGGCCAGCAGGGCGCGGCTGGTCCCGGCGTAGTCGGGCTCGGTCTGCGGGGACAGCCGCCGCCACAGCTCCGCGAGCCGGTGCCGGGCCTCGGTGCAGACGATGTCGGCCAGCTCCTGTACGTCGGTGCCCTGGCCGGCGAGGAGGCTGGTGCGGGAGAGCACGGCGCACATCGTGAACAGCTCGGTGGCGACCCGGCTGATCTGGATGATCAGGTTCTCCTTGGCGAGCAGCTCCGCGGGGTCCGGGTGCCGGCGTACGAGGTCCCAGCAGGTCTCCGCGAACCGCCGCACCTGCCGGGCCGCCTCCTCAAGATGGGCGAGGTTGGCGGGGTTGAGGTCGGCGCCGCCCATCGCCTCGACGTCGAAGCCGAGGTCCGCCTCCAGCGGGTCGGCCTGGCCGCGGTACAGGCGGTTCAGCAGCAGGTGGGCCGTCTCGTTGTCGAGTTGGAAGTCGACGTTGGCGACGATGCGCAGGCCGCGGGCGTCGCGGAACGCCCGCTCCAGCGGGATCGGGTCGGCGCCCCGGCGGCGCTTGCTGTGCTCGGTCTCGAAGCCCTCGCCGCCCATGAGGCTCATCGTCCGGTCCAGGGTGCGCCAGGCGTGCGTCGTGGAGATGTTCTTGGTGACGAGCTGCTCGAACCAGCGGTGCGTGGGCTGGGGCCCCAGCAGGCACCACTGCACCACGGTCTCCACGGCGAACACCTCGGCCATCGAGGTGGCGAGGATCCGCTGGATCTCGTCGTAGTCACCCAGGCCGCGGCCGTCGATCCGGCGCCGCCGCGCGAAGTCCCGGGACCAGGCCAGACAGTTGCGGGCGAGGGCGGTGGCCGGGCCGCCGACGCTCAGCACCCGGCCGACCAGCGCGACCGCACCCACCCGAGGCGCCAGCTCCGGCTCCTCCACCGCCTTCAGCACACGCTCCCTGGGGACGCGGATGTCGTCGAAGCGCAGCGCCGCGTTCGGCAGGCCCTTGCTGCCGAGGAACTGGATGGGGGTCACGACGCTGAACCCGGGGTCACTGGTCTCCACGAACGCGGCGGCGACGCTGCGCTCCCCGTTCTCCACCAGCGTCGCGGAGACCACGATCAGGTCGGTGATGGGCCCGTTGGCGGTGAACAGTTTCCGGCCGTTGATCACGTACCCGGAGCCGTCCTCGGCCGGCGTGACGGTCAGGTTGACGAACCGGTTGTTCTGGCCTTGCGGATCGGTGTCGCCGAACGCGCAGATGATGCCGTCCTCGACGCGCCGGCGCACGTAGTCGCGCAGCGGCCCGGACAGAACCGGCAGCAGTGCCTGCGCGCCCGCCGTGTTGGTGAGTCCGACCACCTGCGCCGCCGGCACCGACCGGCTCGCCACCTGCTCGATGAACCGGAAGACGGTGTAGTACGGCAGCGCCCGGCCGCCGACGTCCTCGGCCGCCAGCAGCTTGTGGTAGCCGCGCTCCTTGTACGCCTCGACCAGTTCGAGGGGGAACTCGCCGGTCCTGTCCAGCTCCCCGGCGTCGAGATCGCTCTCCAGGAACTCGCCGACCTCCGCCACCAGGGCGTCGCCCACTCGCCGTTCTTCCGGGTCCTGTTCCGGGAACGGGTGCAGCAAATCCCAGCGTAAGCGTCCGGATTCCAGACTGGTAAGGAAGTTCGGCGTCTCGGTCTTGAGCGAGTTGTCGATGTAGCCGGTCTTCATGTCCGGACCCTTCGATGACTGGATGCCCGAATTACCGGTGTACGGAATAACTCCAATTATTGTCAACCCCAGTTCACTCCTGCTCTGGCGCCGCTCTACCGTGGCCCGCACCGGTACACCGGTGTTCCCCTGGCACAGAAAAGTGCCTTCTTCCGCCGGTAAAGCGAATTCCCGCATCATCGACGCATGGCGTACGACGATTCGAGGCTTTGAGGAGAATTTTTCATGTCAGTCCAAGAACCGAGCAGCACCCGCTGGTGGACCCTCGCCATCGTCACCCTGGCGACGTCCATGCTCATGCTGGACCTGTCGGTGGTGAACGTGGCGCTGCCCAGCGTCCGCGCGGATCTGGCGGTGGAGAGCCTCTCCGACCTCCAGTGGGTTCTCGACGCGTACGCGCTGACCCTTGGCGTGTTCCTGCTCACCGGCGGCTCGCTGGGCGACCGCTTCGGCCGGAAACGGATATTCCTGGCCGGCTTCGGCCTCTTCTCGGTCGCATCCCTGATGTGCGGGGCGGCCTGGGACACGCTCAGCCTCAACCTGGCCCGCGGCGTGCAGGGCGTCGGCGCGGCGGTGCTGTTCGCGGTCGGTCCCGCGTTGATCGCGCAGGAGTTCCGCGGCAAGGAACGGGCCACGGCGCTCGGCGTCTTCGCCGGCGGCTACGGCGTGGCCATCGCCGCCGCCCCACTGGTCGGCGGCGCGCTCACCCAGGGCGTGAGCTGGCGGTGGGTGTTCCTCATCAACGTCCCGCTGGGCATCTTCGCCATCATCGCCGGTGCCTGGAAGATCCGCGACACGGGCGAGCGGCGCAACCACGGCGACGACTGGCTCGGCCTGATCAGCTTCTCGCTCTCCATGACCGCGCTGGTGTACGCGATCCTGCGCGGCAACGCGGAGGGCTGGACCAGCGGCCTGATCCTCGGCCTGTTCGCCGTCGCCACCGTGCTGATGGCCGTGTTCATCGCGATCGAACGGGCCCGCGGCGAGCGGGCGATGCTCGACCTGTCGCTGTTCCGCAACCGCAGCTTCAACGGCCTCGCCGCCGTGTCCGTGATCCTCATGGGCACCGCCCTGGCCGCGATCTTCCTCGAGACCGCCTTCATCCAGAACGAGCTGAATCACTCGCCGCTGGAGACCGGCGTACGGATGCTGCCGCTGACCGCCGTTCTGATGGTCACGGGCGGTGTCGTCGGGGGCCTCACCGCTCGGGTGTCGCCGCGCTACCTGCTGGGCTTCGGCTCGGTCGCGGCCGCCGTCGGCCTCGTCACCGTCCCCCTGATGGTGGCCGACGACAGTTCGTGGACGGCGCTGCTGCTGTCGTTCCTGCTCCTGGGGATCGGCCTGGGCATCTTCAACCCCACCCGCGCAGCCATGGCCATCAACATCGTGGAGCCCCGCAAGGCGGGCATGTCCAACGGCGCCAGCGAGACGTTCCAGCAGATCGGGGTGGCGCTGGGCATCGCCATCTTCGGCGCGCTCTACGAGGCTCGGCTGACCAGCCACTTCGCCGACTCCGGCGTCGGCCGTGAGCTGGGCGCCACCGCGGAGCGGCTGGGCGAGCCGCTCGCGGCCGGCGGCTCCCAGGTGGCCGCCGACGCGGTGCCGGCCGACGTGGCCGTCCGCGCCGTCGAGGCCGCCCACTCCGCCGCGGTGTCCGGTCTGACGGAGACGTTCGCCATCGGAGCCGGCGTGATGGTGCTGTCCGCCGTCATCGGGTTCGCCTTCGTCAGCGGCAAGGACATGCACGAGAGCAGCCTGGCCGAGGCCGAGGGGCCGGCGACGCCCCCGGCCGACGAGGCCGCCGTGATGCTCCCGGCGACGTCGCCGGGCCGATGAGCGCCGCCGGCGAGAGCCCTGCGACGATTGCCCCGCGATGAGAGTCCGCACTCCGGTGAGAGCCCGCCCTGCGGGGGGAGTCGCGGCGCGCGCCTCGGCAGCGCACGCCTCGGTCACGGGGCGGGCGCCGAGGCGCCGCCCCGTGGCTCATGAGGCGACAGGCGTGCACCGCGTCTCGTACGCGGTCCTGGCCGCGCAGATCGCCCCCCGGTGCCGCCTGGCCCACGTGGCCAGCGCGATGAGCGGCTCCCGGAGCTCGCGGGCGATGTCGGTGGCCGCGTACTCGACCCGCGGCGGGACGGTCGGATGCACCGTGCGGGTGATCAGACCGTCCCGCTCCAGGCCGCGGAGCACGAGCGTCAGCATGCGCCGGCTGACCCCCTCGATCGAGCGCTCCAGCTCGGTGAACCGGACGGGGCCCGCGGAGACCGCGAGGAGGACCTCGACGCTCCACTTGCTGCCGACGCGGTCGATGGTCTCGCGGACCGGGTGCGCCACGTCGAGCACGAGCCGCTCCGCCGCGCTGATGGTTGCCTGCGCCATGGTCATGTCCTTCCGTCCAACAGGAGATTCGGGATCTTCGGGGCCATGGACTCGGGGGCCAGGTCCGGATGCCGAAGCCGGGTCAGATCCGACCGTCGGCCCGTCTTCAACGTGCGGTGGACGCGCGAGAGATGCTGCTCGACCATGCTGACCGTCACGAACAGCTTCGTCCCCATCTGGCGGTTGCCGTACCCGCTGACCGGCGCGGACGCTGCTGCGCAGCGCGCGTCAGCTCGCCCGCCAGTGCGGCGCGGCGGAGGCCGGGGCACGGTCGAGAACCCGTGGGCGGACTGCGGCAGCACGATCAGCACGCGGCTTCGGCGCAGCCTGCGAACGAACGCCGACAGGCACTCCGGGGAGGCGATGTCGGCGTCCTGCGCGTCGTCGGTGCCGATGAGCAGCGGGCGGTGCGCCTGCACGGCCACGTCCAGCAGCGCCTGGGACAGGCCATGCGGGGCGGACGCGGTGACCCGGTCGTCGACCCCGCGCTCCGTACGGAACGCGGCCCGCCCCGCGGCCTCCTCCCGCAGCCGCTCGACCTGCTCCGCGCTGCCCGGCGGGAGTTCGGCACCGCGGCGGAGCCGGCCCAGGACCCCGAGCGGCACGGCACGCTCCGCCCTGGCCGCGGCGGCGCTCAGGCAGCACACCCCGGACGCGGCGGCATGCTCGGCGAAGGTCCCGCTGCCCACGGGGCCGGTGATCAAGGCGACCCGCCCACCGCGCGACTCCCGCGCCTCCGGGAACAGTCGATGGAGGCGGGCAAGCTGCTCGGCTCTCTCCAGCGACATTGTCTCCCCCATGGGTTCACTGTCCCCTGGCACTCCTGACCTGCGACGATAGGCCGCTGGGCTAGCAGGCCACTGGCACGCCGGTGGATACACGACGCGGCCGCGCGCATACCGCCTGGCTGGGGGTGTTCGTCGTCGACGGCCTGCCGGGTGGAAGGCGCCGGCCACGCGGCGCACACCATGAGGTGGACGCGGTTTCGCCAAAGGCCGGTGCGTCCTCCTCGGCCTCGGCGACGGCGTCTCTGATCGCGCGCGGCTCACGCTGCTCGGGCGGCCGCAGACGGAGGCATTCGACGGCGAAATTGCCGCCTGTCGCGTCGCTGTTCTGGGCGGCGTTACGGGGCCCGGGGCGATTCGGCCGGCCTCCGACTATGCGCAGCCGTCATCTGGCTCCGCAGCCTCCATCCCGCAACATGATCCGGACAGTCGGCGAGGGCACGATCCCTGCGGCCGCCGATCTCTCCTCGCCGGCCGGCATCAGGGCCGCGGTCACGGAGGTCGCCGCACAAGTCGACCACGTTGACGCCACGTTTTCCCATTCGGTGGTGACGGAAGGTCGTGGGCGCACCGGAGGGCTGTCCGGTCTGGCGGCCGGACAGCCCTCACCAAGATCTTCATCAGCCTTCTAGACGTGCCCGGGGCCCTGCTCGCGCTTCCGCAGGGGGAGACGGCATGGCGTGATCACCAGTCCAACGCCGGGGCCGTTCACCGCGCTTGAGCGCCGTCGGTCAGAACCAACCGGTGCATTCGATGGCGCCGCCCCGGCCGTTCGTGCCGCAGGCGCGCATCACGAGGCCGGCGTCGTTCCACTGGGTGGTGTACGCGTCGTTGCCCGAGGTGACGGTGGTGTAGCCCAGCATCGGGTCCCAGGTCTTCCCTCCGTCGGCACTGCGGTCCACCCAGATCTCGTCGCCGACCGTGCCCCCGGTGATGCGGCCCCAGGCGCACTGGGTGGTGCCGTTGTAGCGGAGCTCCACGGTACGGCCGAAGACGGTGGTCGATTTGGCCGTCCAGGCACCCGCGGAGTCGGGTTGAGTACCGTCGCCGCACGACGTGTTGTTCTCTGCGCCGGCCAGAGTTCCGCCGATCGCCGGAAAGTCACCGCAGGACGGTACGTCCTTGAGCAACGCCGGCCCTTGGACGAAGAGGTTGCTGATCCAGCTGTGGTAGTCCGGCAGGTACGACCAGACGTTGTTCACCATGCCGTCGACCGTGGCCCGCTCGCCCACCCGCTGGCACAGCACCCGCACCTGCACGGAGATGCCGTTGCCGTTGGTGAAGTTGATGGGGCTGCCGGTGTGGGAGTCCTGCCGCAGATTGGGCTGGCCCCAGGTCTTGTGGTACGAACCGCGGCCGTCCCAGGTCCAGACCATCGGCACGGCGTCGGCATGCGGGCGGAACGCGCCCTGGTAGCGGTCCCAGCGGGCGCTGATGGTGTTGACCTGGATCTTCGCGCCGGATTCCGGTGCTTCGACCATCAGTCCGTTGCCGAGGTAGAGCGCGACGTGCGTCGGCCCGACGCCGTCACGGCCGAAGTACATGATGTCGCCGGGCAACAGCACGGCCGACCCTTGCGACTTCAGCAGCTTCGTGTGCGCGTACCCCGGCGCCGCGAAGGTCGCCTGCGTCGTGCGCTCTGTGATGATGTCCCGGCCCGTCGCCTTGTACCAGGCCCAGCGCACCAGGCCGATGCAGTCGAAGCTCCAGTACGTCGGGTCCGCGGCGGTCTCCGGGTAGAGGCGGTCGTACATGCCTTGACTGGGACCGGGCATCCCCTGCGCGTGACCGCCACCCCAGGCGTACTGTTGCCCGACGTAGCGGCACGCGACCTGGACGGCCGCCTGCGCCGCCTGGCTCGCACCGGACTGCAACGGCGCGCATCCCGTGGCGGCGGCCGCCGGAGCGGCCGAGGCGACCGGCAGGCCGAGACTCACCACCGCCACGAGCACGGCCAGCAACAGCCGTACCCGGCGACCCCATGGCCGCCCACCCCGCCCCGCTCTCCGCGGTCCCCAAGATCTGTGCACTCTGTCCACGGCACTCCCCCTGGTCTCGATAGGTCTCCCGCGAACGTACGCACTCCCGTTGCGAGCCGGGCCCTGACATCTGTCAGGACCTGCCACGCCCACCCGCTCCGTAAGGTCTCCGGCAATCACCCGATCTCACCACGGAGGAGCCACCTTCCATGCACACCAAGCTGAGGCGCGCCGCCGCGCTGGCCTTCGCCGGCGTGACCGCGCTCGTCGTCGCGACGGGCACCGCACAGGCCAAGCCGGCCGACGCCTGGGCAGGTTGTCCGTACGGCGCAGTCTGCATCTACCCGCAGAACCAGAACCCGGCCGTGTCACCGAGCCACATCTACTGGACCTACGGTGCGCACAACCTCAGCAACCAGGTGGGCAACCACTGGGTGCTGAACAACCAGTACGACGGCGCGGTGGTCGAGCTGTGCCTCAGCTACAACGCGAACGACTGCACGTCGTCGATCGCGGCCCAACACGGCGAGTACCGAGACCTGACGCCCATCAACTCGCTGCACCTGAGGCCGCACTACAACTAGTGCCGCGGCAGGCAACGTTCGCCCCGTCGCGGCGTCCGGCACGCACTCTCGCCGCACCGGCCGAAAGCCCAAGTACATCCAGTACGAGGGCTTCCGGCCGGCGCGCCGAGAGCACGCACCGGACGCCGCTCCTTGACGGGCAAACGTTGCCTGCCGCGGCACTAGAAGAACGGGCATGGCCTGCGCGACGTCGGAGGTGGCTCACCTCCGCGCTCGCCGTGACCGCCATCCTGGTGGGCCGGGCAGCAGGCCAGTACCCGTATCCACTCCTGCCCGCACTGACCGCCGAGCAGGCCGCCACCGGCCGCTCCACCCTGCTGGCCCTGCTTGTCGCCCTGTGCGCGGGCACGGTCACCCTCGTCCCGGCCCTGGTCTTCCCGCACACGCTGTTCCAACGCCCCTTTATGCGCCCCCAAGACGAACGTCCGAACCGGCGTCGGCCGCTGATTGTGCCCGCAGCGCGGCCTTGGCGCCGGCCCGGCACCGGGCGGCTTGGGCCGGGGCAGGCTGAACCGGGCCGCGTGGATCGCCCGCCCCCCTGCTCCAGCGGCGTGCCGACCGTCGGGCCGCGTGGACGCGACCCCCGCTCTGTCCGTCCTGGTCCTGTCCGTGAGTAGCGCTGCGCTGCCTTCGCCCAGATCGGATCGCCGTCGGCATCCGGTCGAGCGCGAACGGGGTTGAGGATGACGCCGAACTCATGGGCGCCGAAGTGTTCGAGCGCCGCAGCCGCCGGGCCGGGCCGACGCGTCACGGTCCTGGTCGCGGCCGCCGGGGTCGTCGGTGTGGTGCTGTGGCGGGACTCCTGCGACCAGGACGAACAGCGGGTCGCGATCCGCCACGGCCGGATACGCCTGGGGCTGTCCGGCCCGTGCCCGGTAGATGCCGGACAGGTCGGGGCCCCCTGGCGACGGGTAATCAGTCCTGCGCCACGTTCGCCGCGGTCACATTCTCGATCACGCGGCCGAGTTTGGTCTTGGCCCGGGTCAGGTCCTGGATGCGTGCGGCGATGCGGTCGCGTTCGATGACGAGCTGGTCGAGCATGGCGGGGGTCGCGACGCCGGTGCTCACGCACGGCAGGAGTTCGACGACTGTACGGCTCGAGAGGCCGGCCGCGAAGAGGTCCTGGATGAGCTGGACCCGCTCCAGGGCTTCGTCGGGATAGTCGCGCTGCCCACCGGCCGTCCGCGACGATTCCAGGAGCCGCTGCTCCTCGTAGTAGCGCAGGGCCCGCACGCTGACCCCTGACCGCCTGGCGAGCTGTCCGATGCGCATGACGCAGGTCGCTCCCTTCCCGCTCGTACCTCACGTTGACGTCAGGTTTAACCTAGCAGTACCGGCTCCGGCAGCCCTGAGGGCCGATCGAACCGTTGCCGACGCCGAGATCGATCATGATCTGGTGGCGGACCCGAGGGTGTTCAAGCGGTTCACGTACGCACGGCAGCCCTCGCGTCGCGCCGGGATCGCCGAGCCGGCCCGAGGGCCCATGGGTGTCGACCGTGACGGGCGGCGTGATCCCTCGCAGTGGCGCAGGCCCCCTCGCCCACCCCCGCCCGCTCGGCGACCTCACTCATCCGCGGGCCGGGCGGCAATGGCGACTTGCACCTCACGTCAACGTCAGGTTCTAGAGTCTCGAGCGTCGGATGAACACGTCATTCCGGCCCGTCAAAGTGAGGCAGACCACTATGCGCGCAGCCCGGTTCCATGAATACGGCGGAGCGGAGAACCTGGTGATCGAGCAGGCCCCCGACCCCCATCCCGGACCCGGTGAGATTCGTGTCCGCGTCGCGGCGGCCAGCGTCAATCCCATCGACTGGAAGCTGCGCTCCGGCGCCCTGCACCAGATCTTCCCCCTGGATCTGCCCGACATTCCCGGGCGCGACGGCGCCGGTGTGGTCGACGAGATCGGCGACGGGGTGCGGGGGGTGAGCATCGGCGACCGGGTCTTCGGGCTGGGCGGCGTCACCGGCGCGACCGCGGAGCTGCTCATCCTTTCGGCCTGGGCGCACACCCCCGCCACGTGGAACGACGAGCAGGCCGCGGGCGCCGGTCTCGCGTCCGTGACCGCGATGCGTGGGCTCGACGCGCTCGGCCCCCTCGCGGGGCGCACCCTCCTCGTCGAGGGCGCCGCCGGAGGCGTGGGCAGCGCGGCGGTCGAGATCGCCGTGGCACAAGGTGTCGGCACCGTGATCGGGACAGCCAGCGAACGCAACCACGAGTTCCTCACCTCTCTCGGCGCCGTTCCCACCACCTACGGCCCCGGCCTCGCACAGCGCCTCACCACCCTCGCTCCGCACGGCGTCGACATCGTGCTCGACACCGCGGCCTCCGGCTCCCTGGACGACCTCGTCGCGATCGCGGGCGATCCGAAGCGCGTCGCGACGGTCGCCGACCACGCGGGCGGGCACCGCCTGGGCACGCATGTGGCCCACGCGGTGAACGACTCCACTCTCCTGTCCGCGGCGGCGGAACTGGGCGGGCAAGGCCGCTACACACCCCGTATCGAACAGGCCTACCCCCTGGAGCGGATCGCCGACGCCCACGCGCACGCCGAGCGCGGACGCACCCGAGGAAAGATCGTGATCTGCATCTGAACAGGCTGATCCGTATCTGAACAGGCCCACGAGGTAGGTAACTCGCCACGTGCGGGACTGCGTGGCGAGTGTGCCCTCGATCGGTACCGGCGAGCGGGCGGTCCGGAGCGGGCCGATCGCCATGGGGCCTCGTCCGGCAGGCCGCCCCCACTCGGGCACCGCACGTGACACGTGAGGCGTCGTCCACGGGGGCACCAGGTGTCCTGTCCACGGAAGTTGTGACAGCGGCCCAGATCACCCACCAGCGCACCCGGCCTACCGCCCGCAGACCAACGGCAAGGTCGCACGCTTCAACCACACCCTGCTCGACGATCGGGCCTACGCCCGCCCCTACCGCTCCCCGCTCCCAGCGGCAGCGGATCGGCGAACTGATGGGCCGGCTCAGCGACTTCAAGACGGACGCGGTCCGGCACGGTCTGCACGCCGGTGCGCAGTCGGCGAGGACCGTCCACGGCACATCGCCCTGGCCCACGTCGGCCGACGTCGCACCGAGAACCTTCAGGCGTGCGGCCAACTCCGCCTGACGAGCCGCAGAGGTGGTGCCGAGATCGAGGTGCACACGGTTCTTCGCTGCCGTCTTGGGCTCCGGGACGGCAACGACGTAAGAAGAGTGCCGCCGGGGTGGACGACGCTTTCGGCACCGAACTCACGCAGCAGGGCGACAGCCCGGTCGGTCGTGGCAGGGAGAGCAGACACAGTGTCCGTGTCCCTTCGGTAAGGGGTTGGTCGGCACCCGCACAGCGCCTTCGCCGGTCCGGATCCGTACGAAGGCACCGGACGGGTTGCCGCCTGGGCCCTGCAACGATCTTCTGACACCCCAACGCCCCAGTCAATCCTGGGGATTACTCCACTCACCCCAGGTATAGCTTGGGTTCTATGACTCTGGATGACCTGCGCGTGTTCGTGGCCGTGTGCCGGGCAGGAAGCCTCAGCGCCGTGGCTCGTGACCTGTCCTGCACCCAGTCCGCAGTGAGCCAGCACGTCAAGCGCCTGGAGCGGGAAACGGGCATGAGCCTGTTGGAACGCCAGCCGCGCGGGGTTGTTCCCACAACGGCGGGGCGCATCCTGTGCGATGCCGCCGCCGACGGGATCACCGGGCTCGATCTTGCGCTGCGCCGCCTGGGAGACCTCGTGAACGGCGAAAGCGGTTCCGTGCGGATCACGACCGGCGGCACGACCGTCCGGCACTTCATGGCCGAAGCGATCGTCTCCTTCCGTCGGCGCTACCCGAAGGTGAACCTGGAGTTCCAGACCGAGACCTCCAGCCGCGGATGCTTCGACGCCCTCCTGGCCGGCAACCTCGACCTCGCCTGGATCACCGTCGGCGGCCCAGTGCGCGGCATCGAGCAGCGCCCCGTCGCCGAGCTGCCCTGGGTGCTCGCCATCCGGTCCGACGATCCGCTCGCGGCCCGGACGCGCATCGACGCCCCCGACCTCACAGGCATCCGCCTCATCCGGCTGCCGCCGAACTCCACCTCCGGCGCCCATCTGGACACCTTCTTCGCCGAACTGGGGATCCGGACCGGCTCGGACACCAGCGTCGCCGACTGGGACACAGCCCTGCTCCTTGCCGAACTCGGCCTGGGCCACGCCGTCGTTCCCGCCGTACCGGGTCTCCCCACACCTGGTGACGTCAGCCCCCTGCGTCTCATCCCCATTCCGGCGCTGCCGCCGCTGTCGGTCGGCTGGGCCGTACGCCGCTGGGACGCCCTTTCCCCGCTCGCCCGGAGCTTCGCCGACGCGGTCGCTGCAAGTTGCACAAAGACGCACATCACAGCGTGAGCACAGATCCGCACGAGAAGACCGAACTCGGGCTGTCCCAAAGCTCACGGCACAGCAGTCGCTTGGCTGTATCGGCTGTGTCGTCGGCCATGTCTCGTCCTGGGCGGTACGGGCTGACGGCCGAGTTGGGTAGCCGCATGCAGACCAGGGCCGCTTTCAGCGAGCTGGACTTGACAGAGAAGGAGTCGGTTGCGGCCAGCCGGTAGAGGTCGAGGCAGATGCGCCAGCTGGCCGGGTACCGGCCGGCGAAGGTCGACTTGCCGCAGCCGGGCGGCCCGACCAGGACGGTAGCCGGTGCCGTTGATCGAGATCACTTCGCGGTGGCGCAGGAGCCGATCGAGGATCGCGGTGGCAAGGTCTACCGCTCCGACAAGCTGCCCTCCTGATGCCTCGCCTCGGTGCCTCCCGCGGTGGGACGTTCCAACCTTCCGGTGGCCTGACAGCACACATACAGGGGCCCGCCGACGGATCGGCGGGCCCCTGTGCCTGAGTGAAAACCGTCGGACCTCCAGGTTCGCACCCCGCAGGTCCGCGCAGGGGTGAGCGGGCCGGTGAGTGTGCCGCTGGCCGCCGGGTGAGGCTGGTGGTGCGGCCCGTGTACCGCAGGTGTCCGCCGCCGGCGTATCGGCCGGACTGCCGGTGACCCCGCCGGCGATCGCCTCGGTCGTCTTCCGCGTTCACCGGTGAGGAGTCGGTGTTCCGGCCCCGCGCCGTTCCCTGGCCAGACGGCACCACCGTTCAGGTTTTCCTGAATTCAGGATGCGCTGTACTCTCGCTTCATGTTGACCGTCGCCCCCGAGGTCGAGGTGCTGGCCAGGTTCGGCCGTGCACTCGCCGACCCCATCCGCTGCCGCATTCTGCTCGCGCTGCGCAAAGCCCCTGCTCATCCTGCCGACCTTGCCGAGGAACTCGGCATTTCCCGGACCCGGCTCTCGAATCACCTCGCGTGTCTGCGGGACTGCGGCCTGGCCGTGGCCGTACCGGATGGCCGCCGCACTCGCTATGAACTCGCCGACGAGCGTCTCGGTCATGCGCTGGACGAACTGCGTGCAGCCGTCGTCGCCGTCGAGACGGACCGCACTTGTGTGGACGCCGACGAGAAGGGGTGCTGCTGATGACCGCGATATCCCTCGGGCCGTCTCCGGCCCGGCGTGATGCCCTCGCCCGGCGAATACGACTGCTCGTCGCCGCGACGATCACCTACAACTTGATCGAGGCAGTCGTCGCCCTGACCGCCGGAGCGATCGCGTCGTCGACTGCCCTGATCGGCTTCGGGCTCGACTCGATCATCGAGGTGTCCTCCGCCGCAGCGGTCGCCTGGCAGTTCTCCGCACGTGACCACGCGGTCCGTGAGGCCCGCGAGAAGACCACTCTGCGGATCATCGCCGTCTCCTTCTTCGCCCTCGCCGCGTATGTCGCCGTCGAGTCCGTCCGTGCCCTGGCCGGCAGCGGCGAGGCCGAGCACTCCATGGCCGGCATCGTGCTCGCCACGCTCTCCCTGGCCGTGATGCCGTTCCTGTCCGCCGCCCAGCGCCGCGCGGGCCGTGAACTCGGCTCCGCCTCCGCGGTCGCGGACTCCAAGCAGACCTTGCTGTGCACCTATCTGTCGGCGGTCCTGCTCGTCGGTCTGCTCGCCAACAGCATCTTCGGCTGGTCCTGGGCCGACCCGATCGCAGCCCTCGTCATCGCGGCGATCGCTGTGAAGGAAGGCCGCGACGCCTGGCAGGGCAAGGGCTGCTGCGCGGTCCCGGCCGCCCTGCCCGCCGGGCCCGTGAGTGCCGAGACCGACGGTTGCGGGTGCCGCCCGGGCTGCGACTGCTGCAACTGAACCCCAGCCCCGGTCAGGCGCCCGGCCGGACAGGCTCGCAGGCTCACGCCTGCGGGCCCTCGACGTCGTGGACGACCTCTTCCGCGGTCTGCGGGGCTTCGAGGTATTCCGCCCGGCTGTTCTGGGCCTACTGGGCTCGCATTCATCCCGTTTCGCCTACCCGGCCACCCGGTCGTGGCGGTCCCGGACAGCCGCAGCAGGTCGAACGCGACGAAGTGGGCCGGCCACTCGTCCGCCGCCCAGGCCGCCCCGGGCAACCGCCCGCCGGACGCCACCGCGCTGGACGGCGAACTGGCAGTACGGGACGCCGCGGGACGACTCGCCTCCGAGCGACTGCGGAACCGCCCCGGTCTCCGGGAACGCTGCAAGCATCTCGGTGCCGCGCTTGGAACGCAGCACCACCCGGCCCGCGTCGACGGAGACCAGGGCCCTGAATCCGTCCCTCTTGGGCTCCGCCGTCCGCCCGGCCGTAGCTCGGGCACGGCATCGGGAGTGCTCGGCATGGGTTGCGGCAGCGCCCACGTCACGCACCATGCCCTCCATCCAGGCCATCGGCCGCCCGGGTGACCTTGGCGCACGTCCGGGCAGCGTGGCCGGACCCTGGCTGCCCCGGGTCCCGTGTCGCACGGTCTGACGTCGCTGTGGCCCACCGTCCGCAACGGATCTCGCCGAACCCGGCGGTGCCGCCGGTACGGCCGGGAGATCTGAACCGATACCGGGAATCAGGCGGCGACGAGCTCCTGCTCGCGGTCCGGCGTTTCGACCTCGGGCTTCTTGTTCGGCAGCGAGAGCCGGAAGACCTTGTGCCAGGCGGAGAACACCTGCTTGGGCAGCGGGCCGGTGACGTACTCCAGCTCGTACTTCTCGAACAGCGCGCGCACCTTCACCGCGACCTCGGCGTACCGGTTGCTCGGCAGGTCCGGGAACAGGTGGTGCTCGATCTGGTGCGACAGGTTGCCGGTCATGAAGTGCATGGCCTTGCTGCCGCTGATGTTCGCCGAGCCCATCATCTGGCGCAGGTACCACTGGCCGCGCGTCTCGCCCTTGATCGACCGGCGCTCGAAGACCTGCACGCCCTCGGGGAAGTGCCCGCACATGATCACCGAGTGGGTCCAGACGTTGCGGACCAGGTTCGCGGTGAACGTGGCGGCGAGCGTGGGGAGGAACGAGGGGCCCGACAGCAGCGGGTGGATCACGTAGTCCTTGAGCACCTGCTTGCGGATCTTGCGGCCCACGGCCTTGGCCCGCGCGCGGAACTCCGGGTTCTTGCGGCGGCGCTTGTGCAGGTTCTTGCCCAGCTCCAGGTCGTACGCGGCGATGCCGTACTCGAAGAAGCAGGCGTTGAGGAAGTTCCACAGCGGCTGGCCGAGGTGGAACGGGTGCCACTTCTGGTCCTCGTCGACGCGCATGATGCCGTAGCCGAGGTCGTTGTCCTTGCCGATCACGTTGGTGTAGGTGTGGTGCAGCTCGTTGTGCGAGTGCTTCCACTGCTCGGACGGCGAGACGTGATCCCACTCCCAGGTGGTGGAGTGGATCTTCGGGTCCCGCATCCAGTCCCACTGGCCGTGCAGGATGTTGTGGCCGATCTCCATGTTGTCCATGATCTTCGCCACGGACAGCCCGGCGGTGCCGAGCAGCCACGCGGGCGGGAAGATCGAGAACAGCAGCACGCCCCTGCTGACCAGCTCGAGCTTGCGCTGCGCCGAGATGACCTTGCGGATGTAGGCGGCGTCTTTCTCGCCGCGGTCGGCGATCACCTCGTCGCGGATCGCGTCCAGCTCGCGGCCCAGCTCCTCGATCTGCTGCGCGGTCAGGTGGGCGGTGGGGTCGATTGCGGTCAAGGTGTTCCTACCGTTCGATGTCGCAGGGGCCCGCCGCGGCGGACACGCAGGTCTGGATGAGGACGCCCGGCTCGGCCTCGGTGATCTCGCCGGTGCGCAGGTCGCGGACGGCGCCCGCCTTGAGCGGCGTGACGCAGCCGAAGCAGATGCCCATGCGGCACCCGGAGGGCATGAGCACGCCGGCCTCCTCGCCGACGTCCAGCAACGGCGTGGCGCCGTCCGCGTCGACGCTCTTGCCGGTGGCGCTGAACGTGACCTCGCCGCCGTCGCCGGTGACGACGATGCTGGGGCGGAAGCGTTCGGTGTGCAGGCGCTCATGGACGCCGTGCTGGCTCCAGTGCTCTTCGGCGGCGTCGAGCAGGCCCGCGGGCCCGCAGGCCCAGGTCTCGCGCTCGGCCCAGTCGGGCACGAGTTCGTCGAGACGGGCGATGTCGAGCATGCCGTCTGTGTCGGTGTGCACCTCGGTGAGCCGCAGTTTCTTGTCCGCGACCAGGTCGTGCAGTTCGTCGCGGAAGATCACGTCGTGCGGCTGTGGCGCGCAGTGGACCATGACGACGTCGTCGAACTCGGTGTCGCGCAGCATGCCCATCACGGGCGTGATGCCGCTGCCGGCCGTCAGGTAGAGCACCTTGGCGGGCTTGGCCTCGGGCAGCACGAAGTCACCGGTCGGCTGGTCGAGCTGGATCAGCGTGCCCGGTTTCGCCCTGCGGACCAGGTGGTTGCTGACCTTGCCGTCCGGGATCGCCTTCACGGTGATCGTGACGCGGCCGTCCTGGCGGTCTGTCGGGGAGGTGAGGGAGTAGGCACGCCACAGGCGCACCCCGTCGACGTCGACCCCGATCCGCACGTACTGACCGGCCGTGTGGCCGCGCCAGCCCCGTCCCGGCCTGATCACGATGGTCGCGGCGTCACCCGTCTCGGGGTGCACGGCCTCGATGCGCCCACGCAGGTCAGCGCCCGCACGCAGGGGGCTGACCAGGTCGAGGTAGTCCGACGGCAGCAGCGGCGTCGTGACCATCTCCAGCAGTTTCCACGCCCTGCTGCGGAGGGCTGTACTCGTCATGACTCCAGCTTGCTGCGCCTCAGGGCGTAAAGTCCTGACCGCAGGACGTAAATCTGGCTGGCCGAATTGTTCGCAGGGAATAGAAACGTGAGCCATGCAATCCAGAGGGCCAGCGAACTGGCCCTGGACGAGACGACGGTCACCGCACTGCGGGCCGCGCTGAAGACCACCGCCGACGAGGTCGTCCAGGCGATCATCGACGAGGTCCCTCCCTACGCCAACGCCCTTTCGGGCCACATGGGCGCCACCATCCGCCGAGCCGTCCGCACCGCCCTGGGGCACTACCTGGACCTCGCGAGCGGCAACGCCACAGGCGGCGACGCCGGTGACGCGGCCTACGAGCTGGGCCGCGGCGAGGTGCGCGACGGCCGTTCGATGGACGCCCTGCTCAGCGCCTACCGCGTCGGCGCCCGCGTGGCCTGGCGATGCCTGGCAGCGGGTGCCGTACCCGCAGGTCTGCCCGCCGCCGAGGTCGCCAAGTTCGCCGAGCTGACCTTCGCCTACATCGACGAGCTGTCCGCCGCGAGCGCCGCGGGTCACGCCGACGAACTGGCCGCCCGGGGCAGGGACCAAGAGCGCCACCTGGAACACCTGGCCCGCGACCTCCTCGCCGGCGCGAGCCCGGAGGTGCTGCTGGCCTCTGTTCAACGGGCCGGGTGGCAGCCTCCGGTTTCGCTGACCGCGGTCCTGCTGCCCGCCGCCCAGGCCCGGCCTGCCTACCGCGCGCTCGACCCGAGCACCCTCGTCCTGGACGATCTGCCGGATGCCACCGGTGTGCTGCTCGTCCCCGATGCCGACCGATCACATCTCTTGCGGCAGCTCACCGACCGCACCGCCGTGGTCGGCCCGGCCCGGCCATGGACTCGTGCGTCCGCCTCGTACGCACGAGCCGTACGCGCGCGCTCCCTCTCCTCGGATATTCGCGACACCGAGGACCATCTGCCCGAGCTGGTGCTGAGCGCCGATGTGGAGGCGTTCGCGGACCTGCGCGCCCGAGCCCTCGCACCGTTGCGGACCTTGCCTGCCGCGACCGCGCGGCGGCTGGAGGAGACGTTGCGGGCGTGGCTGCTGCACCAGGGCAGGCGGGAGGAGGTGGCGGCGGCGTTGTTCGTCCATCCCCAGACGGTCCGGTACCGGATGTCGCAGCTGCGGGAGCTGTTTCCGGATCTCGCGTCACCACACCGGGTCCTGGAACTGACGCTGGCGGTCGGTCTTCGGGACAGCTGACGCGTACTTCGACCGTCCACGACCGCGTCCGTGAGCGGTCCAGGAACCGTGCCTCGTTCTCGGTGTCATCAGCTGGCTCGTGCGGCCCGGGGAAGAGCGGTATGAGCCAGCTGAGACCGGGGGTTGACGTGCAGACCAGACAAGGCCTCAGGAAGCCCGCCGGGGCGTTGTCTCTGAGAAGCGCGGGGGCGGATACGGCTCAATCGGATCCGGTGGACGATGCGCACAACCCGCTCGTCGACGCGCTCATCGAACATCTGCTCGGTGATCCGGGCCGCTATGCCCTGGACAACAGCCTTCATGCCGTCGTGGAAGGCGCTGTCCTGGCACGAGCTGACCCACGAGCGCGCGGCTGGCGCACGGCTGGGCAGCATGGACTACAGGCACGTGAACGCGCCCGCGCACACCTGGCCCGCGCACCGACCGCCGCGGCATCACCGGATCACGCGGGGCTGGGCGCGGCCCGGCCGCCCCACTCCTCGGCGGAGCCACCCCAGTCCTCGGCGGCCGTCAGGGGCACGGAGGCGGGCGGCTGCGCCGACGTCGTCAGCTCGATGCGCCGTCCCTCGGCCGACGAACGCAGGAGCGCGGTCATCGTCTCCAGTACGTGCAGGGCGAGTTCGCCGCTCGCGCGCGGTGCCCGCTGCCCGTCGGCGGCGATGAAGTCGAGCAGCCCCACTCCCCGTGCGCCGTCGACGTAGCCCGCGGACGGAGGGAGCGTGCGCCACTGCGTGTCGCCGAGTCCGAAGATGCGTACGTCGCCGTCGAAGCGGTTCGGATCCGGGACGGCGAGGGTTCCCGCCTCGCCGTGGACCTCGATCGGGGACGCCGTGGTGGCCACCCCGTCGAAGCTCGTCGTGATCGTCGTCAGCGTTCCGTCCACGTGCTCCAGCACACCGGAGACATGACTGTCCACCTCCACCGGTATCCGCTCTCCCGTGCGCGGCCCGGAACCGATGACCCGCTCGGCGCGCAGCCGGCTGGACGCCCCCGTCACGGCCCGCACCGGGCCCAGCAGATGGACAAGGGAGGCGAGGTAGTACGGCCCCATGTCCAGCAGGGGGCCGCCGCCCTCGGTGTAGTAGAAGTCGGGGTGCGGGTGCCAGCGTTCGTGGCCCGGGGTGACCATCACGGCCGAGGCGAACAGGGGGCGTCCGATGCTCCCGGCGGCCAGGGTCGCCCGCGCCGTCTGCACTCCGGTGCCCAGCACGGTGTCCGGTGCGCACCCCACTCCGACTCCCGCCCGCGCGGCGGCCGCCATGACGGTGTGGGCGTCGGCGAGCGTGGCGGCGAGCGGCTTCTCCCCGTAGACGCTCTTGCCGTGGCCGATGGCCCCGAGGGCGATGTCGGCGTGCGCCCCGGGGGTGGTGAGGTTCAGCACCGTGTCCACGTCCGGGCTGCTCAGCAACTCCTCGACGGTCAGCGCCCGGACACCGGGCAGTCCGGCGGCGACCGCTGCCGACCGGGAGGCGTCCAGGTCGGCGACCGCGGTCACGCGCACGGCGGGATGACCGGCCAGGGTGTCGAGGTACGCGCGGGAGATGACTCCGAGCCCTACGACGCCGACGCGGTGCGCGTCGCCCACAGCATGCCCCTCTCGATGATGGTGCGGACGTTGGGGTCTTCCAGTACGTCGAGGCTGTGCCCCGGCGTCGTCACCACGATCCGCCCGGCCCCCCACCGGCGGGTCCAGACCGCCGGTGAGGTGACCGGCCGGTGCCAGGGCTCCCACGGCCGGGTGGGATGCGTGGTGGTGGCCAGGACGTCGACGAGGTCGTCGTGGAGCACCCAGTACTGCTCGGTGTGCAGCTCGAAGTCGTCGATGCCCGCGGTGACGGGGTGCTCGCGGCCGGCTTCGGTGACGGCGATGGTATGCGGCAGGAAGTTGTCCTCCGGCCCGCCCCGGCGCTCGCACGGTTCCCTGCCCGGGTGCGTGGCGAACTGCCCACCCACCAGGTGGAGATAGTCGGAGGAGGCGCGGAACGAGTCGGCGATGCCGCCGTGCCAGCCGGTGAACCCGGTGCCGGCCGTGACCGCGCGGGTCAGTCCCGCGAGTTGTTCGCGCGTGATCTCCGACATCGTGACGCACTGCACGATCAGGTCGGTGCCGGCCATCTCGGCGGCGTCGGCGTAGACATCGGTCGACTCCTCGACTCGGACGGCGTATCCGTTGCTCCGCAGGAAGGGCAGGAACAGTTCCGTCGCCTCGACCGGCCGGTGCCCCTCCCAGCCGCCGCGGACCACCAGGGCTTTCTTCAGCGTCATCGTGATCTCACTATGCGCCGGGCGCCCGCGCTGACGAAAGAGGGCCGGGCCTCACGAAAATTTCGATGACGAGGCTCGGGCGCCGACCGTCCAACAGGCCGCGGTGAAGCGGACTTCCGTGCCGTGCACGAAGGGCTCGAAGGCGGCACGGACCGTCTCGACGACCCGTCCGCGGGTCTGCTCGTCCACCTCGGGCAGGTACATGGCCACCGGACCGAGCCGGGTGAAGTAACGGACCAGCTCCTTCTCGGGCAGGGTGCAGACCACGTCGACCGGCCGGATGTCGATCCCGGCCCAGCCGCTCTCCGCCAGGATGCGCCGGACCTTGTCCGCGTCCGCGAAGGCGAACTGTCCCGGCTCGTCCGGCCGGCGGACGGGCAGGTCGGGGAGCAGCGGTGACGCGGCGCGCTGGGCCGTCGTCATGAACGGGTTCTCGGCCGGATCACGCCAGACAACGCACCGCAGCGCGCCCTCGTCCCTGACAGCCTGCCGGAGGTTGGCGAAGGCCCGGACGGGATCGGGGAAGAACATGACACCGAACCGCGAGATGACGGCGTCGAAGGCGCCGGGTTCGAAGGCGTGGTCCTGTGCGTCGGCGCAGACGAACGACGCCGGTGCGTCCTCCTGTTCGGCGTACTGCCGGGCCGTGCTGATCATCGGTTCGGAGATGTCGACGCCGACACAGCGACCCTCCGGACCGAGCCGTCGCGCCACGGCCAGCGTGAGACCGCCCGTGCCGCAGCCGACATCGAGCACATGCCGAGCCCGTTCCGCGGCGACGGCATCGACGAGGAGCTCCTCGATGGGCCTGAACATCTCGTCCAGTACTCCCTTCAGCTCGCCCCACGCGTGACCGGCGGGCCCTTTCCAGCGGGCTGCCTGTTCGTCGTCGGCCCTGCGCGCGGAGTCCATGACGTTCCCTCCTTCTGGTTGCCATCCCCGTGCCGGGATGACAGCGTTCCACTTCAAGTCGACTTGAGGTCAATGCAGAATGGCAGAACGGGACATCGCTGATGTGTCGCACCGCGCCGGGGTCCCGGCATCGACCCTGCGCCGGCAGTACGACCCGGGCCTACTGGAGCGGCCGACGCTGATCGCGCTGCGGCTTGAGCATCTCGCTGAACGAGGAACGCTCCCCGGGCGTGACTCAGCCGGTGCGGTTCCAGTTTCCGGGTGGGGCAGGGGACTTCGCCGCCTTCCTCGACGCGCGGTCCGGGCCCCCCGTTCACCCGGAAGTCATGGCTTTCGAGCGGGAGGACCTGCGGACGGCGGGAACCGTGGAGGTGGCCCTTCGGTGGTGCGGCTCCCGCCAGGAGAGGGTCCGGAGCTTCGCCAACAGCGTGCCCACCCCCCGAAGGCGGCACGCGTGATCTCGGCTTCCGACGGGGTGGCGACTGTGGTCACCTCATACGCGCGCCGGCGGCGGCTGCTGACGGCCGCCGACCCCGTCCGTACAGTCGACATCTCCCAGAGGCACAGGGGGCGATGGTGGCGCGGTCGACTTCGACGAACGCCCGCGGCATCGACCAGTCGCAGTCGCTGCCGCGCTGGTAGAACACGAGCGCGTCGGGGATGACGGCCTCGCCGCCTCCGACGGAGTAGTGGACCTCGGGATCCAGTCCAGCGGCCGGCACACCTCGCCGCGGCGGCGAGCGTCCCGAAGGAACGCGAGCGCGGTCTCCGTAACCGTCAGCCCGTGCCCGGCCCGGTCATCGCGCTGGCCGTGGTGGTCGCCGCGGTGACGCTCGCCGTCGTGGGCGGCGGCGAGGGCGACGGCCCGCTGCCGGAGGCCGCCCCCGAGCGACTCCAGGTCAGCCGCACGGCGGTCGGATCGGACCCGGGCTTCGGCGGCCGCCGCCCCGCGGCTCCGGCCACTCGAAGGCGAGCTGCGCGCCGTATGACGGACGTGGACGTGGGTGCCGGGGACCGGCTGGCACTGACGGCGCTAGTCCAGCACCGGATGACCACCACCGAACAGACGCACCTGGTGATCGCACCCGGGGGCGCGGATCGAGCGGACGAGGCGACGGCCGGCCAAGCGCTCGTCGTACGCGGCACCGGATCAGCCGGCGCAGTCGGCCTCGGCCAAGGTCCGACCAGGAGGGCCCGACAGACGATCGCGGCGGCGAGGCCCGGCTGTTCGGCGCCGACCGTACCCTGCCGGGGCGGGCGGCTCGCGGTTCACGGGCGTGGCTGGGCATAGCCGTGCTGCCAGGCCCAGGCCGCGATCTCGACCCGGTTCCGGGCGGCCAGTTTGAGCTGGACGCTGGACAGATGGGTCTTGACCGTGGAGAGGGAGACGTAGATCTCGGCGGCGATCTCGGCGTTGGTGCGGCCGAGGGCGACCAGGCGGACGACGTCCCGTTCACGGTCGGTGAGGGGTTCGGCCGCCGGTGCCGGGTCGACCGGCCGTCGGTCCTCACCGGGTGCGGTGATGTGCTTGAGCAGGCGGACCGTGACGGACGGTGAGACCAGCGAGTCGCCGGCCGCGGCGGCGCGGACCGCCTCGGCGAGCAGGGTCGGCCCGGAGTCCTTCAGAAGGAACCCACAGGCCCCTCCGCGCAGTGCGCCGTAGACGTACTCGTCAAGGTCGAAGGTGGTGACCACGACCACCCGCAGCGGGTCGGCCACCTGCGGCCCGGCCAGCAGCCGGGTCGCTTCCAGGCCGTCCAGTTTCGGCATGCGTATGTCCAGCAGGCACACGTCCGGCCGCAGCTTGCGGGCCAGCGCCACCGCCTCCTCCCCATCGGCGGCCTCGGCGACGACCGTCATGTCCGGCTGGGCATCAAGGAAGAAGCGGAAGCCGCTGCGGACCATGTCCTGGTCGTCGGCCAGCAGGACGCTGATGGGCGCGCCGCTCGTGGGGCTGGTGGTCATGGCTCGATCATGCCTCAGGGACAGGGCCGGCGATGCCGCGGGCCGTGCCGTCAGTCCGTGGTCCGCGCCGGGTCGGCCCTGACCTTGCGTGGCATCGGTCGCCGCCGCCGGTCGCGACAACATCGCCACCGCGATGTCACACCGTCCCGCCTCGGCTGATCGCCGACGATCTCGACGCACCCTGTTCGAGACGGTGCCCCCGGCACCGTGTACGCCGTCGAGCAGAGCTACGGCTTCTACTACCAGGAGCCGACGTAGCTGGAGGTGCACATGGGGATTCCGGACCTGTTCGCTCCCGCCGAGGAACTGCTGACGCCGGAGGCCGGGAACCCGTGCTCAAGATCGTCGCGTACCACCCGGGGCTGAACCCGGACGCCTTCCTCTCACCCTGGCTCGCCTCTCCGTCGGCGACATGGCCGGGCGCCGGCTGCCGGGCGATCCCGAGATCCTGATCGTCATGGACAGCGGTTACGACACCGACTTCTTCTCCCGTGTCCTGGCAGATCTGCCGGTCGTGCTGGTCGGACGTGTGCGCTCGGACCGCGTCATGCTCCGCGACGCCGGTCCCGGCTGCTCCGGGCCGAAGGGCGGGCGGCCCCGCAGGCATGGGGGCGTCCTCCGCAGGCCGGCGTCGGCGAGGGCCCGGCCCGGCCGGGGCGTCCCGGCGGCCGCGCGGCGCCAGGGACCAGATGGAGGACGGCAGCCGTTCGAAGGGAGGTCGTTGCCTTCAGGGCTCCCTTCAGGGCTTCCGCGCCGGGAACACTGCCCGCACCTCCCATCCCCCGCGGTGCCGCGGCCCCGCGCCCAGTTCACCGCCCAGCGCGGTCACCCGTTCCTTGAGGCCGACGAGGCCGAATCCGCCGCCGTGAGCGGCCACCGGAAGCTGGGTTCCGCCGCGGCCGTCGTCCGTCACCGTCACCGCCAGGCGGCCGGTGTCATCACGTAGGCGGACTTCGACGTGCGTGGCGTCGGCCGCGTGACGGCGGATGTTGGTCAGTGCTTCCTGGACGACCCGGAAGGCGGCGGCCTGTACCTCGTGGGGGACATGGTCGGACACGGCGGGGTCGCGGCGCAGGGCGATCTGCTGGCCGGGGGTGGCGAAGCCTTCGATCAGTTCGGCGATACCCGCGAGATCCCCGGCCGGGCGGTGGCCGACCGCCTCGGGAGCGGTGTCCCGCAGCACACCGACCGTGCGGCGCATCGAGGCGAGGGCCTCGGTCGCGGCGCGCTCGATACTGGCCAGGACGGGGTCCAGTTCGTGGGGCTGGGTGGCCGCCATCATGCGGGCCACCTGGGTCTGCACGAGGATGCCGGTCACGTGGTGGGCGACGAAGTCGTGCAGGTCGGCGGCCATGGCCAGGCGTTCGCTGCGTCGGGTCTCGCTGACTGCGACGGTGCGGCGGTAGTCCATCGAGCGCAGATAGGCCGCGAGTCCGGCGACGGGGCCGACCAGCAGCAGACCGATCATGTCCAGGCCCAGCACGTCACCCGGCGCCACGTCGAGGCGTACCGGCAGGAGGACCATCGCGCCCGCGTCCAGGGTGCCGCACACCAGGGCCCAGCGCGGTGGGCAGTGCCGTACCGCGATGAAGAGCAGGCTCAGCAGGATCCCGATCTCGCCCGGGCCGAACACGACCGGCCCTCGGACCGACAGCGACGCTGCGGTGAGGAGGGCCGAGGCGAGAGCGGGCACGGCGGTGCGCACCTGCGGCGTGAGCCACCCGGGCCGCCGCCCGGCCGGCCACAGCACGGCGGTCAGCCCGACGAGCACCACGGCCAGGGTCTGCCAGACGGGACTCGCCATCGGCAGGACGCTCGTCCCGTCGAAGCCCGCGTAGAGCACCACGTCGTAGACGGCCGCGGCGAGCAGGAGACCGACGGCGAGGCCACGGGCGCAGCCCGGGGCGGGGACAGTCTTCATACCGATCACCGTAGGCCCGGCCCCCCGGCAGCGGGATCGGCCGAACGGCCGAGGGCCCGGCCGTCGCGGCCCGCGATCCTGACCGTTCGGCCGAGGCGCGCGCCCGGGCCCGCGGGCGAGAGTGAAGCCGCATCCCCACCACGGACCTCAGGAGTACGCGATGCAGCGCAACAAGTTCCTCATCGGCGTCGTCGGCGGCATGACAGCCGTGGTCGCGCTCGGCGGTCTCGGCACGTATCTGCTCGCCGGCACCGAGTCGACCACCGGGCTGGGCGACCACACCACGGCATCGGTGGACGGCCGGCCGGCGCTCGCGGCGAACATCGTCGCCGGCCGCACCCAGAGCAAGTACCACCCGCTGCCCTGGGTCGGCGACAAGCTCTCCGACGTCACCTGCCCGACCGGCCTCAAGGCCGTGACCGGGGCAACCCTCACCTGCACAGGCAAGAAGAGCGACGGCGCGACCGTCAAGATCCCCGTCCGTGTGACCAAGGCCGACGCCAAGAGCGTCACCTGGAAGTTCGAGCGCTGAGAAGGGCCCAGAACACACCATGAGCACCCTCCTGGCCGGACACGGCCTCGTCAAGAAGTACGGCTCCACCACCGCCCTGGCCGGCGTGGACGTCGAGGTCCGCGAGCGCGAATCGCTGGCGATCATGGGCCCCTCGGGGTCTGGCAAGTCAACTCTGCTGCACGCCCTCGCCGGGATCGTCCGGCCCGACGGCGGGCAGGTGCTGCTGCGCGGCGAGCGGATCGACGACCTGGGCGAGAACAGGCTCAGCGCGCTGCGCCGCAAGCGGTTCGGGTTCGTATTCCAGTTCGGCCAGTTGCTGCCGGAGCTGCCGGCCGAGGAGAACGTCGCGCTGCCGCTGATGCTGGAGGGCGTTCCGCGCAAGGCAGCCGTCGAGCGCGCCCGCCGCTGGTTCGCGCCACTGGGGCTGGACGGGCTGGAGTTGCGCCGTCCCGGTCAGCTCTCCGGCGGGCAGGCGCAGCGCGTCGCCATCGCCCGCGCGCTGGTCGTCGAACCGGACGTCGTCTTCGCCGACGAACCCACAGGCGCCCTGGACCAGACCACCAGCACGGAGGTCGTCCAGCTCCTGACATCCACGACCCGGAACCTGGGCGCCGCCCTGGTGATGGTCACCCACGACGGCGACATCGCCGCCCACTGCGACCGGATCCTCCAGGTCCGGGACGGGCGGATCAGCGACCACAGCCAGTACACCGTCGCCTGAGACGCTCCGCGTCGCCCGCGCCCGAAGACCTACGGAGTCCCTGATGCGTTCCCCCGTCCTGCCCCTGACCTGGCACCTCGCCAGGTCCTCCGGCCGTCGCGGCCTGCATTCGCAGCTGCTCGCGGCCGGGGCCGCCGCCGTCGGCTCGTTTCTCCTGCTGGTGATGGTCGCCGCCGCCCTCGGCGCCGGCACCCGCGCCGACCACACCACCTGGCGCACCCCCGACGCCGTACCGGCGAAGCGGGCCACAGCCGTCCAGGCCACGACCACGACGTACGTCCGCCACGAACCGGTCACCGTCGTGAACCTGGCCCAGCTGCCCGGCCGCGAGCCGACGCCCGCGCCGCCCGGCCTGACCGGCTTCCCGAAGCCGGGCGAGGTGTACGTCTCCCCGGCTCTGGCCACGCTGTTGCACAAGCTGCCCGCGAGCCAACTCGCCGACCGCTTCCCGCGGACGCAGTCCTACGGCACGATCGGCGCCGCCGGTCTCGCCTCGCCCGACGAACTGGTCGCGGTGGTCGGACGGACGCCCGGCGACCCGGCCGTCTCCGAAACCGCCGGGGAGCAGAGCTACTACGACGAGGGACTGAGTGAACGCGCACCGGTCTCCGGGTTCTCCGGTACCAAGGCGAGCGTGTTCACCGGCATCGACCAGGGGACCGTGCTGCTGGGTGTGGTGCTGCTGGTCGTTCCGGTCGTCGTGCTGGCCTCGGCCGCCGGACGGCTGGGCGCGGCCCGGCGCGAGCAGCGGCTCGCCGCGCTGCGACTGGCCGGGGCGACACCGCGGCAGATCCTCGCCATGACCGCCGTCGAGGCGGCGGGAGTCGGCGCGGCCGGTGCCCTCGCGGGCGCGCTCGCCTTCGCGGCGCTGCTGCCCGCGCTCGCCCGGCTCCCGTACGGCGTCGGCTCCTGGTACACCGGCCGGCTGTGGGTGGGACTGCCGTGGCTCGGAGGAGTGCTGCTGGCCGTCACCGCGCTGATCACCGTCAGCGCGGTGACCACGCTGCGTCAGGTGGCCACCTCGCCGCTGGGCGTGGCCCAGCAGGCCGACCCGCGCCGCACCCGTGCGATCCGCCTGGTGCTGTTCGTCGCGGTCCTGGGCTACATATGGGCGAGCACGGGCGACGGCGGCCAGCTGAAGCCCCGCCAGTTGATCGCCATGCTGGTGCTCTTCTACGGCGCGTTCTGGCTGCTGGGCCCGTGGGTTGTGGACCGGCTGGGCCGGATCGTGGGCCGCTGCGCCATCCGCCCGGCCACGCTGCTGGCCGCGCGCCGGCTGAGCGACGATCCGCGCGGCGCCTGGCGGACCGTCAGCGGCCTGGTACTCGCGGGGTTCGTGGCCGGGTTCTTCTCCGTCAGCACGCTGGGTTTCGAGGGCCCGGGCCACGAGGGCCAGGTGGCGGTGATCACCGCGAACGCCGCCGACGCCCGGCACGCCGCCGCAGACGCCCGTACGGCGTTGCGCGAGGCAGGCGTCACCGCCACCGTCGCCGTCACGAGCGAGGAGGACTACGGCAGCCTGCTGGGCGGTGTCACCGGCGTGCTCGCCCGCGTCTCCGGCGGCCAGGAGGCCATCGACACTGCGGTCACCGCCCTGACTCCCGTGGGGTCGGGCAGGTACCCGTTCACGCAGGAGTACGTGTCCGCGCCGGACGACACGGCCATCGCCCGCATTGCCACCGTCAGCACCGCCACCCTGGTGCTGAGCTTCCTGGTCGCAGCTGCCTCCGCCGGCCTCACGGCGGCCGCGAACGTCCTGGACCGGCGCCGGGTCTACGGTCTGCTGCGGCTGGCCGGCACCCCGCTGAAGGTGCTGGACCGGGCCCGGGTCCGTGAGACGGTCACCCCGTTGGCCGTCCTGGCCGGCGGCACCACGGCGATGGGTGTCTTCGGCGCGATGCAGCTCAACAAGGCGGCCGACACCACGGTCAACACCGCCGGTGCCGTGCAGCTGGTGCTCTGCTTGGCCGTCGGCGCGCTCGCCATGTTCGCCGCGATCGCCGGCAGCAGGCCCCTGCTGCGCAGGGTGACAGCGGGCCCGGCGCAGACGGCGGACTGACACCGTAGGGACGGTCGAACGCCCCTCGACGCGGACCCCGATGCGATCCCCGACAGCTGCTGTTCCGACCTGCCGCAGCCCTCTGGCACAAGCCCCGCACAGCAATACTGCTGTCGAGCCGGTCCTGTCCGGAGCTGTCCGCCGAGGGCCCGACCGGGTGGCGTCGCGGGGAGCGCGCCAGCCGCTTTCCCGCTCTCGCGGTCGACAACAAGGCCGGCGAAGGCGCGGAGCCAGAGGCCGACTTCTGCGGGGTGCCGCAGCCGCTGGTCGAGGTTGAGTGTGTACTGGTTGCACCGTCCGGCTCGTTGCCGGCGCAGGTAGCCCGTCCTGTCCGAGGTGGGCGACGATGGTTTGGACCGCTCGTCAGGTGAGGTGGCAGGCGGCGGCGATGCTGCGCAGCCGTGCGGACGGGGCCCGAGCGATGGTCAGGAGCACTCGGTCGTGACTGGTCAGGAAGGTCCACCGCCGGTCTGGGCGAGTCATCGTGATCAGTCCTCTCCGGTCCGGTAGAGCGGAATACGTGGTGGCGAATACCGGAGAATCCGTTCCCCGATGGTGGCAGGGGCTGCCGGTGCGAAGCCACGGGCTGGACGCGTGTCCTTGCCGGTGTGACGGCCTCGCGGTCGGCCTGGAGAAGCAGGAGGTCGTGCCTGCGACTTCCCGGTAAAACCCCATGTCCACGCCCGCTATGGTCTTCACGGACAAGGCCGAGCGGGCCGTTGTGGGAAAACCTGTCGGCGAGCGTGCTGCGCTTGTACGCCGACACGGTTCATTGCGGGGCGACGTACTGGCCGCGTCGAGAACACCGGCCAAGGATGCCACTGTCTCGCGAGACGCCAGGCCGAAGGCGCCCCCGCCTACACCGGTGCCCGCTCGTCCAGCAGGCCTTCGCCTCGCAAGTCGTCCCAGAGCGCTGCGGGGATCTCCACGCCGAACGCTGCAACGTTGCGCCGTACTTCGTCCGCGGAACGCATGCCGACGACGATGCCCGACACGGCCGGATGGCGCAGCGGAAAGGCCATCGCCACCGCCGGCAGCGTCACACCATGTGCCTCGCAGACATCAGCCATGCGATGTGCGCGCTCACGAAGCTGCGGGGTGGCGGGCGCGTAATCGAAGGTGGCACTCTCGGCGGGTCGGGCCGTGGCGAGCAGACCGGAGTTGAAGACCGAGGCCGCGAGCACCGAGACCCCTCGATCCGTGCAGACAGGGAGCAGTTCGTCGAGGGCGCTGTGGTCCAGCAGCGTGTAACGGCCGGAGAGCATCACCGCATCGACGTCCGACTCCTTGACCAGCCGGGTCAGTTTGCCCGGGTGGTACATCCCTGCGCCGATCGCGCCCACCGTTCCCTGGGCACGCAGTTCGGCGAGGGCCGGGTAGCCTTCGCGCAACGCGTCCTCGAAACGCTCCTCCGCATCGTGCAGGAACAGCACGTCGATACGATCGACGCCCATCCGCTCGAGCGAGTCCTCCACGCTGCGCACAACGCCATCTCGCGTGAAGTCCCACACCCGGCGGTGCGTCGCGGGCACCGCGAAGGTCTCGTCCATCCGGCCCGCCGGGTCCTGCGGAACCAGCAGCCTGCCGACCTTCGTCGACAGCGTCCACTCCTCGCGTGGCTTGCCGCGCAGGAGCTCACCGGTACGGCGCTCGGAATGCCCGATGCCGTAATGCGGAGAGGTGTCGAAGTAGCGGATCCCGCTGTCCCAGGCCGCCTCAAGGGTTTGTGCGGCGCACTCGTCACTCAGCGGCTCGAAGAGCCCGCCGAGCGGACCGCCTCCGAAACCCAGCTCCGTGACCTGCACCTTGCTCTTCCCGAGCCGGTTCTGCCTCATCCACCGCTCCCCTCACCTGGCTGGTGATACGGGATCATCCTTCCGTGACCCGCACCATCTCTCCAAGACAGTTTCGCGCGGCGAGATCCGCCGGACAGCAGCCGCCCGCCAGATCGCAGGACCGCCCAAGGCGCCGACCGCTGCTGAACCGCTGCTGAACTTGAGTCGGCCACCGTTTCGGCCGCGCAGACCTGCGCCCCGCACCGCAGGCATCCTCGGAGAGAATCTGCCTGGAGGCACGTGTGGGTTTCGGAATCAGCCCTGCGCGCGTCCGAGAGAGCTGCGTACCTCTCTTCTTCACGACAGCGTCCTGGCAGCAGCACCGTCAACACGTTGATGGACGTGGCACTACCGGTAGTTCGTCAAGCGCAGCGCAGCACGATCTTGGCTCGCAACGCGAGGAACTGGGCGGCCTTCGGGCTAACAGGACCCCTGAGCCCAGACGTTGGCGAGTGACCAGCCGCAACTACCAGGAATCTGCCGCGTTGCGGCTCCCGCCTCCCACCTGCCGCCCGCCATCACTCGCCAACCCCCAGGATGAGAAGCGTTCAATCACGCGGGATATGTCTGGCGCTTTCTCGGCCCCTCGGTGCTCACCTGGAGCCGGCGGCCAATACCGGCGACGCCGCGAGGTCGGCGACCGGCACGCGGCCGCCCAGCGCAACCTCTTCAACCGCCACGGCAGGATTCCAGACAGAGTCAAGCCAAGTGGCAGCTCAGTGCCCCTGTCGGTGGGATGGGGCGGGAGCCGGAGAGGCTGGGTTCGAGCGCGCGGAATGAACCCCGAGGCGCTCGTCTGTGACGGGTCACACCGGAACCGTCAGGGTCGCGGTGTAGCCCTGCTCGACGCTGCCGGTGACGGTCGCGAGCTGCTGGTTGTAGCCGTCGCTGAAGACGCCGTCCGACTCCAGGGAGAGTTCGCTGAGATTCCTCACGCTCTCGCTGTAGCCGTCGGTGGCGTACACCCTGTCGCTCACGTCCTTCGGCAGCGCGAGCTGCGAGGTGTTCGTGATGGACCTGGCCGCCGTCGCGTCGGCCAGGCTGCCGTACACCTCGAAGTGGACGTGCGGCCAGCGGCCCGGGTAGCAGCCGGGGAAGATGCTCTGGAACGTGACCTGTCCCTTGTCGTCCGCCTCCTGGACGCCGCGCAGGTAGTTCTCGTCCGTCACGCCGTCGTTGTACAGGGAGTACCTGCCCTCCCGGTCGCATTGCCAGATGTAGACGGCGGCGCCCTTCTTGGGGGTGCCGCAGCCGGAGGCGGCGTCCACCACCGTCAGCGTGATCGTCAGGGGCACGCCTTCGGCCCTACCCCCTGCGGATTCGCCGAAGCTCTTCGTGACGTCGCTGCGGACGACACCGCTCTCTCTCAGGACGTCGACGCCGTTGGAACCGTCGCCGGGGAAGGGGCCTTCGGTCTCCTCGGGGATCGTCTCGCACTGGACGGGCGACGACGCGGAGGACGGGGACGAAGGCGACGGGGACGAGGATGCCGTGGACTTCTCCTCGGAAGTGCAGCCCACCAGCGGCACCAGGCTCACCCCCGCCAGCAGCCGTACCATCCGGCGACGGGCGAGAAGGGGAAGGTCGTAGGAGAGGCCCCGATCGTGCTCGTGCACTTCTTCCTCGTGGTTTACGTTCATGACAACAGACGGTATGAGCCGGTTGCCGTGGGCCACCAGGCATCTGGGCTGTCGGTTCCCTACCGATCGACTCTCATCTGCCTGTCACTGCACGGACCCGTTGGTCGGTGACCAGGCGGGTGACGGTCTTGTCGTGACAGCCGAGTGCCTTCGCGACAACGGGGCCGGGCCTGGAGGACGAGCGGGGCTTGACCCGGGGGGGGCGAGGGCGGCGGGCGAGGGTATCGGAATGCTCTGTGCCCGCTCGCGTGCGTGGGCGGTGCCGCGCGCGGCACCGGGCAGACGGTGCTGTCTGACGCCGGGTGGTCCCGGATCCAGGGTCGTACGGTCCGCCGTCTTGGTCGCCCACTGTGCGACGAGCAGCTTGTGGACGGAGGAGGCGATCTCGTCGTCGGCGGCCGCTGCGTCCACCACCATCGGGCCTGGCGTGGGGCCGGGGACACGATCCAGTCAACCCGCGCGTCCGCCATCATGCCTCGGGCCCGGCTCCTCGCCGTGTGCCCGGCCGTCGTAGGCTCTCGTTCATGCGTGCGCGCCTGCATCAGATCGTCGTGGACTGCCGTGAGCCAAAGACCCTGGTCCGTTTCTGGGCACAGCTGCTTGGCGGTGACCCGGTCGACCGTGCTCGCGGCTGGTCGCACGTCGAACTGCCCGGGTTCGCACGACTCGCCTTCCAGCCGGTGCCCGAGAGCAAGGCCGCGAAGAACCGGCTCCACTTTGACATCGCGGTCGACGACATCGAGGCCGCCGTCACTGAAGCGGTTCGCCTGGGCGCAGCCAAGGTCGGCGAGACAGTCACCGACGACCAGGGGGCCTTCCACGTCATGCTCGATCCGGAAGGCAACGAGTTCTGTTTCGTCAGCTCCTGACCGATGGCTATTTCATCTACCACGTCCTATGACTCGGTAGCCAGACGCGCCCCCAGCCCGACCAAGAGCACTCCGGAGAGCTGTTCCATCCGGCGCCGAACGGACTGCCGTTGCAGCACTCCTTCGACACGTCCGGCCAGCCACACCAGCAGCAGGTACCAGATCAAGTCGACCACGGCCCAGACCACCGAGAAGGCGAGAAGCGTCGGAAGAACAGGGGCTCCGTGCGGCACGAACTGCGGCAGGAAGGACACGGCGAACACGCCGGCCTTCGGATTGGCGAAGTTGGTGACGAGGCCCTGCCAGTACGCCCGCCGAAGCGGCACCGGGGCTGTTTCCGCTGCTCCCTGATCCAGCTGTCCAGCTCGCCTCGCCTGCCACAAGGCACGCGCTCCCATCCACACCAGCACTGCGGCGCCGGCCATCCGGATGACGTCGTAGGCGACCTGCGAGGCCATCAGCAGGCCGGACAGACCGAAGGCCGCGGCGAGGCCCCACAGCAGCACCCCGCACTCATTGCCCGCGACCGTGGCCATCCCGGCCCTGCGGCCGTTCACCACCGCTCGGCGCAGGATCACGACCGTGCTCGGCCCTGGGACCATGGCGACCAGGAAGGCCGCACCGACGAACGCAACGACGGAAGTCATCATCAAGGCAGCATTGCCAAGCACGTTGTGCGCCACAAGGCTCTTGTCGGTCCAGCTGCCGACGTGTTCCGCAGACCGTCCGTCGAGGCGAAGACCACGGTCGGGTTCACGCTGCGGACGAGGCGCGGAATCGGATGGACACGGCTCGGTGCATTGGCTGATGATCTCGGCCATGATCCGAGCCGCAACTGTGAACGACATCGCCGAGATCCGCTCGATGATCCGCGAACTCGCCGAGTACGAACGGGCTGTTGAGCAGGCCCGGGCGACCGAGGAGCAGCTCCGCGAGGCGCTGTTCGGGGAACACCCCGCCGCGTTCGCACTGATCGCGGAGGACGACGAGACGGGCCAGGCCGTGGGCTATGCCCTGTGGTTCCCCCGTTTCTCGACCTGGACCGGCTCGCGCGGCATGCACCTGGAGGACCTCTACGTACGGCCGCACGCCCGAGGTGGAGGACACGGCAAGGCGCTGCTGGCCTCCCTGGCCGCGCTCTGCCGGCAAAACGGCTACGAGCGCTTCGAGTGGTGGGTCCTGGCTTGGAACGAACCGACGATCGACTTCTACAGGTCGCTCGGCGTCGAGCTGCTGAACGAGTGGACCGTATGCCGTCTGAGCGGTGAGCCCCTCAGGGAACTCGCCGCCCAGGCCCCGGCGGTCCGCAACCAGACCCCGACCCTGTAGGACCGAGTGTCGTTGACGGAAGAGCTGAGGGCGCACCGAAGACCGCCAACCTGACCAGTGCTGTCGAGCGCCCGTGCGAGGATCTCGACGTGAACGATCTGCGTTTCCGCCTCGCCGAGGAGACCGAGTCTCAGAGCTTCACTTGGATTCGATCCGTCCCATGGGGGCGACGCTCTCCGACAAAGCCTTCTGCGCTGCCGTCCAGCTGGTGTCCTCGATGCCGAGTGCGTGACGAAGGTAGGCCCAGGTGACCCGTTGGATCAGGGCCACGCGCTCGGGGTTCTCGTCCGTCGTCTCCCGGACTTCATAGCCGGCGATTCCGCCGAGGGAGTGCTCCGCTCCGAACAGAGTGAGCAGACTCTTGCGCCCCGGGCTCAGGTGGTAGGGGTCGGCGAGCCACTCCGGCCCTCTGATGGACAGCGGTAGCTCATCGTTGTCCCCTGCGATCACGAGGGTCGGCGTGGTCATGTACGCGAAGTCCGGTCCCTTCCACCACGGAAGGTTCTCGGCCGCGAAAGGAGTCAGGTCGGCTCCGCCCCTGCCGGCCGTAGCAAGCAGCACGCCCGCCTTGATCCGCGAGTCATACAGGTCTTCTGCGTGCTTGCTCACCGGATCGAGGACGCGCAGGCCCAGCAGATTGCCCGCCGTCTGGCCGCCGAACGAGTGTCCGGCCGCGGCAATACGGCTTCGGTCCAGGCGCCCGCTGAGACCAGGAACAGCGGCCTCCAGCAGATCAAGCTGGTCAAGGACGCGCTTCATGTCCTGGACGCGGAAGCGCCAGAGCCGCGGTGTGCGGGGATCGTCCTGGGGAAGACCCACGGTCCTGGAGCCGAGATGGGTGGGCTGAATCACCACGAAACCGTGACCAGCCCAGAAGTCAGCCAGAGGACCGTAGCCGTTCAACGATGACCCGAAACCGTGCGAGAAGAGGATGATCGGCAGTTCGCTCCCGGTTGTCGGCGCGGAAATTCTCACCCGCTGGCCCTCACGGCGGCCCGGTGCTTCCAGCACCACCGGCTTCACCGAGACGATGGGGGCGGGGGCGGTGATGGCCACGTCCGTGGCCGCCGCGCCTGATGCAGTCATGGGCACATCTTCCTTCGCGTTTCCGATGGGGAAGCCGTCGAACAAGCTGGTCACGGTCGCGTCCTTCGCCTTGGCGGAGGGGGTGAGCCGTCGCGGGATACGCTAAAACCTGACACCGACGTCAGAGGCAAGAAGTGTTGTCCGCCTCACATCGGAGAGACATGATGCGTATCGGCGAGCTCGCCACGAGGACAGGCGTCAGCGTTCGGGCGCTGCGCTACTACGAGGAACAGAACCTGCTCACCTCGGAACGCAGCCCCAGCGGCCAGCGGCAGTACCCGGACAGCGCGGTCGACCGTGTCCAGCTGATCCAGCAGTTGTACGCCGCCGGGCTGCCGAGCAAGTCGATCGCGGATCTGCTGCCGTGTGTCGTGAACGGTGAGGCCACGCCAGAGCTGCTCGACCGGCTTTCGGCGGAACGGGATCGCATCGACAGCCGGATCGGCGATCTGGTGGGCGCCCGGGACAGGCTGGGCACCGTGATCGCCGCCGCCACCGCGAACTGGCGAACAGGCCAACACTGCCGACTCCAGTAACCAGCAGGCCGGGCTCTGCGGTTGGGGACGGAGACGTCCAGCAATCGACCGATTGATGAGCGAGATCGGTAAGCGGCGGCGCACGGCCGGCTCGGCGCCGGATCCAGCGCATAAAACGCTGTCAGAGAAGTCGTTGCGCTCGCGAACTTGAGGAGCACCCTTCTCTGTACGGTCTGGCGGGCGCAGCCACCCCAGGACGCCGCCGCCGATCTCCTCGCCCCCGCTCCGGCCGTACGGACCGGCGGCCTCGTGGGATACGCACGCGTGTCCACCAAGGACGCTGGTACCGCGCCTGCCCCGCGCCGGGGCGCACGACATCCCGGTCGCCAAGTGCCGCACCGCACGACTGAGCGCAGCAGCCGCCCCAAACGAAACCGCCCAGGTCGGACGGAATCGGAGCTATGCGAGCACCCCGTCACGACACGCACGGCGGGCCCTGCTCCTGGCTCGACTCGCCCATGTCGAACGCCCCACACACCAGCACCGCCTGCGGCTGGGTACCCAGCTGGCGCAGGATGACCAGTGTCTTGTCCACGGGGGGCGCGTTGACGTCCGGTGCGTAGGCGATGTAGCCGGTGGCCCCGTTGAAGGGGGTGATGCCGCCGGCAAGTGTGATCAGCACCGAGCGGCGCTCGATCCGTTCGTCGCGCGACCGGGCCTGGTTCACCGCGTCCGACAGCACATGGAGGGCGTCGTACGACACCGCCGAATGGCCGTCCTGCCGCCAGGGGTCGGCCCCAACCCCGTAGGTCCGCACGAACGCGTCGTACCGTGACAGGAACTGCCGGGTCTCGGCGCTCAGGGACGCGTACCCGTCCGGCAGCCGGTGCGCCGAGTAGTACAGGCGCAGCCAGTTCTGCTCGGCGTAGGCGCCGGTCTGGGCCACGTTCGTGAGTTCGTTGCCGCCCAGGACGGTGACCGGGCGGTCGACGCAGGTGCCGCGGTTGTCCATCGCGCTGATGAAGGCGGTGAAGTCCTTGGCCCGGGCCGACCAGTACACGACGGATTGCGGCTCTTCGGCGAGGGCCTTGCACAACTGCTCGGCGAGCACGCTCGCGCTGACCAGGGTGGGGGCGCCGTCCGGTGGCTGCGGGTCGAAGTCGCCGTCCTGGTTGAAGTCGAAGACGCGCGTGGTGCCGGGGAACGCCGACACGAAGCGGCCGGCGAGGCTGCGGCTGTAGAGGTCGGCGGAACTCCGGATGACGATGGCGTGCCGGGCGGGGGAGCAGCTGTCGCTGTCGTCGCGCCGGGCCACGATGTTGGTGCTACTGGCGAAGTTCGCCTCGATCCGGGCCTCGCGCTCATTGTCCGGGGTGAAGGGCCAGTAGCTCCTTGTCGCGTTCCCGGCCAGCATCTCGTTGGCGGTGGCCGTCGTGCCGACGGTGGGGATGCCCTCCTGGCCGAGCACCTGGAGGGCGGCGCGCGTCTCGGCGCGGCTCTGTGCGTACGCCAGGACGCCGACGATCTTCTCGTGGTCCTCGGCGTTCTTCTCGTCGCGCACCTCGGCGACCAGCTTGCGGGCTTCCGCCACGGCGTCGTGGTACGCCTCACCGGTGTTCCGCACGTCCACGCGCAACGGGACCGTGTTCTCGTCGGAGCCCGCGTCCTGGTTCAGCTGCTGCTGCCACATCGCGATGCCGCGCAGTTCCGGGATCGTCCCGTCGAAGCGCATGTCGTCCTCGCTGCGCGGCGGGCTGGACACGAAGGCGACGACGGTGCGCACGTCCCGGCCCTTCGCGGCGTAGACCTCGGCGCGCCGGTTCTGGTCGGCGATGGCCTTGAGCGCACCCGCGTACCAGCCTTCGGCGTTCAGCGGAACAGGTCGGGAGCGGGCCTGGGCGGCGACGGAAGCGGTACCGCCGACGCAGGTGCGGTCGCCGCCGTCGCGGACCCGTTCGACGGCGAAGCCGCCCGCCGTCAGGGCGAGTACGGCCGTACCGGCGAGGAGCGTGGTGGTGGTGCGCCAACTGGTGCGGAAGCGACGGTGCGGCTCCACCCGGGCGATGGGCAGCCCCGGCCCGGTGAGGGACGCCTCGTCGAAGGTGAACGCCACCGGGGTGCCGTCCTGTGACCCGAGCGCGGTGGCGGCGTGGGAGAGGCTCGACTCGCGGGCACCGAGCTCGGCCATGAGGGTGTCGTCCGGTCTGCCGACGGCGACGACGAGCGGTCCGGGCCGAGGGGCGGTATCACGCAACTCGTGCAGGACACGCAGGAACCGCTCGGCGCGGCGGGCGCCGTCGGCACCGGGTGGCGGTACTTCGACGAGGAGCACGGGCCGGGCCGTGCGCCGCCGCCGTTTGGGCAGGTATCGGCCGGTCCTCGGCGTGGCCAGATCCTCCAGCAGAGCCCTCAGCAGGAGCTTTTCCAGCGTCTGCAGGGCCTGCTCCTGGCGCCGCTCGTCCGACGCCGTGCGCAACCGCGGCGCCTGCGTGGCGGCGACGTGGGCCATCACCTGGTACAGGTCGCGACGCCCGCCTGCCTCCCGCATCCCGCCGAGCCAGCGCCGCATCACCTTCCGGGAGATCCGGCGGGACCAGACCCAGCGTGGCAGATGGCAGGTGAACGACAGCCAGAAGACTTTCAGCAGCCAGCCCTTCACGTCGCCGCCGTCGGGCGACACATCGGTCGAGGCCGCCCTCGGTAGGCGCCCGAGCAGACCTCGCCGCTCCGCCTGCTGTCGGTCGCAGGCGTGCCGGCGCAGTTCCTCGGCGTACCCGCCGACCGACTGCTGAGGACGGTCACGGATGTAGGTGACGAGCGACCGCACGACGTCGAAGTGCGGATACCGGTCGGGTGTCATGCGCCGCGGCGTGCCGTTCTCCAGCAACTGTCCCGCCTGCTCGGTGAGCATCACCGGCTCCTCGGCGGCGGGCACGAGCGCGTACGGGACGAGCGGACCGCGGTCGTCCAGCGGCCTGCGCAGCGCCCGCAGGACGCGCCTCGTGCCCTCCTCACCCGCCGGACCACCCGTGGAGACGCGGAAGACGAACAGCGGCGGCCGGGTGTCCAGGCGAGCCGGGTCGGCCGGTGTGATGGCGGTCGGATAGTCACTGACGAAGATCTCCGCCCGCGCGTTCACCGGGTCGGGGAAGAGCTCGTCGGATTCACCGCGAAACGACGTCATGCGGAAGGCCCCCGTTGCCGACTGCTCGCTGTATTCCTGCGGATTGCAGAATGTACGCCCCGAACATGTCCAACTACAATGGGTATTGACATGCCATCAGGGTGGCCACTGCGGGACGGGTGGGTGGACCGAGGTGGATCGTCGTGGTCAGTCCGCCACGGGACGGCCGCTGGCGTGGTCGTCCGGTCCGTCGGCCGGGGCGCCTGCTTGCGAGCCCCGGCCGCACGCTGGTGAGCCCGCACGATCGTGGAGTCCACCGGCACGGCCCACATCGCGACGGCGCCACCTGGCCGGTAGGGAACTGGCGGGGCGATACCTCCCAGTACCACCGAAACGACAACATCAGATCGGTGGGTACCGACGGCAGCAGCTTCCTGCTGATCACCCCGCGCTGGCCGGACCTGGTCAGGGACGACCCCGGAGCGGTTACGCCGTAGCCCATGCCGGCTCGAGGTCGGCGAGGGCGGCGAGTGGCCAGGACCGGTGTCTGTGATCAGAAGCGGGTGGTGTGGCCCGGGCTGATCGGTTTGTTGTGCGGCTGCGGTCTGGCGTACGCGTGCCTCGGGGGTGTGACGATCACGGGGCCGGGCCGGTGGTGGTCTTCCGGATGCGGCTTTGTCAGGTAGCCGTGGTGGTGATCAGGTTGTGTCATCTGCGCTGTACATGGTTCATGTTCGGTGATCGCTGGAATGCGGTGACATCTGGACGCCCTCACCGTGATTTCTGGCGTGAGTCACCGCCGACACCTGGTCCGGTTTGCCTCGACGCCTCGACGCCTCGACGCCTCGTTCCCCGTCACCGGCCACACCCCGGTCGGCCGGAAGGGTTGTGGGGAAAGTCAGTGACATCCCTCACGTGCCCGGTCCCCATCAACGTGCCGCGATAGTACGTGGCGTGTGGCCGACATAGCGGGATCTGGTGTATGGAACCAGGCATACGCGGCACCTCGGCCTGGGGCACCGGCCCGGGTCACCGGCGCCGAGCCGCTGGACCGCCTCTGTCGTCCTTATGACGGACTGTGAGGCGCAGTCGGCGTCCGGGCACGGCGGACCGGCACAATCCCGGACCGGATTCAAGGGGCGCCCTCGCCTACTAGGCGAGGTAGTGGAAGCCCCCGTTGCCGTGCCCTCACACGGCTCTTAACAATGACGGCCCCGCAAGGCGTCCCCGCAGGTCAAGCGCAGTGTCTGTGCGAAACCGAGCTCGCCGGAGGCGTCAGGAGAGTCGACCGAACGAGGTCCGCATGAGGAACCACCGGAAGCACCGCAGGAAGACGCGTCGCCGGCCCATAGCCGTCGCCATCCTGGCGATCAGTGCGGTGGCGGTGCCGTCGGCCGCCATGGCGTGCATGGGCGACGGAGGAGCCGAGGCCATCATGGCCACGTCCAGTGGTCCCTGGACGGACGGGAGGAAGGCGTCCTGGAACGGACACCGGACGGACGGGGGGAAGACGTCCTGGGACCGGCACCGGGGGCGGGACCTCCGGACCGCGAAACCCACGGCGACGGCTTCGCCCTCGGCCTCGCCGACGACCTCTCCCGGGACTGCGGCGCCCGCCCCAAAGAAGCCAAAGGCGTCCGTCTCGAAGACGACCACCCCGCCCGCCCCGACGAGGACCACCTCCGCGCCGAAGCCGACCGCCGCACCCCCCTCGACGACCACCGCCGCACCGAAGCCGCCCGCCACCACGACCCCCGCCGCCGGCACGACGACCCCCGCCGTGACCCGCGTGGTCGCCCTGGTCAACAGCGAGCGCGCCAAGGTCGGTTGCTCCCCGGTCAGCCTGAACGCGAAGCTCTCGCAGGCCGCCCAGGCCCACAGCGCGGACATGGCGAGCCACAACACCATGTCTCACACCGGTTCCGACGGGTCCGACCCGGGGCAGCGGATCACGCGCGCGGGCTACCTCTGGAGCACCTACGGCGAGAACGTCGCGTACGGGTACTCCACGCCCGAGCAGGTCATGGCGGGCTGGATGGCCAGCGCCGGTCACAAGCGCAACATCCTGGACTGCGGCTTCAAGGAGATCGGTGTGGGGGTGGCGCAGCCCGGCAACTACTGGACGCAGGACTTCGGCACGGCCCGCTGACGCTCACGGGGTCCACGCCCGTCACGGCCCGCCGGACCATCACGCCGGCCGCGGCCGGCATGGGTGCCGTTCTGTTCCGGGCCGGGCCGGGCCCGTGGGACTCGGCCCGGACGGTGTCGGTCAGCAGCGATCGGTCAGACGCGGGTCCACTTCTGGTTGGCTCCGCCGCCGCAGGTCCAGATCTGGACCTTGGTGCCGTTGGCGGTGGCGCCGCCATTGACGTCGAGGCACTTGCCTGAGCCGACGGCCGTGATGGTGCCGTCGGTGTGGAGGCGGAACTGCTGGTTGGACTGGCCGTTGCAGTCCCAGATGCTCACGGCGGTGCCGTTGGCGGTGGCGGCGCCGACGACGTCCAGGCACTTGGCGCCGCCGTAGACCCGCAGTTCGCCCGCGCTGGTGCTGGTGAACCGCTGGTTGGCGGCGCCGTTGCAGTCCCAGATCGCGGCGGGAGTTCCGTTGGCCTGGGAGCCGCCGGTGATGTCCAGACAGCGGCCGGAGCCCTGACCCCTCAGCGAGTAGGTGTCGCTGCCGGGCGGTGTCCCGCCGCCGGACCACGTACATCGCGGCGCCGTGGGCGGGGACGGAGGCGCTGATGGAGCCGCTGGTCGTACTGGTGGTGTGCGCCCACAGATCGCGTACCGAGTAACTGGACGCCGAGCCGAGGCCGATCTGCGTGGCGGACGTGGAGACGGTGGCCGTGCCGCTGCCGCTGCCGCGGTTGGGGAGAACCACCGCGACGGAGCCGTTGGCCATCGGCTTGGTCCACACCTCGGTGTTGCCGTTGTCGACGAGGCGGTTGCCCTGCCGGCCGCCCCAGTCCTGGTTGACCCCGATGACCTCGGTGTTGGTCAGGATCGATTTGGTGGCGGCGCTCATGGTGCGCAGGTCGTTGCCCGCGATCAGAGGAGCGTTCAGCAGCGCCCAGAGGCTGAAGTGGGCTCGGGACTCGGTGTCGGACAGACCGTTCCCGACCTTCGGATCACACGAGAGGTCTTCACCGTCGCGCGCTCTCACTCATGATCACTCCGGATGGATGCCGGCGCCTTCCCGCTGGAGGGCGGGCGGCGGGTGTGAGATCGCCGTTCAGGCGCCGGCACTGCTGTCGGGTCAGCTCGTCACGCGGAAGGTGGCGTCGCTGCGGCCCGTCGCGGTGGTGATCGGGTCGAGCTTGAGTTGGTACGCGTAGTGGCGGATGTACCGGTCGGGGTAGTTGTAGGACTGGAATGACGACCATGTCGCGTCGGCGAGTCCGGCGACCTTGCGGAAGGTGGAGTCCTGGGCGAACTGGGTGGTGCCGTCGTTGTAGGCCAGTTGGAAGTCGAATCCGGAGTGCCGCAGGAAGTGCCCGGGGAAGTTCACCGACTCGAAGGAGACGGTGCCCGAGCCCGCCAGGCCGATTCGCATCCGGAACTGGGAGTCGTCGACGGGGCTGACGTTCGGGTCGATGCGCACGTCGAAGTTGGTGTGCCGCACGTACCGGTCCTGGAAGTTGTACGACTGGAGCCGGTTGATCGCGGTGTTGGGCCAGCGTGCGAGTACGCGGCTCTCCTCGGCGGCGGAGTGCCACTGGTCGGTCCGGCAGATACTTCCCAGCAGGTCCAACAACTCGGCCGTGCAGGCCACTGAGGGGACCCGGCCAGTTCGGGGAGGAACGGGACCGTGGGAGCTGTCGCCTCGCCAACGACGAACCCCACCGAACAGATGGCAATCGCCCAGGTCATCGATGGCGATGCGGGCCGTGTCCTCATCCCCAATGCGATCCGGGACAGAAGAGGGGGAATAGCGCCGGCCGCAGCCCCCGTCGCATCGCGCAGTTCTCGCCAGCGGACCCCGGAGACGCTCCTGAGCAGACTTCCCACGCCCTGCTCCTCATCAGATCCCCGTATACCGGCCCGGCGGTGCCTTGAGCATGGTGCAGCTATGGGTGAGGCCTCGGCCAGGCGGTTCATGACCGGCTGGTGCAACAGGCCCCGGCTCGGCGGGCCGCCGCGGGCGTGACTACACGCTCCTCCCGCTGCGGATGGACGGCGGCAACGTGATCGCGTGCAAGAGCCCGTCGTGCGACAAGTGCGGGCAGATCGTCAGCATCGACGATGGCGGCTTCGAGCAGACCGACTTGCTGGAGAACCGGGCCGCGAAGTCGGTGTGGGGCGTCGAGGCGAGCATGTCTCCCGACGCTGCGGAAGTGCTCTGCCGTGACGGCCGGCTGTTCCTGTCCGAGGTGTTCGCGAGCGACTTGGGGAGCAGTTCGGGGGAGAAGAGGTACCTGGCGATCGGATTCGGTGCCGAGTGAAATCCGGGGCGGTTCCTGATCTCGTATGTCATGATCGCGTCTGATCGAATCCGTCTCGAGGTAGGGGAGTTCTGAGTGAGAAAGATTGTACGGACGGGGGCTGTCGTTGCTGGTGCGGTCGCTCTGTGCCTTGCCGGCACAGGGGCGGCTTCGGCGGATGACACGCCGTACCTGTTCTCTGAGCAAGTTCCCGGCGCCTGGGGCACGATGGAGTTCGGGTTCGTCAGCGGCAAGAAGGTCGCGCCGATCTACCTGATGGTCAAGGACACCGAGGCGGACGGCATGCACGCGCGGCTGCGCGTCCAGGCCGACACGGGCGAGGGCCTCAAGAGCTACACCTGGCGCAAGGCCTCCGGCGAGGGTGACGTCACCAAGGCCACCACGGACCTGACCGACACCAGCGGTGTCGAAGCAGTGCGCATCCAGGTCTGCCGGTACGACGGAGACACCCAGAAGTACTGCACCTGGTCCCACTGGATCGACAACCCGATCCGGACCAGCTGACCGCGTTCCACGGCTCACGGCCCCGCCCCTGAACAGGGGCGGGGCCGTGAGCGTACCGCTCATCAACTTCCTATGAGCGACCCGTGTCCGACCGACAGCACCTGGCGATCACTGCTACATTTCCGAAGGCCGTGCGAGAGATCGAGGAGGTGGTACCCGTGAACGCAGTATCGACATGGGTGCTCCCCTCCGGGGTCACGGTCGGGCGATAGACAGGTCGTCCGGGAGCGCCGTTCCGGTGTACTCCCGAAAGGCACGACCATGCAGTTCACTTCCGAGCAGCGCCTCGATGACGTCGTCCTCGAACGCGAATTCACCCTCGACGAGATCCCCGGCATCTTGTGGACACCCGCATCCGCATCCGCCTCCGCACCGGTGCCGTTGATCCTGCTCGGCCACCCTCCCCTCGGGCTGCGCACGATGTACCCCCGACTGGTGGCGCGGGCCCGGCACTCCGCGGCGGAGGGCTTGGCCACGGCCACCATCGAGCTCCCCGGAAGCGGCGACCGGCCCCGTTGGCCCGCAGCCGAGCAGGCCCGCGCCGACCTGCGCCGTGTCATGGAGGTCGGTGAGCCGGTCAGCGACGAGATCGTCGACGCCCTCATCCTCCCGCTGGTCGACAAGGCGGTCCCGGAATGGCAGGCCGCCCTGGACGCCCTCCTGTCGCTACCCGAGATCGGCGGTCCGGTGGGCTACTCGGGGGGAGTGATCTCCATCGGTATCCGGCTGGCGCTGGTCGAGCCGCGCATCGTGGCCGCCGGTCTCTTCGCCGGGAGTTTCGTGCCTCGCGTCATGTTCGACGAGGCCCGCCGGGTCACCATTCCACTGCACGTCCTGTTGCAGTGGGACGACGAAGGGAACGACCGGCAGGCGGCCCTGGACCTGTTCGACGCCTTCGGCTCCAAGGAGAAGTCCCTGCACGCCAACATGGGCGGGCACACCGGCGTCCCGCAGTTCGCGGCAGACGCCGCGGCCCAGTTCTTCACCCGACATCTGAAGTGAGGCCGGGCCGTCAGACCGGCAGCGGACGGTAGCTGATATCGGCAGGCATGCCGCAGATCGAGGACAGGTCCCGGCCCTCCGATGGCCTCCGCACCGTGGGCCCCTGCTGAACTCTCGGCAGGGGCCCGTGCTGCCTGAAGTCATGAACGACGACTGAGATTTCGTTCACAAGGCCCAGGACTTGGTCCACCGCGCTATAGGGCGATCAGGCCGGCTGTCGTCTCCTTGAAGCCACAGGCATCGAAATAGAACGAACGCAAATGCTCCTCGAAGTCGACGTGCAGCCATTCGCACTTCGCAGCGCGGGCTTCTTCGGCCGCCGTTGCGACGAGCGCGGCTCCGACACCTCTCGACCGGCAATGCTGCGCGACCACCGTGTCCAGGAGGAAAGCATGCGCTCCGCCGTCCGACACGACGTTGACGAAGCCGATCAGAGAGCCGCCTTTCCATGCGCAGACCCAGCCGAGGCTGTGGCGCTGCAGCCGCGTTCGCCAGTCGGCCTGAGTGACCGGGTGGCCGAAGCCGTCGGCATGGAGCGCGTTGAGGGAGGCGTTGTCGACGTCGCCCCGCCACTCGTAGTTGATCGTCACGCCCCGATCGTATGTCCGTGCCGAGGCTGATACTGACCGGATCACGGAGCGAGGAGAACCCGCTTGCGGAGCAGTTGAAATCCGGCGCGGCTTCCGGCACGTTCGCGTCCGCGAGTTGTTCGACGGTGCGATGGCATACGGAGCTGACGCTGGATCGAGCGCCGGCTGTGGCCGGCTTCCACGAGTACATGAACCTGGGCATGGCGGGCACGGATACGGTCGGCGAAGCGATGCAGGACCAGTGGTCGTCCGTGATCGACCGGAGTCGGCCTTCTGACACGCGCGCCTGGCGCACGTCCGGGACGCCAGGCACACGGGGACGGGAGGGCCGGCCGGGCACGGCGGATCGCGAGGTGTGCGCCATGAACCAGGGCGGCCGCTCCTGCCGCAGGCATCGGGAGGGGTGGCGGCCCTCGCTCTGCAGTGGACAGTTCGCGCCAGGTGGCGTGGAAGTGGCGCAAATGAATGTTGCCGCTTCGTTTCACGAGACTCAATCTGGAGCTGGGAGCGCTCCCACTCGCTGTATCTCCACGCCGGTGACCCGGCATCCCCCCACGGGAAAGAAGGAGACATGTCTTGTCATGATCACATCACTACAGTGCGCCGCCGTTCGACGCTCGTTCTGAGCCTCCTCGCGGCGTTGCTCCTCGGCCTGCTCCCCTGGAGCGGCACCGCCGTTGCCCACGGCTCGGTCGTCGACCCCGCGAGCCGCAACTACGGCTGCTGGCTCCGATGGGGCAGCAACCACCTGGATCCGGCCATGGCCCAGCAGGACCCCATGTGCTGGCAGGCGTGGCGGGCCGACCCCAACGCCATGTGGAACTGGAACGGGCTGTACCGCAACGGATCCGGCGGGAACTTCCAGGCAGCAGTCCCCGACGGCCAGCTGTGCAGCGGCGGCCGCGCTGAGGGCGGGCGCTACAACTCCCTGGACGCCGTGGGCTCCTGGAAGACCTCGGACATCGGCAGCAACTTCACCGTGAAGCTGTATGACCAGGCCAGCCACGGCGCGGACTATTTCCTGGTCTACGTCACCCGGCAGGGCTTCGACCCCACCACCCAGCCGCTGCGCTGGAGCGACCTACAGCTGGTGGCCCGCACCGGCCGGTACGCGCCCAGCCAGAACTACTCGATCCCGGTCAGCACGTCCGGTTACAGCGGTCGCCACGTCGTGTACACGATCTGGCAGGCCTCGCACATGGACCAGACGTACTTCCTGTGCAGCGACGTGAACTTCCGCTGAGCCTGCACCCATGGGCCGTCCCGCCGGACGAGCTCGCGTCCGGCGGGACGCCGTGCTCCGACACACCACGGTGCTCCGACACACCACGGTGCTCCGACACACCACGGTGCTCCGACACACCACGGTGCTCCGACATACCTGTGCGCCGCCCGTACCTCAGGGCTGCCTGACCGGCCCCGAGGGGTGGCATTCGCCGCGATGTGCGCGTCTGACGGGATACGCCACCGGGTCGCGTCCCCCCGTATGCGAACACCGTCACCGAAACGAGCGTTTCGATATCTGGAGCCGACATGCCAAGACGCCGCTGGACCGGACCGCTCCTGCTGGCCCTCCTGTTGACCACCCTCACCCCGCTGTCCGCCGCCGCGTCGGCCCCGCCCGCGGCGGCGGACACCGGGCGGTCCCGCACGGCGGCGGCCCCCTCGTCCGTCCCCCTGCCGTCGCTGCGGGCGACCACCACCCAGGTCGCCTCCGGCCTGAGGCGGCCCACCGCCCTTGTCGCCCCCGACGACGGCACGGACCGGTTGTTCATCACCGAGAAGTCGGGCACCGTACGCGTCTACCACCCGGTCACCGGCCTGGCCCGGGACCCGCTCATCGACATCACGTCCGCCGTGGACGAATCGGGTAACGAGCGCGGCCTGCTCGGCATGGCCGTACCCCCGGACTTCGCCGACAGCCACCACCTGTACCTGGCCTACACGGCACTGCCCGACGGCGCGGTCACGCTCGCCCGTTACCGGCTCGACGATTCCCGCTTGGAGCCCCTGCTCTCCCAGCCACACGCCGAGTACAGCAACCACAACGGCGGCCAGCTCGCGTTCGGCCCCGACGGCAACCTGTACTGGAGCATCGGCGACGGAGGCGGCTCCGCCGACCCGCTTCGTGCCGGGCAGCGCCTGGACACCTTGCTGGGCAAGATCATGCGTATCGACGTCAGCCGCAGCTGCGGCCAGCTCGCCTACTGCGTTCCCGGTGACAACCCCTTCGTGGGCACCCCCGGCGCCCGTGACGAGATCTGGCTGTACGGGCTGCGCAACCCGTGGAGGTTCTCCTTCGACCGCGCCGACGGCTCGATGTGGATCGGCGACGTCGGCCAGGGCCGATGGGAAGAGGTCAACCACCTCCCGTCCGGAGAGGGAGGGCTGAACCTCGGCTGGTCCTGCTACGAGGGTCTGGAGAGGTTCCAAGGAGGCCACTGCGTACCCGGCGAGCAGCACACCGAACCAGTCTTCACCTACTCCCCGTACACCGGCGGCTGCTCGATCATCGGCGGCCACGTCTACCGGGGCCAGAAGTACGCCGGCCTCGTCGGCGGCACGTACATCGCCACCGACTACTGCTCGTCCACGGTCTGGGCGCTGCGCTCCGACGGTGAAGGCGGCTACGAGCAGGCGGAGATCGGGGAGATGCCCACTCAGGTGACGTCGATCGGCACGACCGTCGACGGAGAGTTCTATGTCGTCAACGACCTGCCCGGCGGCCTGCACCGGGTGTCCTTCGCGCGGGAGGAACCCACCTGCCGCGTGGATCGCACCGTGCGGACGTGGGGGACCGGCACGACGGTCGACCTGACGGTCACCAACACCGGCAACACCCCGGTGAACGGCTGGACGTTGAGGTTCCCGTTGGCTCTGGGGCAGACCGTCACCTCCGACTGGAACACCGACCTGACGCAGGGAAGCAACACGGTCACGGCCAGCGATGCCTCGCACAACGCAACGATCGCTCCCGGCGGGCACGTCACCCTTGGCTACCTCGCCAGCCACACCGGTGACTCCTCGCCGCCCCCGCGGTTCACGCTCAACGGGGACGCCTGCGCCGTCGGCCGCTGAACGGTCCGCACCGGGGCCCGCCTGACCGTCAACGGCGGGCCCACCCGCCCACTTCTTCCCTTCTTCCGTCATCTCCGCAGATCGCGTGGCCCGGAAGGTTGCCATGATCTGGTCCTCACTCCGACGCCGGAGGAATGCCATGCCCGTGTCCCGCGCACCCGGGCTCCGGCCTGCCGGTCTCCTGCCCTGCTCCGTCGCCCTGCTGGCGCTCACGGCGTGCAGCGGCGATGACGAGCGGCCGCCCGCGGCCCCGACCGGGGTCACCGCGCAGTCCAGCAGTGCGACCACCGTCCACGTCATGTGGAAGCGGGTGAAGGCCGCCGAGGACGGCGAGACGGTGGAGGCGTACGAGGTCCTGCAAGCCGGGAAGAAGGTCAAGGAGGTCGACGCGGACCGCACCATGGTCGACATCGTCGGCCTGAAACCGTCCGCCGACTACGTGTTCACCGTCCGCACCCGAGACACCGCCGGCAATCACTCCACCCCTAGCCGCAAGGTCCCCGTCACCACCCCCGCCGCGCCCGCCGAGGACAGCAATCCGCCGACCCGCCCCGGCCCGCTGCGAGGAGAGGCCAACGGATCGCGAGCCGCCGACCTGAGCTGGACCGCCTCGACGGACGACCAGCGAGTCGTCTCGTATGACATCTACCAGGGAAACGCGAAAATGCACACGGTCGACGGTGAGGAGACGAGGACCGTCCTCACCGGTCTCCGCCCGGGCACCGACTACGCCTTCTCGGTGCGCGCCAGGGACGCGGCGGACAACCTCTCCCCTGCCAGCGCACCTCTACGACTGACCACCGCTCAGGGCGAGGGCGGCGACGGGGCGGAGACCGAGGACTTCCGGGCCTCGGTGCGCAAGAACACCAAGGACAAGGCGTACTACCTGGACCTGTCGTGGACGCCGCCCCGGACGGACGGACTCGAGGCCGAGTACCAGGTCTACCTCGACGAGGTGTTCGTGACGACCTTGGCCGGGAGCGACGACGCGCCCGAGGGACGGGAGAGGCACACCGTCTACCTGGGCACGGAAGAAGGCAAGACGTACGCCGTGAGGATCAGACCGCGGCTGCCGGACGGCAGCTGGGGAGCGTTCTCGACGAAGCGGACCGTCACGACGGGCAGCTGACATCTCGACGGCGTGATCAGCGGCCGGTGCCTGTGGCCGGCCGGGCGAGGGGGCGGCTGCCGCGTGACTTTCGATCTGATTTCCCATGTCGGTGCGCGGCTTTGCTGGTGGGGCGGCGGGGCATCATGGTGATGAGTGCCCAGTTCAGCTGTGCTTCGATGCATGCCGGAAGGCTTTGCCGAGAAGGCAAGGGACCGCCCCGAGTCCGCTCGGTGTGAGCGGACTCGGGGCGGCTTCCCGGCGGGTTCGGCACGACGGGTGGGGCCTGGGCGCCTGTCCCGTTCGGCACTCACACGTCGTTCACGATCACGTATGTCCGTCGGGAAGTCAGGCCGCCAGCGATTCCGCGGCGGCGAACTCTTCCACGAACTCCCCTGCACGCCGGTCGAGATCGGCATACTGCGCCTCACGTTCAGCGCCCGCGACCGCTTCGCCGATCAGGAGGTTCCCTTCGGCGTCGACGTGCTGCGGGCGCTCCTCGGCGTCGGTGAGCAGGCCGACGCTGGAATGGGAGAAGCCGCAGTAGTAGGCGATTCCTTCGCTCAGGTTCGTCTCGAGGACGGTTTGCATTCCTTCCACGATCGGGTCGTCGGCGGTGGCGCCGGCGAGGCCGAGCCACAGCATGCGTTTGCCGGCCAGGCGGGGCTTGCTGCGGCCGTAGGCGAACCCGTAGTTCCATACGCGGTCGATCCACCCCTTGAGGATGGCGGGCACGCTCTGCCAGTACACGGGGAAGACGGCGACGACGACATCGGCGTCGAGGACGCGCTGCATATGGGCGTGCACTTCGTCCGAGTACGCCTTCTCCCTGTTGCCCCAGTCCGGCTGGTCGGAGGTGTTCATCCGTGGGTCGAATCCCTCGGCGTGCAGGTCGAGTAGGTCGATGCGGTATCCGGCGGCCTCGAGCCGGGCGGCAGCACGACGAGCCGTGTGCGCGGTGAGGGAATCGGAGCGGTGGTGTGCCACGACCACAAGGGCTGTCCTGGCATGGCCGGCGTGCTGCGTCACGGTGTCTCCCGGGTCTCGCTCGATTCGATGTCTCCAGTACAGCCGCGATGACGTAGATGATCCATGGGAGAAACGCTCCGGAACATAGGAGATCGTCTACGATGTGTCGTGTGGATCCTTTGAGTTCGCTGCTCAGTGGCATCCGGGCCGAGGGCTCGGTCGTCACCCACGCCGTACTGACGGCGCCCTGGACCATCCGCTTCGCCGACGACGCCCCGCTCACCATGATCAGCGTGTTGCGCGGCGGGGGCACCCTGCTGCTGCCCGATGGCACCGAGCGGGCGGTTGGTGCGGGAGATACGGCGATCGTGTGCGGCCCCGCACCGTTCCATCTCGCGGACCGTCCCGCCACTGTCCACGGCTCCCATGCCACGTACGAGATCGCCTGCTTCACCAGGGACGCGGAGTGCACCGACCAGCAACTCGGCGGTATCCGCTGGGGCAATGACTCGGAGGAGGCGACGGCGATGATCGTGGGTGCCTACCGTGCCTCGGGTCACCGCCACGAGCGGCTCCTGCGTGCCCTGCCGCCCGTCCTGGTGATGAAGGAGGACGTCGAGGTCTGTGCCTGGTTGGAGACGGCCGCCGCCGACGCCGCCCAACTCTCGGCCGGTTCGCAGGCCCTGATGGACCGGCTCCTCGACTGGGCCCTGGTGTGCACTTTGCGTAGCTGGTTCGACCAGGCAGGCGCCGAAGCGCCCAGCTGGTATCGGGGCTTGGCCGATCCCGTCCTCGGCCCCGCCCTACGGGCCTTCCACGACCAGCCCGCCGAGGCCTGGACCGTAGCGTCACTGGCCGCTCGGGCCGGCGTCTCCCGGGCGCTGTTCGCCAAGCGCTTCACCAAGCTGATGAACCGCCCGCCCCTCGCCTACCTCACGGAATGCCGCATGGACGAGGCCGAGACGCTGCTCACCGACACCGACCTCAGCGTCGCCCAGATCGCAAGGTCCGTCGGGTATGCCGACGCCTTCGGCTTCAGCGCCGCGTTCAAACGCCACAAGGGCCTGAGCCCCACCATGCTCCGCGCCGCGGCAGCCTGAAAAGCCGGTCCGGCGACCAGCGGCATTCTCGGAGGTGTCGTGTTGCGTACGGCGTGCCAGACCATCACCACGCCCGCTCGTGGCGCATCCCGCCGGAAGGTCTCATCGCCACGGAGGGGTTGGCGTGCGGACGTACAGGAAGCCCTGCCGACACAGCCGGTCCGCCACCGGCCGTGGGCCCGGCGACTTCTCCGGCCAGGGCGGCAGCAGCGGCTCGATCAGCGCCCACAAGTCGTCGTCCACGATCCATGGCCGGGTGCTCACATCCTCCCGAACGGCGAGATCGTCACATCGGTCACGCCGGAACAGGGCACTTCAACAAGACCAAGTGACGAGCTCGTCGGACACGGTCTGACACTGCAACGGTCTTCGGCGCGACTGGTTGCCAGGCTGTTCGCTGGCCTGGACTTAGATGGGGATCTTGGTGATGCCAGGGCATGACGGAGAGGCTAGCGAGGTGCCGCGAGTACGTCCCGGAGTACCTTCTCGAGCGTGACGCGGGCCAGCTGGTGTCTCAGGGTCTCCTCGATGCCCTCGTAAATGCTCTGCATTGCCGGCTGGATACCGTGACCCACCACGCATCCCTGGTCCGGGGTGGTGCGGTGCATTGCGAACAGCGGGCCGGGTTCCACTGCCTCGTACACGTCGAGCAGGGTCATCGACTCCAGCTCGCGTGCCAGCGACCAGCCCGCGCCCACGCCCCGCCGGGACTCCACGAGCCCGGCCCTGCGCAGCTCGCCGAGCAGCCGTCTGATCACCACTGGGTTGGTGTTGGCGCTGGTCGCGATCTGCTCGGAGGTGGCGACCTCATGGCCCTGGCGCTGATAGAGGCCGATCCAGGCCAGCGCGTGGGCGGCGATGGTCAGCCTGCTGTTGGCGCTCATGGGCTCCTCCTCTCAGCCGCAACGCTTCATGTTACGACAGCTCTGTCGTAACAGAGAAGGTTGCAACAGTCTGTCGTAACAATTAATGTTGCGACGCCAGGAAGGGTCAATCAACGAGGTGAGAAGAATGAGCAAGCCACTCACGGGCAAGGTCGCCCTGGTCACCGGGGGGTCGCGCGGACTGGGAGCCGCGACCGTACGACTGCTGGCCGAGCAGGGCGCTGATGTCGCCTTCACCTACGTCAGCTCCGAGAAACGGGCGCAGGCCGTCGTCGACGAGGTGCACGGCAAGGGAGCCAAGGCCGCCGCCTTCCAGTCCGACCAGGCGGACACGAGCCGGGCGCCGGCGCTGATCGACGACGTGGTCGCGCACTTCGGCGGCCTGGACATCCTCGTCAACAACGCGGCGATCTCCGTGGCCGGCACGGTGGACGACCCGGACGCCGACACCGCCGCACTGGACCGGATGCACGCCACCAACTACCTCGGCGTGATCTCCGTCATCCGGGCCGCCTCCCGAGTGCTGCGCAGGGGCGGCCGCATCATCACGGTGAGTTCCGGACTGGGTTCCCGGGTCGGAGCCCCCGGCCTTGCCGACTACTCGGCGACCAAGTCCGGGATCGAGAGGTACACCATGGGCGTCGCACGCGACCTCGGGCCCCGGAACATCACGGCCAACGTCGTAGAGGCCGGACTGATGGAGGGCGGCATGCAACCGCCGGACCCCGAGACCCTCGATGCCCTGGTCAGCTCGCTGTCCCTGCAACGCATGGGGCACCCCGACGAAATCGCCGCGGCGATCGCCTTCCTGGCGAGCCCCGCCGCGTCGTACGTCACGGGCGCGGTGCTGGACGCCCACGGCGGCTACAACGCCTGAACCCGAACCCCTGTCGCACGCCCTGAAGGACATCGCGCCTTCGGGGCGCGCACCGCCAACGACCCGCAAGTGCGTGGACACGCCTCGAGAAGCCCGGATCGTGGTCGTGTTCCGAGCTCATAGGCGTTCGAATGCCTCTGACGGTATGCCGGCGTGGGAGGCGGTTGCGCGGGCGGCGGCGACTTCGCGGGCAGAGTTGACGAAGGAGACTCCGGCCCGGACCGTTTCAGGACGCTGAGTGACCAGGCGCATCGAGGTGAAGTCGGCTTCCAGCGCTTCCTTGTAAGGGCGTCCGGTTTCATCGAAGAACGGCATCAGCCGGCCGGGTTCACGAGGATGCGGCACCGCGGTGATGGACGCGCCGGGATCGAGGACGTAGGCGACGTAACGGCGATGGGCCGCCAGGAGTTCGTTGCACGCGGCTGGAGCCCCTGGTCACCTTGGTGATACTCGCCCATGCCTTCCCGACCGCGGTCAGTGTCGCCGAACAGCGCGCCGACCTGTTTCCGACGGCCAAGTCCCGCTGTCCTGCAACGAAGTCCAGCGCCGGTTCATCACCCTCGTCGCCTTCGGCCCGGCGGACCGCAGCCCCTCGGTGCCCGCGTCGTGCCAGGCCCGGGGCCAGCGCTGCACCGAGCGAACACTCACCCGTACGTCCTTGGTCACCTCGGCGTTGGAGGCACCGGCAGAGAATCGCTCCGCGTCTGGGCGGCTTGCGTGAGACGACAACCTACGGCCTTGCGTGACCCGGGCTCCCGGCGAAGCGGACCTGATCGACCATCGTCCAGTTGTGTCTGCTACAGGCGCAGTCGCCCGAGCACGAAGAACGTGTTGGGCTGCTGGCGCAGTTCGGGGTGGCGGCGACGCGGCTGCCGAACTGCGGCTACCCCGGCTGGTCAGTTGAGACGTGGGTGGTCGGCCGAGAGCTGAGCGCGACCGCGGCACCCGGTACGGCAGCAGGGCACCGATATGGCAGCAGGGCCCGGACCGCGCGTCGCGGTCCGGGCCCTGCCCCGTGGAGTGCCGCCTTGCCGCGGCGGTACGTCAGCCCTGTGCGGTGTCGTCGCCCGCCTGCCCGGCGCCCTCAGCTGCGCCTGTCTTCTCGCGCATCTTGCGCACCAGCTCGGCCTTCTGGTCAGCTGCGCCCTGGCGGTCGAGGTTGCGGTGCGGACCGTTGTTCTGCCGTTCGGCGCGGGACAGCTTCTTGCGCTGGCCACCGCCCATGCCCACGGGGTTGTTGATGTTCTTGCTCACGGTCACGGGTTCTCCCGGTAATGATGTGCAGGGATCTACGGATTCATCGGTGGGGGACGGGCGGCGACATCGAACGACGTCGGTAGGGCCCTGTCACGCTCTCACTCGTAAATCGGGGTCTGGAAGAACATGACAAAGACGTTACCCGGTTCCGCCGGCCCTCCACACCAACCCTGTCGCCGCCTCGGCGTCGGCCGGCCCTTCGGCGAGCGCGCCCGGGGTCAGCCGACGGAGCCGATCGTCCAGGCCATGGACGGCCGGGGCCCGCTCCCGGCCGCAGCCGGCCCGCACGCCGCTCCGGGAGGCTCAGGAGCAAGCGGGTGTCCCGGCCGGGCGATGGATGCGCCGCGGCCTGGCCCGCTCGGGCTGACGCCGGGCGAGGAAGTCACTGAGCAGCAGCTGCGGAACGTGTTCGGCGAGCGGAGCCGGCACCCGTACGCGGACCGGATCGCGGCCGACCGGCTCGCGACGGGCGATTCCCCGCAGAAGGCGTTCAAGGCCGCTGCCCTCGGTCGCCGGGTGACGGTCACGGGTGTCGACTTCGTCTTCGGGCCGCAGCCGACGACCCACTCGTTGTGGGCGCTGAGGGATGAGGAGACCTGGCGGGTGATCGGGGCCGTGCACGAGCGCGCGATCGAGCAGGTGCTGGAGTGGATCGAGGACGAGGTGGCGGTGATCCAGTACGGCAAGGAGGGCATCTATCGGGTGTGGCCGCCCGGCGGTCTGGTCGCCGCGCGCTCGCACTGCCCCCCCCTCACGCCGGGGCGGCCCGCTCAGACACCTGCCGCTGACCGGCCTTCCCGAGCGCCACGCCACCGGGGCCGCCGCCCGAACGCTTCGCCGACCCTGTCCACGGCGCCCGCGAGACGAAGCACGTTGCACACCTCGCGCGCGCACGCCCCGCTGCCACGACGCTCACGCGGAGATCAGCGACGCGCCCGGACTCCGACTGTGGCCCGCCGCCCGGCCACGAGCGGCGGAAGTGACAGCCCTCGGACAGTCCGCCCCATGCGATCCGATGTGGGGCGCTTGGTCAGATGTTCACCCTGAGCGGGTGCACACAACCGGTACGAGACCTTGAGCCGTCTCCTTCTCCGCAGCCGCACGTCAGTCTGGGGCAGGGCCGGCGGCAGACACGCGACCGGGCGTTCGTGGGCCGCGGCACCGAACTGTCGCACTCCGGAACTCGCATCCGGAACCCCTGGCAGCGCCTGCGTGCTCTACCTCCACGGACCGGGAGGCGTCGGCAAGTCGACCCTGCTGCGGCGCTACGCCGACGAGGCGGAGGCCGCGGAGAGAACATGTCTGAACCCGGGGGGCCTCGTGCACGTCGTAACCGACAGACACTCCTGTGCATCGGGACGCAGCCGGGCCGGTGCTTCGGCGGGCCACAAAGCCGTCCGCTTCACGGTTCGTCCGGCTTCCACGACCGGGACTGCCGCCCGCTTCCGGAGCGTCCGCTCCCTTCCGACTCTGCCTGAAGGACCTGTCCCATGCGACGCCTCGACCTCGTGTCAGCCGCGGCAGTCACCGTCACGGTGGCGGCTTTCGCGGTCACTGCGCCACTGACCGCCGCCGCCACGGCACCCGCCCTGTTCATGGCAGCCGGCCGAAATCTGCTGGGCTTCGCCGCGCTCGGGCCCGTCGTCCTCTGGCGGCGCCGCGCCCAGACCAAGCGGTTTCTGGCTCCGCGGAACCGTCACTCCCTGCTGTACGGGCTCGCGGCCGGCACCTGTCTGGCCGTGCATTTCGCGACGTTCATGCCGAGCACCCGTCTGACGTCGGTGGCCATGGCCACCACCTTCGTGTCCACCCAGCCCGTGTGGCAGGCCCTGATCGCGACTGCATGCGGAGCGCGGCTGTCGCGGGCTGTCTGGGCAGGCATGGCATTGGCGGTCTGCGGGGCTGCGGTGGCTGCCGGCCGGGACTGGCAGGGCGGCACCTCCGCGCTTCTGGGTGACCTCCTGGCGCTGGCCGGTGCCGTGTCGTTGGCGGGATACACAGCGCTCAGCGAACGGGCCCGCCTGCGGATCAGCACCTCTGTGCACTCTGCGGTGTGCGCGTTGGTCTGCTCGCTGCAGTTGACCGTGCTGTGCTTGGTCACGGGAGCCGTCGAGGTGCACCTGGACCGGGTGACGCTGTTGGCCCTGGTGGGTCTGCTGGTGTTCCCCCAACTGCTCGGTCTGGTGTCCTTGAACTTCGCGCTGGGACGTGTGCCGGCCACTACGGTCAGCGTGGCGCTTTTGCTGGAGGCTCCGGCGGCGGCGCTGCTGGCGTGGCTCTGGCTGGACCAGGTACCGACGGGCTTCGCGTGGGCCGGTCTGGCGCTGATCATGACCGGGGTGTCCGTGGTCGTGATCAGCGATGCCCGCAGCACCAAAACGTCCTCGGGGATCCTGGACCGCGGCGGACGGAGCACGTTGATCACCCTTCCGGTGATCACGCTCGACGAGACGGCAGTCGACGAAATGCATGCCCTGGTGTGGGACGCGGCTCACGCCGGGCGGCACGCCGAGGCCGCTCGTATCGCCCGAACGTTCGAAGCGAGTGCCGTCCGGGCACATGGTGTGGGCTCGCCGCAGGCCACGCGCTGGGTCGAAGTCCAGGCCGTGCTCGCTCGGTTGGAGGGGGCACCCGACCGGGCGTGCGCGCTGTGGCTCACAGCCGTCCAGCATCGCCTGCGCACACAGAGCGACGACATCACGGAACTGCGGGCCTGCGTGGATCGTGCCTACCACGAGTGGAGCCGGGTGGAGGATCCCAACGCTCTCTATGACCTGGCTCCTTCCCTTCTTCTGCTCCACGCCCATGTGCCTGGCCACCGCCCCGAGATGGCGGACGCCGTTCGACAGAGGCTCAGGCGCAGGGGTATAGCAATGCCGACCATGCCCGCTTGAGGTGCCGCCGGAAGCACTTCGGGCTGTCTACGAGGAGCAGAGGCGCCCAGCATGGTTTCGTAGGTGAGGATCGTCACCGCAGGTCGGTGGGTTCGGGAAGCGTTTGTCGATGACGGGACCGCTGAACGTCGATGGGAACGGACAGCACCTGGGGACGGCCGAGTGCTTGGGGTGGGCGGTTGCTCGGCTTCTGGCGGGAGGAGTCGGTTTCGGCTCATGTTCGGTGCCTTCCCGGTTGTCCGGTCGCCCGCCGGCAGGAGCGTGCGTAGCCCAGTACCCGGTGACGGTGGTCGTCGGTACGCCAGGCGCGAGCGAACTGGCAGGGGGAGATACCGCGCACCGGGCGGGTGACGACGCCGTCCAGGGCGATCAGTGGTGTGTTCCCCCTGGCCGGCACGCATGCGCCGCGTCCGTCTACGAGCGCTTCGTACGTTTCGTGGATTCAGAATAGAGATCGCATATCTGTCGAACCGCCCCATCTGCTGAACATCAGGTGACTGCGCAGCTGTCCTGTGTGACGCAGCCACACCAAAGCATTCGATGCAAAGATTCCATTGCAAGCATTCCTTTGCAGCGCTATCTTTGTAGGCATGAACGAGCCCCAGGACTCGCCCGTCCGCAATCTCGATGCCCGATCCCTGCGCGGGCTCGCACACCCACTGCGCATGCAACTGCTGGACGCCCTGCGCTTCGGTGGCCCGGCCACCGCGTCTCAACTCGCCGAAAAGCTGGGCGAGTCGAGCGGTGCGACCAGCTACCACCTGAGGCAGCTCGCCATTCACGGCTTCATTGAGGACGCCCCCGAGCGCGGCAAGGGCCGGGAACGGTGGTGGAAGGCGGTCCACAAGGGTCTGCGCTTCGACGACGCACTGCTCACGGACGCCAGCCCGGACGTGCGCGGAGCCGCCGACATGTACCTCCACGAGGTCGCCACCACCCAGACCCGGGACCTGTCGACCTGGCTCGGCAACCGCCAGACATGGCCGGAGGAATGGAACCGCACCTGGGACATGAGCAGCGCGACACTGCGGCTGACGCCCGAACTGACCCGGGAACTCGTCGAGAAGATGCACGCGCTCGTCGACACCTACCGCGACCGGGCCGCCGACGAGGACGACGCCAACACCGCCCAGGTACGCATCCACACACACGCGTTCCCCCTCACCACGGAATGAAAGGCCACAGCCCGATGCGCCCCGAGACCCACCTTGCCCTGCACCATGTCCGCGCCGCCGAACTCCGCTCCGAAGCCGACGCGTACCGTCTCGCCGCAGCGGCCCGGCGCCCCCGGCACCCCCGGCACCTCCGCACCCGTCTCGGCTGGGCCCTCGTGGAAGTCGGCCTGCGGCTGGCGGCCACACCCAAGGCGGCAGCCGCCATTCCTTAGCGCCGTTCGCGACCGCCGTCCCCGGGGGAAACCTGACCGCGCGGATGGGGAATTGGCTGACGCCGAACCCACCTGAGGTGGGGAATCGCATGACCGTCGACACCCGCGGCGTCCTATACGACCAGCTCGCCGTCCAGCACGGTCGCGTCCGGCAGTTGAACGGCCCCGGCCACGACCTCCGGAAACGACGGCCCCATCGCGGTGCCGCGCCTGGAACGCAGCACCACCCAACCCCGCTCGACGGAGACCAGAGCCCGAAATCCGTCCCACTTCGGCTCCGCGGCACAGTCAGGCCGCAGATCGGGTACGGACGCAGGGGTGGAGGCTGTTCCAGTAGGTGTGCGTGACGACCACCTCAGAGCCCCGTATTCGGTGATCAGGCCTGGGACGGCGTCGGTTCCGTCGTTCGGGGGAGTCGGCCGAGGCCTCGGTTGAAGCGGCGTAGGAGGAGTACGGCGGTGGTGGCGAGGCCGGTGAGGAGGCCGAGCCAGATGCCGAGGGTGTCCAAGCCGATGGCGAGGCCGAGGAGGGCCGCGGCGGGCAGGCCCACGAGCCAGTAGCCGACGAGGGTGACGTGGAAGCCACCCTTGGTGTCGTCGAGGCCGCGCAGCAGACCTACGCCGATGTTTTGCGCGCAGTCGAAGAACTGCAGGACCGCGGCGACGAGGAGCAGCTGTGTGGCGATTTCGATCGCCCTGTGGTCACCGGTGTCGAAGAAGGGGGCGAGCACCAGCTGGGGCACGGTCATGTACACCAGCGCGACCACGGCCATCACCGCCGCCGCGCAGGCGAGGGCCGTGGTCTTCAGGCGCTGGGCCGCGGCCAGGTTGTGCAGGGCCAGCTCGCGGCTCACGCCGATGGACGCGGCGTGGGAGAGGCCGACGGCGATCTGGAAGACGATGTAGACGAGCTGGTTGACGGCCGTGTGAGCGGCCAGCGCGGCCGTGCCGAAGCTGCCCGCGAAGAGCGCGACGACGAAGAAGAATCCGGCCTCGGAGCCGTAGGTGGCGGCGATCGGCGTACCCAGCCCGGTGAGCCTGCGCAGCGTGGCCGGGCGGGTCTTCCAGATGGCGAGCGACAGCACCGGGGCGAGCCGGGCGTCGCGCCGGGCGGAGAAGTACAGGGCCAGGCACGACAGGGCGTACACCAGGCTGGTGGACAGGCCGATGCCCGGCAGCCCCAGGTCCGGGAAGATCCAGGTGCCGTGGATGAGGACCCAGTTGAGGCCCGGGTTGACGGCGATCGACGCGAAGGTGATGCGTAGCAGGGCCTGTGGGCGGCGCATGCCGACGGTGAACTGCCGTATCGCCTGGAACCACAGACAGGGGATCAGGCCGGGCGCCATGGTGTAGAGGATCGGCTTGGCGGCGTCGACCACGTCCGGGTCCTGGCCGAGCCAGATCACGGCATGCCCGATGAGCACCATCAGGACGGCGCCCGCGATACCTGCCAGGGTCGACAGGAGCAGGCTCGCCCGGACGAGGTCCCGGACCTCGTCCTCGGCGGATGCCTTGTCGGCGTGGCCGGCGCCGTCCCTGGCCGATTCCGCCCGCGCGTCGGCCGCCGCGACCTGGTTGCCGACGGCGGTGACCATGCCGACGCCCATGGTGCGCAGCTGGTTGAAGATCACCACGGCGAGGCCGCCCGCCGCCAGGGCCTCGGTGCCGAGCAGACCCATCATGATGGTGTCGGTGGTGGTGAGGGCGACCTGGGCGAGCTGGGTCAGCGCCAGCGGCACGGCGAGCGAGGCGAGGGTGCGGCTGTCACCGAGGAGGCGGGCGAGGGCGGGCGGCATCGGGTCCGTTCCTGTGTGCGGGACTGTACGAAGGGGTGGACGACGGGGCTGCTCTGGGCTGTTACGCCAGGGCTTCCGGCGCGACGCGGCGGAGCTTGGCGAGCAGTTCGTCCACCTCGCGTTCGACGTCGGGGGCGAGCAGGTCCCGGGCGCTCATCCAGTCGTCGTCGGAGACGGTGTCCAGGTACTTCTCGCCGCCGTCGTTGATCAGGGCGACCATAGTCGTCCCCGGCGCGAGAGAGGTCATCCGGGTCAGTACCTCGTACACCACTCCGCCCGCCGAGCCGAGTTCGGTGCCCATGGCCTGCATGGCGCGCAGTTTGTCCCTGGCGACGTGGTGGTCGACGACCGCGGTGAACGTGTAGCCGCGCTCGGCGGCGACGACCGCGAGGCCGAGGCCGGTGCTGCCGGAGGTGGACTCGATGATCCGGCCGCCGGTGCGCAGCAGGCCGCGCTCCTCGGCGTCGATCACCATCTGCCGGGCCATGCGTGTCTTCGCCGTACCGGTGGGGTTGAACTGCTCCAGCTTCAGCAGCAGCCGTGCGTCGCTCTCGGGGCGGCACAGTGCGAACAGTGGTGTGGCGCCGATGAGTTCGGAGACCTGGCGGACGATGGCCGGACGGTGCAGGGGGTCGTTGTTCATGGCGGGGAGCTCCCTACGGGTGGCGGTCGAGACGCCAGCGGGGACGGGCGGAGACGGCGGCGGACGAGGGGGTGTCGATGACGACCTTGGGTGGCAGCGGCAGCTCGTGGAAGGGGCGACTCGTTGGAGTCCGTCTGGTAGCCCGCGGTGGTGAGGTCCACGAGCAGATCGCCTGACGGCCGGCCGGACCGGGAAGGGGATCGTGCGCCAGGTCACCATGTCCGACTCCAGGCAGGTGGCGGCGCCCACGCACGCGGGGTAGAGGCCGCCGTCGGCGAGGTCCGGGCGCTCGAGCGGTACGAGTATCGGGTCGGGCAGGAACTCGTTGTCGAACCCTTGCTCGGACAGGCTGAGGCTGCTGCCGTCCACGGTGAGGATGTCGTAGCCGTCGCGTTCCTTGGTGCCGTGGACCCGTGGTCCAGCAGGGCCCGTTCCGGCTCGACGAGCAGGGTGACCCCTGCCGTCCGTAGCAGTTCGGCCAGGTTCAGGTCCTCGCCGGCCGGGGTCGTCGTGAGCAGGGCGCGTAGGCAGGGCGCGCAGGGCGTCGGCTCCGGCGACGAGGGAGTGGTACGGGCATGGCGAAGCGGGCTTCCCCGGAGTGGACCGGATGGACCGGATGGACCGGATGGACCGGAAGAGCTTCGGGGTAGCTCGTCGGAAACATAGTCAGCTCCCAGGAAAATAGGGAAGGCTTACCTAAGAAAGATCTATGTCACACTGTTCGTGGTCTTGTCGCACAGGGGTGGCGCAGGGTAGGTAAGGCTAAGCAATTCAGCCAACTGCGGGAAAATGAGGAACAAGTGGAGCTGACGCGACGTCACATGCTCTTGGTCGGCGGCGCCCTCGGCGCGGGCGCCCTGCTGACCGCCTGCGGGGGCGGCAGCGACGAGGAGCCGACCGGTTCCGCCACCGGCGGCTCGGCCAAGCCCCGCAAGGGCGGCACGCTGCGGGTCGGCGCGCTGGGCCGCGCGGGCGCCATCACCCGCGACCCCCACGGCACTCAGGCCAACGAGAGCGACTACCTGATCCTCAGCCTGCTCTACGACACGCTCACCGTGCCCGGCACCAAACCCAACACCGAGCCACGGCTCGCAGCGAGCTGGAAAGCCTCCGACGATTTGAAGACGTGGCGGTTCACGATCGCCAAGGGCGCGAAGTTCCACAACGGTTCACCGGTCACCGCCGAGGACATCGTCTTCTCGCTCAAGCGGCTGCGCGCCACCCCGGCCGGCGCCTCCCGGCTGCCGGGCATCCAGGGGAAGAACATCAGCGCCGAGGGCACCGACACCGTCGTCCTCGTCTCCGACTACGCCAACGCCGAACTCCCCCTGCTGACCCGCCTCACCACCTTCGTCATACCCAAGGGCACCGCCGACAAGGACATCGCCAAGGCCCCCGGCACCGGCCCCTTCAAGCTCGACTGGTTCCGCGGCGGCAACGCCCGCCTTGTCCGCAACGACAACTGGTACGGCGGCGAGGTGTACCTCGACGCCATCGAGGTGAAGATCTTCGAGAGCCCGCAGGCCATGGCCAGCGCCCTGCTCGCAGGCCAGATCGACGTCGCCTCCAACGTCGGTGCCGTCGCCGCCCGTACCGCCAAGGGCCGGGGGGACATCCAGACGATCCGCCGCCCCAACGACATGGCGATGCCCATCGTCATGCGCACCGCCGACGGACCCTTCGCCGACCCCAAGGTCCGCGAGGCACTGCGCCTGGCCGTCGACCGTGAGGCCATGGTCAAGCAGGTTCTGTCCGGCTACGGCACCGTCGCCAACGACGTCCTCGGCACCGGCGACCCGGCCTACGACAAGAGCCTCCCGCAGCGCACCCGCGACCTCGCCAAGGCCAAGGAACTGCTCAAGGAGGCGAAGTTCGACATCTCCAAGACGTACGAGCTGTACACCACCGAGGACATCTCCGGCCTCGCCGAGTCGGCCAGCCTCTTCGCCACCCAGATCCGCGAGGCCGGGGTAAAGGTGAAGGTCGTCAAGCAGGAGTCGGGGACCTTCTGGGACAAGACCTGGCTCAAGGGCGACCTGTACACCACCTACTGGGGCACCAACGACTCCGTGGTCTTCTTCGCCAGCAAGACGATGGTCTCCGACAGCGGCCAGAATGAGGCCGGCTGGAAGGACGATGCCTTCGACACGGCGTACGAGAAGGCCATCGGCACCGCCGACGCGAGTGAGCGCACCGCGCTGCTCAAGCAACTTCAGAAGATCGAATACGACAGCTCCGGCTACCTCCTGTGGGGTATGGCCGACGGCATCGACCTCGCCGGGTCCGTCGTCCACGGGCTGCCCACGCTGCCCGGTTACGGCAGGGTCCAGCTCGAACAGGCCTGGCTGGCCCGTTGACGCCTGACACGGCCGCGCCGGCCGGGCTCCCTCCCGTGGCGGAGAAGGCCCGGCCAGCCCGCGTTCCCGTCCGGCTGCTCGCCCGGGCCGGCCTCGTCGTCCTCAAACGGGCGGTACTGCTCGCGGTGCTCCTCGCGCTTGTCTTCGCCACGGTCGAACTGTTGCCGGGCGACGCGGCGACGGCCACCTCCGAGCGCGGCGAGAGCGCCGCCGACACCGAGGAGCGGCGCCAGCTGCTCGGCCTCGACCGGCCGGTCCTGGAACGCTTCTGGAACTGGATGAGCGGCCTGCCCACCGGGGATCTGGGTACCTCGGCACGCGGCGAGAAGGTCATGGACCTCCTCTCGACCGCGTTCCCGAACACGCTGTTGCTGGGCGGCCTGGGGCTGCTGCTCACCGCCCTGCTGTCCACCGTGCTCGGCTGCTGGGCCGCGCTCCGCCCGGGCGGCCGGGTCGACCGGGCGGTGTCCGCCACGGCCACCGCGGTGCTGGCCCTCCCCGAGTTCGTGGTTGCCGTGGCCCTGGTCCTTGTGCTGTCACTGTGGACAGGGTGGCTGCCCGCCGTGACCATCGCCGACGCCGACGGAACTCCCGCCTCCTGGGAGATGCTGGTCCTGCCCGCGCTCGCCCTGACCATCCCGCAGGCGGGCTGGAACGTGCGCATCGTGCGCGCCGCCCTCGCCGACGAGGCCCGCGCGCCGCACGTGGAGACCGCTGTCCTGGACGGCCTTCCACCCCACCGCGTCCTCACCCACCACGTCCTGCCCGGCGCCCTGCCCACCATCACCGCAGGCCTCGCCACCTCCACGGGCATGCTCCTCGGCGGCGCCGTCGTCGTGGAGACCATCTTCAACTACCCCGGCATCGGCTCCGTCCTCGCCTCCGCGGTCACCGACCGCGACAGTCCCGTCATCGCCGGCGTGACCGCTCTGTCGGGCGCGGTCATCACCGGCGTACTGCTCCTGGCCGACCTTGTACGGGACCTGACGGCGGGAGCACGGCGATGAACCCCCAGCGGCTGCCGGTGAATGCGGTAGCCATCTTTGCCAGCGCTCTCGATGCGGTAGCCATCTATGCCAGCGCTCTCGATGCCGGAGGCCGGCGATGACCCCCCGAACGCGTGCCACGCTCATACGTGTGCTGCCCGCCCTGCTGCTCGTCTGCCTCGCCCTTGCCGGACCCTGGCTCGCGCCGCACGCCATCGACGCGCCGGTCACCGCGCCGTACGGGGAACCGGGCGCCGGTGCCGTGCTCGGCGGCGACCAACTAGGCCGGGACGTGCTCACGCGGCTGCTGGCCGGCGGCCGTGAGCTGGTGTTCTCCTCGCTGCTGGTCGCGGTGGTGGTCACCGGCAGCGCGGCGGTACTCGGTGCGATCGGTGCGCTGCGGCCACGCGTCGGGCGCCTGGTGGAACGGGTCGCCGACGTGCTGATGCTGCTGCCCGCCGTGCTGGGCATTCTCCTGGTCGCTCTGTCATGGCCGGACGGTGGCCGGTTCGCCGTCATCACCGCCGCCGTACTGCTCGGTGTGCCGTACGCGGTGCGGCTCGCGGCCGGCGCGGCGGCTCCCGTCGCCGCCTCCGGATACGTCGAGGCTGCCGCGGCGGGCGGCGAACGCCTCTGGCACCTTGTCCTGCGCGAGGTCCTGCCCAACCTGCGCGCCACTCTCCTGGCTCTGTTCGGCCTGCGCTTCGTCGCCGCCGTCTACTTGGTCGCCACGGCCGGGTTCCTCCAAGTCGGTCCCCAACCGCCGGCCGCGGACTGGGCGTTGATGATCCGCGAGAACTCCCCCGGGATCTTGCTCAACCCCTGGGCCGTCGTCGCCCCCAGCATCGCCATCGGCCTCCTCGCCCTCAGCGTCAACCTCGCCGCGGCGGGCCTCGCCCCGCAGACCGGTCGTAAGGCGGTGAGCGTTCTGTGAGCCACGTACCCGACCGATACCGGCAGGACGACGACAACTCGACCTCCGACGGCATCGCAAGTTCCCCGGCCGAAGCAGCAGTCAAGGTCTCAGGCCTCACCGTCGCCGCCCCCGACCAGGTGATCCTCAAGGACGCCGCGCTCGCTCTCCACCCGGGCAGGGTCGTCGCTCTCACTGGCCCCTCCGGCTCCGGCAAGACCACGCTGCTGCGAGCCCTCACCGGACTGCTGCCACCCGGCACCCGGCGCACCGCCGGCCGGGTCGAAGTCCTCGGCCACGACGTGTTCGCCCTGCCCGAACGGGAGTTGCGCACCCTGCGCCGTGAGCGGCTCGCCTACGTCGGCCAGGACCCCGGCTCGGGACTGAACCCCCGTATGCGCGTGCGCTCCTTGCTCCGCGAACTCGCCGACGACCGGACTCCGAAGGCGATACGGACGCTCCTCGCCGAGGTACGGCTCCCGGACGATGGATCCCTCGCCGCCCGCCGCCCCGCCGCCCTGTCCGGCGGACAACAGCGCCGAGTGGCCCTCGCCCGCGCCCTGGCCCGCCGCCCCGAGGTCCTGCTCCTGGACGAACCCACCGCCGGGCTCCACCCCGAACTCCGCGACGAAATCGGTGAGCTGCTAGGGCACCTGGCCGCTGAGCACCACCTCGCCGTCGCGCTCTCCTGCCACGACCCCGAACTCGTCGAACGGATCGCGGACGAGGTGGTGGAACTCGGCACGTACGTCAGCCCGTATACCGGCACCTATCGAGGAGCGAACGCCGCAACCCGTACGCCCGAGGCACCGCACGACCGCCTGACGCCCTCGGCTGCCACCGAACCCATGCTCGACGTACGCGACCTCCGCGTCACCTTCGGCCGTCGCTCGGACGCCCCCGTCCTGGACGGCGTCGCCCTCGCTGTCGCGCCCGGCTCGGCGACCGGGATCGTCGGTGCCTCGGGATCCGGCAAGACCACGCTGGTCCGTGCCGTGGTCGGGTTGCAGCCGGCCACCGCAGGGAGGATCAGCCTCGACGGGGTACTGCTGAGCACCGGCCTGCGCGGCCGCAGCCGCGAACAGCGGCGCCGAATCCAGCTGGTCACGCAGAATCCGCTCGGTGCGCTCAATCCCAGCCGCACGGTCGGCGCCACGGTCGGCAGGCCGATACGACTGCACCGTCGGTGCGGGGCGGGCGAAGTGGCCTCGCGCGTGATGGAGCTGCTCGAACAGGTCGGTATGCCACCTGAGTTCGCCGACCGCTATCCGCACGAACTGTCCGGCGGCCAGCGTCAGCGCGTGGCCATCGCCCGGGCGCTGGCCGCCGATCCGGACGTCCTTATCTGCGACGAGGTCACCTCGGCGCTGGACTCCGCCACCGCCGAGACAATCATGGACCTGCTGGTCCGGCTGCGAGAGGAGCGCGGCACGGCCCTCGTCCTCATCAGCCACGACCTCCCGCTCATCGCGGACCGCACCGACACCGTCACCGTCCTCGACGCGGGTCGCACCGTCGACTCCGGCCCCACGGCAACCGTCTTCACCACTCCAGGCCACGCGGCGACCCGAGCTCTCCTGCGGACCCCGGCGGGGACGACGTGACGTTGACTCGGGCTCTCTCGTCGAGGACGACGACGTCCGCGCGACCCGGCTGCGCTCCGGTGAGTTCGACGCACGACACTCCCGCCGAACCTCGCCGCCACCTTCAAGGACGACAGCGGCAGGAAGACGTACGACGCGAAGTCCTACGACGCGAAGTCCTACGGCTACCGCACCGCAGATCGCAGCCCCCACATGTCCTACCGGCACACCGACAAGCCGACGCCCTCGAAGCGGAAGCAGGCCCGCACCGCAGCAGCTGACCAAGCGGGTGCTGGAGTCCGCTCTCGAAGGTGAGGTCACCGACCACCTCGGCTACGAGAAGCACGACCCGGCCGGTGGCGGTAGCGGCAACAGCCGCAACGAGGTCCGGTCCAAGACCGTGCTGACCGACGTCGGGCCGGTTCGGATCACGGTGCCCCGTGACCGCGACGGCAGCTTCGAGCCGAGATCGTCAAGAAGCGCCAGCGGCGCCTGACCGGTGTCGACGAGATGGTCCATTCCCTGTCCGCGCGCGATCTGACGCACGGCGACATCTCCGCCCACCTGGCCGAGATCTACGGCGCGAGCGTGTCAAAGCAGACCCTTTCGACCATCACCAACAAGGTCATGGAGGGGATGGCCGAGTGGCGGAACCAGCCGCTGGACCCGGGGCGGTTTCCATCAGTAATTGCGAATCAGCTGGTCAGTGGCCCTATGAGCCATCCTCTCATGGCCTCAATGGGGGTCTTGTCACCGAGCACGAGACGCGGTCGGTTGTTCAGTTGCCGAGCTACTTCGCGGAGGTCGCGGGCGGTGTGAACGGACAGGTCACTGCCCTTGGGGAAGTACTGCCGCAGCAGTCCGTTGGTGTTCTCGTTCGTCCCGCGTTGCCAGGGCGAGTGCGGGTCGCAGAAGTAGATCCGGAAGCCGGTGAGCGCCTCGATTTGCTCGTGGAGAGTCAGCTCGCGGCCTTGATCCCAGGTGAGTGTCTTCCGCAGCTCGGGCGGTATGCCGGCGGTCTGGGTGATGAGTGCGTTGCGGACTTGGGGAGCCTTCCAGCCGTGGGGTAGGTGGATGAGCTGGACGTAGCGGGTCGTCCGTTCCACGAGGGTGCCGATCGCCGAGCCCTGGCCGCGTCCGATGATGAGATCCCCTTCCCAATGGCCAGGAGTCATACGGTTGTTGACTTCAGCGGGCCGTTGATGGATCAGTGTCATGTTCTTGATCTTGTTGGCGGTGGGGACGCCTCTGCGCTGTGGTTTGCGGCGGACGCGGCCGGTGCGAAGCTTGCCGGGCCTGCTGCCCAACTGGCCTACGAAGAGGGCGCGGTAGATCGTCTCCGGGCAGGCCCGCATTGACGGATCCCTCGGGTGGGTGCGGGTGAGGAAGCGTGCGATCTGCTGTGGTGACCACTTCTCGGTCAGCTTCTCGCGGACGACCGTCCGAAGCGGCTCGCTCGCCTGGATCTTCTCCGTCTTGGGGCGCTGGCGCCGAAGCAGAGCCTGGTTGTGGGGCCTACCAGGGCTGGTAGCGGCCATCGGGCTTGCTGCCTCGCGTGATCTCCCGGTAGACGGTCTGGAAGCTCTTGCCGATCGAGGCCGCGATCTCCTTGACCGGTAGCCGCGCCTGGAGGCCGTCGGCGATGGCGATGCGGTCATCCTGCGTCAGGAAGCGCGGGGATATCGGGCCAGGGTCCGGAACGATAATGCTGCCAGCATCGATGAACCACAGCGACCCGCAGCTGGTGGACACCCCGACCACGCGGGCTGCTGCTGCCCCTTTGTAGCCCTCGCGCAGCAGCTCGAAGTACCGCTTCTTCATCGCACTCGGCAGCTTGTTGGGGGCGAACCTTGGCATGCGTACGTCCTTCTACTCAGAGCGTTCGCAACCACCAATGGAACTCAAGCGGTCTGCCCGGTCATCTTCATCCACTGCGTGCGTGTGAAGGCGCGCGACGGGCAGGTGGCGAAACGGCCCCTCTACGTCGCTGTCGCGGTCACGGTCGACGGCACTCGCGACATCCTCGGCCTGTGGGCCGGCGACGGTGGCGCCACATACTGGCTCAGGTTCTGAACCGAGGTCAAGAACCGCGGAGTTGAGGACGTGTGCGTGATCGTCTGTGACGGGCTCAAGGGCCTGCCCGACTACATCTTGGCCGTCTGGCCCAGGCGGTCACCCAGACCTGTGTCGTCCACCTGGTCCGGGCCTCGGGACCATCCCCGCGCGTGCGCGTAGCAGGACTTCGCGCCGGAGGCGTCATGAGCGCCCCGGGGACCATCCCCCGCGCGTGCGCGCGGGGCATCGCGAAGTTCGCGACGACTGGACCATCGCCGCGCGTGCGGGAAGCACGTAGTGGTTCCGACAAGGGGTCCACCACGCCAAGGAGATGCCGAAGCGTTTCGGCCCAGGCACGTCTGCATCCAGCATTCCCTCCTGTGACGATCAGAGTGGTCTTCTTGGAGATGCTGGAGGAGGGGCGGTCTCCGGCCCGTTCGATGAGTTCGTTCCTCTGGTTGCGGCTGAGCTTCTCGAAGAGGCCTGTCCTCGCGCCGGTCACGACGACCGTCATCCTGGCCAGCGGCCCCTCGACCGGCTCCGCGGGCCTTGACTGCTCAGGCACATCACCACAGACTGACCCCGCACCCCAGATGGCGCGTCAATCTCTTTCCCGACAAAGGGACTTGTGCGATATCGCGGCTGCCGCGGTGGGTGAAGCGGGGTGTACACCCACCGCCGGAAGCGTCGGCCGTGGCACCGCCCCTACCGTCAAGGCACAGCCGCACCAGCCCGTCACCGGAGCGAGGCTCGCAGACCAGGAGCGGGGGCGTCCCGTCCTGCGGCGCCCCACTGCGACCGCACGGTCATCCGCACCGACTGAAAAGGGACACTTATGAGTGCACGTACGAAGCGAGTCCAGCTGGCCGCAGGCATAGTCGGCGTGCTGACCGTCGCCACGCTCACACTGAGCACCTCGCCGGCTTCCGCGAGCGGTACGTACAGTGGCCGCGCCTACATCTACGGCGCCGGCAACTGGGTCGGTGACTGGGGCGACGAAGGCATCCTGTCGACCAGCACAAACGCTTCATCCAATGCCACCTGCCTGTGGCAGAAAATCCTCTGGGCGGACCTCGCCACCGAAACGAACGGTACCCCGTTCGACGCTGCGGACATCGACGGTCACTTCGGAGCGAACACCAAGGCCGCGACCAAGGACTGGCAGGCCAGGTACGACCTCGAAGCCGACGGCTCGGTCGGCAAAGAGACCTGGGCAGAAGCCGGCACGAATCTAGAGGATCACTACGACCCCGGCGACACTGCCGTTGACACGTACAGAGGCATTTGGGACAACCTCAACCTCACCCGCGACAGTGACGGCAGGTATCACTTCGAGGACGGCGACGACAACGCGCGGATTGCCGGCTACGACTACCTGACCTGCACCTGACGTCACGTCCCTCCGGCGCAATGTGCGGTGCTGGCCTCCAGAGGTAGGCCGGGCACCGCATAGCCCATCACGACCTGCTTGGAACCATCCCCGCGCGTGCGGGGAGCAGCCGCAGGTCGGAGGGGTGCGGGAACTCTGTTGGGATTACCTCGCGCAGTGCAGGGAGCAGACGTCTCGGCCTAACTCGACCGTCTCGCCCCCGGAACAACCCCGCACGTGCGGAGAACAGCCGCCCCGTCGCCAACCGCAAGAAGCGAGGCCGTTCCAGCGGCAAGGCGAAGCCGAGGTATGCGCCCTCTACCGCCGCCAGCTCGCAGGGCTCAATGGTGCAGTCAGTGGACGAGAAGACCGCGATAGCCGCCCGCTCGCGCAAGCAGCCCGGTCAGCCGCCGGGCCCGGGACGGGTGCGGCGGCGGGAGTTCGAGTACCTCCGCCACGACACCGTCCCGGTCACCGTCGCGCTGGACGTGCACACCGGTCAGGTGGTCATGGAGGAGCTGGAGCGCAACGACTGTGCGCACTTCATCCGGTTCCTGGCCCGGCTTCAGCGGTGCGTTCCAGCCGGGCTGACGATCCATCTGATCCCAGACAACGGCTCCTCGCACACTTCCAAGGCCACCCGGGTCTGGCTGAAGCGGCATCCGCGGATCGTGCCGCACTACACCCCCAAGCACACCTCCTGGCTGAACCAGGTGGAGATTCTCTCCCTGCTGGCCCGCGCCGTCCTGCGTCACGGCGACTTCTCCTCCCGCACCGACCTGCTTGAGAAGGTCAGCGACTTCGCCATCGTCCACAACAAGACGGCTTGTCCGTTCCGTTGAGACTACGACGGCCGACCCCGCCAGACCGGGGACGAGCCCGCCGCCGCGAAGGAAGAGTGCCATGCCCGCTTACTCCGTCCTGCAGATCAAGGTCACCCCGGTCGACATCCACCCGCCGATCTGGCGGCGGCTGCGGGTCCCGGCCGATCTCAAACTCGCCCGTCTGCGCCTGGCGATCCAGACCTTGATGGGCTGGGAGAACTACCACATGCACCTCTTCACCACCCCGGCCGGCGACTACGGGCAACGCGACACCGAAACCGGTCACCGCGACGAGCGGAAGGCCCCGCTGGATACGGTCGCTCCCACCGCCGGCGACACGATCAGCTACGCCTGTGACCTCGGCGACGACTGGGCCCACCACACCGAGGTGGAGAAGGTCTGTCCACCGCGCCAGGTACCACCTACCCGCGCTGCCTGACCGGCCGTCGAGCCTGCCCACCCGAGGACTGCGGCGGCCCTTGGGGCTACGCGGACTTCCTCGCCGCGATCACCGACCCCCAGCACGAGCAGCACGAAGAAGTCCTCGAGTGGATCGGCGGCACCTTCGATCCCGACCACCTCGACATCGACGCCACCAACAAGCACCTCACCGCCCGAGAGCCATCGGCGGCTGTGCGGTGCAGCAACTAGGGTACGACGTATGAACCAGACTCCCGTCGACCCCGTCGCGCACAACCGCCTCGCCTGGGACCGCGAAGTGGAGGAGGGCAACGAGTGGTCACGCCCGGTCGGCCCCGAGGTGATCGCCAAGGCGCGGGCCGGCCGGTGGTCCATCGTCCTGATCGGGTACGAGCCGGTCGACCCGACATGGTTCCCGCCGGAGATCGCCCGTCGCGACGTGCTCTGCCTCGCCTCCGGAGGTGGGCAGCAGGGTCCGGTGCTGGCCGCGGCGGGCGCGCGGGTGACCGTCTTCGACAACTCGCCCCGCCAGCTGGCGCAGGACGAGATGGTCGCGGCGCGGGAGGGTCTCGACCTACGCACCGTGCTCGGCGACGCGCGCGACCTGAGCCCGTTCCCGGACGCCTCGTTCGACCTCGTCGTCCACCCGGTCTCCAACCTGTTCATCCCGGACCTGGCGCCTGTCTGGCGCGAGTGCCACCGCGTGCTGCGCCCCGGCGGAACGCTGCTGTCCGGCTTCCTCAACCCGGACGTCTACCTCTTCGACGCCGAGTCCTTGGAGGCGCGCGGCGAGCTGGTGGTGCGCCACCGCCTGCCCTACAGCGACCTCACTCACCTGGAGCCCGCCGAGCGGGAACGGCTGTGGGGCCTCGACGCGCCGGTGGAGTACAGCCACACGCTCACCGAGCAGCTCGGCGGGCAGATCGCGGCGGGCTTCGCCATCACCGGCTTCGCCGAGGCGCCACACCACTCGGAGGCCACCGCCGGCTGGCTCTCCGGCTACTTCGCCACGAAAGCGGTCAAGGCTGGCGTCCGTCACTGACCCTTCGCCGGCCGGGCCAGGTCAGAAGTACGGCCTGAGCCACCTCGACGCGCTCCTTGTCCTGTATCGGTATCACAAGGAGGTACGCAACGCCGTGATGTACGGCGGCGGGAAGGTCAACCCCACGACGGAGCAGGCCTGGAAGCACGCGGCGACGTTGACCGCGGCAGACATCGGCAGTCGCACCTCACCACTGACAAGCAAGGTCACCGACGGGCAGATGGTCACCTCAGACCTGCATGAAGCCATACAGCTCTCGGACGTGCTCCTGCGCCTGGTCCGCACAATTGACGCCGAACTGTGCGTCACCGGCATCGCCGAGCACGGGTGCGTGACCGGATCGCGGGCCAACCAGAGCAGCCGCCAGCTTCGAGACCTTCCGGCCGACGCCGCACGCAGAGCGAAGAGACTGAAGGTACTCAGCCGTAAGGCCGGATACATGACCCCGGCCGACACTGCCGCTATCCATCAGATCGGAATCCGGACCAGCCTCCTCTGAGCCCGCTACCGGTGGCATTGCAGTGCCCCCACGACGCTGACGCGCGGTGGGGGAACTCCGTTTACATCTGCTCCGGTCCGCGCTGGTCCACGTCAACACGCTGCTGATGCAGGAGGCCCTGGCCGATCCGAAGTGGGCGGACAAGCTCACCGACGCGGACCGCAGGGCGCTGTCGTCACTGTTCTGGACACACGTGAACCCGTACGGCCGGTTCGTTCGACATGAACAGCCCTTTCGGCCTGGACCTGTCCCTCCGGGCCACGATGCCCGGCCAGCAGCCCCACACCATTGGGCGAGCTGGCTGGCCTGGTGCGTCGGGACGTTCCTCGGCGACTGACCGGAGCGAGTCGGCCTCGCGCTGCCGCGGCAACGCCCGGGGTGCGGGGGCGTCACTCCATGATCTTCTGACAGACACCGGAAGGATCCGTGATTGTCGTGGCGGACCTGTCTCCTGCCTGCCAACCGGTCCGGGCATGTCTGCTGCTTGAGCGGTGAGAGCCTCGGGCGCTTACGCACGTCCTATGTCGTTCTCTGTATCGCTGACCCCGTCCGGCCCATGGACGAGCGTCGGGAACTCGGTCCGGGCCACGGTCCTCCAAGGGGACAGGGGCACCGATGCCTACTACCGCGACCTCACCTCCCACGTCTGCTGCCGCTTCGTCGTCAGCACCTTGGCCCGACTGAACCACTGAGCAACCGAACGACGGCGCGCCACCACGAGATCGAGGTGGCGCGCCGTCCACTCGTGGCGGCTTTTCGTGGGCGAGCTTTTGTCGACTCGATCGCGTCGGTGGTCAGACGATGCGGTGGAGCTCGGTGTCGAGCTGGAGGCGGGGTACGAAATCGGATCAGGTGTTCTTCAGGATTGCGGTCGCATATAGGACAAAGGAACGCAGATTTCCGATGCGGCTGGTATATTGCGAGTTATGGATGACAGTGTGTATGTAGGGAATGCGGGTGATGATGCGCCGTTGGATCGAGGATGGCTCCTTGGTCATTTCAAGGACGTCGATGATCCTCGTCACACCAGTGCGGTAGAGGTCAAATGGGGTGTTCATCCACGTGGTGACCAGCGGCTGCAATGGGTGAGAGGCGAAGCGCGAACAGCTCTCCTGGTGCTCATCAGTGGCAGGTTTCGCGTGGATTTCCCCGGGCGTAGCATTGTTTTGGAGAAGCAAGGAGATTACGTTGTTTGGGGGCGTGGAATCGACCACTCGTGGTTCGCGGAAGAGGAATCCGTGTTGTTGACGGTTCGATGGCCATCTGTATCTGGTTATGCGGTGACGCGAGAATAGTGAATAGGGTCGAGTGTTTAACGGTCTACCGGCGTAAATAGTCCGTGCGGTAGTGGAATGTAAAGCTTCGCATTTCGCCGTGCCGGCGAAGGAGCCGGTCTCGTCATAGCCGGTTTCGACGAAGGCTCCGGCCGGCCGTGGTTGGTCGGCCGGAACCGCCCTGGGCGTGACGGACAGCGTTCGTCACGTGGAGGTCGCCATCTCCGGGTTTCCGTAGTAGGCGTCGGGGCCGTGTTTGCGGGTGTAGTGGCGGTTCAGGAGGTGCGGTGGCGGCGGGCGCCGTCACATGGGCGTCGACATTCCCGACGCACACCGCGATGCCCTCCGGCAGGCCCGTCCACGCCGCCGCCTCAGCCGTCAACCGTCCGGCCAAGTCACCCAGCTGACCGATGGGGTGCTCCAGCTTCGCTGTCACGAAGTCGGCGAAGCCCCGGATTGAGCGCCGCCAAATACTCCCTGGACGGGTAGGCGCCATCCTGGAGTTGGCCCTTGTATCCGGCGGTACAGGCGTTGCGGACGTAAGTGCCGCACAGCCGCCACACGATCCAGTCGGCGGCCTCCAGCCAGCGGTCGGTCAACGCGTAGAGCTCCGGATCCTCCTCCAGCAACCGCAACGCCTTCGCGAACTCCCATTCCGAGGAGATCTTTCCGCCGTACCGCGCCAGCCACGGCTCCTTGCGCTCCGCTGCCAGGTCGGTGATCCGGTCGGCCTGGGCCTGCGCGGCGTGGTGGCGCCACAGCTTGACGTAGGCGTGCGGACGGCCCGCGAGGCCAGGTAGTTCACACAGGGGGGTGCCGTCGGCGAGCACCGGCAGGACCGTGCAGGCGGTGAAGTCCGTACCGATCCCGATGACCTGCTCCGGCCGCACACCGGCCCGGGCCAGCGCCTCCGGCACGGCGATACGCAGGATGACGAGGTCGCACCGCCCTTCTGGGCCTGGCGAAGAACCCAGGCCCAGAAGCGTGGCCCTCCCTCGGATGGGGCCTACTGGACGAGTTCCCAGTCCTGTGAGCCGTCCGTGAGCGCGGCCTGCAGGGTCAGTTGCGCCCCGGCGGACGCACCGGTCAGGTACAGGCTCGTGTTCTTGACGGACTGGAGCTTGTAGAACCCGTCGCTGGTCTTGACGAGGTTCCAGCTGCCGGTGGCACTGTCGTCGACCCACTGGCCGATCTTCTGGCCGGCCGTGGCATTGCCGGTCCAGATCGCCGCCGCGCGGCCGCCCGACTTGTTCAGCAGGCTCACTCCGCCGTTCGGCTCGGTCGTCACGTGCCAGTACTGGGTGTCCGCGTTGCCCGCCGAGCCCGGGGCCTCGAGCCGGACGTCGGGAACGTCCGCGTTGCCGATGTTCGCGTCATTGGTCTTGTTCCCGGTGCCGATCACCTGGTCGGTCTTGCGGTTCACCAGTTGGTAGTAGGCGCCGTCCGTGTGGCCGAGATCGACCTCGGCGAACTTGAGCGTCGAGGTCCCCTGGTTGTTGAGGATCACGATGCGCCCGGTGCCGTCGACGTACTGGAGGTTGCGGCTGTAGCCGCCCTGAGATGTCGTCTGGTACTCCTTCCACGTGCCGTCGCTGCGTCCGCTCTCGTTGACCCAGACGTTGCCGCTGCCGGCCGCGTTGTAGACCAGGCGCCCTCCCGGAAGCCTGATGATCACCGGACTGCCGCTTCTGGCGAGCGGACGGGAACCGGAGTCGACCGGCAACGAAGCGACGTCCGTGCCGGTGGCGGAGCCCTTGTAGAACTCCAGTGGGTTGTCAGCGATCACGTACCTGGTGTTTGCCCCGCCGCCCCAGTACTCGAAGGGGAGCATCCACTTGCCGTCCGTCGTCCGGACCACATTCGTCATGCCGGGCCGGCCACCACCGATCTCCGACTTGCCGCCGCCCATGTCCTGGGTCAGTCCCGCGAGGTCCACGACAGGAGCGCTCCAGTTCGCGCTTCGGCCGTCCCAGGTCTTGTGGACGAGGATCTGACCGAGGGAGTCCTTGGCGGTGTCGTTCGCCGGGTCCAGTGTCGGGACGCCGGTGGTCGCGTTGAAGCCGAGGTAGTCGTTCTCGTCGGAGTAGTAGCAGACGAGCTTGCCCTTGTAGACCATCAGGTACGGCTCCCAGAGGGGATCGACCTGCTTGTTCGTGTTCGCGGCCGCGATGTTCTGGCCGACCGCGCCGGCGCTGCCGCCCTGCCAGCCGCCGGTCGCGACGATGTTCTCGACCTTCCACGTCGCGCCTTCGTCGGTGCTGGAGTACAGGGCGATCGCCAAATCCTTGCGGTCGCCGTCGTTGGTCGGCGTCCAGTTCGGGTCGGCCGCCTTGTGCTCCTTGTAGTAGTAGTCGTCGCCCGAGACGACACTCGAGAGGAGCAGCGTGCCCTGCTTCAGGTTCCCGACGTCCTGCGGAAGGACGTACAGGTAGGGGTTCGTCCAGTTGCTCGTGTACTTCGCGTACTGCGGGTCGCTGGAGAGATATGCCGGAGCCTTGATCTCGGACAGCGGCTGCCACGACGTCCCCCGGTCGTCGCTCTTGTACACCGGCAGGGTCTGCCGGTCGGCGCTGCCCGTCGCCGCCACGACCGTGGACCGCTCGAAGGACGCGACCAGGCGCCCGCTCGGCAGTTGCGCCGACTTCGGGTAGACCGCGCAGTTGCCCCGCCCTTTCAGGCACGGCTCGGTGCCGAGCTGGTAGAGGGTTCCACCCGTTGGGTTGTACGCCTGCGCGCTGACCATGGGTATCGCGAGTATCGCGGATGTCGCCGCGAAGGTTCCGAGGGCTCGTCCAAGCCTTCTTCTCTGCATAGCCCCTCCTCAGAGGATGGATCAGGATCGGTTGGTTGCTCCAGGAACCGGCGCGCTGTCGGCGTCGGTGGAGACGAGTACGCGTACGTCCCAGGCGCCGAGGCTCAGCGCCGTGCCCGTCAGGACGGGGATGTCCGTCAGGGCGTCGGAGAGGTCCGCCGGGGCGGGGACGCTCGCGGGCTCCCAGCTCCAGTTGTGGACGATGTGGACACGGCGTCCGTCGGGTGAGGTGCCGGTGGTCGCGGTGACCGATGCGGGGAGGTCGTGCCACCCGCTGCTCGCGGCTGGGACCAGCCATTCGGCCAGCGCCCGGGCGAGGTCGCGGCCCGGCACCGTGCCGACGGTGGTGACGCGGCCCGCCCCGTGGCTGCGGGTGGTGACCGCGGGCCAGCGGCCGTAGTGGGGGTGCTCGTACACGGCGAGAACCTCGGCGTCGGTGACCGTGAGGCTCTCGATCCACTGTGTCGCCGTGGCATCCGCGGGCACCTCGAACGGGCCACCGGGCACGGCGCGGATCGGGACGTCTCGCGGGAGGTTGCCGAACTCGTCGTACTGGACTCCCGCGGCTTCCACCAGCCGCCCGGGGGCCGGTTCGTGGCGGGCCCGGCCCTCGTGGTCGGCGTAGGCGGTGCGCGGGCCGAGGACCAGGTGGCCGCCGGCGTGGGCGTAGGCCTCCAGCCAGTCGAGCGTGGTGTCGTCGACGACGTACAGGGCCGGGGCCACGAGGACGGGGTGGAGCTGTACGGCCTCCAGCGGCGTCATCCCCTCCCGCTCACCGCGCGGGTCGTGCAGCTGGCGGGCGTGGACGATGCGGACCTGGCGGCCTGCGTCGAAGGCGCCGCGGTAGAAGGGGTCGAAGATGCGGTGGTAGGCGGCAGCGTCCGGTTCGCCGTCAGGGGTCGCGAACGGCGGGTACTTCTGCATCAGCCACTTGCTCGGCATCGAGTAGACCATCGTGATGTCGGCGTCCGGCTCGAGCCCCGCGACGAGCTCGCCCGCCGTCTCGAACTCCGCGCCGAGGCGGGCGATTTCGGCATAGGTACGGCCGGGCCGGCCGCTGTGCGGCAGGACGCCACCCCAGTAGGTCTCCGCGCCGAAGCGCAGGGTCTGCCACTGCCAGTACTCGATCATCCGCGCCCCGCGCGCGACATGCGCCCAGGCGGCCTGGCGCCACTGGCCGTCGTAGCCGGGCCGGTTGTCCCATGCGAAGCCGATGCTCTGGGCGTTGGTCTCGGTGACCAGGAACGGCGCTTGGCGGGAGGAGAACATCCAGTCCGCGGTCTGGTACATCGACCACACCCCGGTGGTCTTCCACTTCTGCTCGTGGGCGTCGGGTGTGGGGTCGGGCAGCAGCAGGCCGTCCTGCATGTCGTAGTACGGGTTGCCGGAGGCGATGTCGAGGCGGTCCGACATCTCGTCGTCCTCCACCCCCTGGCGGGTGTAGGAGATGCAGGTGGTGACGAACTGGCCGGGCTGGGCGTACTCGCGGACGATGTCGGCCTGCCAGCCGATGAACTCGGTGACCTGCCGGGCCTGGAACTCCCGCCAGGCGACGTCGTACTGGGGCTGGGCGTTGCCGTCCGGGGTCCACAGGTCGGCCCATGTGGACAGGCGGTGCGACCAGTAGACCAGGCCCCACTCGCGGTTGAGTGTCTCGACGTCTCCGTACTTCTCCCGCAGGTGGTCCACGAAACGCTCGAAGACACCGCGGTTGTGCAAGAGGTGCAGGCCGGGCTCGTTGTCCACCTGCCAGCCGATGACCGCCGGGTGGTCGGCGTACCGGGCCACCATCTTGCGGATGACCCGCTCGGCGTGGAAGCGGAAGGCGGGGTGGGTGAAGTCGATCTCCTGGCGTGCACCCCAGCCCAGGCGCTGCCCAGTGGCGTACTCGGCGGTGATCTCCGGGTACTGGCGGGCCAGCCACGGCGGAGCCGCGTATGTCGGCGTGCCGAGGACGACGGAGATGCCGCGCTCATGGGCGCCGTCCAGGACCGGCTGGAGCCAGCCGAGGTCGAAGCGTCCGTTCTCCGGCTCCCAGGTCGACCAGACCGACTCGCCGACCCGGATCACGGTGAAGTTCGCCTCGGCCATCAGGTCGAGGTCGGTCTTCAGCCGTTCGTCGGGCCGCAGTTCGGGGTCGTAGGCGGGCGTGTACTCGTGGTAGTACGCGGCGCCGAAGAGGACGCGGGCAGGCAGAGCCGCCATGAGGGGAAACCTCCGATAAATGCAGGGAGTGGTACGGGGGCTGCGGGCCCTACTGCTTGACGCCGCCGGCGGCCAGGCCGCTCTGCCAGTAACGCTGGAGCAGCAGGAAGGCCACGACGAGTGGCAGGATCGAGATGAGGGAACCGGTCACGACCAGCGCGAGCATGTCGCTGCTGGCACCGGCCCCGCCGTTCTGCGCCTGCGCTGCCCAGGAGGAGAGGCCGACGGTGACGGGGTACAGATTTGGATCATTGAGCATGATCAACGGCAGGAAGTAGTTGTTCCAGGTCGCCACGAGCGTGAACAGCAGCACGGTGACCAAGCCCGGCGCGAGGAGTCGCAGCACGATCGTGCCGAAGATTCGCGCCTCCCCGGCGCCGTCGATGCGGGCCGCCTCAAGGAGGCTGTCCGGGACGGCGTCCTGGGCGTAGATGCGCATGAGGTAGAGACCGAAGGGGTTGACCAGCGAGGGCAGGATGACCGCCCAGGGGGTGTTGACCAGACCCGCCTTGGCGAAGAGCAGATAGGTCGGGATCGCCAGCGCAGTGGCCGGGACCATGACGGCGCCGAGCACCAGGTTGAAGGAGAACCGGTCACCGCGGAAGCGGAATTTCGCGAAGCCGTACCCGCCGGCGGCGGCGAGCAGCGCGGCCCCGACCGCGCTGACGCCCGCGTACATGACTGTGTTGAGCAGCCAGTGTACGAAGACCCCGTCGTCCTGGGCGAAGGTCTGCTTGACGTTTGTCAGCAGCTGCGGGGCGTCGGAGAACCACAGGCCGAAGCTGTTGAACAGGTCCTGGGTGCTCTTGGTGGAGGCGATCAGTAGCCAGAACAGGGGCAGGAGGAAGTAGGCCAGGACGGCCAGCATGGTGATCGTCAGCGGGGTGCTGCGGCGCCGTGAGGCGGTTCCCCGCCGAGGCGGCGCGGCGGAAGGCGGCTTTGTCAATGGCTCGGTGGTCGTGGCCATGGGGGTGGTGGTCGTCACGAGGACCTCCTGCGGTTCGCGGTGAGCAGGACGGCGTAGGAGGCGATCACGATGACGAGGCCGAGGAGGAAGGACACCGTGGCCGCGTAGTTGACCTGCTGGCCGGTGAAGGCGAGCGTGTAGGCGTAGAGGTTGGCGGTGTAGGAGCTGCTGATCACGTCCGGGGCGATGGTCATCAGCAGCTTCGGCTCGTTGAACAGCTGGAAGCTGCCGATCACCGAGAACAGCAGAGTGAGCATCAGCGCGGGGCGCAGGGCCGGCAGCTTGATCGACCGCGCGATCCGCCAGGCGCCGGCCCCGTCCATCGCGGCGGCCTCGTACAACTCCTCGGGAATGGTGCGCAGGGCGGCGTACAGGATGATCATGTTGTAGCCGACGAACTCCCAGGTCACGATGTTCGCGAGACTGCCGAGCATCCAGCCCTCGCTGAGGAAGTCCGGGACGGGCAGGCTCAGGTTGCGGCTGAGCTGGGCGAAGGGGCCGAAGTCCGGTCCGTACAGATAGCCCCACATGAGCGCGGCGACCACGCTCGGGACGGCGTACGGGACGAAGATGCCCAGTCGGATGACGCGGGCGAGCCGGAGCAGCCCGCTGTCGAGGGCGAGGGCGAACATCAGCGCCAGCAGCAGCATCACAGGGACCTGGATGACGAAGAACAGTGCGACGCGCCCGATGCCGTGCAGGAACTGTGGATCGCTCAGGGCCTGGGCGTAGTTGTCGAGCCCGACGAACGCGGTGCCGCCGATGAGGCGTTCCTGGAACAGGCTGAGATAGGCGGCGTAGCCGAGCGGGGCGAGGAAGAGCAGCAGGAACAGCACCATGAACGGTGCGACGAACAGCGGTCCCGCCGCCCGGTGACGGCTCTTGCCGCCGCGCCTGAGGCGTGTCGACCCGTCTCGTCTCCTGCCCTTGGGGGAGGCCGCGGTTGTGACAGTCATCATCGGGCCTTTCTGAGGGATGGGACTGTGTCAGTGGGGCCGGGTCCCGCGCCACCGCCCGGGACCCGACGGGCCGTTACGGTGTCTCGACGGTGAAGCCCTGACTCTTGGCGTAGGTGGTGAGTCGCGTCTGCCAGGTGCCGAGCGCGCGGACGGTGTCGGTCTTGTCGGCGAGGGACTTGCCGACCGTCTCGGTCCAGTCGGTCGCCGCCTGGTCGAGGAACGGAGGCCACTGGAAAGAGGAGTTGACGGTGGAGCTGATGTCGGCGAAGACCTGGTTGACCTTCTGGCCGCCGTAGAAGGCGGGCGCGTCGCCGGTGAACGTGGCGTCCGTGAGGAGGGCCTTGGTGGCGGGGAAGAAGAACTGCTCGGTGGCGAACATCTTCGCGCTGGCCGGGTCGCTGTTGAGGAACTGTGCGAACTGGGCGGCCGCGATGGGGTTCTTGGTGGAGCGGATGACCGCGGTGGTCGAGCCACCCCAGTTGCCCGAGCTCGGTTTCGACGCGTCCCACTGCGGGAGGGGGGCGGCGCGCCACTTACCGGAGGTGGCCTTGGCGGAGCCGGAGAGGAAGGCCGGTCCCCAGGCTGCGGTGATCCAGGTGGCGTACTTGCCCTTGTTGAACCCGGCGTACCAGCCGTCGGTGAAGTCCGGGTCGGTGCTGACGACCCCTTCTTGGGCCAGGCCGCCCCAGTACGCGCCGAGCTTCTTGGAGACGGCGTCGTCGACACCGATGGTGATGTCACTCTTGCCGGACACCACGTACGGCTTGGCGCCCGCCTGCCACAGCAGGCCGTGCCAGGCGGCGACCTGGTTGGCCGCGAGGTTGGTCAGGTAGACGTCGGGGTCGGCCTTGTGGAGCTTGCGGGCCGCAGCGGCGAACTCGTCCCAGGTCGTGGGGACCTTGATGCCGTGCTTGTCGAAGATGTCCTTGCGGTACAGCATGCCGAGCGGGCCGGTGTCCTGGGGGATCGCCCACACCTCGCCCTTGCTGCCGCTGACCTGCTGCCAGGTCCAGTCGACAAACTGCTCCTTGAGCGCGGAGGCGCCGTACGGCCGCAGGTCGAGCAGGCTGTCGGTGATGGTGAAGGTCGGGATGGCCTGGTACTCGATCTGCACCATGTCCGGGGCGCCGCTGCCGGCCTTCAGAGCCGTACGCAACTTGGTGTACTGCGGAGTGCCCTGGCCGGCGTTGACGACCTTGACCTTGATGGCCGGGTACTTCTTCTCGAAGAGCGCGACCTCCTTGTCGATGTTCGGGACCCAGGTCCAGAACGTCAGCTCGGTCGGTGTCGTCATCGCCTTGTCGATGTCGGCCTGGCTGACCGGCTTGGCGGCGGCGGAGGAGCCGCCGGAGTCGCCGCCGCCGCAAGCGGTGAGGGTGACGCCGAGCGAGACGGCACCCGTCGTGGTGAGGAACAGTCGACGGCTCATCGAGGAGCGGCCGGACATGGAAGTGGAGGCGTTTCTGGGCATGGTGAACTCCCGCCGGTGGCGAAGATGACGGCACGCCTGGCAAGGGCGTACGGAGGCGTGGTGAAGGAGAGGCGCGGACGCGCCGACCGAGGCTCGGACACCCACGGGGCCGGGTGCGGGTCCTCGTGGACCGGGGCCGGCGCGCCTTCCGTGTGCGGAGGTGGCGGTCGCGGCCGAAGAAGAAGGAACGACGAGACCAGAGGCAGAGAGGCTGGGGACCTGGCTCAGCGCCTGCTGGGTTCAGGAACGGCTCCGCACCGTTCGTGCGGCGGAGGCGTCCAGAGGGGCGGGGCGTGACCGGAAGAAGCGGCTCGTCCTGAAGTCACGCGCCCGCCTTGCTTGCTCTTGTCCGGGCTGACCGGTGTGGGTCAGCGCTGGGTGGACGAACCTCCGTTCGGGAGCAGCGGATGGTCCGCGCCGCCGGGTGAACGAGAGGCGGTACGCCGGCCACGAACCGAGGACGTGCGGCTCGGTGGTGGCGCGGTGGAGGCGCGGATGATGAGATCGATCGGTGGATCGCTCGTCGGTAAGGGATCTGCGCTCGGGTTCTCGATGGCATGCACCAGACGCTTGAGTCCCTCCTGCGCCACAGCGTCGAACGGCTGCCGCACCGTGGTCAGGGGAGGAGTCACATAGGCGGCGACCGGAATGTCGTCGAAGCCGACGACGCTGACGTCCTCCGGCACCCGACGTCCGGCCTCCGTCAGCGCGCGGATCAGACCGATCGCCATGTCGTCGTTGGCGGCGAACACCGCTGTGACGTCACTGTCTTCGGCCAGTTCGCGTCCCGCCCGGTATCCGGACGCGGCGGACCAGTCGCCCTCGACGGCCGGCGGTACGGCCCTGCCGTGAGCGGTGAGCGTGGCCCGCCATCCCTCGAGGCGGTCCCGGGCGGCGTACCATCGCTGCGGACCGGCCAGGTGATGGACTGTCAGATGCCCGAGACCCAGCAGGTGCTCGATGGCGGAGCGTGCCATCAGGTCGGCACCGCCCCCCGCGGTCAGCGCCCTGGGCGCGGTGACAGGTACTGGCGCACCCAGGACGAGGACCGGAACGTCAATGCGGAGGGAAGCGTCTCCTTCGGCACCCGCTTCGTCGATCGGTTCGGAGATGACGATGCCGTCCACGCCCTGATCGAGGAGTGAACTCACGGCACCGGTCACGCCCGCGGCGTCGCCCTCCATCGTGTTGACCACGCGCAGCGCGTATCCCGTGTCCCGGACGATCCGCTCGACACCCATGAGCAGTGAGGCGGGTCCGTACAGGGCCGTGCCTAGAGTCACCACGCCGATGGACCGAGTGCGTCCGGAGGCCAGTGCCCGGGCGGCGTTGTTACGCCGGTAGCCGAGCTCTTCAGCGGCTTCGAGTACGCGCCGGCGCACATCGGCGGAGACGTACTGCTCGTCATTGAAAACCCGCGACACCGTCTTCTGCGAGACCCCCGCCAGGCGGGCCACATCCACGCTGCGCGGAGCCGCGGTGTTACCGCTCCGTGCCGTTCCTCGCGTCATGGTGTCTCCCGATGGCCGGATGTACGAGCAAGATGATGCCAGAACCGCCAGTGACTGGTTACTGGCCGCGCGGTCTGTCTGCGCTGTCATGTCTACGCAGTCATAAGGCTGTCGTCAAGAGTTCGGAACGCATCCGTAACCAAGCGCAGGACGGCGCGGGGCGCGGTCGGTGCGGTGTGTTTCCTTTGAGTTCCAGCCCCGCGGCCGAACTGCGGCGGCTCTGCTCTTTGCCCGAGAGGCGATGAGGCCGCGAGCGCCGCTGAATGCGGGCGAACGCACTGGGCGACGTCGGACGCTCAGCCGCGGACAGCCCGTGACGCCGACTGGAAGCCGGGGTCACACCAAGTCGCCACAAGTGCTCGCAGATCTGGAATGCGGGGACCGGAGACTGTCTCCTGGGCGGGTTCACCGTTGAGCCGGCACACTTGCTCGGGGGCGTCGTCGCCAGTATCGAACAGGCAGCACACACCGCCGCTGTCGGCGGTGAGGTCGGTGAACACCTTCCTGACGTTGGCCGGGGGCGCGAACAAGCGGTTCATCCCCGACGTCGCTGCCCAGCACTCCACCGACGCGCAGCCAGGGTGCAGGAGAGACTCGAACCGGATCGTGGCGTAGATGTACCCGATCTGGATGCGCCCGTCCGCCTCGGGGCCAGGTCCACCCGTCTGGGCACGGACGTCCTCATGGATGTCGCGGTTGGTGCCATGTGGGCGAACACGCTGAGCACGACGGAGCGGGCCCTCGCGTGTTTCTCCACGTTCAGCAGCGCTTCCCGGGCCGTGCCGGAGAGCGCCCCGACGCATGCCGAGGACATGGACGGCAACTCGGTGACCGTGATGAGGCGGGCGACTGTGCCCGTGCGCTCCTCGAAGGCGCGGCAGTCACCACGCAGAGCCACGCCGAGACTGACCTGCTCGGGCGGGGCGCTCAACGCGTGCAGGGACCCACGCAAGGCGGCCGCCGCTTCCACAGCCTGCTGCTCGATGTCGCCCAGCCGGGACTGAAGGGCGTCCGTGGGAGGCAGGTCGTCGATCAGCGCGCGGATCCCCGCGCCAAGGGTGAAGAGCATGGCACCGACGGTGTCGTGCAGGTCCACGGCGACGCGGCGCCGATCCTCATGGACGGCGACCTCGGCAGCGTGTTTGGCCCGCTCGGCGACGACCGCGGCGGCAGCGGCACGGCCGGCGGCCTGCTCCAGCGCCTGGGTCGCCCGGTCGCCGAACGACGACGTGAACCGGTTGGCTCCGTACAGCACACCCAGCAGCCGGTCCTCGTAGATCATGGGAACGGCGATCACCGCGCGCAGGCCCTCACTCTCCACCTGCGACCTGAAGTGGTGCGTGATGTTCTCAGCGCACCGGTAGTCGCTCACTGAAAGCAGACGGCGGTGCTCGATCACCTGCCCGCCGAGTCCGCGGCCTCTGGGTATGGTGAGACCGTTGATCGCGGGTGTGCGGGTGTTCACCATGTGTCGCAGCACGATCTGATCGCCGCCGTCCGGCTCGCCGACCCAGGCCACATCGACACCGCTCGAGGCAGGGACGTCGTCCACGATCCGGCGCATTGCGGTGGAACCGTCGAAGAGGGCCAGGATCTGGCTGTAACCATCGGTGAGTTCGGAGAGCAGGTTCACCTGCGGCGGCCTTTGCCGCTTCAGTGCCACAAAAGACATGCTATGAGGCCTTCCGTCGGGCCACCAGGGTCAACAAGCCCGTAATACGGTCCTGCGGCCGATCGTCACGGCAATTCCGTTCCCGCACCATCTCCAGGTGGAGACCTCCGCTCGGAGACCTCCACCTCGAGCTATCAGGCCGCTGCCGGGACCCGCAGTATCTCGCCACCCGCCGGATCTGGCGGGGAAGCGACGAGGAACCCCGTCATCCGGGCTCCCACCGAGGCGAAGCACGCTGCAGAGCGTTCCGCTCCCACACATGCGGTCATGAACATGTTTCGGGGCCGGACATGCCGTCCCGACGCCACCCGCGGGCTGGTTCACGCAGGCACGAAACGAGTCACTCTCCGCTTCGGCTCGCCCCTTCCCAGTAAGCGCCGGCCGCATCAGGGATGCTCCCAGCAACTGAGGTGGGATCAATGCGTACTGAACAAGCCGCGAGAGGGCCGTCGAGCGCCTCGCCGGATGGGCCGCGACCGATGGGTCGGGTAGCCGTCGCCTCGCTCCTCGGCACCTCCATCGAGTTCTACGACTTCTTCATCCACGGAACAGCGGCCGCCCTGGTCTTCGGGCCGCTGTAATTCCCGGCGCTCGGCGGAGCGGCGGCGACCGTCGCCTCGTTCGCGACGTTCGGCGTGGCGTTCTTCTTCCGTCCCGTGGGAGCTATCATGCGCTGGTCGGGCCCTGGCGCAGGGTCCCAGGGGGCGGGGAACAGGATGTCCGTAGAACGTCACATAGCGGGGATGCTCCGGCAGATCGCCCGTCAGCAGGACATCGTTGAGATCGCTCCCCAGGGCTCCACGCTGAAGGCGGCCGCCCTGGCGCACGTGGCGGAGCAGTACGGCTACACGTACGGCACGGCATACAGGACCGGGTTCAAGAACTCGCTCGTGCAGGTCCGGATGTACCGGGACCCGCGGCCCGACGCGCGCGTCCGCGAGGCGGCCACCATCACCACCCATCCGCAGGCGGGCAACGGCGGGACGGTGCCGGGGCTGGAGCAGGGCTCGCTGAAGCCGCTCCCCGAAGCGGTCGGTGACGTGGGCGTGCTGAAGGACCTCGTCACCTTCGACGTCATGGCCCAGTACGTCGCCGACCGGACCCAGAAGGTGCTGGGCTACCTCGCCTGCGCGGTCCTGACCGTCCTCCTGCTCATCGACAGGTCGCCGGTCGAAGCGGTCGCCTCCGGCGGGGCGGTCGCGCTGCTCTTCACTGTGGCGTTCAAGGTGGGCGCGATCCGCCGCGCGAAGATCGCACAGCGGCTGACGGACGCCGGGTTCCTCGCGGTACGCGACGAACAGGGCGCCCAGCGGTTCCTGCGCCCGGGGCAGCAGTTGCCCGGCCACTCGGTGCGCTGCAACCTGTGAAACGAACCTCTCGCATACATTTTCCGTAAATTCTGCGTACGCGGACGGGGTGGGTGCTGGGCGCCGGGTCAGAGCTCACTGCCGCCTATGACTTCACCCACCTCCCCGGCCCGGTCAACCACCCGGGTGCCGTCCGCTTCGATCGAGGATGAGCTGCATGAACCGCGGGACGGTGAGCTCACCGGGTCGGCCTGGGCGGGCGGTCCTCCTTCCCGATCGTGCCCCGCCTGACACCGCACCTGCGGCGCGCGATGCTCGACAATCGCCTCCAGGGCGCTCGCCGCCGAGTGAAGGGGATCGCCGTCGAGCCAGGTCGTGGAGGTCTGCGCGCGCCCTGGCGGACCTGGTCGCCGCCGACACCCCGCTCGGACCGGAGCAGGCCGCCGCGCGACTCGGTGTGCGCAGTGACCGGCTCACGGCGCAGAGCATCAACTGCCTCGCAGCGTGGGTCACCGCGAGCGGAGATGACAGCGACACGCTGGTCCGTCCCTGGCGCATCCTGCAAGGCCTCCGTTCCACGGGCCCTGCTCATCTGCGCGGCAGGGACTGGCACACCACCCTGACACCCGCCGGCCTGGACGGACTGAGACCCGCTGAGCAGTACGTGCGGGTACTTACTCCGGCCGGCGATTCCCTCAACGCGCTCGCCATGCACGCCGAATCCCAGCATCGGACGGCGAGACACTCCCTCGGCTCGTCACTACGCTCATAAGGAGGCGGCGGAGCCCGCTCGAGACCGTCGGCGCGAAACCGCCGTCCGACCGGTGAGGAGCGCAGCCATGACGACGCAGAACAGCACGGCCGACGCCGACCGTACGCTGAAGGCCAAGCACCGCGCGATGTGGGCCCAGGGGGACTACCCGTCCGTGGCCTCCGAGGTCATCCCCGAACTGGGGGCGGTCCTGGTCGAGGCGTGTGACGTGCGCCCCGGCCAGCGGGTCCTCGACGTCGGGGCCGGCTCCGGCAACGCCGCGATCCCGGCGGCCCTCGCCGGCGCGGACGTCGTCGCCTCCGACCTGACCCCCGAACTGTTCGAGGCCGGCCGGCTCGTGGCCGCGAAGCAGGGCGCGCAGCTCACCTGGCAGGAGGCCGACGCCGAGGCCCTGCCGTTCGGCGACGCGGAGTTCGACACCGTGCTGTCCTGCGTCGGCGTGATGTTCGCCCCGCACCACCGGCAGGCCGCCGGCGAAATGGTCCGGGTCTGCCGCACCGGCGGCACCATCGGCCTGCTGAGCTGGACGCCCCAGGGGTTCATCGGCCGGATGTTCGCCGCGATGAAGCCCTACGCGCCGCCGCCCCCGCCGGGTGCGCAGCCGCCCCCGCTGTGGGGGGACGAGGACCATGTGCGCGGCCTCCTCGGCGACCGGGTCACGGACGTGCGCGCCGAGCGCCGGACGGTCCGGATCGACCTCTTCCCCACGCCCGAGGCGTTCCGCGACTATTTCAAGGAGCGCTACGGCCCGACCATCTCCGTCTACAAGAACATCGCGGGCGAGCCCGACCGGGCCGCCGCCCTGGACCGGGACCTGGCGGCGCTGGCCCGCGACGGAAACCTGGCGGCGGGGCAGGACGGGACGGTCATGGAGTGGGAGTACCTGCTGGTCACCGCCCGCCGGGCCGACTGACGCCCGGCCGCGGTACCGGGGCCGGACGGCGCACAACTGCCGTACGACCAGGGCACGAAGCCGGTCCTTCCCTGGTCGGATGTTCGCCGCATTCGGCGGGTGGGCGGCCGCCGAAATATCGACAGCGACTCCCTGCACATCCTGGACGCGCTGCTGAACCTGGACGGTGGGGTGATGCCCGAGATGGTGGCGACCGACAACGCGGCCTACTCCGGCATGGGTGTTCGGCCTGTTCAAGATCCTCGGCCAACCTCAGCCCACGGTTGTGTGACTGGACGACCAGTGGTTCTGGCGCGCGACCATGCCCGGGGTGGAGATCGGAACGTACGGGGTACCGGAGGACCTGGCCCGCAACCGGGTGAACCTCAACATGGTGATCACGCACTGGCCGGACATGCTGAAGGCCGCCGGTTGCCTGGTCAGCAACCAGGTCCGCGCGCCGACGACTGCTGCGGACGTTCGGCCCTGAGGGACGTCCCACCCCGCGGGGACAGGCATTCACCGAGGATGGGCGCATCGCCAAGACCGAACACCTGCTCCGCGTGGTCGACCCGGTCGATGACACCTGCCGCCATCAGATGAACCGGCAGCTCACCGTGCAGGAGTCCCGCCACAAACTCGCCCGGGACGTGTGCCACGGCATGCACGGCACCATCCACCAGGCGTACCGCGACGGGATGGAGGACCAACTCGGCGCGCTCGGTCTGGTCCTCAACGCCATCGTGCCTTGGACGACGAAGTACATCGACGCCGCCGTCGAACAGCTCCAGGCCGAGGGCCGCGAGCTCCGCGAGGAGGACATCGCCCGGCTCTCACCTCTCAAACACCGCGACCTGAACCTGCTCGGCCGCTACAGCTTCGCCTCGAGCCCGGCGGCCGGCGCCCTGCGCCCGCTGCGCGACCCGGATGCGCCGGAGCTGGACCAGGACGACGACGGCCACGAGGACCGAGCCGGTGCTGACGACCCGCACTTCACCCCATCAGGCGGGGCACTGCGTCGGGCCGGCCTGCCGCTCTACGCACAGCTGCGGATCACGCGTTCAGTTCGGCGCCGGTCATCAAGGCGAGCAAGCTGTGGGGCGCATGGTCGTCGATCATGATCGTGGAGAAGCCGTCGTCGTCCGCTTCCACAGCGGCGTCGCGGGCGAACATGGCTTGTTCGTGCACTGCGAGCGCGGTCTCCGCATCGTCGGGGTGCGCGGCGAGGGCTCGGCCGAGTTCGGCACCGTCCAGCATGGCCAGGTTGGCGCCTTCACCGTTCGGTGCCCGCAGGTGGGCGGATCGCCGAGCAGGGTCACCCCAGGCACGCGATCCCAGCGGTGCCCGGCCGGCAGTGTGAAGATGGGGCGCAGGGCCGGCGGGGTGTTGCTGTCGCTGATCAGGGCGGTGAGTGCGGGAGCCCACCCGTCGAACTCCCTTGCAACCCGTGAGGTGAGGGCTGCGGCATCGGTGGTGTTGAGGTCAGTGAACCAGTCATGGGGCTTCTTCAGCTGCGCATAGGTGTGCAGGGTTCCGCCGCCTTCACGGTGGGTCAGCGGTCCCCTGCCCGGTGCGAGCGCGAACAGCGAGCCGGCTCCGACCGCCTCCGCGGAAGCGCGGTGGAGGGTTTCCGCGTCGAAGAGTAACGTCTCCACGCTGCAGACGCCGAAGTACTCCGGAGCGGCTGTCGAGAGCAGCGGCCGCACGCGCGACCAGGCTCCGTCGGCGCCGATGAGCAGGTCCGCGACGGCGTCGGTGCTGTCGGCGAAGTGGACCTGGTGGCGGCCGTCACCGACGGGCCGCACGGCGGTGACCTTGCGGCCCCTGCGGACGGTGCCGGCGGGCAGGGAGTCGAGGAGCATCTGCCGGAGTTCGCCGCGCGGTGCCTCCGGGCGTTCGCCGGTTCCGTCGTCATGCGGGTCGAGCAGCACGTTCCCCGCCTGGTCCATGACCCGGTACGCCTCGCGGCCCGGGAGGATCAGCTTGTGGAACTCCCGTACGCGTGCAGCGTGCGTTCGCTGCGCCGTCCGTCGCGGTCGGTGTAGCGGATCGAGACCGGTTGGTGGTGGCGCACCGCATCGGCGATGGTGAGCAGGATCCCGGCGTCCGGGGTGTCGAACTCGCCGGGCTGATCCGTGAAGGCGAGAGCTTCCAGGAGTGTGTCGAGCCGGCGGGCGATGTGCTTGGGCAGTACCCGCCAGATCTTCGCTGACGCCGTCTCGTTGCCGTTCGCTCCGTCGTCGTCAGCCCTGCCCGGCAACCAGGCCGAGCAGCACGGCCAGCGCCTCGTCGTCGCTGAGCATGAGCGGAGGCAAGCGGTACCCGGGGGCGAGCCGGTACCCGCCGTAGCGGCCGCGCACCCACTCCACGGGCACGTCCAGGTCGATCAGCTGGTCCACATACCGCCGCACAGTGCGCCCTTCGACGCGAGACGGTCGGCGAGCTCGGCCACATTCCGGGTGCCGCCCGACTGCAACAGCTCCAGGAGTGTCAGCACGCGGCCGGTGGGTCGAGGCATGTCCGCAGCCTAACGCGAATACAGGACCGATTCTGTCCCCTATTTCTCCTAGTCTGCGACGTGCACGCCTCCAGCACAGTCAAGGAGATTCCCATGCACTTGTCTCGATCCGCATCATCACCAGCGACGTCGCACGCCTCGTCGAGTTCTACGAGCGAGCTACAGGGATGAAGGCGATACGGGCCACCGAGGACTTCGCCGAACTCAAGACCGCGGGCGCACCCCTCGCGATCGCCAGCACTCGCACCGTCCCGCTGTTCGCCCCGGGCTCTGCCCGCCCGGCGGACAACCACAGCGTGATCACCGAGTTCCTCGTCGACGACGTGGACCGCGTTCACCAGAACCTGACCGGCTTCGTCACCGACTTCCTCAACGAGCCCACCACGATGCCCTGGGGTAACCGGTCGCTGCTGTTCCGCGACCCCGACGGCAACCTCGTCAACTTCTTCACCCCCGTCACCCCGGAGGCCATCGAAAAGTTCGCACGCTGACGCCACGCAGCCGACCTGGGACCCACTGGCCGGCCACCTGACGGAACGCCAACTCATCGAGGTACCCATGCTGGTGGGCCACTACCACCTGCTCGCCTTCACTCTCAACTCCTTGCAAGTGCAGCCGGAACCCGGACGGTCCCGCATGCCCCTGAAGGCGTCCGCGCAACGGATCTCAGCGCTGAAGACGCGGCGCCAGTGCCACCCAACGGCGCGGGGTGCGGTGGTTCACCGCACCCTGGGCGTCGGTGATGTTCAGGCCTGCGGCGGCGCAGGCGTAGGCGAGGACGTCAGCGCCGTGAGGGAAGGTGTGTGTGCGCTGCCAGAAACGGAAGTGCCAGTACGCGGTGGGGTCCGAGTCGTGCGGCGGGAGCCCGATCTCCTCGGACTCGACGACGTCGCCGTCCCGGGCCAGGGTGCCGAAGGTTCCGCCCTTGGGGTTGAAGTACACCCCGTAGGCGGCGGTGCCCGGCGATATCGCTCGCAGCACGGCGCTGTCGCTCGGCATGTATCCGTCCTGTGTGATCAGGCAGCCGCCGGGAGTGCCGGCGAGGCTCGTCACGCCCACGTAGCGCAGGGACTCGTCGTAGTCCATCGGGTCGAAGGGCGCGGAGTCCAGGTCCGATCGAGGGCACCGCGCGGGATCCGCACCCAGCCGCCGGATCACCTCGTCCTCGGTCAGGTCGCGCACGAAACACACCCCGAGCCCTTCCGTCCACAGCTCCTGCTCGCCGAAGGCCGCGATGAGCGCGTCCGCATCCCGGAAGTCGGCCGCCTCCTCGGCGGAGAGCCTCACCGCCCCAGGCAGATCCGCGACGAGGGGGGCGAGCGATGTCGTCAACAGCAGCCGCCCCGGCGACCAGGTCCCCACCTGCGGCGTCCACACGTCGGCCCCGGCGTCGATCAGCGCGCGGACGCTGCCCTCGTCCATGGCCTGGACGGCGTACCACAGCGGCGTTTGCTCGTCGTCGTCGCGTACATCGACCTCCACGTCACATGCCAGCAGGACGGCCACCGCCTCCGCCGCTCCCTGTTCCGCCGTCAGGTGCAGTGGGGTGGTACCGCGCCAGCCGACGCGTGCGTCCGCAGGCGCGCCTCCCTCCAGACGGGCCCGGATCAGAGCGGCGTCCGCCCAGTCCCGGTAGCCCATCTGCTGCCAGTCGGCCCGCGGGACGTAGCGCTGCCGGGCCTCTTCCTCGCGTCGCAGGGTCTCCAGCTGATGCCGTGTCAGCGGCGGCGCCAGGAACGTCGGTGGTCCGCTGACCTGCAACCGCGTGAAGGAACCCGGCTGTCCGGCTGGATCCGGTGGCTCGATGCCCGGCCAGATCTCGAGCGCCCGTCCGGCATCGGCGTGCACCGCCGCCGCGTCGATCGAGGTCCAGGTCTCGGCAATCTCCTCGTCCGGCCACTCGACGACCAAGAGCGTGTCCCCCAGGGGCGGCAGTTCCGGCAGGTACAGGTCGACGTCGGTCTTGAACAGGGACCGGCGGGAGTAATGCAGACCCGGATCCAACGGAATGAGCCCGATCGCTTGTGGCGTCGAGCCCGTTCTGGTCTCTCCCTGCGGCCCGGTGAACTGGATCGTCCGAAGCACCGTGCCGTCCAGCGAGGTCACCCGTCGGCCGTCGGACAACGACAGGCCCACGCGAAGCCCGGACTGCCGCCCCGCGTCCGCGCTCTGCCGATGGACCTTGTGGAAGACCGACAAGTGCACGGTGACCGACCGCGGCCACACGGAGAAGCCCGTCAGCACCACCCGGGTCTCCGGACCGGCACCGACCACTGCGAGCTGCGACAACAGCGCTGGCGCGAACCGGTCGACGGGCGGCGTGTACCGCCCCTCGTCCTCACCCGGAGGCCCTAACCGGACCAACTCGGCGCGCTCGGCGGCCGGTTGTTCCGGCAGCGCCAGATCATCGAAGAATCCCATACGCCGAGAGTGGCACACGGGTCTGACAGTGAGGCCGCAGGCGGTCCGACCGAGGGCCTGGCTCCGGGTTTGCGTCCGGCATGCCGCCCGTGAGGACGCCGTGTGCCCTGGTAGGTGTGGGCGGCAGGTGGAGAGTTCATCGGGCCAGACGGGCCTGGCTGGTTGCGGGCCGCGCGCCGGGCCCGCGGTTGCGCAGCCGTGAGGGCTGCGCGGTGAAGGAGGCGGTGACGGGTGGGGGGTTCGAAGGCGTACCCGTACGGGTTGACCGGGGCGGTGCGTGGGCATGTTTTGGCGGCGCTGGGGGTGCGAAGGTGGCCAGTGCTGATCAGATTCACGGCTGACGTGTCCGGGGCACAAGGACAACAAGGCGGTCCGCAACGCCTGCCTGGACCTGGCGCGGCACGGCCTGGCCGTGTCGGAGGGCAACTCCCGTGAGGGCCACAAGCTGTGGGGCCTGACTCCGCTCGGGCTGGACGCGGTGACGGAGGTCCTTGGCCGGCCTGGGGGCGGGATGGGCGGTATCGCGCGGGGTGCGGCCCGCTCGGGTGCCCCGCATGCGATGGCGGTCAACGAGACCGTCATCGCGCTCACCCGTACCGCGCCGAAGCCGACCCGCCCGGTACACCACACCACACCAAGGGCACGGTGCTGCCGTCGCAGGAGGGGGCGGTGGTGGGGGAGCCGGCCGGGATGGGGTCGGTGGCGTCCTGGTCCACCGAGGTGGTGCACCATCTGCCGGCCGGAGGCCGCAGCCGCTCCACCGTCCAGACCGACGCCGTCCTGCACGCCCCGGAGGCGGGTGTGCCAGTGCAGAACGTGCTTACCACGGATCAGGTCTGGCGCAGGTTGTCGTCGACGCGCTCTGCCATGACGCCCCCGGGGGCCCGGCTCGGGGGGCGCCCTGCCCAACGACGCCGTGTCCCCGCCGTCACGCGGGGGACCGGCTGTGCGGTCACGGGCGAAGACACGGATATGGGTGCGGATACCGGTCCGAGCGGCGAGGGACTGTGCGTTCAGGTGACGGCGGCGCATGCCCTGCCGGAGCAACTGCGAGAGATCCGCCATCGGATTCTTCTTCCCGGCCTGGAGTTGTCCGCCGGTGGTTGGTTCCTGCGGCGGGGTCCTTCCTCAGGACCGGATGTCTGCGGCGTGGGTTGTGGCGGTGTCGGTGATGAAGTCGTGGCTGGCGGTGAGATTGAGGGCCTGTGCTTGGAGGTGGTCGTACATCGTGTTGTAGTGCTGCATGTCGGATGGTTTGCCCAGGTGGAGGTCGCTGGTGAAGCGTTCCAGATACACGACCCCTGCTCCGGGCTGTCGGCGAACCTCAGCAGGGAGAACTGTCCTGACAGGCCCGGGTGAGCGCCTACGGCGTAGGGGAGGACCTGCACCGTGATGTGCGGTTCGGCGCTCAGTGCGTTCAGGTGCTCGAGCTGTTCACGCATGATGTCGGGACCGCCGACCACACGCCGTAGGGCCGCTTCGTCCATGACGGCCCACAGGCGCAGCGGGCGCACCGGGTCGTAGATGCGGTGTTGGCGGGGCAGCTGCACCTTGAGCCGGGTGGCGGTCTGCTCGGCGGTGAGCGCGGGGATCGTTTCCTCGATGACGGCCTGGGCGTAGGCGGGGGTCTGCAGCAGTGGGGGGATCATCGTGGGCGCGTAGGCGTGGAGGACACGGCGTCCGTCTCCAGGCCGATGTAGACGCTGTCGGACAGCTCACCGTAGGCATGCCACCAGCCCCGTTGGCCGGACTCCCTGGCCATCTCCATCAGCGCGTCGATGACCTGCTGGTCCGTCACGCCGTAGAGCGCGCACAGGTTCACGTACGTCGCGCGCGCTGATGGCACGGTTGCCGCTCTCCAGGTGACTGATCTTGAGTTGGGAGACCATGAGCCGCTTGGCCACCTCGATGCTTTTGAGCCCGCTGGCCAACCGCAGGCGGCGAAGCTCGGCCCCAGCCGGCGCCTCCTGACGGTGGGATTGGGTTGCGCCACCACGCGCGGTACACCTCCGGCTTCAAATCCCTGTACTGGACCGCAGGTTGCCACGGGGCACGGATGTCGAGCGCGTGCCATGCCCGTGTGATCGCAGGTAGATGAAACGGACTCTTAGTGAGCGTTTGGTTAGCCTATCGAATGGTTCATGCCGATTTTCGGCGGCCAGACACAACACCGAACCAAGCGAAACGCCGGATAAACGGCTTCTGCGGCAATCAGCCGACCACTTATGCGCCGGGTTCCTTGCAAAAGCTCCCGTCTCATTTAGAAACCCACCGGTTCACGCGAGATTGAGAACGCACGCCCCGGTGCACCCAACACCCCCGCACACGCCCTGCTCAGGCTGGCCGCCACCGCATACCCAGGCATCATGCAGCCCTTACGGCCCTACCCCAGCGACCTGTCCGACGCCCGCTGGGAACTCATCCGCCCCACCCTCGAAGCATGGCGCCAGGCCCGCAACGGCATCCGCAAACCCACCCACGACCTGCGCGCCCTGATGAACGCCATCCTCTACGTCGACCGCACCGGCATCCCCTGGCGCTACCTGCCCCACGACTTCCCACCCCACCAGACCGTCTACGGCTACTTCGCCCACTGGGAAGCCGACGGCATCTTCGACCAGCTCACCGGCCTCTTACGCGGCAAAGTCCGCCAGGCCGAAGGCCGCACCAGCGAACCCAGCGCCTGTCTGATCGACAGTCAGAGCATCAAAACCTCCGCCACCGTCCACCTGACCAGCCAAGGCATCGACCCCGCCAAGAAAATCATCGGACGCAAGCGGCACATCGTCACCGACACGCTCGGCCTCCTGCTGGCCGTCACCGTCACCGCCGCCAGCGTCCACGACTCCGCCGCCGGCACCCAACTCCTGACCAAAGTCCGCGAGCGCCACCCCACCATCACCAAAGCCTGGGCCGACAACGGCTACAAGACCAAAGCCGTCGAACACGCCGCCCACCTCGGCATCGACCTCGAAATCGTCCAACGGGACCCCACCACCCGCGGCTTCCACGTCCAGCCCCGCCGCTGGGTCGTCGAACGCACCCTCGGCTGGCTCATGCACCACCGCCGCCTGGCCCGCGACTACGAAACCCACCCCCACCGCTCAGCAGCCATGATCCAACTCGCCGCCATCAACCTCATGACCCGCCGCCTCACCCACGAAACGACCACCAACTGGCGCGACAGCTAAGCCAAATGAAACGGACAACCGAGAACCAAACGCTCACTTACGCTGGCATGTGCCCTACCTCCAAGCACTGCAACAGCTGTTCCTGGAACGTGGAACAGGCGCGCAGACATGCACAATCACGGTTGCCGGGAGTGCATCCAGCCGACTCTCCGGTCCGAGGTGAGGACGGGGCGCCACACGGGCGCTGCGGGGCCGTCTCGGAGCAGGTCGGCCAGCGGTGCGGCGAGGACGGAACGTCGTGCCGGAAACCCACGTGTGTTCGGTCGTGGGCGGCGGCGTGCAGGGCACCGATACGGGTCTCGGTCCCGGCCGGGGCCGTCCAGGACGAACAGCAGCCGGGGGAAGAGCGGGTAGTGTCGGCGCCATTCTTCCTCCGGCGGAATCTGGAAGGCGGGTCGGCATCGGCCGGGGGAGGCGTGGGGGATGTAGGTGTAAGGCGGGCGTAGGCGCCGATCTTGGCGGCGAGGCGTTCGGGGCCCATGGTGGCCCGGTCGACTTCCACGGACGCCCGCAGCATCGACCAGTCGTCACCGCCGCCGCGCCGGTCGTACAGCAGCCCGCCGGGGATGACGGCCTCGCCGTTCCCGAGCTGGTGCCAGACCTCGGGGATCCAGTCCAGCGGCCGGCACACTTCGCCCGGGCGGCGCGCGTCTTGGTGGCCTGACCAGCGAGAACGGCGGCATCCCTCACCGGATGACAGAAATCTCCGGCAGCGGCTGCTGCCATTCGCCCAGCTCGGCAACGAGTACCCGGCGGGCGAGCCGCCGGGCCTGGCTCCACCCCTGATCGACGGACAGCGCATCCCTCGCCCATCGATCAGCGTTCTGCGCACCGCTCATCGCGCTGAGAACGGCATCGATCTCCCGCAAGTCAGGCAGGACGCCGCCACCGAGGTGGCCTGCCTCCACCAGGGCTTCGACCATGCCAAAGGCGTGATCGAAGTCCAGAGCGATCTCATCCGTCACCACACCGTGCCTGTCGAGCCAGGCGACCTGGGACTGGGCGTCAGCCGCCAACACGGTCAGCGACTGGATCAGCAGGCGCCGACGGAACGAAGAATCGGGGGTCTCCACACCACGATCGTCGCACGCGCTCATCTGTCCGAGCCCACAGACGAACGCCCGAGTGAGCACGTTCATCCGTACTTCGTTGAGCACTTTCCCCGAGTACGCCGACACCGGTGCCAGCGGCACGATGCCGAGCTGCTCCAGGCGCTCACGCTGCCCGTCCGTCAGGGCCTCTCCCACCCTCCGGCTTGCGCTGCCGGGCCAGCCACTTCCCGATGTCCATGCCGTGGACCGTGAAGCCGGGCAGGACGTCGGCCTGGCCCTCTTCGTCGGCCACCAGCTCGCGCAGCGCGGCGTAGTGCCGCTGCCACTCCGCCGGCCACGACGGGTTCCAGTCCCCGTCCACGGCCTCCAACGCCGTCTTCCACTCAGGGGGCCCTCCACCGCACCTGGCCGCCTCACATTCGAAAGCCACTGTCCCGTCGGCTGTCAGAGCCTGGGCCTGCCCTCTCTAGTGCTTGCCTCCTGCGCAACTAGGTGCACACCCCTGTAAACGGCCTGGTCAGAGCGGGTTGCGGGGCTAGCTCCGGCGGCGCAGCTCATGGCGCCGCATTCCCGGGCCTCTGCCTGAGACGCAAGTCCCGAGCAACTCCCACGCTCCACTGCCCAGCCATCCGCGTGCCCCGTCCGGGGGCGTGCCCGAACCCTGAGGGGGAATCGTTCGTGTCCACGCTTGCTCTGCTCGTCGTGCTGCTCCTGGTCGTCGTTGTGGTGCTGCTCGCGGCCGGCGCCGCCTGTGTCGTGCACCGCCACCCGTCCTGGGGTCAGCCGGTCGGTGCCGCGTTCGGCGCTGTGACCGTCATGGCTGCGCTGGTCGGAGTGATTCTCGCCCTGTGACCGGCCGCACCGTGCGTGGTCGGGGCATCGGGGAGCCCGACCACGCACGACCCCGGGCCTGCAGAGCGCCCTGTTCACGGGCCCCTGTCATCTGCTGATGACGGGATGCCGCGTAGCCCTTTGGGTGCCAGACCTTCTGCGTTCACCGGGAGCCGGTGGGCAAGCGGATCACCGCGGCCGTTGTACTCGCTGATGATCCCGGCGGGGATGTGGCCGGCCGCCCGGTCATGTGACTCGGCCGTCCGTGATAGAGGGCGCCGTGCAGCACGGTCTGGATAACGAGTTCACCGATATCAAGCAGCTGGGATTTGCCTGGCTGTTTCAAAGGGTGTTTCACGTGGTGACTTTCCCTGACCGGCACTTCACATGGCTCGCCCTTGGGTTACCGTCAGCGTGGCTGTCGCGTGTCGGGCGGGAAGGGGCTTGTTGACCCTCACACCGTGTCAGGCGCTGAACTCGGAGACATCATGTTCACCATCGGAGACTTCGCCCGGCACGGCCGCGTATCGGTCCGCATGCTGCGTCACTACGACGCCACTGGACTGCTACGCCCGGCCCACGTCGACCCCGCCACCGGCTACCGGTACTACTCGGCTGCCCAGCTGGCTCGCCTCAACCGCGTCATCGCGCTGAAAGACCTCGGCCTGACCCTCCACCAGGTCCAGCAAATCCTGGACGAGAAGGTCACCACCGAGGAACTGCGCGCCATGCTGCGGCTGCGGCGGGCCGAGTTGGAGGTCGCAATGGCCGCCGCCGCGGCGCGGCTGGTCCAGGTCGAGGCGAGGCTCCGGTCGATCGAGAGCGAGGGGCACATGCCCACGAACGACGTCGTCTTCAAGAGCATCCCGGCGATCCGGGTGGCGGAACTGACCGCGACCGCCGAGAGCTACGCGCCCGAGGACATCGGCCCGGTCATCCAGCCGCTCTACGACGAACTGTTCCGGCGCTTGGACACGGCCGGGGTATCGCCTGCGGGGCCCGGTGTCGCCTACTACGAGGACGCCCCGGAGGGCGGTGGCAGGATCACCATCCACGCAGCCGTCCAAGTCGCGGCCCCGCTCCAGGACGGTGCCTTCCGGGTGCTCGACCTGCCGCCCGTCGACCAGGCGGCGACGATCGTGCACCGTGGCTCAATGGACACCGTGCTGCCCACGGCCCAGGTCCTGGCCTTCTGGATCGACGAGAACGGGTACCAGTCAGCCGGATACCCCCGGGAGATTAACCTGGAGTGTCCGGACAACCGCGACGACTGGGTGACCGAACTCCAGGCGCCGGTGACCAAGCCCTGAGACCCAGGGACATCGTCGCACGATGAGGCCCCCACGGGCTCGAGCGTCACGGCCGGGCAGTCAGGTCGGCAGTTGTCCGCGGCTGCCCGACCGTTGTTTGTGAGACCGGCCAACCGGACCAATCCCCATCACGCAATGCCCCTGCCCACCAACCGACCGCGCGGCGGCACGCCACTTGGCCATCCCCCGACACTGTCATCGCTGCTGACGTGTGGATCAGCGGCGACCCCGGGTTCGTCCTGCTCGTGCACCGCAGGGACGACGGTCTGATCGCCGAGCTGTACTACTCCGTGCGGCGCGCGGACGGTGACTGGGAGTGCCCGTACCATCTCAGTGGGGGCATTGTCGGCACGGAGTTGGGCACTTCGGCCATGGCCGCGGACGCGCTCGCCGGGGCTTCCACGTCCGTCGTCGCCGCATCCGAGTCCCTTGTCCACACCGGGCGTGGCCCAGACGGTGACGAAGGAGAACTCGTCCATGCCTGGGAGCTTCCGGTCAGCGGGGACGCGGACCTCATCGAGATCGAGTCGCAGGTCAAGAGTACTTTCGTGGTTCTGGTCAACTCTTGGACAGCCCACCTCGGAAAGCGCGGGGTTAGGGTCTGTGTCCAGGAGCGCGGAACGTAGAGTTCCGGGTCCACTGCGGCGTAGCCGGCTTGCCTGCGTAAACCAGGTAGACGGCGACTTGGGAGTTCTCGATCCGGCCGGCAGTACCGTGGTATTGGCGCTGGACGCCGACCGTGCCAGTGCCCTTCTTCACATCGCCGGTCTCGTCGACGACCAGCACCGCCCGGTCGTCGTGCAGGTGCTCCACCACGTAGCCGCACACGTCGTCGCGGACCTGATCGGCATCCCACTTGGCCCTGCCCAACAGGTGCTGCATGCCGTCCAGAGTGGTCTCGCCAGCCCACTCGGCGATGGTCCAGCAGCTCTTGCGCGGCAGGTCGGCCAATAGACCGAGCACCAACCGCGCCGCCCTGCGTCGGCGTTCGACCCGGGCGAAGCGCCCCGTGATCCGGCCCAGCCCTCGAACGCGTCCCGTCAACGGGTGGTTCTATGTTCTATGCTGTGACCTGCGGCCACCGTCTCTTCGTCAGTCCACACAACTCACGATGATCAACGGTGGTCGCACCCGTCTCCACAACGCGTCAGGGTCGCGCAGTTCCGCCTGCCGTCCTGAGTCAGGAGGACATGTGCAACGTGGCGAAGTCTGGTGGGTGGAGTTCGACGAGCGGCGGCTGGTCGTACTGCTGGCGGCAGACGACGCGTCCAGGATCCGGGCGATGCAGGTCGTCACTCCTGCGGGCGTCGACATCAGCGGTCTGGGCGTCGAAGTGCACGTAGGTGCCATGGAAGGGCTGCCCTTTGAAGGCGTGCTTCGGTTCGCGTTCCCGCGCCCGGGCTTTACCCCCTGCACGTGGCTGACCGCCGTGTCCCAGGACGACCTGATCGAGCGGGCGGGCGTCCTGTCCTCCGCGAAGCTCAGCGAGATTGAGGACGCCCTCCGTCTCGGCGAACAGGCGAAGGAACGGACCCCGGCGACAACCGCGAAGCTCAGCGAGATAAGGGACGCCCTCCGTCTCGGTGAACTCGGGTAGGCGGAGAGGCGCCACTCACCATCGAAATCACGATCTGCGGCTGGAGTAAACGCCCCTGCGTAGCGACGCGATGAGGCGGTCAAGGTCCCCGCGTGCCGTGTACGTACGGATCGGGTCGATGTAGTCGCGTGACTCGATGATCTGACCGTCCCGCACACGCATGACGAAGATGCAGGGCACCTTGGCCATGCAGTCGTCCGGCAACGTGAACTCGTAGGCGAACTCGGCGACGATCACTTCAGGATCGGCAGTCTCGTGAACGACGACATCGACGACACTCCTCTTCGGCAAGGACTCCCGAACTTCCGGCGGCACAGTGAAGTGCTCTCGGAGCGCACGCCGACTGGTCAACGGCTCGGACCATGGCGTCGCCATCGGATGCCGGACATCGGTGACCTCGCCATACAAGTCAGGCAACTCGCTTAAGTTCCCGTCGGCGACCCCATGAACAAGCTGGAGAAACACCTCGCGCGGACTCAGACTCACAGGACCCCCCAAGTAATACGCACAGGCAGCAACGATCATTATTGTCTGTTCCGGGCCCTTACTGCGGACTGTCTCGGTCAGCAGCACCCCACCCGTGCGACCCCACCCGTGGCGCTGGATGCGGACATGTGGTCTTCACCTGAGAAGTGCTCCTTCGACAGCAACGGCCAGGGCCATCCACAGATCTCACCCTTGCAGGGCGGGAGCACTTCTCGCGTCTCTGAGCAGCGGTAGACGGCACCGCTCGTGAAAGCCCGAGACTAGGAAATCCACTGTCGGACATCCGTGGGCCAGGAGGACTGTGCAGCCCTCGCTTCCGTCCGTTATTGCAGGTCAACGGCACGGGGATGTGTGCTCGGTGCCGCTTTTGAAAGCCGTCACCGCCCTCGTCGATCAGGCTTTCCTTACGTCATCAAGCACCCGTCGTCGCTTCGCTCCTTTGGGCGGGCGTGGGCGGCGGCGCTCGCGCTCTTGTCTCCGCTCCGCTCGGCACCGCCGGCCGCCCGCTTCCGCCCAAGAGGGAGGCACACAGTGCATGAGGTCAGAACACGGCGTGGCTGGGGCGGTCTGCACCACGGTCCGCACGGGCACGCTCCTTGTGCCTTCGACCCACAGGGCTATGATCGCCAGAGTGGATCACACCCTGATACCCCGAGCTCTGACCAGTGAGGTACAACTCCGAGAGCTGTACGCGGACCCCGGAGAGCGGGCGATACGCAAAGAACTCGACCATATCGACGAGATGTCGCGCCGCCTCATAGCGGTCTCGCCCGTGGTGTTCGTCGCCACCAGCGATGCCAGTGGCCGCTGTGACGTGGCCCCTCGGGGCGGCACCCCCGGTTTCGCCACGGTCCTCGACGAGCGTCATGTAGTGATTCCGGACGCGACGGGGAACAACCGGCTGGACAGCTATCGCAACATCCTGGCCAACGGGCACGCCGGGCTCAACTTCGTGATCCCGGGCCGGGACACGACGCTTCGTGTCAACGGCGCAGCCTGGATCACGGCCGATGAAGACCTGCTGGCGCGGCTGACCCCGGTCGGCAAGCCGCCGAAAACCGCGCTGGTCGTGCGGACCGACGAAGTGTACGTCCACTGCGCCAAGGCGTTCGTCCGGTCGAAGTTCTGGCGCCCCGAGGCCTGGCCGCTCAAGGAGGAGCAGCCGACGCCGGCCGAGGTCGCTCTTGCTCATCAGCGCGACCCCAACTTGACGCTCGCCGAGGCCGAGCAGGATCAGCGTGACTCACTCCTGCATCGACTGGCCTGATACCGGTCCGCCGCGGCGACACGCATCAGGTGCCGAGTCCTGGTTGCCGGGGCGTCCAGGGGGTGGACGCGAGTCGAAGAAGTGCGCGCATGGGCCTCCGGTGTTTCGGAAAGGCAGGTCGTGAGGTGGCCCAGATGGGGTGTCACACGGTGAGGACACCGCCGACGAAGGTTCGATCTGGCGGTGACGCCACGAGTTCGACCATGGTGCCGGTGCGGAGGTCATCGCCGACGACGCGCGTGATCGCCTCGGTGAGCGCGGTGCCGAGGCGCGCGGTGATCTGGGCGGCGTCGGGGCGGTCGAAGACGCCAGCGCGGACACCCAAGATCACCGAGGCGTTTGTGTCCACGGCCTTGCCGCCCTGCGCGAAGCGGCCTGCGGGGACTCCGGCCAGGCGGACACTTACGAGGTCGCGGGCCCATTCGCCGTAAACGTCGACGATCGCGTCGGTCAGCGCGGCGACGAGCATGGGTTCCTTGCCGGCCAGCCTGTTCTCTGGAAGGTGGACGGTCAGATGCGGCATAGTGGACCTCGTTCCCTTTGAACCCAAAGCCTTTGTATTCAAAGATACTTGGAAGAGATCGCTGATGTCCACGGAATCGGACGGTCCAGCCGTCGACGAGGCCGTCCGCACCCTGCTGTTGCTCATGCCGCGGCTCGTCGGCCGCGCCAAGCGCCTGCCCATCCCACCCGCGCTCCAGGGCCTGGACCTGGCACCGCGACACCTCGCGCTGCTGGCCCACCTGGAGTACGACGGTCCCACCAGCATCAACGAGCTGGCCGCCCGGCTAGAGGTGGCCCCGACGACCGTCAGCCTCATGGTCAGCGAGCTGTCACGGCCGGGCGTCCTGGAGCGCACTGCCGATCCCGCCGACCGCCGCCGCCGCATCATCGCCATCGCCCCCGCCTACACCGCACCAATCAGCGAATGGCTTTCTGGCAGCGCCTCTGCCTGGGAATGCGTCATGCGCGGTCTCGACCCCGCGGAACGCGCCACCGTCATCACCGCCCTGCACGCCTACGAGGCTGCCTTGGAGCAAGCGGGCGACCGGCATCGCTACGCGCAGCCGCGTTAGCGGGCTTGGCGAAGTCGGCAGAGCGCGGCCTGTAGCCGCAGCCGCTCTCGCTTCTCACCAACATCTTCCCGCCTCGAGATCGCTGACCGTTGCCCGAACCACCCGGCACACGCTGCTGCTTCTCGCCGACGAAGCTACCCGCCCCGTGCAAGCGGGCGGACGCGCGTGCCGCCTCTGTGGTCGCCAGCCGTCCCGCAGTTGCCTGCGCCAACCCGGCCTCCGGCTGGTCGTCGCCTGGCGCACTCACCCTCGTGCACGCCATACGCCGTCCGCTGGGCACCGGTCCCCGCCTCACTGAAGAGCAGTCGCCGGTCGCTGACTCACGCGGTCAAACGGTCGCGGAGCGGGCGGCTGCCGAGCCGCCCGCTTCCACCGGTGCGCGCGACGAATGCTGTACACCCTTCTCCCTGCCGGCCGCCACGCAGCGCCCGCCGGTACGGGATCCTGCAGCGCAGTGCCAGATCCGTCAGGCTCTCCAGGAAATGGCGGTCGGTCAGGACGGATCCGGGGAGATGCGCCTCCCGCGCGCTCATCCACTCCAGCAGCGCCCCAGCCGCGCTCCGCGCCTGCACGGCTGATCCATTGCCGCCTGTGTTCGCTGCCCTCCGGTCGCTCGCGCCCAGATCTAGCCTCTGCTGTCGAGCACTTCCGTACGCAAGTCCGCCAGCTCCTCGAGGCTGCTGCGGGCCGGCCCGTCGATGCGCCTCGGTCGTACCGAGGTAACGATCACTCTGCTGATCTAGAGTTTTTGCGCCGGTTGGCATTGAAGCGCGCCTTCTTCTGACGATTCCCGCATGTGTTCATGTCGCACCATTTACGAGTGCGGCTTTGGCTGGTGTCGAAGAAGGCGGCTTGGCAGGTCGGCGATGCGCACAAGGCCAATTTTCCGTCTCGTTCGCCTGCGATGATGCTGATCGCGTCGGCGGCGATCACGCTGAGGGCATCTTCCACGCAGGAAGCCGAGCTGAGCCGCCATCGCCGCTTGCCCTCGGGCGTCAGGATCGCCGCCGCCCGACCCTGAGCGCTGCAGTCATTGATGACTTGGACAGCGGACGCAGGGAGAGCGTTCTGGATCGCGGCCGCTGTCGCGGCGGCGTGAATCGCCTCCCTCAGTTCCCGGGCGAGGTCTAGCTGGGCAGTGGTGCAGGAGTCCACGGCGAGGCCGCTCACCGCCAGCCAGTCGACGAGTCGTTGCGGCCTGGGAATGCGTTCCACAGCGTTGCCATGACGTTCCGAGAGAGTCCCCGTGAAGCTGGTCGCTAGCACGGTACCGAGGCGGAAGTCAGGAAACCCAGCGTGCATGGAACCACCTTAGCTGGTTACACGCAGGCGTGAAGGCATAGTAGAACCGTCATAGCCGGTTCACGATAGGTCGTAGCCGGTTCCGCGATGGTCAGGAGGTCCCATGCCCCGTCCAACCAGCGAAGTGCGGGCATTTGAAGCCCACGCAACGGACGCCGACCTCGACGATCTGCGCGCGCGACTGGCCGCGGCGCGGCTACCGGAGGCCGAGACCGTCCATCGCGCCCCACCGGGCCCCCGCCGGTGGGAACAGGGCGTTCCGCTTGCCGACCTCATCGACGTCGTGGACTACTGGCGCACCGCGTACAACTGGCGGTCGTTCGAAGAACGCCTCAACCGGATCGGCCAGTTCCGCACGACCATTGAGGGTCTGGGAATCCACTTCCTGCACCGCCGATCTGCGCGGGCGGATGCTACTCCTCTGCTTCTGACGCACGGCTGGCCGGACAGCGTTGCCCGGTTCATCGACGTCGTGGACGAGCTGGCGGATCCGAACGACGCGGATTCGCCGGCGTTCCACGTCGTGGTCCCGTCGCTGCCGGGCTTCGGTTACAGCGACAAGCCGGCCGCCACCGGCTGGGGAACCGAAAAGATCGCAGCCGCCTGGGTGGAACTGATGGGCAGGCTCGGCTACCGCAGGTTCGCGGCCCACGGCGGCGACTGGGGAGGCCATATCGCCACGGTTCTCGGTGGGAGATTCCCGGCGCACGTTCTGGGCATCCACACCACGTTCGCGGAGGGACCGCCCGGGTTGACCACAGACGGGCTGACGGCGGTCGAGCGCCAGTGGGCCGAGGAAACGCGCGATTTCTTGCGCAGCCGGTCGGCGTACGCGAAGCAGCAGGCGACCCGACCGCAGACCATAGGCTACTCACTCGTCGACTCCCCGATCGGGCTTCTCGCCTGGGTCCTCGACAAGTTCGCCGAGTGGTCGGACACCAACGACAGCCCGTTCGAGACGATTTCCAGAGACCGCGTTCTCGACAACGTCACCCTGTATTGGCTGACGCGGACCGGCGCGTCGGCCGCCCGCATCTACTACGAGAGCCACAACTCGCTGGACCCCGAACTCCGGGTCGACGTCCCGTCAGCAATCACTGCTTATCCCCGTGACGTCGAGAAGTGTCCGCGCCCCTGGGCACAGGAGCGGTACCGACAGATCGTCCGATGGGGCTCGCCCGAAAACGGGGGACACTTCCCATCGCTGGAGGTTCCCGAGTACTTCGTCAAGGACCTGCAAGAAGGCCTTGCGGCAGTACTGACCGCCAATCGGTGACGCGGCTCGGTAACCCGGCACTCGATCACCGCCAAATCCGCCTCAAGACGGTGCCCGAGAACTTCCACAACCAGCTCATCGAGACGGCGGAAGGTGGTCAGACGCGTTCGGTGCGGAGGTGGGTGGCTTCGCGGTGGGCATTAGCCTCGATCCCTCCCCGCAGTCCACCGGGGATTGTGGAACGGTCGGGTGCACGTACAACCTGGGACTTGATGTCTTCTACGACCGTGTCCACCCGTCGCCTGCCCGCCGCGGCTGGAGTAGCGCTGCCGGGGACGGCCGCTGATCACCCGCGGGCGCACCAGCCGAGGGTGGAGATCAGCGCGGGGCAGTACGACTCGCCGGGACACGACGACCGCTCGCGGCCCTCGCTGAACAAGGAATGGGTGGAGCTGACCAACAACACGCGCCGGTCGGTCAACCTCGACGGCAGGACCCTCCAGGACGAGGACGGCCACACCTACACCTTCGACCACTACCGCCTCAAGGACCGCGCCACCGTCCGTATCCACACCGGTGAGAGCCGCGACACTCGCAGCGACCTGTACCAGGATCGCCGCCACTACGTGTGGGACAACCGCTCCGACACCGCCACCCTGGGCAACGACCACGGCCGCTTCATCGACGACCAGTCGTGGGGCGGCGACAACAACCGCCGCGGCGGCCACCACCGCGACGAGTCGCGGGGCGGCGACCGCCACCGCGACGGCGACCGCCACCGCGACGGTCACCACGGCGACTTTCGCCGCTGACCCGTACCCGTCCCGGCCGGTGACCACAGCACCACGGGCCGTACCCGCTCCTAGGACTGAATCGTGAGTAGCAACACCTATCCCTGCACGGGCCCCGCTGGTCGCGCCTGACGAGACGCAGCACACCCGATTTCCCCGCCAGCGAGCCGGCTGACAGTGATTGAAGTGACTGAAAATCAGAAGAAGGTGAACGAACCTGTAACGTCGCCCGCAGGCTGGACGGCCAGCTGCTCGCCAGCGTGCACATCGAGCACGAGCATCGTCAGGCGATCAAGGCCCTGACCCTGAACCGCAACAAGCTCCAGCATGACGGGCTCACCCACAATGCGCTGGCCATCGAGGCCCGCGCCGCCCATGTGCGGCGCTTTCTGACGGACTTCATGCACCTGCACCTGACCTGGCGCTTCGATGGGGAGGAGCGGGAAGACTCAGAGGTCGAACGTGACCTGATCCGGGGCAGCTTGTCAGGAATCAAGAGGTTCGCCTCCACCCGGATGAACGGCATCAAGGAGGAGCTGGCCACCTGCCCGCAATACACCGTCCAGTGAAGGGACTGCGGGCAGTGGGCAGCCACCGTGATGGAGTTGGGCGGTGTGCGCTGCCTGTTCTGCAACACCGGACGCGACGACGACGGCCCAGCCGAAACGGCCCCTGACAGCCAGGGCAGGACACGACCGTCACGAAATATCCGCCACAGCCAATTTCAAAGAGCGCCGTCAGAGGCGGAAGCCGCCCGATCGGCGGCGGACGGGTGGGTCCGGGTCGGCACCCTGAAGACCCGCCCGGCGTCGCTCCCGGTCGGCTGGATCGTTGACCGGGTGTGGCCCCGGGCCGGGGAGGGACCCGAAGCCACCGCGCTCGTGGTCGGCTCGATTCGGCTACGCGTCGCGCCTGTGCAGCAGCAGGCTGCCGACCAGCAGCGCGGCCGCGGCCCACACGGCGAGCACGCCCAGGCCGGCCCATGGGCCGATGGGCAGCTCGTGCAGATGGACGGTGGCTTGGACCGCGAGTCCGGCGGTCATGGGCGAGATCTGCTGGAGGTGACGTTGCCACTCCGGGTCGTTGACCACCTGGGTGACGACCGGGAAGAGGTAGAGCAGCCCGAGCACGATCCCGATGGCGGTCGCCGCCTCCCGTACCGCCGTCGCCACGCCGAGGCCGAGCAGGGCGATCAGGACGAGGTAGAGGACCGAGCCCACGGCCGCGCGCAGGGTCGGGCCGTCGGCCAGGGACAGCTGGGCATAGCCGTGCGCCTCGGTGAATCCGTTGCCGGGCAGGATGTAGCGGCCGGCAAGGAGGGAGGCCAGGACGGCAGCCGTCCCGGAGGCGAGGACGACCGTGGTGAGGACCGTCGCCTTGGCGGTGAGGACGGTGAGCCGGTTCGGCACCGCCGTGAGCGTGGTGCGGATCATCCCGGTGCCGTACTCGCCGCTGATGGCCAGCACCGCGAAGACGGCGATGACCGCCTGCCCGACGGTGACGCCGGTCAGGGCGAGCTTGACGGCGTCCTGGCCGCACCCCGTGTCCGGGCACTTCACGGCCTTGGCGGTGCCGCAGCCGACGGCCACGGTCAGCGCGACGGCGAGCAGGAGCAACCGGCCCAGGTCCCCTGCGGTACGCAGCTTCGTCCACTCAGCGCGCAGGGCGCGGCCGAAGTCCCCTCGCCACGCGCCGTCCGCCGTGCTCGTGCGTCGTGCGCCGCTCAGGAGACTCATACGTCCCTCCCGCGCAGCCGCACCACGGCCAGACCGAAGGCGAGCGCGGCGTACCCGCACAGCACGGCGAGGCCTGCCCATGGTGCCAGCGGGTAGTAGCCGGTCGACGGCTCATACACGCTGAGCACTTGCGCGTACCGCGGCAGGGTTTGCTGGATCGCGAAGCCCGCAGCCGGGGTCACCCGCAGCAGCCACTCCGAGACGCCCGGGGGCAGTATGCCGGAGGTGGCAAGCAGGAAGGGCAGCACGATCGACGCGATGACCAGGGCGACCGCCGTGCCGCTGCGCCGCAGTAGGGCACCGACGCCGAGAGCGAGCACGGCGGCGGCTGCGCAGAGCAGGCCGGTGCCGGCCATGACGCGCACTTCGGTCGCCGACGTGACGGGGAAGACATGGAAGCCCCTGCCGCGCGCGCTGCGTTCCCCGAGGGGAATGGTGATCGCGGCGGCCACCAGGCCGATGGCGAGCGCGACGCCCCCGGCCACCAGCGCCTTGGCACCAAGCACCTGGCCTCGCCGGGGAGTTGCCGCCATGGTCGTACGCAGCAGACCGCGCCGGTACTCGCCGGTGATGAACACCGTGCCCACGGCGATCACCACGATCAGCCCGGCGAAGGTGCCGACGAGGAAGTTCTCGACGGAGAAGCCGACGCCCATGACGGGCCCGCCGACGACCGGTGCGATGTCACCGGCCCCGGTCACGGTGAACCCGCCGCCGTCGGTCTGGGTGAAGCCGCCCTTGGTGGTGTTCGTGTAGCTGCCGGAGGTGCCCGCGTCGTCGCCCACCTGGGTGCCGGTCCACGCCCCCTGGGACCAGCCGCCGGCGAGGCCGGGACGGCCGAAGGTGCCAGTGGCCACGGCGGGGCTGAAGCCCGTGCCCGCCGCGGTGTCCTGCTTCGCCTGCGGTGACGTGGCGAAGAGCCCGGCCTGCACGGTGCGCGCAAGCCCCGGCAGCTTCGCGTGGCCGACCTCGGTCCAGTGGGAGCCGTCGGTGGAGGAGAAACCGGTGAGACTGTCACCGGAGCGGACCAGGCGCAGCCACCGCGGGGACTCCTGGGAGATCTTGCCGGAAGGGCCCGCCGTGTCGTGCGTGTAGTCGTACTGCATGCGCACGCCGTGGCCGCCGGTGGCCATGAGCGCCGCGTACGGGGATCCCTGGGTGAGGCTTTCCTTCACGATGATCCCGGCCTTCGCCCAGGGCTGGGCGCCCCGGGCCGTCTCGCCGGTCCCGGTGTCGGCCACACCGGTCAGCGACCGCAGGGGAACGGTGAGGGTGCCGTCGCCGGTGAGCGTCTTGTGGACGAAGTAGAAGCTGTCGTTGACGGCCTCGCCGCCGGGGCCCTTCGGGTACGAGGCGGCGTCGGCGCCGCGACCGCCGGGGGCGGGGGCGGCCGTGCCGAGCAGTCCGACCACGATCGTCACCAGGAGCGCCCCCGCCATGGCGAGGACCCAGCCGCGTACCGTACGGAACTTCGTCCACTCGGCGTGCAGCGTCCTGAGGAACCCGCCCCGCTCAGCGCGCCTCGTGACCGGGGGGCGAGGGGTGAGGGTGGCGGTCATCGCGTGGCCTCCCCCGCCGGGATGCCCCGGTACTGCACCGCGTCCCGGGTGAGCTCCATGTACGCCTCTTCGAGCGTCGCCCGGTGCGTGGACACCTGGGAGAACGGCACCCCGTTCCGGGCGAGCAGTGCCACGATCTCCTCGTCGGGCAGGCCCGTGACGCCGAGGGTGTCGGGGCCGGTGGCGAGAACGGTGGCGCCCGCGCCGTGCAGGACCTGGGCAGCGCGCGGAGGCGCGGAGGTACGCAGGGTGACCCGGCCGCCGGACGCCTCGGCGAGCAGCTCGGACACGCTGGTGTCCGCGACGACCCGGCCGCGGCCGATCACCACGAGATGGTCCGCGGTGTCTTCGAGTTCGCTCATCAGGTGACTGGAGACCAGGACGGCGCGGCCCTGTCGGGCCAGTTCCGCCAGGAAGCCGCGCATCCACACGATGCCGTCGGGGTCCAGGCCGTTGAACGGCTCGTCCAGCATGACGACCGGCGGGTCACCGAGCAGCGCCGCCGCGATTCCCAGGCGCTGGCGCATGCCCAGCGAGAAGCCGCCGGCCTTACGCCGGGCCGCCGTGCCCATGCCGGCCTGATCGATGACCTCGTCCACCCGCCGGGCCGGCACGCCCTGTGAGTGGGCCAGCCACAGCAGGTGGTTACGGGCGGTGCGGCTCGGTTGCAGCGCGGAGGCGTCGAGCAGTGCCCCCAGATGCCGAAGCGGGCGACGCAGGGTGCGGTACGGCACCCCGCCGACCAGGGCCTTTCCCTCCTCGGCCGCGTCAAGGCCCAGGATCACGCGCATGGTGGTGGACTTGCCCGCGCCGTTCGGGCCGACGAAGCCGGTCACCCGTCCGGGCCGCACGGTGAACGTCATCCCGTCCAGAGCCGGCTGTGGCCCGAAGCGTTTACGCAAACCGATGACCTCGATCGTCGCCTTCGCACTCTCATCGCTCATGGCCCCCACCCTGTGACGGATCGAGTTACAGGGGCCGAACGGCCACTGTCATCTCGCTGTTAGGCGCCTCGGCTTAGCCTGGCCTGGTACTTGTCCTGGCGCGGTGGCGAGAGGGAAGCATGCGGATGACATGGGGTCCTCCCCGACGGCTCGCGGGCCTGACTGCCCGGCTCGGCCTGCGCCGTGGCACCGCCCGCACCCGCTTCACCGCCTTGTACGCGACTCTGTTCCTGCTGTCGGGAACGGCGCTGCTCGCCATCGCGGCCGTGGTGGCATCCGGCGGATCGCGCTCCAGCCGGACCGCCCCCGATGGCGGCACCGATCAGCCCGCCACGGCGACACAGGCCCAGGGCCGCATCGACGAACTGGAGCAGCAGCTGGCCCAGGCGCACGACACCCAGTCCCGGCAGATCCTGATCGGCTCCGCCATCGCCCTCGGCGTCATGGCGGTGATCTCGGTCGGCCTCGGCTGGTTCGTCGCCGGCCGGGTGCTGCGCCCGCTGCGCGTGATGACAGCGGCCACCCGCCGGATCACCGCCGACAGCCTGCACGAACGCCTGGCCATCGGCGGCCCCGGCGACGAGGTGAAGGACCTCGCCGACACCATCGACGACCTCCTCGGCCGCCTGGAGGGCTCCTTCGACGCCCAGCGCCTCTTCGTCGCCAACGCCTCCCACGAGCTACGCACCCCGCTCACCACGATGCGGGCCTCCCTGGACGTGGCCCTCGCCAAGCCGGGCCCGGTACCTGAGACCACGGCCACGCTGGCTGCCCGGATGCGCGCCGAACTCGACCAGGTGGACCGGCTGCTGGAGAGCTTCCTCGTCCTGGCCCGCAGCCACCACGGCGAGTTCACCGACTCGGCGCGCCTCGCCCTCGGCCAACTCGCGCTGACCGCCCTGACCGGACGGGCAAAGGACATCGCGGCCAGGGGCCTGACCGTGCGCGAAAACCGGATCGACGACTCATCGTGGGTGTGGGGCAGCCAGACGCTGCTGCGCCGCGCGGCCGACAACGTGGTCGACAACGCGATCGCGCACAACGACCCCGGGGGCTGGATCAGTGTCGCGGTACGCGCCGAAGGAGACGACGCAGGCGCAGTGTCCCTCGTCGTCGAGTCCAGCGGACCTGTCCTCGACCAGCAGCGGGTGGCGGAGCTCACGCAGCCTTTCCGCCGCCTTGGCGCCGACCGGACCGGCACCGGCCAGGGCAGCGGCCTCGGCCTCTCCATCGTCGCGGCCATCACCCAGGCCCACCACGGCACCCTGGACCTGCGCGCCCGCCCCGACGGCGGCCTGCGCGTCACCATCACCCTCCCCCGTACGGATGGCAGGGTGACGGCGGAAGCCCCCGACACAGAGACGGGAGTGGCGCGTTGAGAGTCCTGGTGGTCGAGGACGCCCGCCCCCTCGCCGAAGTCATCGCCGAGGGACTGCGCGACCAGGGGATGGCCGTAGACGTGGCCCACGACGGGCTCGACGCCGCGACCAAGCTGGACATCAACACGTACGACGTCGTCGTGCTCGACCGCGACCTGCCAGGCATCCACGGCGACACCCTCTGCCAGATGATCACCGAGCGGGACGGCCGCGTGATGGTCCTGATGCTGACCGCCGCCGACTCACCCGGCGACCGCGTCAGCGGCCTGACCCTGGGCGCCGACGACTACCTCGCCAAGCCCTTCCACTTTCCCGAACTCGTCCTGCGCATCCGCGCCCTGGCCCGCCGCCGCCCCGCCGCCCGGTCCCGCACCCTGCGCACAGCGGGCATCGAACTCGACCCGATGCGCCGCACCGCCAGCCGCGACGGCCACCAACTCGACCTCTCCGTCAAGGAATTCGCGGTACTCGAAGCCCTCCTCCACGCGAGCCCCGCCTTCCTCAGCGCGGAGGACCTCCTCGAACAGGTCTGGGACGAACACGCCGACCCGTTCACCAACACCGTCACGGTGACCATCAGCCGCCTGCGCCGCAAACTCGGCGACCCTCCGGTCATCGCCACCACACCCGGCGTGGGGTATCGGATCATCGACCCAGGCGCCCCGCCCGACTGAGCAGCAGGCCGGGGCCGGCGGCCCGCGAGCGGAGGCCGTGCTCAGGCACCCGACTCCAGTCATCTGCGCAGCCGACTTCGAAGACTGATGTGTCCTTCCCCCCACTTGGCTGCCACTGAATCCATGGAGGGACGGAAACGGTCGTCTTCGCCACCGCCCGGTGATCAGTCTGCCGAGTCGTCTCACATGCGGGTGGCTTCTCCTGCAGCCTGAGCCGGTCAGCGTTATCGGCGTACGGACCAGGTACGCGGACAGGCGGGGCAGGCCCAGCTGGAGATGGCCAGCATCCTCTTCACCCTGAGCGACCCCGTCCGGCTCGAGCTGGTGCGCCGTCTCGCCGCCTCCGGCCCGCTGGAGGTCGTCGACTGCCAGTAGCAGTCACATTATCGACAGCTGCCCACGACGCCGAGCCACGCGAGGGATCCGCGGCGCATGATGCGTCACAGGGTGTCACATCGCGTGCCGCCGCAGCAGGCGCGGTGCGGCCCGTACCAGGGCGGCCGAAGCCAGGCCGATCGCGCCGCCGGCAGCCACGTCGGAGGGGTAGTGCGCGCCGCTGTGCACGCGTTCGGCGGCCACCATCACCGCGGGTACCGCGCAAAGCGCGCCTGCGGCCGGCCACACGGGTGCGACGGCAGCGGTGAATGCGAACGCGGCGGCGGTATGCCCGGACGGAAAGGAGGAACTGTCCGGGCGGTCCTCAAGATCCTCGGCCCGGACCCACTCCTGGGGCGGGCGGCGCCGCTCGTACAGTTGTTTGCCGACCCCGTTGGACAGCACCTGCGCCACCCCCATCGCACCCACTCCCGCGACGGCGGCCGTCCGGCCGCGCCACCCACCGGCGGCGGCCATGACCACGGCCGCCGCCCACCACAGCTTGGTGTGCTCGGCAGCCTCCTCCACCGCCGGCAGAACCCGCCGCACCCAGGGGGAGTCCCACGAAATGGCCCGTCGGGTCAGCGAGTGGTCCGCGGCGCGTAGATCTGCGATCACTGTCATGAACAGCGGTTTCCCGCCCCGGGCTGCCTCACACCGCAGCGACCGGCGCTCACGACCGGAGCCGACGCCTGGCGCGCCCGCGTGCCGGTGCCGGCCAGGCCGACGGCATCACCGGGGCAGAGCGAGCTGCATCAAGGGCCTCGGGAGGGCAAGGTGGGCTGCTGGGGTTCAGCTGCCGGCGGGCGTCACGCCGAACATCAGGGTGTTGCGTGGGACGTCGTATTGGACTGTGTGATTGTGCTCCAGCAGATCCTTCAACACGTCGGCGTCGTCGGCGTCGAGGGTGAGGACTTCTTCCCCGGCGCCTTCGTCCAGGACCAGTTGCAGGGTGAAGGTGCCGCGCTGGCCGGGTTCTCCGGCCACCCAGCTGAACTGGTAGTGGTTGACTTGGCGGACTGTGATGGCGGCGTCTGTGAGGGGCTGCTCGACCTGGGGCATGAGGGCCGACTCTCTTTCGGTTCGTGTGCTGACTGCCCACGCCGTCCCGGCTGCCTGAAGCCCGCTGTCTGAGGGCAACGTCTCGAAGTCCAGGGGCGGGGGGTCCGGCAGTGGTTCGACGTGCCGGACCCCTCTTCACGCTCGCCGGGTGGCAGCGCGCGGGCGACGCAGGCAGGGGCTGGGCTACCTGTCGCGCCGGTCTTCGTCGATGCCTTCGGTGTCGATCTCTTCCTTGCGGACCTGGCCGCGCACCGTCTCCTCGTCCGTCTGTTGTTCGGTCGTCATGCGCACCCGCTCCACCGGCACCGTCTCGGTCTCTGTCACGGGGCGTTCCTCGTGGAGGGTGACCTCGTGTTCGGCTTCGCTGATGTCGGGTCCGGACTGGGCGGCGTCGCGGTTTTCGTCCGTGATCGGCTCGCGTTCGACGCGGACTTCCTCCCGGCGTACCGGCACGGTCTGCTGTACGTCCTCGGTGACGACGTACTTGCGCAGCCGCGCCCGGCCGGCCTCGCGGCGCTCGGCGCCGACGTGCATGCGTTCCTCCGAGCGCGTGATGGCGTCGTCGCCGCCGGCACCGGTTTCTGCGGAGCGGGGCATGTCGGTCGTCTCGCTGGTATCGGTGTGGGCCCAGCCGCCGGCGCCGGGCTGGTTGGCCTGCTGCCAGGCAGCGTCCCAGTCGATGCCGTAGTGCTCGTACAGGCGGTGCTCCTCGTCCTCGGAGAGGTGACCGCCTGCGTCAACGTCGACGTTGGGTGCGTCCTTGATCTTGTCCTTGGGATAGGGGACCTCCAGGTGGTCGTCCACGATGGAGGCGTCGCCGATGGGTACGAAGGACTCGCTGGTGCCGAACAGGCCGGTCTTGACGCTGACCCACTCGGGCTGGCCGGTGGCGTCGTCGAGGAAGACGTGTCTGGCATTGCCGATCTTGTTGCCGTCCGTGTCGTAGACCGGGTGGTCGAGCACAGTCGGGATCTGCTCCTGGGTGATCACAGTCTGCTCACCCTCTCTATTGTCGCCTTTGTCGTATTTGTCGCGTTCGGTTCACCCTGTCCGGCTCACCATCGTATTGCGTATGAAACCGGGACAAGCATGTTGAATAGCGAACCGGCAAGCGCGTTCCGCAGGCTGCTCTCACTCCCGGGCCGGGCCAGATGGCATCCAGCTCGCCAAGCTCGCGGTTCCTGGCCGCGGTCGACACCTCCGCCAGAGCACCCGCATCCCGAGCTGCGGGTCAACGGCCCGCTGCCGCCCTGCACCTTCGGCGGCACCGCCGCATCCGAGCAGGACACGCCGGCGGCATGATCTGCGTTCTTGCGGGCAGGCGACTTCGGTGTCGTATGTGGTTGCTGAGCTCGTCACCCAGGTGAGGTCTGCCCTGGCCCAGGCAGGCTTTCACGTGTTGGGCGGCGCGGACACCGGTGTGCCGGGGCTGCGGGTGGCCGAGGTGCCCGCAGGCACTCTGATCAGCTGGACGGCCTCGGACGGCTTCACCTCTCTGGCCCGCGACCAAGCCAGACATTCCGCGAGCGACGACAGCATGAAGGCGATCGTGCAGGCCGCAGTGACAGGGCTGCTGGTCCAGCTCGGACACACCGTCACCCGACGCCTCCGAGGAAGGCGGCGTGGTGGTCCTCGCCGACACATCCGCGTCGGACCGGTACAGGAAGCGGCAGATTGTCGACCTCTTGACGCTGGTCAGGAGACGGAGCGTCAGGGGAGCCTGCGGAGGCGCAACCACACCAGCGACGAAGAACTCGCTCGCCTGCATCCCGTATGAAGCGCCCTGCACGCATGCCTCCGTCTACTGGGAACCGAGTACACAAGCCGGCACGTGGGTGCTGGTGCCGGCACAGGCGCGGGGCCCGTTGCGGAGCAGGTCGACCATCGGTGCCGCGAGGACAGGCGCCACGTGCCGGAAGCCAACCTGCGTCAGGGCACGGGCGGCGGCGTGCAGGGCACCGATGCGGGTCTCGATCCCGGCCGGGCCGGTACCGTCCAGCACGAACAGCAGCTGGGGGAGTCCCGTCACAAGCTCGTCCGCGACATCAGAACGCACCTGGAGTGTCCACGTCCAGCCGCACGAAGGCCTCTTGTTCCGGAGGGCTGTAGCTCATGGCCCGGAGCAGCTGGCTGCGCTGCTCGTCGTTGAGGGCAGCCTTGGCCGGATGCGGCGGGAGGGTGCGGCAGTACTCCGCGAACCGGCCCCGGCGCCGCGGCCACATGTCCCGTGCATACAGGGTCAGGGCCAGCGCGAACACTCCCCATCCAGCAGGCAGACGAGCAGGGCGCGCGATGTCGCCACCTGTCCCGTAGAGGAGTGCCCCGCCCACATAGAACAGTTGGACAGCGCACCAGCCCGCGAGCAGCAGGGTGTTCAGGCCTGCGGCGACCAGGACGCGGTCCTGGTCGTGCGTGGCCCAGCGCGGCCACCTGGCGTCATCGCCCCGCAGGAAGTCGTCGCGCCGCCCGCAGTGCTCGGCGTCCATATACAGCCAGTTCAGGGGCCATGGAGTGGCGTGGCCGCGCAGGATGGCCAGCACGGCGGCCGGGACCGGGTGCTCCGGCGCCTGGTCAGGAAGGGCGCCTCGGTCGGTGACCGCCGCCTTCGTCCTCCTCGATCCGGATAAGGCCGGCCAGCAGCGGTTCGGCGGCCCCGGCCCGGTCCGCGCCCCGGTCGCCGCTGGTCGTGACGACTGCATGGTACGGGTCGATGTCCGCCGCGTTCAGCTGCGCGACGACGGCCCGGTCGGCCCGGTCACAGAGCCACCACAGGACGCCGCACACGGTGTGCACCCCGCAGACTGTTGTCAAAACGGCTACACCTGAAATGGGATGCCGAACGAGTCACCGGAGTTCGACGGAACGGGTGGCCGCCGCTCCCGTGGTGGCGAGGGGCCCAAGAGGGCGGACGCTTCGCGCGTCAGTCAGTCACTTGTAGATCTTGCCGGGCTCGGCCCTGGCCGGAGCGAGCAGCTGGGAGACGGTCACGAAGGTGTAGCCCTGCTTGCTGAGCGCCTTCAGGATGGAAGGCATGGCCGGCACGGTGCCCTTGCGCAGCGGGTGGAGCAGGATGATCCCGTCGCGGCCAGCACCCGTGAGCACGCGCTTGGTGATCAGCGCGGTGTCGTCCGTCTCGTAGTCCTTCGCGGTCACCGTCCACAGCACCTGCGCCATCCCCAGTTCTTTCGAGATCTTGGAGACGCGGTCGTCGGTGCGACCCTGCGGCGGGCGCATCAGCGTCGGCTCGCTGCCGGTGATGCTGGAGATGGCCCGTGCCGTGCGGCGCAGCTCGTCGCGGATCTGCGCATCAGAGACATCGGTCAGCACCGCGTGCGTCCAGGTGTGGTCCCCGATCTCGTGGCCTTCCTTGGCAATCCGCCGCACCACATCCGGGAATTTGTGGATGCGCCGGCCCTCGAGGAAGAACGTCGACGGCGCCTTGTACTCCTTCAGGAGGTCCATCAGTCGGTCGGTGGGTCCGCCCGGGTTGCCGTCGAAGGTGAGCGCGATGCACTTGACCTTCCGGCAGTCCACCTGACCCGACGGTACGACCGCTCCAGACGCGGCCTGGTCACGTTCCTCGCGCGGGGAGAGTGTCTCCATCTTGTTCGCCTGGATGACCATGACGACGGTCACCGTCACGGCCGCCACCACGGCCAGGGTCAGGAGTATGAGTAGGCGAGGCCGCCTCTTCAGAATCTTCATCCCGAGGAGAAGATTTCAGCGCCGGAAGGGTTGCCCAGCGGCCTCGACAGTGAGGCAGGACACGTGTGTGCAGCGCGTTTCAAGTGCGCTGCGGCGCCACCTCGGCTGCGATCCGCTCCAGCGCCTCTCCGACGTGTTCGGCCGCCGACGGTGGCGCTGGTGTGCCTCGCGCCTTGCAACGGCCCACTGCTGCGGCCGCCGCCAGGCGGGCCACCTCGGCTTCCGCCACCGCGAGTTCCTTGCGCAGCTGCTCGACCCGGTCCGCCAGCAAGACCCGCCGCTGAATCACCCACGTCAGCATCGCGACCACCCTTCGCCCTCTCTCTCGCCCCGTGAACTCCCTTGCTTCCGTGGGCAGTAGACGGCACGGACGCTCTGCGGCCCCAGTTCCGGCGAATCACTCCATGACCAGATGATCACCTGTAACCGATCACGCCACCGACCAGCATGAACACGCCCATGACCGGCCACACCAGCCCCCGTGAGCGGCAACTCAAGGATGAAGCGATCTCATTCGCTCGGGAGTGAAGTTGCCTGATGGAGTGGTCTGTTGCGGCTGACCTCTGACCTGGTTCCGTACTTCTGCTGGCAGTTGCTCTGAGGGGCCCGAAGCACCTGAGGCCGACTGGGAGTGCGTGCTGCGGACGCGGCTCAAGTCGGCTGATCGCCGGAGGTCCGCCGTTCGTAGTGTCGGGAGTCCGCCCGTGGGATCCAGAACCCGACGGCGGGTTTCAACCCGACGGGTTGGCTGCGCCTGTCGGCCTTCGTTTCGGGCTGGCGTGGCCCAGATGGACCACCCACTGCTGATCAGCGTGGATGGTTCACCTGGCTCGGTTCAGAAGTCGACGCCGTGCTGCTCCGCGAGGCGAGCGCCGCGGTGGAGTGGATGAGAGGGGGTGGCAAGTCTCCGGCTCGTTGAGGTTGTGAGGATGCGGGTGGCCCACCAGTGACACTGGTGGGCCACCCGCATCCTCACAACCTCCCAGCTGCGTACGAGTTCTTCATGCGCTACCGCGTACGGACGTATGTGAGCAGGCGTCTGTGCGAACCGGCGGCGCGCCAGCGCCTCGGGGCCGGGATGACGGCCTCGAACTCCTGAAGCCTTCGCGGGTCGCCGGTCTCCCCGGCCGCTTCTGCTGCGGCCCACAGCAGGCGGGCGGGCAGTTCCGCAAAGGCCAGCAGGTCCGGGGCGGGTGGCTGGGGGCTGGTGTCGCGTACCAGCGGGTGCAACCGCGCGACGGGCAGCGCGTCCAGCCCGGCCGCGGGGTGCCACGTCTACTCGACACTTCCTCCCGCCGCCGGTCATCGCCGGTTGTGGCGGGGATGGCGTTGTCGATGAGGACGGCGGCGATGGCGGCGGCGGTGGGGAAGGCGTCGGCGTTGAGTACCCGGGTGCGGTCCGCGGCGCGTCGATGAGCAGCGCGAGCTGCTCGCCGAGCTGTTCAGGGTCGGCGGCGCCGGCTTCGCGGGCGGTGTCGGCGAGCCGCGCGGCGACGGCTTTCTTGTCTGACCCCCGGTCAAGTCGCCACCGCCAAGCAGGAAGACTCTTCGACGAGACCACCAAGCGCAGTTCGAGTCCCTCGTCCCCCGCGGCCAGATGGGCCGCCCCGACGAAATCGCCACCGCCGCCCTCTTCCTCGCCTCCGACGACTCCAGCTCCGTCAACGGCATGGAACTCGTCGCCGAAACGGTGTGATCGGCTGCGGCGAGAGCGGTGGCGAAGTTGTTCGCGCGGGCGATGGCGTGCTCGGTAGAGCCCAGTTGCCGGTCACGGCGACCGCGCTGTCGGTCAGTCGTCGCAGTCGTTCAAGGCTGCGGACCACAGGCCCAGCGGGCAGGCTGGCCCCGGGTCGGCGAGGGCGGCGGGCCACTTCTCGCTCCGAGGGGGTGACGAACTGGCAGGTCAGCTCCGGCTGGGCCAGTTCCTCGTGCGTCCGGTAGAGGCCAGGCGCTCGCTGCCGTCGCGGCGGCTCCAGACGTCGGCCGGGGTCTACTTGTCGTTTCGGCGGCGAGTTGGTCGGGGGAGAAGTGGGCGGCGAGCGCGGTTCGTTCGGACAGGCGTGTACGGGCACGGCGGTCTGCCTTTCGGGCAGGGCGCGGCACCGGCAGGCGAACTGGTGCCGCACCGGGGCGGGCGAAGGGGGAGTGGCCGGCGGCCTACGGGGAGGGGATGCCCCCGGCCGCTGTGTGCAGGGGTCGGGCTAAGTTCTGTCGGGTCGATCATGGACTGTGGGAGGATGCGGTCCATGACTTGCACTCGAAGGGGCCGTGCCGCGTAGGACACCAGCTTCACTTCGGTCGCGGGAACGTGGCTGGGGAAGACCCTGGGTGCGGTATCGCGATGTCCCCGGGCTGTCGGGAGCAGCAAATGCCGCCATCCGTGTGCTCGAACGGGAGCGATTGTCTCCGGGTGTCGTGGCAGTGGCGCTGAGTGTGTGGTCCGTGCGCGTCCATGGCACCAAACGCCGTTGGAGACGGTGGGAGGCTGAGTTCACCTGCCCCTGCTGCGGTGAGGGTTGGGCTCGGGACAAACTGCAAGACGCTCTGTTCATGCTCCCGCCAAGAGCCGCCGCCGAACTCCGGATGCAGGTGGAGCGCTTGGACGTGGTGCTCCTCGGGCGAACGCGTCACGAGCCGATGGCAGACCCAGAGCTGGCGTGGTGGCATCGCAGGTGCTGACCGTGCCCATGCCCCCCGCTGATTCCTTGGCTCTTGTATGACTGGTCGGGGGATCTGACAGAGGCGGAGCGGCGACGTGTCGAGCCGTTCCAGAGGCAACAACCGCTGCGGGCAGTGGCACGATCACCGCCAGGTGGTCGACGGCATCCGGCACCGGGTGCGGACCGGGCTGCAGTGGCGTGATCTGCCGGAACGCTATGGGCCGTGGAAGACCGTCTATGAGCGTCACCGGCGCTGGTCGGCTGACGGAACCTGGGAACGGTTGCTTCAGTAGGTGCAGGCCCAGGCCCAGGCCCAGGCCCATGCCGCTGGTGGGACCGACTGGGACGTCTCGGTTGACTCCACCTCGATCCGTGCACCGTACGAGCTGCCGTGCAGACCGGGGCCCGTGGGGGTGCGCTGGTGCAGCGAACGGCTAGTGGGGGACGCCGAGGCGTTCGAGCAGGAGTCCCTCCCGGGTGGACCAGGGGCAGATCTCGACGTGTTCGGCCCCGCAGGCTTCCATGAGGGATTCTGCGATCAGGGCTCCGGCCAGGGACTGTTCGGCGCGGTGCCGGGAGATGCCCGGCAGCTTGGCACGGCGGGAGGGTCCCGTGCCGGCCAGCAGGGAGACGGACGCACGCAGTTCGGGTAGCGCGAGCTGCCGCCTGTTTCGCGGTGCTTTGCCCTGGGCGGCGGTGAGCCGGGCGAGTTGTTCGAAGGTCTTGGAGCAGGCCAGCACTCGCCCGCCCGGTTCGGCCTGCGGCAGGCCGGGGACGGCTTGCAGGGACCGGCACAGGTGCTGTCGGATCTCGGCCAGGCGGCGTTGGGTCGGCGCGGTGCCGGCGGGGAGCCAGTCACGGGTGATCCTGCGGGCACCCAGCGGCAGTGAGTGCGTGGCGCCGGGCTGCTCTGCGACGCCGGAGGCAATCTCCACGGTGCCTCCGCCGATGTCCAGGACCAGCAGCTGCCCGGCCGTCGGGCCTGCCCACTGGCGGGCGGCCACGTAGGCCAGCCGCGCCTCTTCCTCGCCGGGCAGAACGCACAGGCGGGTGCCCGTGGTGCGTGCCACCCGCGCGATGATCTCGTCTCGGTTGGGGGCGTCCCGGATGACCGAGGTCGCGAATGCGTACACGTCCGGACCGCGCAGACGGGGGTCCGCGGCGACGGCCTCGGCCACTGCCCGCTCGACGCTTTTCACCCCGGCCTCGTCCAGCCGCCCCTTGCGGTCCAAGGTCTCGTGCAGCCTCAGTCGCACCTTATGCGAGAGCACCGGCTCCAGCACCGTACCCGGACGCCGCCGCACCACCGTCAACAGGGCACTGTGGCAGCCGACATCGAGCACACCCGCCTGCCGCACCCCATCGCCTCCCTGGCTCCTCGCTCGACCCGACCGGCTCTTGTCCCGTCCTGCGACGACGGCGCGACGAGGATTCCGGCTCACCGCGTGAGCATATCGTCACCGCCCGTGCATCCCTCGCCCGGCCCGGATGGAGCTGTGTCGTCCGCAGCGGGCGCCGTCCGCGTCGAGGCCCGGCGACGCCTGCGTGAGGCGGCTGGGCCGCCGCTTGTCGAAGGCTTCCTTCCCGGTCGGAGTGACGGCGGTGGCGACTCGGCCGGCACGATGACTGACACACCCCCGCCACCGGCGCCGGTCCGTCCCTGGCGCCTTGAGGACGGAGCGAAGCCGGTGGTGTGACGTACCACGAACGTTCACGGTGTCGGCGGACCTGCCGTCGACGTGCAGGTGTGGTGGTGGGAGTTCAGCTGACCTCGTTGCGGACGGCGGTGTCGAGGTCGGTGGCGGTCAGGCGGAAGGTGTCGGCGGTCTCCGTCGCGTCCATGTGGAACGGCGCGTACCACTGGTAGTCCATCTCGGCCATCTCGCGGGCGATCGGCGCGATCAGCCCGGCCGTACGCGTCACGGAGCGCGGTATCTGGATCAGTTTGACCGGTGGTCGGTCCGCCGCGACGGCGTAGCGCCGCGCCAGCTCGCGGATGGTGACGGCCGGCGGAGACGGCACGTGCCAGGGGCGGCCCCACGCGCGTTCTTCCGAGGCCAGCGTGATGAGGGCCTGTGCCATGTCGCCGTTGAAGGTGAAGGTGTGCGGCATGTCCAGGTGGCCGGTGATCCAGGCCGCTTTTCCCTTCTGCAGGGCCGACTTGATGAGCAGGGAGTAGATGCCGTTGGCGTCCTTGCCGATGTAGTCGGAGCCGCGGACCTCGACGGTGCGGATCCCCCCGGCGAGGGCCTGTTCCCACATGCGTCTGCGCAGGCGGCCCTTGTGCCCGGTGGCGGCCATGGGGGTGTGTTCGTTCATCCGGCCACCGGGCTGCGGACCGTAGGCGTAAAGGCTGCCGGTCAGCGCGAGGACGGCGTCGTTCGTCTTGGCGGCGGTGATGGCCGCCGTCTGGAGGGGCGGCAACAGGCGCTCCCACACCGTGTAGGAGGGTGGATTGGCGCAGTGGTAGATCACTTCCGCGCCGCGGGACAGCTCGGTCAGGCGGGACGGGTCGGACGCGTCCGCTGCGACCCGGTCGATCAGCCGGTGCTCGGGACCGGAGCCGCTGCGGGTGACGATCCGGACGCTCTCGCCGCGCTCGGCGAGCAGACGAGCGACGTTGGTACCGATGGAACCGGCACCGATGACGACGTGCTTGGCCATGACGGTTTTCTCCTCCGGGGTATCGGTCAGTCGTCCACGCCGGAGCCGGTGTAGGTAGGCACGTCGGCGAGCATGCCGGCGATCTGCGGGTTGAGCTCGTTGCGGCGCCGGTGCAGTTCCTGGATCTCGGCGTTCAGGTCAGGGTCGTCGTCACTGACGTCGAAGATCTCCAGCCGTTCGACCAGGTGCAGCCCGAGGTGGTCGGTCTGGAAGGTGGCCGGGTGGGTCAGGTAGGCGAAGAGCCCGTCAAGATCCTCGACGACGAAGCCGCGCTGTACGTGTAGTCGCCGCCGTGGTCGCGGCCGACGACGAAGGACTTGACGGCAGGGTTCGACCCGCCCTGGTTGCGCCAGCTCTCCAGCGCCGCCTCGATCTGCTCGGGCGTCGCGGTGGCCTTCATCGTGACTCTGTTGATGTGGTAGATCATGACTTACTACCCGTTCCTAACGTCGTTAGATTTTATAACGGCGTTAACTATGACGCGCATCGCCGACGCGGTCAAGGCGGTGACTAGTGTTCGAGGACACCATCGAAGCGAAGTGACGGACCATGCCGACCAGTACAAGACGGGCCCGCGAACGGGCGAACACCCGAGAGCGGATCATCGAGGCCGCGCTGCACGTCCTAGAAACCGAGGGCATCGCGGCCCTGACGATCCGGCGCATCGCCACCGACGTCGAATATTCCGCGCCCGTCGTCTACCAGCACTTCGCCAACAAGGACGCGCTCCTACTGGAGCTGGTCGCGCACGGTCACCACCTGATGCTGACCGAGTTCCGTCGAGCCGCGCAGGAGCCCGATACGGACCAGCGCATGATGCGCATCGCGTCGGAATACGTCCAGTTCGCCGGCGAGCACCCCCACCTCTACCAGGTCATGAACGACCCGGTGGTTGACGCGGACGAACGCCGGCGCGTCGCGGAACCGGCCATCGACGTCCTCAAGGAGCTGCTCACCACCTGGTCGGCTGCACACGACGTGGTCCTGGCCGATACCGATCAGGCCTGCGAGATCCTCTGGGGCACGCTGTACGGCATCGCGTCGCTCAGTTACCTCGGCAGCGCAGGCAATGATCGCGCCCGCCACCTCGCCGAACAGGCGCTCCGCGCGATCCTTCTCGGCTGGCGAACCGAGGCGCTGGCGAACGGTCGACCGGCGAGCAGCTAGTGTCCTGCGCCAGTAGCTGCTTGTCAGCGGTGGTGTGACTTCTGCTGCTGGTGCGTCAGTTCCTCCTCGGGGTTCGAAACTTGAGGCGTTGCTGCTGTCTGATGACGAGCGGGCGGACTTGAGGCGTGCCAACCACGGGCTGGTGGGGGTGAGCACAGGGCACGCCACTGGTACCGCAGACGCCCGGCGTGGTCGTAGGCAGCGGCCCAGCAGGCCGTCCGGGGAGCGAGGGCGGGCCCCTGCTGCGGGTCTGCGAGGCGGGTTTGGGGATGCTGGCCAAGTCTGCGAGCCGTCGCCGGCGCTCACCCCACCAGGCGCAGGCGCTGTGCGCATGCCCCGACCCGGACACGCTGGCCCCAAGTGAGCTCCACCGCGTCGGTCTCGATACCGTCGCCGAACGCGACAAGGCGCTCCGACTCGACGGTGAGGGTCAGACGGTTGCCCGCCGCCAGCTCGCCAGCCACCAGCGAGGTGCCGGTGGCGGGGGAGGGCCACGCCTCCCGCACGAACCACACCAGCCGCTCCTCCGTGGGGCCCGGCAGCCGCAAGTCGCCGCCCGCCCCACCGCGGCCCCGCTCCTGCCACACCGACCGGACCCAGCCGGTGGCCCCCGTGCCGGTGCCCACCAGTACCCCGGAGGAAGCCTGGGCCTCGACGGCACCGCGTCCGTCGTCGAGACCCAGGCGGTAACGGGCGGTCTGGTGGCCGGCGGCGCCCACATAGATCTCGTTGAGTGCCAGCAGTCGCTGGCTGTCGTCGGCGACGGCTTCGACCATGGTCAGCTCGGTGGTGCCGGTGCCGGTGCCGGTGCGGGCGGCCAGCGCGGCGGCCAGGAACATCCGCGCGTCGGCGGGCCGGTGGCGGACCAGGACGCCCGGGTTGCGGCCCGGGTCGGCGTCGACGCCCACCACCGGCTGTCCCGTCAGGTACTTGGCGACGTTCGCCACCAGCCCGTCCTGGCCGACGACGACCACCACGTCCTCGGGGGCGAACAGGAACCGGTCCAGGTCCCTTCGCTCCACGTGACTCTGGCGCCACGTCAGGGGAATGGCGGCCGTCACCTCCACGAGCGCGCGTCTGGTGCGCCGGTGACGCTCGGTGATCTCCTCGATGTCACGACCGCGCGACGAGAGAAAGAACGCTGCCTGGCCGTGCGTGCCGTGCCGGGCCACCAACTCCTCGTACTCCGTGGTGCGGTAGACCAGCACGGCCCGCGGGGCCAAGCTCATCCCCGGTCTCCTGTACCGAGCCTCGACAGCAAGCCGGTGACGACGTCCGGCGATATCGTCACGCTGTCGATGCGCGGAAGGTTCTCTGCGAGCCGCGTCCCGGTGAGCGCGTGCAGGGTGGCCACGTCGACCTCTCCATGCACGCGCAGCCAGGCCGCCTGGGCCTGTGCCCGTGCCTCGCCGACCTCGCGCGCCGCTTCCGCCTCGGCACGAGCGAACTGCACCGTACGAGCCGCCTCCGCCTGGGTCAGCCGTTCGGTACGCCGCGCCTCAGCCTCGGCCAGTTTCACCGAGCCTGCGGCCTCCGCCTCCGCGAGGCGCACGGAACGCGTGGCCTCCGCCTCTGCCCGCACCTTGTCGGCGGCCGCGTTCTCCTCTGCCTCGCGCCGGGTGTTCGTACCCCGCTGCTCGACCAGTTGCTCCTCGCGGCGCGCCAGTTCTATCTGGCTTGCGAGTTCGTTCTCCGCGATGGTCCGCTCCCGCTCGACGGCCACCGCTCGCCTCTCGTAAGTCGCCCGGTCGGCCTCCTGTTGGATCTGCTCGCGTGCGGGGGTGCGCAACGCGCGTTCCACCTCCGGCTCGGGGCGCAGTGCGACAACCCGGACTGCCACGATCTCGATGCCGGTGGCCGGCAGCCGCGGTTCTGAGGCCAGGCCCGCCGCCACCCGTTCCCGCACCGCCGTCACACCGTCCATCAGCGCCGACGACAGCGACGTGCGTGCGAGGACGTCCAGCGCGTGCTGCTGCGCCGTCTCCGTCAGCAGCGTACCGAGCTGTTCCAACGGTGCACCGCGCCATACCCCGGTGTCCGGGTCGATGGAGAAGTCCAGGCGGGCGGCGGCTACGGCCGGGTCGCTGATCCGGTACGTCACCGTGGACTGCACCGTCACGTCCTGGAAGTCACCTGTGCGGGCGTGAAAGGTCATGGCCAACTCCCGGTCGTCGACCGGCACTTCTGACAGCGCGGCGCTCAACGCGCGGAACCAGAAGCTGAGCCCCGGCCCGTCGTGCACCAGCTTGCCGGAGCGGTGGTGGCGCACATGCGTCGTCGGGGCGCCGCGCAGATGGCGCCAGCCCAGGCGCCGGATGATGTCGGCCATGAAGGCCCCCAATCGCATTTCTCGTCACTGAGACGATAAAAGGGAAGATAGTCGCACCTCCTCTTGTCGTCAAGTGGACGACAACTGGCATGTGACGCGATGGCAATGCCAGGGGCCGGTGTGCTCGTCCGATGAGCAGGTCTTGCGGCACAGCGTCGGCCGGGGGCGCGGACCGACGAGAGATGCTGCTGCTGGAGAGGCGGCCTGGGCTGGAATGCGCGAGAGAACTTGCCCGTTATGGCGGCGACCGGCGCGTAACGGACGAGGAGTGCCGCGACCGACGCTGGTACTCCCTCCGGTGGCACCCCTTCAGCGCACGCATGCACGAACGTTCTGCGTTCTTCCGGTGTGTCCGTAAAGAGCGACAGTCAGCCAGTTCACCGAATGCGTGGCGGCGTAGCGACGATCGTAGGTGTGGTGCTCACACGAGTTGGTATCCGCGCAGGTTGGACAGGAGGAGGTAACAGTTCTGCATGGACCCGGAGGTGTCGCCGAGGGAGCGGTAGATGCCCCACTTGGGGCGCACGCGGTCGGCGAGGAAGGTGTCGACGCCGGACTTCGAGGCGTCGATGACGGTGGTGGAGCCGTTCTTGATGATCCAGCGCACCGAGCCGGCCGAGCCGTTGTCGATCTTGATCTGGAAGTCGACGTCGATCCATTTGTTGTGCAGGGGTTCGAGGTTGCTGCGGCCGACGAGGGTGTCGCTCTCGAAGAGCTTCAGTTCGATGGTCTGCACCCCGTTCACCCGGCGCAGCGACTGCACGACGATCGGCGCGCTGCCGGCGCCGGGCTGCTTCATCTGCATGATGTGGGTGAAGGTGGTGGTCGCCTTCAGGGAGCTGGGAATGTACATCGAGTAGGTGACCCGCCAGGTCTGGCCCTCGGTCCACTTGAGGTGGTTGCTGCCGCTGCCGTTGCGCAGGCCGGTGACCTCGTGGCGTTGTCGGTCGGTCGAGGTGTCGCGGTCGACCGTGGCCGGCGCGGGAAGGTCGAGAACGCGGGCAAGGGCGGTTGTGACGGCAGCGCCGTGTCCCGGCAGGTGCCTGGAGGCCCAGTCGGCAGCCAGCGCTAGGAAGTCGGCCAGGTCGCGCTCGGCACCGGCGAGCAGGTGGCGGAGTTCGGATACGCACAACTCGATCACCGGACTGTCGCTCTGCTCGGCGTTGACAGTGAGCCGGACGGTGTCGCCGAAGCGCTCCGCGATCGGTGACACGGGGTCGTGGCCGAATCCGAGCAGGCCGCCGTCGTCGACGAACTGGTGCCAGTCGCGCCAGTCCTCCAGCCCATCGCAGCAAACGGGCAGGAAGGTGACGCCTGTGGAGTTGTCGGTGACCCGCAGGCCACCGGCCGCGAAGAGGTTGTCGAACGTCAGCAGTCCGTGAAGGAACGAGTCGAGTGCGTCGACCGGAGGAGGCGGCCGATCGCCGTCGGGGTCGATGTCATTGCAGCTGGCGATGCGCCTCATGGCCGTCCCGACCTCCGCGGGCGAGAGCTCACCGCTGAGAGGCAGAAAAGGCAAACGACTGGACCTCGGCGACAGGCCAGAGGTCGAAGCCGTCAGGTGCGTATATCTCCAGGACGGGCCGCATCACGATCACCCGGCGAAGTGTTCCGCATCCCAGCAACTGCTCCTTGAGGATCCACACGTCTGCGAGATCGGCTGACGTCGCTGTAACCACGGCCCGGACTGCAGCGGAGCGGCCGGAGGGTCCAGCCTGGTACGTGACGCCGACGGAGTCTACGAGGTGGAGCTCGGCTACGACGTCGCGCCCATCGAGGTGTACGTCCGCTGCGAGAACGGCCGCTCCCTGGACGGCTGGCACGAGCGGCTGCGTGACGCCTTCCTCGCCACCATGGCCGACCTCGGCGTGCACGCCGATACGGAGTCGGCCGACTTCCTCGCCGCGATGGACGGCTACCGCGACCGTGACCCGGAGGTGGCGATCGTCGTCTCAGCGGTCAAGGGCGCCCTGGGGCAAGCTCCGCGAGCGCCCGCGCGATGAGGGCTGGAAGCCCGGCGAACCCCGGCGCGCCCTTGCCCGCCCGACCTGGCGGCCCGCCATTCGCGCGGCGGTCATCTCCCGCACCCGGTTCAACCTCCACCGCAAGATCGTCAAGCATGCGGCGTTCACCGTGCGTCGGGGTCGGCATGGGCCTCACAGTGCTGCCTGCCGCTGATGTCGAGCGGCACGCCTTTCGCGAACAGGTGCGGGTGCATGAGCTGCCGGTGGAGGAGGCACGCGCTCAGACCGTCTTCGTCCAGCGCGTCGACACACCGCCGTCGCACCGCCCTGACTCGGTTCCTCACCCATGGGCGAGCTATGGAGCAGATACGCCCGTCCTGCGGATGGCCGGAGGCTCCTCCGCGGTCACGGGCACAGGTTGTTGACGCTGTGGCCGAGAGATCAAGGTGTCCCGAGCAACGTCGCGACGGCTGCGCGAGCATGACGGGCTGGGGCCGGGTCGCCACTGATGCCGGCTGTCACGATGGCCCCTTCGGCGAGGAGGAAGACTGGTTCGACCACCGGCACCCCGGTGGCGTGGACCCACACGGCGATCTGGTCGTGGAATTCCTGCTTGTGTGACCGGACTTCGGCCAGCACCGCTTCGGACGACGAGCCGAGTTCGCCGTGGGCGTTGACCCAGGCGCATCCGCGGAAACCGGGCTGTGCGAACCACTCGGCAAGCCAGTCGAATATCGCGAGTACGCGCTCGCGGGGATCCGGGACCTGTTCCACGTGGGCGGCCAGGTCTCCTCTCCACCGTTGGTCGCGACGTTTGAGCATCGCCACGACGAGATCCTCCTTCGCCGCGAAGAACCGGTAGATCCGCTTCAGCGGTAGACCGGACGCTGCGCGCACCTCATCCATTCCGACCGCTTGGATGCCTCGCTCGTAGAAGAGCCTCTCTGCTGCGACGAGCAGCCCTTCACGGTCCAGGCGGTTCTGTTCCTCGGTGATGGGGGCCGGCATCGGGTCTCCTTGACTTTGAGAACGACCGTTCCCTATCTTAGTCCCACCGATGGAGAACGCTCGTTCTCGACGCGAGGAGGCCGCAGTGCCGGAAGATCGCCCGCCCTACCCCCCGTTCACTCGGGAGACCGCCCTGCAGAAGGTCCAGACCGCCGAGGATGCCTGGAACACCCGCGATCCCCAGAGGGTGGCTGTGGCCTACACGGCGGACTCGACATGGCGGAACCGGGACACTTTCGTCAGTGGCCGCGAGGAAATCGTCGCCTTCCTGACACGGAAGTGGGAGCGCGAACTGGACTACGCGCTACGCAAGAACCTCTGGGCGTTCCACGAGAACCGGATCGCCGTCCGCTTCCAGTACGAGTGGCACGACACGGAAGGCCAGTGGTGGCGCAGTTACGGCAATGAACTGTGGGAGTTCGATGAGCGAGGCCTTATGCGGCGCCGGGAGGCGAGCATCAACGACATCGCCATCTCCGAAGCCGACAGGCGCATCCACGGTCCTCGGCCCGCGGACGCCTACGGGCTCGACATCCCCCTCCAGTAACACCCGCCTCCACGTCCCCCCAACCCGGGTGACGCTTGGAGGGGGGTGACAAGGCCATCCGTCCCGCGCTGAAGCCCAACTGGGCAGCCAGTCGAGTGCCTGCCCGCCCGGCCGGCGCGAGCCCTACTCGCTCCAGGGCGCGATTGAGCCGCGTGGTGAACCATGTGTGCGGAGCGGCGAGCCGCGAGAACGGCTCGGCGAATGTCCGGGGCGGGCAGTCCGCCGCTCCGCAGATGAAGGGCCAGACCGAGGTCGGTAAGTCCTGCGCCGGGGGCCCCGTCACCAACACGTCGCTACCGGGGAGGCGCATCAAGGTGCCCGTCCAACCACTGAAGCCTTCGATCAGCACTCGTGTCACTCGTACATTGCCAGGCTTATTGTCCGAAACGTGACCGTCGTCGCCTCCAACCATTTCGCTTTCCTCTTTGTCTGACATGGCGTAGATGTGCAGTTCACGGAAAACGGAGGGGGTTGCTCGCCGATGAGACGCTGGGTAACGGCTTTGGCGGCGCTGGCACTGGTACTGGCGGGAGCAGGCACTACGTCGACTGCCGCTGCCGCGCCGCAGGGGACGGCTTGCGAGGCAGGCTGGGGGAGTATGGCGAAGGCCGCACCGGGATCGATGGCGATGACCGGTTCCCTGACGGATGTCAGGACCGGCCGGCATGCCTGTTATGACCGGATGGTTATCGATATCCCGGGCATGACGACGTCAGACCCGGCCCTGTACTGGGTTCAGTACGTCCCCGGTTTCGCCCATCCCCCGTCCCAGACCGGTATCCCGGTGGCCGGAGGGGCGGTCATCGAGATCGAGTTCACCGCGCCGGTCGACGACTCGCAGTACCGCGTCGGGCTCGCGGATCCGCTGCCAGGTCTCGCTTTCGGCAGCTACGGGACCTTCCGGGACGCCAAGTTCGGCGGTTACTACGACGGAGGGACCCACATCGGACTCGGTGTCCGGGCCAGGCTGCCGTTCCGGGTGATGGTGCTGCCCGACCGACTGGTAGTGGACGTGGCGCACAGCTGGTAGCCGAGCAACTACCAACATCCGTGTGTTGGGCCGCCGCCGGTGGCCCAGCAGGTGCAGGAGCCCGGTGCACCGGTGGGGGCGGGGTACTTCCATGTTCCATGCCCGCCGACGGGAGTTGAGCATCGGTCGTTCTCCCGGTGAGTACGAGCAGGGCGTGGAAGACGGCGGCAAGGACCTCGAGGGTCGCCGGCCGCTTCGGCGTCCTCGATCAGCGGCCGCGGCCGCGTCCGCGTGAAGGCCGCGAGCACTGCGGGCATCAGGCCGGGTCTGCCCTGGTCGCGAGGTGGCGGTAGCCGGCCAGCCGCTTCAGGTTCGCCGTCGGCACCTCATCCAGCTGTGCCAGGCGCCGATGGCTCCAGCCGATGTCCGCGCATGCCGCAGCCACCGCCTGCGCGGCCTGCAGGGCGCGTTCACCGCCGGTGTCGGGGCGGCCGGGGCAGTCGGCCAGCAGGGCGGTGCCGTCGGCGTTGCGGGCGAACAACTGCGCCATCCAGGAACGCACTTGTCCCCCGGTGGTTGCGCCACAGCAGCCGTACTGGCCGTCCGCCATGCCGGATACCCGCGGGTCGCGGTCCAGGGCCATCAGCTGCGTACGCATGGCGTTCGATCCGGCGGCACGTGGCGCCCAGTGGTGGCCGACCACCACCGGCCCGGCCCCCACCGCCGTCCCGGCACCACCGGGAGCCGACACCGGATCGAGGTCGTCGAACGCGACCGCGAGGGCGGCGTCCGCCCACCGCTGCTGCAATGCCAGCAACATCGGCCTCTTTGATGCCGGCCTACTGACAGCGGCAATGCTCAGAAAGCAGTGACCTGCCCATGGGGGTGCCTCGTGTGTGTCAATTTCCCCCAGCGGTGTCTTCCTCCGGCGCCACGGGCGTGCCGTCCGCTTCGGCGTCCAGGGCGGCTAGCCGGTCCCGGACCTGCTGGACGCTGCGGGGCAGTGCCTGCTGTTCGGCGTGGGCGAGCGCGCGGACCCAGTCGGCCCGGGCGGCCTCCGAGGCGCCCATGGCCAGGCGGGTGTCGCCCAGGCGCATCAGCGAGCCCACGAGGTTCCTGTGGTCCCCCACCTCCTCGAACACCTTCAGCGCCCCCTTGTAGGCGGCCTCCGCCTCCTCGTATCGGCCGAGCAGATGGAGGGTGTAGCCCAGGCTGTCCCAGCAGATCGCCTCCCGCCACGGCGCGTTCAGGGCCTGGAACAGGGCGAGGGCCTCCTCGCAGTGCACGAGGCCCACCTCTGGCCGGCCCAGGCTGGAGTGCAGCCAGGAGAGCCCGTTGAGGCTCTCGGCCGTCCACACGTCGTCCCCCGAAGTCCGGGCCAGCACGAGCCCTCGCTCGGCGGGCACCAGCGCCTCTTGGATCCGGCCGAACCGATACAGCGCGCACGCCGTGCTGTAGTGGGTGCGAGCCTGCTCACCGACCGCGTCGATCTCCTCGAAGAGCGCGGTGGCGCGTTGCAGGTGGTCCAGGGCCTGTTCCTGGTGGCCGAGGTGCCCGTGGATGCTGCCGAGGCTGTGGTGGCAGCGGCCTTCCTCCAGACGGTCGGCCCGGCGCCGGGCCACTTCCAGGGCGGGGGTCAGCGCGTTGATCGCCTCGGGCCAGAATTCCCGGCGGTTCAGGTGCTCCTTCAGCGCCCAGGCCAGCCCGGTGATCCGGCGATCCAGTCCTTGGCCGACAGCGGTGTGCAGCAGGCCGCTGAGCACCCGGTGTTCGGCGGTGAGCCAGCGGTCCGCCTGTTCCACGGTGGTGAGGTCTTCCGGGGCGACGCCCGTACTCGGTGCACCGAGGTCGATTTCGGGCAGTATGTAGTGCTTGAGCAGGCGGTTGGCTGCATGGGCGGTGAACATGTAGTGGTCCAGGACCCGCAGGGTGGCGTGGTGGCGTTCCTCGGTGGTGTCGTGGGTGTGGGTCAGTTCGGTGGCGTAGTCGCGCAGCAGGTCGTGCAGGGCGAAGCGGCCGGGCAGAGGCTGTTCCAGGAGGCAGGAGCGGGTCAGTTCGGCGAGGAGGCGGCGGGTCTGGGCAAGGGGGAGTGCGGTGAGGCCGGCGGCGGCCGGGGTGGTGATGTCGGGGCCGGGGTGGAGGGCCAGGAGGCGGAAGAGGCGGGCGGCGGGTTCTTCCAGGGAGTGGTAGGACCAGGAGAACACGGCCCGGACATCGGTGGTGGTGTCGGAGCCGGTGAACGCCTCCAGTCCACCGGAGGCGTGGCGCAGGTCGTCGGCGATGGCGTGCAGGGGGAAGGCGGGGTCGAGTTCGGCGCGGGCGGCGACCACGGCCAGTGCCAGGGGCAGCCGCCCGCACAACCCGATGATGTCGTCCGCGGCGGTCGGCTCGGCGGCCAGGCGTTCCGCTCCCAGCCGCCGCGCCAGCGTCTCGTGGGCCTCGGCCGGTGAGGGCAGGGGAAGGGTGAGGGGCTTGGCGCCGTCGGTCGCGATCAGGCCGACGAGCTGGTTGCGGCTGGTGACCAGGGTGAGGCAGCCGGTTCCCGCGGGCAGCAGGGGGCGCACCTGTTGCTCGTCGCGGGCGTTGTCCAGGACGAGCAGGACGCGGCGACCGGCCAGCAGGCTGCGGAACAGGGTGCTGCGGCCGGGGGTGTCCTCGGGGATGCGCGGGGCGGGGACCCCGAGCGCGGTGAGGAAACCGTGCAGGGCGTCACCGGGTTCCACGGCGGGCGCGTGCGGGTGGAACCCGCACAGATTGACGAAGAGCTGCCCGTCTGGAAATGAGGACGCGATCTGGTGGGCATGGTGGACGGCGAAGGTGGTCTTGCCGACACCGGGAGCGCCACCGATCACCACGACGGGAGCACCGGCCGACCCCGGCCGCCCCGGCGCACCGCTCGCCGCGGACAGCCATGCGCTCTCGGTCGTCCGTCCCGCGAACACCGGTAGATCATTCGGCAGTTGGGCCGGACACGCCGAAGGAAGTTGCTCGATTCCATCGCCGCTCGCGGTCGGGGCGCCGCTCTCACCGGACGGGGCCGCCGCGGCGTCGGGTGCGCCAGTGGCCCTGGCGGGGGGTGTGCCGCCGACGGGTGTGGTGCTCTCCCCCTCTTTCGGAGCACCGGACCCGGCCGGTCCGGGCGCACCACCTCCGTCCCCGGTGCCCGCACCGGGGCCGGCTGTCGTGCCCGCTGTCCCGGTTGTTCCCGGCTGGGGCAGTGGTGGCAGGTCGTGGCGGAGGATGCCGTCGTGGAGGGCGCGCAGTTGGGGGCCGGGGTCGAGGCCGAGTTCGTCGGCGAGGAGTCGGCGCAGGTCCGCATAGCGCTGCAGTGCCTCGGGGTGGCGGCCGGCTATGTACAGGGCGCGCAGCAGCAGGGCCCAGCCGGTCTCGCGCAGCGGGTGCTCCACCGTCAGTTCGCGCGCCGCCTCCACGGCCTCCACGGTCCGCCCCTGAAGGAGCAGGGCGGTGGTGCGTATCTCCCGCACGCTCTGGCGCAACTCCGCCAATCGCGCGGCTTCCTGGGCGGCGAACAGGTGGTGCGCGGCGTCGGCGAGCGCGGCACCGCGCCACATGTTCAGGGCCCCCTCGGCCTCCTGCACCACGTGACCGGTCCGGCCCTGCTCCAGCAGCCGGTGCGCCCGGGCGGCAGCCCGCTCGAAACGCACGGTGTCCCGGCTCCCGGGCGGGACGCGCAGGGCGTAGCCGGCCGGTTCGGTGACCAGTACCCCGAACGCCCCCCGCCCGCGCAGGTGCGGGGGTTCCAGGACCGCGCGGACCTTGCTGACGTGGGCATGCAGCGAGGCCGTCGCCCGGCCCGGTGCCCGTCCCGGCTCCGGCGACCACAACTCCTCGCACAGTGTCTCGGGAGGGACCGCACGGCCATCGGCGAGCAACAGTCGGATCAGCAGCAACCGCTGCTTGCGCCGCCCCGGATCCAGCACGACGCCCGCCCGCCGCACCAACAACGGACCCAGCAACCCGAAATCAAGCTCGTGCTCCACAACCGTCACTATCCCCCTGCTATCCCGCTCAACGGTGCTACCACCCGCACACGTGACATGCGGACTCGTGAGCGTTTCGCTCTCCGGAGACCTGCGTGACGGCCGCGACCCCCGTCGCGACCTATCCGCCCGGAAAGGCGGCTCGCAGACAACCGGAGTGGTGAGGACCTCGTCGTCCCTTCGCCCTTACCGAAAAGTGACGTTAGCAGGAATCCGTATACAGCCCGGTCCGCTGATGCGGTCAGCCAGGTCCACCGCGGACTGCAGGCCTGGTCCGTAGAGCATCGTGAATGCCACCGTCGCTCACGCGACGTCGGCTGTGGCGATGCCAGAGGCTCCCGGGCTCGCATCCACGGGCACTTGCTCCGCTCTACGCAGAATTGCCGAAGTGGGCAATGTCGCCGGGGGAGAGGTCCGGGCGGGCCCGGTACCAGCGGACGGGATGGCGCCAGCGCCCGGCGTTGTCCCGGGCGGCATCGACGCCGACCTCCACCACCAGCTCGGGCCGCACGAGGGTGACGGTCAAGGTCTCCCTGGTTCCCCATCCGGCGGAGAACGTCCAGCCCGTCCACGGGTGCCCTATCGCGGCAGGGGCCAGCATTCCGGCGACAGCGCGGCCGGCCGCCTGCGGCAGCGTGGTGGTGCGGCCGGTGTACTCAGTCGCCCGCCCGCGTCGTAACGCCCCAGCAGCAGAGTCCGGGGCGCCGTCAAAGGCCCGGTGACCGCGCCGACGATCGCCTCCTGCGTCTCGCGCACGTACTGGTGAAGAGGCATTAATCCGAACCTGCGCTATTCCCCATCTGATCACGGCCTGTTGGGTTTGACGGTGGCCGACAGGCTGGCATGCCTCGACGGTTGCGCCCCGGTCCTGGTTGAGGTCGGCCTCTGCAGCGGTAGACGGGCTCAGGGGCGAGCTCGCCGCTGTCGTGCCCATGCCTCATGCTGTCCCATGCGTTGATGAACCGAGGGAGGCGACATGACCGAGGACGAAGGGGCCTCCCCCTGAGTGGTGGACACGCTGATACTGGATCTGCTTGATCCGGAGGAAGCGAGAAGACCGCCGATGGCGATGAAGGACTACTCGGACGAGTTCAAGGCCGATGCCGTGGCCCTGTACGAGTCCACACCCGGGGCGACCTACAAGAGCATCGCCGCTGACCTGGGCGTCAACCGGGCGACCCTGCGTGAGTGGGTGCTGCGGGACCGTGAACGCCGTGGCGTCACCGCTGCGGCTGCGAAGCCGGGCGCCCGGCCTCGAGAGGCGGTGCCGTCCGCTGATCCGCACGAGCGGGTGCGGCAGTTGGAGGCGAGGGTGGACGAGCTCGAGGCGAGTGAGCTTAAGCTCGCCACCGAGCGGGACATCCTCCGCAAGGCGGCCAAGTATTTCGCCGGAGAGACGAACTGGTGATCAGCCGCTTCCAGTTCGTTGACGACCACCGGGACACCTACGAGGTGAAGCGGCTCTGCCAGGTCCTGGACCACCACGACGCGTTCACCGCGCTGTGCACCCCCGACCGCGACCGGGCGCGCGACGGCGGCCGCAGCACCCCCGACCACTTCCGCTGCCACCCGGCGTGCGCGAACATCAGCCGCACCGGCAGCCCAATCACCGCCCTGCGGGCCAAGGTCGCGCAGATCGACGCGGACGCCGACGCCGGCCTCGACCCCTACCCCATCGCCGCCCGCGAACAGCAGCGCAAGGCCCACCTCAACGCCATCATCCGACGCCACGACGCCCAACAGCCAGCCGCCACCGAAGTCGAGGAACGACGATGAACACCCCCGCCGCAGCCGCCCCCGGCCCGCGCGACGGCGCGGCGCTGGCCGAGCTCGTCGGCGAGGCACTCACTCACGCCCAGGGCCACGCCGACACCGAGGACGCCGCCGAGATCAGAGCCATCACCGACGCCATGGTGCGCCTGCTGATCGGCGCCCCGCTGCACTCCGACGGCAAGCTGACCATCGTCTTCTTGGCCACCGAAGCCGGACTGCGCCGCAACAAGCTCACCCACAAACACACCGGCCTCAAGGACCTGTTCTACGGCCTGGTCAAGGCCCGCACCCCCGTCCCCGAAGCGCTGCCTGACTCGGCGCGGGCCCGGGCGGCCAAGCAGCAGCAGGACCTGGCCCGCGTCCGCGCCGAACGCGACGATCTACGCGGACAGGCACAGCTCCTCGCCCGGATCGTCCACGTCCTGGAGATCGAGAACAGCAAGCTCAAGGAGACCAACGCGGCCCTGGAGCAGCAGGTGGCCACTCACGCCTCCGTCCCCGACCTCACCAGCCGGCGGCGCCGGCCCTGACCCCGACGTCAAGGCCGAACGGCGTCCTACAGGTCGAAGGCGCCGCCTCGATGAGGATGAGCAAACCCAATGCGGCGCAGCCGTCACCGATGCCCAGTTCGCCGTCCTCGAGGAGGAACTCGGGCCTGTCCCCTCTCGCACGTCCGGCCTACTCGGAGCGGGACGGCTTCTCCGCGGTTGCCTTGGGCGCCTTGGGGGCCTCCGGAGCCTTCGGAGACTCCGGGGTCTTGGGGGGCTTGCTGAAGTCGTCCTTCTTCGGCCTGTTCTCCAGATCCTCGTCCTTCTGGAGGTCGCCATATTCCCTCACCGTCGCGCTCGCGTCCTGCATGCCGGCGGAGGCTGCCTTGGTGACCGAGCCGGGGTCCTGGGCGTACTGGGCCTGGGCGCCTGCGGAGGCTTGGGTGGTCTGGATGAAGGAGCCGAGGAAGCCCAGGACGGCCCGTGCTTCGGGCGATGTCTCCTGCACGATCTTCGCGCGGGAGGAGGCGCCGTGGATGGCGTTGTTGAACAGGCTGGTGTTCGTGTCGTCGTACGTGTCGTCGTCGCTGTCCTCGAAGTCGATGCCCTCGCCCGGACGGGGCTTGGTGCTGCCGGTGGTCACGGAGAAGAGTCCCGCGCCCCTGCCGGCGGAGTTGAAGATGTTGTCGAACACCATGGTCGTCACCTCTGGTCGTCGTCGTGGCGGCGGCGCCGCGCGGTCAGGGCTGCTTGTGCAGCGTCTGCTCGCTGACGGCGAGGGCCTCGCCGTCGAGCATCGTGTGGTGGACCTCCAGGGCGGAGACGACCTCGGCCAGCCCTTTCATGCGGAAGCCGCCGGGTGCCAGGTCGATGTCGGCGATGTCGCGGGCGACCACTTGCTCGAGGCCGGGATAGTCCCCGGACTGCGGGGGAGACAGGACCGTCACCGGCACGTCGTACCGCACGGCGATCAGCCCGGAGAAGGTCACCGGGATCTCGTAGGTGTACTGCTTGCGGGTGCGCCGCTGCGTGACCATGGTCTGCACGCGGGAGTTCGGCGGGACCTTGCCGGAGATCTGCGACTTCGAGGCCCAGCTGGTGTTCAGCGAGCCCCCGACGGTGGCCGCGATGCCCAGGGCAAGCTGCGCGTTGAGCGAGGCGTTGCCGGTGGCGCTGCCGCTCGTCGTGAACCCCACCGAGTTGGTCATGCCGTTCGACGCGGAGTTCGTTGCGGAGGTGCTCGCGGAGGTCTCGGTGGTGTTGGCGTTGTCGACGCCGACGCTGTCCTTGCTGTTCTTGTTGGTCACCGTGTTCGCGTTCTTGTTCGCCGTGCCGTTCTGGCACGACGCCGCGAGCTGCGACTGAAGGTCCAGCCGGAGCTGGTTTTGCAGCTGCAGCTGAAGGGATGCGCCGACGCTGCCGCCGAAGGTGAGCTTGGCGTCCCCGTGCAGCGACCAAGTGACCCCGTTCGACACGGTGAAGTCGACCGAGTCGGTGAAGGTCATCTCCGACTGGCTGTGATTGACGTAGGTGCGTGAGGAGAAGGTGTCGGGCGGAGGCCGGCCGATGTCGCCGCGCACCTCGATCAGCGGCTCCCCGAGGTTCATGTAGGCGAGCCAGCCCAGCTCGAACGCGGTCCCGGGGAAGGAGCCGAACCTCGTCTTGTTCACGGAGAACCCGACGGGTTTGTGCTGGGCACCGTAGTCGTCGACGTAGACCAGGTTGGGGTGATCCAGGATCGACTGCCAGTTCTGCTCGATGTTGAGTTCCCGCAGGTTCTTCTTCGTCAGCGGCTGACGCTTGGCCGGTACCAGGCTGTACGCGTTGGAAGGCATCTACCCGTCCTCGACTATTTTCGTCCGAACCGTGCCCGGTGAAAGGTAAACAGAAGTCTGCACACGTTCCAGCAAGCGAAAGTATCGCGCCCACAGGCGCCCGGGAAGAGGAACCGGAGCGGCGCACTCCATTGAGTGATCGATTTTCGGCAATCGCTTCCGAAACGCCGAAGGTGTGACCTTTCTTCGCCCCTGTCACTCGATCGATGACTTTCCGATAGCTCTGCCGGCGGGTAGTTTTACCTCGGATGTTGCCGTGAACGATGCCTGCGTCTCAGCCGTCCACTTTGTTCCAGGCGCCTTCCTGGCGAAATCAATCAGGGCTTTGGGTATATCGCGCGACAGTCCGCTGCATTGAGGGTCCGAGGCGTTGTTCTCCCCTATTCAGAAACAGGTGAGGTTTCCGCTATGTACACCCAAGAACGCACGACGATGTCGAATCTGGTGGTCGGCGGGCCGGTGGCGGTGAACAGCTACGACAACGCGATCGTGGCCGCGCTGGTCGAGAACCGGCCGGTCATGCTCGTGCACGCCTTCAACGGCGGCTACCTGCGGCCCGCCGAGCTGAGGGAGGAGAGCCACGACAAGGGGGTCCAGCTGGCCACCGCGCTCGACCCGGCGACCAAGGAGGCACAGGGACACCTCTGGTACATCACCCCGGCCGGCTTCTTCGGGCAGCGGCCGCTGTACTTCCTCGAGAGCGCCGCGGGCCAGGTGGCGCCCGAACCTCCCGGCACGGGCGGAGTAGACGCCGGGCGCGGCGACGACGGCACGCCCAAGCCGAAGCGCAGGCGCATCACCGTGCACCAGGACGCCCCCAAGACCACGGCTGACACCGTCCAGGTGGGCCTGCCCGACAAGGTCGCAGACAAGTGGCGGGGGAAGAACGGCGCGCCCGAGGACACCCAGCTCTGGGTCGTCACGGTGACGCCGTGGGGCGGGATCACCTTCGTGCCCATCACCCACCCCGACGCCATCCTCGGGTTCAAGGACTACGCGGTGACGCCCAACAGCGAGGTGCGGCTCACCTACAACTGGGGCGGGGACTTCACCGGCACGGTCATCAACACGTTCTATCCGCGGCTGCCCAGCGAGTGGAACGTGCCCTACCACCACGTCTTCACGTGATCCGCGGCCGCTGTGCCGCATCCGTCCCGAGCCGACGCCCCTACCGCCTGGAAGAGGCCGCACGATGCCTGTGCCCACGGAAGAACTGAAGCTGCAGATCGTCAACGCCGCCACCGGCAAGTTCCTGGGCGCCCCGGCCGAGCCGGGCGCGGACGGGGGGCTCGTGGTGCGCGACTTCCCCGATGGCGGACCGAGCCCTCACCAGTGGCAGTTCCTCCCCGTGCAGGACGACAACGCGTACGTGATCCGCAACGCAGACAGCGGCCAGGTTCTCGACGACCCCGCCACCGCGGACCGCGGCGTCCGCCAGGCCACGGCCGCCGGCGGCAGCGCGGGCCAGCAGTGGCACCTCGTCCCCGTCGAGGGCGAAGCAGGCTGCTACTTCATCGAGGGCACGAGCGACAGTACCGTCCTTGACCTCGCCGATGCCGGCGAGGACGAGATCCGCATCGTCCTGCGTGAGTACGACGAGGCCGCACCAAGTCAGCGCTGGCAGCTCGTCCCGGCCGAGCCCGAACGCATCAGCGACCCCGTGCTGCGCTGGGCAGCGCTGGACCATTGGAACGGCCGCCGGTCCTGGCGGCTGGCTGACTCGGCCGCCCTGCGTCCGGCTCCCGGAGCTACGCCCTCCTACAGTGACATGCTGCTGGTCCTCGAGCAGTTCGGCAGCGACCAGGACGCCGGCGGGTGGAAGAGCGCTGGAGCCGGCCGCTGCCCCAGCGGGCAACCGGTGTTGTGGGCGGGCCTGGGTGAGCGGTTCCTCGCCGACACCACGGGCGCGGGCCGAGCGGACATCGTGGGGCTCAAACCCGCGAAGGGGGCTGTTACCTCGGCCAGCAGAGGTGACGGCACGTTCGACGACGAGCGCGTCCTGCACCCGACCGTGCCCTCTTCGAGTCTCCAGGATCTGTGGACTGTCGTGGACACCACGGGTGACGGCCGGCCCGACGTGGTCGTGCTCGGCGCCGACGGCGTCCGGCTGGCCCGCCCCGACGAGGGCGGGACGTTCACGCCCGCCGGCGGCGAACCGGTACTTGCGGCGTTCGGCCACGGGGAGGGGGCGGGCGGGTGGCTTGCCGACAAGCATCCCCGCTTCCTCGCCGACACCACCGGCGACGGCAGGCTCGACATCGTCGGCTTCCACGACGACGGCGTCTGGGTCTCCCTCCAGGACGAAGAAGGAGACTTCGCACCGCTCGCCGACGAACCGGCCCTGAAGGCGTTCGGCCACGGGGAGGGGGCGGGCGGGTGGCTTGCCGACAAGCATCCCCGCTTCCTCGCCGACACCACGGGCGACGGCAGGCTCGACATCGTCGGCTTCCACGACGACGGCGTCTGGGTCTCCCTCCAGGACGAAGAAGGGAACTTCGCCGAACCTCTGTACGTCCTCGACCACTTCGGCGTCGACCAGGGATGGAGCTCGGCCGAGGAGTACCCCCGGTTCCTGCTCAGGACCACCGATGGCGAGGCAGCAGACCTCGTCGGCTTCGGCCCGCAGGGCGTCGTCGTCGCGCGCGGACGCGGGGACGGCACGTTCGAGCCCGCGAAACTCGTGCTCAACGACTTCGGGACCGCCCAGGGGTGGACGAGCGGCAAGCACCTCAGGTTCCTCGCCGACGTCACCGGCGACGGCAAGCCGGACATCGTCGGCTTCGGCAACGAAGGCGTCTGGGTGTCGCACAACGACGGCGACGGCCAGTTCGAGCAGGCCCAACTGGTATGCCGCGGCTTCGGCTACCACGACGACGCCGGCGCCTGGCGGGTCGACCGCCACCCCCGCTTCCTCGCCGACATCACCGGCGACGGACGCGTCGACATCGTCGGCTTCGGAGGGCCGGGCGTGTACGTGGCCCGCAACCTCTACCGCCGCTTCCGAACCCGATAAGCCCCGGGTTGAAACAGCAACAACGGCATCTCAACAATGGGTCACCGGGCTGCAGTCCTGTATACGGCGCCTGGATGCGGCCCCCGGTACGGAACCGGCCACCCCGGCCGGTCCAGTGCTACGGCACCGGTTCGGTCAACCCCAGAGCGTCTCGCTGCCCGTACACGGGCCGCGGAACACATCCTTGCCCCTGGGGGCGAGACACGGCGCTCCGGCCCGGTCACCGGTTGCCCACCGCTGGGCCCAGAGCCACTGCCCGAACACTGAACGCACCACTCCTGCTCGGGGTCTCGCTGTCGCACTGCACGATCGTGGCGTACTCCAGGACGTCCATCTGTAATCGATCAACTACTCTAAGTGGTTAGAAATGGAGAGAATTCATGCGCAGGTCCACGACGGCATGCACGGTGCTCGCGCTGGGAGCGAGCTTGTTGCTCGGAGGGCTGGTGCCCGGAGCCACCGCTGCGGCCGCTCCTGGTGCGGTCACCGCGCTCCGTGCGCCGACGCCTCCGTCGTCTGTCCCTGATCTCGATGCCCCGGGTCCGGCCAGGACGGTCGAGTTCCCGCCGGACGGGCGGGTCCGCTCGAGTCCGGGGCACGTGCAGATCCAGGCTCCGCAGTACACGCGCATTGTCCGGGTGGACACCTGGTGCAGCGGCATGAGCTGCCCTGTGTCCATTGCCTCCGACGGTTCGTCCGCCAGCTTTTCGCTGCAGAGCAACAACTGGGTGTGGAGCCGGCCCTGGAAGGTTGACGTTGTCGCCGCAGATGACGCGCCCATGGCAGGTGGCCGGTTCACCGGCACTCTCACCTTCGAAGGTGTGGCGGTGGACTGGACCGTCAACATCACCCAGGGCACTCCCGGGGCCTTCGGCGGGTACGTCAGCAGCGTCCCAGGGGGAGGAGGCGCCCGGGTTCGTTTCGTCGACCCCGATCTGAATGCCGCCGCTGCAGGGTTCAGAGAGAAGGACATCATCACGTCCGTCGACGGTCAGCCCGTCACGTCGGCGGCATCCCTCAGCGCCGCCCTCGCCGGTAAGCGAGCCGGAACCGCGGTGCCCGTGGGCATCACGCGCAACGGTACCCAGATGACCTTGCAGTACACGGTCGACGAGTGATCGCCACGACGTCCACGCGCGGGGGCGCTTGCCGCCTGCCGCTCCTTCGGTTTTCGGACACGATCGGCAAGACCTCAGTCCTGGCCGCCCGACACACGGTGAGGGGATGACGATGAGCAAGGCCCAGACAGCAGCAACGGAGGGTGAAGACTTCGCCCCCCAGATCACTACGGTCGCCGGTACCGGAGATGCCGGGGCCGCAGGAGACGACGGACCCGCTGTCGCGGCCCGGCTTGACCGTCCCTACGGCCTCGCGCTGGACAGCACGGGCACCCTCTACTTCTCCGACTACAACAATCACCAAGTCCGGAGGGTCAGCACGGACGGCAGGATCCGCACGGTGGCAGGGACCGGCACTGCTGGAAACAGGGGCGATCAGGGCCCTGCTGTCTCAGCCCAGCTGGACAGCCCGCGTGAGGTGGCGGTGGACCGTGCCGGGAACCTCTACATCGCCGATTCCGAGAACCACCGGATCCGCAAGGTCACGGCCGACGGACAGATCGGCACCGTCGTCGGCACAGGCACTGCCGGGTTCAGCGGTGACAACGGCCCCGCCGCTGCCGCCCAGTTGAACTGTCCGTACGGGGTCGCAGTGGACAGCACCGGCAACCTCTACATCGCCGATTCCGACAACCACCGGGTCAGGCAGGTCACACCAGACGGGCAGATCCGCACAGTCGCCGGGACCGGAACCCCGGGATTCTCCGGCGACGGCGGGCCTGCCGCCGCAGCTCAGCTGAACAGCCCGTACGGCGTTGCGGTGGACGGCGCGGGCGACCTCTACATCACCGATGCCGAGAACCACCGGGTCCGCAGGGTCGCCAGGGACGGCACGATCAGCACGGTCGCGGGCACGGGCACCGACGGCTTCAGCGGTGACGGCGGCCCCGCCACCTCCGCACAGCTGGACTTCCCCCTGGGCGTGGTAGCCGATACCACCGGCACCCTCTACGTCTCCGACCACAACAACCACCGGATCCGCAGGGTCGCCGGGGACGGCACGATCAGCACGGTCGCGGGCACGGGCACCGACGGCTTCAGCGGTGACGGCGGCCCCGCCGCCTCCGCCCAGCTGAACTACCCATTCGGGCTCGCGGTCGACTGCGTTGGTGCCCTCTACATCGCCGACTACGTCAACAACCGCGTCCGGAAGGTCGCGGCGGCCGCCATGGCAGGACTGCCCGAATCAGGCACGGTGGTTTCCTGGGCGAGCGTCCGCAGCCGGCTGCGGATCGGGGTCACGCGCGAGTCGTTCAAGGACGGGGCCAAGATCCAGCAGTCGCTCGCCGCTCCCCGCCAGTCGCAGCGGTGGCGGCTGGTCGTAGCCGGGAAGAGCGACAGCGGCGACGTGGTGTACACGATGGAGAACGTGCGCAGCGGGAAGGTTCTGGAGGTCGACGAAGCCCGGGGGGCGGCCGGGGCGGTGGTCGCGCAGCGCGCCTACGAAGGCGACGAGGCGCACCATCAGCAGTGGCGGCTGATCCCGGTGGGCACCGTGGCCGACGACCCCCGGGTCTACGAGATTGCGAACCGGAGCAGCGGTCTGCTTCTGGGCGTCGAATCCAACGCGCCTGTGGTGATCACGCAGTGCTGGGCGGAGGGCGACCACCGGGGCAGGCAGTGGCAGTTGCTGCCGGTGTGACGCACGAGCAGGGGGCAGGAGCCGCCTCGCCGATCCTGCCCCCTACCCCTTCACACATGGCGGCGCATTCCTTCCACACTCGCCGACAAGTGGCATGAAGAAGCAACTTTTCGGATCGAGTCGGTCGACGGCGGCAGGTCCGAGATGACCATCGACGTCACCCTGGAGATGCGAGTCCGGCATCGGGGGGCTCATGGAGACCACCTTCGAAAAGAACCTCCGGAATGAATGGGAGATTTTCGCGAGGGCCGTCGATCAGCACTGATCTCACGTCTTCGCTCCTGGAAGGTGCCACGTTCCAGACTGCTTCGGCTCTGGAGCAGCCGCCCGCCTGGGTGGTCGGCTACGTCCCGCTGACACAGATCAGTTCTTCACGTCCGTTGTCGAAGGGCACGCCGCGGTCTCGGGCAACGCCTCGACCGCGAATCGCCGGGCATCGAACCCGCCCTCGCTGACGTGACGGAGGAGGGCCGTCGGCCTCGCCACCGCTGGCAGCAATCGGAGGCCTTGGAGATCTCGGTCAAGTCGTCGAGGGGAAGGGTGTCTTGTACGGGACTCAGCATTCGGGAGCCCATCACCCTGATGCCGTCATCGAGCTAGTGGCAACACGAGTAAACCGTCCGCAGAACCGGTGGGCGCCGCGGTGCCGGATGTTGCGGGCGCCGACTGCGGCCAGGGACTCGCGCAGCCACACCGCCGGGTCGCAGGCGGGCCGCGGCCGCGGAGCCCCGAGCGCGGTGAGCTGGGCTGCGGCGTACTCACAGCTGCTTCTGGCGGCGGATCTTCTGCGCCGTCCGGTCGGAAGCGCGCGAGTTCGTGGATTCTCGGACAGCCCGCGGCATCAGCCCGCGCGCTGAGTAGCCCTGAGGAGCGTTCAGCGTGCGGGATCGGTGGTGCCTGAAGCGGGTCTAGTTGTGCCGCTGATAGCCGCCACCCTGCTGACCGTGGTCGCCTCCCAGGTGTCCAAGCTCGGCGACAGCCTGGCCGACGTCGCCGCGGTCGTCCCCTCCTACGTGGTGTTCCTCGTGGTGATGGCGTTCGCCGGCAAGGTGGTGGCCCGTCTGTTCCGCCTGGAAGCGCCCGCGGGTGGGCCGGGCGATCGTGTTCACCGGCGCGATGATGGCGCTCGTTGAAAACGACCACTCCCTGCTCGGGGGTGATCCGGACCTGCTCGATGGCTCTCCCCACCCATGCGGCACCCGACCTGTGTCCGGGCGGCTCTCGTGCCTGTCGCCGGGCTTGCTGTGGGACAAGCCGCACCGTCGGTCAGTCCAGGTCGGACATGTCGAGCACGAAGCGGTAGCGGACGTCGTTGCGAGCCAGGCGTTCGAGAGCCCTGTTCACCTGGGACGACGGCAACAGCTCGATGTCGGCGGTGATGCCGTGTTCAGCGCAGAAGTGCAGCATGGCGGCGGTGGACGGGCGGCCGCCGCTGCCGGCGGAGCTGAGCTTCTTGCGGCCGATGAGCAGGTCCATGGTTTCCACGGTGACCGGTCCGAGGTGGCCGAGGTGGCTGAGGGTGCCGTCCATGGCGGCCACACGCAGGTACGGAGCCAGGTCGTGGGGAGCGGAGATGGTGTCAATGACCACATCGAACTGGTCGCGGACCGCTTCCATCTGCTTCGGGTCGGTGGACACGACGAATCCCTGCGCTCCCAGGCCGCGGGCTTCGTCAGCCTTGTCCAGGGTTCGGCTGATGACGGAGGTCGTGGCGCCGAGCCCGGTCGCCATCTTGACCGCGAGGTGTCCCAGGCCGCCCAGCCCGGCCACGGCGACGGTACTGCCTGGGCCCACTCCGAGCGCCTGCAACGGTTCCCAGACGGTGACGCCGGCGCAGAGCAGTGGCGTCCCCATCGACGCCACAGACCTCGCCGACTGGGCAGTGCGCCTCTACGACGAGTACCTCAGCCGCCCCGATCTGATCCGGCTCGCGACCTGGGCGCGCCTGGAGCGGCGTCGAGTATCTCGTGGCGAACCACGACCGCTACGACGACCACAAACTCCGCGCCATCGCAGAGGCCCAGGCCGCCGGGCGCATCAGGCAGGGAGACCCCTTCGACGTGATGGCCATGGTCATCGCCATGTCCATGGCCTGGTCTCCAGTGAGTAACGTCTACGCCGCCACCGCTCAAGAGCCCGCGAGCGTGCACGAACAGCGGCGCACCCTGCTCCGAGACTGCGTAAGCCGCGCCGTCGCCCCGGCCTGGGGAGCCTGAGCACACCACGACGGTTCGGTGCGGCCACCCCGCCACGTGCGGGCCCGGCCTTCGCCTACGAGGCGCTCGTCTTTGCTCCCCACTCGGTTGAGGGGCGAAGCGAGTGGGGCGACGAGTAGCCCTGGCCGATTCCAGTCCAGAGATCCTCATCAGCGACTGGATCCCTTTTCCCGGCCGCCGGGGATGTCAGCAATGACCTGCTTCCCACCTTTCCCGCCATGTCCGTTTCTGGTGGAAACTGGCGACTTCCGTGTCGACGCCGTGAGTTGACGTGCCCAGGGCAAGCGCTTACTTTCCGGGGAAAGCGCTTGCACCCTCGCGGCCGGGCTCTTCCGGCCGCACAGCGCCAGCGCCGCACACGTTCCCGCGCCCCACGGCCCCGCAGTTCCGGAGCCGCACCGCCCCGCCGCCAGTCCAGCGCAGAGCCGCAAGCAAGCCGCAGTAGCCGCACCCTGCAGAGCCGCAAGCCGCACCCGTACCGCCCCGCCGGGGGCACCGGCCGGGCCGGCCTGCCCACGCAACGCCGCAAGGACCGGAGAAGCAGGAAAGCCGGAGAAAGGGACACCCGTCATGCGTCTGCTCACCCCACGATCCGCCGGACCGTCGCGATTACCCGTCCGTCCGCCGTCGCCCGTCCGGCGCCGTACGGCACGGGCCGCCCTCGCCGCCCTCGCCGCCCTCGCCGCCCTCGCCGCCGTCCTGGCGGGCCCCGCGCCCGCCGCCGCGGCCCCGGAGAGCACCGCCGCCACCGCCACCGCCGACGGCTTCGCCTCCGTCGACGCGCTCGGGCAGAACGGCACCACCGGCGGCGCGGGGGGTCCCGTCGTCACCGCCACCACCACGGCCCAGTTCCTGGACTACATCTCCCGCCCCGGCCCGCTGACCGTGCAGGTCAGCGGGCCGATCACGCTGCCGACCGGCTCCACCGACGGCATGCACCCGGTGGCCTCCGACAAGACGATCGTCGGGCTCGGCGGCAGCGCCCGCATCACCGGCGGCGGACTGCACATCGGCCTCCCGGCGAGCGACTCCGTCACCTCACCGCCCGCGAACGCCGTGCACAACATCATCATCCGCAACTTGCGGTTCGACGGCGCCAGCGACGACCTGATCAACATCCAGATGTTCTCCCACCACATCTGGATCGACCACAACGACTTCTCCAACGGCGACGACGGCGCCGTCGACATCAAGCGCGGCTCCGACTACGTCACCGTCTCCTGGAACCGCTTCCACGACCACGACAAGACGCTGCTGCTCGGCCACGACGACGACAACGCCGCCCAGGACCGGGGCCGGCTGCGCGTCACGTACCACCACAACTACTTCGACGCCTCCGACCAGCGTAATCCGCGCATCCGCTTCGGCGACCCGGTGCACGTCTACAACAACTACTACCGCGACAACAGCTACGGCGTGGCCTCCACCATGGACGCCGGGGTGGTGCTGGAGGGCAACTACTTCTTCAGCGTCAACAACCCCGCGCGGGTGGACTTCAGCGGTGACCTCGGCCGTCTCGTCGCGCGCGACAACATCCTCGTCGACTGCAACCACGCGATCGAGACCCGGGGTTCGGTGACCGAGCCGCGCACGTACTACGCGTACACCCTCCACCGGGCCGCCGAGGTGCCGACCGTCGTCCCGGCCGGCGCCGGCGCCGGAAAGATCTGAGGGGGCCGGCCATGACCTCCCGTCCCCGGCCCACCCGCCGCGCCGTGCTCGCGTCGGCGGGCGCCTCCGCCGCCCTGCTGGCGGGCGGCGCCCCCGCGCGGGCCGCCGCCCGCCCCGGCGGGTACGCCCCGTCCGCCACGCAGCACGCCGACGGCTTCGCCTCCGTCACCGCGCACGGCCTGTCCGGCACCACCGGCGGCGCGGGCGGCCCGGTGGTCACCGTCACCGACGCCGAGACGTTCCTCGACTACTGCGACCGCGAGGGGCCGTACGTCATCCAGGTCTCCGGCGCCATGGAGATCACCAGCAAGCAGGGACTGCGCTCGAACAAGACGGTCGTCGGACTCGGCGACGACGCGGAGATCACCGGCGGCGGACTCGACATGTACCGCCGCCACAACGTGATCATCCGCAACCTGCGCTTCACGCACGCCGACGACGACTCGCTGAGCATCCAGCAGTCCTCGCACCACATCTGGATCGACCACTGCGACTTCAGCTCCGGCGCCGACGGCCTCATCGACATCGTGCGCGGCGCGGACTGCGTCACCGTCTCCTGGAACCGCTTCCACGACCACAGCAAGACCATGCTGCTCGGCCACTCGGACGCCAACGGCTCCCAAGACCGGGGCCGGTTGCGGGTCAGCATCCACCACAACCTGTTCGACGGCACGGCCCAGCGCCACCCGCGCGTGCGCTTCGGCGAGCCCGTGCACGTCTACAACAACCACTTCCGGAACAACACCCTCTACGGGGTGGCGTCCACCGAGGACGCGGGCGTGCTGGTGGAGGGCAACCACTTCGAGAACGTGCCCCACCCGATCTACTCGGGCTACGACGAGAGCGGCCCCGGACGGGTGGTCGAGCGCGCCAACGTCTACGTGAACTGCGGCGCCCCCGAGCGATTCGGCACCGTCACCGAACCGCGCACCTTCTACGCGTACACCCTCGACGCCCCCGCCACCGTCCCCGCCCTGGTCGCCGCCGGTGCCGGCGTCGGCCGGATCTGAAGGAGACCCCCCATGCCGGACACACCCCCGCTGTCCCGTCGCGGCCTGCTCGCGACCGCCGCCGCCTCCGCCGCCCTGCTGGCCTCGGGCACGGCCGCCACCAGGGCGTTCGCCGCTCCCGCGCCCACCCCGCAGCGGCTCTCCGCCCTGGCCGCGCAGAGCGCCGACGGCTTCGCGAGCGTTCCCGCGCTCGGCCTCACGACCACCACGGGCGGCGTCGCCGGGCCCACCGTCACCGTCACCACCGGCGCCCAGCTCGCCGACTACGTCAACCGCAACTCCCCGTACGTCCTCCTCGTCTCCGGCCGCATCGAGATCGACGGCATGCTCACCGTCGTCGCCAACAAGTCGATCCTGGGCGTCGGCTCCACGGCGGAGATCACCGGCGGCGGACTCCAGCTCGGCTCCACCACCCGCCCCGGCAACAACGTCATCATCCGCAACATCCGCTTCACCCACGCCTCGGACGACTCCGTCAGCGTCACCAACCGCGCCCACCACGTGTGGATCGACCACTGCGACTTCTCGCAGGGCTACGACGGGCTCCTCGACGTCAAGCGCGAGTCGGACTACGTCACGATCTCCTGGAACCGCTTCCACGACCACAGCAAGACCTGCCTGCTCGGCCACAACGACAGCTACACCGCCGACCGGGGCAAGCTGCGCGTCACCTACCACCACAACTTCTTCGACGGCACCGACCAGCGCCACCCCCGTGTCCGCTTCGCCGAGCCCGTGCACGTCTACAACAACCACTACCGCAACAACCGGCTCTACGGAGTGGCCTCCACCGAGGACGCGGGCGTGCTGGTGGAGGGCAACTACTTCGAGAACGTGCCCCACCCCATCTACTCGGGCTACGACGACAGCGGCCCCGGCCGGGTCGTCGAGCGGAACAACGTGTACGTCAACTCCGGCGCGCCCGAGACCCTCGGCACCGTCGTCGAGCCGCGCACCTTCTACGCGTACACCCTCGACGCCGCGTCGAGCGTCCCCGGCATCGTCGCCGCCGGCGTCGGCACCGGCCGGATCTGAGCCCTCCCTCCCGAAGGAGTCGCAGATGCACCGCAAAGGCACCCTGTTCCTCGCGGCGCTGGCCACCCTGGCCGTCACCGCGGCGGCCCCGGCCGCCCCCGCGGCCGCCCTCGCCGAGTCGGCGCCCACCGGCTTCGCGAGCGTCAACGCCTGGGGCCAGAACGGCACCACCGGCGGCGCGGGCGGGACCACCGTGACCGTCTCCACCGCCGATGCCCTGATCGCCGCCATCAAGACGACCGGGCCCAGCATCGTCCGCGTCAACGGCATGATCACCCTGCCCGACGGGATGTACGACGTCACCTCCGACAAGACGATCGTCGGCGTCGGCGCGAACTCCGGGATCACCGGCGGCGGCCTCAACATCGGCCTCCCCGCGAGCAGCGTCACCTCGCCGCCCGCGAACGCCGTGCACAACGTGATCGTGCGCAACCTGACGTTCCGCGACGCCAGCGACGACTCGATCAACATCCAGATGTTCTCCCACCACGTCTGGATCGACCACAACGACCTGTCCGCCGGATACGACGGACTGCTCGACATCAAGCGCGGCTCCAGCTACATCACGGTCTCCTGGAACCACACCCACCACCACGCCAAGAACATGCTGCTGGGCCACTCCGACAGCAACGGCGCCCAGGACACCGGCCGACTGAAGGTGACGTACCACCACAACTGGTACGACCGCACCCCGCAGCGCAACCCGCGCACCCGCTTCGGCGACCCGGTGCACATCTACAACAACTACTTCTTCGACAACAGCGACACCGGGCCGGCCTGCAACGCGGACTCCGGCTGCTTCATCGAGGGCAACTACTTCGAGGACGTCGAGGAGCCCATGACCAACAGCTACTCGGGCCCCGACGGCGCGATCGTCGAGCGCAACAACGTCTTCGTCGGCGACACCGGCGAACCCGTGACCGGCGGAAGCGTCGAGGACCCGGCCGACTACTACGACTACACGGTCGACAACCCGCAGTCGGTCAAGGACGCCGTCATGCGCGGCGCGGGCCCTGGCACCATCGGGCTGTAACCCGGGCCCCGCCCCACGCCTTCGGCCCGGCCTCCCCGGGCCACGGCTTCGACTCGGCCAGCGTCGCCGCAGCGTCCAGGGGGACGTCGGGGGCTACGGCCCACAGGCAGCGCCACCACCACGATCGCCTGGTCGGCGAGCCGCAGCAGGAAGGTCTCGCGCAGCCACGTCTCGAGGGGCTGGCACTGTTCGAAGGTGTCGATGAGCAGCACCGCGCCTGGTTCGGCGCAGGCTGGGGCGGCGGCCTCCTCCAGCCTGCGCGGGTCGGCGTCGAGGAACCGGGCGTCCACATGCACCACGCGGCGGCCGGCGAGTTCCGCCTGCCGGGCGGCGTAGCGCACGAGCGAGGACTTGCCGATGCCGCCGGGGCCGTGCAGGTAGGCGACGAGCGGCGCTTGCGCCGCGCCCGAGAGCATCCGGTCGAGCACCGCCCGCTCCGGCTCCCTGCCCACCAGCGCTCCGGCTCGTGCCGCGGCCAGCCGGTCCGCCAGTCCCGCCGCTCCCAATCCAAGCTCCTTTCGTCAGGCCTGTCTTGCCGTCGAAGATCGGTGTGATGAAGCGCTTTCTACGTGAGTGGTACCGAGCACGGGGCAGCATCCCGGGACAGGAGGCGCTACTCGGATGTGTGCAGCATCGACTCGGTGTCGTCCGGGTGTTACGCCTCAGTCCCTGTCCTCGGCGCGCTCGTCACTTGCCCTTGGCCGGGCGTCGAGCGGGACGTGTCGTTGTGCCTTCTGCGTGGCCTGGGTCGGATCCTTATGCTCCGCCTTTGCGGCGGCGAGGCGCGGCCGAGCGGGACGGCATCGAGCGCATGTGGTCGCGCACCGGCGCCAGCAGGCCGGCGAGAGCCTTGACGTCGTCGCGCGAAAGCGGCTCGAACAGCAGGCCGCTGACTACCTCGACGTGGCCCGGCAGCACCTTCGCGAGCAACTCACGCCCGGCGTCGGTGAGGGTGACGGTGACGCTCCGTTCGTCGTCCGGCGAGGGAGCGCGGACGACCAGGCCCTCCTTCTCGAGGAGATCCACCTGGTATGTCAGGCCGCTGCGGCTGTAGACGACGCCGTCGGCCAGGTCGGTCATGCGGTGGCTGCCCGTCGGCGAGTCCCCGAGGCGGGCCAGCAGCTGGAACTGCACATAGCTGAGATCGCCGGCTTCGCGCAGCTGCTGCTCGACCGCGTGCCGGAGCAGGCTGGTCACCTCGATGAGGTCGAAGTAGGCGCCGAGCTGCACGGGGTCGAGCGACGGCGGTGAATCAGGCATGACCGAAGTCTACTGCTTCGAATTCGAAGAGTGTGGGTGCCGACTTCCAGTTACCGCGGGCGGCGCTGGGATCGAACGTCTCCGCGTGTCTCGATGCCATCCCGGCCGGGTGTATTGAGCCGGACGCGAGGGTTTCACGGGTCTGATGTCGTGACCTCGTGCGCGCACGGTGTGGGCAGTGTTGAGCCCGGCTGAGCATCGCAGAACATGGAGATCGGGCAGTGGTGCGGCGCAGGGTTGCGAGCAGAAGGACGGCGCCGCCGCCCACAGATCTCAAGGACCGGCCATGAACGTCCCCTACTCGCGCAACATCGTGCTCGGCCCTCCCCGGTGACGGCACGACAGCCCGGCCGCGAGAAGGAAGCCATGAACACGATGCCGGGATGAGCACCGCCGCGTGGGCTCCGGTGATCTTGGCCGTCCTGTGTGCCGGCGTCGGCTACGGGCACCCGACCCGCTTGCTCGCGGACTGGGTCGCGGAGGCGGTGTGCCGGTCACAGGCGGCCGGTGGTGCGCGCGCCGAGGTGGAGGTGCTGGAGCTGCACCGGCTGGCGGCCGACCTCGCCCAGCACTCCGCCCACGACCGCGCCAGCCTCGACCTGCGGGAGGCGATCGCGGCGGTCGTGACAGCGGACGGGCTGGTGGTGGCGACCCCGGTGCCCGCCGCCACCCCGAGCGAGGTGTTCGACTCGTTCTTCGCCGTCCTCGGGGACAAAGTTCTTTCCGGCATGCCGGTGCTGCTGGCGCTCAACAGCCACTCCCGCCGGCAGCCACCCGACCTCGCGCAGCTGCTACGCAGGCGCCTGGCCGGCGTGCACGCCGACCCGGTGCCCACGGTCGTCGTCGCCGGCCCCGCCGACTGGCCGGCCACCGCGCACAGCGACGCGGCACGGCTGCGCGCCTGCATCGACCAAGCCGCCGCCTAACTCGCCGTGGCGATGCGCTCGCACCGGCAGTGACCGACCCCACTTGCTTCGAATTCGAAGCAGATGTACGGTCATCAACAGTTGCTTCGAATTCGAAGCAACATCGATCGCGTTGAAGGTGAGAACCGACATGAAGGCAGTACGTTTCCACGAGTACGGCGACCCCAGCGTCCTGCGCTACGAGGACGTGGAGCAGCCCGTCCCCGGGGCCGGGCAGGTCCGCATCCGCGTCGCCGCGACGTCGTTCAACTCCGTCGACGGCAACATCCGCGGCGGCTTCATGCAAGGCCCCATACCGGTGCAGCTGCCGCACACTCCCGGTATCGACGTCGCCGGCACCATCGACGCGCTGGGCGAGGGCGTGCAGGGCCTCGCGGTCGGCGACGACGTCATCGGTTTCCTGCCGATGGACGGCACCGGAGCCGCCGCGCAGTACGTCCTCGCGCCGGCCGAGGTCCTGACACCGGCACCCAAAAGCGTCCCCCTGCCCGACGCCGCCGCACTGCCAATCGTGGGCCTGACCGCCTACCAGGCGCTGTTCGACCACGCCAAGCTCACGGCCGGGCAGCGCGTGCTGATCCACGGCGCCGGCGGAGCGGTCGGCGGTTACGCCGTGCAGCTGGCCAAGGGAGCCGGTGCCCACGTCATCGCCACGGCCAGCCCGCGCAGCAGCGAGGCGGTCACGTCGGCCGGCGCCGATGAGGTCATCGACCACACCACCACCGGCGTGAGCGCGGCGGTGACCGAGCCGGTCGACGTCGTGCTCAACCTCGCGCCGGTCGATCCGGCCGAGCTGGCCGCGCTCGTCACCCTGGTCCGTCCGGGCGGGGTCGTGGCGAACACGACGGTGTGGATGCCCGCGCCCAACGACGAGGAGCGCGGCGTACGCGGCATCGACCTGTTCGTCCGCAGCGACGCCGACCAGCTGTCGCAGCTGGTAGCGCTGATCGACCGCGGCGAGCTGCGCATCGACGTCGCCGAGCGCGTGCCGCTGGCCGAGCTGCCGGCGCTCCACGCCCGGGCCGCCGAAGGCGCGGTGCACGGCAAGGTCATCGTCGTCCCGCCCGCCGCCTGACGCCGATCCTCCACCGAAAGGAAAGGGCCATGGCACTCAGTCTGGATCCCGAAGTCGCCCAGGCGCCGGCCCCGATGGCCGGCGCGAGGGCGGACGCCACACCACCGGCTGTGGGGAACATCGCGGCGCGTCGCGCCATGTGGGAGCCGATCATCGGCGCCGCGGGAACGGCCCAGCCGATCCCGGCCGACGTGCAGACCAGCGAGCATCACGCGACAGCGGACGACGGCGCACAGATCAAGCTGCGCTGGTACACCAAGGACGGCGCGGCGCCGGGCCCGGCCGTGCTGTTCTTCCACGGCGGCGGATACATCTTCGGCCACATCGACCTGTTCGACGGCCCGGTCTCCCGCTACGTCTCCGCCAGCGGCGTGCCGATGCTGTCAGTCGAGTACCGCCGCGCCCCCGAGCATCCCTTCCCGACCCCGCTCGAGGACGCCTGCACCGCACTGCGCTGGCTGCACGCACACGCCGCCGAACTCGGCGTCGACCCCGACCGGATCGGCGTCATGGGCGACAGCGCCGGCGGCGGCATCGCCGCAGCCGTGTCGATCCTCGCCCGCGAGCGCGGCGGCCCGCAGATCGCCCGCCAGATCCTCATCATGCCGATGCTCGACGACCCCACCACCACCCCCGATCCACACATCGCGCCCTACCCGCTGTGGTCCTACGACGACAGCCTCACCGCATGGCCGGCCCTGCTCGGCGAGGCCGCCGGCGGGCCCGACGTCCCGGCCACGGCGGCCCCGGCCCGGCTCGAGGACGCGACCGGCCTGCCGCCGGCCTACATCGAGGTCGGCCAGCTCGACGTCTTCCGCGACGAAGACACCGCCTACGCCACCAAACTCAGCCGCGCCGGCGTGCCGGTCGAATGCCACTGCACCCCGGCGCCCCGCACGAGTTCGACTCCATCGCCTTCACCTCCGACGTCGCCCGCCGCGCCATCGCCGACCGCATCCGCGTCCTCAAATCGATCTGAGCCGGCACCGAGCGCGCTCACCCCGTGCCGCAGGAGGGGTGTGCAAGCACTCCACACAGGTAGCCCCTCGCCTCGTTGCCCGCCGCGATGGGGCCCCTTGGACACCGGCAAGAACACACTGAAGCACCGCGCGGCCGGGTCGGACTCCCACTTCGGGCAGCAGGCGCATCGACGGCCGGGAGACTGCCGGACTGCATGAGACGCGCCCGGCACCTGATCCTCACCTGACCGACCTTTGAAGGAGACGATTCCGATGATCCCCGACGACGACCCGTCCCGCTCGCTGACCGTGGCGGACACCGACGACCCCGGCACGACGTACATCTCTCTGGTGGGCAACACGTACGCCATGCTGATAACCGGCGAGCAGACCAACGGCCGGTACTGCGTGATCGACATGCGCGTCCCCGACGGCGGCGGCCCGCCGCCGCATCGGCACGACTTCGAGGAGATGTTCACGATCCTCGAGGGCGAGATCGAGTTCACCTTCCGCGGCGAGAAGCACACCGTAGGGGCAGGGTCCACGGTCAACATCCCGGCCAACGCGCCGCACAACTTCCGCAACGCTTCGGGTGCGCCGGCCCGCATGCTGTGCATGTGCACCCCCGCAGGCCAGGACGAGTACTTCACGCGCATCGGCGATGTCGTCGCGGGCAAGGACGCGCCGCCGCCACAACTGTCGGAGCACGAGCTCGCGGAGCGCCGCCGCCGCGCGGCCGAGTTGGCCTCGACCTACCGGAGCGAGTTCCTGTGACTCTCAGGGCCGGCAATCCCGGCACCGGTCGACAGGGTGAAGTTCCCCGCTGAGCTGGACAGCCAGGACCAGATCGTTCGGGTCCATCGCCTGCACCCCGACCGACAGTTCCTGGCTCAAGCGTATCGAGGCCCAGTTCACTGCCCTGCGCTACTTGGCACTGGACGGCACCGACCACTTCCGCCACAAAGAGCAGGGCAGCATGATCCGCCGCTACATCATGCGGCGGAACAAGCACGCCGCCGACGAACTCCTACGCACGGTCGTCAACAGGGCGAACGTTGCCTGATGCGGGGGAGTGTCTAAGCAACGGCCGATCTGATGATCAATGAGATGCGTCTGATGACGGAGACCGCCGTGGGGGGCCGGGCAGGATGTGCCAGCCCGGCCCCCCACCGCCGGTCAGCCGATCAGCTTGTGCAGCACGGGAAGGCTGAGCCCGCAGGCGCCCAACCCCGCTCGGCCGTGAATCCAAGCACCCCTGTCGACCACTCCACGGCAACCCCTGTCAGCACTCTCCAACCGGCACCCGTAACAGGCCCCGGACAGGTGTCCCGTTCTCGTGAACATCGACCCCGCCTCGATCCAACCGCCTCCCGAGGCGGTGAACAACTGCCGTCCAAACCCGTGAATGAAGCCACATAGGCGGACCCGAGCCTCACGTGGGATGGGTGCCTGTTCGGATGGCGGCAGGATGCGGGGGGCTTGGGCGAGGGGGACCGGCGGGTGGGCGTGGGTCACCCGGTGGCGCGGGCGTGCACGCGGACGGCTCCCGTCCTGCGAAGGGGGAGGGGAGCCGTCCAGATGTGCTGGGTGGTGTTGTGCCTTCAGCGGGTCATGCGTGGCGGTGCGAGTGCCGGTTGCCGGTGACGAGGCGGTAGAGGGCGAGCAGGATGACGGAGCCGGCGATGGCGGCGATCCAGGTGGAGAGGTGGAAGAACCCGTCGATGGAGTCGACGCCGAAGATGGCCTTGCCGAGCCAGCCGCCGAGCAGACCGCCGGCGATGCCGATGAGCATGGTGATGATGATGCCGCCGGGGTCCTTGCCCGGCATCAGGGCCTTGGCGATGGCGCCGGCGAGCAGGCCGATGAGGATCCACGCGATGATGCCCATGGTGCGTCTCCGCTTCGTCATATAGAGGCTGTGTCAGTTCATCGTCTGCACCGATCGCGCCCGGACAAACGTCGTCTCCTCAACCCGACCGTGCCAGCTCCTGATAATCCGACAGGAGTGGGCCCGCCGGGGGCGGGCCGTGATCAGAGCGCGAGGACTCCCGGCTCTGTCAGCCTTCCGCTGGTTGCAGACCCGGTCCGAGGTGTTGCCGCTCTGTATGGTGAAAGTGGACGTCCTGCCCTATCAGGCTGATCGGGAGATCACTGGCTCTTACGGATCTGCTTCACTTCCTGGTCGACGGCCCAGGCGTCGGCGACCGGGCCGAGGTGGCCGAGCTTGTCGGGGTTGATGACCGAGCGGATCGTCTGGATCCGCCCGTCGAGGATGTCGAGGGCGAGGATGTGGAGGACCCTGTCGTCCCGGTCGAGGAAGAGCGCGCCCGGCTGGCCGTTGACCTCGTGTGGTTCGAACGTGATGTCGATCCGGGCCATGAGCGGGTAGACGGTGGCGAGCAGCCTGGCCACGTTCTCGGCGCCGGCGACGGCCCTGGCCAGCTGCGGGGCCTTGCCACCGCCGTCCCCGACGAGCTGGATGTCGGCCGACAGCAGACTCTGTAGTCCGTCCACGTCTCCCTGCGCCAGTGCCTCGAAGAACCGCCTCGCCAGCTCCTGCCGCTCCTGGCGGTCCGCTTCGAACCGGGGCCGTCCCTCGTTCATGTGCCGGCGTGCCCGTACGAGCAGCTGCCGGCACGCCGCCTCAGAGCGCCCCACCGCGGCGGCGATCTCGTCGAAGCCGAAGGCGAAGACCTCCCGCAGCACGAACACCGACCGCTCCAGCGGGCTGAGCCGCTCCAGGAGGAGCAGCGCCGCCATTGACACCGAGTCGGCCAGCTCCGCCGCGCGGGCCGGGTCCTCGTACGGATCGTCCAGCAGCGGCTCGGGCAGCCACGGTCCGACGTACTCCTCCCGCCGTACCCGGGCGGAGCGCAGCACGTCGATCGCGATCCGGGTCACAGTGGCCGACAGGAACGCCTTGGCCGACACCGGCCGGGTGGTCGAGGCGTCGTAGCGCAGCCAGGTCTCCTGCACCGCGTCCTCCGCCTCGCCCACGCTGCCCAGGATCCGGTACGCGATCGAGAACAGCAGCGGCCGCAGTTCCTCGAACTCCTCGACCTTACTCACGCCGACTCCCTCTTGCGGTCTGAGTGCCCGGTCGGACCCGCGCCGACGAGGCACCTTTCGAAGATCATCCGGTGTGTGAGCGGAGCGTACAACGCCCGCACCCGCGACCACCTGCCCGCCTTGATCATGGCGTCCCGGCCCCGGCGGCCTGACCCGGGTCAGGGACGCGGTGGCGGTTCAGTGGAACTGGCCGACCTGGTAAGCGCCGGCCGGCTGCTGGGTGATGATGTTCAGCCGGTTCACTGTGTTCATGAACGAGACCAGCAGCACGAGGGCCGTGAGCTGCTCCTCGTCATAGTGCTGGGCGGCACGCGCCCACACCTCGTCGCTGACCCCGGTGGCCGCATCCGCGACCCGGGTTGCCTGCTCCGCCAGCTCCAGCGCGGCGCGTTCAGCCTCGGTGAAGACCGTTGCTTCCCGCCAGGCAGCGATCAGGTTCAGCCGCACCGGGCTCTCGCCGGCCGCGGCGGCTTCCTTGGTGTGCATGTCGATGCAGACAGCGCAGCCGTTGATCTGGCTCACGCGCAGCGCCACCAACTCCCGCGTCGTGGCCGGCAGCGGCGATTCCTTCAGCTCCCGGCCGGCCGACATGAAGTACTTGAGCGCCTTGCCGGCGGTCGGGCTGGCGAAGTAGTTCAGTCGCGCGTCCATCGTGTGCTCCTCCACGTGCGTCGATGCCTTCACCCCCGAGACGAGGCGGCCGCCACATCTGTGACATGGCGCGGCGTGACCCATGTCTGTCCGCTGTCCGGGCTCGGGCATGTCACAGGCCGAGTCGCTGCCTCGTCTCGGGTGCGGAAGTCCTCGATCAGGGAGTTGACGATGAACGTCGCGCTGTGGATCACCGCCGGAGTGCTCGCCGTTGTCTGCCTGGTGGGCAGTTCCAAGATGTTCGTGCCGCAGGAGAAGCTGGCCGCGACGGGCTCGTCTGCACAGTGGGTCCTGGAGTTCAGCCCCGGCGCTCTCAAGGCCATCGGTGCCGTCGAGCTGCTGGCCGCGGTCGGCCTGATTCTGCCCGCGGTGCTCGACATCGCGCCGGTGCTGGTGCCGCTGACCGCCACCGGACTTGTTCTGCTGTTCGCCTGCGCGGCCACCATGCGTCTGCGCCGTGGCGAGAAGGCCACGATCGCCGGCGACCAGATCTACCTCGCCCTGGCTGCCTTCGTCGCATGGGGCCGTTTCGGTCCCATGCCCTTCACCGGCTGACCACCGGGGCCGAGTGCCGTCCAGGCCCGCCTCATTCCTCCTTGCCGTCGTCGTCGAGGTCGACGGCGTCCGGGGCACGCAAGGGCCGCAGCCACCCGCAGCGCATCCCGCAGTGTCTCGTTGCGCAGTCCACTCGCCGTCAACAGAAAGTTCATCGGGAGAGCCAAACACGGTTGACGGGCGCGCGCAACGAACCCAGGATCCACCGACACGATCACGGCATGGCCGAATCAGGAGCGCACGGACCTTCTCTTTCAACCTCGATCGGTGGAGGTCAGGTTGTGTTCCCAGGTGAGTAGGTCGTAGGTCCGGCCCTTGTCGGTGACGGTCTCGGGTGCCGAGCTGGACGGGTGAAAGCCGGCCGATCGTGCGACGGCGATGCTGGGTCGGTTGCCGGGTTCGATCTCAAGGATCACCCTCGGCAGGGAGAGGGTGGTGTGCGCGAATTCGGTCATCGTTCGAAGAGCGCGTACTGCCAGTCGTTGTCCCCGGTGGGCGGCGCCGACGATGTATCCGATGCTGCCAGTGGCACGGTTGAGCAGGACCTCTCCGAGTACCTGTTGTCCATCGGTGGTGATGGCCAGGTGGATCCGGTTGTTGTCCCGTCGGGCCCGTTCTGTGCTGTGGAGGTATCGCAGTGCGGCGGCCCGGTCGAAGGGTGTCTCCAGCGGGGTCCGGTATGCGATCTCGGGGTCGTCGAACAGTTCCTGCATGACGGCGAGGTCATCGCTCGTCCAGGCACGAAGCAGGAGGCCGTGAGCGGCGAGCTGGAGGGGATGTGTGTCCATGACGACGGCATTCTGCCCGGAAGCGGCCCGTTGCCGTCGGGTTTCAGTCCAGTGCGATCCGGCGCGTGGACGCCACCGACGGCGCACTTGGGCGTTGCTGCCACCCGCCTGGTCAACGTCGGCCACCGACGCGTTCTCAGCTCGGCCCGCTCCTGGCCATGGACCGTCTTGATCACCACGGCCCTCCGGCCGGCTCCAGGGCCTGCCGGCAGTTCCGGGCGCAGCGCGATGATCCGTTCCAGCACTTCGGCTTCCCGCATGCACCGGATCGTTGAAGACCGCGCCTCAGCGGGCTGGTGGGCCGGCCGTCCCGTCAGAGCGTTGTTCCACGCTGCCTCGCTGCTTCCCACTCCTGGTGTGCGGTGTGGACGCGGTGCCACAGGGCTGCCCGCGCGGGGGCGTCGACGTCGGCCAGGTTCAGGTGGAACACGTCAGCCAGTGCGTCGTACCAGTCGTCGGCCGAGTCGATGGTCCGCTCGTGCGTGCCTTCGGCGTCGATCCGGCGCAGCACACGGCCGCGCAGCATGTCCACGCCCTTGGCGTCGCGGAGCTGGACCTGGAGGACCCGGACGAATCCGGACTCGGGGGAAGTGGACAGCCGGTGGTGCTCCGCGGCGAAGGAGGACAGCTGCACGGGCTCCGGCGCGAAGACCATCGCCGTGAACGCGCCGCGGGGGTCATGGGTGAACCGCCAGCCGCCGGGCACCACCACCGACGGGGCCATCCCGTAGGTGAACGGCCCTTGCGGGTACGTGCCTTCGCGCAGCGGCAGTGGCTCGTACATTCCGCCGGCGAGCCCGGTGTCGACCAGCCACCGCTCACCGTCGAGGCCCACGGTGAGCGCGAGATGGTCGCCGCCCGGGCCCTCGGGGTCCTCGACCTCGTCCTGCACCCCGGCCCGGTGCAGCGTCACGTCGTAGCCCAGGGCCGTCAGCAGCGCGGCGAAGGCCCCGTTGAGGTGAAAGCAGTAGCCGCCGCGCCCCCGCACGATCCGGGCTACGGATTCCGCGGCGCCGATGCCCGTCCGCTGTTCCAGCTGGTTGTCGAGGGTTTCGTAGGCGACTCGTTCCACATGTGCCCGGTGCAGTGCCCACAGCACTTCGGCGGTCGGGGCCGCCGGCCGGGCCACTCCCAGCACGGCCAGATACCCACCGACGTCGATCATGCTCTCCCTCACCATGCGAACGGATGCTACTCCGGCGGCTGTCCGGGGTTGCCGAGGCAGTCGTCGGCATACCCAGTCCCTTGTCGGACACCGCTGTTACGTTGACGTGAGGATCTTGCCTCGACCCCTGGAGAGGGCCCATGTACGACGAACGGCTCGCCGCATTCTCCCGTGAGCGGCTGGACGGCCGTCCGATACCCGACGATCTGCGCGTGCTGCTGGTGGCGCAGTGGGAAGGTCGCACCGACTTCGCCCATCTTCTCGACCTGGACTTCTTCGAGGCTGGAGAGGTCCACCCGCTCCTGGACACCAGCTACCTGAGTGAAAAGGAACTCGCGGATCCGGAGATGCAGGGCGTCAACGCCGCAGCCGCGGAGATGGCCACGTACGTCAAGCTCGTGGCGAAGGGCGGAAAGGGGTGGATCGGCTACTGGCTGCACCCCGACGAACCGGCGGACCGTGCCTGGCATCTCATAGAGCTGGACACCGAGTTCACCTTCTGGAGCTTGGTTGGCCTCACCCTGACCGAGGGGGCCGCTGCCGAGCGGGCTCACTACCAGGATGAGCCCGACGAGCGCGTCGCGTTCACACGACTGGCCGCCGAACTCGCCGAGCTTGGCCTTCCGCTGAGCACCCAGGACTACGACGCCCTTGATCAGACCGAGTACAGGGTGGACCCGGAGAAACTCATGGAGGCGCTGATCGAAGCCGAACGTGACAAGCGTGGTCTTCGCTGAGCAGGGAGACGCCAGCCCCCGGGCGCCGCACCGCAGGGTGGTTGCTGCATCGGCCGCCGGTCATGAGACGCTCGTGCGTCGGTCGAGCGGGCGATGTGAAGGCATGGCCTGCTGCGGCCTATCGACTACTCGGCCTGTTCAGAGCTGTAGTCATGTGGCGGGGTGGAGGCTGCGTACCAGATGTCCTCGTTGCGCAGTTCGAGCCCTCCATCGAACGGTCGGGAGAAGACCGACGCGCGAAGTCATGCTGGAAGGATCGGGCAGGAGTGCCGTGCATTCAGCCTTCCCGCTTGAATCACGAGGGCGGGGCATGGTCTACCGCCCCGCCGAGTCTGTGCGTCCATCCCGCGACGACAGGTGCCCGGGCCCGGGCCGGTCGGCCTCGACGGACCCGGGCACCCGGCGCTCATCCGGTCATCGCGCCTCGCGCGCGTACCGCGCGACGGTGATCCGGTCGATCAGCGGCGCGTAGCGGGAGCGGAGCAGTACGCCGGGGAAGGTGTCCGAGGCGTAGGTGGTGCCGTCGAAGTTCGGCAGTTCCTCGGAGCGGAAGGTGAGGGCGTTCTGCCCCTTCTTCAGGTGGACGCGGACGGTCAGCTCCCAGAAGTTGTTCTGATGGAAGCTGTGCGGGAAGCCGACGCGATGTGTCGTACCGCCGTTGACGCTGATGTCGGCATGGCGGGCGAGCGGGTCCGGGTTGTAGTGCGTGGCCTCGGACTGCTCCGGGTTGGAGTAGCGGACGCGCAGCGCGTGCAGGCCTGTCCGGTCGGCGGTGACGGTGAACGTGGCGGCACTGGAGTTGCCGGGGTCGCCGCCGATGCCGGTGATCGCCGTGCCGTCGGTGGCCAGGGAGAGGGGGGTGAGCGTGGCGGAGCCGGTCAGCTTGGCGTCGCCCGCCTCGTAAGTCCGCTCCTTCAGCGTGCCCTCGGTGGGCGTGACCGTGAGGCGGTCGATGAGGGTGGTGGACGAACCTCCGGTCAGTGTCACCTTGTTGATGCCGCCCGAGAGGGAGACCGCCGCGTTGTTCCTGCCCTTGGTCAGGCGTAGGACGTCGTGGCCGTTGACGGAGAGCCGAGCGCCCGAGCCGCTGAGGGCGCCGACACTGAGGGTGGCCTCGCGGTCGGCGGGTGAGTAGACCCAGAACGTGGCCGTCTGGCCCTTCTGGAGTTGGACCGCGCCCGAGCCGGTTGCGGGGGCTCCCGCCTGTTGCGGCAGCCTGTAGACGGGCTGTGCCCCGCCGCCCAGCCAGGCCAGCTCGCCCTCGTACACCTGGGTTTCAGCCGAAGCCTGGGGGAGGGAGAGGGTGATGCGGTCGACGATGGCGTCGCCCTTCGTGGCGCGCTTGCCGTCGGCGCTCTTCGCGGCGAGCGTCAGTGTGTGCCTGCCCTCGGGGAGTTCGACCTTGGTGTCGGTGTGGTCCCAGACGACCCACTTGTAGCCGAGCGGCAGATGCAGCTCCTGCTCGCTGTCGGCCTTGCCGTCAACGCGCAGGAAGACGTTGGTCGGGCCCTGTTCCGTCACCTTGTCGGAGGTGTTGAGGGAGTTGGCGAAGACGCTCAGGTCGTAGGTGCCGTCCTGAGGTACGTCCACGGTGAAGTCGAGCGTGACGTCCGAGCCGGTGCGCAGGCCGCCCACGTCGTAGCCGCCGGAGGTGTAGAACTTCGACACTTCACGCGGCGAGCCCTCCGGGCCGTTCCTGGAGTAGCCGGATCCGGTGTGGGCGGCGTCCTCCGCCTCGTACGAACCCTGCCAGCTCACGGGCGGGGACTGCGTGCCTTTGGCTTTGCCCGCCGGGCTGAGGACGATCTCGTACGCCGAGGACTCCTTCAGTTTCGGCAGCGTGCCGTCGCCGAAGTCGACGACGACCTTGCCATCGTCACCGACCTTCAGGTTTTGCTCCAGGAGCAGTTTCGGGCCGGAATTGTCTCCCACCTGGCCGCTCCACTCGATCTCCCGCACCCAGGCGTGCACGTTGTCCCCGAAGAGCTTCTCCGGGACGTTGTCGAAGGTGATGTGGCCCTTGCCGGTGGAGCCGCCGAAGACCAGCCGGGACTGCTTCTTCTTCTCGTCGAGCGTGGCGACGCCCTGCATCGTGTAGTTCTCGCCCGGGAACGGCGGCGTCACTTTCACCGTGTGCCCGCTCATCGAGGCGTACGAGTTCAGCAGCCACCACTGGCCGTTGCCGCGGTTGGCCTGCACCGCGGAGTCGGACAGGTTGCCGTCGATGTTCCAGTACGCGATGTCGGCGTCCACCTTGGACTCCTCGATCGCGGACACCCACTGGATCATCTGACCGGGGACCGAGGTGTGGTAGTTGAAGGCGTATTCGTTGATGTTGATGGGGAGTTGGGTGCCCTCACGGTCGGTGCCCTTGAACAGGTCCTTCTCCCACGCCCGGTATGTGGCGACGCTGTCGCGCACCGCCTCCGGGTGGCTCAGCTCGTGCCAGGTGATGACGTCCGGAAGGGTGCCGGCGGCCAGGGTGTGGGTGAGGAAGCCCTTGACCTGGTCGTAGAGGACGCTGGTGTTGGGGCCGGCGATACGGGCGTCGGGCATCTTTCTCTTGATGAGCTTGTAGAAGTCGTCCCAGGCGACGAAGAAGTCGTCGGGGTCGTTGAGCCAGCTGACCTTGTTGTAGCTCCACTCGCCAGTGCCGAACATGTTGCCCTCAGGCTCGTTGAACGGCACGAAGACGACGTTGTCCTGGTACTCCCTCGGCAGCTTGAGGACCTGGTCGACCTGTCCTGCGACTTTCTCCCGGTAGAGCTCGAGCTTCTCCTCGGGGGTGTCGCCCGGCCACTGGTACGGGAAGCCGCGATGGATGTCGGTCATGTAGATGTACACGTCACCGTCGGTGGAGTCGGCCAGCGGCTTGACCACCTCCAGCGCGTCGGCCCCTGGGTGCTGCGGGCCGTCCTGCGCCTTGGTGGAGACCGTGCGCAGGCCCATGCCCTCGATGAGGTTGTTCGTGGGAACGTCCGGTCCGTACACGCCGTAGAGGGTGCCGGAGGCGCCGCCGTGGAACGCGCCGGTGTCCGAACCGAGGTTGACGTTCAACTGCCCCTCTCGGACCACGGTGACGGTCGCCTTCACGGCGCGCCCGGCCGCCCTTCCCGCCACGGTGAACGTGCCCGGCTGTGCGTAGTCGTCGGACGGTACGGCGTCCCAGGTGACCGGGGTGTCACGGTCGTAGCCGTCGGAGAAGGCGGAGCGGACGGCGGTGGGGAGGGACGGGGCCGCCCCGGTCGTGGTGCGGACCTCGAAGGACGCCTGGGAGAGCTCTTGAAGCGTGGGTACGGTTCCGACCGCGCCTGCCACCTGCTCGGCGCTCAGCGCGGAGTGCCACACGCTGAAGTCGTCGATCGCTCCCTTGAGCAGGGGATCCGGCCAGAAGGACTTGCCGATGTAACCGGCGGCCGTTGCCGAACTGTCCAGCACGTCCCCGGCCTTGATGCTGGTTTGCGCGGAGGAGACCGCCACGCCGTCGAGGTAGGTGGTGAGCCGGCCCGCGGTGCTGTCGAGGGTGACGGTGACGGTCCGCCATTGGTCTGCGGGCATCGGCGCGTAGCCGCTGAGTTGCGCCTCCGCGCCGCCCCCGTCGGAGGTCACGGCGGTGCGCAGCACGCTGCCGTTGGACGGGGTGGTGAAGAGGTACTTGGTGTTGTTGGTGCCCAGGTCGAAGATCCGCTGCCAGGCGGACTTGTCGTCGCCCCACTTCACGCGGGCGGAGACCGTCAGGTCCGTCGCGTCCGCGAGGATCTCGCGGGGGAGGCGGACGTATGCGCCGTCGGAGTCGGAAGCGCCGCCGGGCAGGGCGAGCGCCTTGCCTCCGCCCGTGCCCTCGACGGACCGGGCGGTGGAGGCGTTCACCAGATCCGCCGTCAGGCCGTTGCCGGAGCTGTCGGTGATCCTTCCGGAGGCGAGGTCGTCCTGGTCGAAGGTGTAACGGGCGGTGGGCTGGGGGGAGTCGGCGGCGTGTGCGGTGGCCGGTACGGCCAGCAGGCCCGCGCCGACGGCCAGGGCCACGGCGGCTGGGGCTGATCTGCGTCGCCCGCGGGTGTCGGTGGATTGCATGGTGTCGTCCTTTCAGGAGGTTATCGAACCGGTTCGATATCGTCCGTGGCGGCTCTGACCGGTTGGCGGGGCCGACCGGGCGGTCAGGTGTCAGGGGACGTCAGGTGTCGGGGAGCGCGGTGTGTGGCCGCGCCGGTGCTGCGGCAGTGGCGGGCGGCACCGTCCCACGGCGGGACTGTGAGGGCAGACGACAGGCCGAGGGGGGCAGCCGGTCGGGGGCGGAGCGGCCGGCGTGTGCCGGCGTGGGCATCCGTCGGTGTCTGCGTCGCCGGACGGGCCGTCGCGGCGGGGTGCGGCGCGGTTCGGGCATGCGGCTCGAATTCTCGGCTGCGGAGGTGCGGTGTGCGGTGCGCTCCTCCCAACTCGGCCTGACTATCCGGTATTTCGAACATGGTTCGTAGTGTCGGCGAGACCGTAGAGGCAGGTGGGTGTGGTGGTCAAGGCTTTGCACGAGTTCCGGGGGACGCCCATTGGATCGACCGGTCGCCGACCGCTTACGTGCCCGCGGCGCCGGCCGCCCGGGAACTGGACCGGCCGGTCAGGCCGGCGTGCGGTGAACTCACTTGGTATCGAGGAGGTCCGCTTCACCGGCGGCGAGCCGTTGCTGCGTCCGGCCTGGTGGGCGTAGTGAAGCGGGTGGCGCAGCTGGCTCCCCGCCCTCACATGTCGTTGACGACGAACGGCATCGGTCTCAAGCGCACCGCGGCGGCCCTGATGGCGGCCGGCCTGGACCGGGTCAACGTCTCCCTGGACACCCTGCGGCCCAACGTCCTCAAAGCGCTGACCCGCCGACATCGCCACCATGACGTCATCGAGGGCCTGTACGCGGCCCGGGAGGCGGGCCTGACCCGGTGAAGGTCAACTCGGTCCTGATGCCCGGACTCAATGAAGACGAGGCCCCGGACCTGCTGGTCTGGGCCGTGGAACACGACTACGAGCTGCGCTTCATCGAGCAGATGTCCCTGGACGCCCAGCACGGCTGGAAGCGCGACGGCATGATCACCGCGGGCGACATCCTCACCTCCCCGCGCACTCGCTTCGAGCTCACCGAGGAAGGCTCCGAGGAGCGCGGCTCGGCCCCCGTCGAGCGCTGGCTCGTGGACAGCGGCCCGCACCGCGTCAGGGTCATCGCCTCCGTCACCCGCCCGTTCTGCGCGGCCTGCGACCGCACCCGCCTGACGGCCGACGGCCAGGTACGCACCTGCCTGTTCGCCCGCGAGGAGACCGACCTGCGCGCGGCCCTGCGCTCCGGCGCACCCGACGAGGAGGGTTTTCCAGGCAGGTCACGGGGCGTCGAGAACTCCGTGATCTTGGAAGCCGTGCCTGTTTCGCTCTCCCTGGCCGACCAAACTGGCAGACCGCCATGAACCGGATGCCCGGCGACTTCGCCGAAGCCCTGGGTCAAGCCGAAGGCAGGTGCGGACTCCACCGGCCTGGCATTCGTGTCCCGCGAGCAGTTGGGCGGCCTCACCTACGGGGACATCTTGGTCCAGCCCCGTCGACTTCCGTTACGAGGTGTCCTTCTACTACGTCGACGACGCCTTTCAGTACGCCCTTCATGCCCCCGATCCGCAGCGGCGCTGGGCCCTTGAGCCCTACGAGCCAACGGCCGCCGACCTCGCCTTCGCCCGGCGCTTCATCGGCTGGAGCACCCTCAACCACGGCATCCAGAGTGTCGACGCCGGCCGCATCCGCGAAGGCGAGCTGCTTCGTATGCTTGTCTACGCCGTCCGGCGTCGACTGTCCAGCTCCACCCTCCGCTTCCTCGCCGCCCGCCTGAGGAAACACCGCCTCGCTCTCGGCACTCGATCGCGGCAGCTGAGTGCGGACCAGAGGCCCTGCTCATCACCTGTGCATACGCACGGTGAAGTGCTCTGTCGCGCCGGAACTCCAATCGATGCGCTCCCGAACCGACAAGCCGGTCGACTCCGACCGCAGGAGCAGCTGCTCGCTCGCGTTGTTCCATTTGTAAATGGCGTACCGGGCGCCCGCGACGTACTTGCTGGGGAACAGCTCCTTCGACCGGCCTTTGTCCCAGACACAGTCCTTCGTCGCGTCGTGGTCGCAGGTGGAATAGGCCTTGAGGTAAAGGCGGCAGCTGTCTGAAACCAAAACGTCGATGCGGCTCAGCCTGTCATCGCTTGAGTACCACTTTCCTGGAAGCTTACTTGCGATTTGGCAGGCTACCGCCTGTTTCGCTGAGGTGAGCGTGAACGTTACCGCGAGGGAAAACGTCAAGGCGGCCGTGATGAGCAGGGCCATGGTCCGGGACAGTGGGCTGCAGGCAGAACGGATGTGTGTCATTGCGGGCCTCCGATGGCGGGTGCCAGCATGGGCGTTCCGTGGTCGTACGACAGGTCCAGCTGGTTGCCGCTTGGTGGCAGGCACGACTAGCGCAGCGCGGCAGAGTTTGCGACGAAGTGCTGAAGAGTGGGCGGCGGAAATCACATCCGACTCTCGCTAGTCATCGAGGTATTTCCAGTCAACGCCGGTCACTCATATGCCGCAACTGGAAGGCTATGAGGAGGCAGGGGCACGTTGCAGGCGGCGAAGTCGCCGGGCATCCGGTTCATGGCGGTCTGCCAGGTTGGTCGGCCAGGGAGAGCGAAACAGGCACGGCTTCCAAGATCACGGAGTTCTCGACGCCCCGTGACGTGCCTGGAAGACCGTGCCTGCCGAAGCATCATCGCTGATCCCGCCTGCCCTTGACCAACTCCGAGAGCATCCAGAGGCCACGCCGGAAGAAGTGCCCGGACTGCTGGACCGCCTCGCCCAGGTGCCCGATCCTTGTGATCCCCGTGGAGTGCGCCACGCTCTCGTCGGCGTCCTTGCCCTGGCCGCCTGCGCGGTGCTGGCGGGGGGCAAAGTCGCTGCTGGCGGTCGGCGAATGGATCACGGACGCTCCGCCTCACGTGCTGGAACACGTCGGCGTGCGACTCGACCCCCTGTTCCCCCAACGGTCCCTGCCTGCGGAAACAACGGTCCGACGACTACTGGCCCGGATCGACGGCGACGCATTGGACCTGGCGGTCGGCCGCTGGCTCGATGACCGCCGCAACCGGGCCGAGGGCCGGCTGCGCGGCCTGGCGGTCGCCGGCAAGAGCCTTCGCGGAGCGGCCAGGGTCAACGGCCGCAAGATCCACCTGCTCGCAGCCCTGGACCACACCACCGGCCTGGTCCTGGCCCAGCTGGACGTGCAGGAAAAGACGAACGAAATCACCTGCTTCCAGCCGCTGCTGGAGACCGTGGCAGACCTGGCCTGGGTGGTCGTCACCAGCGAGGCCATGCACACCCGACGCGAGCACGCCGACTACCCTCGGCCGCGAAGCCCACTACATCGTGATCGTCAAGGGCAACCACAAGAAGCTCCGCAAGCAGCTCAAATCCCTTCCATGGACACAGATCCCGCTGCAGGGCCACGTGAGAGGCACCGGCCACGGCCGCGCGGAGATCCGCCGTATCAAGGTGGCCTCGGTGAACAGCCTGCTCTTCCCCGGAGCCCGGCAGGCCGTCCAGATCAAGCGCCGCCGCACCGACCGCAAGACCGGCAAGACCATCATCAAGACCGTCTACGCCGTCACCAGCCTCACCGTCTATGCGGCACAGGCCTGGCCCGGCATCGACGCCCACTCGCGGGACCTGGCCGTCGAAGCGGCGGTGCGCCTGACGGTCAGCCACCTCGTCCAGCCGGTGCTTCCGCTCGACCTCTCCGCGGAGCGCATCGCCGAGATGACCATGCGGGTCGCGCAAGCTTGAATCGCGCCAAGACCGGCGTAGGCCCCGAGCCGCGCTCGCCACTCTTTGGCGTCGGCCACGGCTTGCACGTGCTGCGCGGTCGAGGCCGCGGACGACGCCATCGACATGCTCGCCGAGGCCCTTGCGGCGATCGGCCCCGAGGCCGCACGACCCCTCGCCGCGGTGCCGGCCGCCACCGCCGCCTTGAGGAGCCACCCCGGAAGCGTGCCAAACTGGTCCGCTTCTCGCCAGGCGCCCGCACCGACTGGCACTCCCACGCCCTGGGCCGGACCTGGACATCGTTTGCGGCATCGCCCTGATCGGCACGCGGGACGCCACCGTCCTCGAGGTCCACCCCAGGGAGAGACCATGGCCGCATCCGCCCACGTCAGGGCAGACGGAAGCACCTCCGGCACGCACCACGGGATTCACCACGTCGACGCGCACCGGAGGTGCGCTTGATCACCGACCTGCGGTTTCGGCCAGTGGCATGGTGCGCGAAACGTCGTGCCAAATGTGGGGCAGCGGTGTGGGCTGATGCTCGTGCCTCGGTGGTCCGCCCTGAACGAGCGGAAGCGTGCTTCTCAAACGGCTCGCGGCATCGCAGGGCCGTGACGTAGAAGTGCTCTGCTCCGGAGCCCACTCCCAAAGTGATGCCCCCCGGACAGGTGTCGTGAAGGGCATGAGCTCCTTGGTGAACAGTACGGGTGACGGAAGTGAAGAGACGTGGCATGTGGGCTGAGCCGGCGGATTCACGGGTGTGTCGTACGTGTCACCTCCCGGTCTGCCAGACGGAGGTGAGCGCCGTGACCGGGTCGGGGTCGACCGGCGCTGCCGGCCACCAGTCGCCGTTGTCATCCTGGAGGTAGGGGTACCAGCGGGTGTCGGGGCCCAGGCGCAGCTGGATGCCGTGTTCGGTGAGGGTGAGGCGGTTGCGCCAAACCCTGAGGGTGACCGGGGTGGTGGTCATTTCGGTGAGGGCCTCGGTCAGGGCGGTGCGGGCGGCTGTCATCGCCGGCGGGTCGGGGGTGCAGGGCTGTTCGGCGACGGTGACGCCGGTTGGGCCGCCGTACCGCCAGGCGCGGGTGAGGCGGGCGAACGCGGCCGGCTTTGCACCGGTGTTCTGGATGAGGTGGTGGAACCACTCGGGGCCGCAGTTGCTCGCGGCGATGCGTGCCGCGTCTTCGTGCTGGGACAGGTGCAGGCTGGTGGTGTCGCCGGTGACCAGCCGGGCGGCGCGTGTGGAGGTGTCCGCGATGAGGCGTTCCAGGTCCGCGGTGGACAGACCGGTGCCGGGCGGCGGGGCGGCGGGCAGTGCGGCGGTGTGGGGGGCCGGTTCGGGGAGGTCGGGAAGAGGCGGAGTGTGTTCGGCCAGGGCGGCCCAGGCCGCGTAGGCGCCGGCGGCCGGGAGCCCCGCTGGGGCCGGTGGTGTGGAGGTCGCCTGGGCGGCCGTACGGCGGGCGCGCAGCTGGGCCAGGACCTCCTCCCGTACGCGGCCGCGCAGGGCGAACACCACGAAGGGGTCGGCGTCGATGGTGGCGGCGATGGCGTAGCAGAGCGCGGCGGCGTGTTTGCAGGGGTAGCCCCAGTCGGGGCAGGAGCATTCGGGGTCGAGTTCGGTGGGCTGCGGGAGCAGGGGGACGCCTGCCTGGCGCGCGTCGTCGACGAGTTCGGCGGGCATCTCGCCGTCGAGGAGTGCCGCGAGGTGCCCGGCTCGGGCCGCGATGGTGTCGAGGAGGGTGTCCCACTGGGCGTCGGTGAGGACGGGCAGGTGGACGGCGGAACGGTAGGGGCGGGGCCTGCTGCCCTGGACGGCGGCTTTGACCTGGCCGGGGGCGACGGTGACGGAACCGACCATGCCCTGGCGGGCGTAGGTACGTCCGCGGGACAGGCGCCCCGAGTCCAAAGTGGAGTCCTCCAGGGCCGTCACCCATGCCTGGCCCCACCAGGTCGCGGCGAAGGCACGCCTGCCGCGGGCAGGTGCGCGGCGCGGGCCGGGATTCGAGGGGCTCATGACTGCCTCCCCAGGGCGACCAGTTCGGCGAGATCGTCGTGGGACAGTTCGGTCAGAGCGGCCTCGCCGGAGCCGACCACGGCGTCGGCGAGTGCTCGCTTCGATTCGAGAAGCTTCGCCACCTTGTCCTCCACGGTCCCCTCCGCGAGGAGTTTGTGGACCTGGACGGGCCTGTCCTGGCCGATGCGGTAGGCACGGTCGGTGGCCTGGTCCTCGACGGCCGGGTTCCACCAGCGGTCGTAGTGCACGACATGGGTGGCACGGGTGAGGTTGAGACCGGTGCCCGCGGCCTTCAGGGAGAGCAGGAACACCGGTACTTCGCCTCGCTGGAAGCGTTCCACCATCTCCTCGCGTGCGGTGACGGGCGTGCCGCCGTGCAGGAAGAGGACGGGGACGCCTCGTTCTGTGAGGTGCTTCTCCAGTAGGGTCGCCATCTGCTTGTACTGGGTGAAGACGAGCACCGACTCGGCTTCGGCGGTGATGGTGTCGACCAGTTCGTCGAGAAGCGCCAGTTTGCCGGAGCGGCCGTGCAGGGGGGTGGACTGGCGCAGGTACTGGGCGGGGTGGTTGCAGATCTGCTTCAGCGCGGTGAGGAGCTTCAGAATCAGGCCGCGGCGGGCGATGCCCTCGGCTTCGGAGATCTTCGACATGGTTTCACGGACCACCGCCTCGTACAGGCTTGCCTGCTCGGCGGTCAGCGGCACGACACGGTCGGTCTCCGTCTTGGCGGGCAGTTCGGGCGCGATGCCTGGATCGGACTTCCTGCGGCGCAGCAGGAACGGGCGGACGAGACGGGACAGCCGTTCGGCCGCCTGCGGGTCCTCGCCCGACTCGATCGCGCGGGCGTGACGGTCGCGGAAGGCGGAGAGGGGGCCGAGGAGTCCGGGGGTGGTCCAGTCGAGGAGCGCCCACAGTTCGGAAAGGTTGTTCTCCACGGGGGTGCCGGTCAGGGCGACGCGGGCGCGGGCGGGCAGGGCGCGCAGCTCGCGGGCGGTGACGGCGTAGGGGTTCTTGACGTGCTGGGCCTCGTCGGCGGCGACCAGTGACCAGACGTTCTCGGCGAGGGCGGCGCGGTCGCGGCGCAGTACTCCGTATGTGACCAGGACGATCTCGTCGTCGGCCAGGTCTTCGAGGTGGCGGTCGCCACCGTGGTAGCGGCGCACGGGGGTGGCCGGCGCGAACCGGGCGGCCTCGCGCTGCCAGTTGCCGAGCAGGGAGGTGGGGCAGACGACGAGCATGGGGCCCGCGGTGGCCGGTTCGGTCTGGCGGTGCAGGTGCAGAGCGAGCAGGGTGATGGTCTTGCCCAGGCCCATGTCGTCGGCGAGACAGCCGCCGAGACCGAGCTCACACATCTCGGCCAGCCAGGCCAGGCCCCGCTTCTGGTAGTCGCGCAGCGTGGCCTTCAGAGCGGCGGGCTGCGGGGCGGGTGTGCGGGATTCGGGGTCGCGGATACGGGCGACGAGGTCGCCGAGCGCTCCCACCGCCGCGCAGCGAAGAGTTTCCCCGTCCCGCTCCATCTCGCCGGTCAGCGCGGCGCCCAGTGCCTCCATGGGGGTGAGCGGTTCCATCCGGCGGCGTCGGGCGCGGGCCACCAACTTCGGGTCGGCGACCACCCACTGGTCGCGCAGTCGGACGAGGGGGCGGCGCGTCTCGGCGAGGGCGTCCATCTCGGCCTCGGTGAGCGGGGCGCCGCCGAGCGAGAGTTGCCAGCGGAAGTCGAGGAGGGTGTCGGCGTCGAGCAGGCCGCCAGCGCTGGAGCCGGGCGCGGTGCGTTGCCCGATCTCCGCGGTCGCGGTGAGGGCCTTGACCAGCTCGCGCGGCCAGTGCACGTCGATACCGGCGGCGCGCAGCGTGTCGGTGGCGTCGCCCAGCAGGTCGAACGCCTCGTCGTCGGTCAGCCGCACCTGGTCCGGAGCGGCGTCCTTCAGCAGCCGGTCGAGCGGCGGCCAGACGTGGGCGCCGCGGCGCAGTGCGAGCAGCGTCTCGGTCTCGGCGCGCGGGCCGAGCAGGCGCTCGGTCGCGGCCGGCTCGCTCCACAGCTGTGCGGCCTCCACGACGAGCGCCGGATCCGCAGCGGTGTGCAGCTGAAGGACAGCCCGGAATTGCCGACGGCGTCCTTCGGGTACGTCGACCCGCAGCGAGATCCTGACGTCGGCGGTGAACGCGGCGGCGGTCTCCTCGGCCCACTCGTGCAGGCCGGGCACGGCACGCGTCTCGCGCCAGGCATACGGCAGGGCTCCCATGGCGAGCGGAGCGGCGGGAGTGCGGACCAGTTCGTCGGCGACCGCGTCGCAGAACTGGCGTACCAGCGCGCCCGGTTCAGTGATCCGCAGCGGCGCGGGACCCGGTTCCGGCAGGCAGTGGCCGTGGGGCGGGAAGGCGGCGGCGAGGGCGTCCAGCGTCCGACGCTGGGCGGCGGTGAAAGGGCCCGCCTGCCAGGTGTCGTAGCCGGCGGGGGTGAGGGCCGGATGGAGACGGCCGTCGGCGAGCAGCCGGAGCGCGAAGCGGGCGGCGGCCTGCCAGGCGTCGACGGACGGATGCGGCGGCTGTGCCCCGGACAGCGCGGCAACAGCGAGGGCGACAGGCAACGCGTAACCCGTTACCTTGCGCCGTCTGACCGACCGGCCGTGCGGCAGTACGAGCTCCGCCGCCTTGGTCCTGACGCCGTCGGGTGCCATGGTCTCGGCGGCGGCTGACCCACCGGGCTGCCAGAGCAGCAACCGGCCGAGGCGGGCAGGCTCGCCGGGCAGGAACACCGCCGCCCAGCCGTCATCGAGCAGACTCCGCGCCCACGCAGCCGATTCCGGTGCGGCCAACGGCGGCACGCTCCTCATGCCCGTGCCCTGCTCCCGTACGAGGACTCGTGCCACTCTTTCGCCTCACCGTCGTTCGCGCGGTCTTCACCGCGCCATCGTCCACCAGCAGGTTCCAACTCCGCCGTCATCGGCGGGAGTGGGCCTTGTTCGCCGTGGTACGCATGCGTTTGGCCAGCTGCCTGTCGACGCCGCGCAGTCCCTCAGCCAGTTCGGCGAGCACGTGGGCGGTGGCCGGGTGCTCCACTCGCCACAGGTCGTCCACCCGCTGTTCGAGCGCCTCGGGCGCCGTGTTCCCGTTCTCCAGCAAGCCCCGGACCAGCTCCTCGGTCTCCCCCGCACCGGCGAGGATCGACAGCCCGTCGATGAGCAGCCACAGTCCGGCCGCCTCCGCCCGCGCCGGATCCACGGGTGCTTCCGTTCCAAGGCGCGCGTACAGCGCCGCGGCGGCCACCTGTCGGCACCCCTCGACGTCGGAGTCCGCTGCCTTGCGCAGCACGCGCAGTGCCCGCGGCTCGTCGAGGTCGGCCAGCACCCGTTGGGCCACTGCGCGCTTCGCCGCTGCCTCGTGGCCGGCTCCCGCGCATGCGTCGAGCAGCCCTACCGCGGCATCGGCGGCCGAGCGGTGTTCCAGCCACCCTTCGACCTCCCGGCGCATCTCCTCGGGAGAGTAACTCAGGAGTCCCTGGAGCAGAGAGCCGGCGTCCGCTTCGGCGTACTCACCGAGCAGGGGGGCGGGCACACCGCACTCCATCAGATAGGCGCGGAGCCCGTAGCGGCCGAGTGGGGTGAGCCGCATGCGATGCCCGCGCCTGTCTCCCCACGGCCGGTTCGACGCCGCCGTCGAACTTCCCCAACCGCCCTCCGACTCCTGTCCGGCCATGGCGTTCAGGAGGGTGAGCACAGTCTCCTCGGCCGAATCGTCGCCGTCACCGGGCTCGCACTCCACCGCGCCCAGCAGTGCGAGCGCTTTCCCGAGTTCCCTGAAGGACGCCGCGACCAGCGCCTGGAAGAGATCGAACTCCGGCCCGTGCACGCCCGCCTCACGGGCCTGCGCGCGCAGGTCGTCGACATCCACCCAGGCGTCGTCCGGGGCGTCGTACAGCAGACCGACCAGTCCGTCGGCGATCTGGGCAGTCAGCTCGCCCAGCTCGCCGTGCCACTCGTCCAACACCCCCGTCTCACCGACCTCCTCCAGCAGATCGCCCAAAGTGGCGGCCCAGAACGCCAGAAGGCCCTCACCGGCGACGTCGGTTGCCGCGCCACCCCACGCGCGGCCCCCGCTGATCGTGATCATTCCACTGTCCACGGCGAGCCACCACGGATCGTCGAGAACGGCCACGTCCTTGGCACTGCGCACCGACTTCAACGCGCGAGCGCGGGCGACGGCATCGGCATACGGCGAGTCGTCGTCGGCCAGTTTCCACAGCTGGAGCTTTTCGACGGCCTCACGCGCCAGCGCGGGCCGCAGCACCCGCCCGGCGGTGACCTGACGTCCCTCGTGGCACCAGGCAGCGAGCCGCAGCGCCGCGTCGAAGAGCGGAACACCCCGCACGGCAGCGACAAGGTCCTCCTGCGGAGCCAGGATCACCGGGCGCAGCACCGGCACATCCTCGGCCGGTTCGTCGACTCCGGCATCGACCGGACCGCCCACCCCGCACTGCCCGCAGGTACACAGGGCCACGTCCTCGGCGGTCAGCCGGCGGACACCGCCGTGCCCGGCCCGAGCACCGGTCGGCGGCTTCGCATGGCCGGACACCGTGTCCGGCGTCAGCTGGGCCAGGCGCGCGGTGATTGCCTCCCGCTCGAAAGCGGCCTTGTCGTAACCGGTCGCCCGCAGCTCGGCGACCAGCTCACCGTACGGGCCATCCCCGGCCCCGTCCGGGGTGTCGAGCAACTCCAGTACCTCGGCCAGCCCCCACACGCCGCCGATGTCCTCGGCCGGTACATCGGCGCGGCGCCCACCGACGCAGCGCACCGTCCGCCCCGCACCGACCGGGCGCGGCAGTGCCTTCTCCAGCGTGATCCCGTGCTCCCAGTCGTCGCCGAAGTCGTAGACATAGCGCAGCCGTGCCCACTCCCCGGCCAGCACATCGCCGAGCGCGGTGGCCCCCTCGTCGCCGACGCCGCGGCCGAGGCCGAGATCGACGTCGGTGAGCCGGGCCGCATCGCCGTACCCCCGGCCGAACTCGTCGGTGAACAGATGCAGATGACCACCGTGCCATCCGAAGGCGAGCTGGATGGCGTCGTGCAGCGTCCGGAGCGAGGTGTCGGACGGCATCACGAGGCGCCGCCACAGGGGCGGTCTCGTGCCGTGCAGCACGATCTTCAGCTGGAGATCGGACGGGGCCGTCTTCCCGTCTGGCCGCATCTGTTGCTCCCACCGCACCAGGCTGCTTGAACGGTCCTATCATGGCGCCTGTCCGTATGCCGACTCAAACCCGGTTGCGGCGGCCTCCGTTCTGTGCACACGGTGTCGACGCCGGGCGGCCGGGCCAGCGGTGGGGGCATGGTGTGCGACCCGACGTCCGGAGCGAGCGAGGTGAGCCCGTGCTGGGGTGAGCTGGTCGTGGCAGCTTGTCCACCGCGAGCACAAGGGATGGACTCCGAGCCAGCGTGCTGGTCCGGCGCCCTGGACCGAATCGGTTGCGGGTCCTCGGCCCCCTGCGCGGATCTGATTCTGCCCGCCTCGGACACGGGCGGATCCGACACGACCCTGGGCAGTGGATGCGCTCCGGCGGCGGTCCTCACGGGGGCCTGGTAGCGGATCACGCTCGCGCGCCGAGCCGGACCTTCAGCGGCACCGGGAGACGGGACCGCTCGTTGCCCGCCGTGCGAATCCGCTGTTCCGGGACTTGCCCCTGAATGTCGGTGGCGCCCTCTAGGGTGGAGATCCGGAGCCGCCGGGACCGCGGGGAGGGGTGAAAGGTGTGCGCAGGGTGCCACCGGAGATGTTCCGGTTCACGACGGGGGAGAGGTCCGACCTGTATGGGGCCGTGTTGGACGCCTTCGGCGTGGCAGGCGAGCACCTGGAGACAGCGCTGGGGCTCGAGACCGTGCGCCTGCGGCTGCGCGGGGTGGGTTGGGCGGCGGCGGTCGAGGATGAGGAACTGCATGAGGCGCTCCGGAAACTCGTGCAGTGGGAGCTCCTGGATGTGGTGCACAACCACGCGGAGAACTACCGCACGGCAGAGGAGTACGAGCGGCGTAACCTGCAGTACTCACTGACCCGCCGCGGCGAGGCCGCTCTCGCCGGAGTACGGCACGCGCTTGAGGTTCTCGCCTCTACGGGGGCGCTGCAGACGGCCGTGCTGGAGGCGATCGCCGACCGGCTCGACGAGTTGTGCGGGCTCTGCGGCGAACCCGCCTCGGCCGATCGACGGATCTTTAGCACGCTGCGGGAGCTGGAGGGGCATCTGGACGCTCTGGTGGAGAACACCAAGGCGTTCAACGGCGAACTGCAGCGCCTCCTGCGCGCCGAGGGCGCGGATCTGGAGGTGTTCCGCGAGGTCAAGGCCGCCACCGTCGCGTATCTGCAGGAGTTCTTGGTCAACCTGGACCGACGCGGGCAGGCGGTCGCTGCTGCCGTGGCCCGGGTGGAGGAACAAGGGATCGCCGTGCTGCGCGAGCGGGCGCTGCGCGGGGCCGAGCTGCCGCCGGTGACCGGAGAGGATCCCGCGGCCGGCTGGCTGGAGAGCCGACGGGCGCGTTGGGCGGGGCTGCGGGCATGGTTCCTTCCGGACGACGGGGCACGCCCCCGGATCGAGCAGCTGCACGACATCGCCCGGCGGGCCATCGTCTCGCTCCTGCAGGTCCTGGAGCGGATCAACGAGTCACGGCGCCGCTCTTCCAGCGCCGTGCAGGACTTTCGGGAGCTGGCGCGCTGGTTCGCAGCGGCCCCCGCGGAGGAGGACCTGCACCGGCTGTGGTCGGCGGCCTTCGGCCTCGGCCCGGCACGCCACGCTCACCTCGCCCACCCCGACCCGGAGTTGATCCCGTCGTCCCATTCCTGGTCCGAGGCCCCGCCAGTGGAGGTGTCGGCGCTGCTGCGGACCAGTGGACGGACGGAGCGCTTCACTCGCACGGCCAAGGTGCGGGACGTCGCGGCCGTCAGGGCGGAGCGCGCCGAGCGGGCCCGCGCGGAGCGCGCGGAACTCGCGCGCGCCTGGCAGGTGCTGGAGACGGACGGACCCGTGCGTCTGTCCTCCTTCGGCGCGCTGGACCCCGCCGTCTTCGACCGGCTGCTGGACCTGCTGGGCCGGTCCCTGTCCGCCCGGCCGGACGCAGAGGGGCTGCGGCGCGCCACGACGGGGGACGGCCGGGTCGAGATCGCACTGGCTCGGCCTCCTGACAGCCGCACCGTCCTGCTTCGCACCACGAAGGGGTCACTGGCCGGACCGGACTACGTCGTCCACATCGTGGCGGCGGGCGGAGCCTGCGCGTTCCCGGACTTCCTCGCCGCACAGCAGGAGGCGGTATGAGCACGCTCGCCAACCAACTGGCCGCTGCGGAACGGGAGGAGGTGGCTCGTGCCATCCGGCTCCTCCTGGCTCGTCCGCTGCTCACCGAGGCCGCCGACCCAGCCGGCTTCGAACTGGTACGCCGCCGTCGCGAGCCGCTGACCCAGTGGTTCGACTACACATGCGGCTGGAGCCTGGTCATCGAGCCTCGCCGGGGGTACGCCCGCCTCACCAAGGTCCGCGCGAACCCGGACGGCTCCCGCCCGGCTCGTAGGGCGCGTTCCGGCCGGGCCCCGTTCGACCGTCGGCGTTACGTGCTGCTGTGCGTGACCGCAGCCGAGTTGCTGTCGATGCCGATGACAACCATCGGCATGCTCGCCGGCCGTGTCGTGCAGGCCACGGCGGCCGACCGGGCACTGCCCGCGTTCGACCCGGTCCGCAAGCCGGAGCGGATGGCGTTCGTCGACGTCCTGAAGCTGCTGGAGTCGTACGACGTGCTGCGTGCGGTGGACGGGGCGACCGAGGCGTACGTCGAGTCCGCGGAGGCCAAGGTTCTCTACCGCGTGGACACCACCCTGCTGATGCGGTTGCCGGCCGCGCCCGTCGGCGCCTCCCGACTGGCCGTGCCCCCGGACGAGGTGCCCGCGCGGTTCGAGGAACTCCTCACGGGTCTTGTGCGAGAGCGCCGCTACGGCGGCGCGGTCGTCGACGGCACGGCGGACGGGGCACACGGCGAGGCCGCCGCCACGGATGCGCAACGCAACCTGAGACTGCGCCACTCGGTGCTGCGTCGCCTCTTCGACGATCCCGTGCTGTACCGGTCGGACCTCGCTGACGATGAGCTGGCGTACGTCACCTCCCTGACCGGACGCCAGATCCTGCGCCGCTCGGTCGAGCAGGCCGGCTTCGTCCTGGAGGAACGAGCGGAAGGCTTCCTGCTGGTGGACCCGGACGGGCTGGCCACCGATGTCCGTTTCCCCGACGACACGTCCACTGCCCGGGTCGCCGCGCTGCTCCTCCTGGAGCCGCTCTGCGCCGCGCCCGCCGGATTGCTGCCCGAGCAGCTCGTCGAGGCCGGAGCGGATCTGCTGCGACGCTTCCCGCGCTGGGCCAAGGCGTATCAGTCCGAGGACGGCGCGGCTCGGCTGTCCGACGACGCGGTACGTGTACTGACTGATGTCGGCCTGGCCCGCCGAGCCAGGGGCCGTGTTGTCGCGTGCCCGGCCGCGTACCGCTACCGCCTGACGGAGACGACGAGTTCGGATCCGGCGGAGAAGCCCGGACCGGAGCGGGGCACGAGCCCGTTCGAGACGGCGGGCACCACTGCTTCTGGTGGCGCCGGCGCACAGGGAGATCAGCAGTGAGCGTGACAGAGCTTCCCCGCCCGCGCCGGCCCGAGGAGCCCACCGAGCAGGCGGGGGCACCGGCACATGCGGCGGACGCCGCCCGCAGTCGCTGGCAGCCGCATCGTGCGGGCATCCTCAACGTCTGGCGCTACTACGACGAGACCTTCACCTTCCACCAGGGTCGCCTGCTGCTGCGCGGGCAGAACGGTTCGGGCAAGTCCAAGGCCCTCGAGCTTCTGCTGCCCTTCCTCTTCGATGCCAGCCTCCGCCCCAACCGCCTGTCCACCTTCGGCGGTTCTGAACGCACCATGCACTGGAACCTGCTGGGCGAAGGCGCCTCCGGCAAGACCCGCGTCGGCTACGTGTGGATGGAGTTTTGCCGCGTCGGCGACGACGGCACGGAGCGGTGGTTCGGATGCGGGGCGCGTCTGCAGGCGAGCGTGCACACCACAGGGGTGCACGCCGACTACTTCACCACCGGATCCAGGATCGCCCACTCCGGGGGTGTGTTCCTCGTCAACGAGGCGGGACAGCCATTGACGCGGACAGCCCTCGCCGAAGCGTTGCGCGACCGCGGCGACGTGCATGCCTCGGCCACCGACTACCGCACGGCCGTACGGCGCGAACTGTTCGCCGGCATGGGGGAGCAGCGCTACGAGTCACTGCTGTCCGCCCTGCTCCAGCTGCGCCAGCCCAAACTGTCCGAACGGCTGGACCCGTCCCTGCTCTCCACTCTGCTGTCCCGCGCCTTGCCCCCACTGGGCGAAGGCGAGATCGCCGAACTCGCCGAGGGCTTCGAGCGGCTGGACCGCCAGCGAGAGCACCTCAAGCGGCTGGACGACGAGGTGACGGCGGCTGAGACCGTCGCCTCCCGGCAGCGCGCCTATGCGCGACGCGTCCTGCGTGCCGGTTCCGCCGTGCTGATCTCGGCGACCACCGAGATGGACAACCTCACCCGTGTCGCCCGCCAGAGCGCCGAGGAGCTCGAACAGGCGCTGGTGGAACGCGAGTCGGCCCAGGCTCGGCGTGGGGAACAGGAGCTGCGCGCGCACGCCCTGGAGGAGACCGTCGAGGGGCTGCGCGAGAGTGACGCGTACAAGCAGGGTGCGGAACTCGACCGGCTCCGCCGCCGAACGGAAGACGTGACTGCCGCTGCCGGGCGGCAGCGCGCCACTGCCCGGGCCACTCAGGTCAGGGCGGAGGTGGATCAGGGGCACGCCCATGAGGCGGCGGGTCAGGCCCGCACACTCGACGAGCACGCGCGCGAAGCCGCAGAGGAAGCACGCCGGTCGGCCCGGGCGGCGGGTCTGGAGTCCATCCATCACGAGGCGACGGTGATCCTGGGCGCGGACCATGTAGCACCCCTCCCCGACGGCGCGGGGCGTGAGGGGGGCGGCAGCCGGCCCGAGGGCTCAGGTACCACATCCGCGGGGGGTGAGAACGGGGCCCGACAGGCCCGTCTGCTGCTGCGGGGCGCGGTCACCGCCCGACGGCAGCAGGTCACCTTCTTTACCGAGGCGATGGACGAGCACGACCGCGCGGTACGCGACCGGGGCGCCGCCGAGGGCCTGATGGACGAGGCGCGTACTCGACTCTCGGAGATGATCGCCCGGCGGGACGAGGCGTCCTGCGCCTGGGACGACGCCCTTGCCGCACAGGCGGAACGGCTGCTTGCGTGGGCTGACGGCTGCACGGAACTGCGCATCGCCGACCCCGGGGAACTGGTGGTCAGAGCGGCGAGCGAGGCAGAGGTGAGGACCCTGGTCGAAGCTGCCGCCCGCCCGCTGGAACAGGAGATTGCCACCGCTGAGGCCACCGCCCGAGCCGCACGTCAGGGGCTGCGGGACGAGCGGAGCCGACGTGAGGAGGAGGTACGACGTCTGAGCGGTGAGACCGAACTGCCGCCTCCGCCCCCGCCCACCCGCACCACTGTCCGTACGGCGACGGCGGGAGCACCCCTGTGGCGGCTGGTCGCCTTCCGAGAGGGTGTCCCGCTCCCCGTTCAGGCCGCGGTGGAGGCCGCACTGGAGGCGTCGGGCCTCTTGGATGCCTGGGTCAGCCCCTACGACGGAATCACGCTGACTGGACACGACACCCGCGCCGAGGCGGCCCTGGCCGTGACCGCGCCGGGGCCCAGCCTGCTGGAGGTGCTGAGGCCCGAGGAGGGCATCCCCGTCCCGGCCGACACCGTGATCCGCGTCCTCGCCGGTGTCGCCTACGGCCCATGCCTGCCCGGTGGGCACCCTGCGGCCGTGTCGGCCGACGGTGCCTGGCGTCTCGCGCTCGCCACCGGAACGTGGAGCAAGCCGGAACCGGCCCACATCGGTGCCTTCGCGCGGCAGCGGGCCCGGCAGCGCCGGATCGGTGAACTGACCGAGCGCATCAGTGAGACGAACGCCTCCCTCGCCGCGCTCGACGACCAACTGCGCGGACTCGGCGCTCGCCGCGCCCGGCTGGACGCCGACCGCGCCGCTCGACCTGATCACCGGGAACTTGACGCCCGTCAGCGTGACTGGGACCGAGCCGAGGAAAAGGTGGCTGCCCGAGACGACGCCGTGCGCGACGCCGCCGGGCATCTGGCGCGGTGCGAGAGCGAGGTGGCGGGCGCCCTGCGCACGCTCAGCCGCCGGGCCGCGGAACACGGACTGCCCACCGACCGCGACCGGTTGCGTGCACTCTCCGCCGACATCGACAGGTTCCGGGACACCGCCGACAGCTGGGTGGACGCCCACCTCACCGCGACCGCCGCTGCCGACAGGGCCCACCAACTGGCCGCGCAGGCGGACCGTTCGCGCCGGGCCGCCGAGGAACAGGCCGAGAACGCGGCTGCCGCCGAGGCGGAGGCGGCGGGACTGAAGGCGCGCCTGGAAGCGGTGGAGGCCACCGTCGGCGAGGACTACCGGCAGATCGTCGCACGCGTCGCCGAGGCGCGCGCCGAACTGCGCCGCTGCCGTGAGGAGGCAGGCCGGGCGGCCGACCTCCTGCTGCGCCTGGAAGGCCGCATCGGAGGATTGCAGGCCACCAGTGGTCAGGACGCCGAACGACGGGAGCAGGCCGTCGCGACCCGGGACAGCGCGGCGCACCGGTTCCGGCACCTGTGCCTGGTCGGACTGGCCGAGGATGCAGGAATCACACCGGAACTCGACGCCGGGGACGGCACGAAGGCGACCCTGGAGGCCGCCCGCGCCACAGCGGCGACGTGGCCCGGCATCCCGTACACCCCACGCAACCTGGGCGACGCCGCGACCCGCCTGTCCGAAGCGGTTCACGAGGCACGCCAGCGCCTCGGCACCCGTGCCGACCTGGACCTGGAACCCGACGACGACATCCAACTCTTCACTGCCACCCTGGACGGCGTACGCGTGGGGGCGACGGGCCTGCTCAGCACACTCACCCAGGAGCGCGACAGCAGCCGTGACGACATCACCACGGCCGAGCGCCGCCTCTTCGACCAGATCCTGACAGGCGACATCCGCCGCCACCTCGCGGCGCGCATCCGGCAGGCCGGCGAACTCGTCGATCGCATGAACGGGCATCTGGAGGGGGTCCGTACCGCCTCCAACGTGGCCGTCCAGCTCGTGTGGGACGTCCGTCCGGATCTCCCGGACAGCACCCGCACCGCCCGCCAACTGCTGCTCAAGGACCCCGGCCGGGTCACCGAGACCGACCGGGAGGCCCTGCATGCCTTCTTCCGCGCCCGTATCGAGGAAGCCAAGGGCAGTGACACTGCCGCGAGCTGGGAGGAGCAGCTCGGCGAGGTGCTCGACTACACCGCCTGGCACCGCTTCATCGTCCGCCTTGACCGGACGAACGGAACCGGCTGGCAGCCGCTGACCAAGAAGCTGCACGGCGCGCTCTCCGGCGGAGAGAAGGCCATCGCGCTGCACCTGCCGCTGTTCGCCGCCGTCGCCGCCCACTACGAGGCCGTGCCCCAGGCACCCCGACCGATCCTGCTCGACGAGGTCTTCGTCGGCGTCGACACCGTCAACCGCGGACAGGTCTTCGCCCTGCTCACCGCACTCGACCTTGATCTCATGGTCACCTCCGATCACGAGTGGTGCACCTACGGCGAGCTGCCTGGCATCGCCGTCCATCAACTTCTTACCGACGGGGACGACGACGCGGTCACCAGCGCCCGCTTCGTCTGGAACGGCACCGACCTGGAGGCGGGATGACCCATACGGAACCGGCCCCGAGCGAACACACCCTGCGCCGCCCCGAACTCCGCCCGCTCTGGCACACGGTCCACAATCGGCTCTCCTCGGGCCGCCCGGTCACACGGGTGCGTCTGGGCCCGCTTGACGAAGTCCAGCGCGAGGCCCTCGCCGACCTCCTGGGCCTGGACCGTCTGCCGGACGCCCGCCCCTCAGTCTCCCTGGTCCGTCTGGAAGAGGCCGTCACCGAGCTGTGCGGCCGTACGGTGCGCGAAACCGTCACCGAACTCGTCGGCCCCCTCGACGACCGGGCGGGCGAGCGGCGCCGCGAGGAAGACCAACGGGCCGAGCTGTGGACCTGGCTGGACGGCCACGCCACCGTACGTGCCCAGCCTGCGCTCGCCGACTGGACCCAGTCGTGCCGAGTCGCCGGTCTCGTCGGTGGCTCAACGGCACGGACCCGGTCCCTGCTGACCGACGCACTGACGGTGCTCGCGGCGCTCCCGGCCCAGGCCGAGCCCCTGCCCATGTTCGCTGCCCGAGTCCTGAAGGGCGAGTCCCACGCGCTCGACGACGGCACACGTCTGTCCACTCTCGTCCTGCGTGCCCTGGCGACCCTCCACGACACGACCCCGCCGCAGTCCTCGGCGGATCGGCGTGCCTTGTGGACTCGCGCGGGTGTCGCCGACGACGACCTGTCCGCCACCGTTCTCGTTGGTGGACTGCGCCCGGGCGGAGAAGGTCCGCTCGCCCGTGTGGCGCGCGTTTGTGCCGAGACGGGTCAGGCCGCCAGCCTGACCCTCGCTCAACTGCGGGCCCCGGGCGAGTTCACTCTCGCAGCCGACTTCGCACCCGTCGTCCACGCTGTGGAGAACCCCAGCATTCTGGCTCTCGCCGTACGTCGTTTCGGCCCGGACTGTCCGCCGCTCGTGTGCACATCCGGCTGGCCCAACAGCGCGGCTGTCCACCTCCTCCGTCTCCTCGCGGCCCAGGGCGCCACCCTCCGCTACCACGGCGACTTCGATGGTGAAGGGATCCGCATTGCCGCGTATCTCATGGACAAGACGGCGGCCCGGCCCTGGCGCATGACGGCGGCGGACTACCGCGCCGCGGTCGCTCGCACGGCGCACGGTCCTCATCCCGGCCGCCTCACCGAAGCGCCCTGGGACCACGAACTGACCCGCGCTATGGCCGACCACGGCACCGCCGTGGTCGAGGAACTGGTGGCTGACGTCTTGTTGGCAGACCTGGCCGAAGCGATGCGGTGAGGGCGCTCCGTTGGCCCGTGGCGACGCTCGTTTGGCGCTCCGGGCGCGGAAGGGTCCTTCAGTGGAGCCGAGAACGGCCCTTGACCTGCGACTACGTCAGATCCATCCTCTTGTGACATGTTTCCGATGACGTCGCATGTGGAGTGCGTCGGCATCCTGGAACCTGCCAACAAGGACTGATGACCTGCGGTTTTTTCGATTTCGTTGTGCTGCTGGACCTGTTTCGTGGTGGGGGAACAGGTGAACGTGGCCGAAGTCGCCTCATCTGCACCTTCGTCTGGGGCGCAGGGTCGTCTGGTGGTCGCAGTCCGGACCGTGCGCCGCGACTTCCTGGCCCGCGAGCCGGAGATCGTACATCCGGGCATCGGGACGCGGGCGGTGGCCGAGCGGCTGCAACTGGTGCCGAACACGGTGTCGACCATCGTGGGCGAACTGGTGCGCGCCGGGCTGCTGAGGCGTTCCCGCGGCCGTTCGGACCGGCGGGCCGCGCGACTGTACTTGACCGTGGAGGCAGTGGCCCGCCTGGCGGCCTGGGTGGAGGCCGGGGACGAGGTGCTGTCGACAGCGCTGCTGCGCCTGTACGAGGCCGACCGCCGGGCGATCGTGACGGCGATGCCCGCGTTGCGTCGGCTGCTGGACGTTCTTGATGAAGCCGACGAAGCCGACCGATCCGACGGGGCTGAGGGGGACGGGGAGGGCAAACGGGGTGGTGCAGTTCGAAGACTGCGAGCTGGTGGCCGAGGTCCAGTGCGGACGTTGGCTCGTCCAGCAGTAGGACAGCCAGCCAGGAGGTGCGCAGTCCGTCGAAGTCCGTCGTCGTGGTTACTGTTCGGCGGCTTCTCGGGCGATCTGCTCGAGCTGGGTGCCCATGGCCTCGCCGAGCGCCTGGGCGGCGGAGAGCGGGCGCACCATCACCGTGAACTCGTCGATCTTCCCGTCGTCGTCGAAGTGCAGGAAGTCGCATCCCTCGATCTGCTTGCCGACGCCAGTGGCGGTGAAGACGAAGGCGTGATCGCGGCCGTCGGAATTGGCGATCTTACGGATGTAGGTGAAGTCCTCGAAGACCCGGAGCGCGCCGCACAGGATCGCCGCGGTGATCGTCTTGCCTGGGTACGGCTTGAAGGTGACGGGGCTGGTGAAGACGACGTCGTCGGCCAGCAGAGCCGCCACGGCGTCCTGGTCGCCGCTCCCGATGGCCTTGCGGAGGGGATGCATGAGCCCACCTCCATTACTCATAAATGTGAATAGGTCTGACGGAGGGTAGAGAGCCCGTTAGGGCTTGTCTACAGGGAAGAAGTGAACTATTAGTCATGTTATTGATTACTCTGCTAGCGTGCATACATGGCTTTGCGGAACGCGGTGATGGCCGCGCTGTTGGAGGGCGAGGCGTCCGGATACGACCTTGCGAAGGCTTTCGACGCGACGGTCGCCAACTTCTGGATGTCGACGCCTCAGCAGCTCTACCGGGAGCTGGATCGCATGGAAGCCGAAGGGCTCGTCACGGCCCGCGTCGTCGAGCAGAAGCGCCGCCCCAACAAGCGACTGTTCTCCTTGACGGAGACCGGGCGGAAGGCCGTCCACGCCTACACCGCCGAGCCTGCGGGTAAACCGGCGGTGATCCGGGACGAGTTGCTTGTCAAGGTGCAGTGCCTGGATGCGGGTGACGTGGAAGCGGTCCGGACCGCCATCACCGAGCGCATGGAGTGGGCCGCTGCCAAGCTGGCCCGTTACGAGCGGCTCCGGCAGCGCCTGCTCGACGGGCGCTCTGAGGAGGCGTACTTCGCCGAGGCCGAGCGCATCGGCCCGTATCTCACCCTGCTGCGCGGGATGTCGTTCGAGCGGGAGAACCTCCAGTGGGGGGACATGGCGCTGCGCAGGCTCGAACAGCGCACGGCCGCGCTCCGGGCTGACGGCTGACTGCGGCGGTCCCGCCCACACAGTTGGTCAGCAAAGTCAGTAGCTGACGGTCGTGAGCAGCCCGGCCTCTCAGGGGTCGTCGGTCTGCGTCCGAGTGAGGACCGGCTGTGGTTCCTTGCCCGGTGGGATTGCGATGCAGTCCCTTGCGGTCGTAGAACCGGGTTGCGCCGAAGCCGAAGAGGCACGCGACCGCGAGTCCCAAGCCCAGGATCACCCGTCTCCGGGCGTCCGGCGTGCCCTGGGCGTCGTAGTAGAGGATGGAGCGGACGACGCCGGTGCTCTGACGCAGGGGCTGGAACTCGCCCAGGGTGCGGTGGAAGCCGGGGAGTGCCTGGCGGGGGACCGTGGCACCGGACGTCGGTACCGCCATGGCGCGTAATGAACAGCCATCCCCGGCATGAGCGTGCTGCTGAGGGCCATGGTCTGTACCCGGGTTGCCCGCAGTAGCGGGCTGTGGATCCGCAGCGTGCCCATGTCGCTCTGGGTGTGGCCGAGGGTGTGGTCCACCTGGCCGCTGATGACATGGGCGGCGAGCATGCCGCAGGCGACGAGGACGAGCGAGTAGGAGAAGGCACGCCCCGGCCGCTGTGGGAGTCGAGCGGATGCCCGTCCCCGACCTGTGCCGCGGTCGGTTCGGTCAGCAGCAGGAGTACGGCGACGGCCAGCTCTGCCTGAGCGGTCAGCTCCCTGCCTACCTGCGCATCAGGCCGACTGGTCAGCACGGTGAGTGTCGGGCGGGCGGTGTTGCGCGCCGCCTCGGGGTTGGTGAGTGCGGCGACGGTGGAGGTGAGGTCGCGGGGCGACAAGCGAGCCGAACAGCTTGCCCTGCCGAGCTCCTCCGTCATCTCCTTCTCGTCCACCACCTTCCAGTCGATCCTGTCTCCACTCTGGGAATACTTTTGACCGACTGGGCGATCCGCACTCCGATGTCGGTTCGCTGCCACCGGCCTTCGCCCCCTCGTCCGTGCCGGTCAGCCGATGAGCAACCTGTGGAGGTGACTGGCGAGGGCGATGTTGGACTGCCGTAGAACACGGTGAACAAGCAGTGCCACGATGCCTACGACCACGTCGCTGACGATCCGCAGACGCTTCGCGCGCAGTACGCGAAGGAATGGATGTTGCTCATTTCCAGCTCCCGTCCGGCGAAGAACAGTTCAGCACGAGGAGGCGCCGGCGTCGTCGCAAGCCAGAGCATCACACCGATGGGGAGGTGTCCCCGGCGGACGCGGCCACCGGAAGCAGCGCTGGCCGCTTGGCCTGGCGGCCGTCGCCGGAGGAGCGGCCACGCAGGCGGCGGCCGACCCAAGGGCCGAGGAAGGTGCCTGCCCAGCGCAGCTCAGCACCCACGGTCCTCCAGACAGAGATGTCTGTTCCCTCGACCGGAAGGGGAAGTGTCCATTTGTCGTCGCTGCCCGGCAGGCCGAGCGCCTGGGCCACGGCAGCCGCGATGCGCGTGTGTCCCAGCGGGCCGGCGTGCAGCCGGTCAGCACTCCACAACCGCGGATCGGTCGCTGCCGCGTGCCCGGCCGTCTCCGCCACCACCACGCCTTGGCGGTCGGCGGCCTCCCGGATGCGCGCGTTGAGTGCGAGAACACGGTGACCGATCGGGCGGGCCAACGGCGTGATACGCCTGACATCGGGAAACATGAGGGTCGCGACGGTGGCGCCCTGCGCGGTGAGGGCGGCGAACATTGCCTCGACATGGCCGGCCACCTCGTCGAGGTCGCAGCCCGGGCGCAACGCATCGTTGACCCCAGCCACCACGGTGGCGAGGTCGGGCCGCATCGCGAGAGCTGGAGCGAGCTGCTCGGCGCGTACCTGACCGGCCTTACGGCCGCGCACCGCGAGGTTGGCGTAGAGCAGGCCGGGGTTGTGGCCGGCGACCCGCTCGGCGAGCCGGTCCGCCCAGCCCCGAAGACCACAGACGTCGTCGCCGTCCCCGAGCCCTTCGGTATGACTGTCACCCAGGGCGACATAGCGCAGATACCCACTGCTCGACACGGGGCCGACCGCCTCTCGTCAACGCTGCTGATGGAAGTGGCACACGGCCAGGGATAAACAACTAAGCACCTAGTCGCATTGTTGAATATGAGGATATCGCACCTTGCAGCGGAGGAAGTGGCCGGGGAGTTCCAGCGCAAGATCGACTCGTCCCAGGTCCGCTATGGCGTGACCGCCTATCGGGTCACCTACCGCACCACTGACAGCGCGGGCGCCCCCACGACCGCGAGCCAGCTCGTCGTCCTGCCCAACAACGGGCGCGCCACCTGCCCACCGCCTCCTGGCTGCACGGCACCACCGTCTATCGCAAGGACGTCGCCTCGCAGCATCCGACGTCGAACGACCGGCTCGTCGCCCTGCTGTTCGCCTCGACCGGGCGGGCCGTTTCGGCACCCGACTACGTGGGCCTCGGATCAGGCGAAGGCTGGTGACCCTCGCTCGCCCGACCCATGTCTACGCCGTACGCCCGGCTCTGTGCATGGACCCGATCATCGAGACGCACGTCAGCGAGCCCGGCCTGGTCGCCGTCGACATCGCTGCCGCCTACGACGCCACCGCGCTCGCCTTCCAGCAGCTCGCCGAACGCTCGGCGACAGCGACAGCGCAGCAGACGACGCAGGACGCGGGCGAGCCCGGGGTGCGGTTGCGCTGTTACTACCTGGACCTGCGTCAGCCGCTCGACTTGTAAGCCAGTGGCGCTCGTCTACTTCTTCCGGATGCTGGCGTCGGTGATCCGGTGGGCAAGGATTGAGGCCGTGTGGACCGGCTCACCACCGGCACCGGGTCCTGCCGGCTCGCCAGTACCAAGGCCCGGGTGGCGGCGGGGGACGCCGTCGGCTGAGCAGCACGCGCAAGCGCCCCGTTTGACCAGTGTGACCGCGCTCGAACTGATCATTCTGAAGCTGGCGGTCACCACGGCCAGCACCTATCCGGTCTGGAGTCATATCGGGCCGAGCACCTCTCGGGGTACGGCTGTCAGCTCAAGGGTTTCGAGCACCGTGAGCAGTTGCCGCTCCTCGTATCGGAAGTGGTTCTCCATTATCGCGGCGATGCCTTCGAGGTGTTGGTCAAGCTCCTCAGGCGGCGCCGCCCGGTCGACCGCGGCACGGAGGCCGCCGATCAAGTGGGCAATCATCGAGTGATCCTGCTCGAGCGAGCGCAGCACCGGGCGCAGCTCCGGATGCGCAGCCGCGATGGCCGGAAACAGGGTGCGGTCTTCGCCCTGGTGGTGGCCGTCGAGAGCCGTGCAGAAGCCATGGCAGTACAGCAGAAGGTCACGGGTGGCCGCTTGACCGGGGGTGCCGTCTGCGAGGGAGTCGCGGGTCACCGACAGCGCTTCCCGTAGTCGGTGGTGCACCTGACGGAGTTCTTGGCTCCAGGCGACGAGCCTGGTCGTCTCGCGCTCAGTCACGCGAGAGCGAAGGGTGCGACGCGTGCATCGTCGGCCTCCTTCGATCCGGCGCCTCCATGCCTGACACGGTCTGCCACCGGCACGCGACGCTTCCCAGACACTACCGCGCCTGCTGCCCCGTCGACACCCAGCCGTCCCGCACGTCGAGCGTGGCCCGCGTAACACCTGATATGCGCCGAGTGACCTGCGGGAGCCGCACCATTCCTGCTGCTCCGGCAGCCACCACCTCCCCAGGGTTTCCATCCGCTCGGTTCGCAAGCAGGCACCAATCTCAACCTCTGCTGCCGGCTGGGCGGTGTCTTCGGCCCGGCGATCGCGGCCCTGATCATGCCGGGCGGCTGAAACACCCGGCCCCGACCTTGCCCCAACCTCGCACGTGTGCACGAAAGTCACTCCAGATCCAAGGAGCATGAGCCACGGCTCAGCATCGGCAGCCGGTGGCGCCGCCTGGTGGTGTAGCTCCAACCGAGTCACCGCGGTGGCCCAAGCATCCTGACGCTACATCACGCCTGCTCAACGGCAGGTTGGCGGAGTCTCATCGGATTGCTGCCATCTGCGCCAGTTCTGGTCGGTAGCTTGATCGGCATGGATCAGGGGCGGGTAGTTGAAGCGTTTCGTTGCGAGGCCGGACGGCTCGCTCGAGCGATGAGCGGGCTCTCGCAGACTGAGTGGCGTCTGCCCACACGGTGTGTGCCATGGACGGTGAGCGGCTTGATGGCGCACGTCCGGGTGGTGATCGCCTGGCTGCCAGGCATGCTCGCTGCACCGGAGCCGATCCGCGCCGAGGTGTCGGCAGTGGAGTACTACCGGCCTGATGGGCGTTTCGCCCCGGATGTCAACGCGGCCCGGATCGCACTGGCTCAGGATCATGCGGCTGAGCAGCTCAGCGGGGCCGCGCTGGCCCAGGGATTCGACGCCACCTGGCAGGAGGTGTACCGCCTGTGCCGGGCCGAGCCGGAGGGGCGTGTGGTGCGCACCCGGCATGGTGACCCGATGCTCCTGTCGGAGTTCCTGCTGACACGGGTGGTCGAGGTCGCCGTGCACGGCCTGGACCTGGCCGACGCCCTGGGGCGCGAGCCGTGGATGACCCCGCAGGCCGCTGACGTGATGCAGGATCTTTTGCTCGGTCCAAACAGTGCGGCAGCCTTGGAGCACCTGGGCTGGAGCCGGCTTCGCTTCCTGCGCAAGGCGACGGGGCGTGATCCGATCACCAGGGAGGAAGCGGCGGAGGTTGACCGCCTGGGCATCCGTTGGCTCACGTTGGGCTGAGCCTGACCTTGCGTCATGATCAGCGTATGACCGAGATCGCACTGATGTCAGATACGCGTGCCCGCAGCACCGCCATCATTCCCTCTCGAGAACCACTTCCACACATGGGTGCCCGGCTTCCTGGCCACAGGACGCTGACGTCGACGCATCCAGCAGCTGGAGGTTCCCCGGCGCCGCAATGAGCTGGTCACCAACGCCCGCAAGTACGCGTCCGGGCCGGTCCTGATGGAGCTGCGCATCGCCGGCCACCTGGTGGAGATCATCGTGTGGGACAGCGACCCGGTCCTGCCGGTGGTGCGGGCCGCTGATGCGGGCCGGGTCGGGCAGCACGGCCTGGAGATCGTCATGGCCGTCGCCCAGAGCTACGAGGTCCACCGCGAACCGGTCGGCAAACGCATCACCGCCCGCGTCGCCCTGCCCGACGACCCGGGCGGGGACGTCACCAGGACGGCCAGCCGACTGCGCGCGCTGTTCCAGCACGAGCTTCGCCCCGCGGAAGGCGTGAAGCGGCGCGACCGCACCGGATCTGTGCGCCGTCCTGGAGGCTTTCGCCCTGATGCGGAAGACCGAGCCCCGGTCTGGATATCTGCACGTCCGGGCACCGTCCAGGACGGGCGGGAGCCCTGGACTAGTCGTCACGGGCGGCCCCGGCGACTCGGCGGATCGTTCCAGCTCGATCGGCTCATCGGGGACCCTGCCACGACATGGTTCCTGAGCGGTCGGGCTCGTGCGGCGACGATGTGACTTACCCCCCCGATCGGGTAGCGCCGCTGCGGTTGCGGGCGGGTCTCCTGCGGGAGCCGCTACGAAGATCACGAACTGCCTGTGATCTTCGAGAGGACTCCCACACGGCGGCCACGGCAGTGGTACGGGCGAAATACACGAGTGGGATTCATGACGGCGTCCGGGTGCGCTACTCGGGACCGGCACGTTCGGTGCCACCGTCACTTCTGCCGAGCGACACGGTGATGCCCAGGGCGCGTTCACCCGTTCGGCGTAACTGGTGGGGCGCTGCCGGCGGTGCTCGCCCAGCATCGGAAGCGTTGTTCGAAGCGGCTTTATCTCCTGTCGGAAGGGGTGCGTTTTGATGAGCCGGACCTTGATTGTGGTGGATGTGCAGAACGACTTCTGCGAAGGGGGCAGCGTCCCCGTCGCGGGTGGGGCGCGGATCGCTACCGCGATCGCGGATCTGGTGGAGCGCAGTGCGGGGCGTGACTACCGGTATGTCGTGGCCACCCGGGATCATCACATCGATCCGGGGAGCCACTTCTCCGAACACCCGGACTTCCAGGACAGCTTCCCCGTCCACTGCGTGGCGGGAGGCGAAGGAAGCGAGTTCCATCCCCACTTCGCGCCCGTCGTCACGGGCGGCAAGGTGCACTCCGTGTTCTTCAAGGGCGCCCACAGTGCCTCCAAGAGCGGCTTTGAAGGCGCGGACGCGGAGGGAACCTTGCTGGCGGACTGGCTGCGCGTCCGGGGGGTCGAGAATGTCGATGTGGTGGGCATCGCGACAGATCACTGTGTACGGGCGACCGCCCTGGATGCCGTCGCGGCGGGCTTTCGCGCACGCGTACGTCTGGACTACTCCGTCGGGGTCGCCCCGCACACCACCGCTGCTGCGCTGAACGACTTCCGCAAGGCTGGCGTCGCGGTATCCGGCGAGGCACCGGTACCGGAATAGTCCCGGCACTGGCACCGTCTACCAGGTCCTCCTCGACCCCGACGGCTCCGGAATTTCCACCCACCGCTGCTACGCGTGGCCGCACCCAGGCCCGCGTGTTGCGCACCGCAGCACCGCCAGTGCCTCCGAGTCAGGCAGCGGCTGGCCTGATGGTCGCCGGCTGTGCACCAGGCGCTACGCGGCCATCGCCGTCACCTTGTCCTTGAGCGAAACCGTGTTCGCCCCCATCAGGTCGTCGGCCTTGTCGCCGTTCTTGAAGAAGATGACCGTGGGCATGGCTCGGATGTTGTACTCGCGAGCTACGGGAGCAACCTTGTCGACGTCCACGGACACGAACGCGATGTCGCTGTACTGCTCGGAGAGTTGCTTGAAGGCAGGGCGCGCCTCCGGCAGCACGGCCAGCAGCAGCCGTGCCCAGCCCGGGAGCCACGCGGTGCCCGTCAATCCTTGCGGACCACGTGGCTGTAGTTCCGCAGGTCTTGGGCGATCGCCCACTCCTGACGGGGGAAGGTCGCCTCGTTGCTGGGCGTCGCGGTACAGCTTGGAGTCGAGCACGGCGGGGGCCGCCCTACGGGACCTGGCGGGCCGGTGCCTGCGGCATCCCCCACGGGCGTCGGTCGACGGCCCGCGCCATGCGGGCGTCCCGGACCGCCGAGTCCCCGTCGCGCCATATATCGGGGGTGACAGAATGATGCCTATGAGCAACGTCTACTTCGACATCACCATTGACGGGCGCCCCGAAGGCCGCATCGTCTTCAACCTCTTCAGCGAGGTCGTCCCGAAAACCGCCGAGAACTTCCGCGCGCTGGCCACCGGCGAGAAAGGCTTCGGCTACGCGGGCTCGAAGTTCCACCGCGTCATCCCTGACTTCATGCTGCAGGGCGGTGATTTCACCGCCGGCAACGGTACCGGAGGCAAGAGCATCTACGGCGCGAAGTTCGCTGACGAGAACTTCACCCTGAAGCACGACCGCCCGTACCTGCTGTCGATGGCGAACTCCGGCCCCGACAGCAACGGCTCGCAGTTCTTCATCACCACCGTTGTCACCTCATGGCTCGACGGCAAGCACGTCGTCTTCGGCGAGGTCACGGAGGGCCAGGAACTTGTCCGGAAGATCGAGTCCTTCGGATCACAGTCAGGCGCCACCAAGGCCGAGATCGCGATCGCCTCATCCGGCGTCCTTTAGGACTGAACGAGAGCGGGCTTGTGGCTGAGGCTGCATCACCTCTCGCCGCATACTGTGAGCAGGGTGACAGGCGGCAGATTCAGACGGCGGTCCTGGGTAGTGTTGACTCGGAGGAGCCGCTGATGCTGCCGCTGGAGGCGATCGAGCTGGACGCCTTCCGCCGCCATCACGAGCACGACACGTTGACGACGAAGCTGTACACGGACCGGGTCTGTTCCCTGTCAAGTACAGCGTGTTGAACCCAAACGCACATGGATGCTCTGGCCAGGGGCGGGTCAGATGGTGCACGCAGCACGAGCGAGGCTGCGACCGGCCTCTGGTTCCGGTCGCAGCCTCGCTCGTGCCGGAGGTTGTTATTGCAGTCAGCAAACGCCGGAGGACGCGCATATCTGGAGCGCCACCGGGGAGTCGCAGCAACCGCCTTCTGACGCTTCCGGCCCCGGACAGGGGCAGCTCGACTTCAGCGGCTTCCTGGTCGGGGTTGCTCGCGGGGCGGTTGCTTGCTGTGGCCCGGCTCGTGTGCGGTCAGCCGGCGGAGACAGCCTCAGCGGAGTCTGCCTCGTCCGCGACCGCGGAGGGTGTGTTCTTGGGGCCGCGGAAGGCGATGTAGATGAACAGGGCGCCCATGATGACGGAGCCTGCCCACATGGCCTGCTGCCAGCCGTCGACGAATGACTGCTGCGCCGCGTGGAGCACGTCTGGTGTGTGTGGTCCGGTGCTGCCCGCCACCTCAACGGCGTTGGCGACGCCTTCCCGGGCGGTGTCCGCGGCCCCCTGGGGGATGCCGTGCAGCCTGTCGTCGATGGCGCTGCGGTAGCCGGCGGACACGAGGGCGCCGAGCAGGGCGACACCGAGTGCGGTGCCGAATTCGCGGGTGACGTCGTTGAGGGCAGAGGCGACGCCCTGCTTCTCGCGCGGCAGGGAGGCGGTGATGGCCTCCGTGGACGGGGTCATCGACAGGCCCATGCCGACGCCCATGGCGAGCAGGCCGGGCAGGACGGACAGGTAGCCGCCGCTGACGGAGACGAACAGCGCCATGAGCGCCATGCCGACACTTGCCAATGCGATGCCCGCGACCATGGTCGAGCGTGCGCCGATCCCTGCGGCCAGCTTGGGGGCCAGGCCGGAGGCCATCATCATCGCGAGGGCCATGGGCATCATCGCGACCGTGGACAGCAGGCCCGACCAGCCGAGTACGGCCTGGAAGAACGGGAAGAGGACCACGCCGATGCCCGCCTGGACACCGAAGACCACCAGCAGCGTGACCGAGCCGCCCGACAGTCCACGCTCCCGGAACAGGCGCACGTCCAGCAGGGAGGCGTCGCGGCGGTGCAGCTCCCAGGCCACGAAACCGATGGCGGCGATGAGGCCGACGGTCAGGCTGATCATCGTCTCGGGCGCGGTCCAGCCGCGTTCGGGGCCCTCCTGTAGGACGAAGATGAGGCCGACCACAGCGAAGCTGGAGACCAGCGCGCCGACGGTGTCGAATCGATGGGCCGAGGTCTCGCGGGAGTTGGGAACCGACTTCAGCGTCATGGCCAGCGCCACGAGGACCAGGACCGCGGGCAGGACGAACAGCCAGCGCCAGTCGGCGAGGTCGACGAGGAGCGCGGAGAGGAACATGCCCAGGATGCCGCCGCCTCCGGCGATACCGGTCCACACGCCGATCGCCTTGCCGCGCTGCTCTTCGGGGAAGGTGGAGGTGATGACGGCGAGCGTGATCGGCATGATCATGGCGGCGCCGATGCCGCTGGCCACGCGGGCGGCGAGCATCACTTCCGCCGTCGGGGCCAGGCCCGCGACCGTGGTAGCGATGCCGAACACGCTCAGTCCGGCGACAAGCACGGGCTTGCGGCCCAGGCGGTCGCCCAGGGCGCCGAGCGGCAGCAGCAGTGCGGCCAGGGCGAGGGTGTAGATGTTGATGATCCACAGGACCGTGCTCTGGGAGGCGGCGAATTCCACGGCCATGTGGGTCTGCGCAACGTTCAGCCCGGTCACCGAGGCGATGACCGCCATCAGGGCGATGGAGACGGTGGTCAGGATCGTGCGCAGCTGACGCGCGCCAGGGGCGCCCCGGCCGCCGGCCTGCGTGGCCGGTACGGGCTGGTCCGTACTCATGGAATCCTCTCAAATGGGCATGCCGAGTCAGCGCCGGAGCAGGGCCGCGGTCGCCGGGTGAAGGGGGTGTGCGGGGCCCGGGCCCGCACGCATCGAGGGCGTGCGGCGGCCGGTGCCGCGCCGGATGTCAGAGGGCGGGAGTTTCGCCCTGGGCTGCGGCGAGGGCCGCGTCGGTGTCTGCGGTGGCCAGCACGCTGTTGATGTGGGCGCCAGCCAGGGCGCCGGCCGCTGCGGAGGCGCCGACCTGGGCGGCAAGGTCGGTGGCGTTGCCTGCCGCCCACACGCCCGGCACCTCGGTGGTGCCCGCCATGCCGGTGGCGATGCCGCGGCCCATGTTGTCGGGCAGGTCCTGCATCGGCAGCTTCAGCCCGTCCAGGCCCTCGGCGTGGGCTTCCATCCGGGTGGCGACCGCGAAGACGCGGCGGGCCACGACCTGGCCGTCGGTCAGGCGCACGCCGGCGAGGGTGCCGTCCTCGTTGTTGACGACCTCCCGCACCGGGGTGTCGACGATGCGGATGTTGCGGGCGGCGAAGCGGGCGCGGGTGGCCTCATCCAGGTGAGTGCCGTGGCTGAAGTAGGTCAGGTCCTCGGTCAGCTGCCGGAACAGGAATGCGTGGCCGATGGAGGCCGGGCCGGTGGCGAGGATGCCGATGGGCTGATCGCGCACCTCCCAGCCGTGGCAGTACGGGCAGTGCACCACACCGTGGCCCCAGTGCTCGGCGAGGCCGGGGACCTCGGGCAGCACGTCCTTCAGACCGGTGGCCACCAGGACCCGGCGCGCACTCACGCACAGTCCGTCGGCCAAGGTGATGGTGAACCGCAGATCCCCGTCCGTCGACGGGGCGGCGGGCTCGGCCGAGGTCACCTCACCGTAGACGATGCGACCGCCGTACTGGCGCACCTGCTCCCGGCCCCGCCGAAGGATCTCAAGGGGCGGCGTGCCGTCCAGGGCGATGAAGCCGTGCATGGCCTCGGCGGGCGCGTTGCGCGGGGAGCCGCTGTCGATCACGACGACCGAGCGGCGGGAGCGGGTGAGCATCAGCACACCGTTCAGCCCGGCGGTGCCCCCGCCGATCACCACCGCATCGACGGTCCCACCGGGCAGTGCGTCACTCGCGTACGGAGAAGTTGTCACAGCCATGGCCTCCTGCCTTTCTTCGCCCACTGGTCGCAGACGTTGCGGACCATCTGCACACGACGTTAAGCGGAGTTGCGTAAAAGGCATATACTCTTGCTCATGACGCAAGAAGATGGAGATCTGGACAGCCTCGTACGCAAACGCATCCGTGCCTTGCGGGTGGCGCAGGGCTGGTCCCTGGAGGAACTGGCCTCCCGCGCCCACCTCAGCCAGTCCTCACTGAGCCGCATCGAGAACGGCCAGCGCCGCCTCGCACTGGATCAGCTGGTCACCCTCGCCCGCGCCCTGGACACCACGCTCGATCAGCTCGTGGAGACCGCCACCGACGACGTCGTCACCAGTCCGACGGTCGACAGCGCCCACGGCCGGATGCGCTGGACCATCAAGGCCGACCCCGGGATGAGCGTGGTGCGCCAGCGCATGACCGAACCGCCCCCCGAGAACCCGGCGCGCATGCGTGCCCACCCGGGGCGCGAATGGCTCGTCGTCCTGTCCGGCACGGCGATCCTCATGCTCGGCCACCGCCGCTTCCGGCTCGAGACCAACCAGGCCGCCGAGTTCCCCACGATGATGCCGCACGCGATCGGCGCCGACGGCGGGCCCTGCGAGATCCTGGGCATCTTCGACCGCGACGCCCGCCGCGGGCACCAGCGCGACGACGGCGACGACACCCAGGGCGCTCCCGAGTGACCGTGAGGCCGCGCGACGGCCTTGCAGGACCGTGAAGAAGATAACGGGGGTGGGGAACCACACCCGGGTGCGTCCGGCTCGTGGCAGGGTGATCCGGTCGACCAAGCCCTCGCTGCGCAGCTTGGCCAGTCGGCGCCTGGTCTGTTCGATCCTCACCCCCGGGTGTGATCACCAGGTGCATCTGTTTTGGTGGTGGCCGTCCGGTACGGGACCAGCACGGCCAGCGCCAGCCGGTCCGCTCGGGCCGCGGGAAGCCAGAGCCTCACGACCGCCGTCCCGCCGCAACTGATGGCAGTAGTAGGCCGACTTCACGCTCACCCGCAGCCGCCGTGCCACCTCCGACGGCTTGATCTCCTGCTCGTACAACTCGGCCGCCTGCATCCATACCAACTGGCGTCCCGCAAGGGTCAGCCCGCCCCATCTGCATATCTCACACCACACGGATATAGCCGCCCACCCACACCATCAGGGGCTTCGCAAAGATTCACCCCGACGAGCTGAAGTTAGTAAAGGGTGTCGCAGAACGGGACGAGCGCTTACTTGGAGCCATGATCTGATTCCTTGCGGGCGTCATTTTGCCCGACTTCGTGGGGGCTCGCGATGCTGACTGTGAGATGCTCCGCGATCTCCAAGACCGTTCTGCAACACCCTTCAGTGGGAACCGGGTGGGCGCACAACCAGTCCGGGGCGACTGCTCACCGCTCCGCCAGTCCCGCCGCCCCACTTCACTCACACGCGGGCGGCGGGACACCTCCAGGCGCCACAGCGGCGCTGCACAGGAAGGCGCGTCGCTACGGGCAGGACTCCCCGAACTCGACCGCGGTGAACTCCACCGGCTGCCCGTTGAGCGCCGCACCAGCGGCCGGCGTCTGGCTACAGACCTGCCAGTTGCTCTCCACCAACACCAGCCGGTCCTCCGCCGATGCATCGTTCACCGTGATCGAGGTGCCCGAGTCGAGCGCCGCGCGTGCCGCCTTCACCGACTTGCCCGTGAAATCTGGCGCCTTGTCGCCCTCGGCCGCCGGCGGCTTCTCATCCTTCGCCGGGCACGTCTCCTCCAGCTTCACCGTCCCGAAGTCGAGCCTCGTGTCTGTCGACACCGTCTCGCCCCCAGCCACGCTCTGGCTGCACACCTTCCAGTTCCGGTCGAACGCCTGCATGCGGTCCCGGCCGAGCGCGTCATGCGACTGCAGCGAGAAGAAGCCCTGCTCCTGCGCCTTGTCCTGCGCGGACTGCAGCCCCATGCCGGCAAAGTCCGGCACCTGCTTCTTCTCGGGGATTCTGTCGTCCTTGTCCGGCGCACTGCTGGGCGCCCCCGCGGATACCGACGGGCTCGCCACGCCGGACGGTTCGGGCTTCTCCGTCGGCTGGCAGGCAACGGTGCCGACCGCCGCAGCGCAGAACAGGACTGCAGAGATGGTGCGGGTACGCACAGGTTCCCCCCGAGTGGCACTGATACAGACGGAACACCGTAGACCACATGTGACGCAACGCAGTGCCGTCGTCACCGGGCTGTGACGCGACGACGCCCCCGCACCCCGGCTGCCTCGCGGCGGCGGGGGAGCGGGGGCGGATCTGTGTTCCACTCAGCCGACCTTCTTCCACGTCTTGCAGCCGTTGGTCTGGAAGGCGCCGTCACTGCTGGAGATGGTGACAGTGGTCTGCCCCGTAGCGTTGCCGTTGGTGATGATGTCCTCGAAGTCGCCCGAAGTGCCCTTCAGTCTCGCCCAGTAGCAGTTGGGGATCGTCGATTCTTCGGGGCCTGTCGTCTTGTAGGTGCCGGCCTTGATGTCGGAGCCGACTACATACGTGCCGTCGCCCGGGATGGTGGCGACCTTGGGTTCCGGTGCCTTGGACGGCTTCGCGGTGACCGTCTTCGTCTCGGTGACGGTTACCTCGGGCGCGGGCTCGTCTTCGACTGCCACGTCGGCGGGTGCCGCGGTGACCGTGACGGTGGCTGCCGGCTCAGCCGCCGCCTCCTTGGCGGTGTCCTCGCCGCCAGCAGCTCCGATGCCGACACCGACGAACAGAGTGAGCGCGGCGACTGGGATGGCGACCCGCTTCCGGGCCCAGCCCGGCCGGGGCGATACGGGCGGCTGTGGGGGCGGACCCCACTGCGGCTGCTGCGGCATGGTCGGCGGTCCGAAAGACATGAGTCCCCCAAGGCTGTTCGTGAGGGAATGACCGTAACGGGAGGGATGGAGAAAGTGTGAGGGATGTGCACGGGTAGTGACTTAGTTGTGACGTGAACGAACTTCGCGCTCCGGGGCCGATGCCAGCCGTGGTTGCTACTCCATCTCGGACGCGACGGTAGCGCGGGAGCCTCGATGGAAGGGTATGACCGAACGCTTCTGCTTCTCCTGTACCGAGGACCGCCTCGGCCCTGCGGCGATCAGGACCGCCTTCCGGAGCGTGGCCAGCGTCCCGCCAGCCAGTCCCGAGCTACGGGCCCGGCTGCGCGCCGTGTTCCAGTCCGCGCGCGGATCGTGGCGGTCCGCCCGCTTCCTGGCCGAAAGGGCGGGGGTGGTAGTCGTTCACCTGGCGCTACGTGGTGCGACCTCGACGGCTCCTTGTGCCGTGTCGGCAGCCTCGACAGCGTCAGCGACGTGGAATTCGCCACTGCATCCCGCCCACAGGTCCGACCCCCGGCCTGATCATGATGGGCCCGGCCGCGGCAGGTCGCTTGGTGCTGTGGCATTACCGGGCATGCGCGGCCCGCTGTGGTGTCAGGCAGGGGGCGGCGCCTGGTGTCGATGTCAGGGCACGTTCCACTGGCCGGCGTTGTTGGCGAAGCCGCTGTTCAGGGTGAACTGGATCTTGGTGACCTTTGAAGTGGCCGGAACCTCGAAGGTGATGAATCCCAGTGCGGTGTCGCCGGGCGTGAGGGTCACGCTTCCGCCGAAGCCCGGACCGGCAGACGTTTCCGAAAATGAGGGGTCAAATTGCTGGCCCTGTGTGTCCTTGACCTTCGCGTCATTGTCTGGCGCGTCGTCGAACACCTGAGCGCCGACGTTCTTCAGCCGGAACTGGACAGCTACGAGCCGCTTGCCCGAGTCAGGGCTGGAGAACTCGTCCTTGCCTGCCGCCGGATCGACCACCTTGACGACGGTGACGGCGACTTTCTCGTCTGTCTCAGTGCCGGTCAGAGTGAGGGTGTCGCCCACCGAGGCGACCGACGGCGAGGGACTTACCTGCGGGCTTGGCTGCTGCTGCGCAGTCGTTCTTTGTTCGGGTGCGCTGCTCGTTGGAGTGGTGGAGACCTGCTTTCCGCCGCAGGCGGCCACCGTGGAAGCGAGCAGTACCGCCAGGGGAAGTGCAGCCAGGCGATACATTGTTTCTCCTAGAAGCGCCGAATGTGAAGTTAAAGCCAATAATCCCTCTTGGCGCATGTGGTGCCACAACCAGGCCGCGTACGGGCATATGTCCTCAACGGGTGGACCGCGCGTTGTCGGTCCGGCCGCCGTGATCGTGCTGGTAGGTGCGTCACCGCAGTGTGATGTCTTCGCCGATTGCCTGCTCGCGGGCGCGGGCGAGGATCAAGGCGGTGGCCGCGGCGTCCTGAGCTGCCACGCCGACCGACTTGTAGAGGGTGATCTGGTCCGGTGTGGTGCGCCCGGCTCTGCTGCCGGCGATGAGTTCGCCCAGCTCCGCGTGCACGTGATCGGCTGTGATGAGGCCGTCGCGGATCGGCATGAGCAGGTCATTGCTGCCCGCGGGGAACGGGGCAAGCACGGCCTGGCGCGATTCGACGCACACCAGTGCCTCGGTGACCGTGGCGTCGTCGATCTCCCGGCCGGCCGGGTTGTATCCCACGGACGTGATGTGTACCCCGGGTGTCAGCCAGGAACGGCGGATCACGGGTTCGACGGAGTGTGTCGTGGCGGCGGCGATGTCCGCGCCGTCGAGGGCCTCGGCGTAACTGGACACGGCCTGCACGTCGGCCTCGAGCAGGGCTGAGAGTTCCCCGGCCAGGGCAGCGGCCTTCATTGGATCCCGGCCGGCGACGCGGATCTGCCGGATCGGGCGGACCCGGCAGATCGCCCGGGCGTGGGACCGGGCCTGCACGCCGGTGCCCAGCACGGCCAGCACTGTCGCGTCCTGGCGGGCCAGCAGTCGTGCCGACAGCGCGGAGCAGGCGCCGGTTCGCGCTGCGGTGATGGCCGTACCGTCCAGCAGCGCAGCGGGCTCGCCGGTGTCCGGATCGAATGCCACGATCAGCGCCTGATGTGTGGGCAGCCGTGTCCCGTCGTTGTGCGGGAAGAGTGACACCAGCTTGGTCATGAGTGCCCCGGCCGACGGCAGGAAGCCCGGCATGACTGCGAGGAATCCATCGCGTTCGGGAACTACGGCGGCGACACGGTCGGGTACCGAGGCGCGGCCGGCACTGAGGTCTGCCATCGCCGGGGCCAGGGCATCGATCAGTGAGTCCACGTCGAGCAGGGCCTCGACCTGCGAGCGACCCAGAACAAGCATGCGCCCCAGCCTCCTCATGCCGGCCATCCGGCCAGCGGACTGCACGGCCAAAGCCTCAACCGAACCCCCCATTGCCCTGGCCACGACACGCCGCTCCTCCGAAGCACGTTCTTCCGTACGTGCCTGAGCACAACATCAGCGTGTACGCCGAAAGGAGGCGCAGCACGGGTTGAGGGCGGGCGCGCAGGCACAGCCAGCCCAGCCGTGGGCGCTGGTGGCGGCGCGGTGGGCGGCATGACGCTGCCCGAGGGTCGGCCGCTGCCCCCGGTAACCCGCCCGTATTACCGCGCGGGCCAGGCTGAGGTTCGGCATGGCAGCGCAGATGAACCGCCGCACTCGTGACGACACCACGACCAGCTTGCCCGCTGTCGGAAGATCACGAGGAAACCGCAGCTAGGAGGCATGTATGCGCGCCCTGACCAGCATCCGCACTCCGGACAGGCCGCCCGTCCTGCGGTCGTACGAGCCTCGACCCGGACGACTGTGTCGGACACCTCGACCGACTCCAACAACACGCCCTCGACCGAGGAGAACAGCAGCTCATCCAACTGTGGAAGCACTTCGTTCACGGCGAAGGACTGTCGACCACACCACCGTCCAGCCAGGCGATTCTCGGGCGACCTCAACTGCCATCGCACGAAGATCAACAGTCACCCTGCGTGCACAACCGCACGAAGTGGACCAGAGCCCCACATCGGACAGCAGATGTCGACCTTTGGGAGGCACGAGAGTCCGGCGCTGTTCGATTGCCAGACGCTAGAACAGGTCGGCCGAGGGCCCTGCGTGAGGTTCTCGAGGATCCTGCGCAGCCAGGGGCGGCGCACGGCTGGTAGCCGGACCAAGGTGTGCTGGAACGTTCCCAGGTAGTGGGGGAGCAGCGGGAGTGGGGCGTCACGGGTACGTCCTGGGGTATGCGGCCTGACGCGGGAACCGGCAAGTACGGCTGGGGAGAGACCAGCCACAGCCACACCCCAGCGGCAGGGGCACCGGGTATGCCGACGCAGCCGGGCCGGCAGGAGTCCAGGGCTGGCCTGTCTGGGGATGGACCGGTACGCGGAGGATGTCGACGCCCGCGTCCGGGGAGGCCTGTCCCGGTCCAGCCGGCACGGCTCGCAGCTTCGGGGGGCCTGGCGGCAGCAGGGCGTCGAGCACGCGCTGGACCACGTCCGCGGTCAGACCGTCCGGGACCTGCACCGGCTGCCCTCGGGAGACAGCCAGCAGATGGGCCAGGGCCTGGCCGGCTGCACGCCAGGAACGGCGAACGTCGTCTACGGGCGCGGGGCACCTGAGCACCTCGCGCACTCAAAGCGCGTGTCCGGATCCAGGATTCATCCTCTGCTGAGGTTCTCGCTCGCACCGAGGAACTGCGGGCCCGCCCCCCCCGCAGTGGGGGCGGCCCACCGGCTCGTCGGCGCGGACGTGAGCACGCGCTGCAGGGATGGGTGAGGCGGCCGCCGATGCCGCGGTGTTGCGCTGCCGCGCGGAGTTCGGCGCGAACGTGACGCGCTCCGCGTGCCGGTGCGGAGGCCGCACCGGCACGCGGAGCTGGTTTCGGAGATCGTGGCCCGAACCGTTTCGTCAGCTGACGGAGAACTGGCTGAAGTTGGCGGTGCCGGGACTGCCGGCGTGGGCCGTGGAGAACATGCCCGCGTCCAGGGTGCTGTTCGCCCCGGTCAGTGTCGCGGTTCCGACAGTGGTCCAGGTGGTGCCGTTGGCGGAGTAGGAGCCGGTGACCGACGTGCCGCTTCTGACCAGGCGGAGCCAGACCGGGGCGGTGGTGGCGCTTCCGGTCTTGATGGTGTTGGTGTCGAGGTAGCCGTCACTGTTGGAGTCCGACGACAGGGCGATTCCGTTGCCGGGGGTGGTGGCGAGGACGAGGTACCCGGTGGACGAGCCGGCGGAGGCGATGTTGTTGCGCAGCATCAGGCCGGCTTTGGCCCAGCCATTGGTCTTGTCCTGACTGGTGACGCGGACGGTGACGGTCGAGGATGTTCCAGCGGCCCCGGTCTGGTAGGCGGCGGAGTACTCGTCGTCGTAGGCCGTGCCGGAGCGCCATATGTCGATGCCCGCGTTGGTCAGGGAGGTCACTTGGCCGCTTTGGCTGACGGCGGCCGGAATCGAGCTGTATGCCTTGTAGGGAGAGGTGACGATGCGCAGGTTGCTGAAGGTCGCGCTGCCGGCGGTGGTGCTGTGGGCTGTGTGGATGACACCGGCGTCCTGGGTGGCCGCCATGGACGGCAGGGTCACCGTCGAGCCGACCTGGGTGAAGGTGGATCCGTCGGTGGAGTAGTGGGCGGACACCTGGGTGGCGGTGCGGGTGAGGCGCAGCCAGACCGGTGCCTTGACGGCGGCGGCGGTGTTCGTGAGCTGGTCGAGGTAGCCGTCGGCGTTGGAGTCCCGCTGGAAGCTGACGCCGTTGCTCGGGGTCACCACCACTGCCGCGTATCCGGCGGAGGAGCCGTCGTTCGTGAGGTCATTGCGCAGGACGACGCCGGCCTTGGCCCAGCCGTTGGTGTTGTCCAGGCTGTCGACCCGGGCGGTCACCGACGTGCCGTCGACAGCTGCCCCGTTTCGGAAGACGGTGCCGTACTCGTCGTCGTGCTGTCCGCCGGCACCCCAGATGTCCTGGCCCGCGTCGGTGATCGTGAAGTGGCCACCGCTCTGGCCGGTGTGGGCGGGGGTGGAGGAGTAGGCGCTGTAGGGGGAGCTGACGGGGTCGGTGGTCAGCGGACGGTACAGGGGCTGGATGCCGGCGTTGTCCATGACCGTCTTGGCGGCTGACGGCCAGTTGCCGTTGCTGACGACGACGGTGCCGCTCACCGCGTTGCCGCGGCCGTCGGTGTTGGTGATGATCGTGGAACTGTTGCTCGTCCAGTTGTCGGTCAGGGTCAGGGCGCCGGTGTTGTTGACCGAGGTGCTGTTCTGCTGAGCCCAGCGGCCGGTGTTGCGGAAGACGTTGTTGGTGTCCGTGAAGTTCCGGGAGCCCTCGTCGTGGTAGAAGCCGAACCAACCGTTGTTGTTGTGGCAGTAGTTGCGTTCGAAGGAGCTGCCCGGTGACGCCGACAGGGTGTACATGCAGCCGCCGTCGGTCATCTGCTGCATGAGGTCGTGGATGTAGTTGTCGGTGACGTGGTTGTTCGCTGCGGTGGTCGCCGTCGTGTAGGTGGGCTGGTAGCTGTACAGGCCCCGGTTGACGTAGTCCTGGCTGCCGCCGATGTCGTTGACGCCCCAGCCGTAGCCGATGGTGATGCCGGAGTAGGGCAGGTTGTACACCTCGTTGTGCGAGACGGTCGCGCCGTTCACGTAGGTGACGAGGATGGCCGACATGTCGCGGTACTCCAGCGCCACGTCGTGGATGAGGTTGTTGCTCAGTGTGATGTTCTTGTTGGTCATCCGGCCGTCACTGGGATGATGCGCGTCCGCCTGAAGGCCGCCGACGACGATGCCGCCGCCCGCGTCCTGGGTGAAGACGTTGCCCGTCGCGGTGATGGTGTCGGCTCCGAGTCCCACGCCGGTGGTGTGGGCGTTGGCGTCGTTGCCGATGCCGAGGCCGCTCTGTCCGAGCTGGGTGAACCGGTTACCGGTGAACGTGATGTGGTCGGCGGCCGAGACCTGGACGGCGGAGGGCATCTGGTCCCAGTGGGGGCGTGTCGCCTCGAAGAGCTTGCAGCCGCTCTGGCACGAGGTCAGCGCGTCCGACGGGCGGTCCCAGGTGCCGGAGATGTAGGCGCCGGTCTGCTGGCTGGCGTAGCCGTGGGTGGTGGGGTCCAGCCAGCTGGTGCCCGAGAACTGCAGCCCTGAGAAGGCGATGTGGGTGGCGGGGGAGGAGTAGGTCCCTCCGACGCCGATGAGCGACTCCAGCTTCGGCACCTCGACGTCGGTCTGGCTCATATCCTGCCCGGTGGGCGGCTTGTAGTACAGGGTGCCGGCAGCGGTGTCGAGGTACCACTCGCCGGCCGTGTCGAGGAATTCGTAGGCGTTCTCGATGTAGAGGGGGCCGGCGTGGAAGGGGCTGGTCAGGGTGTCGTAGCCGAACGTGTTGTTGTCCCACGAGGGCTGGGCCATGGTGATGGTGCCGTTGCTGATGTCGGTCACCGGGGCATAGCGGTCGGTGAAGGATCCGATGCCGTGGATCTCGGTCCGGCCGGGGTGCGCGAGGCTGTTGAGGTAGCTCAGTGAGCTGTTCGTGAACGTGTAGCCGCTGGTGGTCGCGGTCAGGTGGGAGCGGGTGACCTCGGCGCGGGCCCTGGTGGCCAGGGTGCCGTCGACGGACAGGTGGCGCGTGTCGAAGCCGGTGCCGACGTCGGCCTTCCAGATGTTCTTGGCCGAGTCCTGCACGGTCCAGCCGGTGGCCTTCTGCGCTCCGGTGATGACGGGGCGGGCGCCCAGCGCGGCCTTCCAGTTCACCGTGTAGCCGCCTGTGCCGGAGTCCGCCGAGGTGAAGGTGAGCGGCGCGGAGAGCCGGTAGGTGCCGTCGGCGAGCTCGACGGTGATGTCACCCGTCATGGCGTCGTTGAGCGCCCGCACCTGGGTCTTGGCCTGGGTGAGGGAACACGGCTGGCTCGCGGAGCAGGCGGTGCCGGAGCCGTTCGGTGCGGCGTAGAGCGTCGTGCCGGCCGCGAAGGCGAGGCCGGCCTGGGTGAGGACTGCCGCGGTCGAGGCAGTGAAGACGGCGGCTGTGGCCAGCCATGATCGGAGATGGTCAGGGACCGATGGACGTATGCGGGTGGTTCGCATGTGGCACCTTCCGGGAGGTTCGGGGGCCCGTGGTGCTCTTGGCGGGCAGGGGAGAGCCCAGCGGCAAGAGGGGAAGGGGTAATAGCGATGTAACATTAGACGTCATACGAATTTCGTCAATAGGTCGCGCGCTGTCGACTCGGCTGGGACCTGGACATGCGAACGCCCCCGGCCGGTTCGGCTCGGGGGCGGGTCGGTGCGGGTGCTTTCAGGAGGCGGGGGAGCCGACGTTGGGCGAGCGACGGCGGCTCCAGGCGGTTTGAATGTGTGCCGCCATGGCCTGCGCGGCCCCGTCGGGGTCCCGGGCCAGCAGCCGCTCGGCGACCGCGTGGTGCTCTGCGTTGGCCCGCTCGCACGCGATCGCGTCCGGTGTGCCGTTGTACAGGAACGTCGTGCGTGCCTGGGCGTGGAGGATCCGGATGATGGAACGGCCGAGCCTGTTGTGGGATGCCTGCAGGATCCGGTCGTGGAAGGCAACATCGGTCTCGATGAAGCGCGCCGGGGCGGCGGTCTCCTCGTCGAGCCGGGCGAGCAGCCGCTCGATGGCTCGCAGGTCTTCGTCGGTGGCCGACTCCGCCGCTTGGGCCGCCATCTGGGCCTCCAGTGTCGACCGGATGTCGACCAACTGGTCGAGGACGACGAGCTGGTCGTCGTGCTGGACGGTCGCGGCGAGCACGACGGGGTCGAGGAGGTTCCACTCCTCGGGCGGGGTGACGGTGGTGCCGTAGCCCTGCCGGGCCAGGACCAGCCCCTTGGCCTCCAGGGACTTGACCGCCTCGCGGATGGTGATCCGGCTGACGCCGAACGTCTCGCAGAGCTCGGGTTCGACCGGCAGGGTCGAGCCCGGGGGGATGCCGCCCGACACGATCGTGTCGGTGAGGCTCTCCATGACGGCCTGCGCCAGTCGAGCCGGACGCTTGGGCCAGGGCTTGAGAACGGGAGGCTCTCCTGTTCCGCCGGTGCTGTCCTTGGCCATGCGGGTCCCCCTTGCTGATACGGATGGCGGCGAGTCTACTGCGCGGAAACTCCTTGACAGCATTCGTATGACGACTTACGTTACACGAAAATTTCGCAGCAGTACTTCCCGCTACAAGGGGTGCAAGCCGTGCACATTGCCGAAGTCGAGAGCCATCCGGTCCGGGTGCCGGGAGCCAGTCCCCCCTTCGTCTGGCGGGACGGACTCCTGGGCAGCCCGTCCGAGGGCGAGGCCGCGGTGCTGCGCATCCGCACGGACGAAGGGGTCGAGGGGGTGGCGATGTCCCCTCGGCGGGGCAGTGGGGTCATCCTGGCGGATCTGCTGGACCGCGTACTGCGCGCGGAGTTGGTGGGGCAGGATCCCCTGCAGCGGGAATGGCTCTGGCACCGTATGTGGGAGGTGGACCGCACGGAGGAGCTGCCGCTCTACCTGCTGGGGCTGGTCGACACCGCGCTGTGGGACCTGGCCGGACGACTCGCCGACCGGCCCACCTGGCAGATGCTCGGCGGTTACCGCACCTCGATACCCGCCTACGCCTCCACTGTCACCTACTCCTCGGTCGAGGAGTACCTGGACATCGCCGACCAGGCCCTGGAGCTCGGTTACCCCGCCATCAAGCTTCACGCCTGGGGTGACGCCCGCCGCGACGCCCGCCTGTCGGTGGCGTTGCGTGAACATGTGGGGGACGACATCCCACTGATGTTCGACGGGTCGGCGGGCTTCGACCTCCCCGACGCGATCCATCTCGGGCACGCCCTCTCGGACGCCGACTACCTCTGGTACGAGGAGCCGATGAGGGAGTTCAGCGTCACCGCGTACAAGCGTCTCGCCGACGCGGTGGCCGTTCCCCTCCTCGTGGCCGAGACCTCCGACGGGGCGCACATGAACTCGGCCGATTTCATCCAGGCCGGCGCCGCCACCTTCGGAGTCCGCGCCTCCACGCAACTGCGTGGCGGCTTCACCGGAGCTATGCGCACCGCCCACCTTGCCGACGCCTACCGGCTGCGCGCTGAGGTGCACGGACCGGAGATCCCCAACCGGCACCTGTGTATGGCCATCTCGAACACCACCTACTACGAGTCGCTGGTCATGGGAAACCCCATCAGCCGCGAGAGCGGCATCGACGCCCACGGCCTGGTCCACGCCCCGACCGGTCCGGGCGTCGCCCTTCCGGCGGGCCTGGACTACCCTCCCGCCCTTCAGGCATTTGTCGACAAGGAGACTGTTACCCCGCCCCGGGCCTGATGGCCGGAGCCCCAAGCCCGAACCGCCTGTCCCGAACACCCCGAATGCGGCGCCTCTCATCGCTGTGCGCCATTTCCTAAGATCTGAGGTCAGTCATGAACGACGACGTTCCGGTTTCCTCCCGCCGCCAGCTCAGACACACGGCCGTCGCCGTCCTGGGCGCCGTCTCCCTGCTCACGCTCGCCGCCTGCGGCAGCGCGGACCCCGCACCGGCGACGACTGCCTCCCCGGGAGCCTTCAAGCCTGTCGCGCAGAAGGAAGGCAGCGAGATCACGGTCTGGGCGGACGCCACCCGGGTGCCTGGCGTAAAGGCGTACCAGAAGGCGCACCCGGACGCGAAGATCAAGATCGTCACGTACAGCGGCAACGCCAACGGCGCCAACGACCTGCAGACCAAGGTCCAGCTGTTCGACCGGACCGGCAGCGGATGGCCTGACGTCGCCTTCAGCGCCAATGTCAACGACGCCAGCTGGGCATCCCAGGGCAAGACCCCCTATGCCGCACCCCTCAACCAGGGCGTGGTCCCCCCGTCCGAGCTCAAGGGCTTCGCCGACGGCGCGCTGGACCCCTGCACCTTCAACGGCAACACCTACTGCCTGCGCAACGACCTGGCCCAGAACGTGCTCTGGTACAACAAGAAGCTCATGGACAAGTTCGGGTACTCCGTCCCGACCACCTGGGAGGAGTACCAGGCACTCGGCAAGAAGGTCGCCAAGGAGCACCCCGGCTACCTGGTCGGAACCGCCGGGGACGCCTGGAGCCCCGAGGTGTACTTCTGGGCGAGCCAGTGCCCTGCCAGCACGGCGACCGGCACCAAGAAGGTCAAGGTCGACCTGCAGGATCCCAAGTGCACCCGGATGGCCAAGCTGCTCGACAGCCTGATCTCCAAGGGCTCGGTCTCCAAGGACACCGTCTTCAGCGCCGGCTTCATCAAGAACAAGGCGAGCAAGGTCCTCATGCTCCCCGGCCCTTCCTGGTACGGCCAGGTGCTCTTCAACTCCACCTTCAAAATCCCCAAGGGGCAGATCGCCGCCGCCTCACCGCTGAAGTTCGAGGGCGACGACAAGAACTACACCGGCAACGTCGGCGGTGGTCTGTGGTTCGTCTCCTCCCACAGCAAGAACCTCAAGGCGGCTTCCGACCTGGTGACCTGGATGGCCACCTCCAAGGCCTACCAGGCCACCGCGGGTACCTATCCCGCGCACAAGCAGGCAGCCGTCGCCTGGCTCGCCGGCCAGCAGAAGACCGGCTACTTCGCCGAGGACGTCAGCCCGGTCTTCCAGGAGGCGGCGGAACTCGTCTGGCCCGGCTGGTCCGCCACCCAGTACAGCCAGGAAGCGATCTACTCCTCCACCGTGATCCCGGCCCTGAACTCCGACAAGACCCTCACCGACACCCTGGGCACCTGGCAGACGGCCATCACCGACAAGGCCACGTCTCTCGGATACACCGTCAACTAGCGAAGCGGACCGATGACCACCCACCTCGCAACGGAGCGGAGCGGCCGCCGCGGCGGCCGCTCGGCCCGCAACCCGGTCGGACGCGCCGGTTACGTCTTCGTCTCCGGCTATGTCCTCCTCCTGCTCGCCTTCGGCGTCCTGCCCACTTGTTACGCGGTGTGGCTGGCGCTGTCCAACTCCCGCAACCAGCTCGTCGGGATCGGCAACTTCACCCGGACGTTCACCGACTACCGCTTCGGACCGGCCTTCCTCCACATCGGCCTGTACCTGGTGGTGTGGCTGGCCAGCCTGATGATCCTGGTGGTGCTGCTCTCCCTGATGCTGCACGGCCGCATGCGCAGAACCTCCACCAGCCTGCGGTTCCTGTTCTACCTGCCGGGTGCCCTCGCCGGGGTGGCGAGCGTCCTGCTCTTCCTGATCCTCCTCGACCCGGCAGCCAGCCCCGTCGGCTGGCTGCTGAAGGGCTTCGGCTGGAACACCCTCGCCCAGGTCAACGCCCCCGGTCACCTGCCGGTGCTCTTCACCGTCATCGCCTTCTGGACCGGGGCCGGCGGCTGGATCGTGGTCATGTACGGCGCGCTCAACAGCATCCCGGACGAGATCCTGGAGGCCGCCCGCATCGACGGCGCCAGCACGCTCCAGATCGCCCTGCGCATCCAGATCCCGATGATCACCAAGTGGATCGCGTACATGCTGATCCTGGCCTTCGCGGCCGGCACCCAGCTCTTCGTCGAGCCGCAACTGGTCTCCCTCGCCAGCTGGGGCATGATCCCCGACAGCTGGTCACCGAACCAGCTCTCCTACCAGTACGCCTTCCAGGCAGGCGACTTCAACGGCGCGGCGGCGCTCTCCGTCGACCTCCTCATCCTGGGCCTCGCCTGCGCGGCGCTCGTCGTCTTCCGTACCGGCCTGTTCGACAGGGACGAAGGATGACCACAGCTCCCACGACCACAGCCCGCCGGACCCCGCCGCCCCGTACCGCCGGCGGCCGCACCAGCCCGAGGAAGCCCATGCGCCCCAAGCGCCGCCCAAGCTCACTGGCCGCCCGGCTGGCCTGGCTCGTCGTCATGGGCCTGTCCACGCTGTTCTTCTGTGTGCCGGTGGTGTGGCTTCTGCTGGCCCCGACCAAGACCGACGGCCAGATCGTGCGGGACAACCCGTTCTCCTTCGGCTCTCTCGGCGCGGTCGCCGACACCTGGCACCACCTCTACGCGTTCCAGGACGGCGCCATCCTCACCTGGCTGCTGAACTCGGCGCTCTACACGTTCGGCGCGCTGGCCGTGACCCTGGTGACGTCGATCCCCGCCGGGTACGCGCTGGCCCTCACCCAGTTCATCGGGCGACGGATGCTGCTCACCGTCACCATGCTCGTGATGCTCATGCCGACGGCCGCGATGGTGCTGCCCCTGTACCTGGGGATGAACGCGGTGCACCTGGACGGCACGATCTGGTCGGTCATCCTGCCCTTCTCCTTCTTCCCGTTCGGGGTCTACCTCACCTACATCTACTTCTCCTCCAACGTCCCCTCCGACCTGCTGGCCGCGGCGCGCATCGACGGCTGCTCGGAGTGGCAGGTCTTCCGTCTCATCGCGATGCCGCTGGCCAAGCCCGTGATCGCCCTGGTCGGCTTCTTCAACTTCGTCGGCAACTGGAACAACTTCTTCCTGCCGTTCGTGATGCTGCCCGACAGCTCGCAATATCCGGCGCAGGTGGGGCTGAACAACCTGCTCGCCGCCTCGCCGCTGTTCAACACCTCCGGCGGCACGGGAAACCCGATCATGCGACCCGAGCTGGCCCTGGCCACCCTGGTGACCATCGTTCCCGTTCTGATCGTGTTCCTCTTCTCCCAACGCGCTCTCGTGTCCGGCATGCTCGCCGGCGCGACAAAGGAGTGAGGCGGCGGCCGCAACCCCTGGCGCCCTTCGTCCACCCAGGGCGCGCCGACACGGAACGGGAGCCACGGAACGGGAGCCGTCGATCGTGCTCAGGGCACCGTCGGTACCGCGTACTGACAGTGCGTCGGAACCCCCGCCCCACCGTCGTGCTGAACCGACGTTCCCTGACATCGGGGGCGTCCCGAGCCGCAGGTCGTGGGGGGCACCCTTCACCGATGCGTCGCAAGGCACGCCCGATCCGGGCTGTCCGGCAACGCGGCCCACACTCACCGGAAGGACCCCGATGAAGCGCGTTGCCCAGACGATCCGCCTGCGGCCGGAACACCGTGACCTGTATCTGCGCCTGCACTCCGCGGTATGGCCGGGTGTCGAGGCCGCGCTGAGAGCCGCGAACATCCGCAACTACAGCATCTTTCTGCGCGAGGACACGCTGTTCGGCTACTTCGAGTACCACGGCGACGACTTCGAGGCCGACATGGCCGCGATCGGCGCCGACGCGGCCACTCAAGCCTGGTGGAAGCTCACCGGCCCCTGTCAGGAGCCCTGGGCGGATACCGGCACCGGGGGCAACTGGTCGGACCTGACCGAGGTCTGGCATCTGGCCCCCTCGGCGACAGCCACCTGACACCCACCTATGGCAAGGAGAAGCGCAGTGAAACTGCTACGAGTCGGCGCGCCGGGCGAGGAGCGGCCCGCCGTCCGCACCGACGACGGCCGGCTGCTGGACGTGTCGTCCGTGACGCCGGACATCGACGGCGCCTTCCTGGCTTCGGGCGGAGTCGACCGGGCCCGCGTGGCCGTCACGGCGGGGGAGCTGCCCGAGCTGGACCCGGCCGGCCTGCGCATCGGCGCTCCCGTCACCCGCCCCGGCAAGATCGTCTGCGTCGGTCTGAACTACCGCGACCACGCCGCCGAGACCGGTGCGGCGATCCCCGCGCGCCCGGTGGTCTTCATGAAGGACCCGGGCACGGTCGTCGGCCCGTACGACGAGGTGCTCATCCCCCGCGGCTCCACCAGGACCGACTGGGAGGTCGAACTCGCGGTCGTCATCGGACGACGGGCCCGCTACCTCGACGGACCCGCGGCCGCGCGGGCCGTGATCGCGGGATACGCGATCAGTCACGACGTCTCCGAGCGTGAGTTCCAGCTTGAGTACTCGTCCCAGTGGGACCTGGGCAAGTCCTGCGAGACCTTCAACCCGCTCGGCCCCTGGCTCGTCACCGCCGACGAGGTCGGCGACCCGCAGAACCTCGGTCTGCGCCTGAGCGTCAACGGCGTGAAACGGCAACAGGGCCATGCGGGCGACATGATCTTCGCGATCGACCACCTCGTGTCCTACCTGAGCCAGTACATGGTCCTGGAACCGGGCGACGTGATCAACACCGGTACGCCCGCAGGCGTGGCCCTCGGTCTCCCCGGCACCCCCTACCTCCGCCCCGGCGACACCGTCGAGCTCGCCATCGACGGCCTCGGCGCCCAGCGCCAGACCTTCGCCCAAGCGTGAAAGGCGCTCCCTTGAGCAAGTCGAGTCAGTTGAGCAGCTTGAGCGGCCTGTCAGGGCTCAAGGCCGTCGTCACCGGCGGCGCGTCCGGGATCGGGCTGGCCACGTCCCGGATGCTGGCCGAGCACGGCGCCACGGTGGCCGTCCTCGACCTCGCCCCCTCCGACGCCCCCGAACCGCTGATCGCTCTCAAGGCCGACCTCAGCGACGACGCCTCGGTACGTGCCGCCGTGGACGCCGCTGCCGAGGAGCTCGGTGGCCTGGACATCCTGGTCAACAACGCGGGTGTCGGCGCCGTCGGTACCGTCGAGGACAACCCCGACGAGGAGTGGCACCGCGTCCTCGACGTCAACGTCCTCGGGACGGTGCGCACCACCCGCGCCGCCCTGCCGTATCTGCGGCGCTCGTCGTACGCGGCGATCGTCAACACCTGCTCCATCGCGGCCACCGCGGGCCTTCCCCAGCGTGCCCTGTACTCCGCGAGCAAGGGAGCGGTGCTGTCGCTGACCCTGGCGATGGCCGCCGACCATGTCCGTGAGGGCATCCGCGTCAACTGCGTCAACCCCGGCACCGCCGACACCCCCTGGGTGACCCGGCTCCTGGGCGCCGCCGACGACTCGAAGGCGGAACGCGCAGCCCTCGACGCACGCCAGCCCCTGGGACGCCTGGTCACCGCGGGCGAGGTGGCGGCGGCCGTGGTCTACCTGGCGAGCCCCGCCGCGTCGTCCGTCACCGGCATCGCCCTCGCCGTCGACGGTGGCATGCAGGGGCTTCGGCTGCGCCCGGCGGATAGCGCATGAGAGCGACCACGCTGGGCACCACTGGTGTCAGGGTCACCGAGCTGTCGTTCGGGGCCGCCGCCATCGGCAACCTCTTCCGCCCGGTCACCGACGAGGCCGCGTTGGCCGCGGTGGAGGCCGCCTGGGACGCGGGCATACGCACCTTCGACACCGCCCCGCACTACGGACTCGGGCTGTCCGAGCGACGCCTGGGCGCCGCGCTGCGCGACCGCGACCGCGACACGTACACCGTCTCCACCAAGGTCGGGCGACTGCTCGAACCCCACCCGGAAGGCGGCCGCGGCGACGATCTCGCCCACGGCTTCGCCGTGCCCGGCACCCACCGCCGAGTCTGGGACTTCAGCTCCGACGGAGTCCTGCGCTCCCTGGAAGCCAGCCTGGACCGCCTCGGCCTGGACCGTGTGGACATCGCCCTGCTGCACGACCCGGACCACCACGCCGAGCAGGCCCTCACCGAGGCCTACCCGGCGCTGGAACGGCTGCGCGATGAAGGCGTCGTCAAGGCGATCGGCATCGGAGTGAACCAGTGCGCACTCCCCGCCCGCTTCCTGCGCGAGACCGACATCGACGTGGTGCTGCTCGCCGGCCGCTACACCCTGCTGGAGCAGGAGGGGCTTGCTGAGCTACTGCCGGAGGCCGCCGCCCGCGGCAGGAGTGTCATCGTCGGCGGGGTGTTCAACTCGGGTCTGCTCACCGACCCCAAGCCCGGGGCCATGTACGACTACGTGCCCACCCCACCCCACGTGCTGGACCGGGCACTGCGCATGAAGGCGGTCACCGAACGCCACGGCGTACCGCTGCGCTCAGCCGCTCTGCGCTTTCCGTTCGGCCATCCGGCGGTCGCGAGCGTATTGTCCGGAGCGCGTTCCGCCGAGGAGGTCCGCGACACAGTGGCCCAGTTGCGGCGAACGGTACCGGCCGCGGTCTGGGACGCACTGCGCGCAGAGGGGCTGCTGCCCCTGCACGTCCCCGTCCCTGTCGTCTCACCGGTCGACGAAGCCGATCGGCCGAAGGGGGACGCGAGGAGTTGTGGGGGTGACCGCCATGGAGGGGAAGACCGCTGAGGGCGTCATCGACGCACACCACCACGTGTGGGATCTCTCCGTCCGCGACCAGGACTGGATCACCGGACGGGAACTCGCCCCGCTGCGCCGCGATTTCATGCTCGCCGAGCTGGAGCCCGAGGCCCGCGCCGCCGGCGTCACCGCGACGGTCCTGGTCCAGACGATCGACGTTCCGGAGGAAACGCCGGAGTTCCTGGCCTTGGCCCAGGACAGCGACCTGGTGGCCGGTGTCGTGGGCTGGACCGACCTGACCTCCCCGGATGTCGCCCGCGCGCTCGCGGGCCTGCGGGAGGGGCCGGGTGGCGAGTACCTGGTGGGCATCCGACACCAGGTGCAGGGCGAATCCGATCCTCGCTGGCTGGCACGGCCGGACGTGCTGCGTGGGCTCGCCGCGGTGGCCGAGGCGGGGCTCGCATACGACCTGGTCGTCAGGCCCCACCAGCTCGCGGTTGCCCATGAGACCGCTCAGTTGCTGCCCGGCCTCACCTTCGTACTCGATCACGCGGGCAAGCCCCCCATCGCCTCGGGCGAGCTGCGGCCATGGGCGGACGCGGTGCGCCTGCTGGCCTCGCTGCCCAACACCGTCTGCAAGCTCTCCGGCATGGTGACCGAGGCCGACTGGGACCAGTGGAACGTCGAGGACCTCCAGCCGTACGCCAACACGGTCCTGGACGCTTTCGGACCGCGGCGGCTGATGTTCGGCTCCGACTGGCCCGTCTGCCGGCTGTCCGCCACCTACGCCAAAGTCGTCGCGGCCGCACGGGAGTTGATGGCCGCCCTCCATCCCGCCGAACGCCGCGAGGTCTTCACCGGAACCGCCCTGCGGACCTACGGTCTGACCTCCACCGGCTCCCCGGCCGCTCAGGAAGCACCATGCGCATAGCTCTCTTCATCACCTGTTTCAACGACATGATGTTTCCCCGCACCGGCCGGGCGGTGACCGACCTACTGGAACGGCTCGGCCACTCCGTGCAGTTCCCGCAGGGCCAGACCTGCTGCGGCCAGATGCACTTCAATACCGGGTAACGCCCCGAGACCCTGCCCATGGTGCGCCGTTTCGCGGAGGTCTTCGCGGACTATGACGCCGTGGTCACTCCTTCCGGCTCCTGCGCGGGCATGGCGCGTGACCACCACCGGGTGGTGGCCGCCCAGGTGGGGGACCCCACGCTCACCGAGGCGGTCGAGCGGGTGGTGCCGACGGTGTACGAACTGTCGGAACTCCTCGTCGACGTCCTCGGCGTCACCGACGTCGGCGCACACTTCCCGCACCGGGTCACCTATCACCCGACCTGCCACTCCCTGCGCATGCTGCGGGTCGGCGACGGCCGCTCAGGCTGCTGCGCGCGGTGAAGGGCATCGACCTGGTCGAGCTGCCCGCCGCCGAGTCCTGCTGCGGCTTCGGCGGCACCTTCGCGCTCAAGAACGCGGACGTGTCCAACGCCATGCTGGCCGAGAAGATGCGCCATGTCCTACGATTCTTCGATCACCTCGAGGTAGAACTGCTTCCCGGAGCTCGCGGCGTACGGCGGCCACCCGATCCGGCCACTCGGCTGCCACTCCGTCCGGTTGCACGATCGACTTCACCAGGCACACTCCTTCTGGCTGAGGGCACCGGACGTGGCCAACTGTGAGACTCAGAGCGGTCAATTGAAGCGCTCCGGACCACAATTCTTACTGGTCAGGGCTACCTTCCGCTCTTCTGACCACTCGTCGGACAACGTGCTCAGGAGACTCCGCGAGGTTGGCTACGCGCAGTCCATCACGCGATGGTGATGAGGCAGACCACCCTGACCGCACGGGCCACGGTGGACGGCGCCGTCAACGCGAGCGAGAAAGTCGTCATCTCCGAGCATCGGATCGCTGCCGCCGAGTCTGACGTCGTCCTACGCTACCTCCCACAATGGCGAAGACCTGACGCGTGAGTTGTGGCCTTTCGGCAGTCTCGCCGCTTGATTCGGAGGTTCGCGCATGTGCAGCGAACCGAGCGTGACGGTGGCGGTGGACCTACCCGCCCACGGCCCAACGCGCTCCTGCAACCACGCTCAACAGCAGAGCGGGAAGTATCCACCACCACGGCATGACCCTGCGCACCGAAGGCACAAGCCACAGCGCCGCCGCAGCCCCGGCGGCCGCGATGGTGACGACGCACGACAGCACGACTCCGGCGTACGCGTCGTCGTCCCAGGTGCCGGACGGAGTGATGGCCAGCGCCGTCCAGCAGAAGTACGCGGCGATAAGGGTGAGCAGGGTGAGGGGTACAGCGAGGACCACACGGAGGCAGCCGCGGTCGTCGTCCACGTGGGAAGGGCTGGTCATCAGCGCAGTGCGTTCCTTGCCTCGTCCAGATTGTTCGCGAACCCACGCCCGTAGTCCTGGGCGTCGTCGGTCTCCCAGTACGGCCCGCCGTTGTAACGCGCGGCGAGTTCCTGGTACTGGGCCGGTGTCATCTCCTCGGCCGGCACATCGGCGAACTCGCTCTCCGCCTTGAGCTGGGCCAGGTACTCCGAAGCGATGAAGATGTTCTGCGCGGGATCCTGCAGGGTTGTTTCCACCATGCCGCGCTGCTGATCGGTGAGGTGCTCCGGGTCGTAAGCGAGAACCTCGGCGCCGCGTCGCACCTGGATGGCGATGGGGCCCATGAACGTGTTGTCGGGGTCACCGCCGAGTCGCCACGGCAGGCTCTCAGGAGTGATCGGGCTCAAGGGAGCGAATCCCGCGAACCGTGCGACCTGCTTGGCCACGTCCGCGGGCGCCCGGGGTTCGCGGGACTCGCGGGCCATGGTGGTCAGTTCGGCATCAGGCCGCCCCTCGTGGAGAAAGCCCGCGATCTCGATCAGCAGATTCGCGTTGCCATTGATCGACTCGGCGTTGGCGACCAGGGAACCAGTAGCCGGGGCGACGGCCCCGCCGCCGCTGTCTGCTGGCAGCTGATCGAGTTGCATGCCGGTCTGCTGACGCGCCAGGGCGTCGGCTTCAACTGGGCCCACTCCTCTTCGAAAGACAACCTGTTCCCCCTCCAGGTCCGTCACCTCGAACAGTCAATCGATCATGCCATTGGAGGGGTGCGAAGGGAAACCTCGACGCTCCGTGTGGGGGGCTGGTCCACACATCGTCTTGGCCAGTCGCGCACATCCCGGGCCGCCGCGGGGGCGTTGGAGCGCGTTGACGGCCCGGTGACGGGTTATTCGCCCAGCTCACAACCCGCCCTCCACGGCGGCCCGCTTTACTGGCCCCAACAAAGCCTTTGGACGTGGCGGTGAGTGATCAGGCAGACGGTGAGCCCGAGAAATGCCTCGTGTATGTCGTCGTGTTGTTGCCAGCGGATGCGCAGGCGGCGGAAGCCGTGCAGCCAGGAGATGGTCCGCTCGACGACCCAGCGGAAGGTGCCCAGGCCGGTGCCGTGGGGCTGGCCGCGTTCGGCGATCACCGGCCGGATGCCGCGTTCGCGGAGGAGCCGTCGGCATTTGTCGTGGTCGTAGCGGCGGTCGGCGAAGAGCATGTCGGGCCGGCGTCGTGGCCGGCCGACGACTCCCGCGACCGCGGGGAGCTTGTCGAGCAGGAGTTGGGTGACGTCGTTGCGGTTGCCGCCGGTCAGCGACACCGCGAGCGGGACGCCCTGCCCGTCGGTGATGAGGTGGTGCTTGCTGCCCGGCCGTGCACGGTCGACCGGGCTGGGTCCGCTTTTGGGCCTCGCCGAGCCGCTCTGAATGGGAGGAGTCGATCACCGCCCGGGACCAGTCCAGCTGGTTCTTCGACCGCTGCTTGTTCAGCAACAGCTGGTGCAGCTGGTCCCAGACGCCGGCTTCGTTCCAGGCCGCCAGACGCCGCCAGCACGTCATGCCCGAGCCGAAGCCGAGCTCCGGGGGTAGGTACTCCCACTTGATGCCGGTGTGCAGGACGAACAGGATGCCGCACAGGGCCTGCCGGTCAGACACCCGGGGACGCCCTTCCACCTGCTTTACACGCCATCGCGCTGCCACTTGGCGTAAGTAGCCGTACACGGTTTCCCAGGGCGGGAGGTCGTGCGGGACGTAGCGTCACTGCACGCCGGTGCGGTCCACTTAGAGGATCGCGTTCATGATCTCGCGCAGATCGTGCTCGGGCAGGCGTCCGATGTTCAGCGCATGCCGGCGCCGCTCGGCCCGCCATGCGGACAGCACCGGTGCGATCAACTCCCAGCGGGCGTCGGACAGATCACTCGGATACGGGCGTGTTCGGCCATGACCTGGACCTACCGCCGGCCAGGGGCGTGCGCCCCGGCGTGCACCGCCGACGCCGGAAGCACGTGTGCCGGCGTCTTGGGATGAGACAGGCACAAGCGCAATCTGTCCCAGCCGTCACACCGCCCAGCACATCCGTCACCTCGCTCCCACCAGCCTTGCCGAGACGACGACCCGCCGTCAGAAAGTGCAGGCCAAAGCGCCCCTCAAGGGAAAAACGACCTCCTAGGATCTTCCTTGAAGTCGGGTGTGAGCTCGTGACAAGATCGCGGAATGCTGCGACTCACCGATTTCATTATCGACTGCCCGGACACGATGAAGCTGGCGGCTTTTTACTCCGAGGTGACGGGCCGTCCGATCAAGGAAGGCAGCTCCGAGGACTGGGCTGGCATCCAGTTCGGCGAGATCGAACTGGCATTCATCCGGGTGGACGACTACCGCGCTCCGCAGTGGCCGGACAGCGAGCACCCCAAGCAGTTCCACCTCGACTTCGAAGTGGACGAGATCGAGTCCGAGCAGCGCCGCGTCCTCGACCTCGGCGCGACGCTGAGGCAGGACTTCATCGGCCCCGACGGCTACGGCTGGCAGATCTACACCGACCCGATCGGCCACCCCTTCTGCCTGTGCCGCAACAAGGGTGTCATCTGGACCGACCAGGGCCCGATCTGGCCCAAGCGCGACTAATTGGCGTCCACTCATCGCCGGGAGGCACTCCCTGCGAGGGCCGCTGCGTCTTGGACGCGCTGCCGCAGGCACGCTGAGCACAGGCGACAGCGGCGGCTATCCAGGGTTGCCGAACAGCGTGACATCGACAGGGGAGAGGTCGGGCCGGACGCGGTACCAGCGGGCCGGGTGCCGCCAACGCCCGGCACTGTCCCGGGCGACGTCGACGCCGACTTCCGCCACCATCTCGGGGCGCACGAGGGTGACGGTCAAGTTCTCCCTCGTGCCCCACGCGGCGGAGAACGTCCAGCCCGTCCACGGGTGCTCGCCTCCGGCCGGGGCCAGCAGCGGCGTGAGAGCATGGCCGGCTGCTTGCGGCAGCGTGGTGGTGTGGTCGGTGTACTGCAGCCGCCCGGCCGTGTCGTAGCGTCCCAGCAGCAGCGTCCCAGGCGCCGTCAAAGGTGCGGTGAACGCGCCGACGATCGCCTCCCGCGCCGCCCCCACCCGCTCCGCCGACCAGATCCGTGCCCTCCTAGCGTCTTGAGGTATCGGGCCGGCCACCGCGAGCGGGGAGCACCAGGAAGTGCGAGAAGTCCGAGGACGCTGTCAGTCTTCGTACACGGGGCGCAGGGTCACCAAGTCGGTGCCGTCGCAGTAGGTGAGCGGGCCGCCGACGCCTTTGTCAGCGTGCCGGAACGCCTGGCAGTTCGATGTGCCGCTCCAGAGGGTGTTGCCCCGGCGATCCAGCAGGAGCAATCGTCGTCCGTCCTGCCAGAAACCGCCTGTGACGGACCGCGCTGCGGGGCTCAGCCCGCGGGGACGGACCAGTTGGTCGGCGTCTGCGTACAGGAGCCGGTCGGGGCGGCCGTGTGCGCGGATGATCTCGTTCCTGGCGCCATCGCTGACCAGGTACTCGCCCGGGGCCAGGCGTCGGAAGGGGCGCAGGGTCCCGAAGTAGGGATTGACGACCAGGGCGCCTTCGGCGTCCGGCAGTACCAGGCGGAAGCCGACGATCAGTGGAAGGGCGGGGTCCCAGCGGCATCCGGTGCGCTCGTCGCGGGGGGCCTGAGGTTGGTCCCAGACGAAGCTGTACCGCCAGCCGCGGTCCCCGTCGCCGGATTCCACCCCGCCGGCGAGAACGGTGGCGCGGCAGCTGCCCTCGGCCGGTGCGGTGACCATGATGACCCGGTCGTTGTCCTTGATGATTCGGTCGACGGTGCCGTCGGGCGGCCGCAGCCCCGCCTGCCAGTGCAGCTCGGCGTCGTCCGGGTCGACGGTGCCGACACGGTCGGGGGTGATCAGGTGGGCTCCGCAGCCGGCCCCGCTGTGGCCGTCGGCGGTGGCGGGACCGTCGGCCCGGCAGGCGTCCACGACCCGTACCGCCCCAGCCACCACGCGCGTCCACCGGAGCCCGCCTGACCGGGCGTCCCAGCCGGTCAGGCGGCAGGAGCCGGGACGGCAGACCGCCGTCAGCACCTCGAAGCCGTGCTCGGACAGGAAGACCCGGCTGCCGGACGGCAAGTCATGCCGCCAGGTCAGGAGTCCCCGCTCCGAATCGAGCCCGGCGATCGCGCTCGGCCACCGCGTCGGCGGTGGCCAGGACGGCGGCCAGGCGGCCTGAGTACGAAGGTACATCTGGCCAGCGACAACCGGGCACGGCCGTTGGCCCTCTACGTCACCGCTGGTCAGGCGGGCGATGCTCCGGCATTCGAGGCCGTCATGGCCAGGATCCGCGTCCCCCGGCGCGGACTCGGCAGGCCCCGGACTCGGCCGGAGACCGTCCTCGCGGACCGCGCGTATTCTTCCCGCGCGATCCGCGGCCATCTCCGACGGCGGGGCATTCGCGCCGTCATCCCGCAGCCTGCCGACCAGGTCGGACACCGCCTGCGGAGAGGGCGAGCCGGAGGCCGGCCGCCAGGTTTCGATGCGGAGGCATACAAGCAGCGCAACACCGTCGAACGGTGCATCAACCGCTTGAAGCAATGGCGTGGTCTGGCAATGCGCACGGACAAGCTTGCCCTGGCCTACGAGGCTGCTTTGCACTTGGCAGCCATCCTGATCTGGTGCCGCTCGACGCGGTGATCAGAGCAGCTCGTGCACGACCAGGCGGGACTGCTTCCCCGAGAAGGCGCTTCGCAGGGCTCGGGCCTCACCGTTCCGGGCAGCGAAGACTCCTCGTTTGTCCACGTGCACGACCAGGACGTCATAGCTATCGATGACCTCGGAGATGCCCCGCGTCTGGATGGTGTCCCGCCAGGCTTCCGTGTTCCGGCCGAACCACTCCGGCAGTCCGCAAGGCTCAGCCACGGCGTCCCAGAAATCATCGAGCGTCTCGATCGGCCTACCTCGCAGGTCAACCACCAGTTCGGACTCAATCTTCTTGGCCATCACGACAGAGTAATCGGCCATCTTCCAAGGCGTCAGAGCTCCAAAGAGACAGGGCCTAGGCGGCCTCGGCTTTCTTCGCGTCAATGTCAGGCTGTTGGCGATCGGCGGGTGGACACGGACCGAAGCCGCCTTTGGTGGTTGGTCCTTGATGTGCCGCCCTCTGGTGGCAGGATCCTGTCGACCGGCGGGCTGGCTCGTTTCTTCGCTGCCTCGTACGGCGGTGGCTTGTCGGCGATGTGCCGCCCGCCGGTCGCAGGCTGTCCGGTGCGGTGTGGCTTGATAGCGCCTCTGTGTGTCAAGCGGCTTGAGCGAGGTGAGTCCGTTGGTCGCGTTTCATGATCCGGTAGACCACGTTGGACAGCCGTCGCTTGAGAGCCCTGCGGGCCTCCGAAGGCGTCTTCCCCTCACTGATCTTGCGGAGGTAGTAGTCCTGCCCGCGCCCGCCGTCGCGGATCTGGCAGACGGCGATGGTGTGCAGGACCGAGTTCAGCGCACGGTTGCCACCGGTGTTGAGCCGGTGGCGGACGTTGTTGCCGCTGGAGGCGTCCAGGGGCGCGCTGCCGGTATAGCTGGCAAAGTGGTGCTCGGTGGGGAAACGCCTGATGTCCCCGATGTGGCCGAGGACCTTCGCGGCCAGCACGGTCCCCAGCCCCGGCAGGGTAGTCAGCGTGGTGCGTGTCGCGGCGACGGCCTCGCGCATCTCGGTTTGGTTGTCCTTGACCTGCCGGTCCAGCCTGCGCAGGTCGGCCAGCAGGTCACGGGCTATGTCCCGGCGGCAGTTGTCGGTGGCCGTGACCGGCCGGATCCCCTTCATCAGGGCGGCGGCCTTGTCGGCCGACAGGCCGGTGGGTGCTCCGCCGGGCAGGAGATCGCGCAGGACGGCGTGAAGTCGGTTGAGGACGCGGGGGCGTTCGTGGACGAGGTCGTCGCGCCGCTCGGTCAGCAGCCGCAGGATCGTGGTCTGGTCTTCCTGGACCACGGGTCGCAGGTCATGGCGGAAGAGGGCGACTTGGGCGACGTGGAGGGCGTCCTTCGCGTCGGTCTTGCGGTCACCGCCGGTGGCCAGCAGCCGGGCCCGGGCCGAGAGGGTCGACGACGTTCTCGCCGGCGGCGGCCAGCTGCTGGGCGAGCGAGCGGCCCAGGCCGCCGGCGCCCTCGACCGCGAAGCGGCGGTCGGGCCACTGCTCGCACCAGCGCGTCAGCTGGCGGAAGGTCCCGGCGTCGACGACGAACCGGCGTTGGGCCACCTGGTGGCCGGCGGCGTAGACGGCGACGGCGGTGTGGGACGACTTGTGGGGATCGATGCCGATCAGGATCACAGGCTGGTGCCCTCGCACTCGATGAGACAGGAAGGGGAGTGCGGTGGGCACCCTGACTTGAAGTCACCGTGTCACCTTCATGCCTCTGTCGAGCCACACCGCGCGGGTGTCGGCCGGCGGCGGCACGCTATCAGTGAGCCAGCCCGAGGGCGGCAAGGAGCACTGCGGGCCCGTGCCGACCGACACCCTGGACGCTACGGCTGCAGACCGAGCATCTGGGCTCCATTCAACAAGTCAGGAGCGTGCCGCTGGCCCGATTGAGGCGTGCCCCCGGCACCGGACGATCACGTGAGCATCCGGTATCGCCGCTGGGAGGCATGTTGATTGTCGTCGGGATAGACGGACACAAGAACACGCACACGCTGGTAGCGGTCGATCCGCTAGGAAAGCGGCTGGCAGAACTGACCGTGGCCGCCAGGCCCGTTGGCCATCTCAAGGCTCTGGCCTGGCTGCACGGTTTCGGATCGGTGCTGGTGGCAGTCGAGGACTGCCGCCATTTGACCCGCCGGTTCGAGGCCGACCTCCCGAACAGCGGGCACGCGGTGGTGCGGGTGCACACCCGGCTGATGGCCGGGCGCACGACGCTCAGCCCGGGAGCGCGGGAAATCCGACCCGATCGATGCCGAGGCAGTGGCCCGGGGTGCTCTGCGCGAGCCTGACCTGCCCAAGGCATGCCTGGACGGCCCGAGCCGGGACATCAAACTGTTGGTCGACCATCGGCGCACGCTGGTGGCCCAGCGCACCGCCATCGGCAACAAGCTGGGCTGGTTCCTGCACGAGCTCGACCCGGAGCTGGCCGTCGCCTCTCGCGGCCTGCGCCGCCTGTGCATCCTGGACCACCTGGCCCACGCCTTGATCCAGCATCACGGGACGCTCGCGGCCATCGCTGCCGAACTCGTCGCGGACTGCCGCCGTCTCTCGGAACGCATCAACGCGCTGGAGAGCCAGATCCGTCGTCTGGTCACCGCCCGAGCACCGCACCTGGCCAGGCCTTCTCGTAGCCAGACCCTATGTCGCTGCTACGGTCGGGCGTGAACTTGATCTTCAAGGGAATTCTTCCATCTTCCCTGGTGATGTCCGTGTGCCGAGGGCGGTCGCGGAGTCGCTGGTCCGCTCCGCATCCGCCCCCGGCTCCGGCGGTGAACTGGACGAGCTTCATCCGCGCGGATGGTGTACCCCACCCCGACCTGGCCACGGGCCATGTTCTACGGGTGGCGGGCCAGCAGGTGGGTGTCGAGGAAGCCCCGCTCGGACGCTGGGTCGTGGAGCAGCCGAGCCACCGTGACGAGTCCGGCACCGGCCAGCAACTCGGCAAACTGCTCCGCCGGCCAGCTGTAGGCAGGCGCCACCTTGTGATCGAAGCGGACCGGCTCCGGCCCCTCGGTCCCGAAGAACGACACCAGGAGCAGACCCCCCGATGCCAGAACACGCACTTGCTCAGCGAGCAGCGCGGGCAATTCTTCAGGTGGGGTATGGATCATCGAGTAGTGGGCCAGCACTCCACCTAGCGCGCCGTCCTCGACCGGCAGGGCCTCCATTCGCGCTTCGTCGAACCGCAGCGCCGGATGGGCCCGCCGCGCGTGGGCGACCATAGCCGGGGAGAGGTCGATCCCGAAGGCGTCCAACCCCAAGTCGTGCAGCATGGCCGTCAAATGGCCGGGTCCGCACCCGACATCGGCTGCCCGCAGGTTCCCCGTGCCACGCACGAGCTCGGCGAAGGTGCCGATCATGTTCCGCGCGAACGGCTGCGTCTCCAGGCGATTAGCGAACATCGATGCATACAGCTCGACGACCCCGTCGTAGGACGCCCTGGTCTCGTCCTGGTGATTCAACACGGGAAGGAAGTTAACACCCGTGCCGTTCACAGCAGTTCTCGGACCCCCGGGAATCAGACAGACCCGGACCGATGTGGCCCGGGGCTCGCTCGCGTATCCGCGGGGGTCGGATGGTCATGCACGCGATGCCCTGCCCAACGACGGCTGCGGCGCCTGCACAAGCTGACGGCGTACCTGTATCAGGTGGCATTGCTGAACACGTCCCTCTACGACAAGTGCCCGGTGCTGAAGGCCGAGAGGCCCGAGCAGGTGGAGAGCCGCCTGTTCAGGTGCAATACCAAGGCCCGCACACTGCACTGGGGTATGGCCCTGCTGGGCATCCGGACGCCGCAGCGGCTATGAGGTACCTGAAGAGACGCCCCGGCCCGTCCCTGCGGGAGCGGCCGGGCCGGGGCGTTCGCTCAGGCGCAGAAGTTCGGGCCGTTGAAGTCCCAGAACGCGTCCTTGGTCGCCGGTCCGGCCACCCCGTCGACGGCAAGGTTGTAGTTGCCGCCGTTGTAGTCGCCGATATAGTTCAGGAAGCGCTGCAGCCCCGTGATCGTGTTGGGTCCGACGATTCCGTCGATGGAATCGTCGTAGTAGCCGAGGGCCCTGAACAGTCTCTGCGCCGCCTTCCAGCTGTCCGTGCCCAGCTGTCCGTCGATCGTGCCGGGCCTGTAACCCAGGTCGCGCAGGTAGCACTGCCAGTGCTTGGCCCGGGTGGTGTTCAGCCCCAGGTTCACCACCGCGAGCGGCGCGACCTCGGCGCTCGCCGCCTGCTGCTGTGCGGAGGCGGGAGCCGCCGTGGCCGTGCCCGCGGTGGCCAGGCCGCCGGCGGCGATCCCGATCACGGCAGTGGCACTGACGAGTGCCTTCGTGAGAGCTCGCATGCTGTTCCCCTCCGTTGACGTGCGATGAACGGAACCGACCGCACCAGCCGACTCCGCAACGAGACTGCAGCTCCGGCGCAATGTCCGGCCACAGTTGACCCAGTAGTGGCATTGCCCCGGGACGTCCCAGACACTGACCTGCTGAAACGCTGCCCGCCGAGTCACTACGGCGGGACGACCACGAGCGGGCGATGGCCGATTCTGCAGGAGGGCGGGGCCCCCGGTCGCCGTGACGACTGATGCAGAATGAGGCCGGGACATGGGGTGCGCGCAGAACCTGCGGCCTGCGCGAATGGCGCGCATGTGACTCCCCTTTCTCTGGCCTCGCTCATGGACCTTAGGGTCATCGTGGGTCTCGGACTTTGTCATCCGTGCAGGGAGCTTTGTCAGTTGTGCACCGCCTTAAGGTGACGCCGCATCAGGTGAGGGCCCTGTGTGCGCCCGTCGAAGCCGTTGCGCAGCGAGATCGAATCCTGCCAAGCTGACGGCGGGAACTGTCCGCGGGGGGACTTGTGGGGGAACGGGCCGAGGTATGGTCAGGCTGGCTGTATGACCGATGCAGACGAAGGTCTGCCTGATGAGCCCGGTTCTGGACACCGCGTTCATACCGCCGCGAGACCGGGAGGAAGTGGTCCGCACCGCGGTGTGGGAATCCGTGGTGGCGGTCGACATCGATCACGGTCCTCCCGCTGAGGACCTCTCCGTTCGTATAGGACTCGGCACCGTCGGACCCCTCAGGATCTGTTCGGCGCGGGCGACGGCGGTCACGATCCGTCGTACGGAACGGCTGGCCCGGGAGGACGAAGAACCTGCCGTCTTCCTCGGCCTGCAGGTGAGGGGCACCAGCCTGGTGGCGCAGAACGGACGCGAGTGTCTACTGGGACCGGGGGAATTCGCCGTCTACGAATCGATCGCTCCCTACACACTTCTCTTCGACGAGGGAGTCGACCACCATTTCCTGCGCTTCCCCCGCGCGGCGCTCGCGCTCCCGGACCGGCTGTTGCGAGACACCAGCTCACTCACCCTGGGACCCGACAACCCCATTGCGCCTCTGGCCTTCACCTATTTCTCCCAACTGGCCGTCAGCGACGAGTTGCACCAGGGTGTGCACGCCGAAACCGTCGTGGAGCCCAGCGTCGAACTCCTCCGCGCCGTCCTGACGTCCCAGCACGGAAACTCCAGCCTTACCAAAGGCCCGTTGGCGGCGACACTCAGCCTGCGGATCACTCAGTACATCCGGGTACACCTGGCTGACCCCGATCTGTCGGCGGCTCGGATCGCCGCCGCACACGGCATCTCCGTACGCCATCTCTACGCGGTGCTGTCCGGGTCGGGCATCAGCCTCGGCGACTGGATCCGCTCACGCCGCCTGGCCGAATGCAGGCGAGAGCTGGCCGGCCCGAACGGCCGGCTGCGGACCATCGCAGCGATAGGACGAAGGTGGGGCTTCGTGGACGCGACCCACTTCAGCAAGGTGTTCAAACAGGCATACGGACTCTCGCCTCGGGCCTGGCGCGACCAGAACCACCCCCGCTCCTGCGCGTGATGGCCTCGGCGCGGCCATGTTTCGCGTGAGAGCTGCACGCCGTACTGGATGGGGAACCAGACCCGGGTGCGTCCGGCCTGCTCCCTGCTGACGAACAGGTTCGGTCTGGCAAGAGGTAGGCGTTACACAGCTTGCAGGCCGTTCCAGGCCAGCGGCGCACCAGACCGCGCCCCGACGGCGACTGACATCCGGGCGCGGCATGTCCCGCCGTTGCCTGCGCCGCCCCGGCTCCCGGCTGGCCAGTGCCTGGCAGACCCATCCTGAAGGGCAGTCGTCGAGCACGCCCCGCCCGCGGACGGCCGGCACTGCCCTGAATGCCGCACCGATCTGGCCCGTCAGTCGCCGGGCCTGCTCAAGGCATTCTTCAGCCGCAGCGACACCCCGAACACAGTGACGATCGTCTCGACGTGGGACCGGCTGGTTGGGCTCGCGTACGCCCCGTCCAGGAAGGGTTCGACTCGAAACGACGGGCGGGTGCCCGGGTTGGTGTCTACCGCACCAGGCAGGGGCGCTTGCTGTCGAACTCCCAGTCGGGGATGAGGTGTTGCATGGTGACGGCGTCGTCGCGTGCCCCCAGCGCCTTCTCCCGGTAGAGGTCGTGGGCCGCGAGGAGCCGGTCCATGTCGAGGTGGACGCCGAGGCCGGAGGCGTCCGGGACGGCGATCTCGCCGCCGACGATGCGTGGTGGGGTGGTGGTGAGCCGTTCCAGTCCTTCCTGCCAGATCCAGTGGGTGTCCAGGGCGTTGTACTCGCCGGGGGCCGCGGCGCCGCAGTGGGTCACCATGGCCAGGGAGATGTCGAAATGGTTGTTGGAGTGGCAGCCCCAGGTCAGGCCCATCGCGTTGCACAGTTGCGCCACGCGCACGGAGCCCTGCATGGTCCAGAAGTGGGGGTCGGCCAGCGGGATGGACACCGACTGGAGGGCCAGGGCGTGGGTCATCTGGCGCCAGTCGGTGGCGATCATGTTGGTGGCGGTGGGAAGGCCGGTGGCGCGGCGGAACTCGGCGAGGATCTCCCGTCCGGAGTAGCCGCCTTCGGCTCCGCAGGGGTCCTCGGCGTAGGCGAGCGTGCCGGCCAGGGGCCGGCACAGCTCGATCGCCTCGCGCAGTGACCACGCGCCGTTCGGGTCGAGGGTGATGCGGGCTTCCGGGAAGCGGTCCTTGAGAGCGCGTACGGCCGCCACCTCCTCGGCGCCCGCCAGGACGCCCCCCTTGAGCTTGAAGTCCCGGAACCCGTAGTGGTCGTAGGCCGCCTCGGCCTGACGGACGATCGCCTCCGGGGTCAGGGCCTCCTCGTGCCGGAGGCGGTACCACACCACGGGCGAGTCCGGTTCGCGGACGTACTCCAGGTCGGTGCGGTCCGGGTCGCCGACGTAGAAGAGGTAGCCCAGCACCCGTACGGAGTCTCGCTGTTGGCCATCGCCCAGGAGTGCGGCGACGGGCACGTCGAGGTGTTGTCCGAGGAGGTCGAGCAGCGCCGACTCGACGGCGGTGACCGTGTGGACGGTGGTGCGCAGGTCGAATGTCTGGGCGCCCCGTCCGCCGGCGTCGCGGTCGGCGAACCGGTCGCCGATCTCGCGCAGGACGCGCTTGTAGTCCCCCACCTTCGCTCCGATGACGAGGGGTTCGGCGTCACGGAGCGTCTGGGTGATCTTCTCGCCGCCGGGCACCTCCCCGAGTCCCGTACGGCCTTCGGAGTCGGTGAGGACGACGACGTTGCGGGTGAAGTACGGGCCGTGCGCGCCGGAGAGGTTCAGTTCCATGCTGTCCCGGCCGGCGACGGGGTAGACGGCGAACTCGGTGATGGTCGGCTGACTGCTCATGCTGGTCCAAGTCCCTTGTGTCATGGGTAAGTCGAGTCGGATTACAGGCTGAGGACGTCGAGGGCCCACTCGGCCACCAGGACGCCCCCCAGGCCGAGGACGGCGAGCACCGTCGTATAGGTGGTACGGACCTTGATCGCCTCGATGACGGAGAGGTTGAAGTACTCCTTGAACAGCCAGAATCCCGGATCGTTGACGTGGGAGCAGGCGATGGAACCGCAGGCGACGGCGAGCACCATCATCTCCGGGTGGACCCCGCTGCCCGCCAGGAGCGGCAGCACCACGCCGGAGGCCGTGACGACGGCGACCGTCGCCGAGCCGAGCGCGACGCGGAGGATGACGGCGACGAGCCAGGCGAGGACGATCGGCGAGACGGACCAGCCGTCCGTGACGTCCTTGATGTAGTCGGAGATCCCGCCTTCGACAAGGACGTTCTTGAAGGCCCCGCCGGCGCCGATCACCAGGAGGATCATCGCCATCGCCTGGGCCGCCGAGGTGCAGGAGGCGCCGACCTCCTCCAGGCTCCGGCCGATCCGCGGTCCGAAGGCCCAGATGGCCAGGCACAACGTCAGCAGCAGCGCGATCGGTGCCGAGCCGATGAAGGCGACGAAGTTCAGGAACGGGCTCTCGGTGGAGGTGGCCATGTCGGTCACGGCGGCGGCCACGATCAGCGCCACGGGGAAGAGCGCCACGAACAGCGACCAGCCCAGGCCTGGCATCTCCTCGTCGGTGAACTGGCGGTCGCTGACCAGGCCCTTGGGGATGGAGGGGTCCATCGCCCTGATGAACGGAAGGCGCGGCCAGGTCAGGGCGATGAGCGCGCCGGCGGGGACGGCGATGAACAGGCCGTAGAAGAGCGTAAGTCCGACGGAGGCGTGGAAGGTCGCGGCGACCGCGGTGGGGCCGGGGTGCGGCGGCAGGAAGCTGTGCATGGTGGACAGGGCGATGGACATCGGCAGGCCCACCCACAGCAGCTTCGCCCCGGTGACCCTGACCAGCGTGAACGCGATCGGCACGATGATGATGAAAGCGACCTCGTAGAACATGGTCACGCCGATCAGCATGGCCGTGACCACCATGGCCACCTGGACCCAGCGTGGGCCGAAGGCGTCGAGAAGCTTGCCGGCTATCCGCTGCGCGGCGCCGGAGTCCCCCATGACACGGCCGACCATGGCGCCGAGTCCGATGGTGAGCATGGTGTCGCCGATCTGGTCCCCGATGCCTTCGGAGAGGACGTCGGGGATGGTGGCCACCGGGATGCCCCGGACCAGTGCGACGCCGACCGCCACGAGCAGGAGGGCCGTGAAGCCGTTGACCCTCAGCCTGGTCATCAGGAGAAGCAGGATCAGAACACTGATCCCGACTACGAGGAGAGGCATGACAGTTCCCCTTTGAACTGTTGAGTGAGCAGTCGTTGGCGCCGCCGACCGCGGGGGCGGCCCGATCAGTGCGCGACGTGATCGGCCGCACGGCAGGGAGAAGCGGTAGGGCGCTGTCGCGTGCCGGTGCGGGAAGGGTGGTACGGGCGGCGTTCACGGCGGTGGGCTGGGGCCGTACCGCCCATGGGAGGAGCGAGGAGAGGAGAGACGGTGGGCACGAGGGGTGCCCCGGTTCGTCAAGCGGGTCGTCGTACGGTGCCGACCAGGCCCAGGCCGTGATCCAGCACCTTCTCCAGGTCGGCGAGGTCGGTCGGGCCGGGGTCGGTGAGCGGGGCGCGGACCGGGCCGACCGGGAAGCCGCGCAGCCGGGCGGCGGCCTTGACCAGCGAGACGGCGTAGCCCGGCACCCGGTCGCGTAGTTCGACCAGCGGGACGTAGAACTCGCGCAGCAGCGTGGTCACGCCCGCGTCGTCCCCGTCCCGCAGCGCGGCGAAGAAGGTGTTCGCGATCTCGGGTGCGAAGGCGTGGACGGCGGAGGAGTAGGCGGGAACGCCGACCGTGGCGTAGGCGCGGGCCTGGATCTCGGCGGTGGCGGCTCCGTTGAAGAAGAGGAAGCCCTCGGGCGCGGCGAGCGTGAGGCGCTGGAGCCGGTCGAGGTCGCTGTGGCCGTCCTTCAGGCCGACGACGGTGGGGATGCGCGCGATCCGGCGCAGGCTGTCGGCGGTGAAGGCGACCTGGCCGCGCTGGTACGTGATGAGCGGCAATCGGGTGCCGTCGGCGATCCGGCGCAGCTGCTCCACCAGACCGTCCTGCGGGGCCCCGACCAAGTAGTGGGGCAGTACCAGCGCGGCGTCCGCGCCGGCTTCCTCCGCGATACGGGCGAAGCGCAGCGCCTGCGCCCAGCCGTAGCCGATGCCCGCCACCACCGGCAATCGTCCGCCGGCGGCCTCGACGGTGGTCCGCACGACCGCCCGGTACTCGTCCTCGTCCAGCGAGAAGAACTCTCCGGTCCCGCAGGCCGGGAACACCGCGCCGGGTGCGGTGGCCAGCCGGTCGGCCAGGTACGCCCGGTAGGCGTCCAGGTCGAGGCTGCCGTCGGTCCGGAAGCTCGTGAGGGGGAAGGACAGCACCCCGCTCGTCATTCCGTCACGGAGCCGCTGGGCGACCCCTGCTGCCTCCGCGTTGATACCTGCCATGTCCCATCCCTGTATGCAGATGACGTCTACGTATGCAGATGGAGGTTAGAGGGATGAACACGATGGGTCAACGGGTAGGGAGGAACCGGCAACCGACCGGAATCAGCCGGGCTCGCCCGGATCGGCGGCGGATCTACGATGGCCCCATGTCGGAGGAGAGAGGTGTCCGCGGAGTGAAGTCGGCGGCCCGGACCGTCGCGCTGCTGGAACTGCTCGCCGCGCGGGGCGAGCAGCCCTCGCGTCTGGACGAACTCGCGGAGGAACTGGGCGTGCCGCGAAGCAGCATGTACCAGCTGCTCCAGACCCTTGTCGACTGTGGTTGGGTCCGTACCGACGCCACCGGCTCCCTCTACGGCATCGGGATCCGCGCCCTGCTCACCGGTACCGGCTATCTGGACGGCGACCGGCGCATCCGTGCGGTCCGGCCGTACCTCGACGAGGCGTCGGACGCGCTCGGCGAGACGATCCACATGGCACGGCTCGACGGCGCGGACGTCGTCTACCTCGCCACCCGTGAGTCCCACGAGTACCTGCGCACCATCAGCCGGGTCGGCCGCCGTGTCCCCGCCCATGCCGGTGCGCTCGGCAAGGCGCTGCTCGCCGAGCGCACCGACGACGAACTGGACATGAGGCTCGGGCCGTTGACGGCCCTCACGGAGAACACGCGCACCGACCGTGCCGCACTGCTCGCCGACCTGGCCCAGGTGCGCGAGCGCGGCTACTCCATCGACCGCGAGGAGACGGTGACCGGTATCGCCGGGTTCGGCTTCGCCCTGCGCTACGACACACCGGCCACCGACGCCATCAGCTGCTCGGTCCCGGTGGCCCGCCTGACCCGGGACCACGAGGCCCGCATTGTCTCCGTGATGCGGGAGGTACGGGCGAGGATCGAAGACCACCTGCCACCCGTCCCGGGCACACCCGACTGGCGCTGAGGCTGCGGACGGCATGCCTTCCCCGCTGGCGGGCCCGCTGTTCGGGTACTGCTGCTGTGCTTCCTGCGGGACAGTGGGCTGAGGGCCGGAACCGAGGCCGTGACGGAGCGGTGCGACTGAGCATCCCCTGCGCAGCCGGGACAGGCAGACATGTCTACAGAGCCCCTACCGATCATCCTGCCGTTTTCCCTACCGGCACCCGCGCTGCGCCGTAGCAGGCCGTCCGATCGCCAGGAGGTCCCTCAGGTACACCGCGACTGACTCAACCACGTCGCCCATCTGGTCAAGCAGCCTGCACGGCTCCCACACATCGCCGGTCTCCGCGAGTGAACCGGCCCGCGGTACGACCAGCCACCTCAGATCTCGGCCTTGCCCGTCTCTCTCGATCACACCGTAGCCACCTGCATCCGGCGTTGTCGCCTGAACTGGGCAAACCCCCTGGTAGTTCAGTCAACAGGTAGACACCCTGCTGCTCCAGCAGATCCTGGCCGAGCCGAAATGGGCGAAGAAGCTGACCGCTGAGGAAGGGCGCGGCCTGACCGCGCTGTTCTGGTCCAACATCAACCCGTACGGCACCTTCCGGCCGGACATGGACAAGCCCCTCGACCTGGGGGCTGTCGCTGCGCCGCACCACGGCCCCGCACACCAGCGGACGCCGCCGACCGATCCGGCGTGCGCCTGGCCTGATGCGGTCCTGCGCGGCGCGGGATCGTTTCATCGTCGGCGCGGCTGCTGAAGGGACGGACCGGTCGAGCTTTGCCAGCAGTACGCGGTGGCTACCTGTGACCGCCTGTCGTCGCACATGCCCATGGTTGCCGGGGCGGGCGATGACGAAGAGAACAGGCTTCGCCAACCCTGGGCGGCGCCCAGATGACGGCGGCCCGGTTCTCAGGCCGGGTTCGACGTGCCGGTGACGACGTCCATCGCATGGCGGCGGTGGGCTGCGAAGAGGGGGAGGGCGGCTTGAGAGTCGCGCGCGCGCAGGGCGGCGGCCAGTGCATGGTGCTCCTGGGGGATGCAGTCGAGGTAGCCCTCGGTGCTGAGGCCGATGCGGGTGAGCAGGAACAGGTGGACCTGGCAGCGGATGGTCTCCCAGGCCGCGGCGAGCCGCTGGTGGCCGGTGGCGGCGAACACGGCGTCGTGGAAGGCGATGTCCAGGCGGACCATGGCGTGTGGGTCCGTCGTGTGATCCAGCCCGCCGGCCGCCCTTTCGATGGTGGCGAGGTCCTCGTCCGAGGCGTTCGCGATGACCTGCTGGACGGCGAGATCCTCGAGCGCGCCGCGCAGGCTGTCGAGCTCGGCGACATCCTCTGCGGACAGCGTCGTGACGACGGTGCCGCGGTGCCAGGCGCAGTGCACGAGTCCCTCGCGCTCCAGTACGCGCAGAGCCTCCCGCACCGGACCCCTGCTGACCTGCAGCACGCCGGAGAGTTCGACCTCTCGCAGCGGTGCCCCGGGGGCGTATGCACCACTGAAGATCGCCTCCCGGATCCGGTCGGCGACTTCGTCGGCCAGTCCGCGACGGCGGGCGGGGGCCACCGCGCGATCGTTGAGTTGCGTTTTCTCCATGTCGTGATGTTAACATTCCGTCGTTGTCCCAATGTTGACATTGCGACAATGGAGCGGTCGCTCGGTTGTCCCATCAGGAGAGAGGCGTAGCCCATGAAGGTGTTCCAGATCGGTGCCGCCGGAGGTGTCGGCAGGAGGCTCGCCGGCCTGCTGTCCGAGCGCGGTGACGAGGTGACCGGCATGCACCGCAGCCCGGCCCAGGCGGACACGATCCGCGCGACCGGTGCGGCGCCGGTGACCGGCGACCTGATCGCCGACTCTGTAGACGAGCTCGCCGGCAAGCTCGCCGGGCACGACGCAGTGGTGTTCTCGGCCGGCGCCCACGGAACCGGCATGGACAAGACCACGCTCATCGACGGCAAAGGCCTGGAGAAGGCAGCCGCTGCGGCCGAGACCGCAGGAGTCCCACGCTTCGTCCTCGTCTCCGTGTTCCCCGACGCCCTGCGCGGCGATGGGGCATCCGAAGGCTTCGAGCACTACGTCAGGGTCAAGAAGAGTGCCGACGTCCATCTCACCCGCACAGGCCTCAACTGGTTGATCGTCCGCCCGGGCACGCTGCTCGACGGACCGGGTACCGGGCGGGTCACCGCCGGGCCCGCCGTGGAGTACGGCGACGTACACCGCGACGATGTCGCCGCGTTCATCGACGCCGCACTGCACGAGCCCGCCCTCAGCCATGTCATCGTCGAGCTGACTTCCGGCGACACCCCCATCGCGGACGCGGTCGCCCGCCTCGTCTGAGCCCGGCGCTCCTGCCCACCCCTGCATCCCCCACCAGAGAAGGACAGCCATCATGACTGCGATCGATTCCTACAGCCACGGCGTCTCGGGCGAGCGTGAGTTCGGCTTCGCCCAGGCCATCAAGGTCGACCACACGATCTACGTCTCGGGCCAGCTCTCCCACGACGCAGAGGGCAAATTCCTCCATTCCGACGACTTCGATGCCCAGAGCGAGCAGGTCTTCGCCAACTTCGAGAAGGTCCTCGCCCACTACGGCGCCACGCGCAACCAGGTCGTCTCCGAGACCCAGTACATCGTCGACCTGCCGAAGTACAACAACGCCATGGCGGCCGCCAACCTGGCCTACTTCGGCGACCACCGCCCCACCAGCAGCACCATCGGCGTCGCCCACCTGTTCTTCCCCGGCCAGCTCATCGAGACCAACTTCGTCGTGGACACCCGTCTGCCCGCCTGATGGCACAGGCGTACTGGAGCTCCGTCTTCACCAGCTCCGCAGACGAGACATGGGCCGTCGTCCGGCGGTTCAACGGCCTGCCCGACTGGCACCCGGCCATCCGGGCGAGCGAGATCATCGGGGGCGGGGGCGGGCTCACCCCCGGTGCGGTCCGCCTTCTCACCGGGGTGGACGGCAGCTTCTACCGGGAACGGCTCGTGGCGCTGGACGACGCCGACCGGAAGCTGAGCTACGAGATCCTCGAGGCACCGCTGCCGGTCCGCGGCTACCGCTCGACGCTGCACGTCCAGCCCGTCGCCGACACCGGCGGCGCCTTCCTCAGCCGGCACGCCACCTTCGATCCGGCCGAGGGCACCACCGCCCAGGACGCCACCGCAGTCCTCGAAGCGGCCTACGCCCCGGCCCTCGCAGTATGACCTGATCATCTCCCTCACCCGTCAGAACTGGTAAGCGCCAGGTACGCCACGCCGCACGGAAGGAACCCCAGGCCCATCCCCTCGCCCGAAGGCCGCGCCGTGATCGCTTACATCAACGTAACCGGCACCGCAGCCAACGCGCGTGTCGATACCAACGATGTCTCCGGCCTGTGCTTCACCGACTACTACAACCTGCTGAAAATCGAGGGCACGTGGACCATTGTCAGCAAGATCTACCACACCAACGACGCGCCAGAATCCTAGATGCGAACACGGCCGGGGTGAGGACGGCCTGGGGTTCCCTGCTGTCCGAGGCGGCGGCCGGTCAGGCGGCGCTGACCGCGGCCTTACCCTGCCGGCAGGTGCTGGGCGGGATCGGGTTCACCGCCGAACACCCGCGGCACCGGCACCTGAGCCGGGTAGTCGTCCTAAACGGACTGCTGGGCTGTGCACGGAAGTTGATTCGTCAGACCGGGGCGCTGTTGCGCGCGGAGGCCGCGGCGCCCCGGCTGGTGCAGCTGTGACTCACCAGGGCAGTGGACCGTTGGCGTCGAAGTAGCCCCCGGTCGGGCCGTCGGGACCGATCTGCGCCATGCGGATGATGATCTCGGCGCCCTGTTCGACGGTCCGCGTGCCGGTGTTGTCGTTCAGGTCCGTCTTGATGAATCCGGGCTCGACGGAGTTGATCCGCATGTCCGGGAACGCCTTCGCGTACTGCACGGTGAGCATGTTGACCGCGGTCCTGGACGCCGGGTAGGCGACGCCCGGTAGAAGTGTGTGGGATGCCCGGGGTCGGAGAGGTTGGTCAGCGAGGCGAGGCCGCCGGTGACGTTGACCACGACCGGTGCGCCCGATCGCTGCAACAGGGGCAGGAAGGCGTGGGTGACGCGGACGACGCCGAAGACGTTGGTCTCGAAGGTCTTCCGCATCTGGTCGGCGGTCACGGTCGCTGCGGTGGGCACACTGTGGGCGTCGGCCCTGCTCGCGATTCCGGCGTTGTTGATCAGTACGTCGAGGCCGCCGTCGGCCTCGACGGTCTTGGCCGCGGCCTCGACCGTGGCGTCGTGGGTGACGTCGAGGAGGACGAACCGTGCGCCCAGCTGCTTGGCGGCCCGGCGTCCGCGCTCGGCGTTGCGGGCACCCACGTAGACGGTGTGACCTGCGGCGATGAGTTGGCGGGCGGTCTCGTGGCCGATGCCCTTGTTGGCTCCGGTGATCAGTGTCGTCGTCATGCGTCCAGACTGCGGCGCGGTGGCATGACTAGCCAGGAGACCCTTCTTCCTGGAACTGCGAGTACCAGGCACATGCGGGGCCGGCGGTGTTCACTGGGGCACCTGACGGCGACGGAATCCGGACAGGCGCTGCGGCGCTGGCGCGACCGGGTCGCCCCGGAGGCGGCGGGTTGCCCTCCGGTGGCCACCGGCGCGCGGTCGGTCTGCGGCGCGAGGAGCTGGCCCTGCTGGCCGGGATCTCGGTCGACTACATCACGCGCCTCGAACAGGGCCGGGCGGCCAATCCCTCCGGGCAGGTCATCGAGGTACTGGCCCGTGCGCTGCGGCTGTCGCGGGACGAGGGAATCTACCTGTTCGGGCTGGCGGGGCTGATTTTGAACTCACCGAACAGGAGTGGGAGTTACTCGATCCGCTGATACTGCGGACTTCGACGGGTCGACCGCGTATGTCGGACCGGGCAAGTCCGCAACGGGATGGTCTACCAGATCAGGAACGGGATTTCCTGGCGTGACCTGCCGGAACGCTATGGCCCGTGGCGGACCCTCTACACCCGCTTTCGCCGCTACGCCCTGGACGGCGTGTTCACCCAGGCCCTTCAGCGAATCCAGGCCAAGGCCGACGCGGTCGGCGACATCGACTGGCTGGTGCAGATCGGCTCCACCATCGTCCGCGCCCACCAGCACGCCGCCGCGACGGGCCGAAGAGGTGCCTCTATGGGCTTGGTCAAGCTGTAACCGGGGTGGGCGATTGGTAGAAGGTGGCGTCGCGGAAGATGGCGAAGAGGACGTCGATGCGGCGTCGGGCGAGTGCGACGAGGGCTGCGGCGTGGTGTGTCCCCTCGCGACGTTTTCGGTCGTGACAAGCACGGGACGAGGGTTGGGAGGGCGAGGCGGACGCGGCGAGGTAGAAGGCCCGTTTGAGCTGCTCATTGCCGGGTCGGGAAAGGTGTTCGCCGCGGATGGAGGAGCCGGAGTTCCTGGTCATGGGTGCCAGAAGGTAACCGGGATCCACCGGCCGGACGAACCGGACGATCACGCCCTCGGCCGGTCCCGAGGAGGCCTGACCGCCGGGCCGGTGCGGACGACGGCCTGGTCGCCGTGGGGACCGAACAGGTGCAGGATTTCCACCGCTTCGGCGCCGGCGGGGCCGAACCAGTGGGGTTCACTGGTGTCGAACTCGGCCACCTCGCCCGGCCGTAGAGTGATCTCGCGCTCTCCGAGGATGAGGCGGAGCTCGCCGGCGAGCACGTAGAGCCATTCGTAGCCGGAGTGGGTTACCAGTCTCGGTTCCCGGTGGGCGAGCACCTGCTTGAAGACCTGGACCCGGCCCGGGTACTGCGTCAGCGGGACCAGCACACTCCCGTGCTCCCGGCTCCGGGGCTTGAGATGGACTCGCGGATCACCGGTGGCCGGAGCAGTCACCAGTTGGTCCAGCGCGACGCGGTGGGCCCGGGCGAGCGGGATGAGGAGGTCGAGCGTCGGACGCCGCCGGCCCGACTCCAGGCGCGACAGCGTGCTCACCGAGATTCCGGTGTCCCCCGCGAGGGTTTCGAGGGTGAGGCCGCGGTCGCGCCGTAGGGCCCGCAGTCGTGGCCCGATGCTGTCGATGAGTTCCGCGAGTTCGGTGTCCATGCGGCCATTTTGCAGTCTTCGCAAAATCTCTGGGCCCTGCCCCTGCCCCTCCCCGAATCTGGCGGTAGCCGATCCCGTTGAAGGGGGACCTCCCATGCTCACGACATCCCTGGCCACTCCACCCTCCCCGCTGAGCGCACGCCGGCGCTGGACCGTGCTGGCCGTCTGCGCGCTCAGCATGTTCCTCGTGGGTGTGGACACGACCATCGTCAACGTAGGCCTGCCCGAGATTGGGCACGGCCTTGACGTGGGCACCCGCGGTCTGGAATGGGCGGTCAACGCTTACACCGTGGTCCTGGCCAGTCTCCTCATGGTTTCCGGCGCGCTCGCGGACCGCTTCGGACGGCGCCGCGTCTTCCAGTGCGGACTGCTCGTCTTCGGCCTGGCCTCCCTCGCGTGCGCCCTCGCTCCGTCACTCGGCGTGCTCGTCGCCGCTCGGGCCGTCCAGGGGGTCGGGGCCTCCATGCTGAGCCCCGTGGCCCTGGCGATCGTGGTGAACGCGATGCCCGACCCACGGGAACGGGCCCGGGCGATCGGCGTATGGGCGTCGGTCTTCGGGCTCAGCATGGCGGCAGGCCCGGTCACCGGCGGGGCGCTCATCGCCGCGTTCGGCTGGCGTTCGGTGTTCTGGATCAACGCGCCGGTCGTCGCCGCCGCCCTCGTCCTGGTCGCCGTGTTCGTGCCGGAATCCCGCGCACAGCGCGCCCGGCGCCTCGACCTGCCCGGCCAGGTGCTCCTCACCGTGGTCCTCTTGCTCTTCGTCGGCGTCCTCATCGAAGGACCCGGCATCGGCTGGGCCTCACCCACGGCCCTCATCGGCTACGCCCTGATCACGGCCGCGACAGCCGGGTTCATCGTGGTCGAGCTGCGCCGCAGCGAACCCCTCATGGACCTCGGCCTCTTCCGCCGACCGCCGTTCGCGACAGCGGTGCTCGGCGCCATGGCGGTGTTCGTCGCACTGAACGTGACTCTGCTGCTCAACACCCTCTACCTCCAGCACGCCCGCAGCTGGACACCGCTCGAAAGCGGTGCCGCCACCCTGCCCATGGCACTCGGGGCCACCCTGTGCGCGACCTGGTCCGGCGCCCTGGTCGCACGCTTTGGACCGCGGCGTCCGCTGATCCTCGCGGGCGCCTTCACCACGGCCGGCGGTGTGTGCCTGATCAACCTTGACCAGGACACGAGCGTGCCGCTGCTCCTCCTCGCCCACCTCCTGATCGGCATCGGGTTCGGCTTCGCCAACGCCCCCCTCACCAATACCGCGGTCAGCGGCCTGCCGCCCTCCCGGGCCGGCGTGGCAGGGGCCGTCACCTCCACCGCCCGCCAGGTCGGTGCGGCCATCGGCATCGCCGTCGCCGGAGGCCTCGTCGCGGGCGCCGGCCCCAACAGCCTCGCCGCCGCCTCCCGTCCGGGATGGCTGCTCGTGGCGGCCTGCGGGCTCTTCCTCTTCGCCGTCGCGCGCGCCTCACAGCCCGTAGCCGTCGACACCCTCCAACCGAGTGCAGACTCCATGCAGGGTGCCCTCAAACCGCAAAGCCGACGAGCTTGACCAGCGTCCTGTCAATTGAGTCCTCCCAAGACGACTATCCAGAGGGGGGTACGGGCCGCTGATGTGGGTCGGGTCGGGCAGCACGGTCTGGAGATCGTCATTGGCGTCGCCTAGAGCTTTGAGGTTCACCGGGAGCCGGTCGGCAAACGCGTCACCGCCCGTATCGCCCTGCCCGGCGGCCCGGGCGGCGACATTATCGGACGGCGCCCCCTGGAGCAGCTGTGACCCCGGCCCGGGAACTACACGAAGTCCCACCGAAGGTGGTTGAAGGGCTCACGGCTTGGCGGACGGCGGGGTAGCAGCGGGATGAACAACATCGGTCCAGAAGACACTCAGCACGGGATAGCCATACGCCAGGTATATCTGAATGGTCCTTTCCGGAGCTTCACCCGGACGCTTGTCCTTCCCTTGGGCTTGCTTCAGGGGCCGTTGGCAGCGTCACCCGGTCGGGGTGAGCCGGTGCCGGGCCTTCCCTCGTGAAGGTGGGCACGCGGTTATTGATCACGCGGCGAGCGTGAGTTTAGCGGCGTGGTGTCGGTGTTCGTATTCGTCGGGGCTGAGGTGGCCGTTGGCGGAGTGCCGGCGGCGGGTGTTGTAGCGGGTCAGCCAGGCGAAGACGGCCCTGCGGCAGGTGTCGGCGTCGCCGTAGTCGTGGGCGCCCTGGAGGGTCTCGCGTTTCAGGGACGCGTGGAAGCCTTCGCAGGCCGCGTTGTCGGCGCTGGTGCCGGCCGCACCCATCGACCGGGTCACCCCGAACTGGTCACAGAGACCGGCGAAGGCCCGGGAGACGTATTGGGCGAGTTCAACCGGTCGTTGCAACACCGGGCTGTTGCAGCGAGCGTAGCTGTTCTTCGAAGACCTCGGCCGGTGTCCGCCAACCCAGGACTTTGCGGGGCCGGTTGTTGATCGCCATGGCGACGGCTTCGAGGTCCGTGGACGACCAGCGGGAGAGGTCGGTGCCCTTCGGGAAGTACTGACGCAGCAGCCCGTTCGTGTTCTCGTTTGTCGGTCGTTGCCAGGGCGAGTGCGGATCGGCGAAGAACACCTTCGTCCCGGTGTCGAGAGCGAACTGGGCGTGGCCGGAGAGTTCCTTCCCTCGGTCCCAGGTGAGGGTCTTGCGTAGCTGCTCGGGCAGGTGCGTCATCGACGTGGTGAGCGCCGCGTTCATCGCGATCGCGCCATAGCCTCCGAGCGAGGGGCCGTTCTTCGCGGGTGTCCTTTCGCCCCAGCCCTCCAGCCGGGGCAGGTGTACCAGGAGTGTGGAGCGGCTGCTGCGCTCGACAAGCGTGCCGATCGCGGAGCGGCCCGTCCCGATGATCAAATCGCCTTCCCAGTGTCCGGGGACCGCGCGGTCTGCGGCCTCGGCGGGGCGTTCGCTGAGGACGACGTCCGCGGTGACATGCCCCTGCGGTTTGTTCTGCGACCGTGCGCGGGGAGTCCGCAGCGCCCGGCCGGTGCGCAGACACGTGACCAGTTCCCGCTTGAGCGCGCCACGGCCTTCGATGAACAGCGCCTGGTAGATCGCTTCGTGGCTGATGCGCATGGACCCATCATCGGGGAAGTCGACATGGAGTCGATGCGAGATCTGCTCCGGGCTCCATGCCGTCGCCCATCGTCTGTCCTGCCGGTGCGGCTTGTTCAGCCCCTTCCATGCAGGCGTCCTGGGCCCGGTGACGATCGTGTTGTCGGGGCGGCGGACGCTGCCGGCGAGCCGGTCCTGTACGTTCTCACGCAACCTGTCGTTGCCTGTGAGTTTCGCGGTCTTCGGGCGCTTGGCGGCCTGCTGTGCTTTCCACTGGGCGACCGTCGCGCGGTACTCCTGCTTGCCGCCGCGCGTGGCGGCGTTGCGGCGCAGTTCGCGAGAGATCGTTCCGGGGTCACGCCCCAGGGCGCGGGCGATCTCGCGCACGCCCTTGTTCATCGCCCTGAGGATCGCGATCTCCTCGCGCTCCTCGAACGCGAGGTACCGGCCCGTGGGCTCGGCCAACGAGATCGGAGGCATGCCGCCAGCGTGACGAAACCACCTCGCACCCACCGGCCACGACACGCCGACCGCCAACGACGCCTCCACCGTGGTGACCCCCGTGGCGATCAGCCGCCAGAACTGGCGCTGCACGACTCGAGACGGATCAGGCCTCCCCGGCGAACGCATCGCCGGCCGCAACGCATGATCAGCGCGCCACTGCCGACGCCGACCCTCCGGGACATCGCTGGTCTTCAAACTCCAGTCCGCCGTGGCCACGTCGCACACCTCCGAGATCAAAGTGTTGCGACGACCAGTTGAATTCACCTTGGGCTCCGTGGTCGGAGTGGAATACCGCCCCGCTAAGGCTGCCCCGGGTGCGGACGGCCATCCGCAGTGCGTCGGCGACCAGGCCGGTGCGCATGTGGCCGGCGATGGACCAGCCGACGACCTTGCGGCTGAAGCAATCCAGCACGGTCGCGAGATAGAGGAACTCCCCGGTTTCCAGGGGGAGATAGGTGATGCCGCCCATGTATTTCAGGCCGGGTTCGGTGGCGGTGAAGTCCCGCTGGAACAGATCCGGGACCGGTGAGGTGGCCGGGTCCGGGACGGTGGTGCGAACTCGTCTGCGCAAGCGATGGTGGCGAGCCTGGACGGACAAGGACCCACCCTCCAAGCCCTGATCGACGCGGTCACCACCGGACACGGCATTGACCTCTACCGCCGAATTTATCGAACTACCGGTAAGGGCACGCCAGGGGCACGACGCTCCACGGCGGGCTGGGTGGTCAACCACGCCTGCGTCGGCTCGAAACTCAGCTCATGGATGGTTGATGGGGGTGCCGCCGCCGGCGGCGGCAGTTCGTACTGCTGACGTCGTCCGGCTGTCCACGACGTCGGTGTCTCGGGCTGTGTGAAGGTGCTCGCGCCGGTGCGGCAGGTACGGGCAGATGTCAGTCGATGCGTGCGCAGAGGCTGTCCTTCGTCCCGTGCACCAGGTTCACGGCCTTGTACCCGACGGAGCTGATGTCCATGGTGTACACCCCGTCGATGATGTACAGGCCGCGCGGCAGGTTGCCCTTGCCCTCGCCGATACCGACCAACACCGGGCCGTGCGCGGCCCAGAACTGAGAGCCGCCGGTTCGGTGCTCGACGATGGCCGAGCCGCTCGCGTCGGCGTCGTAGAAGGCACCGGTCTCGGTGTTCGTGATCCGCACGATCAGATCGCCCTTGTACGCGACGCGCTTCGCGGTTCCGTCGGGGCTGGTGTCCAGCACACGCTTCATCACCTCGTCGATGACGGGCTCGCCGTGAACAGGGAAGTCGCACCGCAGTCCGGCACTGACGTCCCAAGGCGCGGAAGGTGCCGGCTCCCACCCGGTGCCGGCTCGGGCGGACGCGACCGACACGGGCTGTACTCCCAGGAGCACGGCGGCAAGCGCCAGCGGTGCGAGAACGGTTCGTCGCATGACTCTCCCTGGCCAGATGATTGAAAGGAAGGTTCCTGAAGAGGCGCTCGCCAGTTTCTCGCCGGCGTCTGACCAAACTCTCACCATCACCTGCACGGACCGCGGACACTCGGCCGCGTTAGGCTGCCTAGCGCTATGGAGTTCCAGTTGCTCGGTCCGTTCGCCGTCCGCCACGAGGGACGACAGGTGCTGGCGGGCAGCCGCCGCCAGGAGCGGTGCCTGCTGTCGGTACTGCTGCTGCACGCGGGCCGCGCCGTGACGACCGAGCGCCTGATCGACCTGATGTGGAACGGTGATGCGCCCGCCTCCGCCCGCGGCACCGTTCACACCTACATAGGCCGATTACGTGTCGCTCTCAAGCCGTACGGAGTGCGCGTCGAAACCCGGCATGACGGCTACGCGGTCGAGCAGGGCCCTCATACGATCGACGCGCAGGAGTTCACCTTCCTCGTCCGGCAGGCGGCTGATGCCGGTGACCCCGTGGAGCGAGTCCGGCTCTACGACGAGGCCCTCGGTCTGTGGCGGGGCCCGCTGCTCGCGGACGTGGCCGACGACCGGCTGCGCACCCGCCTCGGCGGTCCCCTCGACGAACTGCGCCTCTCCGCTGTGGAGCAGCGAGTGGAGGCGCAGCTCACCATGGGTCTCCACGACCGTGTCGTGGCGGATCTGACACCGCTGGTCGAGGAGCATCCAGGACGGGAACGGCTGGTCGCCGCCCAGATGACCGCTCTCTACCGAGGCGGCCGCCAGGCCGATGCCCTCAACCTGTACCGCAGCACGCGCAAAGTGCTGGTGACCGAGTTCGGCATCGAACCGGGCGCAGAACTGCAGACGCTTCACGACCGCATCTTGCATGGCGATCACCGGCTGGACCGGCCTCCCGGACCGGTCTACGCCGTGCGGGTCGACGACCAATGGTTGCCATGGAGCACGAGCGGACACCCCGCACTGGAGTTCTGCAACACCTATGCGGGCTGGGGCGCGGACCGGCTGCCGGGATCAGAGTGGCTGCGCGGCTACGCCGCGCTTGCCGTGTGGGCTGGCCATATGGACCTGATCGGGGAGCGGTTGGTCACTGGGTTGCGGGAGCAGGCGCTGCGGCACCCCGACGTGGCTGCCACCGCGCTCGCCGAGGCGCGGCAGTTTCGTACGAACCTGTATGCCTGTCTGACCGATCCGGACGACGCCCGTGCCTTCACGGTGGTGGCAGGCACGGTGGAGGACGCTGCCAGACACTCGGTCTTCACCCGTGGCGAGGACGGCCTCGGACGCTGGCAGCCCTCACCCTCCTCCGGTTTGCGGCTGCCTCTCTGTGCGGTTGCCCGCAGTGCGGGCGAATTGCTCGCGGAACCACGACGCTTCACGGTCCGCAGTTGCCCCAGCGAGGACTGCGGTTGGTTGTTCCTCGACGCGAGCGGGCGGCGCAGATGGTGCAGCTTGGCCACCTGCGGCGTCAAACGGACGTCCTTGTCCCCGTTACACCGGACGCGATCAGCGGGGTAGCTGCGCCTTCTGCCGTACAGGGCAGCGAAACGTCTGTCAGACGGTCGAGACGAACGCCTCCGCGAGCAGGGCTACCGGGGCGGCTACTCCATCCTCACCCGATACCTCCGCACCGTGCGGGCCAGGGACTTTCATGTCGTCCTCAAGAGGTCAGCGGCCCGCATTCGTACCCCTTCACGGCGCTTGCGCTGCTCGGCGGTCAGCCCGCCCCCGTCCGGATACCGCATACTTCCGGGCTACCAGACCAAGGCCGACCCTGTCACCGGTCCGACGAAGACCCAGACGCTATAACGCCAAGGTCAGTAAGGGCTTCGCGGCGTTCCTGCGCCAAGACCTCGACGCCGTACTGCTGGACTGACCCTGAACTACACTTCCGGCATCGTCGAGGGGCACGTCAACAGACTCAAAGCGCTGAAGCGGCAGATGTACAACCGGGCCGGACTTCCGCTGCTGCGCAAGCGTGTCCTTCTCGCGTGATCGCGATGACGCCCCGTCACGCTCCACGAAAATCTTGCCTGCACCAGATTCACGGGCGCGCATGCACAGTCAGCAAGCCGGGCGCGTTCTACGCCGATGCGGGATCGGGCGCGGCGAGTTGGGGGCATGCTGGTGGTGCGCTCATGCGCTCATGCGCTCTGCTTCGGTGGCGGGAGGCCGGCCGGTGTTACGCATTCACTTCACGGCGCAAGACCTCGCCCGGACACGGGTGGCCGCGACGATCGGCGTCGCAGCGGAGGTCTATTACAGCCTGGAGCTGCTGGGAGAGAACCGGGAACTTCCTCACTTCCGCACGTGGCGGTCAGCGGTCGCGGGCCGGATGGGAGCGGACACGCGCCCCCTGACGTCCCTGGTTCCGGTGCGCGGCCCGGGGCTTGATCTGCTGGCCTTGATGGGCGATGTGCCCTCTGTGGACCACGCCGTGGACAACCTGCTGCATGCCCCGGTGTCCCGGCTGCGACGCGAGTTCGAGGGTCTCGACTTCCACCCCGGACACCTGCCATGGGCCAGGCGGGTGTGCGAGGGCGACCGCGACGCGCGCCGGGAGCTCGCCGATGCCGTGCGCGCCTGCCATCGGCTGACCGTGGAGCCCTACTGGGATCGAGGTCGGTCCGAACTGGTCGCGCTGTCCACTCGTTGCGCGAACCTGGTGTTGGAGGGAGGCATCGATCTGCTGCTGCGTTCGATCTGCGCACCACTGGTCCGCTGGCGTCCACCGGTGCTCGAAGCTCCCTATCCGCGCCGAGTTGAGGTGCGTCTCCAGGGAAGGGGACTGACCATCACGCCCACGGTCTTCGCGAAGCACCCGGTGAGCTTTCTGTGGGACCCGCTCGATACTGCCCAGCCACCCCGACTGAGCGTGCCGGCTCTCCGCCGGCCGCTGATCGATACCGGGCCGGCGGAAGCGGACGGCTCCGCCATACGGAACCTGGGGTCTCTGCTCGGCCGCACGCGAGCCGCCGCTCTACAGGTGACAGCAGAAGGCTGCACGACGAGCGAACTGGCTCGCCGCCTCAACGTCACGGCGGCAGCGGCCAGTCAGCACGCGACCGTGCTGCGAAACGCCGACCTCATCACCACCAGCCGCCGAGGCGGGTCCGTGCTGCACCACATCACCCCTCTCGGGCTGGCGCTGCTGCGGACCGGCGCCCTGACGGAACCGTGAGGCCCGAGGGCACCGCGGCGTCAGACTGGGCGCGAGACCCGCGCCTGCCGCCCCGGCTCCCCTTTAAGCCGTGACTTAAGAGGTGGGCCACAGGTGGCCGGCCCATCCAGGATGTGAAGCCGCAACCGGCTCACCCCTCTGGAGATCACATGAAGACTCACCTCGCCGCCGCCGTCGCTTCCGTCGTGCTGACCGCGGGCACCCTGCTGGGCGCTCCCGCCGCCGGCGCGCAAACCGCCGCCTATCCGACCAGCCCTTTCTACGTTGATGACGACGAGGGCAGCTACGCCCACGGCACCCTGACCTGGTACAACCGATCGGTCGGCGTCGATGGAACACTCCGGGCCGTCGACTGTCGCAGGGCGTGGTTCGGCGCGTACGGTGCCTCAGGCAAGGAGCTCGGTACCAGGAGCACCGGCACTAAGTGCAACACTACGTATCCGCTCAAGACCGGAATCCCTGCGGATGTGCCCGGGGGCGCCGCGTATGTCATCGTCTGCATTGACGATGCGAACGCGCTGCCCATCGACTGTGAGCGGGTCGACCGGCCCTGACCATCCGACCGGCCGGAAAGTGACGCTGCCGCACCAGCCTCCGGGGCGGAACCACACTCGACGCTCCGGAACTCATCTCGCCGCCGCCGGGTTCCCTCGTGCTGACCACAGGCACCCTTGCCCGGCGGACCAGCCCGGTGGTGCCGCGTACGTCAGGGTCTGTATTGACGATGCGAACGCGAATGCACTCAAGTGCGGGCGGTACAACCGGCCCTGATCTGCCGCGGACCTCCGCCACCATCCATGGACATCGAAGTAAGTCCGCCCAGGTCGGGAAAGTGCGGTGGACTGGATTGATCGTCAAAGGACACGGGCCGGTGAGGATGTCGTGGGTGCCGATGCGGCGCTATGTCCTGCGTCAGAAATGACGAGGCTGAGTTTCTTCTGGACGACGGGCTACACCGTCGCCGCTCTCGACGAGGCGACCCGCCCCGGACCTGCCGGGCAGCCTGTGGCACGCCGAGATCCGGCTCCAGCACACGCACCCGGCCCCGTGGGCCGGCCTCAGACTTGACTTCCGTCCGACGTAAGCCCGCCTAGGATTAGCTCTCCAGCGTCACCGGAGGGGTCCGTTCCCCCGATCCTCGGATGATCAGTTGGGTGGGGACGGTGATGGTGCGGGCGCGGGTGCGATCGCCGTCAAGTCGAGTCAGGGCGGTGGTCGCCGCCGTTCTGCCGATTTCCTCGGGGTCCTGTGCGACGACCGTCAGGGCCGGTTCGAGGGCCTCGGCGAGTGCCAGGTCGTCGAAGGCGACGAGGGCGACGTCCTTGCGCTTGCTGCGGGCCAGTTCGGCGACGATGCCCAATGCCATGATGTTGTTGCCGGCAAAGAGGGCGGTGGGGGGATCGGCCAGGTCGAGGAGCCGGGCGGTCGCGGCCTCGGCGCCCTGCTGGTCGTGGGCGTTGCTGACGAGCGAGCGGTCGTAGGGAATATCGGCTTCCTGCAGCGCTGAGCGGTAGCCGGCCAGACGTTCACGGCGGGTGTACAGCTTGGGGGGCAGGTCGCCGACGAACCCGATGCGCCGGTGACCATGGGCGATCAGGTGGGTGACGCCGTCGTGAGCGCCCGCGCGGTTGGAGCTCACGATGCTGTCGGTGGCGAGTCCGACCCCAGGTCGGTCGAGAAAGATCACGGGCAGACCCGCCGTGCGGTGGGTCTTGAGGTGGGAGTGGTCGGCGCCGACGGACGGTACGACGATCAGGATGCTGATGCGGCGGGCGAGAAACTTGTCCGTCAGCGCGCGTTCGCGGTCGGGGTCATCGGCGGAGGAGCCCATGAGCAGGGTCAGTCCGCGGTCGCGGACGGTGTCCTCGATGGCGCGGGCCACGGCTCCGAAGAAGGGGTTGCCGAGGTCGGGGATGACCAGTCCGATGGTGGTGTCGGGTCCGCCGACGCGGATGTTGCGGGCCATGAGGTTCGGCTGGAAGCCGAGTTTCGCCACGGCGGCGAGGACTTGTTCCCTGGTGTGGGCCGAGGCGGGTCCGTCCTCGTTGAGGACGCGGGAGACCGTTTTGGCGCTGACGCCTACTTCTCGGGCGACGTCTGCCAGGGTGGGGCGGCGGTGCGCTGCCATGGAGGGAACCGTCTCCTGAGGGCTCTCGGTTTCCGGCCGCAGCCTCGGCCGGAAAGCATGAGAGCGGTTGTGGTTGTGCTGTCAGGTGGCTTTGACTCCGGCGGCCTTGGCCGCCTCGGAATCCGCTACGACAGTACCGCCGGCCTCGTCGAGGGTGAGCGCGCCGGTCATGATGGCCACGACCTCCGCCATGGAGTAGTCGGACGGCTTGATGACCGCGGCGCGCCGGCCGAGGCGGTGGACGTGAATCCGGTCGGCGATCTCGAAGACGTGCGGCATGTTGTGGCTGATCAGGACGACCGGCAGGCCCTTGTCCCGGACGCGGCGGATGAGGTCGAGGACCTGGCCGGACTCCTTCACGCCGAGGGCGGCGGTGGGTTCGTCCATGACGACGACGCTGCGGGCCCAGGCGACGGACCGGGCGACGGCTACGGCCTGCCGCTGACCGCCGGAGAGCGTTTCCACCGACTGCGTGAGCGAGCGCAGGCCGATCTTCAGGTCGGCCATGTGCTCAGCGGCCTCCTGACGCATGCGCTTCTTGTCCAGCATGCGAAAGACACTGCCGAGCACGCCAGGGCGCCGCAGCTCCCGCCCGAGGAACATGTTCGAGGCGATGTCCATAGAGGCGGCCACGGCCAGGTCCTGATACACCGTCTCGATGCCGTGGGCGCGGGCGCTCTGGGGTCCGGAGAAGGTGATGGGTTCGCCGTTGAGGAGGATCTCGCCCGCGTCCGGGACCACGGCGCCCGTAAGTGCCTTGATCAGGCTGGTCTTTCCGGCTCCGTTGTCGCCGATGACGGCGAGGACTTCGCCGGGCAGCAGGTCGAAGTCGGCGCCGTCAATGGCGGTGACGTGACCGTAGCGCTTGACCAGGCCGCGGGCCTGCAGGACGGGGGTGGGGGAGGAGGTGGCGGTCATCGGGCCTTCTTCCGGGAGAGCTGGTCGACGGTCACCGCGAGGATCACCAGGACGCCGGTGATCAGCGTCTGGTAGATGGAGGCGACGCCCATCAGCTGAAGGCCGTTGCGGAAGACGCCGACGATGAGGACGCCGATGAAGGTGCCCAGGACCGAGCCGCGTCCGCCGAAGAGGCTGGTGCCGCCGAGGACCACGGCGGTGATGCTGTCGAGGTTGTCGGTCTGGCCGGCTTGCGGGTCGCCGACGCCGGTACGGGAGATGAGCAGGAGCGCGGCGACGCCGTACAGCAGGCCCGCCACCGTGTAGACGCCGATGGTCAGGCGGGAGGTGCGGATGCCGTTCAGGCGTGCCGCCTCCTGGCTGTTGCCGAGGGCGTAGACGTGCCGGCCCCAGCCGGTGCTGCTCAGCGCGTAGGCGAGGAGCAGGAACAGGGCGATGGTGACCAGGGAGCCGTAGGTGATGTCGGTGTGGCCGAGCGGGAAGGTCTCACCCAGGGCGGTCAGCGGGCCCGGGAGGTTGGTGACCGTCTGCTCCTCGGAGTAGATGTGGGTCAGTGCGAATGCCACGTTGAGCATGCCGAGGGTGACGATGAACGGCGGCAGCGGGATCTTCTGCACCAGCAGCCCGTTGAGCAGCCCGAAACCGCCGCAGACGACCAGACCCAGAGCGATGGCGACGAGCGGGGGCAGGGAACCCTCGGCTGCCATCTTGGCGATCACGATGCTGCCGAACGCCATCACGGCTCCGCACGACAGGTCGATGCCCGCTGTGAGGATGATCAGCGTCTGGCCGATCGCCAGCGTTCCTACGACCATGACCTGCTGGACGATCAGCGAGAAGTTCCCGCCGGTGAGGAACTGGTCGGTTGAGAAAGAGAAGAAGATGCAGGCCAGGAGGAGCGCGACCAGCGGGCCGGTGGTCGGCGCCGTGAGCAATCTGCGGGCCGTGGTCGGCGCTTTGAGCTCGGCATATGGCGAGGACGTGCTTGGAGGCTTGGTCGTGGCTGTCATGCGAAGTCCTTGTCGGAAGACAGATGTCCTTGTCGGACGAGGGCCAGAACCCTCGCCGCCGGGACAAGGGGGCGGTCGTCCCTGGTCGGGGAGGCGGGCCGACCGCCCCGCTGAGGCAAGTGGCGGTGTCGTACGGTCCTGGAGGAGGGCAGAGGCTTAGCCCCAGCAGTTCTCCAGGCCGTAGGCGGTGTCCTTGGACGTGACTCCGGCCTGTGCCTTGTCGGTGATCAAGGTGACGCCGGTGTCGGTGTAACCGGACGCCTTCTTGCCGTCCTTGGCGTAGGTCGCGACGGCCTTGACGCCCTCGGCGGCCATCTTCAGCGGGTACTGCTGGGACGTGGCGGCGATCTTGCCGTCTTTGACGGCCTGGGTGCCGGTGCAGCCGCCGTCCACGGAGACGATCAGGACGTCCTTCTCGCGGCCCTTGGCCTTGAGCGCGGTGTACGCGCCCAGGGCTGCTGGCTCGTTGATGGTGTAGACGACGTTGATGTCCGGCTCCTTCTGCAGACAGTTCTCCATCGCGGTCTGGCCCTTGGCCTGGTCGCCGCCGGTGTCCTGGGCGCAGGCGACGTCCTTGTCGGTGGCGCCGAAGCCCTTGAGGAAGCCGTTGTGCCGCTGGACGCCGACGGAGACGCCCGGAGCCAGGTCGAGGGCGGCTATCTTCGCTGTCTTGCCCTTCATGGCGGCTTTGGCGTACTCGCCGATCAGTTCGCCGGCCTTGAGGTTGTCGGTGGCGAAGAGGGCGTCGACCGCGCTCTCCGGGTCGGTCGGGGTGTCCAGGGCGATGACCAGGACACCCTTGGCCTTGGCCTTCTCGATCGCGGGCACGATCGCCTTGGAGTCGCTCGGGGTGATCAGGATGCCCTTCACCCCGGCAGCGACCATGTTCTCGATGGCCGTGACCTGACCGGCGTTGTCCCCGTCGAACTTGCCCGCCGCGGTGGACAGTTGAACACCGTTCTCCTTGGCGGCCTTCTCCGCGCCCTCCTTCATCTTCACGAAGAACGGGTTGGTGTCAGTCTTGGTGATCAGGCCGACCTTGACCTCGCCCGAGCCGGAGCTGGAGGAGCCGGAGCCGGACCCGCAGCCCGTCAGGGTGAGGGCGGCGACGCCCGTGACCGCGGCGGCTCTGAGGAGGGAGGAGGAAAGACGAGTGGTGCGAGACATGATCGACTCCTGTGGGATAGCGAGCGGGCACGGGGGTGGGATCAGAGCGTGCCGCCCGGGGTGTCATCGTTGACTTATGTCATCGTTGACACTTCCTGGCGAGGATGATGGACTCCGGATCCCGGCAACGTCAATGCCTTCCACCCGTCACGAATCGGCAACGTCCGCAGCCGTCGCCGCTGCGCAGCCGGTCAGGGTTGTGTCGCCCGCGACCCCTTTGCCCGTTCTTTCCGAGCTTTTCCGAGGGAGAGCAGCCCATGAGCCCGCGTCAGATCACCGTTCTGGGAGAGTGCGTCGCGGACGCCTTCGCGGAACCGGCAAACGCCTCAAACGAACTCGCCCTACGGGTGCTGCCCGGCGGCGGACCTGCGAACACCGCGGTGGCCCTGGCTCGGCTGGGCACGCCGACCCGCTTCCTCGCCCGCCTGTCCGGGGATGTGTTCGGCCGCCTGTTCCGGGCCCACCTGGAGGCGTCCGGGGTGGACCTGTCGTACGCCGTCGCCGCCGCCGAGCCGAGCACGCTGGCCGTGGCGGAGCTGGATGGCGCGGGGCAGGCCGCGTTCTCGTTCCACGCGCAGAACACGGTCGACTGGCAGTGGACTCCGGGTGAACTGGCCCAGGTGGATCTGTCCGAAACGGCCTGTGTGCACACCGGGTCGCTGGCGCTGGTCCGCGAGCCCGGCGGGGCGGTGGTGGAAGATTTCCTGGCGGCGGCTCCGCGGGCCACCATCAGCATCGATCCCAACGTCCGGCCGCTGCTGGTGCGCCCCGAGGTCTACCGGGCCCGGCTGGCGCACTGGTGCGCTCTCGCCGACATCCTCCGTCTGAGCGAGGACGACCTGGGACTTCTCCTGCCTGGCACTCCGCCCGAGCGGGCGTGCGACACCTGGCACGCCGCCGGGGCGAGGCTCGTCGTGATCACGCTCGGAGCCGGTGGCGCCCTGGTCTCACTCGACGGCGAACGGCTGCAAGTGCCCGCGGTGGCCACGCAGGTCGTCGACACGGTCGGCGCGGGGGACTCCTTCACCGCCGGGCTGCTGCACCACCTCGGCGCCCACGGCCTCCTCGGTGGCCGGCTGGCTGATCTCCGTCTCGACGATGTCGCGGAAGCCTGCCGGTTCGGCACTCGGGTCGCCGCCCTGACCTGCTCGGTTGCCGGTCCCAACCCGCCGTGGCAGAACCAGTTGGCGCAGTTGACGACCGTCGGTGGTGCTTGACGGGCGGGCGAGCCGCGCCGGCCAATTGCGCGGGAACCGTTGACGCATCGGCGGGATGCCGCTCATCATCGGGCCACTCGATGTCATCGATGACACAGTCAACGATGACACCTCTGGTCGGCGACGTGGACGACGCCGCCGACCAGGGCGTCACTTTCGGTCGGTCCACGCCGAGCCTCAGGCTCCGGCCCAGTGGACGGCCCCAGCACAGGAGAGACCATGAGCTCTGGACGTGTATCCCGGCATGCCCACGTGCGGATGATGGCGGCGGTGGTGACCGTCTGCGCCCTGTCCGCCGCCCCGCTCGCCCCTCAGGCCCTCGCTGCAGACGCCCCGCCGTACGCCGAGACCTACCGGCCCCAGTTCCACTTCACGCCGGAGAAGAACTGGATGAACGACCCCAACGGTCTCGTGTACTACAAGGGCGAGTATCACCTTTTCTACCAGTACAACCCCAACGGAAACTCCTGGGGAGACATGTCCTGGGGGCACGCGGTGAGCACGGACCTCGTGCACTGGAAGCAGCTGCCGCTCGCCCTGTCGCACGACGACAAGGAGATGGTGTTCTCCGGCAGCGCGGTCGTCGACCGGGACAACACCACCGGGTTCGGCACCAAGAAGAACCCGCCCATGGTCGCGATCTACACCAGCTCCAACAAGGACACCGGCGTACAGGCGCAGTCGCTCGCCTACAGCACCGACCGCGGCCGGACCTGGACCAAGTACCAGGGCAATCCCGTCCTCGACATCGGCTCCAAGGAGTTCCGCGACCCCAAGGTCCAGTGGTACGCGCCGACCAAGAGCTGGCTGATGACGGTGTCGCTGTCCACCGAACACAAGGTGCAGTTCTACTCTTCCCAAAACCTCAAGGACTGGGAGCTGCAGAGCGAGTTCGGACCGGCCGGCGCAACGGGCGGCGTGTGGGAGTGCCCGGACCTGTTCCCCCTCGCGGTCGACGGGGACCCGAAGAAGACCAAGTGGGTCCTGGTCGTCAACATCAACCCCGGTGGGATCGCCGGAGGCTCGGCCGCCCAGTACTTCGTCGGCGACTTCGACGGCAAGAAGTTCACCGCCGAGGACAAGGGCACCTACACCCCGCCCACCGGCCAGGTGGTGCAGGACTTCGAAGCCACCGACTTCGGTTCGTGGATGACTACCGGCACCGCGTTCGGCCAGGCACCGGCAGCCGGCGCGGTCGAGGGTCAGGGCACGGTCGACGGCTTCGACGGCAAGGGCCTCGCCAACAGCTTCCACTTGGGTGACGGCACCACCGGCACCCTGACCTCGCCCTCCTTCACCGTCGACAGCAAGTACCTGAACTTCAAGGTCGGTGGCGGTCGACACCCGCACGTGGACGGCACGGTCATGGAGCAGGGAGATCCGCCCGCGGGCACGGTCCTCGCCGACTTCGAGGGCGGCACCTACGGCGACTGGACGACCACCGGCGACGCCTTGGGCAGCGCACCGGCCGCCGGCACCCTCCCCAACCAGCAGGAGGTCTCCGGATTCCTGGGAAGCGGCCTGGTCAACAGCTACCTGAACGGCGACTCCACCACCGGCACCCTCACCTCGCCCGAGTTCACCATCGACAAGGACTACGTCAACTTCCTCGTCGGCGGCGGCAACCACCCCGCCGGCTCCGACAACCCCACCGCCGTCGAACTCCTCGTCGACGGCCAGGTTGTCCGCAGCACCACCGGACAGGACGGCGAGGCCCTCAACTGGTCCTCGTGGGACGTCAAGGACCTAGCTGGCAAGAAGGCCCAGATCAAGATCGTCGATGACAACAGCGGCGGCTGGGGCCACCTCAACGTCGACCACATCATGCTCTCCGACACCCAGGCTCAGCCCGTCTCCCAGGAGACGTCCGTCAACCTGATCGTCGACGGCAAGGTCGTCCGCAGCGCCACCGGCTCCAACAGCGAGACCCTGGACTGGGCCTCCTTCGACATGCGCCCCTACGCCGGCAAGGAGGCGCAGATCCAGATCGTCGACATGAACACCGCCGGCTGGGGCCACATCCTCGCCGACCAGTTCACCGAAGCCGACACCGCTGCCAAGTCCGTCGTCCAGCGCGCCGACTGGGCCGACTACGGCAAGGACTACTACGCGGCCGTGTCCTGGGAGAACACGCCGGGCGGCAAGCGGTACATGATCGGCTGGATGAACAACTGGGACTACAGCGGCTCCGTCCCCACCTCCCCCTGGCGCGGCGCCCAGAGCATCCCCCGGGAGATGGCCCTGCGCACCATCGACGGCCGCATCCGGCTGACCAGCCAGCCCGTGAGCAGCGTGACGTCCCTGCGGCAACCGCACGCCGTGTCCGCGTCCGGCATCACCGTCAAGGACACCTCCAAGGCCCTGATCGGCCCCGCGGCCAAGGGCAAGGCCCTCGACATCCAGGCGACCTTCTCCCTCAAGGACGCCGACCGCTTCGGCCTGAAGGTGCGCACCGGTGCGAACGGCGAAGAGACAGTCATCGGCTACGACACCACGACACAGGAGCTGTACGTCGACCGCACCCACTCCGGCGCCGTCGACTTCAACAGCACCTTCCCTGGCATCCAGACCGCACCGCTGAAGGCCAAGAACGGCAAGGTCAAGCTGCGTATCCTCGTCGACTGGTCCTCCGTCGAGGTCTTCGGCGGCAGCGGCGAGGCCGCGATCACCGACCAGATCTTCCCCGACCCCGCCAGCCAGGGAGTGGAGGTCTTCGCCGAGAACGGCTCGGTGAAGCTGGACAAGGCCATCGTCTGGCACTTGGACTCCGCCCACAAGTGACACCCGGAACTGAAAAGGAAGCCAGACCCGTGAAGAAAACCCTGCTCGCCGAGTTCACCGCCCGCGAAGGAACCGAGGACGAGGTCGCCCGCATGATCGGCGACTACGCCCTCAAAGTGCGCGAGGAAGAAGGCAACATCGCCTTCGACGTCTACACCAAGGCAGCCGACCCGCGCGCCTTCTGGATCTTCGAGGTGTACCGGGACGAGGACGCCTTCCAGACGCACCTGAATGCCCCGTACGGCGGCCCGTTCAACGCCGCTCTCGTCCCGCTGATCGAAGAGGACGCCTCCGTGCTGACGTTCCTGAACCCGCTGGGCACGAATTCGTAACGAGCCGTTGACATGAGCCCCCACCGGGGCGCAGTCTCATCCCGCACTCACTTGCCAAAACGATTGGGCACCACATGGGCAGGCGGATCGGGATCAAGGACGTGGCGGCAGCCGCCGGAGTCTCGGTCACGACCGTTTCCCACATCCTCAACGAGGTCGAGGGCAAACGCATCAACGCCGAGACCCGGCAACGCGTTCTGGAGGCGGCCCGGCAACTGGGGTACGCGCCCAACGGGCTGGCCCGCGGCCTGCGGCTGAAGCGGTCGAGCACCATCGGCTTCGTCAGTGACCAGATCGCCACCACCCCCCACGCGGGCCGGATCATCCTCGGAGCACAGGAGGAGGCCGCCAAGCACGACCTGCTGCTGCTCATGCTCAACACGGGCGGAGACCCGGAGCTGGAGCGCAAGGAGATCGAACTGCTGCTCCAGCGCCAGGTCGACGGCGTGCTGTACGCGTCGATGTACCACCGGGTCGTGGAGGTGCCGGAGCAGCTGCGCTCGGTCCCCACGGTTCTGCTCGACGCATGCGCGGACGACCCCGCCGTCCCCTCGGTGGTGCCGGACGAGGTCCAGGGCGGCTACACCGCCGTACACGAACTGCTCCGCCACGGCCACCGCCGTATCGGCTTCCTCAACAACGTCGACGACATCCCGGCCACCCACGGGCGCCTCGAGGGATACCGACAGGCCCTCGCGGAAGCCGGCGTTGCCTTCGATCCCCGGCTGGTGGTGGCCGAGACTGCCTCCGCCGCCGGCGCGTACCGGGCGGCACGCACGCTGCTCCAGCAGGCGGAACGACCCACCGCGTTGTTCTGCTTCGCCGACCGGATGGCGATGGGCGTCTACCACGCCGCCGCTGAACTGGGGTTGTCGATCCCCGCCGACCTGTCGGTCATAGGGTTCGACAACCAGGAACTGATCTGCGACGGCATGTTCCCCGGGCTGACCACCGTAGCCCTGCCGCACTACGAGATGGGAGCGCGGGCGGTCGCACAGCTGCTCGCGCTCACAGGCGCCCCGGACCAGGAACTCCGTCCGGCCGGTCAGGAAATGCTGCCCTGCCCGCTGGTGGCACGGGCATCGGTCGCTTCGCCGCCCCGACTCTGACCTCGGAACGGCGAAGCACCACTGATACAGGCGACCGTCTCTACCGGCCGCCGACACGGTCTTGCAGGACCGTGTCCAGTGACATTGGAGGAACCCAGTGGAATCGAGAACCAGGCGCCTCGCGGTGTCGAGCATAGCCGCCCTCGCCGCGGCGGCGCTTGTAGCTGGCTGCGGCGGCAGTGGGAGCACCGGCTCGTCGGGCGCCGACGGCAACACCCTGACGCTGTGGACGCACAACGCCGGCAACGCTGCTGAGTACGCGGTCGTCAAGCAGGTCGTCAAGGACTTCAACGCCAGCCAGAGCAAGTACAAGGTCAAGATCCAGGCATTCCCCCAGGGGTCCTACAACGACTCGGTGGTGGCTGCGGCCTCCGCCAAGAAGCTGCCCTGCATCCTCGACGTCGACGGCCCCAATGTCCCGAACTGGGCCTGGGGCGGGTACCTGGCGCCGCTGGATCTGTCCACGGGGCAAGTCGCGTTGAAGGACCAACTGCCCAGTACGGTCGGCACGTACCAAGGCAAGACCTACGCGTCCGGCTTCTACGACGTCGCGCTGACCCTGTACTCGCGCAAGTCGGTCCTGAACAAGTACGGCATTCGCGTCCCCACTGTGGACAAGCCCTGGACCAAGGCCGAGTTCGACGACGCGCTCGCTAAGATCAAGGCGGGCGGCAAGTTCGAGAACGCGCTCGATCTCGGCACCGGCGACCCCGGTGAGTGGTGGCCGTACGCCTACTCGCCCATGCTGCAGAGCTTCGGAGGCGACCTCATCGACCGCTCCGCCTACAAGAGCGCCGACGGCGCGCTCAACGGTGACGAAGCCGTCAAGTGGGGCAAGTGGTTCCGCTCGCTGGTCACAAAGGGCTACGCACCGCAGAAGTCCAGCAAGAGCCCCGCCGACGACTTCCGCAACGGCAAGACCGCCATCCAGTGGGACGGCAGCTGGTCGGCCCAGGCCAACATCGACAAGTTCGGGTCCGACCTGGCGATCCTCCCGCCGGTCGACTTCGGCAGCGGACCGAAGATCGGCGGAGCCTCCTGGCAGTGGGGCATGAGCTCGACCTGCTCCAACAAGGAAGGCGCCCAGGCGTACCTGAACTTCTCCCGGCAGACGAAGTACTTCGTCGACTTCGCCAAGGCCACCGGCACCATCGCCGCCACCAGCGCGGCGGCACAGCAGGTCAAGGGCTACGAGACGGGCGGCCAGTTCAACGTCTTCCTGAAGGAAGCGCAGAAGTTCGCGGTGGTCCGGCCCGTCACCCCGGCCTACCCCTACATCTCCACGGTGTTCTCCAAAGCAGCCATGGACATCCTGGCCGGCGCCGACGTGAAAGGCGCCCTGGACCAGGCCGTCAGCCAGATCGACAACAACCTGTCGACCAGCAACTACTCCACCGGCAGCTGACTGCCTCCGCCCGTCCCGGCGGAGGCAGTTCCTCCCCTCCGCCTCCACCTCCGCCGGGGCACGTACCTGCCTGGATGTCTCATGGCTACCACAATGTCGTCAATGTTCACCCGGCCGAGCGCCGCTGACGCCCCACCCAGCCGACGCGCAACGCAGGGCCGTGCACGGCGCGGGGAAAGCCTCGCCGCACTCGGCATGGTGAGCCCCGCCGTCTTCCTGCTGTTGCTGTTCTTCGTCATCCCGGTGGTACTGGCCTTCGCGCTGGCGTTCACCAACGCCCGCCTGGTCTCCCCGATCCCGGCCCAGTTCACCGGCCTGCAGAACTTCCGCACGCTGCTGGACGACCCGCTGTTCTACAAGTCGCTGCGCAACACCTTCTGCTTTGCCGCGGTTGTCGTCCCGCTGCAGGGCGGCCTGGCGCTGCTGCTCGCCCTACTCGTCAACGCCAAGGTCAAAGGCGTCAACTTCTTCCGCACCGTCTACTTCATCCCGGTCGTCACGTCTATGGTGGTGGTGTCCATCCTGTGGACGTTCATGTACCAGAAGACCGGGCTGGTCAACGAGCTTATCTCCCACCTCACCCTCGGCCTCGTGCACGGACCGGACTGGCTGAACAACCCGTCCACATCCATGCCCGCCATCATCCTCATGTCCGTCTGGCAAGGCGTCGGCTTCCACATGATCATCTGGCTGGCCGGCCTCCAGACCATCCCGCAAGACCTGTACGAGGCAGCCGACATCGACGGCGCCACCCGCTGGGTGCGCTTCAGATACGTGACCTGGCCCGGCCTGCGCACCACCCGCACATTCGTGCTCATCACCATCACGATCGCCGCGTTCAGCCTGTTCGCCCAGGTCAGTGTGATGACACAAGGCGGGCCCCTGGACTCCACCACCACGGTCGTCTACCAGGCCGTGCAGACCGGATACGCGCAGCAGCAGACCGGATACGCGTCCGCGATCTCCCTCGTCTTCTTCGTACTGGTGCTGGCCGTCTCCCTCGTACAACGTTTCCTCACCCGGGAGAAGGACTGACATGACCTCCGCATCCCCCACCCCCGCACGCCCGGGCCACCAGAGGTCGCTGCTGCGCTCACTCGCCGTGCAGGCGGCGCGCATCGCGCTCGCTCTGTTCTTCGCCTTCCCGATCGTGTTCATGCTCGTGTCGTCACTCAAGCCCGACCAGCAGATCTTCGGCGACCTGGACGGCGTCAAGGCGTTCCTGCCGGTCGGTCACCTGTCCTTGGACAACTACAGCGGAGTCTTCGACCGGGTGCCCGCCGCCCGGTTCCTGCTCAACTCCATCGGGATCTCCGCCGTGACCGTCGTGCTGGGGATCTTCGTCAACAGCCTCGCCGCCTTCGCCCTGTCACGGATGCGGTGGCGCGGCAAGAAGATCGTCCTCACTGCCGTGATCGCGACGCTGATTGTGCCGTTCGAGACCTTCGCCCTGCCGCTGGTCTGGTGGGTCAACCAACTGCCCTGGCTCCAGGTGAACGGCTTCCACTTCACCATGGCCGAGGGCTGGCTCGACACCTACCAGGTGCAGATCCTGCCCTTCGTCGCCAACGCCTTCTCCATCTTCCTGTTCCACCAGTACTTCCAGAGCATCCCCAAGGAACTCGACGAAGCCGCCGTGATCGACGGGGCGAGCTGGTTCGGCATCTACCGGCGCATCGTCATGCCGCTGTCCGGCCCGGCGATCGCCACGGTGGCCATCCTGACCTTCCTGCCGGCCTGGAACTCCTACCTCTGGCCCCTGATGGTCGTCCAGAGCGAAGACTTGCGCCCGGTCATGGTCGGAATCCAGTACTTTTTCCAGCTCAACCCATCCTGGGGCCAGATCATGGCCTACTCGTCGATGATCACCGTGCCGGTGCTCGCGCTGTTCGTGGCCTTCCAGCGGGCCTTCGTCAGCAGCATCGCCTCCAGCGGCCTCAAGGGCTGACCTCCGCCGGACCCGCACCCTCCCCCCCCACTTCTTCCCCCACCCCCTGTGCCTCGCGCACCCTTCGAAAGGCCCCGTGTGTCCACGCCGCGCGCCGACCCCCACCTTCCCGCCGTACACCTGCGCCCACCCAGCAACTGGATCAACGACCCCAACGGGCTGGTCTTCCACGACGGCCACTACCACGTGTTCTTCCAGTACAACCCCCACGGCCCGCAGCACGCGAACATGCACTGGGGCCACTTCCGCAGCCCCGACCTGATCACCTGGGAACAGCTCCCGCTCGCCCTCGCCCCCACCCCCGGCGGCGACGACGCCGACGGCTGCTTCTCCGGCAACGCCATCTCCGTCGACAGCCGGCTGCTGACCTTCTACTCCGCCCACCGCAACGACCGCTGGTGGCAACCGGTCACCACCGCCGAATCGCACGACGGCGGCCACACCTGGACCAAGCGACCCGACCTGCTCATCGAGCAGCCACCCACTGACACCACGATGTACCGCGACCCCTACGTCTGGCAGCAGGACGGCCGCTGGCGGATGCTGGTCGGCTCGGCCCTCGCCGACGGCCGGGGCGCCGCCCAGTTGTATGAATCGACGGACCTGGAAATCTGGCAGCACCTCGGCCCGTTCGCCGCCGACGCCCCGAAGCCGCTGCCCGGCGGCACGGACACCGGCGCCGGCTGGGAATGCCCCCAGTACGCCTCCTGGCCGACGCCCGACGGCGCAGGACGCCAGGGCCTGCTGATCGTCAGTACCTGGGACCCCGACGCTGGCCCCCAGGCCACTGCCGCCTACCCCGGCCGCGAGACCCCCAACGGCACCTTCCGTCAGACCGAGCCTGTCCGGCTCGACCACGGCCCGGACTTCTACGCCCCCGCACTGCTGCACGCCCCCGACGGGCGCTGGCTGCTGTGGGCCTGGTCATGGGAAGCCCGCGCATCGACCTGGGTAGGCGAGGCGGGTTGGGCGGGACTGCTCACCCTTCCCCGTGAGATCACCCTCGCGGTCGACGGCACCGTTCACCAGCAGCCCGCCCGGGAACTTGCCGCACTGCGCGGCGAGCAACTCCTGTACGCCACCGGCCGCGCCCAGACTGCCCCGACCGCACTCGGCGAAGTCGGCCGCACCTTCGACCTCATCGCCCATCTCACGCCCGTGTCAGGCCGGCCCGGCGGCCTCCGGCTGGCCACCTCGGCCGACAGCAGCGAACACCTGGACATCACCGTCGACCCCGACACCGGCGAAGTGGTCGTCGACCGCTCGCACGCCTCCCGCGACCCCCGGGCCGTCGGCGGCACCTACCGCATCCCCTGCCCGGCGGCCCGATCCGGGGCACCGGTCGAACTGCGCATGGTGGTCGATCGATCTGTCCTCGAAGTTTTCCTGATCACCGGAGAGGCCCTGACCCTGCGCTTCTACCCGGTCTCCGATGCTCCCTGGTCGCTGCAGGCCCGGGCCGTCGACTTCACCGTCCAGGCATGGGCTCTCGCCGCCCCCGCGGCGCCCGTAACCGGCACGGCAACCCAGGACGCCCCCCACGCGCACCACGCACAAGGCGCGCCGTGTCCAGAACCGCCCGTCCCCGCCGCAGACTTCTCGCGGCCCTGACGTTGTGCTGGACCAGGCATCAGCACGTGGTTCGACCGGAACGTGTGGACCCGCGCCGTCGACACCGGCTTCACCGTCACCCGCAGCTGACGGCTCGAGCCGCCGCCCAGGGGCCTACTCTGCGCCGTCGAACCCGTGGTCGAAGCCCTTCAGTACCGGGTCCAGTTCGGCGGCCGCGCTACAGAGAAGACAGCGACGCGAGTTGTGGAGGAGCGGCTGGATGCCCATGTCACCACCCTGATGGACGCGCCGGGCTGACACGCGACAAACATGTGCGGCGCGGGGGCGGCTTCTCGAACGTTCAAGCTTCCTCGTGCATCCGTGTCGCGTCACCGTGCGCTGCGGTCGCGTCGGTGGCTACCAGGCGCGGGCCGCTTCCCGTAGCCGCTCGCGTACGCGCAGCACATCGGGGTTGGCTTCGGCGCCGGGGCGCTGGAGCAGGAAGAGGGTGTTCAAGGGTGGCTCCTGCGGATCACGCAGTAGGGCGAGGCGGCCGGAGCCGAGGTGGTCTTGGCACAGGGAGCGGGGCAGGACGCTGTAGCCGGCGCCCGCGTTGACCGCAGAGAGGACGGCGTAGAGGTTGGGGACGGCGGCGCGGGCGGTGTGCTGTTTGCCGAAGATCGTGCGCCAGTAGCGGCGGATGATGGGGAGATCTTCGGCGTAGGTGACCATCGGGACCTCGCGAAGAGCGGTGCACAGGTCGTCGGCCTGCCCATGTCCGCCCATGCGCTAAGCCCAGGCAGGGGTGGCGACCAGGAGGTATTCCTCGTCCGCGAGCGGTACGGACTCAAGGGGGCGGCCGCGCGGGCGCCGGGTGGCGATGACGAGATCGTGACGGCCGGCGCGCATCTCCTCGATGAGCGGTTCGGGCAGGCCCTGGGCGACGCGCAGCTGGACGCCGTCGGTGACCAGGTCGGCCTTGCCCCGGCGGTTCTGCACGAGGATGTCCAGCACCATGCCATCCTGGTCGAACGCCCGCCAGAGGTATTTCTGCTCGCCGTTGATCTTGATGAAGACCTCGTCCAGATGCCACTTGTCCCCAGGCCGGGGCTGGCGGCGGCGCAGCGAATTGGAGTACCGCTGCCCGAATTCATGCACCAGCGGCGGATGGTCTCGTAGGAGACGCTCACGCCGCGCTCGAGCGTCAGCTCCTCGGCCTCACGGAAGCTGAGCGGGAAGCGGAAGTACAGCCACACGCAGTGGGAGATCACCTCGACCGGGTACCGGTGACCTTTGTATGACGGCGACGCGCTCCCCACGGACGATTCCCCTCCACCATGATCAGCTGGGCGATTATCCCACCCGCCCAGCCGACGTGACAGCGCCCTTCAGGCCGGTGGCGCCCTGGGCGTGCAGGGCGTCGATGAGGGTGGCCGGTATGCCGGACAGGCCGAAGCCGCCGACTGCCAGCGAGGTCCGGTTGGGGATGTCGGCGACCGCTGCGGCGGCGCTCGCGCTGACCTTGTTCACGTAGGGGGTCCTTTCAGTCGGAGGTCGGTCGGTAGCCGGTCGGAGGTCACTCGGAAGCCGACCGCAGGGCGTCGGAGATGGACTTGGCGCCGCCGTGTGCGGTGAAACCGCCGTCGACGGGGATCTCGGCGCCGGTGATGAAGGAGGCGTCGTCGGAGAGGAGGAAGACCACCAGCGGGGTGATCTCGTCGACGGTGCCGGTGCGGGCCAGCGGCGTCTCGCGGATGTTCGCCTCGCGGAAGGCGGACGCGGCGGAGGCGGTCATCTCGGTCTCGATGAAGCCGGGATGGACGGTGTTCACGCGGATGCCCCGCGGGCCCAGCTCGACACAGGCGGCCTTCGACAGGCCGCGCAGCGCCCACTTGCTGGCCGTGTACGCGACCGGGTAGTGCCCGGTGAGCCCGGCGGAGGAGCCGACGTTGACGATCGACGAGCCTGGCGGCATCAACGGTGCCAGGTGCTGGATGGCAAGGAGCGGGCCGGTGACGTTGACCGTGTGGACGCGGGCGAAGTCCTCGGGCGTGACCTCGTGGAGTCGCGCGCGCCAGGTGATGCCGGCGTTGTTGACCAGGCCGTGGACCTCTCCGTACCGGCAGCGCAGGTCTTCGGCGAGCGCAGCCCACTCCTTCACGTCGGTGACGTCCAGGCGCAGACAGCCCGGCGCCTGAATCACATCGGTGGCGACGACCACCGCCCCCGCGCGGGTCAGCGCCTCGGCCTCGGCTGCGCCCTGCCCGCGCGCGGCTCCGGTGACGATCACGACCTTGCCGTCCAGCCTGTTCACGGCCCCGCCGTTCACGGGCGCAGCCGCGGGCGCTTGCGGGCTCGGGGGACCGGTACCGGTCCAGCACCGGGCACGACGGTGTTGGAGACGGTGCCGATGCCCTCGACGGTGAGGGCGACGGTGTCGCCGGGCTTCAGCGGTGGCGGATCCTGGCGGCCGCGTACGCCCCACAGCTCGGCCAGGCAGCCGCCGTTGCCGCAAGTGCCGGAGCCGAGCACATCGCCGGGACGGACGTATGTGCCGCGCGAGGCGTAGGCGACCATCTCCTCGAAGGTCCAGCTCATGTTGGACAGCAGGTCCTTGCCGACCGCCTCGCCGTTCACCGAGGCGGTCAGGGCCAGTCGCAGGAAACCGTCCGTGTCCCGGTACGGCTCCAGCTCGTCGGCGGTGACCAGGTACGGGCCGAGGGTGGCGGCGGTGTCCTTGCCCTTGCAGGGGCCCAACCCCACCTTCATCTCCGCGGATTGAAGGTCACGGGCGGACCAGTCGTTGAAGATCGTGTAGCCGATGATGTGGTCGCGGGCCCGCTCGGGCGTCAGGTCGCGGCCCTCGCGGCCGATGACGGCGGCGACTTCGAGTTCGAAGTCCAGGACCGAGGAGCCGGGCGGCACGGGCACGTCGTCGTGCGCGCCGATGACGGCGTACGGATTGGTGAAGTAGAAGGTCGGCGCGTCGTACCAGGCGTCGGGGACCCCGGACGTGTTGTCGATGCTGCGTCGTACGCCCTCGACGTGTTCCTCGAAGGTGACGAAGTCCCGTACGGACGGCGGCTGGAAGGGCGGCAGCAGTCGCACCTGCGAGACATGCGGGCCGCCCGGCGTGGCGTTGCCCGCCTCGCGCAGCGCCGCGGGGCCCGCCCGGAGCAGGTCGAGCAGCGAGGCACGGCCGGGGAAGGGGTGGAGGGTGCCGTCGTCCCCGACGGTGGCGACGCTGTGGCGGCCGTGGTGTTCGTACGTGGCGAAGCGCATGGCATTCCTGAAGTCCGGGGGCCGGGGACGGGGGCGAGTCAGGGCATGGACCGTTCAGCGCTCCCGGCGCCGAGCCGAGAGGGATCAGACCGGCGGGGCGACGAAGACACCGCGGTCGACGTCGTTGAAGGACTCCTTGGCTACCAGTTCGTTCATGGGGTTGGCGGTGCCCCACTGGTCGGTGACTTCGGGCCGGGAGAAGTCGTAGACGTGCGGATGCCAGGTGTCCTCGTCGAGTTCCTCCAACTCCGTTGTGTACTCGACGGTGTTGCCGTGCGGGTCGAGGAAGTACGTGAAGGTGTTGTCGCCGGCCAGGTGCCGGCCCGGGCCCCAGATCTTGCGGGCACCGGAGCGCATCACGCGTCCCGAGCCGCGCATGTACTCGTCCAGGCCGCGCATCTCGAACGAGACGTGGTGCAGGGAGGTGTGCGGCCCCTTGGCGAGGGCCATCGAGTGGTGCTGGTTGCTGATCCGCATGAAGTGCATGACCTCGCCCATGTGCGGGGAGCTGAGCGTGTCGGACAGCCGGAAGCCGAGGTGGCGCTCGTACCAGGCGCGGGTGGCGTCCAGGTCGGGGGAGTTGAGGACGACGTGCGAGAGGCGGACGGGGATGGCCTCCTTCTCCTCGATACGCCGGTGCTGCCGGGCCTCGACCTCCGCCGAGACCTCGATGGTGCGGCCGTCGCCGTCGAAGAAGCGGAAGCCGTAGCCCCCGCCGGGGGTGTCGACCTTGCCCGGCTGCGAGATCAACCGCACGCCGTCCGCGAGGAGTTGCCCGGCGAGCGTGTCCACGTCGGTGGCCGACGCGGCGCCGTAGGAGACGAGGTCGAGCCGCTTCTCCTCGGCCTTGCGGAGCCGTACCACGTACTGCTCGGGGCTGCCTTCGGCGGCCAGGAAGGAGATGCCCGAGTCCTCGGCGACCTTGGTCAGGCCCCAGACTCCGGCGTAGAAGTCGAGCTGCTTGTCGTAGTCGGGCACGGCGAGGTCGACGTGCCGCAGGTGGGTGAGCAGGCGGTTGGGCGAATCGTCGGTCATGTCGGGGCTCCTCAGGCGAGGCGTAGCAGCGCTGCCGCGTTGCCGCCGCGTACGGCGTGGAAGTGGGGGTCGGGCAGGTCGGTGGCGGCGCGCAGCGCGCCGACCGGGTCCTCGGTGCCCATGTCGAAGGGGAAGTCCGAGCCGAGCAGGACCCGGTCGGGGCCGGCCACCCGGATCAGCTCGCGCAGGACGTGCGGGTCGTGGACGAGCGAGTCGAAGTACAGCCGCTTGAGGTAACTGCTCGGCTCGGATGCGCAGCCCCGCGTGTCCGGTCTGGTCCGCCAGGCGTGGTCGGAGCGGCCGATGTGGGTGGGCAGGTAGCCGCCGCCGTGCGCGGCGATCACCTTCAGGCCGGGGTGGCGGTCCAGCACGCCGGAGAAGATGAGGTGGGAGAGCGCGACGGCGTTCTCGGTGGGCTGCCCGACCGTGTTGGACAGGTACCAGCGGTCCAGGCGCTCGTCGAGCGTGCAGCCGAAGGGGTGCAGGAAGAGCACGGCGCCGGCCTCCTCGGCGCGCGTCCAGAAGGGCGCGTACGCCGGGTCTGACAGCTCCAGACCGGGCGCGTGCGAGGAGATCTCCACACCCAGCAGCCCCTGCGCGAGGGCGTGGTCCAGCGCCTCCACGGCCAGCGCCGGATGCTGCAGCGGCACCAGACCGAGGCCGAGGAGCCGTTCGGGGGCCCCCGCGACGTGCGCGGCGGTGCCGGAGTTGGCCAGCTCCCACACCGTGCGGGCCAGGCCCTCGTCGGCCCAGTAGTGGTAGTGCGAGGGGGACGGCGAGACCAGTTGGACGTCGACGCCGGCGGCGTCCATCGCGGTGAGCCGGGCCTTGACGTCGGTCAGTCGAGGGATGCGGTCGCGGACCATCGGGCCGCTGACGGCGAGCGCCTCGGGGCCGTTGCGGCGGGCGTCGAGGCTGCGGGCGGCGGCCAGCCCGGGGTGTACGGCGACGGCTTTCTCGACCTGTGGAAGCAGGACGTGCGCGTGGACGTCGATGGTGGGGGTTACCGGGGTGCCCAGGGCGTCCGCGGTGGCCGGGGTCGTCACGGGGTCTCCTTCAGGACGGACATCGTGCGGCCGATCAGGCCGGGCACGTCGGCGTCACGGACGCCGTCCAGCTGCCACTGGCCGAGCAGCACCGAGGCCTCGACGACCGTGCGGACACGGTCGATGCGGCGCTCGTGGTAGTGGGTCAGCAGGTCGTCGAGGGTGTCGAGGGAATCCCACGACTCCTGCGCGCTCAGCAGCTCGGCCAGTACGGAGGCATCCTCCAGAGACATGGCCGCGCCCTGCGCGAGGGTGGGCGGGCAGGCATGGGCGGCGTCGCCGACCAGCACGACCCGGCCGCGGTGCCAGGAACCCTCGACGAGCAGCCGGTCGAACCAGGTGTAGTTGACCTGCGCAGGGTCGGTGATGCTGGCGGCGATCTCGGGCCAGGCGCCGCCGTACGGAGCTGCGAGGCGTCGCATCTCGTCCGCGTACGAGGCCGGGTCGATGGAGGCGCGGTCGCGGTTGGCCTCGACGAGATAGGCGTAGATGGTGTTCTCGCTGGTGGGGCAGTAGCCCGCGATGTAGCAGGGCCCGCCGTAGGCCAGGTCGGTGCGCTCCACGCCCGCCGGGCGGGGTGCGGCGACGCGCCAGATGGCCATGCCGGTCGGCTCGGGTTTCTCACTGATGCCGATCATCGCGCGGGTCAGGGAGGTGAGACCGTCGGCGGCGATGACGAGGTCGTAGCGGCCCTCGATGCCGTCGCTGAAGCGGGCGGTGACACCGGCCCCGTCCTGGACCAGCTCGTCGGCGGTGGTGCCGAGGCGGACCGTCGCACCGCTCGCCCGGACCGCCTCGCAAAGGATCTCCTGGAGCCGGGGCCGCCGCATACCGATGGTCGCGGGCAGGTCGTCGCCGCCGGTACGGATGTCCTGCTGGACGTGGAACACATGGCCGTCGGGCGTGGCCAGGCCCACGGAGTCGAAGGTGTAGCCGCTCTCTCGGACCTTGTCCCACACGCCCAGCTCGCGCAGTACGCGCAGCGCGTTGCCCTGGAGGGTGATCCCGGAGCCGAGGACGTTCCAGTCGGGCCTGGCCTCGATCAGGTCCACGGTGATGCCCGCTCGCCGCAACAGCACGGTCACGGCGTTGCCGGAGGCGCCGCCGCCGATGACGAGGACGGTGCGGGGGCGGGGGTCGGTCATGGGATCTCCCTGCGGTGGGGCCGCGCGACTTCGAGCGGCAGGGGTGGTGGTGCGAGCCGGACGGGTGCGGCTGTTGGGGCGGCCCACTCCGTCGGTCCGGGGCGTTACTTGACGGCGATCGGGTTCACGGGGGAACCGACGGCTCCGGTGATGGGCAGCGGAGCGGCGGTGAGCCAGAACTCGTACCGTCCGTCGGCCGCACAGTGCTCGGCCAGCGCGTCGAGGTCCCACATCTCGCCGATGAGCAGGCCGATGTTGGGGATGGCGACCTGGTGCAGCGGCTGGAAGGCGTGGTCGAACTCGTTGGGCCGGACCTCGAAACCCCAGGTGTCGGTGGCGATCCCGGCGATCTCGCTGCCGTGCAGCCAGCCGGCGGTGGTGAAACTCAGCCCGGGCGAGGGACCGCCCGCGTACTCGCCCCAGCCGTCACGCCTGGCGCGGGTCAGCTGTCCGGTGCGGACGAGGACGAGGTCGCCGCGGCCGACGGTGACGCCATGCGCCTCAGCGCTGGCGGTCAGGTGCTCCTCGGTGATGGCGAAGCCGTCGGGCAGTTCGCCGTTCTCGCCGACGACCAGACCCACATCGAGGAGGACGCCCTTCCCGGCCACGTACGGCGCCATGTGCTCGATGCCCGTGACGAGGTCGCCCTGGGAGGTGACGACCTTCTCGGCGGCCCGCCCGTTCCATGCCTTGCCATGGTCGAAGATGTGACCGAGGCCGTCCCACTGGGTGGAGCACTGCAGCGGCATCGCTATCACGTCGTCGGCGCCGCCGATGCCGTGCGGGAAACCCTGGTTGCCCAGGGCGGCGTCGGTGCCGGTGTCGAGCATGGTGTGCACCGGATTCGTACGTCGCCGCCAGCCCTTCTGCGGGCCGTTCATGTCGAAACGCTGGGAGAGCGAGAAGCTGACCCCGTCGCGGACGAGGGCCGCGCCCTCGCGGCGCTTTTCGGCGTCCAGGAAGTTGAGTGTGCCGAGGACGTCGTCCTCGCCCCAACGGCCCCAGTTCGAGTACGTCTTGGCGGCCTCGGCGATCGCGCCCTCGGGGTCTTTGGGATCAGGCACGGTGGTGCGGTCGATCACGGCGCCTCCTCAGCGACGCAGCGGGTGCGCTGGGCACCGAGCCCCGTGACGGATCCGTCCATCACGTCGCCGTCGCGCAGCAGCCGACCCCAGTGCAGGCCGTTCCCGGCCGGGCTGCCGGTCAACACCAGGTCACCGGGAAGGAGTTGGGAGGTCTGGGAGATGTACGAGACCAGACGCGCCACGCCGAAGATCATGTCCTTGGCGGACTCGTCCTGCATGGTGTCTCCGTTGAGTTTCAGGGTGACCTGCAGCTCGGACGGGTCGGCCACGGACCCGGCCGGGACGATCCAGGGGCCCAGCGGGGTGAAGCCGGGAGCGCTCTTGCAGCGCAGCCAGTCGGTGCCGATGGCGGGCATGTCCCGGCGGAAGACGGTGGCCCGGTCGGTGAGGTCATTGGCGATGGTGTAGCCCGCGACGTGGTCAAGGGCCTCTTCCACCGTGACCCGGTAGGTGGGGCGGGAGATCACCGCGGTCAGCTCCAGCTCCCAGTCGGGCTTCTTGGCCCAGGCGGGCAGTACGACGTCGTCGTAGGGGCCGGTGATCGTGGTCGGCAGGCCGATGAAGACGTACGGGAGATCCTCGGTGGCCCGCTTGTCCATGATCGCCGCGATGTCGGCGCGGGCCTCGTCGGCGGTGCGCGGGTCGTCCGGGGAGCGGTGCGCGACCTCCAGGTCGATCACGTGCTGCCGGTAGTTGGCGCCGGACTGGAAGATCTGCCGGGGCACGACAGGCGCGTGCACGGACAGGTCGTCCAGCTGCAGCCAGTCACCGGCCGGCTCGTCCGCGAGGCCGCGCAGGCGAGGCAGTTCCTCGTCCCAGTGCTCCAGGAGAGCGAGGGTGGTCAGGGCGGGTTCGTCCAGTGCCGTACGCAGGTCGAGCACGCGGCCGTCCGGCAGCACGAGGCCGGGGAACGCGACCCCGCCCGGAACGGAAAGAGTGCCGATGGCCAAGGGGCCGGTGAAGTGGGGCGCCGACGTGGCTGCGGATTTCACGGAGATGTCCTCCCGATTGCGGTGCCACTAATCTGGCCCGTACTCTGCGATCAGGGAAATTGATTCTCTGGATACCAGGCATCCAGGCAGCGAATAGTCTGGACTGTCTCCTACTCCGTACAGGGATTTCGCGTGAACCTGGCCAGCCTGGACCTCAACCTCGTCGTCGCCCTGCGGGCCCTCCTGGAGGAGCGCAACGTCACCAGGGCGGGCCGACGCATCGGGCTCAGCCAGCCCGCCATGAGCGCCGCACTGGCCCGGCTGCGCCGCCACTTCGACGACGACCTGCTCTCCAGGGTCGGCGGCCACTACGAACTGACCGCCCTTGGTCTGGCCCTCCTCGACCGCACCGCCACCGCCTGCGACCTGCTCGAACGCGTCTTCACCAGCCAGGCGGTGTTCGACCCCGCCCGTGAGGAGCACGAGTTCACCCTGATCGCCTCCGACTACGCGGTGGCCGTCTTCGGTGCCGAACTCGCCCGCATCGTCCACACCGAGGCGCCGGGAATCAGACTGCGCTTCAAGCAGCCCCCGACGGACATCACCGAGAACACCGGGGCGCTGCTGAGCACCGCCGACGGGCTGCTGCTGCCGCACGGCATCATCAGCGATCTTCCCGCCGTGGACCTCTACCGGGACCGCTGGGTCTACCTCGTCGCCGACGACAACCCCGAGGTCGGTGAGCAGCTCACCCTCGACGACCTGGCCCGGCTGCCGTGGGTGACGTACCAGCGCACGTACGACGCACCCGCCGCCCGTCAGATCGGCATGCTCGGTATCGAGCCGCGCGTCGAAGTCTCCGTGGACAGCTTCCAGTTGATGCCCCTCCTGGTCGCGGGCACCCGCCGGGTCGCCCTGATCCAGGGGCGTCTCGCCGACCGGTTCGACGGACTCGTCCCCGTACGGGTCATGGAACCGCCCTACGACGCCGTGCCGCTCCGGGAAGCCCTGTGGTGGCACCCGGTGCACACGCACGACGCGGCGCACATCTGGCTGCGGGAGACGGCGGCCCGGGTCGCCGAGACCATCCACGGCAAGGATGATCGCGATCCGGGAGATCGATCGGACAGAAGCTAGGCAGGGCTTGGCCGCTCACTCATAGTCGACGCCAGATCCTCCGCACGCTCCTCTCCTCGGGGTCTCTGTGTCCCGATGGCGTGCCGTCCCTCACCTCGCCACGTGGAGTTCCCGCATGCCCGCTTCCGTGCCTTTGCCCGCCTACGCGGAACCAGTGCCGCCGTCCGGTGCGATCCTTCCGACGTCCGGTGCCGCGCACCGGCTGCGCGTCGCTCTCCTCATGGCCGGCAGCTGTCTGCCGATCCTCGGGGCCGTTCTTATCGCCCCCGTGCTGCCCAAGATGCAGGACCACTTCGCCGGCGTGCCCGGCGCAGGCGCCCTGGTCCCGATGGCCCTCACCGTCCCGGCCCTGGCGCTGGGCCTGCTGGCGCCCTTCGCGGGCGTCATGGTCGACCGGCTCGGCCGCAAGCGCCTGCTGATCGCCGCGACCGTGCTGTACGCGATCTTCGGCACCGCCCCGCTGTGGCTGGAGTCGCTGGGCGCCATCGTGGCCAGCCGCGCCTTGGTAGGTGTCGCCGAGGCCGCCATCATGACCTGCTGCACCACGCTGATCGGCGACTACTACAGCGGTCGGGTGCGGGACCGCTACCTCGCCCTCCAGACCATGTGCGCCTCCGCCTCCGCGACCGCGTTCTTCGTCATCGGCGGTGCCGCGGGGTCGGCCGGTTGGCGGACCCCGTTCTGGATCTACGCCGTCAGCCTGCTCATCGCCCCGCTGATGGCCATCGGGCTGCCGAAGCCGACCGCGGCCACCGGTGCCGCAGCCGAGGACGAGGAGAGCAAGGACACCCCGTACACCCCGTACACCCCGGGCACCACGGTCGCCCCAAAGCGCTCCTTCCCCTTCCGGCAGCTGGCCGGGATCTGCGGACTCACCGTGTTCGGGGCCCTCGTCTTCTACACCGTCCCGGTGGAGATGTCCTACCTACTGGACGACCTCGGCGTGACGGCGACCAGCGTGATCGGGCTGGCCACAGCGATCGCCAGCGCCGCCACCGTGGCCGGCGCGATCACCTTCGCCAAGCTGCGCGGGGCCCCGGGGCCCCGGCTGCCACTCGTCTTCGCCCTGTGCTCGGCCGGGTGCGCGGTGATGTGGCTCGCCAACAGCGCGCCGCTGCTGATCGTCGGCGCCGTACTGAACTGCCTCGGCACCGGTCTTCTGCTGCCTTCCCTGCTCACCATCGCCATGTCCAAACTGGACTTCGCCGACCGCGGCCGTGGCACCGGCCTGTGGACCGCGTCTTTCTTCATCGGCCAGTTCATCTGCCCGCTGGTGCTGATCGCGGCCGAGTCCGCCCTCGGCACCCTGGCCGCCGCCGTCGGCCTGCTCGGCCTGACCTCGGCCGTCGTTGCGGCAGCCCTCTTCCTGACCGCCCGGCGCAGGGCCGCGGCCGTCGCACCGTTGCCCCAGTAGCAGGAAGCCGCCCGCGACGGGCGAGTCGAGGGCGACGCTGTCCATACGGACCAGGTTCAGGTGGTGAGGCCGGTGTGCAGAACAAGGGGAGCCGACCTGATGCGCGGCTTCCAGGGCCTGATCGCATTTGTCCGCATGGACAGAGCTGTCCTCCAGTACGCCCTTTGCCTGCTCGTGGCCGCCCTGGGAACTGCCGGAGTCCTCACCGAATTGCTGTGGCTTCTGGGGCTCGCCGCCTGGGCTCTGATTGCGGCCGGTCTCATAGAGATGATCGTCGGCCCTGAAGGCCGCTGTCCGAGAGTGATAATTCAGGCACTTTTAGTAGTCGTTCCGGTGTGCGCAAGCGGCGTCTCCACCTGAGCAGCAGCACAGGGGGAGACGGAGGGAAGGCGCCGAAGGCGTGCGCGGGCAGGTCGGTGACCGGGGGGTGGTGCGGCCGGGTGTCGTCTTCGACACTGGAGCGATGGGGAGAGGGAAAAGGAACAAGAGGGCGTCAACTGGTACCGGTCAAGCACCAGTTTCTGTTACCGCCGTACAACCCGGCGAAGACGGCCGCGCGCTGGCCAACTGGGGGGCGCGCAGCGACCCCGAAAGGTACAAACGCGAGCAGCGGGAACGTATCCGCCGCATGTTGCGCGAGGGGCAGGTGCAGGAGGTCCAGTCCATGGCCGCCGGCGGAACAGCGGACGCCACAGCACAGCTCGCCGAGTACTACGCCGAGCAGGGCCAGTGGAGGAGGCTCGCATCGCTCTGGGCTGACCGCCGCACCCCGCATCTGGTGGAGCTGCTCCGCCTCGTCGTCGACCCCGGCGAGATGCCGCTCGAAGCAGCGGTCAAGATATGGCAGGTCCGGATGCTGGCCCACGAGGAAGAGGCCTTCCAGCACGTCATCGACCTGCTGCACGAACGGGGCCAGGCCGACCATGCGCTCGACGTGCTGCGCGCCGCGGCCGGCACTCCGCCCGCCTGGCGGCAACGGCTGGACTGGGCGGAATGGCATCTACGGGTGCAGTTGCTGCTGCGTCAGGAGCAAGTCGTCGAGGCTCTGGCCATGGCCGATGAGGACATCACCCGGTCCTGGCTGGCGCCCGTCCTGGCCGAGCAGGGACGCATCGACGCGCTGCGCACCCTGATACGCCCGGGCGACACGGGCCTCGCCCTGCGCCTGGCCCGCACCCTCGCAGCCCACGGCCGACTGGACGAGAGCATCGCCATCATGATGCAGCGCATCGACGCTCACGAGGAGTACGCCTACGAGTGGACAATCAAACTGCTCGTCGAACTGGGCGAAGCGGACCGGGCATTGCAGGTACTCCGACAGCGGGGCCACACGCGCCGCTCACCGGTCGATACCTCCGACTTCCAGCTGGCCCGGCTCATGGACGAACTGGGACGCCATGAGGAAGCCATCGCCATCCTGGGCCGCGAAGGGGGAGCACCACAGCAACTGGCGGAGCTGCTCGCGGGCGTCGGCCGCATGGATGAGGCCATGGTGGTGCTCGACGCCGCGCAACACGACAGAAGGTGGCAGTACGTCTCCGACGAGCTGGCCGAGCACCAGGCGGCTCTCCTCGCCCGGCACGGCAGGATCGGCGAGCTGCGGGATCGTGCCGAGAACGGCCGGCCGGCGCACCGGGAGATCATGCGCTTTCACCTCACACGCGCCCAAGCCCCCACGACGCAGAGGCGATGAACGACGGGGCTCCGCCGCCCGCGCCGCCGGGCCTGCTCTGCCCAGTCAGCGGAGGGTGGTACACACCGGCCACCACCCTCCGTGCACGATGAAGACGCTCGGCTTCGACCGCTTTGAAGGACTGCCCGGACGCTGCGCTCCGCGGTGAGCACCCACCTCAGCCGCCATCGCCGCGATCCTCCCGGCCCTGCGGGACGCCACTGACGTCCCGCCGCACTGCTACTTTGCCTGGAAGAAGGCAACCTGCTGGTGCACATACTCCGCTTCCTCATCGGCCGCAGCGACACCACCCCCGTCGTCCGCGAGACCATCGGCAAAGACGAACCTGCCCCTCGCTGCCTCGGCGTCCACCTCGGCGGCTGACCCGCACCGGCCCCTGTCAGCGGTGAGGACAGAGCTCCAGGCAGGCGAAGGCGCCGCGCGTCCGGCGGAGCGCAGCAACCGGCCCCGACCGGAATGCCGACCAGGAAGGCCCGACCATGGTCACGGTGCGACAACAGCCCCCGACCAGGCCGACAACCCCGCCGACAGCCGCCCGTCCTGTCCGGGAGCCAGGCACTGAGTGGGCGGTGCTCCACTTCAGGGCCAGTCACGGTCCACGACTGCGTAGCCTCCTGTCCGCAGCTACTCGTCCCAGGCCTGGATCATGGTCTGGTCGGCGATCTTCCCGTCCCGCAGGGACACCATCGACTCGGAGAAGACGCGTACCCCGTCGGAGTACTCGCAGCTCTCGGTGAAGGCGACGCGGTCCTCCTGGACCACGCACTGCTCGACCTTGTGCGCCTTGATGTCGCGGCTGTACACGTCCTCGAGCATCTCGCCGATCTCGTCCCTGCCGTGCAGAACCTTGGGGTGGCTGGGCTGGGTGTTGCGGTCCACGACGCGTATCTCCGCGTCGTCCGCGTAGAGCGACAGAAGATCCGCCGCAGTGTGTCCTTCGATGGCCCGGCGCAGGGTTTCGGCGTCGAAGCCGGAGCGTGCAGCACTGCCCATGGTGACCTCCCTCGAAGGCCGCGGCCCGCGAGGAGCGGGCCGCGAGGGGCCTCTCCCTTCGAGGCTCCTCCGCCCCGGCGGCCCCGGCAAGCGCTGCGCCTGACGGGCGAGGGGCGTGCGGCGACCGTGTCCGGCGCGGGCCCCGGAGGCGTTGCTGCCAGCATGATCTCAACCCCGTAAGGTCGTGAGCTCCCTGCGGATTCTGCCGCCCGGCGCCGTCCGCGCGATGGTGTCGACGGCCTGACACAGGACGACTGGGACCGCATCGACCGGCGCACCCCGGAGCTGCGCGGCCTGCCGCTGTGGATGGACTACAGCGCCCCGCTGTGCTGGGCGTGGTCGCCGCATTCGCCACTCGGGACGACCTCACCCAGTCCATGGACCAGCGCCTGCACCACCACGCCGTTGAAGGCGTGGCCGTCGAGACCTGGACCGGCGAGCACGGCACCACTCCGCCCGCCGCTGGCTCTACAACCTGCTTCCCCGCTGGATATGGACGCCGGAACTGTCCCCGCATAAGCAGGCAACACTCACTGATCACTCTCCGGGGCCCGGCGTCATGCAGGCTTGCGGTGGTCCGCAGGCCTACGTGTCGGCGTCCTGTTGAAAATCCAGGAAGAACCGCAGCCGCACTCCCGGCTCGCCGGGCTCCCGGGTCGTTCGGTCCGCCGGCGCGATGGCGCACTGTGCCGCGAGCAGCTCCTGGACGGCGAAGGCGGTAGCGTCGTCGCACGCCGCCATCTCCACCACAGCCAGCCCCGGCTGTGCGACATGCGTTTTGTTGCTCGGCTCCATGTACGGCACTACGCGCCGGCGGCTTCGCCGATTCTGCCCGGGCTTCACCCGACCGGCTACGGGGCCGACGGGCGGCTGGGACGTGGCCGGGTGATCATGTCGGGCCGTCCGGTGCCCGAGGTGGCTGGTTCGCTGGCCGGTCTGTCCGGGCTCTGCCGGTGATGGGCAGAGACCGGCATAGGATGATGGGCGTGGATATGGGGGCGGTCATCGAGGCGCTGGTGGGGGAAGCTGAACGTCTGATCCGCGAAGGGGTGTGGGTCCTGACATCCGCCGACCGTGCCGTCGCGGCGAAGGCCGCCGCCGACCTGCACGCCGCCGTAGGCCCCCCGGAGTTCCAGCGGACCCTGTCCGAGGTCGACCGGTTGGAACGTTTGCGGGAGGCACTTGCCGCTGTGGCTATCGCTCTCGCCCACGTGCATGGGCGCCTGGCCTGGTTTCTCGGCGCAGTTGCCACCGTCCTGACGCCGGTGCTGCACTGGCGCGCTGTGCCTGCCGAGGACGGCCGTACCTTCGGTGCCGTCGTTCCGGCTCTTCAGCAGTACGTGGAAGCCGAGGACGCGGTCCGCCGGCTGCAGAGCGCCCTCGCCGGCATCGCCGCCGCCTGACGCTATCGGGCTCGGCCGGGCGTCATGATCGCCCGGGCAGGGCCTGAGCGCGGGTGCTGGTGTGGCGCACGCCGGGGCCCCACTTCTCCCTCACCAGGGCCATGCACCAGGTGCACAGGGGACTTCCGCCACTGCGGGAACTGGAGGCGGCCGTGCAGTGCCGCTCACGCCGGCCGGATACATCAGATGGTGAAGCCGGGTAACACGCAGGGCACGGCGGCGGGTCAGTCGGTCAAGGCCTGCTCGACGGTGGGGTGGCAGGAGATGACCCGGTCCACGCCGACGAGTTCAAGCAGCCGCAGCACCGATGGCTGGGCGCCGGCGATACGCAGCCATCCCTGTGCGTCGGTCATGGCCTGGTGGGCGGTGAGGAAGACGTTGATGCCGGCGGAGTCCATGAAGGTGACCCCGCTGAGGTCGACCACGGTCCGTGGCGGGGTCGCGCTGTCGAAGGACAGCAGGGCCTTGGTGAGATCGCCTTTGACGTCGTGGTCGATGTCGCCGTGCAGGGTGAGGACCCAGATGCCGTCGACGGCGCGGTGGCCGACCAACAGGCCGGGCCGGGCTGCTCTGTGGGGGTCTGTCACGGTCTCGACGCGGGTCTGAGTGGAGAACCCAGTGCTGTCATGGGCCGGCAGGGATGCCGGGTACAGGCCGGTAGCCGAAGGCGGCACCGCTGCGCAACCTGAGCCGGTGCCCCGTCGGGGCCGCCGCCGCGCGGGCAGGCAGGCCGCCGCCAGGTGCCAGCAAGACATCCAGCAGCTGCTCCACCAGCCATTCACAAGGGGTCTGCAAAAGCCGCCTACCGGCGTCTTACTGTATAGAAGACGTCGATCATGATGAGGATGGCAATCCCTGACATCGATCATCGCGGCCCGGGTTGCAGCGCATGAGACAGCAACGACCGCAGCAGTGCCTGCTGGCGGCAGCAGCCTTGCTGCTGTTCTGTGTCCTGGCCATCACGGCCGCCAACCACACCACGGCGGTCTGGGCCCACGTTCTTTTGTTGATCGTTTGTGCTGTTGCCCTGCTCGCGGCGCTGGCGAGTGCCTGGCCGGCGGTGTACACCGCCGTGCGTCGAGCCGGGCCGTACGCACCGGCCGTCATGCGCCGGCCCGCGAAGAGCGGCACGTCCCCTGCGGGCAGGGCCAGGCGCTGGCTGCCCGACGTACTCCCTGACCGTCCCTCGGCTGTGGCACCAGGTGAGGTGCCTGAGGGTGAGATCGATGCGACCGGAGGCACCCCCCCTCTGCATGCGGCTGCAGCCCTTGAGGGGGATTTCTCCTGCATCGCTCGGGCGCGCGATCTTGTGGCCGGCTTCCTGAGCCGCGTGCGGGCCGATTGTGGCCTGCCGGTCTCGGAGCGTGCCATGGACGGGGCGCAGCTGGTGGTCAGTGAACTGGTCACCAACGCCCGCAAGTACGCCCCGCCCCGGGCCCGCTCTGCTGGAGCTTCGTGTTGCCGGCGGAAGGCTGGAAGTGGCCGTGGGGGACAGCGATCCGTCCCTGCCCCTGGCGCGGGCTGCGGAACCCGGCCGGGTCGGCCAGCACGGCCTGGAGATCGTCATGGCCGTCGTCCAGAGTTTCGAGGCACACCGCGAGCCGGTCGGTAAACGCGTCACCGCCGCCATCGCCTTGTCCGACGGCACCGACGCAGAACCAGCCATCTGGCGAAATAACACGGGATCGATAGCCGTCAGAACGCAGGAAAGGTCAACGTACGGGTCGTCGCCGTGGGCGTCGGCGAAGACCGTGGCGGTGGCGTCGGTGCGGTTCCGCGGGGCAAAGGCCGACGAGGCATCGCTGACGCGGCCCCTCGCGCGGAAGGCGTACCTCAGGAGCTGGCGCCACTGACCCCGGGGGCGACGAAGCGCCGGTGCAGGGGGTAGAACTTCGGCTCGGGATCGCTTTGCACGCCCAGTTCACCCTTCAGTACGGGGGCGACCCTGGCCTCGATGAACCGGTTGAAGTGGTCCTCCGACTCCCAGATGTCCATCACGTTGAGGCCGCCGTGGACGAACCATGCGGCGTGCAGCACGCACCCGTCCGGTGCGTCTTCTTCCCAGCGCACCTTCTTGCGCACCGCGTCGTACACGTCCGGTGTGATCTCGGGCCAGGAAAAGGTCATCACGACTGCCATGGAGGTTCCCTTCACCGCCTGGACGCGCCGCGGCCGGACGGCCGGTGGCATGGCACGGCAAAGCTAAGCCGCTGGTGTCGCCGGTGCACTCCGGTGCGTCCATCCGAGAAGGGTTGGTGTCCGCGGGCAGAACGGGCCACCACTCTCGGCCAAGCCGTCCAGTTTCTCCTGCCGCGTCGGCGACGGCTGAAAAGTGGACCAGGGGCGGCGCTTGAGTTCTAACGCTTGTCGCAGCGTTCCTTGATCATTGTGGAGTGCTGATGGCGAGGCGGGGACGCAAGCGCAGGCTGGAGCTCGAGGCCGAGTACTGGCGCCTTCTAGGCGGTGTCTTCAAATGATCTTTAGTAGTGGATCATGGTCGGGTGATACGTCGCCATGAACTGTTTGATGCCGAGTGGGAGTTCGTCCGGCCACTGCTGCCGATGTCACTGCGAGGCCGGAAGCGGCTGGACGACCGCAAGGTGCTCAACGGGATCGTGTGGAAGTTCCGCACCGGAACGGCCTGGCGGGACGTGCCGGAGCGGTACGGCCCGTGGGCCACGCTGTACACCCGCTTTCGCCGGTGGGCTCTGGACGGCACGTTCGAGGGCATGCTCCGGGCCGCCCTGGCCAGGGCGGACGCGGCCGGGGACATCGACTGGCTCGTGTCGGTCGACTCCACCATCGTCCGTGCTCACCAGCACGCCGCCGGGGCCCGAAAAGGGGGCCCGCTGTCCCGGCCTCGGGCGCTCCCGAGGCGGTCTGACCAGCAAGACTCTGGAGCAGGTGCTGGCCACCTTCGAGCCCGGGGCCACCACCACACCGGCAGCACCCGCATAACCGGCGCCGACGCGTCCGGACGGCCGCAGTGGCCGGCCGTCGGCGAGAGCCCGGCGCCCGCCGGCTATCCGCCCGCCCAGGGCTGGCGGGCAGCCCTGGAGCCTGGCACTCTCCAGGGCTGTCGTGCCCCCATGCGGGCTCCTGCACCTGAGGGAGGGCCGCTGGGAGGCGGCCCCCGAAGGTGACAGCGAAGGCGTTCGGGAGTACGTCCTTGGCCACCGGCATCCCTGGCGGCACGGCCAGCCGGGCACATGGACGCCCCGCCAGCACCGTCGCGATCGACGACAGCATCCGGCGTAACAGCGGCGCGTATTGGGCATGTGGCTGCGTCAGGCCCTCCACCTGCTCGGCGAACATCACCGCGGCCCAGCGGGAGTTGCTGCACGTGAACCGCCGCACCACGAACTCGATCACCGCCGGCGTCAGCCCGACCGGAGCATCTCGCGACCGCCGCGTGTACCGGCCGTGCACCCGCCAGGACGGTATGCCGCACTCCGGACACCGCACCGGCAGCGTCCGGCACGGTGGCTCTGTTCATCGGAACGGACAGCAGATGTTCACCACTTCGGGAGGCACTGCGCGTGGGGATTGTCCGATTCGCTACGGGCTCAGCACATCAGAGGGCGCTCCTGCCGGTCCGAGATCCCGCATTCGGCTCTCATCAGGCTACGAGGACCTCCACGCCGAGTGTCTTGAGTTGCTCGATGACCGTGTCGTGAGGATCGGCGTCGGTGATCAGCCCGGTGATCTTCTCCCATGGCAGGACGCGGTACGGCGAGGCCGTACCGATCTTCTCGCAAGAGGCGAGGATGTAGGTGTCCGCGGCCCGCGCGGACAGGGCACGCTTCATCGCCGCCTCTTCGGCGTCCCCCGTGGTCAGTCCGGCCTCGGGGTGGACGCCGGTGACGCCGAGCAGGCACAGGTCGGCGGAGACGTTCTGCGCGGCCTCGACCGCGGCGGCGCCGCAGGTGACCGCCGAGTGCTTGAATACGCGCCCCCCGAGGAGGAAGAGTTCCGCCAGCGGGTGGTCGATCAGAGCCGTGGCGATCGTCGGGCTGTGGGTGATCACCGTGCAGGCGAGGTCCTTCGGGAGCGCCCGCGCCACGGCGAGGGCGGTGGTGCCGCCGTCGAGGATCACCGAGCCGCCCGGCCGCATCAGTGCGGCGGCCACTGAGGCGACCTTCCGCTTGCCGTCCGGGGCCACCGCCTGCCGGGCGTCGTAGTCCACCACTGCGGGAGACGCGGGCAGCGCGCCACCGTACACCCTTTGGCACAACCCCTCGGCGGCGAGATCGCGAAGGTCACGCCGCACGCTGTCTTCGGAAATGCCCAGTTCGGCGGCGACGTCCTTGGCCACGATCTTTCCCGTGCGGGCGAGCAGATCGAGCAGATGCTCGCGTCGTTCAGCAGCCAGCATTCACGTTCCTTCCTGTTCTTGCACGATTCTGCATGTATCTTAGCCGCCATGACCGACAAGCCCCTGCTCATCCTCATCGCGGGTCCCTACCGTTCCGGCACCGACGGCGACCCGCAGGCCATGGCCGCCAACCTCGCCCGCCTGGAATCCGCGGCCTGGCCCGTCTTCGCGGCCGGACATCTCCCCGTGATCGGCGAGTGGATCGCCCTGCCCGTCCTCCGCTCCGCCGGCGCGGGCCCCACCGACCCCCTCGCCGACCAGGTGCTCTACCCGACCGCCGACCGACTGCTCGCCCATTGCGACGCCGTGCTGCGCTTGCAGGGCGAATCCGCTGGCGCCGACCAGGACGTCGCCACCGCTCGCCGCCGCGGCCTACCCGTCTACCACGACGTCGCCGAGATTCCGCGCCGCACCCCGCAGGAGACCATGTGACGAGCAGCCCGGGTGTCGACACCCCCGATCACCGTGGACGCACCGGTCTCCACCTCGCCGGACGCGACCTCAACCGCAACCCCGACGTCCGGATACGCGACGTCGAACTCACCTCCCAGGGCTGGCACGTCCTGCGCCGCACCACCTTCGACTATCGGCGCCGCGACGGACGGTGGGAGACCCAGCGGCGCGAGACCTACGACCGCGGCAACGGCGCCGTCGTCCTGCCCTACGACACCGAACGCAGCCGCGTCCTGCTGACCCGCCAGTTCCGCTACCCGGCCTACGTGAACAGCCACCCCGACGGCATGCTCATCGAGGCGGCGGCCGGACTGCTCGACGCGCAAGACCCGCACACCGCGATCCGCCGCGAGAGCGCCGAAGAACTCGGCATCAGACTCGGCCCCCTCACCCACGTGCTCGATGCCTACATGAGCCCGGGCTCCGTCACCGAGCGCCTCCACTTCTTCGCCGCCCCCTACACCCCGGCCGACCGGACCGGCATGGGCGGAGGACTCGAGGAAGAGGGCGAGGACATCGAAGTCCTCGAACTTCCCTTTGCCGAGGCCCTCGCCATGACCCGCGACGGACGCATCACCGACGGCAAGACCATCCTGCTCCTGCAATGGGCAGCCCTGTGCGGGCCCTTCGCCCGACAGCAGAACGTCTGAAAGTCCGCCTTCGCCAGATACGTCCAGGAAGGCAGGGTGTTCGATTTCCAGGACGGCTCAGGTGCCTCCCGAAGTGGTGAATCTCTGCTGTCCGTTCTGATGAACAGAGCCAGGCACGGCGTACGAAACGTGACCACCCCAGCGGCCCGCTCCACCGACTCCACCACCACACCGGCTAAATGCGGCAGCAACCGCCCCAATCCCCTGAACCGCACACCCAGTTGATGCCCAGTGCAGACGGGCTCTGTCACAAGATCTCCGGCAGAGCCTATTTCGGCTCTGCCGGGTCGGAGCCGTGCGGGAGTGTCGTCGGGATTCATCGTGTCGGCACAGCCTCAGGGGCCGGCCATCGTAAGCGGCTTGGAAACTGGGTAACTGCCGGCCACTGGCGGCAATGGCCTGCGCACCGGAGCGCGGCGGTGTGGGAGTTCCTGCGTGCCTGGTGGGCTCACACCCTCACCGGATCCGGCCGTCCCCGTGCATGAAGTCCTCGCGCTGTGCGCCGAGGCATCTGCCACGCTCAGCCCTTGGCTCAACACCTGGGAGGCACTCGAAGACCGCGTTGCCGACCGGCACCTGACCGAAGCGGCTGCCCACTGGGAGTACGACCTTCTGGGCGATCAACTTCCATGGGACGCGTGGGACAATGCAGATGACCTGCGCACCGAGCTCGCGGCCTGGTTGGTCCGTCACGCCCCTGCGCGGCTTCAAGCCCAGGACGCTCCGGAGGAACTGCTTCACCGCATACGACTCATCGGACTCACCGGCCCCGCCCGTTGGGAGGACCCGCACTGGCCCAACCACCGCTATTGAGCCGGCTTCACCGCGCAGCCTTCCCTGGTATCAAGGGCGAAGCGGCGATCGCTCACGCCCAGGACGGCGGCCATGGCGATCGACGTCAGAGCAAGGTCCCCCCGCCCGTCACCAGGGCCTCTGGCAAGAAGTCGTCCATCACCAGACGCTGGGTGAAGAACGACCGGCTCAACCACGCCGGCTACCTCTGGGCCTTCGCGGCCCTTCGCCACTCACCCGGAGCAGGTGCCCACTACCGGCGCCGCCGCGAGATCGGCGACTGGCACGCCGCCGCCCAGCGCAACCTCTTCAACCGCATGATCGGCCAGCTCTACCACTGCCTTCAACAGGGCAAAACCTATGACGAATCGCTCGCCTTCGGGACCCCTCACGACAAGGCTGTCCGGCCGCAGGCTGAGTCGGTCACCCGGGAGTGAGGCACGCCTCAAGAGCAGCTCGCTGCTGTTCGGGCAAGTGGTCACCCAAGGGAATCTTGCGGGGGCTGTGATCGCCTTCGCAGATCCAGCTCCGTTCATCCGTGTCGAACCACCAGTCCTGGGCTCCCCACATGGGATTCCCCTGGAGCAAGCGCCTGGCCAACGGCTCGCTCGCTTCGGGCGCACCCTGCGCGACCAGAGCCTGGACCACGGCTGTCACCGCTTCTGCCGGGACTGCGGTGTCGCCCAGGACCGGAAGGAGGAGCAGGAGCCGGGCGTGAGGGTCGGTGACACCAACGGCGTCTGCCGGTGCTTCCACCAATGCGGCGAGCTCGGGCCAGCACAGCCCAGGTCCGATACGGTCCTGATCGTCGCTGGCGAGCACAAGATCCTGGTTCCAGTCGGGGTGCGTGAGGAAGTAGTCGGTGGTGGTGAACTCCTCGCCACTGTTGTAGTGCACGACGATCGTAAAGCCGCCGGTCAGAGGCACTGTCAACATTGGCCAAGCCGATGGGGCGTGAAGCTTGTCGAGCATGGCGCCTGCGTCGCCCGCGTCTGAGCCGAAGGCCTCTGGTGACAAGCCCTCGGACAGGTCCGCCAAGTGCGCGGGCCAGAAGCCGGGCTCGTCCAGGAGCGGGTGCCCGTCCACGACGGGCGACGAGGAGTACCAGTGCCGTGTCATCACCATGCCGCGATTCTCTCCCTGCCTGGTTAGGAGTGTTCGAAGACCCCGGCCTTCAAAGGCCGGCCGACTTGACGGCATAGCAACATGAGGTGTCTGGCTGGAGTTGAGGATGAGGGAGGGCGGGATGGGCGGCGCGGACACAGCCGGGGATCGGGGCGCGCTCAGCAGGTTGCGCGTCGGCGGGGCCGCCGCGCCCATGGCCGCCGTCGGCGCGGCGGTGACGTCAGGCGGGGGACGTCGGCGGGGGAGAGGTCAGGGCGCGCACGGTGCCAGCGTGCGGGATGCCGCCACCGGCCGGAGGCGTCGCGGGCGACGTCGACGCCGACCTCCACCACCAGCTCGGGTTCCACCAGCGTGACGTTCAGCTTTTCCTGGCTGCCCCACCCGGCGGTGAACGACCAGCCTGTCCACGGATGACCGCGCCGCCCCGCAGCGAGTATCCCGGCGACCGCCGCACCTGCCGCCTGGGCGAGGGTGGTGGTGCGGCCGACGTACTGAAGGCGGCCTTGGTCGTCGCCGGTCCAGATCGCGCGCCATGACCAACCACTCCCATCTGTCCGGGCGCCACAATGCTCTTGCTGACCACGCTGACACCCCGGGATGCACAGCGCGCGCTGGGATCACTCCGGCCACGGCCTGGACGCCGTCTGCCATCGCCCCGGTCCTTGTCCGGATCGAGAAGCGGCTTTACTGGTCCTTTACTATTGAGTGGGGGAGACTTCCCTTTCCCGACGATGACGTTCCGCCCCCACCGCCGGGGGCGGCTGAGTGACGAAAAGGAGCGGCAGACCCGCGATGGGTGAACCTCCCAGTACGAGCCGTGCCATACCCCACCCGACAGCGAGCAGTGCATGGGGGGTGGCACGGTGACCGAGTTGCTGCTGCTCCTGCTGGCTCTGGCGCTGACTCTCGCGTGTGCGGTGTTCGTCGCGGCCGAGTTTTCCCTGACCACGGTCGAGCGCGCTGACCTCGAGCGTGCGGCTGAGGCGGGTGAGCGCGGCGCGGACAGCGCGCTGAAGGCCGTACGCCGTCTGACTTTCCAGCTGTCCGGTGCGCAGCTGGGCATCACGGTGACCTCGCTGGTGATCGGCATGATTGCCGAGCCGTCCCTGGCCGCGCTGCTGCGGGGCCCGCTGACCGCGATCGGCCTGGCAGGCGCTGCTTCCACGGTCGCCACCATCCTGGGTGTCGCCGTCTCCACGGTGGTGTTGATGGTCGTCGGTGAGCTGGTGCCGAAGAACTGGGCGATTGCCCGGCCGCTGGCCGTGGCCAAGGTCGTCGCCACCCCGCAGCGCGGTTTCACCGCCGCCTTCGGACCCTTCATCGAGCACCTGAACAACACCGCGAACCGTTTCGTGCGCCGCTTGGGCCTGGAGCCGGCCGAGGAGCTGGCTCATGCCCGCAGCCCGGAGGAACTGGTGGCGCTGGCCCGGCACTCCGCGGCCCAGGGGGCCTTGGAGAAGGACTCTGCCGAGCTGTTCGTGCGCACCCTGCACCTGGGTGAGCTGACGGCCGAGAACGTCATGACCCCGCGGGTGGACGTCAAGGCTCTCGAAGCCCACGCCAGCGCCGCGGACGCCGTCGACCTCACGCATGCCACCGGCCTGTCCCGCTTCCCCGTCTACCGCGACAGCCTGGACGAGATCATCGGCACCCTCCACATCCGCGACGTCCTCGCCCTCGACGAGGACGAGCGTGACGCCACACCGGTCACCGACCTGATCACGCCGCCGCTGCTGGTGCCCGACAGCCTGCCCGTCGACACCCTCCTCGCCCGGATGCGCACCGAGCGCACGATGGCCGTGGTCATCGACGAATACGGCGGCACCGCCGGCGTCGCCACCGTCGAGGACATCATCGAAGAGGTCGTCGGCGAGGTCCGCGACGAACACGACCCCCTCGAGCTGCCCGACCTGCTGCCCGGCCCCGCAACCGAAGACGGGCGCCGCATCTGGCAGGCCGAGGGCAGTATCCGCACCGACCAGCTCGCCGAGATCGGCCTGAGCGCCGTCGACGGCCCGTACGAAACCCTCGCCGGCCTGACCGCCACCCTCCTGGAACGCATCCCCCGGCCGGGAGACACCGTGCACCTCGACGGGTGGGACATCACCGTCCTGGACGTCGACCATCACCGCGCCGACCGTCTCACCCTCACCGCCCCTGCGGCGGACCGTGCCGAGCAGGAGCGTGCCCGATGACCACCGTCCAGTTGCTTATCGGCGCCCTGACCCTGCTCACCAACGCCTTCTTCGTCGGCGCCGAATTCGCCCTGATCTCGGTCCGCCGCAGCCAGATCGAGCCCCAGGCCCAGGCCGGGAACAAGCGGGCCAGGACCACTCTGTGGGGCATCGAGCACCTGTCGGCGGTGATGGCCACCGCCCAGCTCGGCATCACCGTCTCCTCCCTCGTCCTGGGCGCCGTCGCCGAGCCGGCCATCGCCCACCTGCTGGAACCGCCGTTCCACGCCATCGGCGTGCCCGAAGGGCTCATCCACCCGATCGCCTTCGTCATCGCCCTGACGCTCGCGACGTACCTGCACATGCTCTTCGGCGAAATGGTGCCCAAGAACATCGCCCTGGCCGCCCCGGTGCCCACCGCACTGTTCCTCGGCCCGCCACTGGTCGCCCTCACCCGCGCACTCAAGCCCGTCATCTTCTCCATCAACGCCTTCGCCAACACCCTGCTGCGCCTGCTCAAAGTCGAGCCCAAGGACGAAGTCGCCGCCGTCTACACCGACGACGAACTCGCCCGCCTCGTTGCCGACTCCAGCCAGGCCGGCCTGCTCGAGCCTGCCGACGGCCAACGGCTGCGCGACGCCCTGGAGCTCGGCACCCGCCCGGTCGGCGAGGTCCTGGTGCCGCTGGCCCGGATGAGCACGGCCGACCACCGCGTCACCCCCGCCCAGTTGGAGAAGGCGGCCACAGGCGCCGGCTACTCCCGGATGCCCGTCGTGGGCCCCGGCGGCACGATCATGGGCTACCTGCACATCAAGGACGCCATCGGCGTCGCTGAGCGGCACAAGCCATTCCCCCGTACCGCGCTGCATCCCGTGACCCGCGTGCAGATCGACACCCCGCTCGACGACGCCCTCACCGCGATGCGGGCAGGCGGCACCCACCTCGCCGCCGTCACCGGCGACAAGGGCACCGTCATCGGCTTCGTCACCATGGAAGACGTCCTGTCCGAACTCGTCGGTCCCACGGCCGCTTGATCGCTCGGGCCCAAGGGGCGGGGATGCTGGCATCCTCTGCCACCAGCCGTGCAAGCGCCGTCGCCCGGCGCGCTTGCTATGCGTGAGCCTGTGTCGCCAGCCGAGTAAGAGCCGTGTTCCGGGGTAGAACGGCTGTCGGCTCCTCCTATTGCAGAGAGCCGGAGCATGCCTCGATGAAAGGGCTGTTCCCAAGCATGAACGAAGGATCGACCAGTATGGCCAGCGGCACCGTGAAGTGGTTCAACGCCGAAAAGGGCTTCGGCTTCATCGAGCAGGACGGCGGAGGCCCGGACGTCTTCGCGCATTACTCCGAAATCCAGGGCAGCGGATACCGCGAACTGAACGAGGGCGAGCACGTCACCTTCGACATCGGCCAGGGACAGAAGGGCCCGCAGGCCCAGAACATCATCCGCAGCTGACCAGGCGCAGGGAGGCAGAGCCAGGCGGCTGTCCCAGCCGGCAGCCGCCTCGCTCATCCACCCCATCACTGCGACCACGGCAGGTCAGCACACTGCGCTACGCCGCCGCCCTCAGACTGGGCCGGGGCTATGAGACGTCAAAAGCTCACGGACATTGCTGTTGAACAGCATCTGTTGATCATCCTGACCGGTTGCCGTGGCGGCGGGCACGCCACCGACGTCGCAGCCAGTCGCCGATTTCCCCGATCATGACCAGCAGAGCGGCTGACGCGGCGCACGGGGCGAGCTGCGAAGGCTGGCCGAGGGCCCTGCTCAGCAGCCAAAGCGTGAGGGTGACGCCGCCCACCCTGCGAGGACCGACAGGGCTGTGCGCCACCAGCGCGGTGTCGTTTTCACCGTGCGCGCCGCGCGTACTGGACAGCGGTGCTCAGGGCGGCGGCGGCAGCGATCAGCCAAAGCGTCTTGCCCCAGGCGGGTGTGGTGAGGATGAGGGCCACGGTGGCCAGTACGCAGATCAGGAGCCATGCCGCTGCGGTTGCCAGTGGGCGGTGCGCGCGTGGTGGTGTCATGCGCCGCTGCCCGGGGTGCGCTGGTAGATGTCGGGGATGCCGTCGGCGTCCTCGTCGATGTTCTCCTCCTCGTACAGGCGCCGGTAGACGGTGTTCCGGCGGCGCAGGAGCAGGGCGGCCAGCAGGGCCGCGGCCAGGGAGGCGATGAGGACGGCGGCCTTGACGGCTCGCCGGTGGCGGTGCCGGGGAAGGCGAGTTCGCCGATGAGCAGCGCGACGGTGAACCCGATGCTGGCCGGCGTGGCGAGACCGAAGACATCAGGCCAGGCCAGCTCGGGGTGAGCTGGGCGCGGGTGAAGCGGGCGGCCAGGTAGGTGCCGGCGAAAATGCCGAGGATCTTGCCCGCGAGCAGGCCGATGACCACGCCGAGGGGCTCGGGGGTGGTGAGCACCTTGCCCAGCGCGTCGCCGGAGACGCTGACCCCGGCGGCGAACAGCGCGAACAGCGGCACACAGATCCCGGCGGACAGCGGGTGCAGCAGGTGCCCGGTGCGTTCGCCGGGCGAGGCCTGTTCGCCCTCGTCGCGGGTGGTGCGCAGGATCAGGCCCACGGGGACGCCGGCGACGGTGGCGTGGATGCCGCCGTTGTACATCAGCGCCCAGACCGTCACGCCGAGCGGCAGGTACCACCACCAGCCGCGCACCCGCAGCCGCTGCAGCAGGTAGAAGACGACCAGCCCGGCCAGGGCCCGGCGAGTGCCCAGTAGTTGAGGTCGGAGGTGAAGAAGAGCGCGGCGGCCCGCGGCGTCCCGTACGACCAGCGCGGCAGATGCACGGCCTCGCCCACAACCTCCGGAAACGACTGCCCCATCTCGGTGCCGCGCCTGGAGCGCAGCACCACCCGGCCCGCGTCCACGGAGAGCAGGGCCCGGAACCCGTCCTTCTCCAGACTTTGCCATGTCTCATGAGCCATAGACCCCTTGATCTGGACTGGGGCACCTGTGATCGTCTCGGCTTTGCTGCCCAACAGCGGGGCAGAGGCGGCCACCCCTTCGTCGAGTTCGCGGCTGGAGCATTCGCGACGGCCGCGTCAGCGAGTGGACGCCGGGAAACAAACTCACTTCTATGAACACATAACGCCATGATCGGCCCTTATTGTTACTTTTCATGGGTTGACGCTCGCCGTGGTGATTCTCTTGCTGGTAGGCGGGGCGGGTGGAAGGGAACTGCGGTCGTGAGTGGTGGGCAGAGTGGACTTCCCCGGTTGCTGACGGCAGCGGAGACGGCCGCGCCGGTGGATGCGGTGGACGTGATCGCGGAGGACCTGCGGCGGCGTTTCGAGGCTACGAAGGTCTCTTTCCTCATCGTGGACCTGACGGGGAAGGCGGTGGCGCGGCTGTCGACCGCCCCAGCGGAGGACGGGCGGGAAGTGGAGCGGATCCCCTTGTTCGGCAGCGTCTACGAGGAGGTGATCCGTACGCAGCGGCTGTATCAGGAGGCGACCGGTCAGGGGCAGCGGCTGATCGTGCCGGTCACCAACCGGGGGGATGCGATCGGGCTGCTGGAGCTGCTCCTGCCTGCCGCACCTGGCGAGGACGTCCTAGATGAGGTCGGGGAAGCCGCCCATGTCCTGGCCTACATCGTGATCGCCAACGGGCGTTTCACCGACTTCTACACCTGGGGGAAACGCTCCAGGCCGCCCACGCTGGCGGCAGAGATCCAGTACCAGCTGCTCCCTCTGTCATTGTCGTGCGAGGCCGCGCAGTTCACCCTGTGCGGGAGCCTGGAGCCGTCCGAAGACCTCAGCGGCGACACCTTCGACTACACCCTGGACCGGGACGCGCTGCACGTGTCGGTGACCGATCCCATGGGCCACGACATCGACGCCGCCCTGGCCGCCACAGTATTGGTGAGTGCCCTGCGCGGCGCCCGCCGAGCCGGAGCCGGCCTGGCCGAACAGGCGCACCGCGCCGACCAGGCCCTGGTCGAGCACGGCCAAGGGCACGCCACGGGGCAGCTGCTGCGCATCAATCTCCGCACCGGGCGGGCCCAGCTCGTCAACGCGGGACACCCCTGGCCGCTGCGGATGCGTGAGGGCGCTGTGGAGGTGATTACCTGCGAGGTGGACCATCCCTTCGGGCTGTCCGAGTTCGCGACCCTCCCCTACCGCGTTCAGGACCTCGATCTGCGCCCCGGTGACCGTCTGCTCCTGTTCACCGACGGCATGGTCGAACGGCACGGGGAGAGGGTCGACCTGCGCGCCCTGCTGGAGCGCACCCGGGGCCTGCACCCGCGGGAGACCGCGTTGATGCTGACGTCCGCAGTCCGTGACGCTGCCGGCGGCCGGCTCGAAGACGATGCCACCGTGATGTGCCTGGACTGGCACGGTCCCCAGGAGACCCAACGACACGTCAGCTCCGGCGCGGACGCCCAACAAGCCTCAGCCGGCCGCACAAAGCAGCAGCCGTGACCACAGTGCTCTCTAGCCTCGATCTTTCGTGACGGTCCGCCGACGGAGTCGGTGGGCCGTTTCGCTTTCTGTGGCTCGTGGTGGGCAGGCCGAAAGCCCGAGTGTCGTCTCGGGTGGACGCCGGGTTCCACTGCTCCGGTCTGGACTGGTTCCCTCGTAGAGGCGGGAAGGTCTGGTCAGCCGGGGTTCGGCAGGAGTGCGAGCCGTGCGAGGGCGTCTGTGATCTCCCGGGTCCAGGGCCAGTGGCGGGCGAGGCGGAGGATGCGGCGCGGGCCGGTGGTGACGAGCTGGGCGGCTGCGGAGAACAGGCGGAAGCGGAGGCGGCGGGGTTCCCAGAGCCGGGTCTGGCCGGTCAGGGCGAGCATGGGCATCCAGGCCAGCAGGTCGAGAGCGATCTGGACGATCTCCAGCCAGACCTTGTTCTGTGCGGTGTCGTGCAGGGGCAGGTTCCGCAGGCCCGTCGCGCGGCAGCTCGGATGCGGTCCTCGGCCCGGGCCCGCAGCCGGTGACGGAGCTCGAGTTCGGCGATGGGACGGCCGGCGGTGTTGGTAGCAAAGCAGGTGATCCGCATGCCGTCCGCATCCGTGATTCTCAACTGGGCACCGGGATGCGGCCGTTCCTTGCGGACGATCAGCCGCATGCCCTTCGGCCAGCCTTGAAGGATGTCGCCGGTGAGTTCGGCGACCCATGCTCCGTCGCGGACCTCGCCGCCGGTCTCGAGGGCCGGGGTCCAGGCCGATGCGGGGATTTTCAGGACGTGCTGGTGGATGGCCCCGGTGATCACCATGCCGACGGAGTAGGACAGCCAGCGTCCGCGCCGGGCGAGCCAGGCCACGAATTCGTGGGTGCCTCCTGCGGAGTCGCAGCGAATCAGGGTCTGCCGCCCGCGCCGGTACTTCTTCGGCAGTTGGGTCAGGGCGAGGCGCGTGGCCTCGATGTGGTCGGCGGCAGTGTTCGAGCCCGCGTTCCCGGGCCTGAGCAGAGCGGCGACGGGTTCGCCGGTCCCGCCCGGCCCGTGGTCGACGAACCCCATCAGCGGGTGGTGACCGTATGTCTTCTTCCAGGTCGGGGCGGCATCCTGCTTGTCGGAGTGGGAGACGACCAGGACTCCGTCCAGATCAACGATCACCTGGCCACCGGTGTTCGGTGCCCGATTTCCGGCCAACGTCCAGCCGTGTTGGCGTACTTCGGATCGTGCGGAGCGGATCGCGGTCAGTGCTTCCTTGCCCGCGGTGGCGAGGATGTCGACCAGACGGGAGACCGTCGGGTCGGAGGCGCCGGCCCGAATACGGCCGGCTCGGCCCGCAGCATCGCGATGTCGGCGAGGCAGTCCCCGCCGAGCGCGACCGCCATCGCAAGATCCACGAGTATCTTGCCTGGGTCATGGACGGCCCGCGGCTCGCCCGGGTGCGAGTGCTGCGGATATGGCCTGGTCGAGGCCGGTCTTGCGGACCGTTTCGACCAGCAGAACCGAACCGGCCTGCGAGACCACGGCCCGGCCGTCATCCCGGACAAGGACATGGGGATAGGACCCGATAGGCTTCTTCACCTGGAAAGTGCCTCCGACAGGGGCGGGAACAAGGACGTCAGCAATCCTCATTCTCGCTGTTCAGGGGCACTTTCTGCTTGCCTGATCATCTGCCGGACAGCACGCTTCATGAAAGCGCGAGGTTAGGCCAAGAGAATCTCGAGAGTGATCGCCGATGCCAGCACAATATAAACGGAGCATGCAGCATAATTCAGCGCAGCCGTCGCTTTTGTCGAGCCGGTGACTCGCGCTTGAAAAAATCCCGACAACAGCCCAATGCACCCGTAAAGAATTACCTCCATTAGGACGTTGATTGCGCCGAGAAGGGTCATCTGCAATTCGGGATTCTCTGCACTCCCAATGAACTGCGGGAGCACTGCGAGGTAAAAGAGAATTATTTTCGGGTTCGTCAGGCTGACTAACACTCCTCGCAGATACCATGTACCTGTCGCGATATCGCTGTGTCCGTTGATCGCGCGACGTGCACGTCGCATTGTCAGGTACGCCAACCACAGTAGATACGCTGCACCCAGCATTCTCACCGCATCAAGCACCGATGGGTGCGATCGGGTGATCTCTCCTATCCCGGCGACGGCGGCGGCGGCATAGACACTCATACCTGTTCCTATGCCGAGGATGGCTCTCAGCGCGGACAGGCGGCCACCTTCAAGGCCCACTGCGAGCATGTAGGCCATATCGGGCCCGGGCGGAGCGAGGAAGAGCAGGATCACCGCAATATAGCTCGGCAGTACCGCTAAATCCACCATCGTCAACTACCTCCGGCTTTGGCATGGCGTGCCAGGAGCCCTCGACGTCGGTAGTGCTCGATCCGCGCCGAGTCGCCCCAGTCGGTGGCCGGACACCTGCTGCTGACCTGGGAGGATCCCATGGGACCGTCAAGTCGACGCAGAACCACCTAGGACGGTTCTAACATGTTTGCACTTCAGATGGCAACCGACTAAGGTGGTTCCGTGGTTACTGTTTATTTTCCTGAATTTCGCCTGGGTAAAGTGCTGGCGACCAGCTTCACGGGAACCCTGTCAGAGCGTTATGGTGAAACACTGGAGCGCATTCCTGTGCCCTCTCGGCTCACAGACTGGTTGGCGGTCAATGGACTCGTGGTCGACTCCTGCGTCCAGTCCCAGCTCGACCGGGCTCGAGAGCTAAGGGAATCAATTCATGCAGCTGCCACCGCCGTTGCAAACCGGAACCCGCTTCCCTCTTCAGCCGTCCAAGTCATCAATGACTGCAGTACTCAGGGTTTGGCCTCGGCGATCTTGACGTCCGACGGTGGCCGGAAATGGCGGCTGAGCTCTTCTTCCGTAGAAGATGCGCTCAGCGTGATCGCCGCCGATGCAATCAGTCTTCTTGCGGGAGAGCGAGAGGGAAAGATCTCCTTGTGTGCATCGCCCACGTGTCGAGCCGCTTTCGTGGACACCAGCCGAGGCGGCACGCGAAAATGGTGCGACATGAACACGTGTGGAAACCGCGAGAAGAAGGCACGCTTCCTCGCCAACAAACGCAATAGCTCAAGCCTTGCCGACTGACCACTCCCATGCGTTCACCGGCGTCGCCTGTCCCCTCGTCCGTTGGCGCAGGCTTCTGAACTTGAATGCGTGATGTCGGTCTGCCGTCACACCAGCGTAATGGGCCTCGGCGCGCAGTGGCCATCAGTGAACGATGGACACGATCTGGCAGACGGCTTCGCCGATCTGGCGCTCTCCGCTGATTGCGGGCTCCAGCGAGGGCAGTGCCAGGATCGGGCGCCGTGCGGGACTCGGGAACCGGGGCCGCTGCGGCGAGGTCGAGGCGGCAGTTCATGGCCAGCTCGAACCGGCCGTAGGGGTACACGTGCGTCCAGAACAGGGGGGACAGGGCCCGCCGGGCGGCGTCGGAGTCCATGAACGTAACCCCGTTGAGGTCCACCACGCACAGCGCGCGCGGGGATCACGCCCCCGCTGCAGCCCAAACCGCATGACGCAATTGCCGAAGCCGTACTCACCCCGGAGCAGCACCGCTGAAGAACCTCGACCGCGAACGCGTCCTGGGACCCGATCACCCCCACACCCTCAACAGCCGCAGCAACCTTGCGGTGGCACGGGCCGCGGTCGCGCGCACCCAACGGCGCCGATGGCCGTGGCAGCGCACCCGACTCTGACCGGACCGCGTACCCGACCCTGAGAGCAGACTCGGCGGACTCGGCGACGTCACGCCAGGCACGAAGCCGTGATCGCCACGTTCGAGGTTGAAAACGCCTGGTCAGCGTAGGCGACGGCATGAAAAACGACTACTGACGTGGGGTGTTGGAAGCGCCGCGCTGCTCGCCGAACTTGCCCACCTGGTCCCAGCCGCCCGCGTCGACCAGCTGGCGTTCGCGGCTGGCCCGACTCGCCGCCGCCGACCCCAAGGCCGGTGCCGACCTCGCCGCACCCGCGCCACCGAGCAGGCCGACGCTGAGGGCAGCCCGGCGTGAACGAGCGCCAGGAGCACGAGGCCGTCGTCGCGGTCGGGGCACCACGGGACCGCCCTGGCGCGGGAAGCCGGATGCGGGTGGGGGAGCAGCGCGGATTCGGCCACTTCTGATCATTGCCCAGCTCACTGCGGACGCAGGCCGGTACGGTCGATCGGTTTGCGGCTGGTGCGGGCCGTTGCCGGAAAGCGTTCCGGCAGCACGTCGTCACAGGGGGTACGAGTGGGCGAGATCGATCACGAGATAACCGGGAAGGTCGCCGACCTCCAGGAGGACATCAGCTCGGTCCTCCACGAGTTGCAGGGCCTGCCTGAAGACCATCCGCGCTATGAGGCGCTCTTTGCGCAGTTGGTCAAGGCCGGATCGGCGCTGCTGGAGTACGAAGCCCAGGCCCCGGCGAAACGGGAAGATCCGCACCGGCAGGTCAGCAAGACCATCCTCACCTGGTCAGCGCTGGTCCACGTGCTTGGGGGCCTGTTGATCGCGCTGACGCCGCTGATGGGATGGATCGGCTGGGGCTGGGTCGCTCTCGGCGTCTTCCAAGTGCTGTTCGGTCTCCTGGCCACCGGGATGGAGGCCCCGGTCCAGGGGCACCGGGAGCTGCGCGTCGCGGCAGGCGTCCTGGCGGTGGTCACCGTGCTGGTGCCCCTGCTCGTCTTCGACGTGCTGTCCGGATGGTTCTGGATCGCCGCGGTCGCCGGCTGGACCGGCAGCTTCGTCCTGGTGACCGACGCCGACGCCGCACACACGCGGGAAAGGAAGGAGGCGGCGTGAGCGTGGAAGGGTCGTACACGAGCCTGGACCGCAAGGTCCACGACCTCGAAACCAGCCTGTCCGGGGTGAGTTCGCAGGTGTCGGACGTGGAGGACGCCGTCGGCCGGCTGGAGGAAATCCCCCGCCGGGTCGACAGTCTCGAGTACGACCTGCGGGAGGCGAAGGAAGAAACCGAACGGGTCGACAACGACCTCGGTGACCGTATCTCGGCGGTCGACGGGAGCGTAGACCGGCTCGTGACCCGGGTGGCGGCGCTGGAGCGGTATCTGCGCCAAGCCGAGGGCGCTGTCGTCGTCGACCTCGATGAGGACCGTGCCGGTGAGGTGCACGCCCTGGCGGTCACCGTGAACAAGGGCCTCGACGCGCAGGCCTGCTTGCTGGATGACTACGAGCGCTCCCGGTTGAAGCTGTCCGGTGCCCACCTCAAGCAGGCCTTGGAGGAACGGGGCGGCCACCGTGCCGCAGTTCTTCGCGCCGCCGCGATCCTGGCCACCACGCAGGCCGACGACCCCGAGCGGAACGCGGCCGAACTCGACTTCAAGTCGTCCGCTCCCAAGGCCCAGGCCGCTCACCGCCGGGTCGGTCCGCTGAGGATCAGCGCAGAGGACGCCCGGCAGAAGCTTGAGGCGGACGACGCCCGGCGCGCGAAGAAGGCCAAGGTGATCGAGGCAGGCCAGCGGGCGGACACGAAGCTGCGGCTTCGGCTGCGCAGCCGTCTCTCCGACGCGCTCAGCGGCGCGGAGCTGCTGCCGGTCTGGTTCGTCACCGCGTTCGGCCCCATGGCCCCCTCCCGGAATGCCAACGACTGGATGGACGCCGCGACCGATGTCCTCGCGTACCGGGTCGCCTACCAGGTCACCGATCCTGTGGTCGCCCTTGGCGCCCCGCCGGACGGCCACCGCGCGCCGCGCCGTACGGCGCGGCACCAGGAGCTGACGCGGGAGCTGCGGCGCTGGAGATAGTGGCCGCCGCCCCGAGACCGAACTCGGGCCATGTCACGCTGACGGAACATGAGCGTGACATGGCCTGTCACGCTCCCCGGGAAAAGCGTCACGCCACCTCGAATACATCCACGTAAGTCCCCTTTCCGGGTTCAAGGGCCCTTCCCAGGCGAGATTCTCGGATGGGGCGTGACACTCGTGATCTCGCTTCGTGCGCGCGCTGCGTACGGAACGTAGCCACGCCCAGCGCATGCCGTCGCCCCGGCTGTCCCGTGCCACTGAAGGTTGATCGCCGCAGCGGACATAGGCTGACTCAACTATCAGTCGGAGGAGCGGGCGACCAAGGGGGGAACCGGCGGGGATCGGGTCGGTGGCGTCCTGGTCCACGGAGGTGGTGCATCATCTGCCGGCCGGGGGCCGCAGCCGCTCCACCGTGCAGACGGACGCGGTTCTGCACGCGCCGGAGGCGGGTGTGCCGGTGCTGTTGCTGGAGGTCGACAACTGCACCGAGAGCGCGGAGGTCCTGGCGGCGAAGTTCGACCGCTACCGGCGCTTCTTCCGCCTGACCACCAAAGACCATCAGGGGCGCGAGGTCCCGGTGTGGCGCACGCTCTACCCGTCCACTGAGCGTGAGGGGCACCCGCCCGTCGCCGTGGTGTTCAATCCCGGCACGCGCGCGGGGGGCAGGCTTTGAAGAACCGGATGAACCGCGTGCTGGAGCTGACTCGCGTCATCTGGTCCGGCCAGTACGAACGCATGGACACCCTGAGCGACGAGACACCGGACGGCTACCACAACTACACCGACACCATCCCCCTGATGTTCACCACACTGCCCCGCCTCCGACGGCATGGACCGCATGCGGCGGTGCGGTGGCGCTGCGGCCACGGCCAGTGGGAAACCCTCACCGACGCCCTCGCCAACCCCCGCGCCTGGCACCACCGCGACGTCGCACACCGCAAACACCGCGAGGAACACCTCCGCAACCAGCAACAACAGCAACCGAAGTGGGGAGACATCCCGACCCCTCCCGTACCCGCGGTGCCGGATGTGCCCAAGCCGGCGGATCCCTGCGAGCGCTGCGGCCTACCCGTCACCGGAACCCTGGGCATCCTCTACGAGCACGCCCCGCCTGCCGATGGCCGGCACTGCCCCGAATGCCGCACCGATCTCGCCCGCCAGCCGCCGGGCCATCTTGAGCCTGCTTAGGGCCTCTGACGTTTCGTGACGCTCGGTGAACACGCCTGGTGGCTGCTGCCGTGGCCGCAGGGGCGCCGGGAGCCCACACGGCCACGGACCCCTCCGCGACTACGGGTACAGCTTCTCGCCCTTCGCCAGCATCGCTACGTACTTCTCGATCCGGCGCGCCCGGGTCTCGGCCTTCTTGGCGTCCTGGATCCGGTACAGGATCGCGTAGCGGTTCTGCCGGTCCAGCGTCTCGAAGAACGCCGCAGCGGCCGGGTCGGCGGTCAGGGCCGCCGCGAGGTCGTCCGGCACCGTGGCGGTCTTCGCGCCGTCGTAGGCCGCCTCCCAGCGGCCGTCTGCCTTGGCGCGGTCGACCTCGGCCTGCCCCGGCGGACGCATCCGGCCCTGCTCGATCAGGGCGGCTACCTTGTCCCGGTTGACCTTGGACCATTTGCTGCTCGGCTTGCGCGGGGTAAACCGCTGGAGCCACCACTGGTCGTCAAACTTGGCTTTCTGTCCGTCGATCCAGCCGTAGCAGAGTGCCACGTCGAGCGCCTGGGCGTAGTCCAGCGCGACGATGCCGGGGCCCTTCTTGCGAAGCTTGAGCCAGATGCCGGGCGAGACGGCGTGGTTCTCGCCGAGCCATGCCTCGAATGTCTCGGCGGATTCGAATGCGACGATCTCCAAGTCCTGAGTCACCCCAGCAGCGAACCACACCCGGCCGATTTTCGTGACGCATTCGGGCACGCCCCGGATGCCCGTGGACCTGCGTGATCATCTCCGTTCTCTACGCAGAACGATCAGGCAGGAACCACAGGCATGCTCAACAATACGAAGTTGCTCGACCTCGACGGGGTGTCGCGCGGGTTGAGCGGCTGGCCGACGGAAGGCGCCGAGTTCACCTGCCCGCCACCGATGAGACCGCCAGTGCCTGCCCGACCTGCGGAGTCTTCGCCACCCGAGCAAAGGGCTCCGCGGTCACCCGTCCCCGCGACCTTCCGTATGGCGAGAGCGGGCTGGAGTTGGGCTGGCACAAGTGCCGCTGGTTCTGCCGGGAGCCCGCGCAGGCAGGGTAGGGGTCATCGGGTGATGGGGGTGGCGCCGGTCGCTGCGATGGACAGGTCCCAGAGCCGTGCGGCCGCACCGGCGTTGATGGCGTATTCGCGGACGCCGCCGTCGTCCATGGGCTGGTCGGGGGCGGAGACACGCGCGACGTCGCAGTCTTCGAGGTAGAGCCCGCCTCGGCCGTCGAGGAGTGGAGACGTGGCTGCCCACAGACCGGTGGCGGCGCCCTGGGAGGGCGTCTTGAAGTCGGTGCCGATCACATTGCCGTGCTCGTCCACCCATCCGCGGTCGATCTGCTCCTGGAGTGGCATCTCTCGCTGGAGACCAGTAATGATTTTGCCCGGGTGGAGAGCGAATGCCCGGACACCGTCGTTGCGCCCGAGAGTATCTAGCTGTACGGCGAACAGGACGTTGGCGGTCTTGGCCTGGCCGTAGGCCAGCCACTTGTCGTAGCCGGTGCGGAAGTGCGGGTCGTCCCAGCGGATGTTGGTCAGGATGTGTCCGGCGGAGCTGTTGACGACGACGCGGGCACCGCCCGCTGCGGCCAGGAGCGGGTAGAGCTCGCAGGCGAGGGTGAAGTGTCCGAGGTGGTTGGCGGCGAGCTGGCCTTCCCAGCCGGGTCCGACGCGGCGCTCCGGGGTGGCCATGACGCCCGCGATAGCCATCAGGAGGTCGAGCCGGTCAATGGAGTCGTTGATCCGTTCGGCGGCGGCGTGCACACTGCCGGAATCGGCCAGGTCCATGGGGATGACCTCGCAGCCTTCCACATCCGCGAGCGTAGTCCGGGCGATGTCGGGCCGGCGTGCCGGAACGATGACGTGAGCCCCGGCGGTTGCCAGACTCCGGGTGGTTTCCAGACCGAGTCCGGAGTAGCCCCCAGTCACGACGGCGGTCGCGCCAGAGAGGTCGAGGCCGGTCATGACGTCCTCGGCGGTGCTGGCTGCGGAGTAGGGCGAGCCGAGCGGCTGCTGCTCAGTAGTGGTCATGCGCTGACGCTACGAGCTAGAGCGAGGTCTAGATCAAGCCGTAGGCTGAGCGGCATGACGACGACCGAGGCGCGTGAGGACCCACTGAGCATCGGTGAAGTGGCCGAGCAGACCGGGCTCAGCGTGCACGCACTGCGCTTCTACGAGCGTGAGGGCCTGCTGGTCGGACCGGTCCAACGCACCACGGGAGGGCGGCGACGCTACTGCAATTTTGACGTCGATTGGCTGTTGATCTGCGTCAAGCTCCGGAAATCCGGTATGCCGCTGGCCGACCTCAAGCGGTTCGCAGAGCTGGTGCGCCACGGTCCGGGCAACGAGGAGAAACGCCTGCAGCTCCTCGACGCCCACCGGCAACGCGTCGACGCGCAGATCACGGCGCTGGAGGAGTGCCGTTCCGTCATTGCCTGGAAGGTCGGCGTCTACGCCGAGCACCTCGCTCGTGGTGAGGCCAGCGGCCTCTGGGACCCGACAGCCTGAAACAAAGACGGACATCGCCGGGCCTTGCAGGACGTGCCGCTGCGGACATGACGAACCATGAACCACCAGTTCCGAGAGCGCAAAGCCTGCTTGCCAACACCGTCAATAAAGGCTCTGTGGGCTAGATGGTCCGGTCATGACGACTGGAGGCAGCGCGGGGTGCGGCAGGGGTGGGAGCCGCGGGACCTGATCGAGGTCTGGACGCTGCTGGAGGAGGACCAGGAGCGGCCGCGGAACAAGTCGGGGGCGAACCGGTTGGCGTTCGCGCTGTTGCTGAAGCTCTTCGAGGTGGAGGCCCGGTCTCCGGAGGACGCCGGGGAGATCCCGGTGCCGGCAGGGGAGGCGGGCGCGGGGCCTGTGTGCGGGGTGCCGCCACCGGGCGGAGGCGTCGCGGGCGACCTCGACGTCGGCTTCGCTCCGCATACGCACACCGCCGACGCTCCAGCGCGCCGGTCCGGTCGATTCCTTGTTGAGACTCCTTGAAGAAGGTTCTGGCCGCAGTTCCGTGAAGCTCATGGTCGGGTGAGGATGCGGATCCGGAGGAGCCGGAAGGATGCCCGGTTGTACATGCTCCTCTTGATCGTTTTTACTCTGTTCACGTTGCCCTCGACGACGCCGGAGCTCCATTCCAGGGTGAGGCCGGCGGTGACGGCAGCGAGGTCCTGGCGGAGGAAGCCGCCGAAGCCGCGAACGGGTGCGGGAGCATCCTGTTCGGCCTGGCGGATCCAGTCCATCAGCAGGTGTCCGCGGCGGTATGTGACCAGGTCGTGGAAGGTGCGGGCGAGGTCGCAGGCGCGGGTGATGTCCGGGCAGGCGAGCCGGACTTGGAGGAGTCGTTCGTCGTCTTTCGTGCTGAGGTCTTCCCGGCGGCACATGATCCACGAGGTGATCTTCCGGGGGCTGGGGATGTCGGCGCGTACGGGTTCGGCGGTGCCGTCGCGGAGGGATGCGAAGTGTTTGCGGATGGCCTGGACGCTGCCGCGATAGCCCTGCGTACGGATCTCGGCGAGGACCTGGGGTGCGGTGACGCTGCCGCCGGTGTCGGTGAAGCGTGCGGTGGTGTATGCCTTGAACGGGGCGAGGACGCCGGTGGGGCGGCGGTCGCGGGCAGAGGCCAGGAGGATGTCGAGGCCCGTGTCGCGGAAGCGGCGCACGGTCTTGCGGTCCAGGTGGAGACGGCGGGCGATGGCACTGATGGTCCAGCCGGCGTCCACGAGCCGGTGGACGTCGGCGTGACGCTGCCGGGTCCGCTCGATGATCTGGGTTCGGGGCAGCTCGGCGGGCGGCAACTCGGTGATCGTGACGGCCGCTGCCAGGGGCACCGCAGTCTCCTCCTCGGCATGTTTCCGCAGGCAGGAGCGGTGTTGATGACAGGTCTTCTCCACGGCCGCGCCGAGGTTCTGCAGCAGATGCCAGCGGTCTGCGACCTCCAGGGCGTCCGGCGCGGCTTCCTTGATCGCTTTGCTGTAAGCGGTGGCACGGTCCCTGCAAATGATCTCGGCGCCGGGATGCGCGGTGAGCCAGGCGGCGAAGGTGTCGGACTCGCGGTCGGGCAGGACATCAACCACACGTCCGGATTCCACGTCGACCAGCAAGGTGCCGTACCGCTTCCCCTTGCGGAAGGCGAAATCGTCGACACCGAGCACGCGCGGCGCCTGCTCGGGCACGGCCGGCTCCGTGAGCAGGCCCAGCAGCCGCGTCCGGCCCGCCCTCAACCGCAGCCGCCGACAGAGCCGTTGACCGGGGCGACCACCCAGCTCGACCGCAACCGCATGCTGCCACTGCTTCAGTCCGAGGCTGGAGCGGCGGTACCGCTCGCTGAGCTTGGCGACCTGCTCGACGAACGTCCGCCTCGGACACCGGCCGCGGTCGCAGAAAAACCGCCGGATCCGTAACCGCACGGTCAGGCTGCGCCCGTTCATCGGCAGCCCGGCCAGGCCCCGCTCGTACGACGAATGCACTCTCGATGCCTGCGAGTTACACCCGGACAACGTGGTGGCGGCCCGCACGCGACCGCCTCGACGACCAGCCCCTCGGCGACCTCGGTGACGCGCGTCAACCGCACATCGAAACCGGAGAACAGAACATCAGCGAGCGATTCGACCCCCATGCACAGGATGTCCCATAGAGGAACGTTCCTGCATGCCGCCTCTGACCTGGTCATTCACGGAACTGCGGCCAGAACCTTGAAGAATTCCCCACACTCGCTCTTCGCACCAGTTGGTTGCGGGCTCAACCAGGAGCGCACCCCCTACCAAGCCAACTGTGGCACGCATCACACTAACCTCATGTCACGAACTGGCTCGTAGCTTCCATCCACTGGTCGTCAACAGCGCGCGGAGGAAGGCAAAGCGATGAGCGCACAGCACGAAACCGGCACGGCCGCCACCACCCACCACGTTGTGATCCTGGGCGCGGGTTATGCGGGCATGTCCGCAGCCATACAGCTCGCGACCCGGGTCAAGCGGCGCCAGGATGTGCAGGTGACTCTGGTGAACGCGCAGGAGCGGTTCACCGAGCGGCTGCGGCTGCACATGACGGCGACCGGGCAGCAGCTCGCCGAACTGAGCATTCCGAAGCTGCTGGAGGGGACGGGCGCACAGTTCGTGCGTGGCTGGGTGACGGCGGTGGATGCGGACGCACGGACGGTGCGGATCGACGACGACCGGATGCTGCACTACGACACGCTGGTGTACGGATTGGGCAGCGTGGCCGACACGAGTGCGGTTCCGGGCGTCGACGACCACGCGTACACCCTCAACAGCCCTCAGGAAGCCGAGGTGCTGGCCGACCGGCTGGCGCGGCTCGACAGCGGCACGGTGGTGGTGGCCGGCAGCGGGCTGACCGGCATCGAGTCGGCAGCGGAGATCGCCGAGCGGCACCCGGAGCTGAATGTCGTACTGCTGGGTCGGGACGAACCCGGTGCGGCCATGAACCCGAAGGCCAGGACGTACCTGCAGTCGGCGCTCGACCGCCTCGGGGTCCGGGTGCGCAGCGGCGTCGAGGCGGTGAAGGCGCTGCCGGGGTCGGTCGAACTGGCGGGTGGGGAGAGCATCGCCGCCGATGTCGTCCTGTGGACGAGCGGTACGCGGGTGTCGCCGTTGGCAGCCGCCGCCGGACTGGCCGTCGACGAGCGTGGCCGTATCGTCACCGACACCGCGCTGCGTTCGGTGTCGCACCCCGATGTGTACGCCATCGGTGACGCCGCAGCGATCCGCCAGGGTTACGGCGTCATGCACGGCACCTGCCAGGGAGGGATGCCGACCGGTGTCCACGCTGCGGTGTCGATCGTGCGCACGCTGAAGGGCAAGCGGCCCAAGTCGTTCCGCTTCGGCTACTACCACACGCCGGTGAGCCTGGGCCGGCACGATGCGGTCGTGCAGTTCACCCGTCCCGACGACAGCCCGCGGCGTATTCATCTGACCGGCCGGATGGCGGTCCGGTATAAGGAGACGGTGAGTGCCGCGCCCTGGCCGACCTTCGGCCGTATGAAGAAGATGCCCGCCTCGGGCGCGTTGTGGCCGCATGGCGGTCGCTTCACCCGCGTCGCCGGGGGTGCCCAGTGAGCGCCGACCAGCAGGTCTTTCACGAGTACCGCAGGCTGCTGTTCTCCGTGGCCTACCGCGTCCTCGGCTCCGCGGCCGACGCGGAGGACGCGGTGCAGGACGCCTGGATCAAGTGGTCGTCCGCCGACCGTTCCCACGTCGCCGATCCCAAGGCCTATTTGACGCGGATCGTGTCCAACCTGGCGCTGGAACGCCTGCGTTCCACCCGGCACAAGCGCGAGACCTACGTCGGTCCGTGGCTGCCCGAGCCCATCCTCACCAGCAGCGACACCGCCGACGCCGTCATGGACGCCGAGTCGGTGTCGATGGCGATGCTGGTGGTGCTGGAGACGCTGAGCCCGCTGGAACGCGCGGTCTTCGTGCTCAAAGAGGTCTTCGGCTTCAGCCACGCCGAGATCGCGGAGGCGGTGGAACGGTCCGAGGCGGCGGTACGACAGGCCGCGCACCGTGCGCGTGAGCACGTACGGGCCAGGAGGCCCCGGTTTGCCGCCGACCGCTCTCGGCAGCGCGAGATCACCGAGCGGTTCTTCGCCGCAGCGACCGGTGGTGACATCAACACCCTGATGGAGCTGTTGTCCCCGGACGTCACCCTGTGGACCGACGGCGGCGGCAAGGTCCGTCAGGCGCTCAAGCCGGTCGTGGGAGCGCAGACGGTGGCCTCGTGGTTCGCGGCCATCGGCACGGTCACCTACCAGGGCGTCCAGCCCGCCGACATGCGCGCCGAGCTCGTCGAGATCAACGGCGGTCCGGGCATGGTGTTCAGCGCCCCGGACCGGGTGATCGCCACCGTCACCTTCGACTTCGACGCCGACGGTCGTATCACCGCCATCCACAACGTCGCCAACCCCGACAAGCTGCAGGCCATCACGGACGGCACCGCTCACGACGTCGCGACGCGGTGAGCGTTGGGCGGGGATTCCCGGCCGTCGCCGTCGCGGCGGCCCGTACCGACTGCGCGTCGATGATCCCCGCAGTGGGCTCGGCCTCACGGCCCTCGCGCTCCCGGACCTTCCCGCGCAGCCGGTCGTGGAACTCGGTGATCAGCCCGTGCTCGCGCCGGCGGCGGAAGAAGGCGTAGACCCGGCCCCAGTCGGGGAAGTCCGCGGGCATCGCCCGCCACGAGATCCCGCCCGCGACCAGATACTGAGGTTTTCAGGGTGGGGTCGGTGGTGCGAGGGTCAGGCCGGTGGCGGTGAGGCAACCGTCGATCAGGTGTGGCCGGAGTTGGATCCTTCGTAACTCCCGGCGGAGTGTGCGGTCGAGGCCGTCGGGTGTGTCGAAGGCGGTGTTGGCCATGGCCCGGCGTACCAGTGACCAGAGGGTCTCGACGGGGTTCAGGTCGGGTGCATACGGCGGGAGGCGGACGGTGGTGAGCCAGTCGTGCTCGGCCTCGTACCGTTTCAGCCCGGCCGCCAGGTGGGTGTTGAGATTGTCCCAGACCACTACGATCGGGCCGCTGAGCTGGATGTGTGCACGGACGAGCAGGTCGCGGTAGTCCTGCCAGGAGAAGCTCTTGCGTGCGCCTTTGAGGAGGAGGTGGTTGCGGGGCCGGTGGATGAGACGGCTTTCCACGCCCGGTTTGTAGCAGCACAGGGCGGCGACCGAGGTCCTGCGGCGGGAGCGGCCTCTCACTCGGATGACGGGGGTGTGTCCGCGCCGGCCCCAGGTGCGGGCGCGAGGCGGCGTCATGGAGAATCCGGACTCGTCCTCGAAGACGATCCAGGCCCCGTGGGCCGCCGCGAGGCTTTTACCCTCGGCCACACCTCCTTCTTCCACAGTTCGACGGCGTGCTCGTCGCGTTCGAGTGCTCTGCGGGCGGGCGCCTGCCATGACCAGCCGTGCCGTTTCAACAGCCGCCACACCGTCGCCACCGACAGGCTCAGCCTCAGACGCCGGCGGATCACCGTCTGGACCCGGGCCAACGTCCACCGCTCATCGCCGAAGCCGTGCGCTGACGGACCCTTGCCGAGTTCCTCCTCGAGCACGGCGAACTGGGCATCGGTGACGGTCGGGGAGTTGGCCGGGCCCGCAGAACGCAGGGCCTCCATGCCACCCTCGCGCCAGGCACGGCGCCAGCGTTCCACCGACCGCACACTCACCCGCAAATCCCTGGCGATCACCGCAGTCTTCTCGCCCGCCGTGAACCTCTCACCGGCCCGGAGCCGGATCTTCTCCCGAAAGGCCCGACGCTCAGCGGTCAGGCCCCCACCCTCCGGATAACGCATACCACCGGCATACCGCAGGGATCATGAACCGTCACCACCCGACGACAACCCGAAAACCTCAGTAACCAAGCTGTTACCGCAGTTGGCGGCTGTGCTGGTGGTCTCGGTCGATGCTTCTGGTCCTGCCGTTGTGATCCAGGCTCGTACCAGATCCGGTGCTCCGGCAGGGTGTACGGGATGCGGCACGCTGAGCGAGTGGATGCACAGCCGCTACGTACGGCACCTCGCCGATGCCGCGCTTGAAGGCAGGCCGGTCCGCATCGACTTGAGCGTGCGCCGTCTGTACTGCGAGAACTCGGCCTGTCCGAAGATGACCTTCGCCGAGCAGGTGCCGGGACTGACCGTGCGCTATCAGCGGCGCACCCCGCTGCTGCAGCACTTGGTCGAGGCGGTCGGCGTGGTGCTGTCCGGCCGGGGTGGGGCGAGGATGCTGCGCATACTCAACATCAGCCTGTCGCGGTGCACCGTGCTCGCGCAGCTGATGCGGGTGCCGCTGCCGCCGCTGGTCACACCCCGGGTGCTCGGTGTGGACGACTTCGCACTGTACGCCAATACCTACGGCACCCTCCTGGTCGACGCCGACAGCAGACTCCCGCTGACACTCTGGGAAGGCAGAGACGCCGAACAGCTCAGCCGATGGCTGCGCGGACATCCCGGTGTGGAGATCGCCTGCCGCGACGGCTCGCTCACCTATCGGCAGGGCATCGCCGACGGCGCCCCAGAAGCCGTCCAGGTCAGTGACCGCTTCCATCTGTGGCAGGGCCTGTCCCGGCGCGTTCAGGAAATCGCCGCCACTCACCGCGGCTGCCTGCCCCACGCTCTTCCTGCCCCCGAGGCAACCGAGCCCGAGCTCGCGAACGTCGCGGCGACGCAACCCGAGTCGGCGGACACTCCGGCCGCCCGGGGACTGTAAATCGTTCGGTGTAACTCCCGATCATGGAAGATGCATCGATGACCAGCAACAACATGCCTGAGGCCGAGTCCGTCGAGCCGTCTGAAGCGGCGCCAGCGAAGTCTGTGGACGACCAGCTGATCGACGAGCTGGTGGGCCGGGCTCAGGCCGAGGGCCTTCAGCTGACCGGCGAGGGCGGGCTGCTCCAGCAGCTGACCAAGCGGCTTCTGGAGTCCGCTCTCGAGGGCGAGATCACCGACCATCTCGGCTATGGCAAGCATGATCCGGCCGGGAAGAACGGCGGCAACTCACGCAACGGCACCCGTGCCAAGACCGTGCTCACCGACGTCGGCCCGGTCGAGATAGCCGTTCCCCGCGACCGGGAAGGCAGCTTCGAGCCGAGGATCGTCAAGAAGCGGCAGAAACGCCTGACCGGCGTTGACGAGATGGTCATCTCGCTCGCTGCGAAGGGCCTGACGACCGGTGAGGTCCAGGCTCACCTGGCGGAAGTCTATGGAGCCGACGTATCCCGCCAGACGATCTCCACGATCACCGACAAGGTCCTGGACGGCATGGCCGAGTGGCAGAACCGCCGCTCGACGCCGCTTGAGTTCCATTGGTGGTTGCGAACGCTCTGAGTAGAAGGACGTACGCATGCCAAGGTTTGCCCCCAACAAGCTGCCGAGTGCGATGAAGAAGCGGTACTTCGAGCTGCTGCGCGAGGGCTAAGGGGCAGCAGCAGCCCGCGTGGTCGGGGTGTCCACCAGCTGCGGGTCGCTGTGGTTCATCGATGCTGGCAGCGTGATCGTTCCGGACCCTGGCCCGATATCCCCGCGCTTCCTGACGCAGGATGACCGCATCGCCATCGCCGACGGCCTCCAGGCGCGGCTACCGGTCAAGGAGATCGCGGCCTCGATCGGCAAGAGCTTCCAGACCGTCTACCGGGAGATCACGCGAGGCGGCAAGCCCGATGGCCGCTACCAGCCCTGGTGGGCCCACAACCAGGCTCTGCTTCGGCGCCAGCGCCCCAAGACGGAGAAGATCCAGGCGAGCGAGCCGCTTCGGACGGTCGTCCGCGAGAAGCTGACCGAGAAGTGGTCACCACAGCAGATCGCACGCTTCCTCACCCGCACCTACCCGAGGGATCGGTCAATGCGGGCCTGCCCGGAGACGATCTACCGCGCCCTCTTCGCCGGCCAGTTGGGCAGCAGGCCCGGCAAGCTTCGCACCGGCCGCGTCCGCCGCAAACCACAGCGCAGAGGCGTCCCCACCGCCAACAAGATCAAGAACATGACACTGATCCATCAACGGCCCGCTGAAGTCAACAACCGTATGACTCCTGGCCATTGGGAAGGGGATCTCATCATCGGACGCGGCCAGGGCTCGGCGATCGGCACCCTCGTGGAACGGACGACCCGCTACGTCCAGCTCATCCACCTACCCCACGGCTGGAAGGCTCCCCAAGTCCGCAACGCACTCATCACCCAGACCGCCGGCATACCGCCCGAGCTGCGGAAGACACTCACCTGGGATCAAGGCCGCGAGCTGACTCTCCACGAGCAAATCGAGGCGCTCACCGGCTTCCGGATCTACTTCTGCGACCCGCACTCGCCCTGGCAACGCGGGACGAACGAGAACACCAACGGACTGCTGCGGCAGTACTTCCCCAAGGGCAGTGACCTGTCCGTTCACACCGCCCGCGACCTCCGCGAAGTAGCTCGGCAACTGAACAACCGACCGCGTCTCGTGCTCGGTGACAAGACCCCCATTGAGGCCATGAGAGGATGGCTCATAGGGCCACTGACCAGCTGATTCGCAATTACTGATGGAAACCGCCCCGTCTATCCGGTGGTCTTCATCGACGCGATCCACGTGAAGATCCGCGACGGCGCCGTCGCCAACCGTCCCATCTACGTGGCCCTGGCCGTCACCGTTGAGGGCCGGCGGGAGATCCTCGGGCTGTGGGCCGGCGACGGCGGTGAGGGCGCCAAGCACTGGATGCACATCCTCACCGAGATCAAGAACCGCGGCGTGAACGACGTGCTGATGCTGGTCTGCGACGGGCTCAAGGGCCTGCCCGAGGCGGTCGAGACGGTCTGGTCAAAGACGATCGTGCAGACCTGCGTGGTGCACCTGCTGCGGAACTCCTTCCGCTATGCCGCCCGCCAGGACTGGGACAAGATCGCCAAGCTCCTCAAGCCCGTCTACACAGCGCCGACCGAGGAGGCCGCCCTGGAGCGGTTCGCGGAGTTCGCCGGCGCCTGGGGCCGGAAGTATCCGGCGATCGTGCGGCTCTGGGAGAACGCGTGGGAAGAGTTCACCCCGTTCCTCCGCTTCGACACCGAGATCCGCCGGATCGTCTGCACGACCAACGCCATCGAGTCCGTCAACGCCAGGATCCGTCGGGCGGTCAAAGCCCGCGGTCACTTCCCCAACGAGCAGGCCGCGTTGAAGTGCGTCTACATGGCGATCATGTCGCTCGATCCCACCGGAAAGGGCCAGGCTCGCTGGACCATGCGCTGGAAGACCGCACTGAACGCCTTCGACATCACCTTCGACGGCCGCCTCTCCGCAGCCCGTCAATAACCCTCAACAACCCCAGTTACACCGCTCGTTTGACAGACCCGCCCAGCGCCGTATCGAGTGGTCGTGTCCGGGTTTCATGACTCTGTCCGGGTTGCAGCAGTGGCTGGTGACCTCGCCGCTGCCGGCCCGCGGCCGCCGCTCTCCGACCAGGGCTGCGCCCCGCTACCGTTCGCAGGGCACGGCGAACGCGGTGATGACGGCGGTTGCGGACTTCTTGCGCTTCGGCGCACTGCACGGCTGGGTCCCCGCGCAGACGGCCGGCTTGCTGCCGGAGCCGAAGTTCCTGCGGTTCTTGCCGGCCGGTTACGACGCCGGCGAGCGTGGCCAGTGGCGTCAGGTTCAGGTATCGGCCTTTCGTTTCCAGGTCAGCGAACCCGGCTACGAGGACCTGTCCCCGCAGCAGATCCGCCGCATGATCGCGGATACGCCCAGAGCGCGTGACCGTTTCCTCATCGCGCTGCTCGCCGCGACCGGCCTGCGGATCGGGGAGGCCCTGGGCCTGCGCCAGGAAGATCTGCACTTCCTGGCCTCGTCACGTTCCCTTGGCTGCCCGGTGGAGGGCCCGCATCTTCATGTGCGGCGCCGCACCGACAACCCGAATGGGGCCCTGGCCAAGTCCCGACACCCCCGCTGCCTTCCCGTCACCCCCGACAACGTCGCCTTCTACACCGACTACCAGCACGAACGGAACCCGGTGGCCGCGGCGGCCGAGACAGGCATGGTGTTCGTGAACCTCTTCCGCCCGCCGCTGGGCCGTGCCATGACCTACCCGAACGCCAAGAACGTCTTCGACCGTCTGGCCCGCCGCGCCGGGCATCCGGCGCGGCCGCACATGCTGCGCCACTCCGCGGCCACCCACTGGCTGCGTGAGGGAGTGGACCGGGACGTGGTGCAAAAGCTGCTGGGTCACGCCTCGCCGCTGTCCATGGACCGCTACCGCCACGTCGATGAGTCCGAGACCCGGGCGGCTGTCGACCGGGCCCAGGCATGACGGGAGGACCAGTGAGCACGGCTGGTGCGCCTGCCGTCGCACGTCCCGCACCGACGAGGGCCACGAAGAAGTCGTGGGAGAGGTGGTTGCGTGCCCACATCGATCCCGCGTGGCGGCCGGGGGAGTGGGACAGCGTCAGATGGCTGTTCACCGGAGACCTTGACAACCCGCGCACCTCGTCCTCCCGGTGCCGCACCCGCCGCTGCGACGTGATCGTGCGTGCTCAGGAGACGTTCTGTACCTATTGCTCGGACCAGCGCAGAAAGAGCGGCCTGCCGCGGGAAGAGTTCGCCGCTACCTTCACTCCCGCGCGCTCCAAATCCCTGCCTCTGGCGGTCGTAGGCCCGTGCACGCTCACCCGTGACGGCGCGCGGTGTGTACGGCCCCAGGTGTCGGGAGGCCTGTGCGCTGCCCACAGCAGCTCCCGCAAGTACCACAAGGCAAGGGGTACGTTCGAACGCTGGCTCCGTGAGCGCGCTATTCCCTTCACTGACGTGCCCGTCTGCATGGTCACCGACTGTGCCGGCACATCCATGAATTCCTGCGGGCTGTGCAACTATCACTGGCGTGCCTGGAGGGCAGACTGCCGTTCCAGTACCGCTCCCATGTCTGTCGCCCAGTGGGCGCCCGGGCAGCCGCTGTATCTGCTGGCGCACCAGTTCCACCTCGCCCCATTGCCCCAGCTGCTGCGCTGGGAAGCGCTGTACGCCGTGCAGCAGATGGACCAGTGGGTGCGTGCCCTGGAGCCTCACTGGATCCGCGGCGTGATCAGTCACCTCACCACGGCCGACACCCTTCTGGACGCCACCAACGCGGCCCGGCTCACCAAGCCGCATCAGTCTGCCATCCGCACATTGGAGAACCTGCAGTCCGCCGCCCGCGCCGGATACAGCGAGTTCTCCGGGATCACCCTCATCGACCAGGACGTTATCGATCTGCGTGTCCTCGGGCTGCGCCACAGCGCCTCCGGCAAGCGCCGGCATCTGCCCGGCCGCGTCGATCTCCGCACCGTCCGCCAGTCCTGGCTGCGCCAGGCGCTGCGTCATTGGGTGACCACCGCCCGACCCACCACGGAAGACTTCAAGCGCACGTTCCACGCGACGACCATCGCCTCCACGGCTCTCGCCCAGCGTGCCGACGCCGGCGACGATCCCGCCGCCCTCACGTTCGCCGATGCCACCTTGGCCGTCGACGCTTTCCGTGCCGCACGCAAACGAGACGGCACCCCCTACTCCTCCTCCTTCCGACGCAGCCTGCTGGGGATGTTCTTCCAGCTCATCGCCTACGGCCGTCGCTGCGGCACCCTCGATGACCTGGCCGGCACCTTCACCCGCGTGCCCGTCGAGCACGTCATCTCCGTGGAAGAACCCAATGAGGACTTCATCGGCAAGGCCATCCCCGAGTCCGTCATCCGGCAACTGGACGCCCACCTCGACACCCTGGGCACCGGAAACACCTACGGCTGCCGCGACATCGCCCCAGACGCCCGGCAGCTGCTGTACCGCACGATGTACACCGTCCTGCGCGACACCGGGCGCCGCCCGCTCGAGATCGTCTCCCTGGCCCGTGACTGCCTGGAAACCCACAATGGCCAGCCCACCCTGATCTGGGACAACCACAAGAGGAAACGCCACCGCCGGCGTCTGCCGATCACAACCTCCACTGCCGACGCCATCCGAACCTGGCAGGCCTGCCGTGACCAGCTGCACCTCCCCGCCAAAGGAGACCGATACCTCTTTCCATCCCTCACCCCCCTGAGCGACGCCCCCCACATCTCCAGCAACTACCTCAGCGACGCCCTCAGGCTCTGGGCAGACGCCCTGCCCCCGCTTCACGCCGAGGGCACCGACTCAAGAGGACAACGCCTGCTCTTCGACCGGTCTCTGATCTACCCATACGCCTTCCGCCACTCCTACGCACAGCGCCACGCAGACGCCGGCACCCCCGTCGATGTGCTGCGCGAGCTGATGGACCACAAATCCATCGCCATGACGCAGCGCTAGTACACCGTCTCCCTCAAGCGGAAAAGCGAAGCCGTGGCCAAACTCAGCGCACATGTCCTCGACCAACACGGCCATCCCAGCCCCAGCTCGAGCACTGCCTACGAGATGCGCTCCGTCGCCGTTCCCTACGGCGGCTGCACCGAGCCGTCAAACGTCAAAGCCGGAGGCCAGGCCTGCCCCATCCGCTTCCAGTGCGCCGGCTGCGGCTTCTACCGCCCCGACCCCTCCTACCTGCCCGCCATCGAACAGCACATCAACGAACTACGAGCAGACCGCGAAACCGCACTCACCATTGGCGCAGCCGAGTTCATCACCACCGCCCTGACCGCACAGATCACCGCCTACCAGCGAGTCATCGACCGCATGCACAAACACCTGGGATCCCTCCCCGCTTCCGAACGCGCACAGATCGAAGAAGCCAGCACTGTGCTGCGAAAAGCACGCGCAGGCGACAACCACACGCTCCTGCCCCTCACCACCGCCCGGCCGAAAGACCCGCGATGAACCCCCGCGGCAACCCCGCCCCCCTCGCCGAAGCCAGACGCCGTCACAGCCTCGACAAGCGAGCCCGTGTCCTCACCGTCCTCGCCACACTCGAGAAACAGGGAAAGCCGCTCACCTTCGCCGCAGTCGCCCGCGCCGCCCGAGTCTCCACCTGGCTCACCTACGCCTCCGGCGTACGCGAGCACATCGAGGCAGCCCAACTACGCCAAGCCCACAGCACCCCACCATCTGCTGCCACGGCAAGCCCGCCCTCCGCGCTCAGCCTGCGCACCGAACTCGAAATCGCCCGGCAAGAAATCAAGGGCCTTCGCGACGAGCGCGACCGGCTCCAAGCAGCCCTGCGTCACCAACTCGGCTATCAGCTCGATGCCATCCACGCCGCTGACGCAGCGACCAGAGCAGACGAACTGACCGCCCGGAATCAGGACCTCACCCGCCAGCTCCAGGAGGCCTCCGCAGAGAACGTCACATGCCGCGCCCGCATCACCGCCCTCGAAGACGACCTGACCGCCGCCCGCACCAGCCTCCGCAGGATGATCCGTGACGAAAACCTTCGGTGAGCGATCACGGCACCACCGCTGAACCAGGACGGAATCATGCCCAGCGCATGCCGATTGTGGAGAGCTGTTCCATCCGCTCCGGGGTGAGCGTGGCGGCCCTGCTGCGCTGGTTGCCGATCCATGCACCGAGCCGGTGCTCCCGTTCCTCCTGGTCCTCGCCGACGATCCGTTCGATGTGCTTTCTCGGGACCTGGAGGTGTCCTTCGCGTTCGTAGAACTGCTTGGCGGCTTGGTAGTTCATGGCCCATTTGTCGGCCTGGGTGCGGCGCGGCTTTGGCTTCTCGTCCTCGGCCGCGGGCTGGATGCCGAGGATGTGCTCGCACATCCATTGCTGCACGGTCGTCAGCTTGTCCCAGCCCAGCCGGACCGAGCGCACCCACCGCCCCAGATCCTCGCCTTGGTGCACGACCACGCCCGGCTCCATTGGGAGCTCACCGCCGGCCTCCAGGCGCAGCCGGACCGAATGGAAGGCACGCTGCCACTCCACGGGCCAGACCGGGCACCACGACGGGTCGATCTCCTCCAGCTGCTCGCGCCGCTCCTCCGACAGCGCCCCGGCTGCCGACTCCACCACAAGCCCCTCGGCACGTCGCTGCTCGATCTCGGCAGCCTTTCGGGCGGCAGCCCGCGCGTTCTTCAACCAGATGCCCACCCGGTATCCCTGGTAGGTGGCGTCCAGCGGCGCCAGGAGGTGGCCTGCTTCGGAGGCCCACCCGCGGGCGGCGGCGAGTCCTTCCTCCCACGCGACGTCGAAGTGCGACCAGACCATGCCCAGCTTCTCCAGCTGCTTGATGCGGTCTTCGTCCATGTCGCCGCGGGTGTAGAAGCGTCGGGCGTCGGCGATCCATTGCCCCAGCGGGAAGGCGGCGAGGGAGGCCGGCCACCCTTCGGCTTTAGCCTCCTCGCTCCCGCTGCCGGGGACGCGGTAGGTGAAGGGCACTTTGAGGTCGCCGTGGAGCCGTTGGTAGAGGGTGGCGGCTTCGATGCCGCGTCGCCAGTGCTGGTGTTCGGGGTTGAGGACGCGGAGGTTGATGAAGGCTGCCAGCTGTGCGGGGTCGCGCGGTGTGGAGAACTTCAGCAGCTCCCGGGCCGGCACTGACAGTCGGTCGCTTCGGTCGCTCTCGGTTCCCTCGCCTTCCTCTCCGCTGCGGCTTTGAACGCCTCTGACGCGGCTTTGTGCCTGTTGCTCGGCGAGTTGTTCGACGATGCGGGTGTCGTGCGCTCTGAGCGCTTCAAGCAGCTTCGCAAGGCCGCCGTACGCCCGGCTGGTGAGCATGTTGTCGGCTGTCTCTCCGGGCCCGAGCAGGACCGGTACGACCAGCGACGCCGTTTTGCCCTCGCCGGGCTGCATCCGCAGCGCCCGGCCGACGGCTTGTACGAGGTCGGGCATGGAGCCGCGTACGTCGGCGAAGTACACCGAGTCACAGTGGGATGTATCGATGCCTTCGCCGAGCACGCGAACGGACCCAAGAAACGTCTTCTCCACGACGGTGCCGTCAGCAGCGATTCCCTTGGAGAACTCGTCGAGGACGCGGCGCCGGTGGAGGGGCTTGTGGTCGCCGCACAGCCAGTTGGCCCAGACCATCCGCGGGTACAGCTCCGGGTCGGCGTCGTGCAGTCGCTTGGCGACGTGGGGGAGGCCGGCCGCGAACGCTTCGGCCTCCTTCACCATGTGGTGGAAGACGAGGGTGCGCCGGAAGCCCTCTTCCGCAGAGGCTTTCACCAGGGCGGTCTGGAGGGCGGCGAGCCGCGCCCCGCGTACCTGCTCGGAGCGGGCGTCCTCGCCCAGGAGTTGTGCGGCTTGGAGCTGGGTGTCGGTGATGTCCAGGCACACCACCTGGTAGGGAGCACAGATTCCCCTGTCGATGGCCGCCGAGAGCGTCAACGTGAACGCCCTGCTGCCGAACGGTGAGCTGGGGTCGTCATCCATCGACGCCACCAGTTCACCCGGCGCGCCCTGCTCGGAGTCCTCATCCAGCTGCCACAGCCGGGGAGTGGCGGTCATGTAGAGGCGGCGCAGGGCGGGGATGCGCGTGTTGTCGTGGACGACCGCCCACGGCCGGCCGATCCTGCCCGAAACCCTGTGCGCCTCGTCCACGACGATCAGCGACCACCCCGGAAGGCCGGCGGCGTGCGCGCGTTCCAGCGTGCCGAGCCCGAGCGAGGCGTACGTGGCGAACACGGTGACCTTGTCCAGGTGGCGAGTCCACTCCACCAGCTCGTCCGCGTCTGTGGTGTTGGGGAAGGACACCTCCTGACCGCGCAGGGACGAGACGCCGATCATCGGGCCTGTACGGCCTCCCTCGCGCCACGCGGCCTCGGTCTGGGCGAGCAGGTCCAGCGAAGGAACGAGGACCAGCACCCGGCCCGCACGGAGCTCCTCCGCGCTGCGGGTGGCGACGAGGGTCTTCCCGGTTCCGGTCGCCATGATCACCTGAGTCCGCAGCCCCCGCTCCGGCACAGTGGATCTTGCAGGCAATTCGAGTGCCCGGAGAACCGCTTCCACGGCTTCTCGCTGGTGAGGACGGAGTTCCTTCACAGCCATTCCGATCTACCCTTTTCTGCAAGGCCGGACGAAAAATTCCATCTGCCACAGGCGAGCAACGAGCATGAAGCCGCCAT